>CAVONB010000005.1:0-209752 GCA_963697205.1 uncultured Alphaproteobacteria bacterium | reverse complement strand
CCCACAAGCGGACCTCGAGCGCGGCGCGATCGGCGCCGAGGAGAGTGCCACCGAGCACGTCCGGAAACTGAGGGACTGCGTCTGGCGGCGGCGGGCATCTCAGTGGCGGGTCCCGTCGATCGGCTCCAGTGTGACATCGAAGGAGACAAACCGGTCGAAAAGGTCTGTCTTTCGATAGCGACGTGCAGGCAGAAGGCGGTTGACCGGCATGGGCTCTGGCTCCGCATCGAGCAGCCCGAAAAGGGCGAGCATACGCAGGATACGCAGCTCGATGGCGGCTCCGGCAAAGTCAGTCGCGGCCTCCAGCACTCCGATAACGGGAACGGTCGAAAGGCGTGCCAGACGGGATGATGTCTGCCAAGTGACGGCGGCGTGCGACAGCGACCACATGATGATCCCGATGTCGGATTGGGGCCATGGCGGCACGGGGTAGCCGTCCCAGTGGCCAAGGTTGATGCGCCAGAACACCATCTCGAACAGACGAGCCATCGTGTCGCCGGCTCCATCGGCGGCAAGCACTTTGCGGCCCTTGACGGTCAGCACCAGCTGCTTGCCATCTTTGCGGACAAGCCGTGTTTCGATGGCGACGCAGCGGATGAGCTCAGCCGGCCAGACGTCGATCTCGTCGAGCACTTTCGTGACCGACCTGATGAGAGCCAAATCGAAGGCAGGTCCGTCGACGATCTCGGCGAGCGGGGTGACCAGAGCGCGAGACAAGTAGCCGGACGCAGTCAGCTTCGCACGTCCTTCGCTGGCCTCTCTGAGCAGTCGCAGCATTGCCGCAATGAAAGGAGATCGGGCCACCTCGAGCGCCGTCAGATCGTGCGAAAGCCGCAAGGCAAGATCGTCCTCGCCGGGCCGATGACGCAGGCGACAGTAGGACCGGAAGTCGAGAGCGGTCCAAATAGGCTCAATGCCCTGGAGCCACTTGATAACACGGTCATTGTCGAGGAACCCTGGCTTGACCATCTTTCAACTCGTTGCTCGGGGACTTTCAAAGGGCGGTAGTCGATTGCACCTACGGTCGATCCTCGTCCGAGCCGAACCAGCGCTGCCGGAGCCGTTCCGCTGTCCGCCTTGCTATCGCGCATGCTTGCGACGACGGTCAGTGAGGTTGTCGGGTGCGGGAGAAGCGTAGTTTGCCATCATCGCCATGATGACGGCCGCCACTTCGCGCGCAATCAGCTCGTTCCAAATGGCGATGACCTGTTCGGCCACCGCGTCGTTGGCCCGCAGCGCCGAGCCGGTGCTCCAGTCAGCGAGCAGCAGCCTGCGCTCGGCGAACTCCTGTGCCAGCGCCAGATCACAGAATCCTGCGTCGTTGCTGAGCGAGATTCGCATGCCGGTCATCAGGTGTGTGGCGGTCCATACCGGGCGCCATCGCCGCGGCTCCTGGCGCAGGCCGAATGGGCCGCCGACCAGGCATTCCGCCTGCTCCGGCCCGTTCGGCGTCATGATCTGGAAAGTGCCTGGGGTTCAAGTGATCAATGCCATCGGTGTGTCCCTTCGTCACTCGAACCGGCTCAGTGAGGCAGACGTGTCGCCCGGCCCTCCGACGTGGTCTCACGCGTGCGGCAGGCTCTCCTTGATGTCGGGAATGCCGGTCAGGAAGACCGCTTCGTTGCAGTGGCCGGCGTAGGCGCAAAAGATGTACTCGTTCCAATGGTTGGCGCTCGGGCCGTGCTTCATGATGTAAATGGTCGGGTCGATCTTGTGGGGCAGCGGCTTGTTGCCGAGACGGCGCCGCTCCCGGTCGAGATATGCGAGCCAGGCGGGCTCCGATCCATCACGGATGACGTAGGGCGTCGTGCTGACGACATGGTAGTCGAACAACGCGCTGGCGGGCGACAGCAGGCGGGCAAGCCAGATCTCACCTGTTACACCCGCATAGCCAGCGGGAACGTGGCATCGGACGATGCGTTCCTGACCGATCTCGCGCAGTCGGGCGAAGCGGCCCTCGTGGCCGCAGTGCACAAAAAGGCCCAGCCGCGAACTCTGCAGCGCCGACGCGGTCGTCCGAAGATTGGCCGGCAGGTCGGTCAGCTCGGCGATACGCAGAAAGCAAGTGCCGATGGTCTCGTGGCTCTGCCCGAACTGCAGGTCGAACAGCGACCACATGGCGAAGTGGCTGTTGGTGACCGGGCTCATCGGCGGATAGCTCGGCATGTAGATGTCCTCGGCCTCGGCGGCGAGCCGCGCGAACTGCCTGGCCTCCTTGGTCGCCGACAACTGCTCGGCCAGGATCGAGATCAGCGACTGGGCATGCGTGTAAACAGCAAAGCAGGGATCCACTCCCTCCGCGATCGTTTGCTCGAAGCCGCCGGCGTCCAGCTTGGCGTCGCGCAGCAGCTGCTTCATCTGCCTGTGTCCGGCCAGTGCGATGACCGGCGCCTTCGTGGCAGCAGCTACGTTGCGAGCGATCTTCTCGGCGGTCGTGCCCATGTCACACCTTTGCCTGGGAGCGGCCAGCATGAGAGGCTGCCGGGAAGGCCGCAGTGTCCCGACTCGGGCGGAGCTTGACGCATCCGGACCTCGCCGCGAACCCGCTGCCGACCGACACCTGTGGACGGCCGAGATCACGGGACGCCTTAGGCAATTGCTTGATCCCAATAGC
Source organism: uncultured Alphaproteobacteria bacterium (assembly GCA_963697205.1). Classification (GTDB taxonomy): domain Bacteria; phylum Pseudomonadota; class Alphaproteobacteria; order Rhizobiales; family Hyphomicrobiaceae; genus CAVONB01. Next base: position 207,138 of record CAVONB010000005.1, on the reverse strand, counting down.
CGACCTCGGAGCCTTGGCGATCGGCGCCGCAGAATGCGACGCCGACCACGTCTGCAATCGGGGGGATCGCGTCGAAGCTCAGATTTCGATCTTCTCCGCCAGTTCGATCGCGTCATCGACCTCGATGCCAAGTTGGCGCGTGGGCAACGAGGTTCCTGAGCTTGTGGACCGTGCAGCACTGGATCGGCAGGTCCGACCACAGGCAGACGAGCGCATTCTCCAGGCCCGGCGCGCCGTCGACGATGGCCAGTTCCGGCTTCTTGAGGCCGCGGCTCGTCAGATCGTCGAGCACGGAACGCCAAGCGGCCTCGCTCTCGCCGCCCATGCTCTTCACGGCGAGCAGCACCTTCTGCCCGTCCCGGCGCACGCCGAGCACAACGAGCAGCGTGATCGACGTCGACCTCCGGTCGAGCCGGACCTTCACCACGGTGCCGTCGAGGATGAGGCGGACCACATCCTCGTTGCCAAGATCTCGCGCTCCCCAGGCCTCCCAGTCGGCCTTGATCCTGCGCCAGACGCGGGAGACCGTCGACTTGCTCACCACGCCGCCAAACAGGCTCGCCAATGCCCGCGAGACGCGACGGGTGTTTGTGCCGGCGGGATAGGCGCCCGCGATCAGCGCATCGACCTCCTTCATATCGGACGGTCGATTCAATCTTCGAATGGCCGAGCAAAAGTTGGACAGCCCGAAGATTTCCTGTTCGCCGGTAGATCAACACTGCCTTCGTCCGACGCAGCGAGTGCGTGCCGAACTTCGCAGGGTCGAGACCGATGCTGGCCACCCATTCCTGCACGAGCCGCGCGTACTGCCGGGTGGTCAGTCCATTGCGGTTACCACGCCCGGCAAACAGGAACTGACCCGGTGCGCGTCCTGTCAGGCGCAGATACTCGTCGATCGCCTGGCGGGTCTGATCGGTCAGCTCAAACCGAACCGGCCGACCGGTTTTCTTCTGTCGGATCGTGGCGCGATCCATCGAATAGCCGCTCGGGGCGACGTCCTCCACGCGTACCGCGACGACGTCGCAACCGCGCAACTTGCTGTCGATCGCCAGGTTGAAGAGGGCCAGATCCCTCTTCTTGCCCTCGATCTGCAGCTTGGTCCTGATCGACCACACGTGGCTCGGGCGCAGCGGTGGCTTAGCACCGACGAGCTTGCCCTTGTTCCAAGGCACGCGAGCGGGTTTGGCTGCGGGTTCAGTGGCGGTGGGCTTACTGGCATGGTCTTCCATGTTCTGTCTCCTTGTTTTGAGAGACAGTCGAGCATGCGCTTCGCTCGGCCTAACTTGCTGATCTGATGGCCGGTTTCGGCCTGCTTCTTCCATCCAATGGTTACCGCCCGTCGATTCTGACCCTGAGCGGTCCTGAGCAGTTGCGGTGGGCGGGGCAGGTCTCCGTTCGACGTGCAGGGTTTTGCCGACATCGTCCGCGCCGCGGCAGCGGTGGTATCGTGAGGCTTTGGACTTCACCGCAGCAGCCCGGCAAGCGGACATCGTCGTCGGGAGTTCGTCGGGTCAGGGCCCGCCGTTCCGGTCTGGCCGCCCACGCCTACGCGTAAAGTAGGACACCACGACCGTGGCGCACTACGATTGGGCTTCCGACACCTAGGCAGCAGCGGAGATACGCCATGGCAGACGACCCGCCGACCAACGACGACAAGCCCATCGACCTCTTTACGATGCCGACTAGGCCCGGCGAGCGCATCATCGACAAGCCGGAGTTGCCCAGGGGCGGCGTCACCACCGACCAGACCGTCGCCTGCGAGATGATCGCCGGCAACATGCATCTGAAGCGCGGTCTTTACGGCAAGTACGAGGTGATCAGCGATGAGCCTGCCGTCATCGGCGGCACGGACACCGCGCCGACGCCGATGACCTACCTCGCCATGGCGACCGGTTTCTGACTTCTCACTCAGGTTGCGCGGTACGCGCACATGATGAAGCTGGAAATCAAGGACGCCAAATGCACCGTCCGCTTCCGCAAGACACTCGGCGGCTCCGTGCTCAAGGGCACCGTGTTCAACACCTGGCAGGGCGTCGATACGCATCTGATCGTCGAAAGTGACGCACCGCCCGACAAGCTTGCGCATCTGATCAAGAACGCCAAGGCCGGCTGCTTCGCTGAAAGCCTGATCACGCAGGCCGTGCCGCTCAACTCGACCATCGAGGTTAACGGCAAGCCGTTCACGATCCCGGGCGTGACGGCCGATTGATCTTGTCGGGGGCAATCCAGGGTCGGGCCTGCAGGGCCCGACCCTCTGGTAGATGCCGGGGGTCAGGATGCTTTCAGCGTCTTGGCGCGGCATCGCATCAGCGGCTGGATGCGCGTTCCGAACTGCTCCATGCCGACGACGAAATCGTCAAAGGTCAGCATCGCACCCTGGACGCCGGGGACTTCCGCCAGTTCATCGAGCATGCGCGCCACCGAAGCGTATGAGCCGATCAGCACGCCGTGGCTCGTTGGCCGCTTGTCGGCGCCCAACACCTTGAGCCGGCTGGGTGAGGTATACGTTTCCTGACTCGGATCATCGGCGGCTTGCGCATCGCGGTAGGCGAGCGCCTCGTGGTCCGTGCCGGCCTTGTAGTGCTCCCATTTCGCTTGCGCGGACTCGTCCGTCTCATCGGCGATGACCATGATGAGGACCAGGGCGCCACAGGAGCGCTCGGCCTCACTGGCTGCCGCTACCAGACGCGCCACGCTCGGCGCCACGGCGGTGGGCTGGTTTTCGCCGAAGCTGACACAGAAATTGTAGTCGGCGTACCGGGCTGCAAAGCGCGTGCCGGCATCGCTCTGGCCCGCGCAGATGATTGGAATCCTGCCCGGCGGCCGGGGGCTGAGGCGGCAGTCATCCATGGTGAAGAACGTGCCCTTGAGATCCGACCTCCCGGTTTCCCAGAGCTCGCGCATAATTGAAACGTACTCGCCGCAATACTCGTAACGGCGTTTGTAATGCTCGGCTCCTGGCCAGATCCCCATCTGGCTGTATTCCCGCCGCTGCCAGCCAGAGATGATGTTGAGGCCAAACCGGCCGCGCGAAATGTCGTCAATCGTCACCGCCATGCGTGCTGCGATCGGCGGTGGCATGGTGAGCACGGCACAAGTAGCGAACAGCTGGATGCGGCTCGTAACGGCGGCAAGGCCCGCCATCAGGGTGAAGGATTCGAGGTTGTGATCCCAGAACTGTGACGGTCCGCCGAAACCGTGCAGCTTGATCATTGACAGCGCGAAATCGAAGCCAAACCGCTCAGCCTTCTCGATGATCGTGCGATTGAGCTCGAACGTCGGCATGAACTGCGGTGACGTCGTGCTGATAAGCCAGCCATTATTGCCGATTGGAAGGAAGATGCCGAGTTGCATGGTTCGTGGCCCTCAATAACTGCGGCGCGATGATACTTGACGGCGTGAGACCTACACCTCATCGCATTGCGATGGATCGATGCTCATCGATGACCGCTCTTCAGACTGCGATATCAACGTGCCGGGCGCAATGCTATCGCACGTCAGGTGATGTGGCGCGCTTCCCAAGGGGGCCGACAGAGGCTAGCGCCACATCGAGAAAGGGGGCTTGGCCATACCCACGGCGTCGCGCGGCATGCCTTCCACGCTTGCCGATCCCCGCCGCGCAGTGGCAGTCTCGGACATCGCATCTCATGACCCAGCATTCGCAGAGGATCGCACCCATGAAGATCAAGCGCATCGAGCACGTTGCCATTGCGGTCAAGAGCATTCCTGCCATGCGGGAAATCTTCGAGACGAAGCTCGGCATCGAGATGGAATATGAGGAGGAGAACCCGGTCAGCGGCAGCAAGATCGCCATGTATCCGGTGGGCGAGACCTATCTGGAGCTGCTGCAATCGGACCGGCCCGATAGCACGATAAACGATTGGATCACCGACCGCGGTGAGGGCCTTTACCACCTCTGCCTTGAAGTCGACGACATAGAGGCGGCACTCGTTGAGCTGAAGAGCCGGGGTGTGGTGTTGCGGGACGAGAAGCCGCGTATCGGCCATGGCGGCACGCGCATCGCCTTTCTGGATCCGAGATCGACCGGCGGACTGGTCATCGAGCTGGTCGAAATCCCTCCGGATTCACACCATGCGAAGTCGGAAGCCGCCAAGAAACAGGCAGCGGAGTGAGTACGACGCCGAGCCCTCTACCGCCATAGGATCGAAGTCGAGCACGCTGCCGATCCTCAGCCCCAAGCTGCGGCCCCGACACCGACAGCAAAGGCTGGGACATCAGCTGAGGAGGTGCCGGGAAACGTGCTTCTGCGCTGTCGTCGGCAGTGCTCGAAGGGGCTCGAAGTCGGCGCGTAGCCGGGCGTTTGAAGTCGCCCTTGGGGTCGCAGGCGTTTAGGATCAGGAGAAAGCCCGGTCAATAGGCCAGCTTGTGCAGTCCGGCCGCCAACACCTTGATACCAGCCACCATGTCCTCCACAGAGGAAAACTCCTCAGGCGTGTGACTACGGCCGTCCTTCGATCGCACGAAGATCATGGCGACCTTGGCGATCTTCGCCATCTGCTGGGTATCGTGGGCCGCGCCGCTGGTCATGGTTGAAATCGGCACGTCCTGCTCGGCTGCGCCTGCTGTCAATGCCTGCAGAATCCCGGGATCGCTGAGACAGGGAGCGTGGTCCGCAGCCACCCGCCAGTCGATACCCAGGTTGCGCCGGCTGGCGACTTCACGCATCAGGCACTCGATCGTGTCGAGCAGACGATGGTGGGATACGGGCTCGGCGTGCCGGGCGTCGATCGTGAACTCGACCTTGCCCGGAATGATCGTCGGCTGGTTGGGGTCCACGGAGATTTGACCTACAGTCGCGACATAAGGGCGACCCAGGCGGTGGGCCGTATCGATGATGTTGCCAGCGATCTCGGAGAAGCCGGCCATTGGATCACGCCGCATGTCCATCGGGAAGGCACCGGCATGGTTGGCGACACCCGTCAGCGTCACGCGATAGAGCCTGAAGCCCGTAATTCCGCTGACGACCGCGACCGGCAGTCCGGCTTGCTCGAGCACCGGCCCCTGCTCGATGTGCAACTCCAGGAACGATTCGATGTCGTCCCGCTTCGCCTCGCCGCTCCGATCGGGATCGAGGCCGATCGCGCGCATGGCGCCAGCGATCGTCTCGCCCTCTGCGTTGACGATGCGTTCCGGATCCCCCGGCTTGATATTGCCGATGACGGCACGCGATCCCCAGAAATTGGCAGCGAACCGGCTCGATTCCTCCTCGCACAAGGCAACCGCCTCGAGCGTGCGCAGGGGCTGACCGAACTGTTCCTTGAGCGCACGTATCGCGATCAGTGCGCCTATAGCACCGAGCGCACCGTCGTAACGCCCGCCGGGCTTCTGGGAGTCGATGTGCGAGCCGCTGACGATGCTCTTGCCTCCTTCACGACCCGGCAGTTTCCCCCAGACGTTTCCGACAGCGTCCATCCGGACGTCGAGTTCTGCCTCACGGCACCAGGCAATGAACTGATCGCGAGCCGCTACCCACTCCGGCGTATAAACAGGGCGCCATACGCCGGTCTCGCCCCAGGCCCCGAAGCGGGCCAGCTGCATGATGTAACGCTCGACCAAGCCCGCATCGATCTCGATCTTGCTCGTCATGTGCCGCCCCAAGTGAAGACCATCATGCTGCGTCGACAGCTGGTCGCGAAAACGCCCCGCGGATCCAGCTCGCCTGTGAGAAGAGCTGCGCGTCCGCGCCATGGAAGCCGATCAGTTGCAAACCCAGCGGCAGGTCATGTGCCTTGAGGAGCGGTAGTGTCAGCGAAGGCGCACCGGCGCATGTAGCCGGTGAGCACATCACGGGATGACCAATGTTCTCGAGACCGACGGGTGCCACTTCCGGAGCAGTCAGGCCTACGAACCCATCGACCAGCTCCCGTGCCGCCAGGAGGCGCGCGCGAAACGCCGCCTTGAAATCCAAGGCCGCGTGATAGTCTTCCAACGTGATGTCGTGCGCGCGCCTCAGCATGCGGGCGATTTGGGGATGGAACGCGTGGCCTGCGGCCTCGTACTCGAAGAAGGGCCATCGCATCTCGAATGCCGCGATCTCGGCGATGCACCAATCGGCGCGTGCGAAGTCGTCCTCCACCGCCTGAAGCACGGGAGTGCTCGTCGCCTCCAGAATTTCGACGCCGGCTTGGGAAAGCCTGTTCAGGGCGCCCTCGAGCGCGGACCTGACCGTCGTGTCAGCCAGATCCCAGCCTGGCGTGTAGAAGCGCATAAGTCGCTTCGGTTGCCGAGCAGGTGGAAAGGACGGCGGCCCGCTCAATCCATGCGAGCCCGGTACGGGGCCCGCTTCCCGTGACAGGTAGCGGAGCACGGTCCAGGCGTCGCCGAGCGTCGCAGCATGAACGCCGACATGCTCGCCAGACGGCGAGAATGGATGGATGCCGGCTTGCCGGATGACGCCGTACGTCGGCTTCACCCCGATGTGTCCACAATAGCTGGCCGGCCGCATGACTGAGGACATGAGCTGCGTGCCAATGGCGACGGGAAGCATGCCGGCCCCGATAGCGGCAGCCGAGCCGCTGGACGAGGTTCCCGGTGTGCGGCGCAAATCGAACGGATTGCGAGTCTGCGTTATCTGTCCGAAGGCGAATTCGGTTGTGGCGGTCTTTCCGACGATGATCGCTCCGCCGCGGCGCAGCGCGGCTGCGACCGGAGCATCGCGATCTGCGCGGTGCCCCTTGTAGATCGGACTCCCGCACTCCGTTGGCATGTCTCTGGTGTCGATGATGTCCTTCAGTGCGATCGGCAGGCCATCGATGACCGAGAGGGGTATTCCGGCCTTGTATCGCGCGCTCGCTGCATCGGCCGCACGGCGCGCTGCGATGAGATCGAGCGTGACGAATGCCTGTAGCTCGGGCTCCCGCCTTTCGATCACGGCGATGCAGCGCTCCAGGAACTCTCGCGGTGTGTCAGCCCCGATCAGGAATTTCGCCGCTTGATCGCTGAAGGTGAGCGGTGGGGAGATGTCAGAAGCATTCATGAGAAACGAGTCCATCGCTTGTTGTGCAGGCAATGTTCCATGGCTCGCCAGAGGGCTCATTCAATAGGTCTGCCTGACGCAACAGATCCTCACTGATCCAACAAGCATGACTGTCTGCACCCACCGAGGCATCGCTTCGCACCGCTACTTGCGCGGGATCGGCCCCAAAGCCGGCGGCGGCACGCGCCGTTTGGAAGCCGCCTCGTAGGCTGCGGCGATCTTCAGCACCACGTCCTCGCGGCCAGGATCGACGCGGAACACCAGCGAAAACGGCAATCCCGGGGGAATGGCCTTGGTCGGCGTGTCCGACGGCGCCGGCACGTAGCTCTTGCGATCGGGCGCCAGCTTGAAGATGGGGTCGTAGGCCGTGTCGACGTAGCCGGCGGGGATCAGCACCTCGGTCAACCCTGCATTCGGACCATAAAATGATTCCCAAGTCAGATTGTGCATGCCGCCTCGCGGCTGGTGCGCATTTCCGATCTTGCCCGGCGGCCAGGGCGAATGCAGGCGCACCAGCGCATCGAGCTTGTTCTCGTAGATCACCATCATGTCGACGCGGCGCAGCAGCTCGCGGAGCATGACGCGCTCGTTGACGCCCTGGCGACCGTCCGGACGGTTGCGCATATCCGCGAGGTCGTCCCAGTTGAGGAACGCGGAACGCTGATCGTCACCCCAGAACTTGGAGCGCTTGTTGAGCTGGGCAAAATCGACCAGCGTCTCCTTGTAGCCCTTGTCGGCCCAGTCCTTGGCGCGCCGCATCAGGTATTGGTTGATGTGGAAGCGGAAGGTGGTGGAGAGCTCCTGCTCCTGGATGGTGCCGATATCGAGATTCTTGGGCGGCTCGATCCTTCCCTCGGCCAGCGCCACGCAATAGTCGATCGGCTTCATCTTGCCCGAGCCGAACACCTTGGGTGGCTCGAGCGCGGCCGTGGCACCGGCGGCTACGTTGGGCGAGGCGAGGCTCGGCATCGAGCCCGGCATGAAGATGGTCGGCTCGATTGCTTCGGCCACCTCCTTGTAGACCGGCTGGCCGTCCTTGCCGAGCCGGAACAGGATGTCGGGCATGAATATGGGGATTAGCTGGGCGAGCGCCCGGCGGAAGTCGACCTTCATCACCTCGAGGTCGGGATCTCGCTGCCACAGCGGGTCGGTCAACTCAACGAGCGTGGCGCCGAGATGCTTGCCCAGCATCTCCTTGACCTCCTTGACCGCCGCCATGACGATCGGCTTCTCGGTCTTGGATCCCTCCGGGTAGACCATCGACTCGCGCACGACGCCGATGCGCATACCCTTCAGCGCACCCTTGGCGCCGTTAGGGATGGCGTGGCTCTGGAATGGCGTCGAAATGATCGAGGCCCGCGGCACCGTGGTGAAGGGATCGCGCGGGTCGTAGTAGCCGCCGTCGGGATTGCGCAGCGCGTCGAGCACCTTGGCGCAGTCGACGATCGAGCGGCACATGACGCCGGTACGGTCGCAGTAGATATCGGCGCCGATGGCGCCGCCGTCGAAGCTGATCATCGCCTTGTGCGGCAGGATCAGCGCCACCGAGTTGTGGTTGGTCGGCCCGCGCGTGGACGCGCGCGTCTCCTCGCCGAGACTCGCCATGACGAGGTTGGCGCTGACCGAAACGGCCGAGCCAGAGCTGGAGCCGAGCGAGGCGGCACGCGTCGAGTCGTAAACGTTGGAGGGGTTGCCGCCCCAGGTGGTACGCTGATAGCCGAGCGTCGACGGCAGGATTTTATCAGGCTTGTGCTGGCCGCCGGGATCGCCAGCGCGGCCGTTATATTCGGTGCTGACAGCCTTGGCGTAGATGATGGCGCCCTTCTCGCGCAGAGCCTCGACCAGGATGTGATCGCGCGCGGGGAAATCGATGTCGTAGGCGGCGTCGGCGCCGCCCATCGAGCGCATGTCCTTGCAGTCGAATGGGTCCTTGAACGAGAAGACGACGCCATACATCGGCATCTTCTCGAGATCGGGATTGCAGCCGTACTTGGCGTCGAGCTCAGCGGCGCGCTCGAGCGCGTCCGGCTGCTGACGGAAGAATTCGCACACCGGCGGGGCACCGGGTGGCAGCGGGCCTTTCGAGGGATGCCGGTCGAACTCGCCCTTGCAGGTGACCGAGCGCTCGCCACGGATGTTGAGCGTCGAGAGCGCATTGACCTGGCCGGCATTCGGGATGCCAACGATCATGCCGTACTGCTGCTGCACGCTCGGATCCGATGCGGTCGGCTCCATGCGGCCGAGTTCGAGCGGGGTGCCCTCATACTTGTCCAGGTCTGGATAGATGTCGCTGACCTTGGCGGTCTGCGTCGGGAACTTGAGCGGTACCCCGGCACGCACGGTTCCAGGCCCCACCGCCACCGGATTGCCGTCCTCGGTCACCAGCATACTGGCGACGCCGTTGTAGGTTCGAGCGCGGTCGATGTAGTGCTGTACGATTTCGACGACCGTGATCTCGCCCCCTCTGATCGCGGCGTGCATCTCGGCAATAGTTGCCTCCTCGAGACGGAACGCCTTCTGAGTAGCGGTTTGCTGGGCCATGGTGTCCTCGCCTGGATGGGCTGACCATTGGGCACGCTGATCTGCTTTGGTTCAGCCTCTCATTTGACGTAACTCTTCAATTCTGCAGGAAACCTGGACGTATGCAATGGCTGTCTGGTCGGGGGAGCAGGACCACCTTGACCTCAGCCAGCGTCGCCGACTTAATTACCCCAATGCCAGTGACTGGCCTTGGCCCGGCGCCGCTCAACGTCCTCAGGAGATAGGTCCATGGAACTTGGCATGTTTGCAATGCCACTCCGCCCGCTGGAGGGGGACATCACGGCCGCCTATCATCGTGATGTCGAAGCCTTCGTACTCGGCGACAAGCTCGGCTACAGCGAAGGCTGGATGGGCGAGCACTTCACGATTCCCTGGGAGCCAGTACCGGCGCCCGACCTGTTCATCGCCACCGTTCTAGCCAAGACGCAGAGCATCAAACTCGGCACCGGCGTGGTGCTCTTGCCGATGCACGATCCGCGGTTGGTCGCCACGCGTATCGCCTATCTCGACCACCTCGCACGCGGCCGGCTGTATTTCGGCATCGGCGCCGGCGGCGCGCCGACCGACTTCCACTTCTGGGATATAGACTACAAGAACGGCGAGCACCGCGCGCGCATGCGCGAGTCGATCGATGTTATCCTGCGGCTGTGGACCGAGGACAAGCCCTTCGCCCACGACGGAAAATTCTGGCAATTCAAGGTACCGGAGCCGATGCCGGAGGTGCCGCTCTATCACCACATCCGACCTTACCAGAAGCCGCATCCCCAGATTGCCGTGGCCGGCCTGCACAAGGCCTCGGAATCGCTGGTCACGGCGGGCGAGCGCGGCTGGATCCCGATGTCGATCAACTACCTTCCGGCGCGCAACCTGCTGACCCATTGGGACGCCGTCCGCGAAGGTGCGCGCCGCTCTGGCCGCACCATTTCTCGCCGCCAGTGGCGCATCGCGCGCGAGATCTACGTCGCCCGCACCGACGCGGAGGCGCGAGAGCACGTTCTCAACGGCGCGATCGGGCGTGCCTACAGCAGCTACATGCACAATGTGCTGCGCTCATTGAACGTTCTCGATCTCTACAAGACCGATCCGGAGATGCCGGACGACGCGCTGACGCCCGAGTACGTCTGCGACAACATCTTCGTGGTGGGCAGCCCCGACACGGTCACGCGCAAGCTGCGCCAGCTCTACGCCGACGTCGGCGGGTTCGGCACCGTGCTTCAGATCCAGTATGTCTACGAGCCGTGGTCGAGCTGGACCTCGAGCATGGAGCTGCTGGCCAAGGAAGTCATGCCGAACCTCAGCGACCTCGTGCCTCCGGAAGTCGAGACGGTTGAGGTGCGCGCGACCAAGTAGTCTCGCGCCGTCATGGCGGGGCAATTCACCCAGCGACGCAAGCATGGCGCTGCGCGTGACAGGTAGCTCCTACTGTCTCAACTTGAGCACCCGGATGATCACCTGGAAGGCGCAAAACGTGTGTTCGGTAGGCTAAGGCTCTTCACATCACGCATTGGCATCACAAGCACTTGCAGGGCTCCTGCACGACAGCCCCGCGCGTCTTGAACGCCACTTTATGTACACCAGGAGTTGCCTTCCAGTGCACTACTCTGCTGCCTCGGACAGTGGACGCGGCAGAAACGTGTCATAGAGTTCTGGCCGCTGCCATTGCTCGGACAGCACGCCCTGTTTGGCGCCGCAGGTGGCCGATGAGTTCACCGCGTCACGGCCGTCGCGCAGCTCGCGCACCCGGTCGATGTCCACGTCGACAACCATCATGCCGGCCTTTGTACTCTCCAGCACGACCTCCTCCGGTGTCGCCACCATGGCCAGGCCGCGCTGCTTGGGGTTGAGTAGGTTCTGTGTCGAGACGACAACGGCGAGGTTCTCGATAGCGCGGGCATAGAGCAGCGTGCGCCAGCCCTCCCATAGCCTGCGCTTGTCTGTGCCGGCCGGCATGAAAATGATCTCGGCGCCACGCAACGCCAGCGCGCGCGTAACCTCGGGCATGTAGACTTCACTGCACATGGCAAGGCCAACGATGCCGTGCTCGGTCTTGAACACGGGATAGTCGTTGCCGGGCGTGTACTGAAATTCCCAGACGCCGCCGCCGGTGTAGATCCAAGGTCCGTTGGGATGGGTCCGACGGTACTTTGCCGATGGCTGCCCGTCCGGGTAGGCCATGACGATAAGGTTGTGCGCTGTCGCCTTTTTCGCGTCGATCGGCTCCACGGTCGAGAAGACGGCGTGGATACGGTGCTTCTTGGCAGTCTCGGCGAGCTCCGGAATCGGATCGTAATGTGCCGGCATGCGCCAGGGGCCGGGGTAGGATTCCGGGAAACAGACGAAGTGCGCGCCCTCGCCGGACGCACGCTTGATATAGGCTTTGGCATCGGCGACATTTTTCTTGTCGTCAGGCGGAGCGTGCGCGAGTGGCTGCACAACTGCGATCCGGATTGACACGATATCCTCCTGGCTTGGGTTCAGGTTGCGCGAGAAATACCGACATTTCCTAAGTGGCCCTGGGACGATCCGACGCTACACGGCATGCCCGGCGTCGACAACCGCAGCGGCAGTGTTGGACGCCGCGCCGCATGCGCTGTCGCAATCTTATTCCACCCAATCCCAACGCCCCAGTTCCCAGCCCCTACATCGTTCTCTATCCCAATGGAGATCCTGTCTGCCTCTGTTCGGTAGCACTACGTCCGGATTCGGATATAGTCGGCTATTGCGACGAGCTCACCAGAACTTCGGTAGCCTACGCCTGGGATCTCGCCTCTCTTTGTGCGCCGCACCAAGCCGGCATGGCGCCGAGTCTCTTGTTGGCCCGTCGCGTAAGCCGTGCGACGGAAGGTATCGGATCATTCCGGCCATCGCTATAGGGCGTTGGGCCGCCGGCCCCGCTGGTCCCGCCAATCCCTGCTCGCCTACAGAGCCCCGTCGCTCGAACTCGCTCTCTACTATAGGGAAACCGCATACGATCAGATGGGCTTGGCCGCTCGAATCATCGATGTTTATTGGTCTTCGTTAAGATTGGCCGGCGTAGCCGACGTGCAGTGTCAAACGACATCCGGAACACCCCCGCAATGGTTAGATCGCGAGAGACCACCTGGAGCGACCTCAAGGCTGAGTTGGCGCATTTCGACCGCAATGGACTTCTGGCGCTGCTGAAGGATCTCCACGCGCTGCGCCCCGAAAATCGTGCCTTCCTTGCTGCACGGCTCGGCGTCGGCAGCACCCCCCTGGCGCCGTTCAAAAAGGTGATCTCGCGGTGGATCTGTCCCGACCTCATGAAAGGGCAGGACGTCTCGGTCTCCAAGGCCAAGAAGGCGATCGCCGACTATCGCAAAGCGATCGGTCGGCCCGAAGGCTTGGCGGAGCTGTGCATATTCTACTGCGAAGAAGCGACGCAACTCGTTGGCGATTGCGGTATCGATGACGAGGCCTACTATTCGGCTCTCGTTCGCATGTTCGAGCAAGCCCTAACACGGACCATCGAGCTGCCGGCTGCCGAACGCGACACGATGCTCACGCGGCTGGATGCCGTCCGTGGGTCACTGCGCGGTGTCGGTTGGGGCGTGTCCGATGACTTGAACGAGATCTGGCATGATCGGGTTGATTGAGGCGCAATCGCCGAATGCTGCTTGAGGCGTGGGGAGTTGTGTGAATGCGTTTGGCATTCCGCTCATCAATGCGCGGTGCTAGGATTCCACCGACTTCCGATCAAAGCCGAGCCGCCGCGATGAACCTGAGCGTGGAACTATCGGACGAGGATATCGATGAACTGAACGCCTTTCTCAGACGGGTGAAGGGCGGTGCGATCCCGAACGCCGAAGCACTGGATGGCTTCTTTGCTGCGTTGGCTTGTTGTCCCGACCTCGTCATGCCGAGCGAATACCTGAGGGTCATCCAATCCGGTGCCACCCCGGACGGCGACTTGGTCTTTGAAAACATCGACGAAGCCCGCCGTTTTACAGAGCTCACGAGCTGTCAGTGGAACTACGTAAACCACCAACTTGAACGGGAAGAGGTCTATTTACCGTTGCTGTTGGAAGACACACAGGGCGAAGTCCGTGGCACAGACTGGGCTAAGGGCTTTGTTGAAGGCACACACCTGCGCCATTCGATCTGGGCTGAGCTTTTCGCAGATGAGCAAAGAGGTGGTTCGCTGGTACCCATCATGGCTCTTGCATACGAGAACCACCCAGATCCGGAGATGCGCCCATACAAGACCGAAATCGACAAAGCGAAGAGGACCGATCTTCTGGTTGGTGCAGCCGCCGGTGTGATGCAGATTCATCGGCACTTTCTGAAGCAGCGAAGCAACTACACGTATGCGTCTGCCACCTTCGTCAGAGATCGGCCCAAGACGGGTCGGAACGAGCCATGCCCGTGCGGTTCTGGCAAGAAGTTCAAGAAGTGCTGCGGCAGTCGCAGCATGCTGCACTGAGGTGAATATCGGAGCCATCTTCACCAGCAATGTCTTCGGCAATCCTTCTCCGGAGCTGCCGAACCGCAAGGCTTGGTCGCCTGATACCCTTGGGCTGAACCGAACGAAGTTCAAGTCGTCTCCCGCAGATGGAGAGCTTTCGCTGTGCCCTACCTCAGTGCCTTTGCTGGTCGGAGTTGCGACGCCGTCGACCGCGTACCAGTTCGCCGGTCGAACAGGACGACAGAATTTACGAGCGCATCGTCGGCGAACGTGAAGTTCTCGTGCTGTCGCAGAAGTGGAGTCCCGCCGCACCCAGGCGCGCGGCACTCAGGCTTGCCCTTTGGGCAAGAAGCGAAATAGCATAATCGGCCGAGATACGTGTCACTCGCGAAGTCGAGCAGAAAAACGTCGACCTGATGGTGGGCCACGCCTGGGCCAGCAGCCGTGTCAATCTCCGAAACCGCTTGATTGCGCGCCCGACCGAGATCATGCAGACGAGCCAAGTCTGTGATCCAGACAGCAAGATCGACATCCTTGCACTCATGCAACAGCTCGATCCCGAGGCGCCTGTACGGTTGGAAGCGCGGGACCTCGCGTGTCAATGGCCGAGCAACGCTGCCGAATAGCGCCACGCGCTGCACCTCGCCGAACAAGGCAAACCTTGAGGTCACTGCGTCAGCAGCAGCCTTGAAGGACTGTTGCCGCCGCAGCTGGCAGCGATCTTGCTCGGCGATCTCGCGTTCTGACGGTCGGCGCATCATGCTGACGATCCAGTCCCCCATGGTGGCTGTCGACGAACGGGGTTCAGCCGGGCAGTGCTGCACAGAATAGCGCCATCTAAATTACGTTGCACGCGGTGGCGAAGTACCCTGGCACGAGCATCGCTCACGTGGCGTCCGCTCTTTGGAGTCCAGCCGCCGTCCTAAATTGCCAATCACAACACTGATCACTGGATTGCGCCGATGGCGGCTTTCTCTGCCCAGCTGCCGATCCCACCCTCTCCCCTTCCTTAACCCCTACCAATTGCGTTTCCAATCAGATTGGAAGGCCCAATTGCAGTGCGGCAGCGATGCAAGTGGCTGTAGGTCAGAGATAATTGTCCGCCCCGCGTCGGGCGTCGCCGCCCGACTTCGATCGCAAGCGGGTCCTATAGGACGGTTCCCGTCCAAAAGTTCCGACCCGCTGCGGCCGTTATGCCGGCATGTCCTTGAAGAACAGCGCGACGGCCTTGCCCTGACGATCCATCTCCCCTGCACCTGTGAGTTCGTTCCGGAACGGACTCCCTCGGAAAATGTCGACTTCTCTCTGATCGAATGACTTCCCTACCGACATGATCGGGCTTCCGATCGAAGTCGGCCGGCTGCGCCGTGCCGACGCGGGGCGGGGTGCTTGAGGGCTCACGCGTGCACGTGCCAGACAGCAATTGGACGACCGCAATCTGCTAGAATTGACTGAGCGCCCGATCGTTGCCCGACATGAGCCTCGGTAAGCGGGCTGGACGGATGAACGAAACGAGCGATGGCAAGCGCTTCAGTTTTCGCCCGATCCGGCCGCGCGCGGCGCGAGTGAATTCGCGCCGGCAACAGCGCCGGTCATCGCCTGATGGCGCACGACACGCTCGTGCGACTTTGCCTGGCGGGGCCGCGATGCCGTGGCTCATCTCAGGTCATGACCCATTTCGATCTCAACAACCGCCTTTACATCGGTACGCATCTTAGCGAGCCGATCTTCCTGACGGCCGACGCGCGCGCCCGCCATCTCTACATCGTCGGGCAAACGGGGACCGGAAAATCGACGCTGCTGCTCAATTTGATCGCCCAGGATCTGGCCACAGGCCGCGGCCTGGCCCTTCTCGATCCCCATGGCGATCTGGCGGACGCCGCCGTCGGCCTCCTTCCCCGCTGGCGCGGGGACGATCTCGTCTGGTTCGATCCCTCCGACCTGGCGCGCCCGATCGGCTTCAATCTGCTGGAGCGGCTGCCCGAGGACCACAGGCCACTGGTTACGGACGGCGTCGTGGCCGCCTTCCGCGCCATCTGGCCCGACAGCTGGGGCCCGCGGCTGGAGCACATCTTCGCGCACGCCGTCCGCACGCTCATGGACGTTCCCGGCGCGACGCTTCTGTATCTGCCGCGCCTCCTGCAGGACGAGGCCTTCCGGACCCGCTGCCTGCGCCATCTCGCCGATCCCGTCGTGGCGGCGTTCTGGGCTCACGAGTTCGCCGCCTATCCCCCGCGATTTCGTGAGGAGGCCATCGCCCCCGTCCTCAACAAGATCGGCCGTGTGCTCATGACGCCGGCAATCCGCAACGTCATCGCGCAGCCGAAATCCGGCTTTGACCTGCGGTTCATGATGGATGACAGCCGCGTCCTGATCGCCAGCCTCTCTAAGGGCGCGCTCGGCGAAGGGCCGTCGCACCTGCTGGGTGCCCTCCTGGTGACGGCGCTGGCGCAGGCGGCGCTCTCCCGGCGCGACGTCGCCGAAGCCGATCGGCGCCCTTTTCATCTCTATGTCGACGAGTTCCAAAGCTTTGCGACGACCGGCTTCGGGCTCATCCTGTCGGAGGCTCGCAAGTACGGTCTGACGCTGACGCTGGCGCATCAGTATCTGGCGCAATTGCCAGACGCATTGCGCGATGCCGTGTTCGGCAATGCCGGCTCGATCGTGTGCTTTCGCGTCGGTGCGGCCGATGCCGCGGTCCTGGCCCGTCAGCTCGATCTCGCCAATCCGGCGGCCCTGCACGGCCTTGCCAATCACTCAGCCCGCGCGTCGATCCTGAAGGCCGGCATGCCGACCGAAGCCCTCGCGATCGATTGCTTTCCGCCCCCGCTTGCCTTTCATGCCCGCGCGAACCGCCTCAAGGCGCACAGCAGCCTGCGGTTCGGCCGCAAGCGCCAGATCGTCGAGCAGCACATCACGACGTTCTTTGGCGCTCCTGGGGAGCGGACCACCGGGACATGACGATCCGCGCACCCGAAAGTTTCTGTGAGAAAGTCTGGATCATGAATTGAACAACATCGATTTGCGCACCTAGCATTGACAGATGAGATTTTTAGCAGCCATTTTTATATGCGCGCTGGCGACACCGCCCTTGACGGCGATGGCCGCCGATCCGAGCCAGGTCTTCTCGACAATCCTCGGGGAGATCGGACGGCAGATCGAGCGCCAGCAGCGTGAGAAACGGTTCAAGGACCTGCAGCCACTTTTTGGGAGGCGTGTAACCGAGGTTATGTCGCCGCGTGCGATCGCGCCGCGCGGTATCCCGGTCTCAACGCGCAGAACCGCGCCACTCTCGAACGCATGCGCCACGCGGCCGAGCGCCATCAGGCCTTCGTGCAAGATTTCCAGGCCTGCCAGCGCATGGATGGCGCCGCCTGTCAGGCGGCACTGGCCTACCCCCAGCTCAGCGACACCGATCGCGTCCGGTTGATGAACTGGAAGCGCAACGCCGACCAGCACCAAGACGCAATTGCCGATTTCCGCCGCAATCACCACGCCTGCCAAGTGGGATCCATCGCCGCCTGCTCAGCCGCCATCAATGCCCGTCGCCTCGATCCGAGCGCCATACCGGAACTCGAGCGTCAGCGCGCGCGGCTGCAGCAGGCAGACCAGGAACGCCAAGCCGCCCTTGCCGAACTCCGTCAGAGCCAACGCAACTGCTATTCTGGATCGATCTCGGCCTGCACGGCCGCCATGTCGAGCCGCCACGTCGCCGTGAGCGAGCGGAGCAATCTCCAAAACCAGCGTGACCGCCTGCAGCGCGCCGAACAGCAACGCCAGGCCGCGGAGCGTGAGCGTCAGCGTCAAGCCGCGATCCGTGAGTACGAACGGCTGCGGACCGACTGCGCTGGAGGCAAGCGCCCGGCGTGCTCGGAGGCCGCGGCGCATGCGCAGGTCCGCAGCTCGGATATCGCCTTTTTCAAACAGCGCGACCGCGAGCTCGCCCCGCTCACCGAGCGGCGTGCAAACGTCTTTTCTGCGGTCAACAGCTCGGATGGTGGATCGAGCAGGCCTTCCATGCCGGCTCTGATTGGCGTGTTGGCCATTTGCGCCGCCGGCCTCGTCTACGTCGTTCGCACCCGCGCGCCGGCACCGCCGGCAGAGCGCGTGCCGCCAAGTCTCACGCCCCCAGTGTCTGCCAAGCCGCCGACCACGCCGACGACGATCGTGAACTTCCCATTGACGGGTCACATGTCAACCGATGTCCGCCGCGCCTTACTTTGCGCCAGCAGCTGAGAGCCTGCCATGTCCGACACCGCCACCGATGATCGCGATTTTCTCAAGGCTCGTTTTTCCCAGGGCGCGCAGGCGCGGGGGCGGAAGCCCCAGTGCTTGGCGAACGCCAGCAGTTTGTCGTTGAATGTGACCTGCCGGCTCGCCGCGTCGTGGCGCTCAACGAGGGCGCGCGGGTTGTCCATCAGCAGGTCCTCCGGCACGCCGACCGAAGGTCGTGAATGTACTCTCAAGGCCGGAAAACCAGCTTGCCTGCTGCTCGTGCCGGAACGCCCGAACGTGCAGCCGCCGCGAGTGCCCGAGCGTCGCCACGAACATGAACGCCTTGATCTTGGCGCCTCCGATCTCGACAAGTCGCTCGCCGAAATCAATCTGCAGCTGACGCCCCGGCGGCGTCTCGAACCGCACGCTTGCGAGCGCCTCGGCCTTCAGCGCCTGCCGGTACGGCTGAACCGCCCGCTGCAGCGTTCGCAGGCTGACTGTGACGCCTTTTTCGGTGGCGAGGTCCTGCCGCACGACGGGCGCAAGTACCGGATGCTGAACGTGCTGGACGAGTTCACGCACGAGTGTCTGGCCATCCGCATCGCCCGCCGGCTGAGGGCGGTCGATGTCATCGACGTGCTTTCCGACCTGTTCATTCTGCGCGGTGTGCCAGGGCACATTCGATCAGACAACGGATCTGAGTTCGTCGCCAAAGCCGTGAAGGGGTGGATCACGGCGGTCGGCGCCAAGACCGCCTACATCGCGCCCGGTTCGCCCTGGGAGAACGGCTATATCGAGTCGTTCAATGCCCGGCTCCGCGACGAGCTCCTGAACGGCGAGATCTTCTACTCGTTGAAGGAGGCAAAAATCATCATCGAGAGCTGGCGGTACCATTACAATACGATCCGCCCGCACGCCTCTCTGGGATATCGTCCTCCCGCGCCAGAGGTCATGATCCCGAGACGCGTCGCATGGCCGTCTCCACTCGTCGGATCGGCTCCGACGGCCATGCTTGCACTGGCGCCAAGACCGATTTCAAACTAACATTCGAGCTGGACTACTCGATGGGGGCTGGTCACCCTTCGAGTGCGAGAACGCCACCTATCGCGTTAAGTTAATCCCGGACATGGCCGCAGTCGTCGAGCGCATCAAATAATTAAGCATCCGCATCTGCCAGGAGTGAACCGCATGCGATCGTTTCGTTTGAGTGCGCTCGGCGCTACGCTCTGGGCCCTTGTCAGTTCGTTGATGCCCATTGAACCTGTGGTTGCTCAGCCCCGTGACAAGGTTGGTGACGAGGCATCCCGGGCGTTGCTGACTCAAATGCATACTCATCTCGCGACCGCCTCCGAGCTTCAGTTCTCGGCGTCGATGGTTGTGTCGAGCAGCCTGCGTGAGAGCAAGCTGCACGCCACTGCTGAGTTCTTCCTAAAGCGGCCAAATCAACTGCGTGTTGAGATGTCCTCAGGGCATAGATCCTACAACGTGATCTCAGATGGCAAACGCCTCACCATCTATAAGCCGCAGGCCAGGAGATACGCTCAGTTTGCTGCGCGGGATTCTATGCTCGGGTCGATGTACACCGCCGCCGGGCTGATGAATATTGCCGGGCGCATGCTGGATTTCTTCTGGGCCGTCAGCGCCAACACGGATCTCTCGATTACAAGTCTTCCGCCCCTCAACATCGAGGGACGCGAGTGCCGGGGGATCCGTGTCGAACGCTTCGAGGAAGTGTTCGACGTGTGGATCGCGCCATCTGGCGCTCCCCTCCCCTGCAAGCTGGTCAATCACCGTACGGACGGCTCGGCTTCGGTCGGGCAGACGACGCTTTTTAGCTGGCGACAACCTGCTTTCGACGCCAGCACCTTCACGTTTGTCCCACCCAACGGCAGCCGCCAAGTCGATCCAATCGATTTGGAATAGCGCTGCTGCCGAAGCACGCCTGATTTGACCGCGCGTGGCCCGAGCAAGGGAAGTATCTACAGTGAAGATTACCTCTCTGACCGTCCTCATTCTCGGCCTTTTCTTGGGGGGTGCAGTGGCTGCGAGAGACTTGGTCTCAGATCTCATTGCTCGGGACCGGTTTGCCCCAATTCGGGTTTGCAGCACTCCCAACCGAGCCGACCGGCAGAATAGCCTTTCCTGCGGCCGTGTGCATAGCAAGCGAGAGCCGCGAGCCTGGACAGCGCCAACGGGCTATTTTCGATTGGATGAATGGGATGTTCAACGCAGGCGGAGCCGCGTGCGGGCCATTGGCAGAGCTCTCACTGATGATTGAAGAGATTTGGCCGGCCTTTTCGATAGCGATACCGCCATGCGCCCGTCGTCTCGATCGGATCCCCGAGCGGCGGCCCAACCTGAGGGGGATGACTGCGACCCGGCGCTGACAGTTGGTGCCCATGACCCTCTGCAACCGCTTCCAGCCCAACCAGCGAGTTCAGTTCAATGCTACCCGACGGCCCTCTCGCAATGAGCCCCATCTGCTCCAGCTCAACCAACGCGGCCAACGTGTCAATGTCCATATCCAGCAAGCTGGCCACTACTCCGCACGTCATCGGACAGCCAATCGAATTCGGATTGCGTACTTTGCGACACAGAATAATGCGCACCATTGACCGGTGGCGGGCTCGGGCAATATCCTGCGTCCAGACGGATGGAATACGTCCTCCTGAGAGCGCAAAAGAGCGCTCGACGTCGCGGGCCACGTTTGAAATCCGAAACGAGGAGGGAAATTCGACATGGTCACTAGGCGGACTGTTGCTTCGCTTATTGCTGGTCTGCCCGGAATGGCAGCGACGAGCTCTCTCTCGGCTCAAAGTCACCTGGATTGGCGTCATTGCATTTGTGGATTACAGGACCTGTTTCGCCACGTAAGTTCACTCCTGCCGGGCAGTGCGAAGTGATGCAACGGTAATTGGCACGTGCTCGCGGCAAGGACGCCGCTCCGGCGGCGGATGGAGGACGTCATGGCAAAGTACATGTGGACTGGCAGCTACACCGCGGAAGGAACGAAAGGCGTGATCGCCGAAGGCGGTTCATCGCGGCAGGCCGTCGTTGAAAAGATGCTCGCTTCTATGGGCGGCAAGCTTGAGTGCTTCTATTTTTCCTTCGGGACGGATGACGTCGTCATTATTGTTGACGCCCCGGACAACGTGAGCGCTGCGGCGGTCGGACTCACGGTCGCGGCATCAGGTGCCGTGAAGGGCAAGCTGACAGTGCTGCTGACGCCGGAAGAGATCGACCAAGCAGCGAAGAAGTCGCCTGCCTACCGGCCGCCCGGGGCTTGACGCGTGATGTGGGCGTGGAAGCGGCCTTGGGCTGCTTCCATGATCCAGAGTGACCGCTCACGCTCGAACTTCTGGGGTAATTGCGCGCGTCGGTCATCACGTCGCGCAAACAAGAACGAACGCTATGTCGGCTGCGAAGCGGCCGCTATGGTTGTTCTTACCCATCGCGGACGGATGTTCGCAGCGCACAAGCCGAAGCCCTCTGCTGTCTGCGTCGCTGTAACATGACTGTTGTGCACTGCTACGAGATGCGGCTCAAGGTCAAGGGCAGTCCTCAGAGCCAGGGTCTGATACTCAAGCTGCATCTCCGTCACTAACCATTCTGGCCACAAACCGAGCGCGACGACGCAACAGGCCCAGGAGCTGCCTGTCGACGACTGGAAGCGGTCGGCCCGCAAAAGACTTTCCAGGGCACGCACTCCGCGGTCAGATGTCTTCTGCTACAACCGCGTCAACCTCGATCTCCACGAGCCATTCGGGGTTTACGAACCGAGTGACCGCCATGATCGTGTCGACTGGCCGCGCGTCGAGGCAGTATTTCTTCCGCGCCTCGATAGCTTCTTTCCAATTATCGATGTCGGTCAGGATCACGCGAGTGCGGACAATATCTTCGATACCTGAGCCGGCCTCCTCCAAAGCCGCCTTTATGATTTCGAAACATCGTGTCGTTTGGGCGAAGACATCGCCAAGGCCAACTGTTTTGCCTTCTGCATCAACTGGAGCGGTCCCCCCGACCGAGATATAGGGGCCCACGCGCACGGCGCGGCTAAACCCAACAATTTCTTCCATGGGGTTTCCGTTTGAGATGAGCCGCCGGCTCGTCATCATGGTGGACCTCCTCAGCTTGGAGCTTGACGACGTTAGCCTATCGATGATGAGACGTCGATAAGGCTGCCATGTAATGGAGTAGCCTCTCATTTCTAGCGCGGTTTCGCGTCTTCTGATGGCGAATGACCTTTACAAGAACGGCAGCGGTCTCGGGGCCAAGCTGCCGGTGTTGCCAAACCTCGACCGAAGGCCGACTTTGTTGTGGTGCACACGGCCATCGCCTCATGCCGGGCACTTTTGCAGCACGAGTGTTGAGCATAGGCACTAAGTCAGCAGTGGTGGGTCAAGGGCGGGCTTGAACAGCGATCGATTGACGTCTGCAGCACCTCCGGTAACTGAGACCGCTGCCGCACGACCGAACTAAGGGATCGCTTATGGGATAGGGTCCTGCAGCAGCTCAAGGACGTCGATGTCAGGGGGACGGTCAGTGCCGCTACCTAGACCGCGTTTCTGGAGCTGTGAAAGCGAGAAGCCCATTGGCGTGTCGTAGGTCCGATCTATCTGGTTTCGGAGCCGCTGCTCGGCTTCATACCAAGCTTGCTTGTCGGCATCATCGGCACACGATGCGAGTTCGTCTGGCGTGCTTGCGCCCCAGCGTCGCTCGATACAGTGATGCGGATCGAACGACAGCTTGAACAGGCGCGCGGCGAGCTTGCCGAAATCAAGTTCAATGCTTCTTCCGGCGCTGTTGGTGTAGCTGAACGTGCAGACCCCTGCTTCCCGGAGATATGTGTCCCGAAGGTCGCGACGCAGGTCAGCTCCCGCGTAGTCGAGCTTGGCACTATCCGCCGATGCTAGGGTCAGAAACCGCGCAATCTCGTCGCGCAGCTCCTTGAATGCGGTCTTGAGTCGGGCATCCCGCGACGGCGTCGAATAGATCTCCCAATCACCTTCGGTACCGTAGATATTGAGCGGCAGCCGAGCTGGCTGCGGCCGCAAGTGCATGCCGGCTTTGATCGCAATGTCCACGGCGTCCACCCGATACTTGATGTCCTCGCACAAGGCCCGAACCATCGCTCGGGTTTCATCGATTGGATTGTACTTGAAGTCGGCTCCCGCCAGCCGCTTTCGGACGTACTCATAATAGTCGAGTGTTTCGCCGTTGAGGACGAACTTGCCGCTACGCCACCTTTTCGGCTTGCCGGGCCCCGTCCCAAAAAACTGCTCGTCGGACCAATCGGAAATGGTGGTGTCCGGGGCGAGAGATATCCTCCCGCCTTGGAGAGAGCCGTCGCCGCCAGCCGTGGCGCCAACCAAGGTCAGAGGTCGCCAACGCTTGAAGCCTGCGCCCATGCCAGGTGAGGACCGTGAGAACGACCTGCCGAAGACGCCGCGCGTGAGCGAGTTGTCGGGATGGGTGTCGATGTAGTGAACGCGGCCGTCCGGATCGACCTTGTAGACGACTGCGACATGCCCGTCCGGATCATAGATGATCGTGCCCGGCTTAATGCTCGCGCGGGAGATCTTCACCGGGTAATGGTCCGGAAGCAGACCTTTGACCTGGGTCGGCGGATATCGGTAGTGAGCCGATGAGATCGTATCGATGATTTGCGGGATAACTCGCCGAGCGTCGATCGCGGGTCCAATGATGTCGCGGCGGCTCAGAATTATGTTGCCGAGGGGCGTGTAGCGAATATCTCGTGTTGCGCCGATGGGCGACACCGCGGTCGAGTAGGAGAATGGTAGGTTGTTCTTCCAGGCAAAATAGGCGCGAAGCATGTACGGCAGGTCCGCGCAGTCGGCATAGAACTTCATGCCCGCCGGATTCGACCCCCGATACATGGGATTGGAATCGGCGCCGGTCAGGCACGCGTTGACAGAGCGACAGCAACTCTCCCCGATGCGCGCGACGAAATCCTCGTACGCCTTCTCATCTGTCTCCGTCCATTTGGTTCGTGCGATGCGCCATCGCCAGCTTTGACCGGTACTCCGCTGCTCAATAGCAGCGGAACGCGCTTTCTCGAGGCCTTTCGGCCGCGACGACGGTCGAGCCCCCGGAGGTGACGGTGTCGGCGACGCGCGCGGCGTCGTGAACACATCGAACGGCCAGAACGACTGCGCGGAAACCGGATGCCATGAGCCCGAGATTGCCAGCATGAAAGTGAGCAGGGCGAGTCTCATATCTCAATCGCCCTCCCCGATTACTGCCGAGACAGATCCAGTGTTTGAGCTGGTACCATCCCATCATGATGCCAGGACAACGCCTTGGAGGCTAGGTGCAGGCGCACCTTCGAGGGCACGCCGAGCACGATGGCGCCAAGGGCGAGGCCAGTCAGAACGGGCGAGGGGCACCGCAGGCCAGAAAGAAGCTGGTATTAGGACAGAAGGGCGGGGGCTGAGCTGGCTGAACGCGTTCGGCCGCCTCGAGCCACGCCTTGCAGCGACGATCGGCGGCGCAGTCGATGCAGCGCGTTCGCGCTTCATACCACGAAGCACCCTGATCACAGCGAATGGCAACGAGAGGATCGACCCCGATGGCGGCCATCATCCTGTCCATGCACTCGGCCTGAGCGATCACCCGGTTGAGGAGCGGAAAGCTGTAGCAATAGTCACTCATGGAATCCCCGCTGACCAGCGAACTCATCATGAACCAAATGCTTGACCATCAAGCAATGTCCAGACTTTGACCTCCATCAATGATGGCCGGCCTCGCACTGCGGCGAACAGAAGCAGCTCGCGGGCAGTGACCGTTTCTGGACCGACCGGCTCGTTTACAAGGTGACGGTTGCGCAAACACATCAAGGCCTGCAGCACGCTTGAAGATGCTGAGCGATGGCAGATCTGCGTTGTGATCGATAGCGCCTCGCGACAGTCTGCGGCGGCCCATGACGACTTGGGGATCAACGGCAGGCTGCAAAGCGCCGATGATCGCTTCGGTTTTCCAGCACGGACCAGTCCCCACCGCTGACCGATCTCAGAAAGATCAGACCTCTCGCAATCGTGATGTGATATCGCGGGCCGACAGCGCTGCCCATCGCAGCTCGGCAGCTCCCATGCGCCCACGTTGCTCCTGCGCCGCGCGTGACTAGCTTGAGTTTCCTCGATCACGGAGGAAACCATGTCGGTCCCGATCCCCGTTCCATCATCGGATCGTCGCGACCATGCAGCTTGCGCGCCCGCACGCCCGGCTATGAGGCTGTGGCAGTTCCTGGCGCTGATCAGCGGCGCGATCGTCACCAGCGTGATGGCGCTGGCTTCGATCAGCTATTCGGCGACGCTGGCTTCGCCCGAGCCGGCGCTCGCCTGGTTGCCGGTGCCCAACACCTGGCTGTTCGCCGTCCTGGCGCTGGCCCTTGACCTCGGCATGATCGCCAGCGTGTTCGCCGCCTTCCGCTGGTGGTCGTGCGACCGCATCGCGGCGGTCGCCGCGATCGGCCTGTTCATCATCGCCTCACTCTATTCGATTCACGCGGTGCGCGGCTACATCGCGCTCAACCTGACGGCGTCCGCGGCACCCTCCGCGCGCTCCGCCGACGCCTACGTCTCGCTCAAGCTGGAGCTGGGCCAGGCGCAGACGTTCCTCGGCGATTTGCAGACCTCGTTTGCGGAGGCTTCACGCGGTGAGCGCACGCGCCTGGCACCGCAGATCGAGACAGCGCGCAAAGCCGTTCAAGACGCGCGCACGCGTCTTGCGCGGGTCGACACCGTCGCCCACGTGTCGCCGCTGGCCGGGCTCGAGTGGTTCCTCGCCGTCACGCTGTGGATCTTCCATGCCACCTGCTGGAGCGCCTGGTTCGGAACGGGTGAGCGGCAGCAAGCACACGCACCTCCGGCGCGCCCGACGGAGCACGACACCGTCGCCGCCTGGCTGGTGGACGACGGGCCGCGCGGACCGGGTCACTGCGCCGAACTGTTCGCCGCGTACGCCGACTGGTGTGACGCAAGCGGCGCGACGCCGCTCGCCAAGTACAGCTTCTATGCGCGGTTGGTCGAACTCGGCGCGCGCAAGTATCGCGACGGGCGCAACGGCCCGACGATGTACGAGCTGCCCGGCGGTACTCCCCTGTCCCGGCTCCCGCGGCCCCAGCATGGTAGACTGACATCATGACCCTCGACACATCCGTCCGGGGCAGCTATCGGCCCCGCCGCAAACGCTCCGGCGACCCGCCGCCGCTCCAGCTCACCGACCGCGACATCGACATGCTGCGCGTCATCGCGCGGCACCGCTTCCTCAACTCCGGTCATGTCCGCCGCCTGATCCCGGGCTCGGAAAAGAACATCACGACCCGGCTCAAGACCCTGTTCGAGCACGCCTACCTCGACCGGCCGGATTGCCAGTACGACTTCTATCGGCCCGGCGGCGGCTCGGCGCTGATCGTCTATGCGCTGGCCGACAAGGGCGCCGCGCTGCTGCGCGACCGCGACGGCGGCGCGCCGTCCCATTCCGGAACCTGGGCGCACAAGAACCGCCAGGCCGGACGCCCGTTCCTGGAGCACACGCTCGCCATCGCCGACTTCGCCGTGGCGCTGACGGCCGATGTCGCGGCCAGCCCCGACCTCGATGTCACGGACGGTGCGTCACTGGTGGCGCGGTTGCCCGCGTCGACGCGCGACGCCGACAAGCCCTTCCGGCTGTCGGTGCCGGTCATCTTCCGCGCGACGTCGCACACCATTTCGGTCGAACCGGACTACGCCTTCTCGCTGGGATCACCGGCCGACGGCTGGCGCCGCAACTTCCTGGTCGAGATCGATCGGGGCACCATGCCCGTCGAGCGCTCCGACCTGACGCAGACGTCGATCCTGCGCAAGTTCCTGGCCTATCGCGCGATCTGGCAGGCGAAGCTGCACACGACTGCCTTCGGCTGGCGCAACTTCCGCGTCCTGTTCGTCACCTCGAACGCCGAGCGCGCCGCGACCATGCGCGCCGTGCTCGGTAGGATGACCGGCGGCGGCTCGCCGCTGTTCTGGTTCGCCGATCGCGAGGCGCTCGCCGCGCGCAACAGTCTTGATCACATCTGGATCGACGGTCACGGAGCCGAGCGCCGCATCCGCTAGCGCCATCGAAGGAATGTGAAAGCGCGTGTCTCTGCCGAGTGAAGTGCGAGCACTCACCAGAAAGCACCCCGCGAGGGCTTCCCGAGCGCCGGCCCCTCGTCGGGGCAAGGGCCGGCTTCTCTAATCGAGCCCATCGGCTGGTACTATAATCTCGATTCGGCTTTGCTCAAGTTCACCAAGGGAAATGGCCCGCCTTTCCTCTCTGCCACCGCGCCCGCCCGACTTGGGGTGAGGCGAGCGACGGTGGCTCCGAGGGAAAGGCTGTTCGTTCCCCTATTCAGACGTCAGTATCAGCTGCGCGTATGCCATCCAGATTTCCTCGAAGACGGGCTTCTCTGCGTGGTCCGGCTGGAACCGCTGCCACATGCTACGGCTTCGTTTCTGGAAAAGGTGGGAGGAGATTTACTCCGAAACGCAGTGCCTCGTCTGAGTGAGCAGACAGGCCTGCAGCCGACCGGACGCATCCTTCTCCCAGCCTCTCGTCCCCGAAGGAACCTCGGCTCGCTCGCGCGATCTCCTCTTTGTCAGCGTCGAAGCATTCGTCAGATCATCCTCTCGGAGCCACCGTCGCTCGCTTGCCCAAACCGGTGAGCGGCGGTGGTGGAGAGGGGATGATCGTCCATCCTCTTGGTGATCCGGAAGCGAACCGTCATGCCGTAGCTTCCGTAGTCGACCGCTTCCAGTCGAAAGCCGTTCCATCGATCCAGATGCGGTGCAGGATCACCGCGATCTTTCGCGCCAGCGCCACGCGTGCCGTCTTCTCGGACGATCTCTTGGCAAGTTCCAAAGCCCACGTTCTGAGGGCACAGGGTCTGCGCAGCTGCGACATGATCGAATTCGCGGCCTCGTAGAGATAGGTGCGAACCAGCTCGTCGCCACATTTTGTGATGCGTCCAGTGCGGTCGATCTCTCCTGAGGCATACTTGCTGGGTGTCAGGCCGAAGAAGGACCCGACATCGCGCGAGCGGCGGAACAGATGCGGATTGTCGATTGCCGACACGAATGCCAGCGCATTCATGGGGCCGATGCCAGGTACCGTCATCAGACGCCGGCACACGAGATCTGTGCGAACGATTTTGCGGATCTGCTTCTCGAGGTCAGCCACCTCCTTCAGGATCATCGCGCGCGCTCGCAGGAGAGGCGCAACGACGGCCAGCAAGTCGGGATCGTCCGCGAGGAGCTCGAAGACGCGCTTCTCGAAGTCGTGCCGCCAGTGCACCCGACCCAACTTGTAGCCGAATGTCTTCAAATATCCGCGGATCTGATTGCTGAGATCGACCCTCCGTTCCAGCATCCAGCGTCGGCTGTTGAGCAGAATGCGATATCGTGAGTTCTGCGCGCTCTTCACGTGCACCTGCTTGTACCAGCCCATCCGCATCATGTGCGCGATCCCGCGCGCATCGTTCTGATCCGTCTTGACCCGCTGCGCCTTCAACGCCGTGCTCATGTGATGGCTTTCGACGCAAACGATCGGCAGCGCCGCGTCGCACAGGCCGTGATAGAGCCAGTTCGACAGCTGACCGGTCTCCATCCCAATCAGTCGGACGGGCACCTCCAGGTCACAGATGAAGGATGCCAGGTCAGCGGGATCGGAGTGGACCTTGGCTTCCCGGTAGATCTCCCCCGTCTCGTCGAGAACGCAGACGCTCGTCTCGGCGAGCGAAACGTCAAGGCCGATAAAGTAGTGCATGAGGCTTCCTCCTGCTCTGGTCGAACGTCGACAGGCTAGCCCAAAGACGCAGACCGCTCGGCTCACGCCTCGATTACGGCAGCTCCGGAAAGCACGCGGGACGGTGAGTGCTGGAACAAGAAAAAGCCCCGCATGTCGTATGGACATGCGGGGCTTGCCGTCAGCCTTTGCCGCGACGGCTCTGTCGGGGCGGGTCGGGCTCGGCCGCGTCACTCGGCTCGCGCAGCACCAGGCGATTGTCGAGCGGCAGGGCCGACAGCGTGATGTTGAAGCCCTTGCCATCCTTGTGCGCCCAGGCCGCGCCGATCTTGAGCCAGAACGGATCCTCGGTCTCGCCGCGATCCTCGACCGTGAATACGTTGTGCGTGGGTGCACTGTTGGTGCCCATGAAAGCCTCCATCGGTTGTGAGGGATGATCAGGCGTGCCGCGGCGCGGCACCCTGATCATTATCGCCGATGGAGCAGATTCCCGCCTCTTGACCCCGACGCGCGCACGTGTCGTGAGCCGATCGGTGGCGGGGCGCGCGTGCTAGACTGATGACAGCGTGGAGGGCCGATCTTCCCGACGGTGGCCAGCAGCCATATGGGCTGCTGGCGTTCCGATCGAGGAGACCCATCATGTGTCGTACACGCATTCGCGAGCTCAATGATCGCTTTCGCCGGTGCCGGCAAGGCAACGGCCGCCTCGTCGTCTCCGCCGGTCTCAACGCGCTCGGCCCGGTCGTCGTCGCCGAGGCCTGCGCCGCCGTCCGGTCGTTCGACGGCTTCACGCCCGACAACGATCCCCACGGCGAGCACGATTTCGGAGCCCTCGTCGTGCGCGGCGAGCGCATCTTCTGGAAGATCGACTATTACGATCCGACCCTGACGTTCGGCTCTGAGAACCCCGCCGACGAGACGATCACCTGTCGTGTGCTCACGATCATGTTGGCGCAAGATTATTGAGCGCCCTGCCCCAGCTTTATCCGCTGGGGCTTTTTCTTGCCGATGGCTGTGTTGCAGGTCTGGGGCGGCCCCGACCGACCGGTCGGGTCGTGCTCTACCTCGCGGCCCGTCGCCGCTCGACCGAGCCGGCCTGCGCAAGACGCGCGCACGATGTCGATCTTCGCCGTCTCGGCCTGCCGGTGACGATCACTTCGCCGGGCTTCTCGCCATGGGGATAACCCGATCGCCCGTGATCGCGGATGCTATCATGGAGGCAATGACCGACCACTGTCCGACAGAGCCCGACCGCGGCCGACGCCGATCCCGCCACGCCGTCCCTGGTAACGCTCGATGTCGTCGCCCGTCGCTTCATTGTCGCGGGCCTGCCCCGTTCCATCCGCACGCTGCAGCGCTATTGCGCCAACGGCACGCTCACCTGCGTCAAGGAAGCGACCGAGACCGGTGACACCTACTTCGTCGCCGAAACCTCGATCGATACGGCGATCACCGCGTTGAAGCAATTGCACGCCGCCAAGGACGGGCTGCGACAAGGCCCGCCGCCTGACGTGGCTGGTCGCGCCATGACGCCCCCTGACGCACCGCGTCCGGCCCCGCAAACCTTGGCCGACAGCGACCGACCTGGTCCGACCGCGTCCGACACGGCCGCCGTGGAAACCGGCCAGCGACAGGCCGCGACCGGGCGCGACATGTCCGACACCGTCGCCCTGCTCAACCAGCGTCTTGACGAGAAGGATGAGGAGATCGCCTTCCTGCGCGAGGAGCTGATCGACCGACGCGGTCAGATCAAGGACATGAAGAGCATCATCGACGGCCAGAACCAGCTGCTCGACACCATCCAGCGCAACGTCGCGCCGATCTTCAAGGCGCTGGCCGCGACCGTGCAGTCCGGCCGCACCAGCCTCGCCGCCCACATGGGCCACGCCGCCCGCGACGTCGCTGCGGAGGACGGCCAGGCCCACGACCTGACAGATGCGGAGAGGGCAGGGGAGGGCTCCGACGATAACCTGCCGCCAACTGACAAATTCCAGCACCTGTGATAGAATGTTGGCATATGTCATCACTGACCATCGACACCTACAAGGCAATCACGCTGCTGCAGCAGCGCGGGTATTCGAAGGCCGAGGCCGAGGGCTTTGTCGCCGTGCTGCAAAGCGCCGATCTGATGGACGTCGCCACCCATGGCGATATCGAGGCCTTGAGCGGCCAGATCGCGCATCTCGATAAGCAGCTGCAGGCCACGCGGGTCGAGCTTTACAAGGTCGCCGCAGCCCAGACCCTGGTCATCGTCGGCGCGGTCGCAGCCCTCGTGCTCTGAGCCCTATGATCGCCGTCACACAATTGCAGCCGTGCCGCCTCTCGCTCGAGGAGCGCATCCTCGCCATGAGCCCCGAGACGATTGCGACGATCCTGCCGGTGACAATGCGCGCCAGCGGCGCCTTCAGCGAGCACGACATTGCGCTCACCGTCGCCTGGCTGCTCGCGTATCGTGAGCAGCACCATCTCCGCGTTATCGAGTAAGCTGCGAGCAAAAGGCTCTGTTGAGCCGCGGTTGCGCCCAAGGTGCGCAAATCTAAACTTGTGCGACGCTTGCGCGGACGCCGCCCTGCTGGACGGCCGCCCCTTTGTCCACCTTGGGCCTGCGCTGCGCGCCGCGGCCGGGTGCTATACTGAGGACAATGAAATCCTTCGGCGAGGCCATCTCTCAACGCACCCGCAACATAATCCTTGAGGGCTTCGACCCCGTCGCCGCCGCCGGCTTCACCCAGGTCCCCAACCTCATCCTGAAATCGCCCGAGCTGAGCGTCGGTGCCAAGCTCGCCTACGCCATGCTGCTGTCCTACGCGTGGCAGAACGATTTCTGCTTTCCCGGCCAGGAGACGCTCGCCGACGACATGGGCGTCTCCAAGCGCAGCGTGATCTACTTCATCAAGGAGCTCAGCGCGTCCGGTCACGTCACCGTCAAGCGCCAGGGCTTGGGCCGGGTCAATGTCTACACGCTGCACGCCAAAATCAGCCGCAAGGTGCGGTAGGTGGTGCCGGCCCAGAAGTGCAAAATTTGCACTTCAAGAGGTGAACAATCTGCACGTGCAGAGATGAAATATTTGCACTTCCCTCTATATAATTATATGCAGTGAAGAATATTCAATTGAAGAATACGCATTCTTTTCATCCAATAAATCAAAGTCGAACCCGACCACGAAAAGCCGTTTTGTCAAGGCCCCCTTCCCTTTTCGGGAGGCTGACGCAGAAAGACCGCCCCGAAGGACGGCCTTCCCGTTCCGTCAAGAAGAGTTTCCGCTCAGGAAGTCAAGTTGCTCAAGTCACGCGTGGCCACGCGCTCCTCGATCCACGCCTCGATCTCGGCGAGCATCCACGCGACCCGGTTCTGGCCCAGCCGCAACCTCTTGGGGAATTGGCCTGCCTTCTCCAGCCGCGCGATGTGCTGAGGCGAGTACTTCACGAGTTTCGTCAGCTCCTTCTTGTCGATCAGCTGCTTGGGATGTGACATCGGAGTTCTCCTGTTGAACGGAGCATCGCGATGCCCCAGCCTCGGCGCCAACCGAGCCCAATGGGCAACGATGAATCTACGGCGCTTTGTGCTGCCACACAAGATTCACAAGGCTGAACATGGTTGAACATTTTCACCGATGGGGCAACCTCGACGCCGACGACGGCAGGATCGACGTCTGCTTGCTGGCCCATCCGGACTTTGCCGCGCCAGCGGCCGACACGTTTGACCCGCTCCGGACTCAGTACTCGCGCTCACCACCTGTGTTGCATCGAGCGCAAACGCGCGGATCGGCACATGATGCGCTACGGCACTTTCTGCGCAAAGGACGTCGCGATCGGCATGTCTGATTGACCGCCGAGACCTGTTTCGTTCCAGCTTTCACTGAGGGCCATCTGTCGGACGTCCTGAGAAACGCACGAATGGGTAGTGCAGCCGTCTGTTGACGAACAAAGGCGATCAGCGTCTTGCGTCTGCCTAACTCGGGAACACGCAACCACCCGTTAAAGAAGCGGAACTGTCTCCTCAATCACACGCGAGCCGCGTTCTAGAACAGCAATACAAAAGCCGTTGGCTTTGCGCGCTATGCAGGTTCCGACAGCGCCTCCCGATCCAGGAGCCTCGCGCCCGGGCACTGGAAATCAACCAATGTGGCCTGCTTCGTGGCTGAAAGTGCATAGTCCCCTGAACTGGCTTCGTGGATACTTTGGTTCCTGGCACGAAATCTGGACAGCGGATGAGGCAGGCAGCCGGCTTTTGGAGGTTCCCATGAAGCTCAATGTAAACTCTGGCTCCGTGGTTGCGCTTGCCTTGTTGCTGGGCGCTGGCTCCTCGAGTGCCGTGGCCGAAGATGCCCCCGGTCTCGGGGCAAACGCCCTTAGTAAGGAATCCGCCGAGCGCGTTGCGCAGAAGCCGTCCTACTCGCCGTACGCGGGCCGCAACTTTCCGACGCGGCCGCTGTTTGGAGACACTCATCTTCACACGTCATATTCAATGGACGCGGGTGCCTTCGGCGCCCGACTCGGCCCCGTCGAGGCGTACCGCTTCGCGCGCGGTGAGGAGGTCGTGTCCTCGACCGGGCAGAGGGTCAAGCTGTCGCGACCGCTCGATTTCCTCGTGGTCGCGGATCACTCGGACGGCATGGGTTTCTTCCCTCTGATTTTCGGCGGCGATCCCGCGATCATGAAAAGCGAGCAGGGTCGCAAATGGAATAAGATGATACATGGCGGCCAGGGCGCCGAAGCCGCCATCGACATCATCACGAGCTTCGGTAAGGGGACGATCGACCCCGCCATCATGCCAGTGCCGGGCACGGTGCCGTTTCAGAGCGCCTGGCAACAGACAATCAAGGCAGCCGAAGACTTCAACGAGCCAGGCCAATTCACGGCCTTCATCGGCTACGAGTGGACCTCCAATACGGCCGGTAACAACCTGCACCGCAACGTTATCTTCCGCGACGATGCGCGTCGAGCCAGCCAGATTGAGCCGTTCATCACGGCCAAGCCATTGGGCAGCGACAATCCGCGTGACCTCTGGAAGTGGATGGCCGGCTATGAGGAGAAGACCGGCGGTCGTGTGCTGGCCATTGCCCACAACGGCAATCTCAGCAACGGACGCATGTTCCCAATCATCGAGTCGTTCACCGGAAGGATGATCGATAAGGAGTACGTGGAGCAACGTGCGCGTTGGGAGCCGCTGTACGAGGCCACACAGACGAAGGGCGACGGTGAGGCCCATCCCTTCCTGTCTCCGAATGACGAATTTGCCAACTTCGAACGCTGGGATGTCGGCAACCTCGATGGATCGGCTGCCAAGACGCCGGACATGCTGCAATTCGAGTATGCCCGCTCGGCTCTGAAGACAGGAATGCTCATCGAACAGCAGCTCGGAACCAACCCCTACAAGTTCGGAATGATCGGAAGCTCCGATGCGCACACCGGCCTCGCGGCCATGGAGGAGGACAATTTCTTTGGCAAGACAACTCCCCAAGAGCCAAGCCAGGAGCGCATGACGAAGGTTTTCTTCGACAACCCGAAGACTGGCGTAAAGCTCATGGACTGGCAGGTTTCCTCGTCGGGTTATGCGGGGGTCTGGGCCACAGAGAACACGCGCGAGGCGATCTGGGACGCTATGCAGCGCAAGGAGACTTTTGCGACCACTGGCACCCGGATGGCAGTGCGCTTCTTCGGTGGCTGGGAATTCACCGAGGCTGACGCCCGTGAGCGGTTGCCCGCGTATGTCGGCTACACGAAGGGCGTGCCAATGGGCGGCGACCTGAAGAAGGCGCCGTCGGGCAAGTCGCCAACGTTTTTGGTGGCCGCGCTGAAGGATCCGCTCGGCGGCAACCTGGATCGGATCCAGATCGTGAAGGGCTGGGTCGACAAGGAGGGTCAAGCGCAAGAGAAGATTTTCGACGTCGCTTGGGGCGGTGACCGCAAGCCGGGCCAGAATGGCAAACTGCCTTCGATCGGCAGCACGGTGGATGTTCAAAATGCAACGTGGACCAACACGATCGGCGCCTCGGAATTGATCAACGTCTGGAAGGACCCCGAATTCGATCCGACGACGCGCGCCTTCTACTACGTGCGCGTCGTCGAAATTCCGACGCCACGCTGGACATCCTACGACGTGAAGCGTCTTGGCTCGAAGCCCCTGCCGGGCACCCAGATGACAATCACCGAGCGGGCCTACACTTCGCCGATCTGGTACACGCCATGACCCATGCAGGGGGCCGGAGTCGAGCCTGGATCTCAATGGCGGTTTGGGTCGCCGGCTCCACCGCCAGCCTCTCCTGCGGCTTTGAGAACCCCGGCAGCATCGCGCTTGCGCGTGGTTCTCTGAACTGGGCCTTCCCGGATTCGCTGCACGTGGGCACCGCTGTCTGGGAGGCGCAGTTGGCAGGTGTGCTCGCGCGCGACGAGACGCCAGCGGCAGCGAAGGCGCTGCTCGGATATCACAGGGTCGCGAACCGGCTCAACGCATTCCGGAACGGGCTCGCCGCTGCGCGCCCTGCTGAAGACGTGCCGGCGATCTCGATGGTGCTTCTGGGGCCGGTACTATGGACGCGCTTTGTTCCAGGCGCGACATCCGTCGAAATCGCGACGCATGCGACTGGTCCGGAACCCGGCGATGTGGTGATTGTGACCGACGTTGCGGTGATATCGGCTATCGCCACAGCACGTCTGACGCCGCGAGAAGCCCGGGCTCTTGGGCTCCTCCGCCTCTACGGGACTGGTGATGCTGTCGAGCGCGTGTCGATTTGGCTCGATCGTTGGACGCCGGGAACGGGCGAGCTTGCTCGGGTCGAGTGAAGTAATGCCAGGGGGAGCTGCACCAATGCTTGCGCCACGCTTGTTCAACGCATTGGTTCTCGTGGGATGCATATTCTGGCTGGCCGCTCCAGCGCACGCTCACACGAGCGAAGGTGTCGCCGGCGGCTTCTCCAGCGGGTTCCTGCACCCGATTTTCGGTTTCGATCATCTCGTCGCCATGGTCGCTGTGGGGCTGTGGGGCGCGTTCCTCGGCGCGCCGGCCAACTGGCTCCTGCCGGTGGTATTCCCCACCGTCATGGCGATCGGCGGGGCGCTTGAAATCATCAATCTTCCGCTGCCCGCCGTCGAGTTTTTTGTGGCCGGTTCGGCCGTGGTGCTCGGAGCTTGCGTCGCGCTGGCGCTACGTGCACCGCTGTGGATCGCGGCGCTGCTGGTGGGAGTTTTCGCAATCTTCCACGGACATGCGCATGGCATGGAATTGCCGCAGGCAGCCGATCCGCTCGCGTATGCGCTCGGCTTCGTCATCGCCACTGGCCTGCTCCACGTTTGCGGGATCGGCCTGGGATCTCTGGCTCGGTTCCGTGCCGGAAAGTATGCTGTGCGGGCCCTAGGCGCGGCCATCGCCTTCGTCGGCGTCGCCTTCCTAGCAGGAACAGCATGAGGTCTGCGCGCCGGGCAGCGGCGATCGCTGGACTTGCACTTGTCATCTGCCCCTCGCATGCTTTGGCGCACAGCCCGATCGAGGGCCTCGGCACATTCTACGGCTACCTTCTCCATCCCGTGACGGTTCTGTCCCATGCCCTGCTGCTGACCGCTGTAGCTTTGATGCTCGGCCAACAAGCGCGCAGTAGCGCGAGAGCTGCGGTGCTTGCTCTGGGGCTGGCCTTTGCGGGCGGCCTTGCCGTAGCGACGGCGGGTGCAAGCGACACGAACCCTGTCAGCGAGCCATTGCTCTTGATGGGTGCGCTCGTCGCCGGCAGCGTCGTCATTGTCGACCGGCCCCTACCCGCGCCTGTCGCTATATCAATCGGAGCAGCCACTGGCCTCGCCATTGGATTGGATTCGGCGACCGCGACGTCAGGCGTCCGAGAGAGCGTGTTGGGCATTGCCGGCGTCACGACAGGCGTGTTGTATCTTACGGTCGTGATCGCAGGAATGACGGTCACGTTCGAGAAGCACTGGCAGCGGATCTCCGTCAGGATCGTCGGCTCGTGGATCTTTGCAGTATCGATGCTGGTCTTGGCGCAAACAGCTGCCGGTCCGGCCAAGCGCGCCGCCGCCGCTGGAGGCGAATTTCTGTACGGATGACTGGAATGCTCAGACGCCTCGCCAGCGAGCCGCTCGTTCAGTTTCTAGCCCTCGCACTCGTCATCTTCGCAGCTTACGCGGTGCTCAATCCCGCTGACCGCGAAAATGCAGATCACATCGTCATCACCGAGGCTAAGATCGAGCAGCTCGCCGCGCTGTACACCCGGACGTGGCGTCGCCCGCCGACTGCGACGGAGCTGCAGGCGATGATCGACGACGCCGTCAAAGAGGAGATCTACTATCGCGAAGCCATCGCACTGGGCCTCGACAAAGGCGACACTGTCATTCGCCGAAGACTTCGGACGAAGATGGAGTTTCTCAGTCAGGCCGAGGCAGAAGGACTGGTGCCTACGGACGCCGAGCTTCAGACCTACCTGGAGGTCAATGCGAGCAAATTTGCAACGGAGCCAGCTTACTCCTTCCAGCAGGTGTTTCTGAGCAGAGAGGCCCGAGGCGAAATGTTGGCAGCGGATGCATCCGACCTACTGGCTACACTTAAGGCGAGCGCCGAGATTGACCCCGCCACACTGGGGGACCGTACGCTTCTACCGTTCGAACTGCCCTCAACCGGGAAGGCGGCCATAGGGAATGTGTTCGGACCCGCTTTTGCCACGAGCCTCGACCAGCTGACGCCGGGGGTGTGGGCCGGCCCAGTCCGTTCGGCTTTCGGGCTGCACATCGTGCGCATTGCCGATAAGCGGCCGGGGGCGACGCCGCTGCTGCATGAGGTTCGCGACGTGGTCATGCGCGAGTGGACCAACGACAAACGCATGATGATCGAAGCCGACCGCTATCGCGCGCTTCGTGATAATTATGATGTCCAGATCGAAGGCGGCTATCCGCAGCCGTCCTCTCGATGACGCGCTTCATCTATATCGCGATATTGATATTGCAGGTTCTCGGAGCCGCGTGCGCTGATGCGGACGAGTTGCGCCCCGCGTACCTCGCCATGCGCGAGATCGCG
The DNA here is from genome assembly GCA_963697205.1 of uncultured Alphaproteobacteria bacterium. Lineage (GTDB taxonomy): Bacteria > Pseudomonadota > Alphaproteobacteria > Rhizobiales > Hyphomicrobiaceae > CAVONB01. Next base: position 169,164 of record CAVONB010000005.1, on the reverse strand, counting down.
ACGGACGAGTTTTCGGTTCACTGGAAGGTCCCGGCGGCAGGAAAGCAGCGCCCCGCGCTTTACGTCCAGCTGCCGGCTCCCTGCACACCGAAGTCTGAGCCGATCCGTGGGTTGGCAGTGGACGCGTTTTTTGAGCGCTGGAGCGTCGTCTGTCCAGGAGGCTTGAAGAACAGAGAAATCAAGATCGACGGGCTAAGCAGGAGCCTGACAGACGTGCTGGCGCGCATCGAGTATCGCGGCGGCTCTACCCAGGTCGTGCGGCTCGGCGCTGGCTCGCCATCGTTCGTCGTTGCCGGCGTTCAGACCGGTCTCGACGTAGCAAAGACTTACATGCGCCTCGGCATCGAGCACATTCTGACGAGCCTTGATCACCTGTTGTTCGTGTTGGCGCTGATCCTCTTGATCGGTAACAGCTGGGTTCTCGTGAAGACGATCACGGCATTTACTGTGGCGCACAGCATTACGCTCGCTGGCGCCGCACTTGGCTACCTGAGTCTGCCGCAAAAGCCGGTCGAAGCGGCGATTGCACTGAGCATTGCATTTCTCGCGGCGGAAGTCGTCAAGATGGGCGACGCACCTGAGCGGCTGTCGCAGAGGTACCCCTGGAGCGTCGCTTTCGGGTTCGGACTTCTGCACGGCTTCGGATTTGCCGGTGCGCTCAAGGAAATCGGCTTACCACAGAGCGACGTGCCGCTGGCGCTCTTGACATTCAACATCGGCGTCGAGGTCGGCCAGCTAATTTTTGTTATCGTCGTTGTGGCGGGCAGCAAGGCAGCGGCCAATCTTTTCGTTGCGCCACTCCGACCGGCCCGCACTGCGGTTGCTTATCTGATTGGGACGGTATCGGTGGTGTGGTTGGTATCCAGGACCAGCACATTCCTGGCTTGATTGCCGACGCTGTTGCTGTGCCCAGGTGGGGCGTCCGGCTTTACGTCATTCATGCGAACCTTCCGCGGCAGTGTATGCCGGACGCCGCGAAGCGTCTCGGACGGCAATTCACCGAAAAAACTCTTGTATTGCCCCGAGAACCTGCCGAGCTCACTGACGCCCCAGTCGGTTAGCACTCCAGTCACATGGAGTTCGTCGTGAGCCGCATCGTGGAGAGCTCTGCGGATGAGGTTCAATTGGCGCAACATCAGATAGCGCTTCGGCCCTATTCCGACGATGCGATGAAACGCCCGCAGCAGCGTCCGCTCGCTGAGCCCGAGCACGTCACACAGCTCATCAATGCGGAAATTCAGTCGGTCGTTGTGATTTAGTATCTTGAGAGCCCTATCGACGATCGAGAAGCTCTCGTGATTCCCTGCCACGTGGCGTGCGGACGCTGATATGCATTCGAGGCAGCCAGCGATCAGATCCTGCTCCAGCGCATCCAGGGCCTCGGATGGACGTGCGGAGTCGGACGCTCGATGAAGTTCTGCGGCTAGCAGAGAAAGCTCCTCGGCACGGCCGGGCGACGACAGCAAGACCGCCCTTGGGCCAGAGTCCGCGTCGAGCAACCCTGCGCCGAAGTAGTCGACAGGGATGGCAACGGAAATCCAGTGACGCGGCCCCTTGGTAGCGAAAATAAAATGCGACCCGGGCTCCAGTACGGCCAGTTCGTCATGACGAAGCAAGTCGCCATTCAAATAGATGTGCTCTGGAGACGCGCCAACGCGCCAGATCAAGACAACGGCATCGCTTCGAGTGATCCCATCGACGATACTGCCGCCCCCGTCTGAGCCCAACTGTAAGCGGATCTTTCCGAGCTCCGCGCGCTCGAGCCCCCACTTCTGAACCTCCCGATGGGTGAGAACGAATCCCACATCGGCATCGCTCACCGCCCGTGAATATTCGTCGAACGTCACGCTGCTCTCCGCCCGAAGGACGTAGCCAGTCGGCACGCGTCTTGAGCACGAGTGGCTGTTGCATTCCGTGTGAACAATGGAACGGACCACGACCCTCGTTAGCCTGTTACCAGTTCAATCGCGAGAGGTCGTTGACCTACCCTAAAGTCCCCATCGTTCACCCAAATCTGTTGAGAAGCAAGCGTGCCAAACCAACTTATAGAGATGTTCCGAAGGCGCGGTGTTTGTGGTTTAGCATTACATACTTTGCATGCTTTCCGAAGCGTCGCAAAATCGCGCCGTTACGCACCTTCGGGAGTATCCCGTAGTTTGGGTTGAAGCATTGTGTCGAGGGCGGCGCACGCGAGCGCTAGATTGCGGGTGGCTCCCGAGGTCGTGAACACTTGAGGCGCAAAGTGGCCACACCAGCACGTGTCGGAAAGTGCATACCGATGAGCTGCAGTTCTGCTTATTGTGGTGCGGTGCGCTTGAAGCGGGCGGGTTTCAGAGCCGTGGCGTGCGCAGGAGGGCGGGGTAATGCAGATCCAACATGCGAGCCGGTGGTTGTATGCGGTGACGGTCGCTGCTGCTGTGTTGGCAGTTCCGCTGGCACAGGCGCCGGCGCTCGGCAAGGATGCGAAGCTTGTCGCAGGTACACTGACGTGCAAGGGCCATGGCAGCATCGGCATTTTGGTTGGTTCGAAGCAGACCCTCTCTTGCGCGTTCAACCCGGCAGGCAAGGCGCAGTCGCATGTCTATTCGGCCACCATCACCAAGTTTGGTCTCGACATCGGTGTCAAAGGACCGAGTGTCATGGTTTGGACGGTCGTCTCGTCAACCACTGAGCTTGCGGCCGGGGCTCTAGAGGGGAACTACGGTGGCGTTTCGGCTGATGCCTCCGTCGGCATCGGCGGCGGTGCCAACTTGCTTGTCGGGGGGGCGAAGAATTCGGTCATCCTTCAGCCGATCAGCGTACAAGCTCAAACGGGGCTGAACCTGGCGGTAGGCGTCTCGGGCATGGCGCTGAAGCGGCAATGACGGCCTTGGGCGATTGCGTCGTGCAAATTAGCAAGATCTGCGATGCAGCCATGCGCATGGTCGGGCTTAGGACTAGGCGCGAGCTTCCGCTAGCAGTGGGCGCCATGGCGGTCGCGGGTTTGGTGGTGTCCTTTCTCTCGGCCTGCGCGACAAGCGATCGGCTCCCCGCGGTTCCGCTGGCAATGGCACGCGGTGCAGTCCCTCTCGGCGTCACTCAAGCAAGGTTCTACGCCGACGGCGATGTCACGGCCGTCGAAGCCATCGCTCGCGACCTTCTCGAAAAGCGGCGAGCGTTCGAGGGCGCATCTTTCGGCAAGGGGCAGTTCGGGACAAACCACTTTCTGGCCATATCCGGTGGCGGAGATGATGGCGCGTTCGGAGCCGGCCTACTTCTCGGGTGGACGGTTCGCGGCGACCGGCCGAGTTTCCGCATCGTCACCGGCATCAGCACCGGCGCCCTCTCCGCGCCCTTTGCATTCCTCGGGCCGGAGTACGACGCGCAGCTGAAGGCCGTCTATACCGATACCTCCGCGGACGACATCTTTACCAAGCGCACAGTGTTTGCCGCCGTGGCCGACGATGCGATGACCGACACGGCGCCGCTTCGCAAAATGATCGCCGGCTACGTCGACCGGAAGATGGTTGCGCGCATCGCGCAGGAATATGCGAAGGGTCGCCTGCTTCTCATCGCCACAACGAACCTCGATCAAGCGCGTTCCGTCATCTGGAACATCGGTGCGATCGCCGCGAGCAAGGATCCGCGCGCGCGCGATCTCATCATCGACGTGCTGCGTGCGTCGGCTTCGATTCCAGGCGTATTCCCGCCCGTCATGCTGAACGTCACGCTCGAGGGCAAGAACTACGAGGAAATGCACGTCGATGGCGGGACGGTGGCTCAGGCCTTCCTGTATCCGCCGGCTTTCAACATCAAGAAGAACTCAGCGCTGGCTCCCCCGGCCGGCAAGCGCAAAGCCTACGTCATCCGCAATGGTCGACTGTTCAGACCCGAGGAGAGCGTAAAGAAGCAGACGCTGGCCATTGTCGGACAAACGATTTCAACGATGACAGCGGCGAGTGGCGTTAACGACACCTACCGCATCTATCTGACGACCAAGCGAGATCGCGTGGACTTCAACCTCGCTTACATCGATGAGAATTTCCAGACGCCATACGCGGGCCCCTTCGACAAGCGGTACATGCGCAAGCTGTTCGACTATGGCTATGAAAAGGGCAAAGCGGGATACGCTTGGCATAAGACCCCGCCGGGGTACCAGGAGTGAGGCCGGCTACTGGGAATAGCGCATCGTGGTAATGCATATCCGGGCGGCGCTCGAGGGCGCAGTACAGATACGATACGGCTTCACAGTTTCACCGTGGATACAGAGCGTATGTTGCGAACCAGCCACGCGCTCACAGCTTTGAGCCAACCGTGACCGATTTTGCATAGATGGCGGTTCGAGAATACACTTATAATTCAATCCTCTAGAATTCAAGATGATGGGTAGTTGGGCAAGGACTTGTCGCTGCTCGGCAACGGGGGATGCTGATGATCCAGTTTAGGCAACTTATCTGCATCTCGGCGATGACTATGTTCAGCTTTGCGGAGCCGGCCGCGTCTGCGGATCTCGGCGGAAGCATCAAGGACGCTCCTGCACCGTATGCCGAGACGGCTCCGCGATCGCAATGGACGTATAAGTTTACGACCTACGCCTGGCTCCCCTGGATCTCGGGCGACGTCACCGTGAAGGGACGGCCATTCGCCGTCGAGGCCGCCCCGGACGATGTGCTGAGTGCTCTCGACTGGTCGGGCATTCCTGCTTGGATGAGCTATTTGGAGGCGCGCAACGGACGCTTCGCCCTGTTCAACGATATCGTCTACTCGAAGCTTGCCGGATCGGGTGACTTCGCCGCCGGGCGCCCCGGAGGCGTGCTTGCGCTCAACGGCGCGATCGAAGCCGACTACACACAGGCGGTGATCGAGGTCGGCGCCGCATACGAGATCTGGTCCGGCGCGTCAGCAAGTGCGGGCACACATACTGCGATCGATATTCTCGGCGGCGCCCGCTACTGGTACCAGGATACGAATCTATCGGCGTCACTAAACGTGATTGTACCGGGTCCGGGGCTCATCATCGACGGGAACCGGGCGATCGTTCGCTCCGGGACTATCGATTGGCTCGATCCGTTTATCGGCGCGCGCGTGCGTTACCAGATGGCGCCCGGCCGTTTGCTGACTGTTCGCGGCGACATTGGCGGCTTTGGTGTCGGAAGCGACGTTTCCTGGCACGCCATCGGAACCTACGAGTTCAAGCTATTTGAACGAACTGGCTACGACTTTGACGCCTATATCGGATACAAAGCCCTTTCGGTGGACTATTCGGAGGGCTCAGGCAACCGGCAGTACCGGTACGATGCGGTGCAGCATGGACCCGTTCTGGGCGGCACGCTCCGTTTCTAGTTCTGCAGGCGTAGTCACCCAAAATGCAATGACCAACAGTTCTGTGCACCGATGCCCGCCGGGTATCGGTGCTTCTTCGTGTGCGCTTTGCGCCGCGTCGGGAGTGGCTCTCCCAGACGGCCTGAGGGTTCAGGCGGCGGCTTGGGGCTGACGGTCGGCGGCTTGGGCGACCTCCAGCCCGTCCTTGAACTTCGCACCCAGCACGACCTTGGGCAACTGGTTGTGTCCGTCGAGGCGGCGCCAGCTTTTCTGTGCAGCGTCGACCAGCTTGAAGACCATGGTGAACGCCGTTCATGCGGCAGGCAGCCCTTGGTTTTGGTGGTCCTGAGGCGCACGGTCGCAAAGGTGCTTTCAATGGGGTTGGTGGTGCGAATGTGCTTCCAGTGTTCGGCCGGGAAGTCATAGAAGGCGAGCAGAACGTCGCGGTCCTTGGCCAGGCAGGCCACCGCCTTGTCGTACTTCGGCGCCTAGGCCTCGAAGAAGAAATCGAAGGCCTTCTCCGCGTCTTGCCTGGTCTCGGCCATCCAGATGTCCTGAAGTGGCCGTTTGGCCTTGCCCTGAAGGCTCTTCGGCAGCTTGTTGAGCACGTTGGCGGTCTTGTGCACCCAACAGCGCTGCTCGCGCGTCGTCCAGACTCTCGCAGCGCCTTCCAGAAGCCGAGCGCGCCGTCGCCGGTGGCCAACTCGGGCGCAATCGCGAAGCCGCGGCGCTTGAGATCGAGCAGCACTTCGCGCCAGGACTGGGCGCTCTCCCGGTAGCCGTCGGTGATCGCCGATCAGCTCTTCTTGCCCTCAGTTCATCGGCGCCGATGATCACCACGATGCATTGCTTGTCATGGTCGAGCCGTGCCTGAGAAGTAGATGCCGTCGGCCCAGACGTAAACGTAACGGCTTGCCGAAAGATCACGCCGTTGCCAGCTCCAGTGCTCGTCGTGCCAGACCTCCTTCAGACGCGCAATGGTCGAGGCCGAAAGCCCCGGGGCGTCCGTGCCCAGCAGAGCCGCCAAGGCCTCGGCGAAGTCGCCCGTGGAGATGCCCTTCAGGTAGAGGATGGGGATCAGAACCTCCAGGCTCCGCGAGCGGCGTGCGTAAGGTGGAAGGATCGTCGGCGTGAAGCGGATGCGTCCTGCATCGTCCGCGGAGGCTCCACGGTCGCGAACGCGCGGCTGGCTCACGGCGACGGGACCGATGCCGGTCATCACGTCGCGCTCTGGCAGATGACCATGGCGGACAACCCGCTGACGCCCATCGCCGGTCTTGAGGTCGGCATGCTTGCCGAGGAACTCGGCCACCTCAGCCTCGACCGCCTGCGCGAGCAGAGCGCGGGCGCCATTGCGCAGGACTTCTGTGAGCGGATCCTCGAAGGCTCCTGGCTGAATCAGCTTGGTCACGTTATCGTTCGACACGGCATATCGCTCCTTCGGTGGAGAAGTGAGGTCGTCAAGCAACCCCACGATATGCCGCCTTCAGCCGCCAACGGTAGCCCTGATTTTCTCTGCCGTGTCGGAAACTGCATAGCCTGCCCTGATCGGCTATGATGCAGTGATGGGCGTGTTTCGTCTTGGGGAGAAGGACGACCAGCGGCGTCGCTGCAGGGCTTCGTTTTCGGTAGCGCGCCCGGCCGATCATCAACCTTCTGCTGATTGAGATGCCCTTCTTGGCGAAGGCATGTGGCTTAATCGGGCACGCGAAGCTATCTCGGCGAACGACGCAAGCGGCGGAAGCGACTTCTTGGAAGTGGAGCGGCGCTTGACCCGACAGGCCACGCGGGGGCTCACGAACGGCAGACGGGATCGCAATGGACGCCCGCGGAATAATATCGGGGGCATCGTCGCATTTGCGCATCCGATGAGAAAGGTGGACCTGATGTATACGTCGGCGACGTCAAAGCTCGTAGCAGCGTTCCTCGCGGCCATGATGGCAGGGCTGGGCGCCGGAATGCCAGCATCAGCGCAGACCGCCAAAAGCTCCGCGGCGGTGGATGCCGACGCGGACGAGGTGCTGCGCAGCATGGCCGCGCACCTCAAGGGACTGAAGAGCTTCACCGTCAACTTCGATTCCGATCTCGAAGTGTTGACGCATGAGGGCGAAAAATTGCAGTTCAGCAGTTCTGGCGCTGTTGCACTGGAGCGGCCGGGCAAGCTCAACGCAACGCGTCGCGGTGGCGTAATCGACGCTGAGTTCACCTATGACGGCAAGAGCCTGACGATCCATGACAGGTCGTACAAGCTCTACGCGCAGTATGCTGTGCCAGGCAGCATCGATGACGCGCTCGATGCGGCTCGCGATGTCACGGGTTTTCACTTTGCCGGCGCTGATCTCCTCTATGGGGATGTTTATCCGGGACTCAATCTGGAGGTCCAGAGTGCGAGGTATATTGGTGTCGTGATGGTCAATGGGACGAAAGCCCACCACCTCGCCTACCGCGCCAAGGACATCGATTGGCAGCTCTGGGTTCAGACAGGCGATAAGCCGCTGCCGCTCAAGTATGTCATCACGAGCAAATGGATGACTGCGGCGCCGCAGTTCTCCCTGCGCTTGAGTGGCTGGGATACGAGCCCCACGATTGAAGCGAAAACCTTCGTGTTCACGCCGCCCGATGGGGCCCGCAAAGTCGACGAAATTTCTGTCAACCAGTCTGGTGACATCGAGGTCGTGAGATGAGAGCATTGCCAATCTTCAAGTGTGCTCTGGGAGCGCTCGCCCTCGCTAGTGGACTGATCTTGAATGGCGGTGCGGTGCTGAACGTTGAAGCCCCCCTGATTTCGGCCGCCGAGGCAAGGATCGGGCGACCGGCCACACCTGGAAGCGTCGCGGGTGTCGCTCGCCGCACGACGCGACGTACCGTCGCCCGCACATCTGTCTATGTGGCTGCACTTCCGCGGGGATGCTCCACCGTGGTCGTGAACGGTGCCGCACTGTCCCATTGCGGAGGCGTTTACTATCAGCCGTATGGCGGCCGCTACGTGGTTGTGAAAGTATACTGAGACTCCACGAAGACGGCCGACCGTTCAGATTGTGGATGCGACAGCGGAAAATCACAGTGGGAGAGGCTAATGTTCACGGCTCCTCTCACCTGACAGGTGCTGAACAAGATGGCGCTGCACGGGATTGTTGCCTCAAGAGGCAAGAGGCTGCGTGGCGAACTAGCGAGTGGAAGACACCAATTGAGGACTAATCTATGAAAGCCATCACGCGCCGAGAGTTCACAGTTGGCTTGGCTGCCGTTCCTTCGTTGGGGGTTACCGCAGCCAGTGCTCAAACGAGCATTACACCGGCGCGGGCCCGTGCCATCGCTAAAGAGGCGTACACGTACGGGTACCCGTTGGTAGACGGCTATCGCATCCAGCATGCCTACTTTGTTAATAAAAAAAATCCTGAATACAAGTGCCCTTGGAACCAGCTGTTCAACACAGCGCGCGTCTACACGCCGGACGATAAGGCAGTCCAGACGCCAAACTCCGATACGCCGTACTCCTTTATCGGCTTGGACTTGCGTGCCGAACCATTTGTGCTCACCGTGCCGCCGATCGAGAAGGAGCGCTATTTCAGCATTCAGCTCGTCGATCTCTACACCTTCAACTTCGACTACGTGGGCAGCCGCGCAACCGGCAATGGCGGTGGCAATTTTCTGATCGCCGGGCCTGGCTGGAAGGGTGTGAAGCCGAAGGGTGTGACAAAGGTCATCCGTTCGGAAACCGAGCTGACACTCGCCATCTACCGCACGCAGCTTTTCAATCCGGCTGACATTGAGAACGTCAAGAAGATTCAAGCGGGCTACAAGGCGCAACCGCTCTCCGCGTTTCTTGGTCAATCTGCTCCCAAGGCCCCGCCAGCAATCGAGTTCGCAACGCCGCTTGCGCCCGAAGCGCAGAAGACGTCGCTGGAGTTCTTCAACATTCTGAGTTTCGTCCTGAAGTTCTGCCCAACGCATCGGACCGAAAAGTCACTCATGGAACGCATCGGCAGGATTGGTGTCGGCGCTGGCAGGACCTTGGATGCGAGCAAGCTCTCTCCCGAAGTCAAGGCTGCCATCGAGCAAGGTATGGCCGATGCATGGGCTGACTTGGCGAAGCTTCAGAAGGAGAAAGTTGATACCGGGAAGGTTACCTCCGGCGACCTTTTCGGTACGCGAGCTTATCTGAAGAATAATTATCTCTATCGGATGGCGGGAGCCGTGCTTGGCATCTATGGCAATTCGAAGCAAGAAGCGATGTATCCTTTTTATGCCGTCGGTTCCGACGGTCAGAAGCTGGATGGGGCCAAACGCTATACCTTGCGCTTTGCGCCGGGCCAGTTACCGCCTGCCAACTCGTTCTGGTCGATGACGATGTATGAATTGCCATCGAGTCTGCTCGTTGCCAATCCGCTCAATCGCTATCTGCTCAACAAGCCCATGCTGCCACAGCTTAAAAAGGACGCTGACGGCGGCTACACCTTCTACATCCAGAACGGATCGCCAGGTGCTGATAAAGAAGCCAACTGGCTGCCTGCACCAAAGGGGCCGTTCACGGTTATCTTGCGCCTGTACTGGCCGAAGCCCGAGGCGCTTGAGGGCAAGTGGAAGCAGCCACCGATGACTGCGTCGACATAGGACGTAAGTTAGCTCGGTCATATAGTCAGATGTGATCGCGTCTCATGCCCCGCGAATTGAATGATTTGCGCGGACACCGGACTCATCCGTCAGGTGTGGCATATGAGATTGGACCAGCAAATGGGAGCTCACCAACAGAGCGCGGCGATGTATTTGATGGACAGCGCTGCGGCCAATGACGGCATGACGCCTTACAGGGCCACGTTAAAGGACGTGCCCATCGTCGCGTTCTGGTCGATCACTGTCTACAACGTGGACCGCTATCTTGAAGCCAATGACTGCGCGGAAATATAGAACGGCAGTTGGACGTTTCCGGCGTTCGAACAGTCGAACTGATGAACTCCCCGTCCTGTTGCGCTCTTGGGTCGGCCCATTGGTCTGAAGCGTGCCGGCGATCGATCTTGCGAGATGTGCTATGAAGTACTTCGCCTTTGTTATCCTGCTCGTGCTTCTGGCAACCGCACTCGCTGCAATTTTCCTGTTGGCGCGATTGCCGGGCCAGATCGCGCGCGGCCGCGCTCATGCCCAGGCCGAGGCTGTTGCCGTGGCCGGCTGGTGCAGCCTCCTACTCCCCATTCCACTTTGGCCGCTCGCCATGGTCTGGGCGTACTACTCGCCGACCGGCATGACACGAGTAAAAGCAACCGATGAGCGGATCGGAGCCAGCCCATGATCATCTTCCTCACCCTTTGTTTTGTGGCGGTTGTTTACGGGCTCGTAAAATTGAAGATGCTGCCTGGCAACATCTACGTCCGGCTTTCGCCGATCGCTTTCATGATCGCGCTGTTCCTGTTCCTGTTCGTGCCGCTGCAGTGGGCGGCGCCTGCTGGTCCCGCGGTCGTAGTGCGCGGTGCGGTCGCCATCGTCCCTAACGTGGCAGGGCAGGTTGTCGAGGTTGCGATTCGCGCCAATGAGCCTGTCAAGAAAGGCGAAGTGCTTTTCCGTATCGACCCGACACAATACCAAGCCAAGGTGGATCAGCTGACGGCTCAGCTGAAGCTCGCCGAACTGAGGGAGCAGCAGTTTACACAACTGGAAGCGCGCGATGCCGGCTCCCGGTTTCGCGTCGAGGAGGCCATTGCCAATGCGGCGAACCTGAGAGCACAGTTAACTGACGCGAAGTGGCAGCTCGAGGGCACGACGGTTCGCGCGCCCTCCGATGGCTTTGCCACCAACGTTGCGCTACGGCCCGGTGCGCGGGTGGCCACGGTCCCGCTGGCGGCGACGATGCCTTTCTTCGATACCTCTGAGACGCTCGTAGGTGCGCAGATACATCAGATTCACGTCCGCTACGTGAAAGCAGGGCAGAAGGCGGACGTCACCTTCAAACAGTTGCCCGGCGAGGTCTTCGCGGCTAGCGTTGAAGCCGTGCTGCCGGCCATCGCGCAAGGCCAGATCGCGGTCTCGGGTTCCGCTGCCGCTAACACGCGGCTCTCCGCTTTCCCTTTCGTGGTCCGCCTCAAACTTGATGACACAAAAGTCGCTGAGACCCTGAAGGCGGGCAGCTACGGTCAAGCCGCGATCTACACCTCGTCCATGCCCACCGGTCACGTCATCCGACGCGTGATGATCTGGATGCAGGCGTGGATGAATTTCATCGTGCCATTCTAGACGGCCCCTCTGTATTGGATGTCACTTGTTGGCCCTTCATGACTTGCTGTCGAGTTCTGCTTCAGGCTCACACCGACCGTGCACTTGACACGGTCATCCCTTCAGCTGATCAAGTAGATCAGCCCAGTCCTGCATCAGCACGACCCGCTGGTCCCAGTATGTGGCCCGGTTGTACGTTCGACGGATCGAATTGCGATCCTGATGCGCCAGCACAGCTTCGATGACGTCAGCCTCATAGCCGCGCGAGTTCAGGATCGAGCTGGCCGTCACACGGAAGCCGTGCGCTGAGACTTCGTTCCTCGCGTAGCCCATGCGCCGCAGCGCCGAATTGAAGGCGTTGTCTGAAAGCGGTCGAAGAACCGATCTCACCGACGGAAACACCAGCTCCCCGTCTTCGGACAATGGCCACACGTCGTTGAGCACAGTGAGAGCCTGTCGGGAGAGTGGCACGTCGTGCGGCTGACGCATCTTCATGCGTTCCGCAGGAATGCGCCAGACCGATTTGGACAGATCGAACTCGTCCCGCCTAGCGCCGCGCACCTCCCCCGGTCGGACGCAGGTCAACATCAAAAATTGCATCCCCGCCTTGATCGTTGGCCATCCATCGTAGTCATCGATCGCTCGCAAGAACTTGCCCAAAGCCTGTTCATCGGTGATCGCTGCACGGCCCTCGACCTTTGGGGGCAAGAGCGCGCCATGGAGGGGAACAGTCGGATCGCTGTCAGCCCGCAGGGTCACGATCGCGAGCTTGAAGACACTGCCGATCGTTCCACGCAGACGTCGCGCCGTCTCCCTGCGTCCGCTCTTTTCCACCCGCCGCAGCAATGCCAGGATCTCGGCTGGCGTGATCTCATGAATTGGTCGATCGGCGAGCGGAGCCGCCAGATCCTTGAGTAGCCAGGTGGTCTTGGCGATGGTTGACGCCGCCGCCCCCTTCTCATTCAATTGAAAGATGTATTCGTCGGCGATCAATTGAAATGTTTGCCGGGCAGCCGCTTCAGCGGCAACTTGATCCTGCCGCCTCTTGGCCGCCGGATCGATCCGCCCTATCAGCAGCCGCTTGGCCTCGTCGCGCTTTCGTCGCGCTTCGGCCAAAGTCACCAGCGGGTAAGCCCCGAAGGAGAGAATATTCTCCTTGCCGTTATAACGATACCGCATCTGCCACAGGCGGGAGCCGTTCGGCTGCACGAGGAGGTGCAAGCCACCGCCGTCGCTAAGGCGATACGGCTTCGCTTGGGGCTTGGCCTTCCGGATGGCGAACTCAGAAAGCTGCATTGTGGGTAACGCTTGGTAGCTCAGCGCGTGTTACCCGCATCCTTACCCGCAATCTTCTGAGAAACAAGGGTGTCCGATGCGTCGCCGTGCGCAGGATGGCGACAGCATGACCCTGATTCCTATGGATTTTTGAGAGGTTATGATCAGCTATGCGGAGGGGTCGTGGTGCCCAGGGGCGGATTTGAACCACCGACACCAGCATTTTCAGTGCTGTGCTCTACCAACTGAGCTACCTGGGCAAACGTCGCACCTGCGGGGTCGACGTGCGCGGCGACCGAATGGGTGCGCCGAAGCTCGGGTCTTATAGTGAGGCCGGGCAAGCCTGTCCAGGGGATTGGCACTGGATTGGCAGGCGGGATCAGCGGGGAATGGCGCGGCTAGGCGCTGCGGTCGGGGATCTCGATGCGGAAGACCGCGCCGCGTGCGCCATCGCGCAAGGTGAGCCGCCCGCCATGGGCGGCGATCAGCTCGGCGGCAATGGCGAGGCCGAGGCCCGTCCCGCCCTTGCGCGCGGAGCTCTGGAAAGCCTGGAAGAGGTGTGGGCGGACCTTGGCGGGCACGCCGGGGCCTGTGTCGGCGATGTCGATGGCGACCGTGCGGCCGTCGCGGCGGGCCGCCACGCGGATGGTGTCGCGGGGGCTCATCGCGGCGGGGGCGGCCAAGGCGCCCGGTTGCGAGCCCGCCGACTGATCGGCCGCGCCTGGCTGGGCCTCCAGGACCTGGACGGCGTTTCGCACGAGATTGCTCAAGACGCGGAAGAGGTGGTCGCGATCGGCATCGATGCGCAGGGTGTCTTCGATGTCGACGACCCAGTCGATCGCATCCTCGCGTGGGAGGGCGAGGGCATCGCCGATTTCGTCGATCAGGGGTTTCAGCCTGAACAGCTCGCGGCGCGGCTTGGCCTCCTCGGCCCGTCCGAAGCGCAAGGTGTCGTTGCAGAAGGCGATGGCGCGATCGAGTGAGGCGATCAGCTTGGGGGCGAAGCGCTGGACCGTGGGATCTTCCAGGCTCGTCAGTCGGTCGGAGATCAGCTGGGCGCTGGCGAGCATGTTGCGCAGGTCGTGATTGATCTTGCTGACGGCGAGGCCAAGCTGGGCCAGCCGGTTCTTCTGCAACAAGAGATGGGCGAGCTCGCCCTGCATATGGGCCAGCTCGCGCTCGGCGGTGCCGATCTCGTCCTGGCGCGCGGTCGGCTCGATGATGCGGCTGGTATCCTCAGGGTTGCGTGAGAATTTCAGCATGTTCTCGGAGATGCGCATCATCGGGCGCACCAGCAGACGATTGAGTGCGAAATAGACCAAGGCGGCGGTGATGAAGGAGATGACGATGGACAGGCCCAGCACGTTCAGCCCGTAGCTGAGCATGGCGGTCCGCAACGGTGCCTCGGGCAACACGATCTCGACGTTGTCGGTGCGCGAGCCCGTCAAATGGCCGGTGACGCGCAGGATGCGGTTGCCGCCGGACAGGAAGACGGACATGGCGTCGCTTACGAGGCCCAGGCGATGGGAGAGGTCGCCAAGGTTGCCGTTGGGCATGTCCATCGAAAGCTCGTAGTGTGCATCGATCGACAGGTCGCGGTTGGCGGGCAGCACCAGACGGCGCATGCCGTCGCGCTTGACCGAGACGGCCTTGACCTGGGCGGTTTTCAGGAGTTCGGCGCGCAAGCTTGCCGGGACATTGCCGCCGCCGGCTTCGGCGGCTAGCGAAGCCAGCTGTGCGGCGCGCAATCGATCAGCCAGCCAAGTGACGCGGAAGTTCGCCACGGAGGGGACGAAGATCAGGACCTCGGCCAGCATGACGAAGAGCAGCGTCAACAGCAGCAGTTTGGCGGACAAGCCGATGCGACCGCGCCGCCAGCGCTCCAGCAGCCCGGCGGGCGAACCGGCCTGTGCCTGTGCCTCTGCCTGGGCGTTCGCCGCGTCCGCTACCGCGTTCGCGGCCGGCTGAGGCGTGTCCTGGGGCAAGCTCTCGTCTCCTTCGTGCCTGGGCGCGGATCAACCACGCTCCACGTTCGGACTCTGATCCTGCTCGCGCGGTCACGCAAGTCGGCCGGCCCCCTGACAAGGCGGGCCGGCACACATGGCGCCTTGCCTTGGTGGCGCGTCAACCCAGCACGCGCGCCATCAGATCGAGGGCCTTTCGCAGGACACGGTTGCCTGGCGCGGCCGTATAATAACGGTAAGCGGCCCGCTTGTTGATCTCCGTCAGCGTCGGATAGGGCGAGACCCAACCGGTCATGGCTTTGATATTCATCTTCTGTGATAGGGCCAGCGACCACATCTGGATCAGTTCGCCGGCGTGGTGACCGACGATTCCTGGCGCCGAGGATGCGGCCCTTCTTGTCGGTGACGACCTTGACGAGGCCTTCGGTGGCGCGCTCGGCCTGGGCGCGGTCGTTCTCGTGGTAGGGCCAGCGCAGGACTTTGACCTGGTGGCCGGCCTTGCGGGCGGCGTCCTCGGTCAGGCCGACATTGGCGAGTCTCCGGCTCGGTGTAGGTGACCCAGGGGATGATCGAGGTGTCGGCCTTGACGGGCAGGTGGAACAAGCGCTTTGCGAATGACGATTCCGGCGTGGTAGTTGGCGACGTGCGTGAACTGCAGGCCGCCGGCCACGTCGCCGATGGCGAACACCTTGCGATTGGTTGTGACCATGCCCGCGTCGACCTTGATGCCCGTGCGAGTCGGTCTCGATGCCGGCTTCCTCGAGGCCGAGGCCGTCGACATGTTGGCGCGGCGGCCGACGGCGATCAGGAGATGGGTGCCGGTGACGGTGTCGCTGCCGTCGGCGCTGGCCGACGGTGACGCTGATGTCGCCGGCGCGGCCGTCGACGCGCTCGACCTTGGCGCCCTCGCGGATATCGATGCCTTCGCTCGCGCAGATGCTTCAGGACGACCGCCGTCAGCTCGGGATCGTCCTTGCCGAGCGCGGTCATGCCTTCGAGCACGGTGACGCGGGCGCCGAGGCGGCGGTGCGCCTGGGCCATCTCCATGCCGATCGGTCCGCCGCCGACGACGATCAGGTGTGCGGGCTTTTCGCGATTGTCGAACAGCGTCTCGTTGGTGAAATAGGGCACGGTATCGAGCCCGGGGATCGGCGGCACGAACGGCGGCGGAGCCGGTCGCGATGACGAAGCGGCGGGCCTTGATGCGCTGGGCGCCGGCGGCGACGGTGTCCTTGTCGACGAAGCGGCCGGCCTCCTGGATGACGGTGACGCCGAGGCCGTTGAAGCGCTCGACGCTGTCGTTGGGCGCGATGGCGGCGATGACGTTCCTGACGTGATCGTTGACGCGGGCAAAATCGATCTCGGGCTCGGCCGGCGCGACGCCGAAGGGGGCGGACGTGCGCATGGCCTGGGCGCGCTTACCGGCGGCGATCAGGGCCTTGGAGGGCACACAGCCGAAGTTGAGGCAGTCGCCGCCCATCTTGTGCTTCTCGAGCAGGACGACCTTGCGGCCGAACGCAGCGGCGGCAACGGCGACGGAGAGCCCGCCGGAGCCGGCGCCGATGACGCAGATGTCGCAGGTGATCGGCTGACCGGGGACGCTGTCGCGGCGGTCGGTCGTGCGGGTGGTGTCGCCGGTGCCGGATGCCGTGGCGCTGCCGGTGTCTGCGGTGCGCGCGACGGGCGCGGTGAGGTTCGTTGTCAGCGGACATGGCGGTTGTTCCATTTCTTAAGAGCGACGGGGATGAGGGCGACGACACCGAGCAGGGCGAATGCGATCAGGAGCTCCTTGGTGACGAGCGCGCTGGTGTCGATGGTGTAGGGGCAGGCTTCGGCGCTGCCGCCGTTGGCCTTGAGGCAGGCGTTGTAGGTGGCGTTCTGGGCCTCCACCACCGAGCCGAGGCCGGCGCCGGCGAAGGAGAAAGCCGTGGTGCCGGGAATGATGCCGAGCGCGGTGCCGACAACGATAGGTCCTGAGTGGGACACCGAGCAAGGCGGGCGCCAGATTGACGACGAAGAAAGGAAACGCGGGCACGAGGCGCAGGAACAGGAGGTAGGACAGGGCGTTGTCCTGGAAGCCATCGCGCAGCTTGCCGATCCACGGGCCGGCCTTCGCGGCCAGCGTCTCGCCGAACGATGTCTTGGCGACGAGGAAGATCAGCGTCGCCCCGATGGTGGCCCCGACGACGGTGGCCGCCGCGCCGACCTGCCAGCCGAACAGCAGGCCGCCCGACAGCGTCATGACAAGGCCGCCGGGCAACGACAGCGCGACGACGACGATGTAGGTCAGGATGTAGAGCGCCAAAGCGGCGATGAAATACTCCTCGATGAAGGTCTGCAGGGCCTCGTAATTGAGACCGATGGTCTTGAACGAGAGGTACTTATGCCAGCCCATCGCGAACGACAGCGCCATCAGCGCTGCGATCACGGCGAGTGGCGCCCATTTGCGCAAGCTCGAGGATGTAGCGGGACGATTGGCGTCGCCGGCCTTGGCGGGCTCGTGCGATTGGGCGTGCGTCATGGTCTGAGCCTCCCCCGAGGTGGTGTGCAATGCGGGCGCGCTCATTTCGTCACCTCGTTGAGCCGCCAGTCGTAGCCGTAGTCGGAAATCGATGCTGCGCCCTTGAGTTTCGCCGTCAGATCGGGATCGGCGTATTTGCGCACGTGCTCGAGAACGCCGGCTGCGGTTCCGCCAAAGTCGGCCTGGAACCAGGAATAGATGCTCGATGCCGTGATCTTGCCGTTGCCGACGGTGATGCCGCGGGGATGATTGACGTAGGCCTTAGCGCCGGCGTCGAGTTGAGCCTCCAGCTTGGCGCCGGTGAAGGCTTCTGTCATCAGGTTCGGGCAACCGATCGAGGCGCAATTGACCGAGTAGTGGACGCGCGGGTCCTTCATGACAGGGCGCAGGATATTGTGCTCGATGTCATCGAGGCTCAGGCTCTGGCCCTTGACCTGCGCGACCTTGGCCTTCCAGGGGCCGCCGGTCACGATCGTCAGCAGGCTGCCGCCGAGGTTGATGTCCTTGATCGACTTCACCGGATAAGCGTCGAGCACGACGTCAATGGTCTTGGCGTTATAGAGATTGGCCCAGAAGGCGAACTGCTCGGACCGGTCGAGCGTCGTCGGGTCGACGTCCTGGAGCGCCCTGACGTAGGCCTTCAGCGCGGCGTGGCTTTCAGATTTCCATTTGGCGTAGTCGACGCGATTGACGCCGTCCGCGCCCGGCTTGACGTAGGCCTGCAGAAGCGTCGTCCAGGCGGCGTGGTCGACGACCTTGCTGGAGCCTTGCGCCGGCTTGCCGAAGATCTCGGCGACGGTTGCGGCCTGGGCGCCGGTGTCGATGGACGTGGCGGCGGTCGCGGCGATGACGGCGAAGAGCGCGATGGCTCGACGTCTGGTCGTGGTGCGCCTGATCGCGCCGTGGTGCGCGCGCGGACTATCCGGTTGCGCGGTCGTCGGGATGCTCATGATGTTTCCTCCTCTTGCGGGGGGCGTTTTGCTCAGGGCCGTCTGGGATCGGACGGGTGCGTCCCGTCTCGTCGGTGGCGGCACCATGATCGATTGGGGGAAGGAAAGAAATGGGGTCTCGCGGACACGTGAAAGCCGCTGCGTGTTCGTGATCGGCCGTGATCGCACCGCTTCGGGCGCGCGTCTCGTAATGGCACGGGCGCGTTAGTCTTTCCGAGTCGTGAACGTCTCTGGAAAGGCCAGCGCCATAAGCACTTTCTGTGCCGAGGCGTGCTTGCGAGGCCTTGGCGGCGGTGCCGGTCGCTCCCAGGTCAGCGGCAGCCGAGCGCGCGCTCGCGGGCCAGCAGGTCGTCGACGCGGGCGCGCTCGGCAGGCGACATGGCGGCCTGGGCGGCGGCCTGATCGCGCGAACAGCCCGCGTTCGAGAAGACGGCCTGGCCCTTGGGGCTCTTGAAGCAATATTTCGCGCGATGCCAGATCGCGTTGCGCTCATGCCAGAGGCTGTCACAGGTGTCGCCGGCGACCGGGCTAGCCGGTGCCAGGGTCGACAGCTTGGTGGAGGTCACCGTCCGGCAGCAGACGATCCAGTTGCGATGTGCCCAGCCTTGCGAGCCGTCCGTCAGCGCCACGCGGCGCCAGTCGCCTCGGCTCTCCACCACACGCAGGAGCGTGCCGGCTTCCATCGAGGCCAGTTGCGCAAAGCCGGTGCCGGGTCCGCCACGCAGCGCAAGGAAATTGTCGCCCTTGGGATCGAGGCCGTCGACGTAATGCAGGCGCTGCGTCAGCGCGGGCTCGCGGCCGGCGGTCTCGCTGGCGGCAGACTTCGGCGCCGATTGCGGTGCGGGCGCAGGTGATGCCGCGGCGACGGCACTATCGGCGAAGCTCACGTCCTCGATCAGCGAGGAGTTCTCCCACGGGATCTGTTGTGCCTGTGTCAGCTCCTGCACCTTGGCGCGCACGCGTCGCATGACGGCGTGCACGTCCGCGCCGCGCTCGCCGATGTGGCCGAGCAGGGCGCTCGTGAACGGGCTGTTGCGGCCGGTGCCGTCGAGGGCGACGTTGCCGGGCTGGGTGGAGTAGGCGATGTAGGAGCCGACGCCGGCATAGACGCGGGCAAGACCACGCGTGGTGGCGCCGCGCGTGGTCGCGCTGCGGGCGATCTCCTCGATGAACGGGTTGTTGCGGCAGGCGTCGAGAATGACGATGCGGTTACGCGTGGCGCGCGACAGGTCTGTCATCAACGCGTTCAGGCTGATCAGCGTGGTGCGCGCATGCTCCTGGTCGACGAGCTGGGCGTCGACGGGGACCAGATAGTTCTCGCCGCTGATCTGCAGGCCGTGGCCGGCATAAAAAATCAACGCCAGATCGTCGGCGCGCAGCGTGCGTGTAAAGGTCTGGAAGCGCTCCAGCAGCGCCGCGCGGCTCAGGTCGAGGCCCAGGGTGACGCGATAGCCGAGCGATTCCAGGCGCCGGGCGATGTCGCCGGCGTCGTTGGCGGGGTTGGGGAGCGGCGTGGCGTGGCGGTAGGCGCTGTTGCCGACGACGAAGGCGTGACGGCCGGCGAGCGCGGATGTGGACAGTGCGCAGAGCAGGATCAGGGCGGTCGTCGCGAGGTGCAGGCCTTTGCGGCTCACGGAGCGGGGTCGCACAGCCGCTGCATGGTGCATGACGTCGGGCCTCACGTTTCGATCTCCTGTGGTGGGCGTGACGGTGTCGTCCAGGTGTGGCTCAGGCCAGCGCTGCGCGGACGGCGCTGCGAATTCTGCTCGAGGGTGAACGGCTTGGATATGGCGCGCACGCCGCTGGCCTGCAGGCCGCGGGCGCGGTCGAGCTGTTCTGCAAAGCCCGACATCAGCAGGATGCGCAGGCCCGGTGCGGCCGTGCGGGCCTGCTCGGCGAGCGTGATGCCGTCGAGGCCGGGCATGTCGATATCGGCCACGAGGAGGACGTAGGAAGGGTCGAGGGCGTCGAGGGCCTCGTTGCCGTCACTGGCCGTGGTGACTGCGTGGCCTTCGCTCGCGAGCGCGCGACGGACGAGGTCGAGATTGGCGTCGTCGTCGTCGGCGAGAAGGATCTTGGCCATCGTTCACCCCCCATTGCGCACTCCGGATCACCGGTCCGGTGGGCACACATCGCGTGCCGCCCGTCGAGCCGCCCCCGTCCGCGGCCGCCGGTCCCGATGCCCGGCTGCGATGACGATACTAGCCGAGCTTTGAGGCCGGCGTGCAAGCGGTGCGCCTTTGCCCACCGGCAGTGCGAATAACCTGTGCACACGAGCCTGCCACATTCCTCGACGATTGATCTTGCCGAAGCCTTCGGCCTATAGCCAACCCGAAATCTTGCGAGCGAGGCGGCGCGACCTTGATCCGATTATCGAACGTGGGGCTTCGTTATGGCCGCGGGCACGAGGTGCTCCGCGAAGTGGATTTCCATATGCGCCCGGGCTCGTTCCACTTCCTGACGGGCCCGTCGGGCGCCGGCAAGACCTCGCTGCTGCGTCTCCTATTCATGTCGATCCATCCCACGCGGGGGCAGATCTTCATGTTCGATCACGACGTCAGCCGGGTCAGCGCCGCGCAGCGGGCGCAGTTCCGGCGGCGGATCGGCATCGTGTTCCAGGATTTCCGGCTGCTCGAACACTTCACGACCTGGGAGAACGTCGCTTTGCCGCTGCGTGTGCTCGGGCGGCGGCTGTCCGACTACCGCGAAGACGTGACGGATCTATTGCAGTGGGTCGGCCTGGGGGACCGCATGCATGCCTATCCCTCGGTGCTGTCGGGCGGCGAGAAGCAGCGCGCGGCGATCGCGCGGGCGGTGATCGGCAAGCCGGAACTGCTGCTTGCCGACGAGCCGACGGGTAACGTGGACCCGCAGATGGCGCGCCGACTGCTTCGCCTTTTCATCGAGCTCAACCGGCTCGGCACGTCTGTGCTGATCGCCACCCACGATCATCAACTCATGCGCCAATACAAGGCGCCCCGCCTGGAGCTGCACGACGGCCATGTCCGGATCGTATGACAGACGCCCAGGTGCGCCGCCGCCACCCGGCTACGGGCACCCGTCCGTCGAGTTCTACGACGAGCCGACGACGGGGCATGGGGCAGGACACTTGCCCGGACGCGCCACGGGCCAGCCTGGCGGTCATCCAGCGGGACATCCGCCCGGCCATGGCTATTCCGAGGGGGATCATTACGGTGGGGCGCAGCCGCCGGCGCGCGAGGGTCCGCGGCGTCCCGTGCCGCACCTGGAGGCGCCGGAGCGGCCGGAGCCGCCGGCCACCGGGCGTGCGCGGCGTGGCGAGCGCGCGGAATTTTCCAACGCGCCAATCGTCCCGGCGGCGACGGTCACGGGCCGGTCGCTGACGCTCGTGATCGCGATCATGTGCTTTCTGGCCTGCCTGACGGCCGGGGCGGTCTGGATGATCTACCAGTCGTCCAATGCCTGGCTGAAGGACATCGCCAGCGAGGTGACGGTGCAGGTCGAGCCGCGCGACCGGGTGGACACGGATAAGACGCTGATCGACGTGATCGCCTACCTCAGCCGGCAGCCGGGCATCCGGGCGGCAACCCCGATCAGCGTCGAAAGCTCGGCCAAGCTCTTGGAGCCGTGGCTCGGCCAGTCCGACGTGCTGAAGAGCCTGCCGGTCCCGCGGCTTGTGGCGATCGAGCTCGACCGGACGAGCCCGCCCGATTTCGAGAAGCTTCGCGCCAGCTTGGGGCAGCGCTTCCAGGGCGTGACGCTCGACGATCACCGCCAGTGGCAGCGACAGATCCGCACCGTGGTGAGGTCGTTCGCGCTGGGCGGCATGGCGATCCTGGTGCTGGTGGCGCTGGCGACGGCGGCGATCATCGTGTCGGCGGCGCGCAGCGCGATGGCGTCCAACCGCGACATCGTGGAGGTGCTGCACTTCGTCGGCGCCACCGACCGGTTCATCGCGCGCGAATTCGACAAGCATTTCCTGCGTCTGGGGATTCGGGCGGGCCTGATGGGCGCGGTCGGGGCGGGCGCGGTGTTTCTGGCGATGCCGTCGGTCATGCAGCTGCTCGGCGGCGGCAGCGTCACGGTTGCCGAAATCCAACGCCTGGTCGGGGTCGGCACACTCGATGCGGCCGGGTTTGCTATCCTGGGTGCGGTGGTGGTGGTGATCGCGGCATTGTGCATGATCACATCGCGCGTCGGCGTGTTTCGGATCCTGAACAGCCAGCATTGAGGCGCGCGTGCAGCGAGTTGCGTGCAGCGCAGCGACCCGTCGGCTGGCAAGGCGCCGGGTGTTGCGGCACTATCAGTGACGGGATCAGATCGGCCAGGAGTCCAGGTGTGGGGCGCGCTCCGGCATGAAGCGATTACGGCCAGACAGAGCGAGGCCGGGGAGACCGGGGCCCGGGCAAGCGGGACCGGAGATCCGCAGGCCAGGCGTCGTCGGGGGTGGGCCTGCCCCTGGCTTTCAGCGTGCGCGCGCGACCGCCAACGAGGGCGCGCTATGACCCGCACGCGCCTCATCCGTGTGCTGGTGGTGACGGCCGGGCTCGTGCTGTCGGCGGTCGTGCTCGGCTTCATCGTGTTCGCGTCGGTCGCCACGCGGGGCGTGAGCGACGATCAGGCGCGTGCCGACGGCATCGTGGTGCTGACGGGCGGGGGCGCGCGGATCGCGGAGGCGGCGCGGCTTCTGGAGCAGGGGCGTGGGCGGCGGCTGCTGATCTCCGGCGTCAACCGTAAGACGGGCCGCGATGCGCTCAAACGTCTGACCGGTCTGCCGGAGGCGACGTTCACGTGCTGCGTCGATGTCGGCTATGCGGCGCTCGACACGACGGGCAACGCCGACGAGACCCGGGCGTGGGTGCAGACCCACGCCTTCGGGTCGCTGCTGGTGGTCACGGCCACCTATCACATGCCGCGCGCACTGGCCGAACTCGGGCACGCTTTGCCGGGAATTGCGCTGATGCCGCATCCGGTGCTGCCGCGCGATCTCAATACCAGCGGCTGGTGGCTCTATCCCTCGACGGCCCGATTGCTGGCGGCCGAATATGTCAAACTGCTGTCCTCGCTTGCGCGGCTTGCGGCGCAGTCGATGGTATGGTCCAAGGGGGCGGCCGGTGTGCGCGAGGCCGGGGCCGTTGCGGGCGCGTTGGCTGCGAGGCTGCCGGCACGCAGGCGATACGGCTGATCCGGTCCGCCTTTCGCCGCCAATCCGTTCACCGCTTTTCGATGCTCATGTCGATGCTCATGCTGCGTGCGCTCGCCTTTCAGGTCGCCTTCTACATCGTCACGGCGGTGTTTCTCGTTCTGGGCAGCCCGCTGCTGCTCGGGCCGCGCGCGTGGGCGATGGCGGGGCTCAAGCTTCATTCGCGCGCGTGCGTCCTGCTGATGCGGGTGATGGTGGGCACACGCCTGGAGGTGCGCGGGCGCGAGAACATCCCGCGCGGCGCCTGCCTCGTCGTGGCCAAGCACCAGTCGGCGTGGGACACGTTTGCGCTGGTGCCGCTGTTCGACGATCCTGCCATCGTGCTCAAGGACGAACTGAAGTGGATCCCGCTCTACGGCTGGTTCTGCGTCAAGTTCGAGCACATCCTCGTCCGGCGCGAGCGGGCGGCGGCGGCGCTCAAGGCGATGATCCGCGACGGGCAGCAGAAGGCTGCCGAGGGGCGTCAGATCCTGATCTTTCCCGAGGGCACCCGGCGAACGCCCGGCGACGACCCGGCCTATAAGCCCGGGTACGTGGCACTTTATGAAGGGCTCGGCGTGCCGTGCGTGCCGCTCGCGCTCAATTCGGGGCTCTACTGGCCGCGGCGCAGCCTGGCACGCCACCCCGGCACGATCATCGTGGAGATCCTGCCCGCCGTCCCGCCGGGCGTGCCACGGGCCGCGTTCAAGGCGCGCGTGGAGGACGCCATCGAGGACGCCAGTCGGCGGCTGATCCTGGAGGCGGCAGCTTCCCGGCGCCCTCCGCCGCTGCCGGAGGGGCGCAACGGTAGGTGGTAGACGCCGCCGCGCCGTAGGCGGACGGTGCGATCCGGCGTTGCGCGTGAGCGCACAGGTAAGGCGTCGCTAGATTGGAACAATTAATAAACAAAAAATGAACTTTATCTTTGACAGGGAGAACGCCTGGCCGTAATCTTGAGAGATTGGAAGGAAATCGCGAGCGTCGGGGTGCCATGCCGGCAGAGTCCTCACCATCGGGCACGGATGCGCTGTCGCCGATCGCGCGGCAGATCTGGGACCTGAAGTATCGGCTGCGCGACGTGGACGGGCAGCCAGTCGACCAGTCGATCGATGATACGTTTGCGCGCGTGGCGCGGGCGGCCGCGGTGGCGGAAAAAGGCGGCAAGCGCGCGCAGGGCGCGGCGGCGGATCGCTTTCACGCGGCGATGAGCGATTTCGGCTTCCTGCCGGCGGGGCGCATTCTGGCCGGTGCGGGGACGGGGCGCGACGTCACGCTGTTCAACTGCTTCGTGATGGGCCGGATCGAGGACGACCTCGGCGCCATTTTCGACGGCGTCAAGGAAGCCGCCTTGACGATGCAGCAGGGCGGCGGCATCGGGCACGACTTCTCCACGCTCAGGCCGAAGGGTGCGCTG
Source organism: uncultured Alphaproteobacteria bacterium (assembly GCA_963697205.1). Classification (GTDB taxonomy): domain Bacteria; phylum Pseudomonadota; class Alphaproteobacteria; order Rhizobiales; family Hyphomicrobiaceae; genus CAVONB01. Next base: position 144,374 of record CAVONB010000005.1, on the reverse strand, counting down.
GTGCGAAGCATCGGTGCCGACGCGTCGGGACCGGTGAGCTTCATGGACGTGTGGGACGCGATGTGCCGCACGATCATGTCGGCGGGCGCGCGGCGCGGCGCGATGATGGCGACGCTGCGCTGCGACCATCCCGACATCGAGGCCTTCGTCGCCGCCAAGTCGGATCCCGCGCGGTTGCGCAACTTCAACCTGTCCGTCCTGGTGACCGACCGCTTTCTGGCTGCCGTGCGCGACGGATCGGCGTGGGATCTCATGTTCGGCGGGCGCGTCTACCGGACGGTCGATGCGCGGGCACTGTGGCGCAGGATCATGCGGGCGACGTACGACTATGCCGAGCCCGGCGTGATTTTCATCGACCGGGTGAATGCGCTCAACAATCTCGCCTACTGCGAGGAGATCCACGCGACCAATCCGTGCGGGGAGCAACCGCTGCCTTACTACGGGGCGTGCCTGCTCGGCTCGATCAACCTTGCGCGGCTCGTCGACCGGCCGTTCGCGCCCGGCGCCGCGATCCCGCTGGCGGCGCTCGAGACGCGCGTTGCCACGGCCGTGCGGCTTTTGGACAACGTGATCGACATCTCGAACTACCCGCTCGCCGCGCAACAGCGCGAGGCCAAGGCCAAGCGGCGCATCGGGCTCGGCGTGACCGGTCTTGCCGATGCGCTGATCCTGTGCGGGTTGCGCTACGGCGCACCGGAGGCCTTAGCGCAGGCGGAGCGCTGGATGGCTGCGATCCAGGCGGCTGCCTATCGGGCCAGCGCGGAGCTTGCCGCGGAAAAGGGCGCTTTTGAGAACTATGAAGCCGGGCCGTTTCTGGCGGCGCCCAATGTGGCGCGCCTCGACGCCTCGGTGCGTGCGGCGATCCAGCGTCACGGCATCCGTAACGGCTGCCTGACGTCGATTGCGCCGACGGGCACGATATCGCTGTTTGCGGGTAACGTGTCGAGTGGGGTGGAGCCGGTGTTCGACCTTCGCTACCGGCGCCGGGTGCTCGGTGCGAGTGGCACGGCGGAGGAGATCGAGGTCGAGGACTATGCGCATGCGCTGTGGCGGGGGATGTTCGGCGACGAAACCAGGCCCGGCCCTCAGTTCGTCACCGCGCGTGCGCTTGGCGCGCGACAACACCTGGAGATGCAGGCCGCGCTGCAACGCCATGTCGACAGTGCAATTTCAAAGACCATCAACTGTCCGGAGGACATGTCCTTTCAGGAATTCGAGGACATCTATCTCGAAGCGCATGCGCTCGGTTTGAAGGGCTGCACGACCTATCGGCCGAACCCGGTGACGGGTGCCGTTCTGGTGATCGCGGCGGAGCCCGTGGAGGCCGGCGTGGCCGATGCACAGGATGACGATGCGCCTGCCAAGGCGGTAGTCCGGGCGGGCGCGGTTTCAGCGTACACGCCACCGCCTCAGGCTGAGGCTGCGGCCGAGGCGGTGCCGCAGGGGGGAGGCCTGGATGCACACCAGAGTGCGCCCCAGGGGCTATCGCAGAGTGGGTTGGAGCGGCGGTCGGCGTCGGGCGAGCTGGTCGTGGGTGCGGGCGAGCGCGGTGACGTCGTCTACATGGCGCGGCCGCTGGAGCGCGATGCTGCGCTTTCGGGATACACTTACAAGCTCAGGTGGCCCGGTAGCGATCATGCGATCTACGTCACCATCAACGACATCGAGCGCGACGGTCGCCGTCGTCCTTTCGAGATCTTCATCAACACGAAGAATCTGGAGCACTACGCCTGGACGGTGGCGCTGACGCGGATGATCAGCGCCGTGTTCCGCCGCGGCGGCGATGTGTCGTTCGTGGTGGAGGAGTTGAAGGCGGTGTTCGATCCGCAGGGCGGGCAGTGGATGGGCGGGCGCTACGTGCCGAGCCTACTGGCTGCTATCGGCGACGTGATCGAGGCACACATGGTGCGGACCGGTTTCCTTCAGCCTGACGGGCCGCGGTTGTCGGTCGATCCGATGCTGGCGCGGCGGATCGAGGGCGCGGCGGCAGTCGCCGAGGCTGTGAGGGAGGCGGGTGAAGGGAGCGGTCACGGGGGCCAAGCGGCGGGCCGGCCGACGGGTGCGCTCGCCGGTCCACCGGCGAGCGAGTCCACGTCAGGCGCGGGGTTGGGGATCGGCGCCAGCGCCGGTGGGCGCACCGGTGCCAGATCCGGGGGCGGCGCCGGGCCACGTGCAAACGTCCGCTTCTGCCCGCGCTGCAGTTCGACAGACTATGTGCGCGAGGAGGGCTGCTGGGTGTGCCACGCGTGCGGCTATGCGCGCTGCTCGTAACCCGCCCTGGTGCGCTGTTGGCGGTCCTCGTACGCTGCGAGGCCGGCGGTGATCGACAGGCCTGAGGCGTCGCGACCGCGGTGGTGGTCGCGACTTCGAAAGGCGCCCTTCCGGCATGTGGGGGCGATGTGGGTTTCAGCCGGTAAAGGATTGGATGCCGGTGACTGCGCGGCCGAGGATCAGCGCGTGGATGTCGTGGGTTCCCTCGTAGGTGTTGACGACCTCAAGGTTCACGAGGTGGCGGATGATCGGGTACTCGTCGGAGATGCCGTTGCCGCCGAGCATGTCGCGGGCGGTCCGGGCGATGTCGAGCGCCTTGCCGCAGGAGTTGCGCTTCAGGATGGAGGTGAGTTCGACGGAGGCGGTGCCCTCGTCTTTCATGCGCCCGAGGCGCAGGCAGCCCTGCAGTCCGAGCGAGATTTCGCTGACCATGTCAGCGAGTTTCTTTTGGACGAGCTGATTGGCGGCGAGCGGGCGGCCGAACTGCTTGCGGTCGAGGACGTACTGACGGGCGGTCTCGTAACAGGATTCGGCGGCGCCGAGCGCGCCCCAGGCGATGCCGTAGCGGGCCGAGTTGAGGCAGGTGAAGGGCCCCTTGAGGCCGCGCACGCTCGGCAGCATGGCGGTTTCTGGCACGACCACGTCCTCGAGCACGATCTGGCCGGTGACCGAGGTCCGCAGGCCCACCTTGCCTTCGATCTTCGGCGTCGATAGGCCCTTGGCACCGCGCTCGACCAGGAAGCCGCGGATGGCGCCGTCCTCGGTCTTCGCCCACACCAGCATCAGGTCGGCGATCGGCGCGTTGGTGATCCAGGTCTTGGCGCCCGACAGGCTGAAGCCGCCTGGTACCGCCCTGGCACGGGTGACCATGGAGCCGGGGTCGGAGCCATGGTCGGGCTCGGTCAGGCCGAAGCAGCCGATCATCTCGCCGGTGGCGAGCTTGGGCAGGTACTTGCGGCGCTGTTCCTCGGAGCCGAATTCCATAATCGGCACCATGACGAGCGAGGACTGCACGCTCATCATCGAGCGGAAGCCGGAATCGACGCGCTCGATCTCGCGCGCGATCAGGCCGTAGGCGACGTAGCCCAGCCCGGCGCCGCCGTAGGTTTCCGGGATGGTCGGGCCGAGCAGTCCGACCTCGCCCATCTCGCGGAAGATCGCCGTGTCGGTGCGCTCGTGGCGGAAGCCATCGCGTACGCGGGGGACGAGCTTGTCGTCGGCGAAGCCTCGCGCGCTGTCGCGCACCATGCGCTCGTCCTCGGTCAACTGCTGCTCGAGCAGGAACGGGTCGTCCCAGGCGAAGTGAGCCGCTGCGCTAGCGCCTGTTCCGGTCTTGTCCGCTCGATCCTGCATCTGCTTCGTTCCTCTCATGGTCGTATGGCCCCGGCCGGTGGCGGGTCCTGGTTCGGTGTTACGGGCCGCGACACTAGTGCGTTTCCGCCCCGGTCGAAATGGGTGCGGCGCGCTTCAGGGCCGATCGGCGTCTTAGTACGGCCTGCACGCGGGGGCCGCCTGCGAGGCGATCATGCGTCCAGGCGCAGGGTCTGGAGGCGCCCGATCAAGCCGACCGTCGAGGCGTCGCGGCCGGATGGTGATGCGCGGCCCTCCAGCATGGGCGTGATTTCCTTGGCGAGCACCTTGCCAAGCTCGACGCCCCACTGATCGAAGGCGTTGATGCCCCAGACCACGCTTTGGACGAACACCTTGTGCTCATAGAGCGCTATCAGGGCGCCGAGCGTCGCGGGGTCGAGGTGGCGATAGACAAGGGTGCTCGAGGGCCGGTTGCCGGGGAACACCTTGTGCGGGGCGAGCGCGGTGGCGGCGGCCGGGGCGAGGCCCGCGGCGGCCAGCTCGGCCTCGGCTTCCTGCAACGTTCGGCCACGCATCAGGGCCTCGGACTGGGCGAGGCAGTTGGCCATCAGCTGGACGTGGTGCTCGGGACCGATGACGGGGCGGATGCCGCTCCCAGCGGTTGGGCCCGCGGGCAGGGGGTCTGCGGCCAGCAGGAAGTCGCACGGCACGACGGTGGTGCCCTGATGCAGGAGCTGGAAGAAGGCGTGCTGGCCGTTGGTGCCCGGCTCGCCCCAGACGATCGGGCCGGTGTCCGTGTCGACCGGGCGGCCGTCGAGGCGCACGCGCTTGCCGTTGCTTTCCATGTCGAGCTGCTGGAGGTAGGCGGGGAAGCGCTCCAGGCGCTGGTCGTAGGGGATGACGGCGTGGCAGGTCAGGCCCCAGGCGTTGCGATACCAGATGCCGAGCAGCGCCATGACGGCGGGCATGTTGGTTTCCAGCGGTGCGGCGGCGAAGTGGCGGTCCATGGTGTGTGCGCCGGCCAGGAACCTGGCAAAGCGCTCAGGTCCGATCGCGAGCATCACGGGCAGGCCGATGGCCGACCAGACGGAGTATCGGCCGCCGACCCAGTCCCAGAAACCGAACATGGCCTCGGGGTCGATGCCGAATGCTGCGACCGCCTCGGCGTTGGTCGACAGCGCGGCGAAATGCCGGCCGACGGTAGCCTCGCCCAGCTCTCCGGCGATCCAGGCGCGTGCGGTGGCGGCGTTGGTCATCGTCTCGATCGTCGTGAATGTCTTGGAGGCGACCAGGATGAGCGTCGTGGCGGGATCGAGCCCGGCCAGGGTATCGGCGATGTGCGCGCCGTCGACGTTGGAGACGAAGTGTAGGCGCGGGCCGTCGTGGAAGGGGGAAAGGGCGCGTGTCACCATCGCCGGGCCGAGATCGGAGCCGCCGATGCCGATGTTGACGACATCGGTGAACGGCCGGCCGGTGGCGCCGAGGCGGCGGGTTGGGGCTTCGGTGCCGCGGACGGCCTCGGCGAAACGGGCGAGACGGTGAAGCGTTGCGTGCACGTCGGCGCCGATGTCGCGGCCGTCAAGGCGCAGGGCGGTGCCGGGGGGCGCGCGGAGTGCCGTATGCAACACGGCGCGGCCCTCGGTGATGTTGATGGGCGCGCCGGACAGCATGGCGTCGCGGCGGGGCTCGAACCCGGCGGCGCGCGCGCATGCGGTAAGGAGCGGGATGGTGTCCGTCCGGATCAGATGTTTGGAATAATCGAGGGTGAGGCCCGCCGCCTCCAGCGAGAAGCGATCGAAGCGCTTGGGATCGTCTGCGAAGAGCTGGCGCAGGTGGACGCCATCGAATGTGGCGCGGTGGTCCTGGAGTGCCGTCATGGCGGCGTTATTGTCCGTCATCGATCGTTCTCTGGCGAAGTCTGGCAGTCTGGCGGAGCCTGACATTCTGTATGCCGGCGGCATCGCCGCGGGGCCCGATGCGGCGGGTGGACACCTTGCCGGTCCGGCTGCCGCTGGTTGGGGGGATTGGGAGCCGATTTGCGCGATGCGTCAACCCGCCTGGAGCGGGTCTGCATCCGGGTCGTTACCGATCCTCCTCACCCGGTCGGGATGGATGGGCTGAAGCCGCCGGAGGGGCTAAGGCGGGACCTGCGGCATTGTTAACCATTCTGTGACAAGAAATCTTTCGAGCCCCGGCAACTGACCGTCTTGCGCAAATCCCGCGATTTGACTAGTGAACCGCCGGCCCGCCACGTGCGTTCAATGGTTCAAGGGACCAACGCGCCTGAGGTATTCGGACCAAAGTCTGGGCTGGCTACCGTCGAAAATGTGATCCAAGCGACCCCAAAGCTGCCGTAGTATGGGTGCAATCACCCGATGCGGTCGGTCAGAATGCCGATCTACGTGTGCACTCTGGCCGTGGAGATTACGGTCTGCCGCACCGAGTTGGAGACGTCGATGAAGACGAATGCACTGAGATCAGTGGACATGGATATCGATTGGTCGGCTCAGACTGTGCTGCCGATGGAATTCAAGGGACTTGAGGTTCAGCTGGAGGCGCGTGCCTACCAGGGTTCCGATCCCCAGTACCAGGCAATGGTGCTGATCAATCGCGGCGAGGGCAGCGACACGGCGGCGACGCCGCTGGTTCGTGTGCACAGCGGCTGTGTGACGGGCGACATCTTTCACTCGCTGCGGTGTGACTGCTATGCGCAGTTGCAGGCGTCGCTCGACCACATCGTGGCAACGCCCAACGGCGTCATGATCTACCTGCCCTATCATGAGGGGCGCGGGATCGGTCTGCTCAACAAGATCCGGGCTTATGCTCTTCAGGATCAGGGGTTCGACACCGTTGACGCCAACGTGCAGATCGGTTCGCCGATCGATGCGCGCGAGTATGATCTGGCAGCCCAGATCCTGTTCGACCTCGGCTTCTCCGACATTCGGTTGCTGACCAACAACCCGGCCAAGGTGGAAGCACTGCGCGCGGAGGGGGTCAATGTGCTCGAGCAGCTCTCGCTGATCGTGCCCGCCAGCCCCTACAACAAGCGCTACCTCGACACCAAGCGCGAGCGCATGGCACACAAATTCTGATCGCGAAACCGGCGTGCGCCCGGTGGCGCGCGCCGCGGACGTGGCCAAGAAAAAGGGAGCCTCACCATGGGCTCCCTTTCCTTTTTCGCCTCGCCGTTACTTGGGACAATGCCCGGTACGGGTGTCGCCCGTAGCGTGCGAGACTTGGCGCGTGACCTCTGAGGCGCGGGTCACGCTGCGGCCGGCTCAATTATCGAGCTCGTCGACGCTGCGCGGCACGGTGAAGCCGCCCTCGGCGACGAGACGGGCAAACAGGCCCTTGGCGGCGACCAGATCGGCGAAGCGGCCACGCTCGATGATCCGTCCCTGATCGAGAACCAAAATGTCGTCGGCGTTGGCCACCGTCGACAGGCGGTGGGCGATGACGAACGTCGTGCGGCCTTTGCGCATGGCGTCCAAGGCCCGCTTGATCTTGGCCTCCGTCTCCGCGTCCAGTGCGCTCGTCGCCTCGTCGAGGATCAGGATCGGGGCGTCCTTCAGGATGGCGCGGGCGATGGCGATGCGCTGGCGCTCGCCGCCGGACAGGGAGGCGCCACGCTCGCCGATGGCGAAGGTGTAACCGCCGGGTTTGCGCATGATGAAGTCGTGCGCTTCCGCCATGCGGGCGGCGGCCTCGATGTCGGCCGACGTGGCGCCGGGGCGGCCGATGGCGATGTTTTCGGCGATCGAACGGTTGAAGAGGCCGGCTTCCTGGAAGACCACGGCGATGTTGCGCCTGAGGCTGTCCAGGCTCACCTCGGCGGTGTCCTGGCCGTCTATCAGGATGCGGCCGGTATCGGGCGGGCGCAGGCGCTGCAGCAGCGCGAGCGTCGTGGTCTTGCCGGACCCGGTCGGCCCGACCAGGGCGATCATCTTGCCGGGTGGGGCCGTGAAGGCGAGGTCGAAGACGCCCTGGTTGCCGGGCCCATAGCTGTAGGACACGTTCTCGTAGCGCACCTCGCCGCCCGGCACCTGCAGGAGGGGTGCGCCGGTTTTTTCCTCGAGGTTGGAACGGGCGTCGATCAGGTTGAAATAGGTGTCGAGCGTCGGCGCCTGCTGGAAGATGCGGACTACGAAGCCGGACAGCGTGTCGAGCTTGCCGATCAGCAGACCGGCGAAGGCGACGAAGCTGACGATCTCGCCGACGGTCAACTCGCCGCGGGAGGCGAGCACCGCGCCGAGCGCGAAGACGGCGACCATGGTTACGGTGGCGGCCGCGCGCGTCAGGACGGCGAGCAGGCCCCACCAGTTGAGGACGGGATACTGGGCGGCGAGCACGCGGCCCGACAGCTCGCGCATGGCCTCGATCTCGGCGGCAAGACGGGCGTAGGACTGCAGGATCGTGACATTGGAGATGACGTCGCCGACCCGGCCGTAGAGCTGCTGGTGGTAGGCCTCGATGTCGTCCTGGTTGGTGCTGGTCTTGTTGATGACGAAGATGTTGAGCACGAGGTAGGCGATCGCCAGCAGCACGAGGATCACCGTCATGCGCCAGTCGATGGCGAGCGCGGTGGGCACCAGCATGATGATGCCGACGAAGGCGGTCAGCTGCTCGCGCAGGAAACCGAGCCAAAGCCAAAACAGTGAGTCGGTGCCAGCCAGGATGGCGCGCACGACCGAGCCCGAGCCGCGCTCGGCGTGATAGCTGATCGGCATGGTGATGGCGCGGGCGAAGGCGTGGTTGACGGCGTTGAGCCGCTGGCGGTGGGCCAGCCGGTCGGCCAGGACGGCGACCACCACGCCGGCGACGATGCCGAACAGGCCGAGCGCCGCCCACAGGCCGATGATGGGAAAAGCGGCGCTGCCCTTGGCCAAGGCATCGACGACGCGGCCGAACAGGATCGGCTCGGCGAGCTGCACCATGGCGATGACGATGCCGGCCACTGCGAGGAGGGCGGCGTGCCAGCGCTCGTTACCCAGGAGCGCGAGTGCGCGTGCATAGATGCGCACGAGACGCTTGCCGGCCGTTGCGGGGACGGCTGCCGCGGGGGTCGCCTCGCTTGTCATCGTCATGCGTCTCCGGGCGGTCCGTTAAGGGACGGGGCGCAGCTGTCAGTCATGGAAGGGCCAGATCGAAGGGCGTGACACCGTCAGGCGCGCGGTGAGCATTTCGAGCGCGCCCGTGATCGGACGGAACACGAAGCGGACATTGTGACGTCCCGGTGGCACGCGTATCGCCCTGAAGATGGCATTGGCGCGTAACACTTGCGCCGGCTTGCCGTCGATTTCGCCTTGCCACCAGGGGTGCCAGACGTCGTTCAAGACGACGTGGCCGCCATCGGGGCTGTCGACGGCAAGGCTAACCGCGGTGTGGCCATAGCTCAGGATGCGCACGGTGCCCGGGCGGCGGGTGGGGCCGGGTGCGATGGCGGTTTCGTCCAAGACGACGGTGGTTGAGAGATCGGTCGTGGGCCAGACGCCGGTCTTGAGCATCGCCTCGAAGTCGCCGGGGACGGCGCTTGTTGCAAACAGCACGCGCGGTAGGGCGCGGGGGTTTTCGTAGACGTAGCCATCGGGGGTGCGCGCGATCAGCGTCAGGTCGCCGGGCCGAAGCGTCTTGTCGATGGTCTCGATGGGTGCGCCGGCGGCGATGAAGCGCAAGCCGAGCAGGTTCGACAACGGGCTTGTGTAGCCCGGAAACAGGGGCGCGAACCGCCGCTGGTCGGGTAGCGCGGCGTGGTCCTCGGCACCGGTGGCGCGGGTGTAATGGCCAAGGCGGACCGGATTGTAGCCGAGCGTGTTCTCCAGGCGGTGGGTCAGGCTGGCGTTGGGCCAATGGAAGCCGAGGCCGACGAGCTCGACGCGGTCGCGGCGCGTGTCGCTCCTGGTCGCGGCGACGCGCGTCTTGAGGAGGGCGATGGTCTCATTGGCCGTATCGGGGCGGAGCACGTCGTAGGTTTGAGGCGGCAGGGTGGTGGAGGTGGTCGGCGCGCCGTTGTTCAACGCGAGATCGCCGACCAGGACGAGCACAGGGAGCAGGCCTGCCTGGACGGGACGGGCCGGTGCGATGCGCACGCCGATCCACAAAGCCAGTACGGAGGCCAATGCGAGTGCCGCAGCCTGGCCGAGAGGGCGGGCGAGCCACGCCACGCGATCCAAGTGAAGGGCGATGGCGAGGGCGGCGGTGACGGCGACGGCGAGCGCGGCGGTGACAAGGATCCAATGCCAGCGCTCGAGCGGGAGGGGGGTGGCCTCGTCGTAGTCAGTCATGAACATGGTGTGCACGACATAGCCGCCTGCGAGCGACAGCAGGACGCCGAGCGGAAAGACAGCGTCGGCGGGCCGACGGAAGAGGTCGACGCCTGGCAACATCGCGTGGACGGCGGCGAAGGCTGGCGTGTACCAGCCGAGCGCGTAGACGGTCAGGAGAAGTGCTGCGATGGCGACGAAGCGGATGTCGCGCCGCCACAGGCGGCCGCTCGCCAGGCCGACGAGAAGGGCGAGCAGGGTCGGCATGCCGACGTAGAGGATGCCGACGTTCTGAGCAGTATAGAGACCGGTGGTGGGCCAGGCGAGACTCGGTGGCCCCCAGTAGTCGCGCATCTCTCCGGCGGCTTGGAAGAGGTCGGCGGCGATCAGCGTCAGCAGCTGGGCTGGGTGCAGGGAGCCGCGACCGGCGCCTTCCAGGTCAATCGAGGGACGGTTGGATTGCTCGGCGACAAGAAGGGTCAGCACAACCGGCAAGATGATCACGGCAAGACCGCCGATGCCGCCGGCGCCGAGGGCGGCCAGGCGGCGGGCGAGCTGGGTGGCGAGCTGGGGGGTGGGTGTGTCGGTTGGGCGTCCGCCGCCCAGGAGGCGCCAGACGGCGAGCGCTGCGAGCAGGTAAAGGCCCAAGAGCGCGACTTGATCGCGGCCGAGCACCATGAAGCCCGCGACGATGCCCGCCAGCAGGCCCGAGAGCAGCGAGCCGCGCTGGAGCGCACGGTCGAGCAGGACCCAGGCGATCATCATATAGACGATGCTCAGCACCTGGCCGATGTGCTGGATGCGCCAGGCCATGGCTGCGCCGAAGCCGAAGCCGAGCGCGGCGACGAGGGCGCCGGGCCAGTGCCAGCCCTGATCGCGAAACCAGACGACGACGGCGATCATGCCGGCGAGGACGGCGGCGAGGACGGCGGCGTCAGCGGCGCGGAGCCCGGGATTTGGGTCGAGGGCGGCGAGCGTGAGAAAGGGCGGCGAGAAAATGAGGGACTGCGGATCGGCGATCTGGGGATGGCCGGAAAAGACGTAGGGTGCCCAGAAGGGGGATTCGCCGCTGGCAAGGCTTTGCGCCAGGAACTGCATCTGCGGCAGGAAATGGGCCTTGGCGTCCCACGGGATCGTCCAGCGACCCGACAACCACGGCCAGGACAGGGCCACCCATGCGATGGCGAGCGCGGCCAGCACCGGCAGCAGGGGCCAGTCGGCGCCGCGATAGGGTGAGTCCGTCGCGTCGATCGTGCGGCGTGCCCGGTGGATGAGGCGGCCGACACGCGCGTTGTCGTCGATTGGATGGGGGCGGGGTTGGGGTGATGGCATGGATTTGAGGAGACGTGAGGAAACGCGCGGCGTGCTAGCGTCTATACACTTGACTTCGATGCGGCCCTCGGTGTGTTAGCGCGAGACGGTGCACGACATAGAGCCGCAGCCCTTGTCCCGGCCGCGCGCCTGCCGGAAGTCATCAAGTCCCGGCAGATTGCAGGGGTCAGTGCTGCGATGTCCGGAGGCCTGCTTGTCGTTGCCGGAAGAACGAACATTCAGTTTTGAGCCCATGTCCATGCCGACGCCGCCCCGCACCGTTACGGAAACCGGCTCATGACGTCGGAGCGTAGCGTTGCCAGCCTTCGCCATATTGCGCAAGCGGCCGCGGACCGGCCATTCGTCGTGGCGCAGCTTGGCCAGTCGCTCGACGGGCGAATTGCGACGCCGACGGGGGAGAGCCGCTGGATCAACCGGGATGCCGCGCTCGACCATGTGCACCGGTTGCGGGCGGCCGTCGATGCGGTGGTGGTCGGGATCGGGACGGTGATGGCCGACGATCCGCTTTTGAATGTCCGCCGCGTGGCGGGGCCCCATCCGGCGCGGGTGGTGATCGATCCGTCGGGCCGGCTGCCGGCTTCTGCGCGCTGCCTCAATGGGGACGATGGCATCCGCCGGCTGGTGGTCCGGGCGTGCGATGATCCCGCGCCGGAGGGCGTGGAGGTCGTACGGCTGGCGCGGCAAGGCCCGCAGATCTGGCCCTCGGCCATCGTGGCGGCGTTGTTTCAGCGCGGCTTGAGGCGCCTGCTGATCGAGGGCGGGGCAACGACGGTATCGGCGTTCGTCAGCGACAAGGCGGTCGACCGGCTGCATGTGCTGGTCGCGCCGATGATTCTGGGCTCGGGCAAGACCGGGCTGTGTTTGACGCCGATTGCCGGCCTCGACGAAGCGGTGCGCCCGCACACGGAGGTTTATCCGCTCGAGGACGGGGACGTGCTGTTTGATTGCGACATGCGCTCGATCGAGGGTGCGTGATCGAGGGTGCGGCGTTGTCGCGGGGCGGGACGGGTCGACATTTTGATTTCGAGAGCGATGGAGACGAGGCATGTCGCACGGCAAGATGGAACGCGGTCCGGCAGCGCCAACATCGGCATCGACGGGTGCAAGAGCCGTCTACACGCCGGCGGCACGGGCGCTGCACTGGCTGACGGTGCTGCTGCTCGCCGTGCAGATCCCGGTCGGGCTGATCATGGTGCGCGCGGAACTGCCGGTCGACATCTACAGCGGCCACAAGCTGCTCGGTCTCGTCATCCTGCTGGTGGTCGTGGTGCGCCTCGGCTATCGCCTCTTCAACGGTGCCCCGCCGGACGAGCCGACGCTGGAGCCGTGGCAGAAGATCGTGTCGCACCTGACGCACTGGGCGCTCTATGGGCTGCTGATCGTGGTGGCGATGCTGGGCTGGCTGGGCATCGCCTACTATCCCGCGCTCAACGCCTACGGCATCAATATTCCCGCGATCGTGGCGCCCGACCGGCCGATGTCGGAAAGGGTCCTGACGTTGCACATGTACGGCGCGTTTGCGCTGATCGCGCTGGCCGGGATGCACGTCGGGGCTGCGCTATTTCACTACGTCATCCGCAAGGATGGGGTGTTGAACCGCATGCTTCCGGGCCTGCCCCGTCGGGATGCCGACTGAGCGTGACGCTTCACTCTGGCGGTAGCGCCAGGATGTCCTCGTGTCCGACGATGGTGACGGCTTCCTCGCCTTGCGCGGCAAGGCGGTGGGCGATCCAGGCGTCGACGTCGGCGGCGGCGATGCTGGCGGTTTCGCGGACGGCGCCGGCAAAACCCATGTCCAGCTCGCGCCGTAGCCTGTCGTAGCGCCGGTCGAGCACCCAGGGGCTCTTGCCGATCAGGATGCGGTAGCCGTGGCGCGCGAAGGCGGCGGCGAGCGCGTTCGTCGCCGCGGGGCCTTCGGCGGGGCCAAAGCCCTTGTCGCCGCGCTGGTGGTCGTTGAAGGCGCGGCGCATGGCGGCGTCGCGGGGGTGCTCGGGCAGGAAGCTCATGATGCCGTCGTAGGTCAGCACGGTCGCGAAAACCTGGCGGCGTGCTGCGACGGCGGCGGCGAGGCGCTCGATCACGGTTGCCGAGACGAGGTCGAACAGGGCCGAGGCGGTGACGAGATCGGCGCCTTCCACGACGTCGTTGAATTGCGCGGCCGCGAGATCCAGTTGCCGGGTGGTGATGGTGCAGTGGTCGATGGGGTTCGCCGAGAAGCGGTCGTGGGCGATCCCCAGGAGTGCGGCGTCGTAGTCGACCAGCGTCCAGTCCTGCTCGGCATCTAACCAAGGCGACAGCCCGCGCAGGTTGGAGCCGGTGCCCGAGCCCAGATCGAGGACGGCGATCCTCGGGCGTCCGGCGAAATGGCGGCGCAATGCAAGGCGCACGGCGGCGTTGACGGAGGCGTGGTCGGCGGGCTCGCGCAGGGCCAGCCAATCGGGAGAGAAGCCGCTCATGCGTCGATCTCCATGATCGCGGCGAATGCGCGCCGCGCCGTCTCCGTCCAGGTCGGCAGCTTGCGGCCGGCGTCCCAGGAAGCCGCCTCCAGACGTTTGCGCAGCTTGCGATCGCTAATGACGCGGACGAGGGCTGCCCCCAGCGGCTCGATCTTGCCGGGCGCAACCTTAAGTGCGGCGTCGTCGGGTACGGTCTCGGCGGCCGCGCCGCCGGTGGTGCAGACGATCGGCAGGCCGTGCGCCATCGCCTCTGCCAGCACCATGCCGTAGCCTTCGAACAGGGAGGGCATGACGAAGACGTCGGCGTTCTCGTAGTGGCGCGCGAGCGTGGCGGGAACGACCTTGCCGGCGAGCGTGATGCGATGGGCGAGGCCGGCGGCGTCAATAGCGCCGCGCACGGACTGGACGGCGGCGGGATCGCGGTCGGTGGCGCCGATGATCGCGAGCCGCCAGTCGAGATCGGCCAGGGGGTGCAGCGCTTCGACCAGCACCTCGTAGCCCTTGCGGCGGCTGACGGCGCCGACGGCGAGCAGCTGGATCGGAGAGCCGGTGCCGGTCGCCTTGGAGGCGGGGTCGGTGCCGGGCTCGGCGACGGTGATGCGCCCGGCTGGCACGGCGTAGTCGCTTTCCAGGATGCGGCCGGTGGTCGGGCTGGTGACGATGACACGGCTTGCGTAGGCGAGGGCGGCGGTCTCAGACGCCTGCAAGGCGGACTGACGGTCGGGTGTCAGTCCGGTCTCCAGTGCCAGTGGGTGGTGTACCAGAGCGACGATGCGGCGGCCCAGCCGGGCGATCAGGTCGGCTGGCATGGCGCCGTAGGCCAGGCCGTCGATCAGCAGCGTGGCGCCGTCCGGCGTCGCGGCGAGCCGGCGCTCGGTCTCTGCGAGGTCGGCGCCGGTTGGCGCGGGAAAGCCCGACGGCAGCTCCATGTGCGAAATCTCGACGCCGAATGCCGGCAGTAACCGCAAGAGGTGGCGGTCGTAGGCGTAACCGCCGGTCTCGGTCGTGATGTCGCCGGGGATCGCGAAGACGACTTTGGTCATGGGCTCATCCGTCAGACTCTGCAAGCGCGCCGCCGTCGGCGCCTCTTGCCCCGCATCCCCTCCGACTTCGAGCGCCAAGCGCACGTCCACCACACCGATCGGTTCACGCGCCGACCGGGCCTTCGAAGCTCGCGCGCGCCAGATCCGTTTCGTGCAGCGTGACGCGGATCCTGGCAAGCCCCTTGCCGTCGGCGCCCAGGGCGCCGGAGGCGGCGGCCTCGGCGATCCGGTCGAAGACATACCGGCACAAGAACTCCGTCGTTGTGAGCGTGCCCTTGAATTGCGGCAACTCGTCGAGGTTCTTGTAGGCCAAGGGTTTCAAGGTCTTGCCCAGCACGTCGAGCGCCGCGCCGATGTCGACGACGACGTTCTGCGGCGTCAGCGCCTCGCGGTAGAAGGCGACATCGACCACGAACGTGGCGCCGTGCATGTGCTGGGCCGGCCCGAAGAAGGGATCGGGCAGGCTGTGGGCGATCATGATGCGGTCGCGAACTTCGACTGAGTACATCGGTTGCTCCGTAGGGCCGGCCGCCAATGGGCGGCGCGGCGGGTCTTAGCCGGTCGCGGGGGGCTTGCCAATCGTCGCCAGCGCTGGCTTCACCGCTGCACGTCGCCTTTGCGCATCTGCCACCAGTAGCCGGCGCCGATGGCGACCTGGTGGGCACCGAGCCGGGTCTGGAAGTGGCCAAACTTCGGTTCCTCGTTGCGCCACCACCGCAGGAACTGGCGCAAGAGGTCGCCCGGCATGTTGAAGTTCTTCCAGCTCTGGTCGCCGGTCAACGCGCCGGCAATCCAGGCAAAGGAGAACTTGTACTCCAGAAAAATGGAGCCCTTGCCGCGGCGGATGTCCAGGCCGACGACGAGTTGGGCGGCGGGGCCGGCGTACTGGTATTCGTTGGTGCGCGGTGCGCCGTCGGCGAACCAGACTTCGACGTGGGGCAGGGCGAAACCAGCGCCGACGCCGATGTAGGGGCGGACGCCCGGCAGAAAGCTCAGGGCACTCACCATCGGCGTGAACAGCAGCACGTTGTGGCCGTGGGTGAACTCGAGCCGGTTGAAGAGATCGGTTAGCTTGATCCTGTCGGGGGCCGGTTCGCCCTTCAGCTTGCCTTCGGCGTCGACGGTCTCGATCACGGGGCTGGCGATCTTGCGGCCGTGGGCGCCGGTGCCCAGGCGTGCGACGGCCTTGTTATGCAGGAAATCGATCATGAAGCCGAAGGGGCCCCACCACTCCATGCTGCGGATGCCGCCGTCGATCGGCGGCATGAGCATGTCGCCGTCCCAGCCGAGGCGCTTCAAGGTGATGTCGGTGCCGTCGCGGTGGGTCAGGTGCACGTCGCTGCGATAATAGTAGGGCTGGGCGACGTAGCCCGAGAGCAGCACCTCGCGCGATTTGCGCACACCGGCTTCGCGCGGGGCGGCGGTCGCACCGGCGGCGGCCTGATGGGTGGCTCCGGTGCCGGTGTCGCCGGGGTCGGCCATCTGCACGGTCTGGGCGCGGACGGCGGCGAAGAGGAGCAGCGTGATCGCGGCGATGCGCGCCGCTGTATCCCAGCCACGACGGTGCGCGGGGCCGTGAGGGGCTGCGAGGGGGCGGGTGGTGTCTACGTCTGCGCGCATGCCGTCGGTCATCCTCGTTCGATTGCGGGCAGCGCGGCGGTCGCAGGGCCTCGCGGCCGCCTCGCTCTTTACCGTCGTCCTACATTCAATACCGGATCACCGGCGCCAGTCCCCCTGCGCCGGGCGCGAGTATCTGCGGTAATCGCTTTGGTGTGTCCTCGAAAGCGATCTCCTCGGCGACCAGTGCGTCGAGCGCGGGATCGGTCAGCAGGGCGAGGGCGGCGTCGAGGCGACGGCGGTAGCTCCAGCGTGGCCGGCGGGCGGGCGAGACCTGGCCGACCTGGGAGGCGACAAGGCGGAGGCGCCGGCTGTGGAAGGCGCCGCCGAGGCCGACCGACACGGCCTTGTCGCCGTACCAGCTGAGCTCGACGATGGTGGCTTCCATGCCGGCAAGATCGATGGCTGTCTGCAGGCCCGCCGCACTGACGCTGGCATGGAAGACGACGTCGCAGTCACCGTGGCTTTGGTTGCCGGGTGGAGTGTCGCCGGCGGGAACGTCTGCCGCGACGGAAGCCTGTCTCCCCACCGCATTATTCGTCCCCACCCCTGACGCCTGCCCGCCGGGGGGAGGGGAAGCGGGCGCACTGGGGGACGCGGATCGTGTCGTGGCGGGGGATCGCGCAAATCGGGCGCCGAGGGCTTCGACCAGCGGGCGGCGCGTTTCGTCGACGTCGTAGACGGTGACCTCGGTGCCGGGGATCCGCGCGGCGAGATGGGCGACCAGCAGGCCGACCACGCCAGCGCCGACCACGGCGATCCGGTCGCCGGGGCCGGTGCCGGCGTCCCAGTGGGCGTTAAGCGCCGTCTCCATGTTGGCGGCGAGGGTGGCGCGGCGCGCGGGGACGGCGTCGGGCACGGGTGCCAGCATGTCGATGGGGGCGACGAAAAGATCCTGGTGCGGGTGCAGGCAGAACACGGTGCGGCCGACCAGAGCGTTCGGCCCATCCTCCACGACGCCAGTCGCGCAATAGCCGTATTTCACTGGAAAAGGGAATGCGCCGTCCTGGAGCGGCGCGCGCATGCGCTCCCATTCGCTTTTCGCCACCTGCCCGTTGAAGATCAGCCGCTCGGTGCCGCGACTGAATGCACTCCATTGCGTGCGGACGCGGGCTTGGCCGGGGGCGAGCGGGGCGAGCGGGGCGGCGCGCAGCTCCACGACGCCTGGCTTTGCGTACCAGAGGGCGCGGGCGACCCCGATTCTGCCGGTCGAGCGTCGCGCCGTCATGTGAGCGTCTCCATCCGTGCTATAGCGCTGCGGCTCAAACCGACCATCGAACCCTCATGACCGACATGACCGACGTTCCACCACGCCCGGCCCAGGGCCTTGAGACTTCGCGCGCGGACGCCTCCGCGTCGCGGCAGTCGACGACTGGGCAGCCGACAACCGGGCAGCCGACGACCCTTACGACACCGGCAGGCCTCCAGGCAAACGCCACGCTGGCGCGGCGGCGGCGCATCGTCATTGTGCTCAACGTGGTGACGTGGCTCGCGATGATGTGGGTGGCGGCCCGCATCCTGGGCGCGGGCGGGTGGACCGCGCTCGATGTGCTGCTGATGGCCTGCTTCGCGATCGGTACCCCGTGGACGGTGCTGGGGTTCTGGAACTCCGCGATCGGGCTGTGGCTGCTGCACGGCCATCGCGATCCGATGGCGGCGGTGGCGCCATTCGCTGCGGCGGGCGATACGGCGACGCCGCTGCTGATCGATACGGCCGTCCTGATGACGCTCAGGAACGAGGATCCCGCGCGCGCGATCCTGAGGCTGAGGACCGTCAAGGCGAGCCTGGATGCGACGGGCGAGGGCAAGCGGTTTTCCTACTTCATCCTGTCCGACACCCATCGCGCGGAGGTGGCGGCGGCAGAGGAAGCCGCGATTGCGGCGTGGAAAGAAAGCGAGCCGCTGGCCGACGCGGAGCGCATCACATACCGCCGGCGTGAGACGAACACGGGCTTCAAGGCCGGCAACGTGCGCGATTTCTGCGAGCGCTGGGGCGCGGGCTACGAGCTGATGCTGCCGCTCGACGCCGACAGCGTGATGGCGGGCGAACAGATCGTGCGGCTGGTGCGCATGATGCAGGCCTATCCCAAGCTCGGCATTCTGCAGTCGCTGGTGGTGGGCATGCCGTCGTCCTCGGCGTTCGCGCGCATCTTCCAGTTCGGTATGCGCCACGGCATGCGCTCCTACACGATGGGGCAGGCATGGTGGGTGGGCGACTGCGGTCCGTTCTGGGGGCATAACGCGCTGGTGCGCATCGCGCCGTTCCGCGACGCGTGTCATCTGCCGATGCTGCCGGGCAAGCCGCCGCTGGGCGGTCACGTGCTGTCGCATGACCAGGTCGAGGCGACCTTGATGCGTCGCGCCGGCTACGAGGTGCGGGTGCTGCCGGAGGAGCGCGGCTCGTGGGAGGAGAACCCGCCGACGATGCTCGACTTCGCGCAGCGCGACGTGCGCTGGTGCCAGGGAAACATGCAGTACGTGAAGCTGCTCGACATTCCCGGGCTGAAACCGATGAGCCGGTTCCAGCTGGTGTGGGCGATCCTGATGTTCCTCGGGCTGCCGGCGTGGACGGTGATGATTGCACTGTTGCCGGTCGCGGCGTGGCAGGCGCAGGCGGTGGCGGATTTTCCCGTGACGCTCGCCAAGTGGCTCTATGTCGTGTTCTTCCTGATGTACCTGTCGCCCAAAATCGCGGGCCTGCTCGACGCGATGCTGACCAAGGGCGGGGTGGCGAAGTACGGCGGCGCGCTCAGGTTCGCGGTGAGTGCGGTGATCGAGTTGGTGTTCTCGTTCCTGCAAGGTGCGGTCTCGACCATCCGCACGACGATCTTCATGATCGGGCTGGCGTTCGGAAAGTCGGTAGTGTGGGGCGGGCAGTCGCGCGACGCCTACGGCATCTCGTTTGGCACCGCGGTCCAGAACCTGTGGCCGCAGATGCTGTTCGGCGCGATCGTGTGCGGTGCGCTGTGGGCGGTGTCGCCGGCGACGTTCTGGTGGAGCCTGCCGCTGACGGCGGGCTATCTGCTGGCCGTGCCGTTCGCGATGATCACGGCGAGCCCGGCGCTCGGCCGCTGGATGCAGCGCGCTGGCTTGGCCGGGATTCCGGAGGACTTCGCGGTGCCGGTGGAAGTCCAGGCGGTGATGCAGCGGGGGTGAAGCAGGGACGGGCCGTCGGCGCCGCGGTCACGGGCTGACGTCGCGGGCGGGCGTGGCCCTGGCGGCGGCGTCAGCGCATCCAGAGGGCCAGACCGACGACCAGCGCAATGGCAGCGGCAAAGCCGCCCAGAAAGAAGGTCAGGGCGCGCTTGTCGGCCGCGGTCGGTTCGGCGGCGGGTTCGTCTTTCGAGCGCGGCGGCGTTGCTGGGCTGAGCATGGTGCACTCTCGGGATGACGGGCTGGCCGTTCAGGCCGGGGTCGGGCAGGTTGCCAGAGTGCGCTGCACTTAATTATGTAATAATACTTAGTCAAGGGGCGCGTGGCGTGGCTTGCGACCTCGCCGAGGCGGCGGGGCGCGCGCTCGAGGATGATCGGTTGGTTCAGGCGCGATGGCCGGTGGTGCCTTCCGCCTCGAGCACGCCGACCGTCCTGCGATAGAGCGCGTCGGCCGCGTCGTGCGTGCCGCCGATACAGACCACGCCGAGCTTGCCGAATTCCGACAGCGCGCCGATCAGGTGGAAGGCGACGCCCTGTCCTGTCGCGGCGTGGAAGTGCAGACCGTTGATGACGGAGATGTCGATCAGGTCGTAGGGCGTCAGGCCGCGGTAGGCTTCGGACTCGAGGTTGTCGGAGGCGTAGTAGCAGCGCGTTTGGCCAGCCGGGGTCAGGAATTGGCCGGTGGCGGTGTCGTACTGACCGTCGGTCAGGAACTGGAGCATCTGGAAGGGATGTGTGGTGCCGCCCTTGCGCAGGTTGATCTCGATGGCGACATGGCGCCAGCCCTCGGGCTGTCTGACGGATATGAAGTCGACGCTGAAGCGGCCGAGCGCGCCCTTGTCGGCGAGCACGCGGGCGGCGTCGAGGCCGCGCTGCTGGACGGCGAGGCGGTAGTCGAGGGCTGCGGGGAAGCGGCAGCCGAGGAAGATCTGGCCGCTGGGACCGCCCAGCACCTGGTCGTGGGTCGAGACGGCCTCGATGCGGCCGGTCGGGTCGATGCGCAGCTGCGCGGACGGCGAGCGCTTGTCGGCGCCGGGGACGAACTCTTCCACAATCGCGCCCATGGAGCCGATCTTTTCCAGGTACTGATCCCACGTCATGCTCGGCGCCTCGAAGGCGAGTTGCGGCAGGTGCTCGCGGGCCCAGGTCTTGCGCGCGGGACCTTCCGGGACGCCGCGCAAATCGAGGATCGCATTGCCTTCGCCGGAGAAGCCCTCGTTGAGCTTGACCACGGCTTTCTCGATGTCGGGGCGGCGCGCCTTCAGCTCGCAAACGGCTTCGGCGAGGGTGTCGGCGTCGGTCAAATCCTCGAAGCCTTCGGGGTGGTCGATGCCGGCTTCCTTGAAGATGCGGCGCGACCCGCTTTTCGAGCCCCAGTACGCGAGCGAGGGATCGCAGCCGTAGACCGGAATGGAGAGCGTCAGGGCGAGCCTTCGCTCGAGTTCGCTGACGGTGAAGCAGGTCATGTGCGCGGAGGCGGGATCGGGGATGGCGGCGCGGATGCGCTCGATCAGCCGGGGGCGGGCCAGGATCTTGCGGCTCAGCGCAGTTGGAGACGCGTCGTCGCACGACAGCAGCGTCAGGCGCGCGCGGGCATGCTCGCTCGGGAATGCCGGGCAGCAGGTGGAGATAGTAGTCGATGATGGCGGCGTGGATCGGCGTGCTGGTGAGGAAGACGACGCGCGTGCGCGGCATCCGCAGCAGCAGCAGCAGGCAGAGTTGGCGTTCCTCGTAATGATGGACGCCGGAGATCTTGGCCATCACCTGCTGATCGAGGCTCAGGCTCGGCACCACGACCACGGTCTTGGCGCGGGCGGGATCGTCGAAGACGGTGTCGAAGGACCGGCCGAAGGCGCGCTGCAGGTCGGCGAAGCGGGAGCGTTCGGCCTCGGTGGCCGGTGCCTCCGGCTCGATCGCGGATGGATGGAACGCGGGCTCACCGCTCACCGAACGTCGCTCCGCTGTTGAGTTGGCGGCAGTCGGGAAATTGGTATCGTTTCAGCCGATCCGTGCGCCATGACGATCAATCCGGTGCATCAGATATCCCAGTGAGTCGAGACGGACAGCCTGCGGGTCCAGCGTCAGCATCGCAGGGATTGCGCGGCGGACAAGACGGATCTCGCCGTCCGCATAGTCGAAGTGCTCGGCGGGGCGGGCGACGTCACCGCCGGGCTCGACTCAGGAGACGGCGGACGCGATCGCCGCCCAGGCGACCGAAAGACGTGCCTGGCGCGAGTTCGGAGAAATTCAGCAGGTCCAGGTCGGGCCGTAGGCGAAGGTCTGCGTCCGCGCCGTCGAAGGAGAAGCTTGCGTCGGTCGGTACCTTGACGATGGCGTAGGTGCGCATCAGATCGAGGTCGCTGTCGGGCACGGGCTGGTGGGGCCATTGCGACAAGCCGAGGGCGGAGGAGACGAACTCGACGACGTGGTCGACGCCAGCAGCATCGCCGGAACGTCCACATTCGACGGTGACGGCGGGGCAGAGCGTGGCGAAGGCGCCGGTCTGTACGCCGACCGGCTTTTCGAAATAGACGACGGTACGACCGAAGAGCCGCGCCAGGTGGAGTGTGGGGTCGTCGAGGCGCGTCACGCAGGCGTAGTGCGGGTTGTTGCCGGTGTTGTTGTGGATGTCGATGCTGGCGACCGGGGCGTGGCGCTGCACCACGTCGAACACCTCGCGCATGAGGGCTGCCTCGGGTGCGGTCGGCATCGCGGTGCCGGGCCAGACGCGATTGTAGTCGATCTGGCTCGCCAGGGTGCGGACATCAGCCTTGGCGGCTGCAATGTTTCCAACGAACACCAGGAGCGTGCGCGGCAGCGGCCGGCGGATGTGGTTGCGCAGGATCGTCTGTAGCGCCGCCCAGCCGGTGTGCTCGTTGCCGTGTAGCAGGACGGAGACGAATAGCGGCGGCTCGTGGCGGCCGGGGATGCGAAACAGCGAGGGGCCGGCGAGATGCCGCCAGATGTGGGTGGCCGGGACGTCGAGCAGAACGTCGGGGACTTGTTCGTAGATGGCGAGTTCCAGTGCTGTCTCGCCCACGCCCTCGTCCATGTTTCCTCCGCCCGCTGTCTGCCGTCGTGTGAGTGGCCTCTCGGCCAGGGCAGCGCGCTCGTGCAGTCGGGGCTTTGACTTTGGTCAAGTCACGGCCTGAACGCGGTGTCGGGCGCCTGCTGCGCGCGGGCGTTGGGGGTTGATATCGGGCAAGGTCCGGCACGGCCGTGTGTGGTTAGCTGTCCCAGTCCGCCAGACAAGAGGTGCCGCCATGAGCGTCCCGCCAACCATCAGCCATGCCGTGCAGCAGACGCAGGAATGGCTGAAAGGCCTCAGCGACACGGGCGGCTACACGAACGAGGTGGAGGCGCTGGCCGTTCTGCGGTCGGTGCTGCACCAATTGCGGGACCGGCTGACGCCGCAGGAAGCGGTGGACCTGGGCGCCCAGCTGCCGTTGATCGTGCGCGGTCTTTATTACGAAGGCTGGCGTCCGGCGAAGACGCCCGAAAAGGTCCGCTCGCAGGAGGCGTTTCTCGACGGCGTTCGCCACAAGCTCGCGCCGCACCCGATCGATGCCGAAGCGGCGACGCGCGACGTATTCTCGCTGCTGGCGCTGGCCATCGATTTCGGCGAGATCGCCGACGTGATCGACCAACTGCCGGCCGGCATCAAGGCGCTCTGGCCGGCGGACGTGTGCGCCCGGGTCGCCAAGCGCGGCGCCTGACCGAGATCCACTTGATTGACGCGAGCACACTGCAGATCGCTGCAGCGCGGCGATCACGCATTCGTGATGATGGCTGGCCGCCGGAAACGGTTTCTTGGTTACGTATTTCTACTTGGACGATGCGGAAGTGACCGTTTCGTCGACATAGGAGAACGACCATGAAAACGATCGTGCTTGTCGCGACGCTGCTGGCAAGTGTCGTCGCACTCACGGGTGGGGCCTTCGCGGCGGGGATCCCCAAGAAGCCGATCACCAGCCAGTCGGGCATCCTGTCCTGGGCCGTGTCGGCGCTGGGCGAGACGGCGGACGGGCCGTTCTGATCGCTGCGCGTGGCGGCGACCGGCGGCCAAGGCCACCGGTCGCTGTCGTCAGGCATGAGCGCGTCCGCTCATATGCCTCGAGCAAGTCCGAGGGGGCCCGCTAGGCTTCGACCTTGCGGCCGAGGATCGTCTCGAAACGCTTTGTATATTTCGGCCAGACCTCGGGATTGACGAGGCGGGGCGGCCGCTTGCCGGCCAGCACGTCGATCACCTGGGTGGCGGCGAACTCGGCCATCTTGACGCGGGCTTCGTGGGTGACGCCGGCTGTGTGGTAGGTGGCGATGACGTTTTCGAGCTTCAAAAGGGGATGACCAAGCGGCGGCGGCTCGACGTCCCAGACATCGACGCCGGCGCCGGCGACGTGGCCGCTCTTGAGGGCGGCCAGCAGGGCTGCCTCGTCGGTGATCCCGCCGCGCGCGGTGGTCAAGAAGATTGCGCCCTTCTTCATGCGCGCGAACTGGTCCTTGCCGATCATGCCGATCGTGGTCTTGTCGCGCGGGCAATGCAGCGAGACGAAATCGGCGCGTGCGAGCAGCTCATCCAGCGTCACCTTCTCGGCGCCGCGATGGGCGCATTCGGTCGCGTCGAGATTGGGGTCGCAGGCCAGCACGGGCATGTCAAAGGCGCGGGCCAGGGCTGCGACGCGGCGGCCGACGTTGCCGAGACCGACGAGGCCCAGCGTGCGGCCCGACATTTCGTGGCCCATCACGTCCTCGCGGGTGAAGCCGCGGTGTGTGCGCAGCGCGCGATCGGTCTCGCTGATCCGCTTCACGAGGTCGAGCATCATGCCGATGGTGTGCTCGGCGACGGCGCGGGCATTGCCGCCGGACTGATTGACGACGATGACGCCGGCGGCGGTGCAGTCCGCGACGTCTACAGTGTCGAAGCCGGCGCCGGACGTGGACACGCACAGCAGGTTCGGCATGCGCTCGAGTAGGGCCGACTTGACGTGCCAGTGCGCCAAAAGCTCGTCCTTGGTCGACGTGACCTGGTAGACATGCGCGCGGGCCATTGCGGCGCGGGCGGCCGGCTCGTCGGACTGGGAGACCGTGACCAGCTCGATCTTGGGCGAGGCGGCGAAATAGGTTTCAAACAAGGCGTTTGAAAAGTGGTCGAAGCGGACGACGGTCGTGCGGACGTCGGGCATGGGGCTCCCTCGACAGGCGGCGCGGCCATCAGCGCCGCAGACGGGGCGGGAGAATGCTCTTTTCGCGCCGTCCGGGCAACCGGCTGGCGGCGGCTGCCTTTACAACGCGAGGCCCTCGGTCGAGATGGCGGGAGCGCCCCCTGCGGGCTCATGCGCGGCAGAATGGCGCCGGTTGCGGCACTTGCCAAATCCGGCGGGTGGCCCCCACTGATCCCGCCACAGTTTACGGGCAGTCTTGCATCATGACCCTTGCCGCAACGCTCAGCGCCCTTCGCGCCGATCCCGCCCTTGCCACGCTTCGCCGATCGCTCGACGTCTATTATGGCGACGCGGCGCGCGACCGGGCGATGGACGCGCTTTACCGGCGCTTCGTCGGGCCGGGCGACCTCGCCTTCGACATCGGCAGCCACGTCGGCGACCGCATCGGCAGTTTCCGACGGCTCGGCGCGCGGGTGGTCGCGCTTGAGCCGCAGCCCGATTGCGCACGCGTGGTGCGCACCCTTTACGGCGGCGACGACGGGGTGGCCCTGGTCGAGGCGGCGTGCGGGTCGGCGCCAGGGACGCTCACGCTGCACATCAACTCAGCCAACCCGACGGTGACGACGGCGTCGACCGACTTCGTCAAGGCGGCCGACGGGCAGGGGGGCTGGGAGGGGCAGGTCTGGGACCGCGCCATCAGCGTGCCGGTAACGACGCTCGACGCGCTCGTCGCCCAACATGGCGTGCCGGCGTTCACCAAGATCGACGTGGAAGGTTTCGAGGCCGACGTGCTCGCGGGACTATCGCGGCCGCTACCGGCCCTGTCGTTCGAGTTCACCACCATCCAGCGGCAGGTGGCGCTCGACTGCCTTGAGCGGCTGTCGGCGCTCGGCGGGTATCGCTACGACGTGGCGCTGGGCGAGAGCCAGGTCCTCTCGTTCGGCAGCGGAATCTCGCGCGAGGCCATGGCCCGACACATTATGGAGCTGCCGCATGCGGCAAATTCGGGGGACGTCTATGCGGTTCTGGCGTAGCGGGCTGACGGTCGCGGTTGCGGCGGCTGGGGTGTTGGGCGGGTTGCTGGCCGATGTGACCAATGGGCGTGCGGCTTCGCTCGACGGTCTGGCGGTGACGGTGACGAACCGCTCCGAGTCCGTGCTGTGCGCGGAAAAGGACAACGTCGCGATCGCGTTCGAGAGCCCTGCCGTGAAGAGCTTTCGCATCGAGGCCGCGCATCCCGCCTATCTCGGCGCGGTGGCGACCGATAACTTCGAGGCGGATTGGACGGCCTGCGACATGAGTGCCGATCCTGTGCACAAGGAGGCCAGCGCGCCGCCGGTGTTTCGCCGCCAGACCCTTTATGAGGAGGTCGAGCTGTGGGTCGTGGGGTGGCGCTTCCCAAGTTTCTGGCGGCCGTCGACGGCGACGGTGCGCATCGGCGATCGCGTCGAGGAAGGACTGCACATGCTGCAGGTCTGGGCGCTGAGGCCGATGGGTGGCGAGGAGATTATGGTGCTTTATCCGCAGGACGGGTACTGGCGGATCCGGCCGAAGGCGCCGAAGGGTCTGGCGCCGACGGCGTTCGGCACCTCGTTCCTGGTCGGCCCGGTGGAAGACGACGGTCGGCCGGTCGTCAATATCCGCGAAGTGGCGTTCGATCCCAAGGCGCGCGCGTTCACGGTGTCGTTTGCGCGGGGCGGTAGCGCGACGGTGAAGATTGCGGATGCCACGATGGACAAGCATGCACTCGACGTGTCGTTCGATGCGCCGGTGGCCGGGCGGCCGTTTGCGATGCTGCGCTCGATGTATGTGACGCAATTCAACAATGACGCGGCTGCGGTGGCGGTGCGGGAGAAGGGCGCCAAGGGCTGGCGTGAACATAACGTCCTGGCGTTCACCGAGGCTACGGCGACGGACGTTTGGCTCGGCCGTCTGAGTGTGTCGCGCCACAACACGTCGTCGCCCGACATGGTGATGAACAGCTTCTCGGACACCGACCGGCCGAAGCGGCCGCGCAGCGAAGAGCCGCGCGAGGCTGCGGCAGCGCCGAAGAAATAGGCGTCGACTTGAGCCGCGTACCCTTGATGGCGGCGGTAAAGGACCAGTCGTCGCGGCGCGTTGCGAAGTCTGACGTGCCGCGCGCGCCGTGGTAGAAGGCTGGTCGGCCGCCTCCGGTCAACATCCTCCGACGGGCTGTCGCCCGTGTCATCGCCACCCGATGCAACCAAAGGCGGGTGGTCGACGTTGGAGAGAGTCGCTTCCGCGCCAACCCGGACCCCTTGCCCGAGATCACAGTCCATGACGAAGCGCCTGGTTATTGCCGCGACCCTTCTTGCCGCGATCATCGGCGGGTTCGCCTACTATCGGATGGTGTTCATTCCGCAGATGATCCGGCAGGCGATCCTGTCGAAGGGCGGTCCGCCGACGGCGACGGTCACGTCCGAGGTGTCGCGCAAGGAGCGCTGGACGCCGCAACTGAAATCGATCGGCACCTTGGTCTCGGTGGAAGGCGTCGACATCGCCTCGCAAGTCCCCGGCGTCGTCACCGAGGTGCTGTTCGACAGCGGAACGGATGTGGCCAAGGGCGCCAAGCTCGTCCAGCTGGATACCGCGATCGAGGAAGCGGATCTGGCCAGCGCGCGCGCGACGTTGCGCGAGGCCGAACTCGCCTTCGAGCGTCAGTCGGATCTGATCCGGCGCAAGGTGACGTCGGAGGCCAACGTGGACACGGCACAGGCGCGGCGCGATACGGCGGCGGCGGCGGTCAAGCGGATCGAGGCGGTGATCGCGCAGAAATCGATCGTGGCGCCGTTCGCGGGCCGGATCGGCATCCGCAAGGTGGAGAAGGGGCAGTTCGTGTCGCCGGGTGCCGCGCTGACGTCGCTGCAGGCGCTCGACCCGATCCGCGTCGACTTTCCCGTGCCCGAGCAGTCGATTGCGCTGCTCAAGGTGGGACAGCGCATCACGCTGGCCGTCGACACGTTCCCGGGCAAGACGTTTGCCGGCGAGATCCAGTCGCTCGATGCGCGTGTCGTGCAGGAGACGCGCACGCTGCTGGTGCGCGGGCAGCTCACCAATCCCGACAAGATGCTGCTGCCAGGCATGTTCGCGAACGTCACGGTGGAGGCCGGGGCGGATCGCGACGTCGTCACCGTGCCGCGCACGGCGGTGACGTACAGCCTTTATGGCGACAGCGTGTATGTCGTGCAGGCCGCGCCGCAGGCGGGGGCGGCAGTGGCGGCGACGCCTGAGAAGGCGTCCGGCGCGCCGGCGGGTGCGCGTGATTCGACGGCCCAGCTGTTCGTCGCGGAGCGGCGCTTCGTGAAGGTGGGCGAGGCGCGCGAGGACCGGGTGGCGGTGCTTTCGGGACTGTCGGCGGGCGAGCAGGTGGTCACGACGGGACAGCTCAAGATCAATCCCGGCGTGCGTTTGAAGATCGACAACACGCAGGCGCCCGTGCGCGCCGGCGCGCGGCCGAAGCAATAGGGCGGATCGCACATGTCGTTCACGGACATCTTCATCCGCCGGCCGGTCCTGGCGACCGTCGTGAGCTTGTTGATCCTGCTGGTGGGGCTGGCTTCGCTGAGCAGCCTGCAGGTGCGGCAGTATCCGGAGCTGTCGAACACGACGATCACCATTACGACGGCCTATCCCGGCGCCAACGCCGACGTGATCAAGGGCTTCATCACGACGCCGATCCAGCAGGCGGTGGCGAGCGCGGAGGGCATCGATACGCTGACGACGTCGTCGGCGCAGAACGTGTCGACGGTGACGCTCAACCTGCGTCTCAACGCCGATCCCGACCGGGCGGTGGCGGACGTGCTGTCCAAGGTCAACCAGGTGCGCGGTCAGCTGCCGCGCGAGGCGCAGGACCCGGTCGTACTCAAGCAGACCGGCGAGACGACTGCGCTGATGTACATGTCCTTCAACTCGAAGGTCATCAACGCGTCGCAGATCACCGACTACCTGACCCGCGTCGTGCAGCCGAAGCTGCAGACCATCGACGGCGTGGCCAGCGCGCAGATCCTGGGCGGGCAGACGTTCGCGATGCGCATCTGGCTCGATCCCGACAAGATGGCCGCGCTCGGCATCACGCCAGTGGACGTCAGGAACGCGCTGGCCGCCAACAACTTCATCAGCGCGGCGGGGCAGGTGAAGGGCGACTTCGTGCAGACGACGATCCGAGCGGAGACCTCGCTCGACAGTCCCGAGGCATTCGGCAGTCTGGTGGTGCGCACGCGCGGGGACGCGCTCGTCAGGCTGCAGGATGTGGCGCGCATCGAGCTTGGACCGGAAAGCGCGAATTCCTCGTCCGTCTTCGATGGCCTCAAGGCCGTGTTCATCGGCATCTTCGCGACGCCGTCAGCCAATCCGCTGACTGTCATCCAGCAGGTGCGCAAGACGTTTCCGGAGATCCAGGCGCAACTGCCGCCGGGGCTGGAGGCAGCGATCGCGTATGACGCGACGAAGTTCATCGAGGCCTCGATCTCGGAAGTGCGCTCCACGCTGATCGAGGCGGCGTTGATCGTCATCGTCGTGATCTTCCTGTTCCTGGGCAACCTGCGTTCGACGCTGATTCCGATCGTGACCATTCCGTTGTCGCTGGTCGGCGTCGCCTTCGCGCTCCTGGCGCTGGGCTATTCGATCAACCTCCTGACGCTGCTGGCGCTGGTGCTGGCGATCGGCCTCGTGGTCGACGATGCGATCGTGGTGGTGGAGAACATCCACCGCCACATCGAGGAGGGCATGACGCCCCACGACGCTGCGCTGGTGGGTGCGCGCGAGATCGCGGTGCCGGTGATCTCGATGACGATCACGCTGGCGGCCGTCTATGCGCCGATCGGCTTCGTGTCGGGCCTGACGGGGGCGCTGTTCCGCGAGTTCGCTTTCACGCTGGCCGGCGCGGTGATCGTCTCGGGCATCGTCGCGCTGACGCTGTCGCCGATGATGTGCTCGCGGTTGCTGACGGCGGACCAGTCGAGCGGCCGTTTCGTCCACTTCCTCGACGGACTGTTCGACCGGCTGAGGCGGCGCTACGAGCGGCGGCTGACGCGCAGTCTGGAATACCGGCCGGTGACGCTGGTGGTACTGGCGGGCGTGCTGGTGCTGACGGGGCTGATGTACGTCACCGCGCAAAAGGAACTCGCACCGGAAGAGGATCAGGGCATCCTGTTCAACGTCGTGAAGACGCCGCCTTACGCCAATCTCGACTATCTGGAGGCGGCGACCAGCGAGATGTACAAGATCTTCGCGCAGGTGCCGGAGAAGGACCACGTGTTCGCGATCAACGGGCGGCCCAACGTGCAGCAGGGATTCGCCGGCATCCTGTTCAAGCCGTGGGACGAGCGCACGCGCTCGCAAAAGCAGATCCAGCAGAGCTTGCAGCCGCAGCTGGCGGGCATCGCGGGGGCATCGGTGTTCTCGTTCGCGCGGCCATCCCTGCCGGGCAGCACGGGTGGCCCTCCGGTTCAGTTCGTGATCACGACGACGGCCGACTACCAGCAGCTGGCGCAGGTTCTGGAGACGATGCGCCAGGAGGCGCAGAAGAGCGGGCTGTTCCTGTTCACCGACAGCGACTTGAAATTCGACACGCCGCAGATCGAGCTGAAGATCGATCACGACAAGGCGAACCGGCTGGGCGTGACGATGCAGGACATCGGTGCGTCGCTGGCCACGCTGCTCGGCGGCAACTACGTCAACCGTTTCAATCTCTACGGGCGCAGCTATCAGGTGATCCCGCAGGTGCCGCGCGACTTCCGCCTGACGCCGGACTGGCTGACGCGTTACCAGGTACGTACGGCGGCCGGTGCACTGGTGCCGCTGTCGAGCATGGCGTCGGTGTCGCAGACCGTTCAGCCTAACGCGCTCAATACCTTCCAGCAGCTCAATTCGGCGATCATCCAGGCTGTGCCGTTTCCCGGACGCACGGTCGGCGAGGCGGTCGACTACCTCAAAGCGACAGCGGCGAGAGCGCTGCCGGAGGGGTTTTCGTACGATTTCCAGGGTGAAAGCCGCCAGTACGTGCAGGAGGGCAGCTCTCTCGTCACAACGTTCGTGTTCGCGCTGATCATCATCTATCTGGTGCTCGCTGCGCAGTACGAGAGTTTTCGCGATCCGCTGATCATCCTGGTGGCGCTGCCGACATCGATTTTCGGGGCTCTGCTGCCGCTGTCGTTCGGGCTCGGCACGGTCAACATCTACACGCAGATCGGGCTGGTGACGCTGATCGGCCTTATCTCCAAGCACGGAATCTTGATGGTTGACTATGCCAACCAGTTGCAAGAGGCGGAGGGACTCGGCCGGCGGGCGGCGATCGAGAAGGCGGCGGGCATCCGGCTCAGGCCGATCCTGATGACGACGGCGGCGATGGTGGTCGGCATGGTGCCGCTATTGATGGCGAGCGGGGCGGGCGCGGCGAGCCGGTTCTCGATCGGCGTGGTGATCGCGGCAGGCATGCTTGTCGGTACGGCGTTCACGCTGTTCGTAACGCCGGCGGTCTATACCTACGTCGCGCGCGACCGCAGCGCGATGCGTGCGCCGATTTCGGCGACAGAGGCTGTGACCGGTGCCGGGCCGGAGAGGCAACCGCATGGGGGTGCGGGGCTCGCCACGCCGCCGAAGGCGGCCGAGTAGGCATCCCGCCGCGCCGCTGGCCCGTGCGGCCGTGCGCGGAGCCTCGCGGCGGATTGCGCCACTTCCGCCACAGCGTGACCCCTTTCCCGCACACGGCACAATTTGGTCCCAATGAGGTCATGCCTGCGACCCATTGACCCGACTGACTGTGCGTATGACGGTTGTGTGGCGGGACGCAGCGTACGTCACGCACCGCGGGCTCATGCGCCGGGACGTGACACATGTGGCGGTACGAATTTAAAGACGATGGCTTCATCTACCTCGGCGCGCGCAGCACATCGCTGCTCGCGGAGGCGGATTTCTGGACCGTGGAAGAGGCGGACGCCTACAGGGCCGTCTCGCGGCGCTTGTTCAGCAGACTTCTCGACAGGATCTGGCGCGGCACGCTCGAGCCCGGCTTCGGCCGTTTCACGGACAAGGCCACGGGCGTCTCAATTCGGTACCTAGTGCTTCAGGACGCCGTCGAGGTGAAAGTCATCGTCTACGGCGTCGATTTCGACGGCGACGATGATCCTGGCGGTGGACCCAAGGGGCCCGATCTCGATGACCAGATTGTGGACTGGAGCGTCGTCGTGCGGCGCTCGGACGGCTACTGGGTGACCGAATCCCTCGAAGGGTGTCCTGGATTTGTGCCGGACGGGACGCGCAATCTTCTGGATGGAGAGCAGCACGGTTTCGGTTTGCGTTCCAGCGATGGTGTACACGGCTCTCACCTGATTGCGGATTGCGATGGCGGGTTCTGCCTCGTTTTCGATGTTGATAAACATGCTGATGATTTTGAAATCGCCAAATATAAATCTGCCGAAAATATCGTTTCGGATCGAAATCCTGATCGCGCTCGCTGTTTCCCTGCCGATTCCAACGATAATTGTTCGAGCGATCCCGCAGCTAAACAGACTGTTCTCGAAAATGAACGCGTGGGTGCTCGGAGCGGAACTGCACGCGCTTTTGTTTTCTCTAAACAGTCCGTTGATGGAAGTATTCATGCGCCTGATCGTCAGCCGGTCGATGACCAGTTGTGCGGTGAGAATGAAGGCTCGACTGACGACGTTTCCTTGCTGGCTGAGTCCTTTTTCGGAGAGACCTATGTTGGTCAAAGTCTGAGTCATTCGTCTTCTGCGTAAGCGCCAAGATAACAGCTTCTGTCCCCACCAACTCGAACCTGGGATGATGCCGCTTTCGATTTGCGGATCAGGCGCAGCGCGATGGTGGACAGACGGAAACGTGGGATCGCGACGGTGCGGCCACCGCTTGATGAGGACATCACGATCAACGTGTGTCTGGATCCCGTCGATTTCCGGATGGGCATCAACGGGCTGTCGGTCTTGATCGAGGCGTCGCTGAAGTACGACCCGTTCAGCCGCAACCTGTTTTGCTTCACCAACAAGCGGCGCAACCAGATCAAGGTCCTGTACTGGGAGCGCAGCGGGTTCTGCCTGTGGCTGAAGCGGCTGGAGGAGGAGCGCTTCAGATGGCCCTCGCACCTGCCAGGGCGGGTCGCAAGGCTGACGCCGGAGCAGCTTGCATGGCTGCTCGACGGGCTCGACTTGAAGCACCTGAAGCCACACCGCGCGCTGGAATATCGCACCGTGCTGTAAAAGCCTGGGATGTGGCAGCAGTCCCACGCACAAATCAGTTAGCCTCAAGCCATGGGCACGTCCGAGACATCGCCGACGCCTGAGAGCGATGAAATCGCAACGCTGAAGGCGTTGACTGCAGCGCAGGCGGCGCGCATCGCGATCCTGGAGGAGCAACTCAGGCTGGCGACGGTGAAGGCCTTCGCGCCGAAGTCGGAGAAGCTTTCCTCGCTGGCGCAGATTGATCTGTTCAACGAGGCCGAAGCGCTCGTCGGCGCGGATACGCCAGAAACGGACGTGACCGAGATCACGATCCCGGCCCACGCGCGCGCCCGTGGCAAGCGCAGGCCGATCGACGCGTTTCTGCCGCGCGTGCGCGTCGAGCATGACATTCCCGAGGCGGAGAAGACCTGCGTGTGCGGCTGCCTGCTCACGCGCATCGGCGAGGTGACGAGCGAGCAGTTCGATCTCGTGCCGGCACGCGCCCAGGTCCTGCAGCATGTGCGCTTCAAGTACGCCTGCCGGTCGTGTGAAGGCTCGAGCCATGAGGGCCCCGCTATCGTCACGGCAGCCATGCCTGCACAGCCGATCCCGAAGTCCAACGCCTCACCGGGGCTGCTCGCGCATGTCAGCACCGCGAAATTCGTCGACGGCCTGCCGCTCTATCGCCAGGAAGGCATTCTTGCGCGCTATCATGTCAGCGTGTCGCGCACGGCGCTGGCCTACTGGATGATCCGGCTCGGCGATCTCGTGACGCCTTTGATCAACCTCATGCATGAGACGCAACTTTCCTATGACGTCCTGCAGATGGATGAGACCAGCGTGCAGGTGCTCAAGGAGGACGGCCGGTCGGCGACGACGAAATCCTTCATGTGGGTGCGTCGGGGCGGGCCACCGGGCCAGCGGGTCATCCTGTTCGATTATGCGCCATCCCGCGCCGGCGCCATCCCGATGCGGCTCCTCGACGAGTACCAGGGCTATCTGCAATCGGACGCCTATTCGGGCTACAACGCGCCGGCTCGCCGCGACGGCGTGATCCATGTCGGCTGCCTCGATCATGCGAGGAGAAAGTTCGTCGAGGCGGTGAAGGCGCAGCATGCGATCGCCGGCCATGAGCGCGGACTTGCGCCCGCCGCCCTGATGATCATCCGCAAGCTCTATCGTCTTGAGAAGCTGGCACGCGACGCCGGCATGACATCTGACCAGCGACATCGCTTGCGCAACGAGAAGGCACGACCGATCTGGGGTGAGCTACGCACGTGGCTCGATGCGAACCGCAACGCGACACCTCCGCAGTCGCTGACTGGCAAGGCGATCAGCTACCTCGCTGACAAATGGCAGCGGCTCACCCGCTATCTCGAGGACGGCCGGCTCGAGATATCGAACGTGTTGTGCGAGAACGCTATCCGCCCGTTTGTCGTCGGAAGAAAGGCATGGCTCTTCAGCGATACCCCGAAAGGTGCCATAGCGTCGGCGCGGCTCTATAGCCTCGTCGAGACAGCGAAGGCCAATGGTCTGGAGCCCTACGCCTACCTCCGCCAAGTCTTCACGCTGCTGCCGCAGGCGAACACACTCGAAGATATCGAGGCCCTGCTCCCTTGGAACGTCGCGCTACCCGCGACGCGAAGCGTCGCAGCCTGAGCCGAAGCCAGTCAAGCGAAAACCAACGCTGCACCGTCAGGCAATTCGTGAGGCGCTTACTCTTCTGCGCTGCATTTGCTGCATCGTTCGGGTGCGCAATTGTTCGGCGATTTGCGTCAGCAGATCGTGGCTGCCTTTCGCCTTCACGATGTTCGGTTGCTACCCGACGTGCAAAACGCACGCATCGTGCCTAGCGGAGCTTTTGCGCGGCGCACGTTGCCCTGGCGGCAGATGTCGCGAAGCCGGTCGCTCCCAACATCAATGGAGGGTGATTAGACAGGCGCTTGCCAGAGTGTGGCGCGGGGGTATCGGTGGTGGCTACCAGGCGAGGACGGGCAGTGCGCCGGCGGCCTTCGCTGCGCTGCCTGCAAAAAGCTGCTTAAGCCGCGCTTGATCGATGCGCGCGCCGGTCATCACGTCGTTACGGTGGATCCCACAACCGACAAACACCGAGGTAATGCCGTATCCGGTTGCGCCGGCAATGTCGGTGCGGACGCTGTCGCCGATGGCGAGGATGCGGGCGGGGTCGACAGGCGCGCCGCGCAGGCGTTCGGCGGTCGCGCGGGCCATGTCATAAATCGGCGGATGCGGCTTGCCGGCCCAATAAACGGTGCCGCCCATCGCCTCATACATCGCCGCCAGCGTGCCGGCGCAATAGACGATGCGGCCGCCGACATCGACGACGAGATCCGGGTTGGCGCATACGAACGTCAGATCCCTGTCCAGCGCGCGCTGCAGCAACGCGCGATAGGCTTCCGGCGTCTCGTGCAGGTGGTCGCGCATGCCGACGCAGACGATGCCCTCGGCTTCGGCGACGTCGACGGCGCGCGCGGTGATGCGATCGAACAGCGAGGTGTCGTAGTCGTACTCGATCTTGAGGATTTTCTTCCATCCGCGGTCGGCGACGTGTGCCAGCGACAGGTTCCCGGAGGTAACGATGGCGTCCCAGGCGGTGCGCGGCACGCCCTTTTCGTCGATGACGGGCGCGACGGCGTCGGCGGGCATCGGCGCGTTGGAGATCAGGATGACGGTGCCGCCTGTCGTGCGAAAACGCTCGAGCGCGGCGACCGCGGATGCGTAGGCGGCGACGCCGTCGTGGACGACGCCCCAGACGTCGCAGAAGACGACGTCACAGGCCGACAGAAGCGGGCCGGCGCCTTCGATGATGGGCGGTGACATCGCGTTTGTTCCTCGTGAGCGATCCCGCGCGATCGATCAGGTTCGGCAGGGCTTGTCAATCGCATGGGCGCGCGCAGCACGGCGCCCGGCGGCGGGCCGATGCTGGAGAACCGTCCGATTTGACGCGATCTGCGGCGCAACCTATGAACACGCGGCCGGGCGAAGGGCGTCATCCGCGGGTGGTTGTGCCCGCTGGCCGGCCCGGTCGGGTCGGGTCGGGCCGCGGTTGCCGGACGTTCCGCCGTTCCTTCGTCCATGGTCGTGTTCGCCCCATGCTCCTGACGTCGCTCATCGGTCCCGAAACGATCGCGCCACCTGGTTGCGATGGGGTTCGCGTTCGCTCGATCACGGCGGACAGCCGTCAGGTGGAGCCGGGCGACCTGTTCGTCGCGCTCGCGGGCACACGGGCGGACGGCGCGCGGTTTGCGGCCGACGCGGTGGACAAGGGTGCGGTCGCCATCTTGGCGGGCGAAGGCGTGGGTCTTGGTGCGCTCGGTGTGCCGGTGCTGCGTAGCGTGGAGCCGCGACGGGCGCTGGCGCTGATGGCGGCGCGCCTGTTCGGGCGGCAGCCAGAAACCGTCGTTGCGGTGACGGGCACAAGCGGGAAGACATCGGTCGCGGAGTTCACGCGCCAGATCCTGGCCGCGTGCGGTTGTCGGTCGGCGTCGCTCGGCACGATCGGCGTGGTGACATCGGACGGCGCCGACTACGGCTCGCTGACGACGCCCGATCCGGTGACGCTGCATCGGACGCTGGCGCGGCTGGCGGACTGTGGGGTGACGCATCTGGCCATGGAAGCGTCATCGCACGGGCTCGACCAGCATCGGCTGGACGGCGTTCGGCTGACGGCTGGCGCGTTCACGAACCTCGGCCGCGATCATCTCGATTATCACCCGACGGTGGAGGACTATCTTGCCGCCAAGCTGAGGTTGTTCGGCGACCTGCTGCCGGCGCATGCTCCGGTCGTGGTCAACATGGACGGCGCACGGGCAGGCGACGTGGTCGCGGCGGCCACGGCGCGTGGACAGCGGGTGATCGAGACGGGACGGCGGGCGGTCGCGGGGCTGCGGCTTTGCTGCGTGACGCGCGAGGGCTTCGCGCAGGTGCTGGAGGTGGATTGGAACGGCACGCGGCGGCGGGTGCGGTTGCCACTGATCGGCGGCTATCAGGTGGAGAATGCGCTGGTTGCCGCGGGGCTCGTCTTGGCTTTGGAGGTAGCGCCGCCGGGTGACGTGATCGCGGGGCTCGAGACGCTGAAGGGCGTGCCGGGGCGGCTTGAGGTGGCGGGCGACGTGGCCGGCGGGCTCGCCATCGTGGATTATGCGCACAAGCCGGAAGCGCTGACGGCGGCGCTCGAAGCCTGCCGGCCGTTCGCGACGGGAAAGCTCGTCGTTGTGTTCGGTTGCGGCGGCGATCGCGACACGGGCAAGCGGCCGATCATGGGGCGGCTGGCGGTCGAGGGCGCCGACGTCGTGATCGTGACCGACGACAATCCGCGCAGCGAGGCGCCGGGCGCGATCCGCGCGGAGATCCTGGCGGGGGCGCACGTAGCGGGGCGCGCTGCGGTGCGTGAAATTGCGGACCGGGCGGAAGCGATTGCGGCTGCGATCGACATGCTGGGGGCCGGCGATGTGGCGCTGATCGCAGGCAAAGGGCACGAGACCGGCCAGATTGTCGGCGATCGCGTGCTGCCGTTCTGCGATCACGAAGCGGTCCGCGCGGCGATCGTGCGGCGCAACGGCGAGGGGCGGGCAGTATGACGGGGGCGCTTTGGACGTGGGCCGATCTCGTGGCGGCGGCCCGTGGTACGGTCGAGGCGGGCCCGGCGCCGCTGCCGGGCGAGGTCGCGGGTTTTTCGATCGACACGCGCTCGATCCAGCCGGGTGAGGTGTTCGTGGCGCTGAGGGACGTGCGCGACGGGCACGATTTCGTCGGTGCGGCGTTCAAGGCGGGTGCCGCGGCGGCTCTGGTGCGCGGGCATTATGCTCGCCAGGCGGGCGACGGGGTGCTGCTTTGGGTCGATGATCCCCTGGCGGCGCTGGTTCGCAT
Organism: uncultured Alphaproteobacteria bacterium; assembly: GCA_963697205.1. Classification (GTDB taxonomy): domain Bacteria; phylum Pseudomonadota; class Alphaproteobacteria; order Rhizobiales; family Hyphomicrobiaceae; genus CAVONB01. The sequence continues at coordinate 106,690 of CAVONB010000005.1, read as the reverse complement.
CGCCGGGGCGGCCCGGGCGCGGCTGCCGGACGAGGCTCGCGTGGTGGCGGTCACGGGTTCGGCGGGCAAGACGACCACGAAGGAAATGTTGCGGGCGTGTTTCGAGGCGGTGGCGCCGGGTCGGGTGCACGCCTCGCTCAAATCCTACAACAATCACTGGGGCGTGCCGCTGATGCTCGCCAACATGCCGGCCGAGACACGGTATGGCGTGTTCGAGATCGGCATGAACCATGCGGGCGAGATCACGCCGCTGACGCAGATGGTGCGTCCGCACGTAGCCGTCGTCGTCAACGTGCTGCCGGTGCACGTCGGCAATTTTCCCGATGGCGAGGTCGGCGTGGCCAACGCCAAGGCGGAGATCTTTGCAGGTCTGGCGCCCGGCGGTGTCGCCGTGCTGCCGGCGGACAGCCGGCACACCGCGCTGCTGCGCGAAGCCGCCACGCGCGCCGGCGCCGACGTGAAGACGTTTGCTTTCGGTGGAGAGGCCCGCGCCGACTATCGCATCCCCGCCGCGCCAGCCGGCCAGGCCGGCGAACGGTCGCGCTATAGCGTTGTTCGACGGGACGATGCGCCATTGCCTCTGACGCTCGGCGTGCCGGGCGATCACAACGCGGCGGATGCGCTGGCCGTGCTTCTGGCGGTGGCGGCGTGCGGTGCAGATGTGGTGCGCGCCAGCGGGGCCTTGGCAGCGTTCGGCGCACCGGCCGGGCGGGGCGACCGGTCGCTCTTGACCGTCGGGGACGGCCAAGCCCTGCTGGTCGACGAGAGCTACAATGCCAATCCCGCCTCTATGGCGGCGGCACTCGAGGCGGCCGGCCAGATCGCGGATACCCGGTTCGGGCGCCGTGTCGCGGTGCTGGGCGAAATGCTGGAGCTAGGCGCGCAATCGGCCGACTACCATGTTGGCCTCAAGGGCGTCGTGGAGCGCACGGCCGACGTCGTATTCGCGTGCGGACCCAACATGAAGCGGTTGTTCGAGGCGCTGCCGGAAGGCTTGCGCGGGGCTTGGGCTGAGACAGCGGTGGGGTTGGAGCCCATGGTTCTTGCCGCAATCCGGCCCGGAGACGTCGTCATGGTCAAGGGCTCGAACGGCGCGCGGGCCTGGGCCATCGTCGCCGCCATCAAAAAGCGGTTTGCCAGCACGGTGGGCGGGCGCTAGAAGCGCGCGTTGCGCGGTGGCGGTCCGGCACGCGGCGGCAACCTGCTGCGGCGCCATCCCGCCCGACGGAGGGACTTGATGCTCTATGAGCTGGTGAGCTTTTCCGATCAGATCGGACCGCTCAACGTCTTTCGCTACATCACATTCCGGACCGGCGGTGCGATCTTCACCGCGCTGTTGTTCGTGATGCTGTTCGGCCCGGGGATCATCGACCTCCTTCGCGTCAAGCAGGGCAAGGGCCAGCCGATCCGCGAGGACGGGCCCAAGACGCACCTGTCAAAGCGCGGCACCCCCACTATGGGCGGGCTCATGATCCTGGCCGGGATCATGGTGTCGACGCTGTTGTGGGCGAACCTGAGAAGCCCCTACGTGTGGGTGGTCGCTGGCGTCATGATCGCCTATGGCGTACTCGGCTTCTACGACGACTATCTGAAGGTGACGAAGCAGTCGACGTCGGGTTTCTCGGGCAAGATGCGCCTGCTGCTGGAATTCGTGGTGGCGGCCATCGCGGGCTACGTCATCATGCATCTGGCAATTCCCGACAAGCCGGGCTCGCTTGACCTGTCGGATGCGTTGACGCTGCCGTTCTTCAAGAACCTCTATTTCCACCTCGGCCTGTTCTTCATCGTCGTGGCGATGTTCGTGATCGTTGGCGCGGGCAACGCCGTCAACTTGACGGACGGCCTCGATGGGCTCGCCATCGTGCCAGTGATGGTGGCGGCGGCGACGTTCGGGCTGATCTCCTACCTTATCGGCAACGTGAAGTTCGCCAGCTACCTGCAACTCCACTACGTGCCCGGGACCGGCGAGCTCGCGGTCATCTGCGGCGCGATTATCGGCGCGGGGCTCGGTTTCCTCTGGTTCAACGCCCCGCCGGCCATGATCTTCATGGGCGATACCGGCTCGCTGGCGCTGGGCGGAGCGCTTGGCGCCATCGCGGTGGCGACCAAGCACGAGATCCAGCTCGCCATCGTCGGTGGCTTGTTCGTTCTCGTGACGCTGTCGGTCATCATCCAGGTCGCTTCCTACAAGATGACGGGAAAGCGCGTGTTCCGAATGGCGCCGCTGCACCACCACTTCGAGCAGAAGGGCTGGCAAGAATTGACCGTCGTCGTGCGCTTCTGGATCATCTCGGTGATCTTTGCGCTGATCGGGCTCGCCACGCTGAAGCTCCGGTAGAGCCGTGGCAGAGGTCATCGGACTGCGGCGCCGTCTCTTCCCGGCCGTCCTGGCGGTCTGCGTCGTGGCGCTGGCGTGTGGCCAAGCCGCCGCGCAAGCCGTTCTCGGCGATCCGCCGCGATACACCGACCGTGCACCGGGTGTGCGCGGCGGCACACTTCCCGCGCGCGATGCCATTGTCGGGATGATCTGGGTGCCCGGCCTCGACGCTGGTTTCGTGCCGCAGGGCCTGACGGTGATCGACGGCGTGATCTACGTGGCCGGATACACGCCCACGGACGCGGCCGCGGTGCGCGGACCTTGCCGCGTGTGGCGCATCGATCCCGGGACGGGACGCGCGAGTGACCCCCTCGACCTGCCGCCCCTCTGCGGCCATGCCGGAGGCCTTGCGAAGGGCGCGCCCGGCCGCTTGTGGGTGGTCGACACCCGTGTGATGTACGAGGTCGAATTGACCGCCCGCGACCCACGGCGTCTCGGACGCTTCATCCGGTCGATCGCGCTCCAGGCGCCCCTCAAGGGTTCGTTCGCCGCCGGCGACGGCAAGGCGCTCTGGCTCGGCAGCTACGACGCCAAGGGGCCCGGGCGCCTTGACCGCGTGGCGCTCGCACGTCTCCATGGCACGCAGATTTCGGCGGCTGACATCAGTGCCACCCTGCCGCTGCCCAGCAAGGCACAGGGCGCTGCCTTCGATTCCGCGGGCCGCCTGTGGGTGTCGCGCAGCGGCGCGCGGCTCGGGCAATTCGTCAGGATCGAACTCGGCACCGGCGCCGTCGCGGCCGCCTACGACACGCCTTCGGGCATCGAGGACTTGAGCTTCGATCCAGACGGCTTCATCTGGACGGTCAGCGAGGCCGGCTCGCGTCGGTGGTCGGCGTGGGACACGCACTTTCCCGTCGTCTTTCGCGTCGATCCCGGCCGGCTTGGCGAAGCGCCGTTGCGGTGAAGGGCGGGCAGCGAATGCTTGGAAACTCGGGTAATCTGACGCCATGATTCGCGCCTCGACATTCGCAGGTCGCACGGTCGCCGTGTTCGGGCTCGGCGGCTCGGGCTTGGCGACGGCGCGCGCGCTGATGGCGGGCGGCGCCTCGGTCATCGGATGGGACGACGGGGAGGCCGGGCGCAAGGCCGCCGCGGATGCCGGCATCGCGGTTGAGGATTTGCGGGCGACCGACTGGTCGCGTCTTGCCGCGCTGGTGCTGGCGCCCGGCGTGCCGCTGACGCATCCAACGCCTCATTGGAGCGTTGATCTTGCGCGTGCCGCGGGCGTGGAGGTGATCGGCGACGTCGAGATCTTCTTTCGCGAGCGGGCGGCCATGCTGGCGGATGCCCAGGTGGTCGCGATCACGGGCACCAACGGCAAGTCGACCACGACGGCGCTTGTGGCGCATATCCTGCGCGCGGCCGGTGGGGACGTGCAGATGGGCGGCAACATCGGCGTGCCGGTGCTGGCGCTGGAGCCATTCGCGCCGGGGCGCGTCTACGTGTTGGAATTGTCGTCGTTCCAGATCGACCTGACGCCATCGCTCAAGCCGACGATCGGCGTGCTGCTCAACATCACGCCCGATCACCTCGATCGGCACGGGCCGGCGGACGATCCCGCGCAGGCCATGACCAACTACGCCGCGATCAAGGAGCGTGTGGTGGCGGGGGCGGGGATCGCCGTGGTGGGCGTGGAGGACGGGTTCCGGCATGAGGGCGAGCATTGCCGGGAGATCGTCAGCCGCGTCGTCGCGGCCGAACGGCCCGTGGTCATGTTCACACGCCGGGCGTCGTCGATCACCGAACTCGTCTATCCGCAAGATGGCCGGCTGAAGCGCGCGGTTTCGATCGGGGGCGGCTATTGCCTCGGCGAGGTCCTGGTCGACCTGTCGTCGGCGCGCGCGCTCAGGGGTGGACACAACGCGGAGAATGCCGCAGCCGCTTTTCTGGCCTGCGAATGGCTGGGTGTGCCGCATGACGAGATTGGCGCGGGCCTCAAGACGTATCCCGGTCTTCCTCATCGCATGGAAGAGGTCGGGTCGCTGGCCAAGCCGGGCGGGCGGGTGCTGTTCGATCAACGACTCGAAGGCGACGAACGCGGATTCGACGGAGAAGGCGCTGGCGTCGTTTGCCGGCGACATCCATTGGATCCTGGGCGGCAAAGCCAAGGAGGGCGGGATCGCGATGTTGGAGGGCTACTTCGGGCGGATCGCGAAGGCGTACCTGATCGGCGCGGCTACAGAGGATTTCGCGGCCACGCTCGCGGGCAAGGTCGCGTTCGAGCGGTGCGGGACGCTCGATGTCGCGGTCGCCGCGGCGATGAAGGATGCCCTTGCGGGCGGGGCGGGGAAGCCGGTGGTGCTGCTGTCGCCGGCGTGCGCGTCTTACGACCAGTTCCGCAGCTTCGAGCATCGTGGCGACACGTTTCGCGATCTCGTGCGCGCCATTCCCGCCGTGGCGCGGGAGGGCGAGGCATGAGGTCATCGGCGCGCTTTGGGCCGCCCCTTACGCATTCTGATTGCGCTGGCGACACGCGTTCCGCGAGCCGGCCGCTAGCGCTGGCTCTCTCCCCGTCTACGGGGAGAGGGGGAAGGCTGGCGGTCGCATGAGCTTTGCGCGCACGGATCGGTCGCGGCTGGCGCAGTGGTGGTTCACGGTCGACCACGTGCTGCTGTCCGCGATCCTGGTGCTGGCGTCGGCGGGCGTCGTGCTGTCGCTGGCGGCCAGCCCCGCGGTGGCGCTCAAGAAGGGCCTGCCGGCGTTCTTCTTCTTCCAGCGTCATGTCGTGTTCGTCACACTCGGGCTGATCGGCATGCTGTCGGTGTCGCTGCTCGATCCCGCCCGTGTCCGTCGCCTCAGCCTCGTCGTGCTGGCGGTCTCGCTGGTGCTGCTGGTGGTGGTGGCGCGCGTCGGGCATCGAGATCAACGGCGCGCGACGGTGGCTGTCGTTTGCGGGCTATTCGCTGCAGCCGTCGGAAATCGCGAAGCCGGCGTTCATCGTCGTCGTGGCGTGGCTGTTCGCGGAGTCGGGGCGGCGGCCGGACATGCCGGCGTTGCCAATGGCAATCGGGTTGCTGGTCGCGTTTGCGGGGCTGTTGCTGATCCAGCCCGACGTCGGGCAGACGCTGTTGATCGTGCTGGTGTGGGGCGCGCTGCTGTTCCTGTCAGGGCGGCCGCTGCGCGCGGCAGCGGCCTTCGCGGGCACGGCGCTGGCCGGCATCATTGCCGCCTATTTCGTGTTCGACCACGTCAAGGTGCGCGTCGACCGGTTTTTGTTTTCCGGCCCGCAGGCGAACTCGCAGCTGGAGCGGGCGGTGGACTCGTTTGCGCAAGGCGGATTCCTTGGGCGGGGGCCCGGCGAAGGGACGATCAAGTCGGCGCTGCCCGATGCGCATACCGACTTCATCTTCGCGGTGATCGCGGAGGAGTATGGCGTGATCGCGTGCCTGGCGCTGGCGCTGCTCTACGCCTTCATCGTGCTCAGGGCCTTCGTGAGCGGCTGGCGCGATCCCGATGCGGCGACCCGGCTCAGCGTGGCGGGGCTGGCGCTGGCGCTCGGGCTGCAGGCTCTGATCAACATGAGCGTGAACGTCGGTTTGATGCCGGCCAAAGGCATGACGCTGCCGTTCGTGTCGGCGGGCGGGTCGTCGCTGATCTCCGTCTCGTTGCTGTTCGGCATGCTGCTGGCCCTGACGCGGCGACGGCCCGATGCGCAACGCCTCAAAAAGCCCAGATTCGCCGTGACGGTAGACGGCACGCATTCGACGGGGCAACGCACAACGTGAAGACACGTACGGTCATGCTGGCCGCCGGGGGGACTGGCGGGCACCTGTTCCCGGCATTCGCGCTCGCCGAGGAACTGCAACGACGTGGCCTGACCGTCGACCTCATCACCGACATGAGGGGCGATCGTTACGGTACAGGGTTTCCTGCGCGCACGGTACACATGGTGCCGTCCGCGACGCTCGCCGGCCGCAATCCGGTGTCGGCCGCCAATACGGTGCTGCAACTGGCGCGCGGCGTCAGGGCGGCCTCGCGCATCCTGGCCGAGGTCCGCCCGGGCGTCGTGGTCGGGTTCGGCGGCTATCCGACGTTTCCGCCGCTGGTGGCGGCTAGCCTGCGGCGCATCCCGACCATGCTGCACGAGCAGAACGCGGTGCTGGGACGGGCGAACCGGATGCTGGCCAAGCGGGTGACGGCGATCGCGACCTCGTTCGAGAGGACGCGGTTGTTGGAGGGTGCGCTGGCGGCCAAGGCGCGGTTTACGGGCAATCCGGTGCGCGCGGTGGTCGTCGCGGCGGCGGAGCAGGCCTATCTCGTGCCGGCGGCGAGCGGTCCGTTCCGTGTCCTCGTCTTCGGCGGCAGCCAGGGGGCGCGATACTTCTCCGATGCCGTGCCGCCGGCGGTTGCGCAACTGCCGGATGCCGTGAAGGGGCGGCTGTCGCTCGTCCAGCAGTGCCGCGAGGAGGATCTGGAGCGTACGCGGTCGGCCTATGAGGCGGCGGGCATCCGGTGCGAATTGGCGACGTTCTTCAAGGACTTGCCGGAGCGCATGGCGGCCTCGCACCTGATTATCGGGCGGGCGGGAGCATCGACGGTGGCCGAGCTGACGGTGATCGGGCGGCCCGCGATCCTGGTGCCGCTGCCGCACGCGCTTGACAACGATCAGCTCGCCAACGCTACTCGGCTTGCCGAATTGGGCGGGGGTTGGTGTATCGAACAGAAAGATCTGACGTCGGCACGGCTGGCGGCGGAAATTGCGGCGCTGGCCGGAGACCCGGAGCGCTTGGTGGCGGCCGCAGCGGCGGCCAAGAGGCAGGGGCGCCCGGACGCGGTGGCGCGGCTCGCCGACCTGGTGGAGAGCCTCGCGGCGGGCGCACCCGCGGCAAGCTGAAGCGGGACCAACGGCGCTGCCCGGGGGCGTGCGGCGCAAGGCAAGGGGTGGCGGTCCGGGCGGCGTAGACGCTGCAATCCGGGCGCGGCAGAACGAAGGGAACCGACGGCCATGCAGATGCCCCGCGACATCGGGACGTTCCATATCCTCGGCATCGGCGGCATCGGCATGAGCGCCATCGCCGAGATCCTGGTGGCGAAGGGCTATACCGTCCAGGGCAGCGACCAGAAGGACAGCGCCAACGTGCGGCGCCTGCGCGCCAAGGGCGTGCGCGTGTTCGTCGGGCACGATCCCGTCAATCTCGTCGGCGCGCGCCAGATCGTCATCTCGACGGCGGTGAAGCCCGGCAATCCGGAGTTCGACGCGGCGCGCGCCAAGGGCCTGCCGATCATTCGTCGCGCGGAGATTCTGGCCGAGCTGATGCGGCTTTATTCGACGATCTCGGTCACGGGCACGCACGGCAAGACGACGACGACCTCGCTTGTCAGCCACCTGTTTACGGAGGCGGGCGAGGATCCGACGGTCATCACGGGCGGCATCATCAACGCCTGGGGCTCCAACGCGCGGCTCGGTCACGGCAAGTGGATGGTGGTGGAGGCCGACGAATCGGACGGCACCTTCACGCGCCTGCCGACCGAAGTCGGCATCATCACCAATGTCGATCCCGAGCATCTCGACCACTTCAAGACGGTCGAGGCGATGCACCGGGAATACGAGACGTTCATCAGGGGAATTCCGTTCTACGGGCTGGCGGTCGCCTGCATCGATCATCCCGTGCTGGCGGCCATGATCGAGCGGCTGGCACTGCGCAGTGACGGGCGGCGGTTGCTGACCTACGGTGCGGGCGAGGGCGCCGACATCCGCCTGCTGGGACACCGGATCGACGCGCACATCACGCACTTCGACGTCGCGTTGGGCGGCCGGGTCAAGGGCGGGGCGCGGCGTCTGGAAGGACTCGAGGTGCCGCTGCCGGGCGCGCACAATGCGCTCAATGCCCTGGCGGCGATCGCGGTGGCGAGTGAAGCGGGCATCGCCGACGAGGCGATCCGGTCAGGGCTCGCCTCGTTCTCCGGCGTCAAGCGGCGGTTCCAGCCTACGGGTACGTGGAACGGCGTTGCGATCTATGACGACTACGGCCATCACCCAGCGGAGATCGGCGCCGTGCTCAAGGCGGCCCGGGCGGGCGCGCGCGGGCGCGTCATCGCGGTGATGGAGCCGCACCGCTATTCGCGCGTGCGCGACCTGTTCGGCGATTTCGCGGCCTGCTTCCGCGATGCCGACAGTGTGATCGTGATGCCGCTCTACACGGCCGGCGAAGTGCCGATCGAGGGCATCAACACGCACGCGCTGGCGGAGGCCGTGCGGCGTACCGGGCATCCCTCGGTCGTGGCGTGCGGCTCGCCGCAGGAGCTGGTCGGCATCCTGCGCCGCTTCGCGCAGCCCGGCGACATGGTCGTGTGTCTAGGCGCGGGCGTCTCGACGGAATGGGCCTACGGGCTGCCGGACTGGCTGTTGGAAGAGCCGCGGCGGCTGTCGGCGGGGGGCGCGGCGTGAGCGCCGTAATCGGTTTCCGGCGCCGGCACCGTGTGCGGTTGGTGCTTGCGGACGCGCGATCATGAGCTTTGACGACATCACGCCTGCGCTCAAGGCGGCGATGCCCGAGCTGCGCGGGCGACTTGCGGCCAACGCGCCGCTTGCCGACATCACGTGGTTTCGCGCGGGCGGGCCGGCTCAGGTGCTGTTCACGCCGGCCGACGAGGCGGATCTCGCCTACGTGCTGGGGCGTGTGCCGCGCGAGCTGCCGGTGATCGTCATCGGGCTCGGCTCGAACTTGTTGGTGCGCGACGGCGGGGTCGCGGGCATCGTGATCCGGCTCGGCCGCGGTTTCGGTGAGGTCCGGGCGGAACCCGGCCACCGGCTCAGGGCTGGTACAATGGTGCCGGACGTGAAGGTTGCGCGGGCCGCGGCGGACGCGGGGATCGCGGGGCTCGAATTCTATCGCGGCATTCCCGGCTCGATCGGCGGCGCCTTGCGCATGAATGCGGGCGCGCACGGTCGGGAGACGAAGGACGTGCTGATCGGGGCGCGCGCCGTGGATCCGGCGGGCACGATCCACGAGCTGACTTTGGCCGACATGGGCTTCACGTATCGCCATTGCGGCGTGCCGGACGACTGGATCTTCACGGAGGCGCTCTACCAGGGCACGCCCGGCGCGCCCGCGGCGATCCTCGCGGCCATGGCCGAGGTCGCCGAATACCGCGAGAAGAACCAGCCGATCCGCGAGCGTACCGGCGGCTCGACGTTCAAGAACCCGCCAGGGCACAGCGCCTGGAAGCTGGTCGACGCCGCGGGCTGCCGAGGCCTCAGGGTCGGCGGGGCGATGGTATCGGAGATGCACTGCAACTTCCTGATCAACGATCGGGGCGCGACGGGCGAGGACATCGAGCGGCTGGGCGAGACGGTGCGCGCGCGCGTCAAGGCCAACTCCGGCGTGACACTGGAGTGGGAGATCAAGCGCATCGGGGCGCCGCTGCCCGGTCGCGCGGTGGGCGAGGCGCTGGCGGAAGCGTGAGCTTTCGGGCAGTTGGGCCTTTCATGCGTTGAAGTGTGGGCTCACGTGGGGTGCGCCGCGTGGCCTTGGATGCTTTGAGGTTGCCATGTCGATGCCTACCGCCGATCGCAAGTACACCCACGTCGCCGTGCTGATGGGCGGGCGGTCCGCCGAGCGCGAGGTGAGCCTGAAGAGCGGGGCCGGCGTCGCCGACGCGCTGGTCGAGGAGGGCTATGCGGTGAGCCGCATCGACGTCGGCCGCGACGTTGCGGAACGGCTTTCGGTGCTCAAGCCGGACGCCTGCTTCAACGCGCTGCACGGGCGCTGGGGCGAGGACGGTGCGATGCAGGGGCTGCTCGAGTGCCTCGACATTCCCTACACGCATTCGGGTGTGCTGGCCTCCGCGCTTGCCATGCACAAGGAGCGCGCGAAGGCGGTGATGGCGGCGGCCGGGGTGCCGGTGGCGGAAGGCCTGCTGGTGGACCGGGCCGCGGCGCTGAGGGCGCATGCGATGGCGCCGCCGTACGTGGCCAAGCCCGTTGCGGAGGGGTCCAGCGTCGGGGTCGTCATCGTGCGCGACGGGGCCAATGCGCCTCCGGAGGCGATCGCGGGTATTCCCGACCTCGACGGCAAGATCCTGGTGGAGCGCTTCGTGGCGGGGCACGAACTGACCTGCGCGGTGATCGGTGGCGAGGCAACCGGGGTGATCGATATCGTGCCGCTCAGGGGGCTTGCCTTCTACGACTACGAGGCGAAGTACGGCGATGGTGGCTCCAAACACGTGCTTCCGGCTGAAATTTCACCAGAAATTTACCAAGCTGTCCGGAAATACACGGTGATGGCGCATCAGGCGCTGGGCTGCCGTGGTGTCTCGCGTGCCGACTTCCGCTTTGACGACAACCCCGGCGGCACCGGGCAGCTCGTCTGCCTGGAAGTCAACACCCAGCCTGGAATGACGCCGACGTCTCTGGTGCCCGAGTTGGCCCAGTATGCCGGCCTGTCGTTCGGTGCGCTGGTCAGATGGATGGTCGAGGACGCGAGTTGCAACAGGTAGACCGAGGTTCGAAGCCCTCGCGGCGGGCGCGTAAAGCGTCACCGCCCGGCGGAGCTTCGTCCTCGGCAGCGGCCGTCGAATCCGGCCCGGCGGTCCGGGCCGCCAAACCGCGCCGCGGGCTGCGTGTGCCTGGCGCTTCGAGCCCTCTTTCCCGGTTGCCCCGGTTGCTTCGTCTGGGCCGGCTGGGGCCCAGCAAACGCCGGCCGGCGCGGCTGGACAGCATCCTGCGGGGCGGGCGCTGGGGCATGGCGGCGGCTGCGGCCGCGGGCGCTTTGGCATTCCTCGTCGCGACGGCCGGCGGGACGGTGACGCGCGATGTGCCGCCGCTTGCCGAGCGGGTCGATCGCATCCTGATGATGGCCGGGTTCGGGATCGAGCAGGTCGAGATCTCGGGCCACCGCGCGACAGCCGACGTCGACGTGTTCGATACGCTCGACCTCGCCAACGTGCGCTCGCTGGTGCGTTTCGACAGCCGGGCGGTGCGCCAGCGCATCGAGCGGCTGCCGTGGGTCGATACCGCGGAGGTGACGCGGGTTTTTCCACGCCGCATCCGCATCACGTTGAGCGAACGCTCGCCGTTCGCGGTGTGGCTGCGGGGGCCGCAGGGCCATCTGATCGATCGGACGGGACGGGTGTTGTCGGCGGTGGCGCCGGGTGCGGTGCTGGATCTGCCGCGGGTGGCGGGCGAGGGCGCCGCGCGCGTGGCTGTGCAACTCTACGAGACCCTGCATCCCTTCCCCGCCGTCGAATCCCGTCTGGCGATGGCGGAACGGGTGGGCGAGCGTCGCTGGCGGCTGGTTCTCAACGACGGCAGTCGGCTGGAACTGCCCGCGGAGGCGCCGGGCGCGGCGCTGGCGCGCATCGGGGACACGGCCGTGCTGAGCCGGCTGCTGGAGGCGGGGCCGCGCGTGATCGACCTCAGGGTGCACGACCGGCTCGCCATTCGTGGCGTGGAGCCAGCGTCGGGCGCGGTGGGACGGGCCACGGAAGCACGCATGCGCAACCTCAGCGCTGGGGTTGCACAATGATCATTCTTCGGAGGACATCGCCATGAGGACTGGGCAGCCCGCCCCGGGCGGGTCCGAGATCATCGGTCTGATCGACATCGGCAGCAGCAAGATCGCCTGCCTTATCGTCGCATTACCCGCGCCAAGCGCGCGCGGCGAGGTGGGTGCGTCCGGGGTGCGGGTGCTGGGTATCGGCCATCAGCGCTCGGCCGGCGTGAAGGCCGGCGTGATCACAGACATGGAAGCGGCGGAGGCCGCGATCCTCGCCACCGTCAGCCAGGCCGAGCGTGCGGCGGGCGTGCGCGTGGACACGGTCGTGGTCGCGGTGTCGTGCGGTCGGCTGAAGTCGGCGACGTTCGCGGCGCATGCCACGATCGACGGCGGTATTGTCGGCGACGGCGACATCGCGCGGGCGCTGACGGCGGGGCGGGCTTATGCGGAGCGCGACGGGCGCACGCTGGTGCACATGACGCGCGTGGGCTACCGGCTCGATGGCGCGGCGGGCGTGGAAGATCCGCGCGGGATGGCGGCCGGGCGCCTGACGGCGGACCTGCACGCGGTGACCGCCGACGACGCGCCGGTGCGCAACCTGCTGCTGGCGGTGGAGCGCTGTCACCTGACGACGGCGGGGCTGATCGCGGCACCGTATGCCGGCGCCGTGGCCGTGACGACGCGGGAGGAGCGCCAACTGGGCGTGACCGCGATCGACATGGGCGGCGGGGCGACGACGATCGCCATGTTCGCCGAAGGACATTTTCTGCATACGGATGCGGTGGCGGTCGGGGGGCATCATCTGACCATCGACATCGCCCGTGCGCTGTCGGCTCCACTTGCGGAATCCGAGCGAATCAAAGCGCTTTATGGCACACTGGTGGCAGCTCGCTCCGACGAGAGCGAGCCGATTACGTATCCACGTGCGGGCGAAGACGAGGAGACGCTGTTTACGACGACCAAGGCGCACGTTCGCTCAATCATCGCGCCGCGCGTCGATTTGCTGCTGCGGCTCGTTGGGGAGCGCATCGCGCAGGCGCCTGCGGCGTCACTGGCCACGCGCCATATCGTCCTGACGGGCGGTTCGGCCCAATTGGTCGGTCTGGCGGAGCATGCGGCCAATGTTCTGGGGTGTCCGGTCCGTGTTGCCCGGCCCGTTCCGGTCGGCGGATTGCCCGCCAGCGTTTGCAGTCCGGCCTTCGCGGTGGTCGTGGGTCTTCTGACTGCCGTGTCGTCGGGCGATGTCGCGATCACCGCCTACCGGGATCGCGACACGCTGGGGTCTGGGTATCTGCAGCGTGTGGGTGCGTGGCTTCGCGAGTTCTGAGCGGCGACCCCTCGTGCGGGGAATGCCAGCGTCGACGAGACCTCTTCAAGGCAGGATGGGCTGGCCCATGAGCATCACTTTGAAATTGCCCAAGCTCAGGGAGCTGAAGCCGCGCATCGCCGTGATCGGCGTCGGTGGGGCGGGCGGTAACGCGATCAACAACATGATCGCCACTGGCCTGCAGGGCGTGTCCTTCGTGGCGGCCAACACCGATGCGCAGGCGCTGCTCGCTTCCAGCGCAGAGCATCGCATCCAGCTCGGCGTACACCTGACCGAGGGGCTCGGTGCGGGTTCGCGGCCGGAGATTGGCGAGGCCGCAGCGGAAGAGGCGGCCGAGGAGATCCGCAGCCATGTCGCGGGCGCGCACATGGTGTTCATCGCAGCAGGCATGGGGGGCGGCACAGGTACCGGCGCCGCCGCCGTCATCGCGCGGATCGCGCGTGAGGAGAAGGCGCTGGCGGTGGGGATAGTGACCAAGCCGTTCCAGTTCGAAGGTGCGCGGCGCATGCGCGTCGCGGAGGCCGGTATCGTGGAGCTCAAGAAGCACGTCGATACGCTGATCGTCATCCCGAATCAGAACCTGTTCCGGATCGCCAACGAGAAGACGACGTTCGCCGAGGCGTTCGTGCTGGCCGACCAGGTGCTCTACTCGGGCATCGCCTGCATCGTCGACGTGATCGTGCGCGAGGGGCTGATCAATCTCGACTTCGCCGACGTGCGTGCCGTGCTGGAAGGCATGGGTAACGCGATGATGGGCATGGGCGAGGCGGAAGGCGAGCGCCGGGCGCTGGAGGCGGCCGAGGAAGCGATCGCCAATCCGCTGCTGGACGACGTGTCGCTGAGCGGCGCCAAAGGGCTGCTGATCTCGATCACGGGCGGGCGCGACCTGACGCTGTACGAGGTGGACGAGGCGGCCAGCCGGATCCGCCAGGAGGTCGACCCGGAAGCCAACATCATCATGGGCGCGACGTTCGACGAGGGGTTGGAGAGCCGGGTGCGCGTGTCGATCGTGGCCTCCGGTATGGGCCAGGCCGCTGTGGGCACCGCGCCGGCTTCCGGCGGACAGGCCGGGACTGGTGCGCCGCCGCCGCCGGCTGCCAGTGCCGCCGGCGGGGCCGCAGCTGCCGCGACATCGGGCGCTGCTGCCTCCAACGCGACTGGCGGGGCCGCTTATCCGCCCGCTCCGCCGCATCTGCCTGGGACGCCGGCCAACGCCGTGGCTTCGGCCGAGGCGACGGGTGGCGCAGAGACGGCCAATCCCTACGAGGGACAGGAGCTGCAACGGCGGCTGTCGGCCGCGTTCGAGGGCGAGGCCGGTGCAGGCGCGGGTGCGCCGCCGCAGGCTGGGGGGCCGCTGGTGTTCGATCCTCGGCAGAACAGCGCCGGGCAGACCAACACTGGGCAGACTTGGCGGGGGCCGGGCGACGTCACTGTCGAGGAAGGCCTGCCGCAGTTCGTGGCTGCTGCGCATCTGCTGCCTGCCGCTGGGCCACCGCAGGGTGGGCCCTATCCGGGCCACGTGCTACAGACCGCACCTGGGACCGGTCCGCAAGGCTTCCAGCCTGCGGCGCCGGCAGACATCCGGCGTCCGCTGCGCCGTATGCCGGACCTGGAGGATTTTCCGGCGGTCGGACAGCGCGAATTCCGCGCCAAGGCTCCCAACGCGGCTGGCGAGGCCGGTGGCGGCGGGGGGGCGGCGGCGCAGGGCGATCGCAAGGGGGGCGCGCGGCCGCGCGAAGCCGTGCGCAAGCCCGGCTTCTTCGAGCGACTCACCGGACGCGCCAAGCGGGGTGATTCGGCCTCAGGCACGGATGCAACACCTGTCAAAGCATCTGCACAGGAGGCGCGCAAAGCGCCTCATAAGGCACCCGTTCGACAGGATCAGAGTGGTGTGCAGGCGGGTTCAGCCAAGCGCGCAGTCGGCGGCGGTGAGCCCGTTGATCTTCCTGGATTTTTCGATGGCCGCAAGCGCTAGTTTCGGGGTGCCTTTTCCACATGTTTTGAGGCCCCTCGTACCAAACTGCAACACGTCGTAACAGAATGTAAGAAAGCGTGATTTGTGCCTGCTGAGGTCGCCGCGTATCGTTCTGGTTAACGGTTCGTGATTTGGCCCGGCCAAGACCGCGGCGCCTCTTAGGGAGGGGCTCCGAAGGTCGACAAAAAAGAGCCGCGTAGGTTGAATCGAACCGTGGGGGTTGGCGAGCGCTGCGTTGAGAAGCGCGAGGGCTCGCAGGGAGCAGGGGTTCGAGGGACGGCGCATCATGTCAAAACGGTTCATCGGGGCGCGTCAAACGACGCTTGCCCGCGAGATCGAACTTATCGGCACGGGCGTGCACAGCGGGAAGCCGGTCTCGGTCATCCTGCATCCAGCGGAAAGCGGTGCGGGGCTCCGCTTTCTGGTCAGCGACAACGGTGGCATCGCAGCGGAAATTCCCGCTCATGTCCATAACGTTAAGTCACTGACATTGTGCACGGTTCTGGGTGACGAGGCCGGGGTTACGGTCGGCACCGTCGAGCATCTTCTGGCCGCGCTGCGTGGCCTTGCCGTCGACAACTGCTATATCGAGATCGACAGCCGCGAAGTGCCGATCATGGACGGTAGCGCGGCGCCCTTCGTCGAAGCGATCGACGAGGTCGGTATCCGGGAATTGGATGAGCCCCGGCAATTCCTTCAGGTTCTCAAGCCGATCCGCGTGCAGGACGGCGACTGCTGGGGCGAGATCGCTCCGCATGCAGGCTTCAAGGTCGACGTCGAGATCGAATTCGACACCCCGCTCATCGGCCGCCAGCAGATGACCTGCGAAATGACGCCCGGCGTCTTCCGCAACGAGATCTCCCGCGCCCGCACGTTCGGCTTCATGCGCGACGTGGAGCGGCTGTGGAAGGCCGGACTGGCGCTGGGTGCCTCTCTCGACAACACGGTCGCTCTGGACGAGGAGCGGATCCTCAATCGCGAAGGCCTGCGCTATCCGCAGGAGTTCGTGCGCCACAAAATGCTGGACGCTGTCGGCGATCTGTCGCTCGCTGGCTTGCCGATCCTGGGTGCCTATCGCTCGGTTCGGGGCGGCCATCGTCTCAACGCCATGGTGACGCGTGCTCTGCTCGACGACCGTACGGCCTGGACGGTCGTGCAGGCGCCGCGGGTCCGCGAGCCGATGGTCTATGGTCTCGAGCGCGCCATCGCCGCTGGCGAATGAGCGCGCCATGGCGGCCCGCTGTCGGGGGGCAGCGGCCGCCTTTTTCTTTATCGCGAACGCACGTTGACTGAGCTTTGTGCGCGCGGACCCGTCGCATTCGGTTTGCCGCACGCTCACCATAATTCACGCTGCAGACTGCAAAAGCGTCGGTGGATGCCGAACAGGGGGAGTGGGCGGGCCGTGCAACTCGTGTGCTAGTGTGCCAGGACGACGGCACTGTGGGTCACGGGGCACTGAAGCCACACTGACCGTTCGGGTGGCCAGGGGGGTCACCGCCGAAGCGAGCCGAGAACCGGAGCCACGCGAGGGATGCACGTAACAGCCAAGAGCGGCCGTTTCACCGGCAAGGTCATGGGCTGCGTCGTCGCGGGGCTGACGGCGTTGCTCGCCGGCTGTGCTTCCGGCAACGACGCCGCCAAGCTGCTCAATCCCGATCCGCCGGGCAAGATGTACTCGGAGGCCGACGCGCTGCTCAATCGCGGCAAGTGGGAGGCGGCGGCGCGCAAGTTCGAGGCGCTGGACCGCGATCATCCCTACGCGCCGGAGGCGCGCCGCGCGATGGTGCTGTCGGCCTACTCCTACTACAAGGCTGGCAAGGGGCCGGAAGCGGTCGCCGCCGCGCAGCGCTATACGACGCTGCATCCGGGCACGAAGGACGCCGCGCTCGCGCATAATATCATCGCCTCGGTCTACTTCGACGAGATGCGCCAGCCCAATCGCGACCAGTCCGCGACCCGCAAGGCGCTGTCGGAGCTGAAGACGCTGAAGGCACGCTATCCCGACAGCACGTACGCGCGGGAAGCCGACAACAAGATCCGGATCGCTGAGGATACGCTTGCTGCGCAGGAGATGGAGGTCGGGCGCTACTACTTGAAGCGCAAGAACTACGTCGCCGCGATCAATCGCTTCAAGACTGTGGTGAACGAATACCAGACGACCGCGCACGTCGAGGAAGCCCTGATGCGGCTGACCGAGAGCTACATGGCGCTCGGCATCAAGAACGAGGCTCAGAATTCGGCCGCCGTGTTGGGCCACAACTTCCCCGATTCGCGCTGGTACAAGGATGCTTATGCGCTGCTGGCTTCCGATGGACTGGCGCCGCGTGAGGACACCGGCTCTTGGCTGAAGCGCACGTGGCGCAGCCTGCCGAAGCTGTCGCTTGGCGGCGGCTGAGTGCCTGCTGAGTGCCTGCGATCGGGTTTCACGGATAGGACCGATCCATCACCTGTTTGGGATGTGCGGTTGTGCCGTGCTGGCGTTGTGCCATGCGGCGGCGTCGCATGCGCTGGCTCTGCGTCCCCACAATGCGTTCGTTGGCTCTCGAAGATCGTCGCCCGACGGGCTAACCTCGGGATATCGGGATTCGCAACGGGGACGTCATGACAACGACGGGCCAGACGCCATCGGGCCCGGAGCGCCGGATCGATCGGTTGCTTGCCGCTTATGATGAGGCCCACCGCAGCATCGTGAACAGGGCCGTGCACTGGGTCACCGTGCCGGTGATGAGCTGGTGCGTGCTTGCCTTCCTCTCCGCGATGCCGTTTCCAGACGCCTTGCGCCTGGTGCCGGGGCTCTCGTGGGGTGTCGTCGGCGCCCTGGCGCTGGTGCTCTACACTGCAACAATGTCGCGGCCACTGGCCGTGGGCGTCGCCACATTCGCGTTCGCGTGCCTGATCCTGGCCGGCGTGCTGGCGCGCTGGGGAGACACGCCGCTGTGGCAGGTGGCGCTGTTCGTCTACGTGCTGGCGTGGGTCGCGCAGTTCCTCGGCTACAGCTTGGAAGCGCGGCGGCCGGGGTTCCTGGAGGACGCGCGCTATCTCGTCAGCGGGCCGGCCTGGATGCTGGCTGCCGTCTGCCGCCGGTTCGGTGTCAGGTACTGACGGTCTTGACGCCGCCCGCGCGCTGCCGTCGATTGCCGCCAGCCGTCAGTCCTGGAGCCTGCAGCCGTCATGGCCAAATCGCCCGTGCCCCATGCCAAGCCTGTCGACGCGTTGACGCCTGAGGACGCGCAAGCGGAGCTGAAAGCGCTGGCCGATGTGATCGGGCATCATGATCGGCTCTACTACCAGTCGGATGCGCCGGAGATTTCGGATGCCGCATATGACGCGCTGCGCCAGAGAAACGCTGCGCTGGAGGCGCGGTTTCCCGAGTTCGTCCGGCCCGACAGTCCGAGCCATCGCGTCGGTGCGGCGCCGGTCGGGGTGTTCGGGAAGGTGCGGCATGCGGTGGCGATGCTGTCGCTCGGCAACGCGTTCGCCGACGAGGACGTGACGGATTTTGCCGAGCGTGTGCGCCGGTTCCTGGGGCTCAGCGCCGATGCGCGCCTGGCGATGACGGCGGAGCCGAAGATCGACGGGCTGTCGATCTCGCTGACCTACGAGAAAGGGCGGCTTATCACGGCGGCGACGCGCGGCGACGGTTCAGAAGGCGAGAACGTGACCGCCAACGTGGCGACGATCGCGGAGATCCCGAACAAGATCGGCGACAGATCCGTGCCCGACCTGATCGAAGTGCGCGGCGAGATCTACATGCGCGGCGCGGATTTCCGGGCGCTCAACGAACGGCTGGAGGGCGAGGGGGGCAAGACGTTCGCCAATCCGCGCAACGCGGCGGCCGGCTCGCTCAGGCAGAAGGATCCGGCTGTCACGGCAACGCGGCCGCTCGCGTTCTTCGCCTATGCGTGGGGGGCGGCCAGCCGGCTGCCCGCGGAGACGCAATCGGGTGTCGTGGCCGCTTTCAAGCGGTGGGGCTTCCCGGTCAATCCGCTGATGCGCGTGTGCGGAAGCGTGGACGAAATGCTCGCATTCTATCGGGAGATCGGGGAGAAGCGCGCGGGGCTCGGCTACGACATCGACGGCGTCGTCTACAAGGTCGACCGGCTCGACTATCAGGAGCGGCTCGGCTTCGTGTCGCGCGCGCCGCGCTGGGCGATTGCGCACAAGTTCCCAGCCGAGCAGGCCGTGACGGTGCTTCGCGACATCGAGATCCAGGTCGGGCGGACGGGCGCGCTGACGCCCGTGGCCAAGCTGGAGCCCGTCACCGTCGGCGGCGTCGTCGTCCAGAACGCAACGCTGCACAACGCCGACGAGATATACCGCAAGGACATTCGCATCGGCGATACGGTGGTCGTGCAGCGCGCCGGCGACGTGATCCCGCAGGTCGTGTCGGTGGTGACGGAGAAGCGGCCGACCGGCGCGAAGCCGTACGCGTTCCCCGACCGTTGCCCGGTGTGTGGCAGCGAGGCGGTGCGCGAGATCGACGAGCGCGGGGAAGCCGATGCGGTCAGCCGGTGCACGGGCGGTCTCGTCTGTCCGGCGCAGGCAAAGGAGAGGCTTCGCCATTTCGTCTCGCGCAACGCATTCGATATCGAGGGGCTCGGCGAGGAGAAGATTGCGCTGTTCTTCGACGAGGGGCTGATCCGGCGTCCCGCCGACATCTTCAGGCTCGAAGCGCGCAATCGCGCGGCGGCCGACAAGCTGGAGGATCGCAAAGGGTTCGGCGCGAAGTCGGTGGAGAACCTCGTCCGATCGATCGATGCGCGCCGACGAATCGGTGTCGACCGATTCATCTTCGCGCTGGGTATTCGGCATGTCGGCGAGACGACGGCGCGGGATCTGGCGCGCGCCTACGGCTCGATCGAGGCGCTGCGGGTGGCGTTGGCGGCGGCCGAAGCGGCACGGCCGAACGCGGACTATCGCAGGCTCGTCGGTGTGGCCGGCCTCGGTCCGAAGACGGCGGAAACCTTGATGCGACACGTGGCGGGGCGGGCGAATGCGGCGGCCGGGGCGGATGACCTGTTCGCTCAGGCCCAGGAGCCGGGTGATTTTCGCGATGTCGTTGCGGGCGTGAAGGGTGTGAGAGCCGCGGCGGCGGAGGCGCTGTCGTCGGCGTTCGAAAGCGTGCCGGCATTCCTTGAGGTGGCCAAGCGGGCGGCCGAGGGCATGCCGGGAGAGGCGTATCTCGACTTCGCAGGCCTGCAGGGGATCGGCGAGGTTGCAACCGATGCGCTGCTCGACTTCTTCCACGAGGCGCACAATGTGGCGGAGGTGGATGCGCTGCTCGCGCACGTGACGCCGGAGCCGCTGGAGGCGGTGAAGACCGACACGGCGGTGGCGGGCAAGACGGTCGTCTTCACAGGCTCACTGGAGAAGCTGTCGCGCAACGAGGCGAAGGCGCAGGCGGAACGCCTTGGCGCCAAGGTCGCGGGCTCGGTGTCGAAGAAGACCGACTTTGTGATCGCGGGGGCGGACGCGGGCTCCAAGCTCGCCAAGGCGCGCGAACTCGGGGTCACGGTGCTGAGCGAAGACGACTGGATCGCGATGATCGGGGGATGAGCCGGGGCGGCTCAGCCGGCCAGGTTCTGCCACTCGCTGCCGTCGATCTTGTTGATCGCGATCACGGCCTGCGTGCGGCTGTCGACGCCCAGTTTCTGCAGGATCGCGGACACGTGCGCCTTGATGGTCGCCTCGGAGACCGACAGCTTGTAGGCGATCTGCTTGTTGAGCAGGCCTTCGCCGAGCATCATCAGGACGCGCACCTGCTGCGGCGTCAGCGTGGCGAGCCGGCTCAGCAGGTCGCCGGCCTCGGCGTCCGGCGGGATCGACATGTCGACCTCCGGCGGCGTCCAGATCTCCCCGGCCAGCACCTTGACGACGGCGGTCCTGATCTCGTCCACCGGGCGCGACTTGGGCACGAAACCGGAGGCGCCGAAGGCGACCGCGCGCCGGATGATGGGAGCATCCTCGGTGCCTGAAACGATCACGACGGGGATCTGGGGGTACTGGGCGCGCAGGTAGAGCAGGCCGGACAGGCCGCGCACGCCGGGCATGGCGAGGTCGAGCAGGATCAGGTCGACGTTGTTGTCGGCGGAAAGTTGCGCGGACAGATCGTCCAGGGAGCCGGCTTCGCCGATCTGCGATTGGGCGATGGCGGACGACAGCGCCTGCTTCAGCGCACCGCGAAACAGCGGGTGATCGTCGACGATCACGATGCGTGTCGCTGCAACCTTTTGTGCCGCAGCCATTGCGGACCGCTCCTCGTTCACCAATCTCGTCGTGGCGGTTGGCGACCGCCACCCGTGCGTGCAGGGCGCGGTTGTTCGTCGCACCACGTCACATCACATAATTTATGCAGCCTGCCCAAGCGAGTGGCAAGCAGCGATTGGCGCCGAGCGCGGCATGACGGGTGGTTTCGGGCTGTTGGCTTCGGGTAACCTTTAAGGGGGGCCAGGGAAGCGTGCGCCTGTTGCGCTGCACGGCCGGCCGAGGTGGCGCGCGGCCCGGGCACTCCGTTTGCCGCCGCAATTGGTGGGCAGTGTCATCAGTTGGCAATGTCTGCGACGACGGGTTGCAGCGTGATGGGCTTCGTGCGAGCCACGGGGCACGTGGCGGCTGCTTGCGAGAGCGGCGTTCGGGATCGAGAGTGGGGACGAGCCATGCAGCGTCAGGAACGCAAGCCCTATTGGCGTCATACCAAGTGGCAGATGCTGGCGAGCCTGATCCCGTTCCTGCTCGTCGTATTCGTTCTGCCGCTGTATGCGGACAAGCTCGATTCCAACAAGTTCCTCGGGTTTCCGCTCGGATACTTCCTGGCGCTGCACGGGGTGATCCTGATTGCCCTGTTCACGATCGGCGGGTTCATCAACCGGCAGGACGCGATCGATCACTGGCACGGCGCCCACGAGGATACCTGACAGGTCCGGGCGTGATCGGTGTGCGCGATCAGCGTGCGCGCGGACTTCGGCAGTCAATGCTAGAGGAGGGGTGAGGAGATATGGCCGCGACGACGCGCTCCCGTCTCGTCAATCCGCGTCTGGGGATCTATTTCGGCATCTTCGCGGCTTCGGTCGTCGGGCTGTTCATGCTGCTGCTGATCTTCGAGCAGCTGGGATGGGCGCGCGACCGCATTGCGCTGGCGCTGCTGGCGGGGCCGCTGGCGCTGTTCCTTGCGATCGGGATCGCGGCGCGCTGCAGCGATCCGCTCGATTATTTCGCCTGCGGGCGACGCGTTCCCGCCGCCTACACGGGCCTGCTGATGGGCACGACGGTGTATGGGGCGACAGGGCTCGTGGCGATGACGGGCGTGCTTTACGTCGTGGGTTTCGACGGGCTGTGCATCGTGATCGGCGCGGTATCGGGGTTCGTCGTCACGGCGGTGCTGATCGCGCCATATCTGCGAAAGTTCGGCGCCTTCACGCTGCCAGGCTATTTCGGTCGCCGGCTGCAAAGCCGGGCGTTGCGTGTCGCGTCGGCGGCGGTGCTGTCGGTGCCGCTGGTCTTGATGATCGCGGCCGAATTGCATCTGGGCGCTTTCGCGGCGGCGTGGCTGACCGGGCAGTCGCCGGGGATGATGGCGTCGTTGCTGGCGCTGACGGTGTTCGCGATCCTGGCGGCGGGCGGTGTGCGCAGCCAGACATGGTCGGGTGTGGCGATGGCGATCGTGGCCTTGCTTGCGCTTGCGGTGCCGGTCGCGATCGTGGCCGTGTTCGCGACGAACATGCCGTTGCCACAGCTGTCGCACGGGCCGGTCTTGCGCGCGCTCGGCCGTGCGGAGGTGGCGGAAGGCATTGCGATCACGCTGCCGGCGCCGCTGGCGCTTGCGCTGCCGGGGGCGGAGCTCGCGGCTGCCTCCAAGCGCTTCGCCAAGGCGTTCGGCGACGTCGGTGCGCTGTCATTCACGCTGACATCGATGACGGTGATGGCCGGTGTCGCGTCGGCGCCGTGGGTGGTGCCGCGCGTGGTGGCCACGCCGACCGGTTACGAGGCGCGCAAGGCGCTGGGCTGGGCGGTGTTCTTCTTCGGCGTGTCGATGCTGACGATCGCCTCGGTCGCCGTGTTCATGCGTGATTTCGTGATGGATTTCGTCCAGGCCGGACGCGGGGAGAGCCTTCCGGCCTGGATCCGCGAACTGGCGCAGATGGGGTTTGCGCAGACCGCGCTGCCATCGACGCAGTTCTCCATTTCGAGCGTGGCGCTGCATCGCGACGCGGTGCTGTTTGCGCTGCCGATGGCGGCGGGCATGCCGGCGGTGCTGTTTCACGCGGCGCTGGTGGGCGGCATCGCGGCGGCGCTTGCGGGCGCGACGGCGACGGTCACGGCGCTGGCCAACATCCTGGCCGAGGACGTGTTCAACGGGCTGTCGTGGGAGCCGCCGGCCAACAGCGCGCGCTTGCTGGTGGCGCGACTGGGGCTTGCGGTCGCTGTGCTGGTCGGGCTCGCCATCGCGACGGTGGCGCCCGCCGATCCGCTGATGCTGCTGTTGTGGTCGCTGGCACTATCGGCGGGTACGGCTTTTCCGTTGCTCGTGCTGTCGATCTGGTGGAAGCGGCTGAATAGCTGGGGCGCGCTGGCCGGTCTGGGTGCGGGGTTCGCGGTCACCGTGCTCGCGATCCTCGCGGGAGAAGCGGAGGTGACGTCGGTCAACAGTGCGCTGGCCGGTGTGCTCGGTGTTCCCGCAGCCTTCCTGGCGGCACTGGTGACGAGCAAGCTGACGCCGGCGCCGGAGCGCCACGTGCTCGAGTTGACGCGTGATTTGCGCATGCCTGGCGGCGAGACGCTGTTTGATCGCGAAATGCGTATCCTGCGGCTGAAGCAGCGCCAGCGCCCGGGCGACTGAGGCGCGGCGGCTGGAACGCTTGCCTAGCCGGGGGCGGCCAGCTTAACTGCCCGGATCGCGGCAACTCTTTTCCGGCACGTCCCGATGAACCTGCGTGAGAGGCTCAATTTCTATCCGCCTGCCGATCCCTATCGGCAAGGGCGGCTGGACGTCGGCGATGGCCACCTCATCTACTTCGAGGAATGCGGCAATCCTTCCGGTGAGCCTGCGCTGATCGTGCATGGCGGGCCCGGCGGCGGCTGCAACGCTGCGATGCGGCGCTATCATGATCCGGCGCACTATCGCATCGTGCTGTTCGACCAGCGCGGATGCGGGCGGTCCCTGCCGCACGCCAGCCTGGACGCCAACACGACCTGGCATTTGGTGCGCGACATGGAACGGCTGCGCACCCATCTGGGCATCGAGCGCTGGCAACTGGTCGGCGGCTCGTGGGGCTCGACGCTGTCGCTGGCCTATGCGGAAACACATCCCGAGCGCGTCTCGTCGCTGATCCTGCGCGGCATCTTCCTGCTGACGCGCGCGGAAGTGGCGTGGTTCTATCAGGAGGGATGCAGCTGGCTCTTTCCGGACGCCTACGAAGCCTTCCAGAAGCCGATCCCAGCCGAAGAGCGCGGCGACATGGTCGGGGCCTATCATCGCCGGTTGATGGGGGATGATGCCGCAGTGCGGCTGGAGGCGGCACAAGCGTGGAGCGTGTGGGAAGGCACGACGCTGTCGCTGCTGCAGGATCCCGATCGCGTGCGGCTGTTTGCAGCAGAGAGCTATGCACTCGCATTCGCCCGTATCGAGTGCCACTACTTCGTCAACGAAGGCTTCTTCGATCGCGACGGCTTCCTACTGGCACACGCCCACCGGCTGTCGGGCATCCCCGGTACAATCATCCACGGCCGTTATGACGTCGTGACGCCACTGCGTAACGCCTGGTCATTGAAATCGGCGTGGCCGTCGGTCGACCTCAGGATCGTGCCCGACGCCGGCCATGCCATGACCGAGCCCGGCATCGTGCACGAGATCGTCTCTGCAACCCGCCGCCATGCCCGCCTCGCGCGCCGGTAACTGACGTTCTCTCCAACGGCGATCGGCGGCTTGGGGCGGGCAATGTCCACAGGCCGTGAAGCCGAACCGCCACACCTTGGCCTCTGTGTTCGTGCTTGAAACCAATTGAAGCGGGACGACGCCCCGCGAACTTGATAGGTGGAAGGCATCGGCGTGCGCGTTGCGGCTGACCGAGGCTCGTGAGCGACCTCGAAGGCAGCCGTCGGCACGGGGGTGTATGGCCGCCGATTTCCGCTCGGACCAGTATTCCATTGCGCGTGACGAGGGCTCCTCATGCGGCAAGGCCGTGCTCTTTCGACTCCGACGCCCAAGAGCGGCGCGCTGCCGGAGATCGGTGCGCCCGTGGAGGTGCGCCACCATCCGGCTGCCCGGCGCATGACCTTGCGCGTCAGCCGTACACGGCGCGCAGTGATCGTCACGCTGCCGGTCGAGTGCGACCCGTCCGAGGCCGCGCCTTTCATTCATCGCCATATCGACTGGGTGCGTGAGAGGCTCGACAGCCTGCCCGAGCCCGTCGCCTTCCGCGATCAGGTCGTGCTGCCGCTACGCGGCGAGCCGCACCGGGTGGTGTTTGCTGCCTGCCGTCCGTCGACGCCGTGCGAACGCTCGGCCAGGCGCGGGCTGGTGGTCGCGCAGCGGGCGCCCTGGGGCTTTCCCGAACTGCTGGTCAGCGGTACGGCCGAGCAGGCGCCGCGCCGGTTGAAGAATTGGTTGTTTGCGGAGGCGGGGCGGGATCTCGATCGCGCGGTGCAGACGCACGCGCAGCGGTTGAAGCTGAAGCCGAAGAAGATCGCGATCCGCGATCAGACGAGCCGGTGGGGCTCTTGCTCGACGACGGGGCTATTGTCGTTCTCCTGGCGGCTGATCCTGGCGCCGCCGTTCATCCTCGACTACGTCGCCGCGCACGAGGTCGCGCACCTGGCGGAGATGAACCACGGACCGCGGTTCTGGGCGCTGGTGCGCAAGTCCTATCCGCGTCTCGACGAGGCGCAGCACTGGCTGCAGGTGTTCGGCATGGACCTGCACCGCTACGGCGTCGAGGACGACGATTGATCAGGGCGCTGGGCTGCGGCGAACAGCACGCTGCTCGCCACGAAGCTCAGCGTCGCCAGGACGAGACCCGCCGTCACGAAGCAGGCGGCCGTGCCGATCACGGGGATCGCTGCGCCGTAGATCGGCGGTCCGAGCGACTGTCCGGCGAAAAAGCTGAAAGCGTGTACCGCCATCGCCGAGCCCCGGTTGTCGGGCGCAAGCTCGGTTGCCTGTGTGACGAGCACGTTGTGGGTCATATAGAACCCGTAGCCAGTGACGAAGAAGCCGGCCAAGGCGGTCTCCCAGGTGGGTGCGCCGGCGACGCATGTCAGGCCGGCGAGCGCCAGGCAGCCGCCGATCTGCATGACGCGCCGGGGGCCGCCGCAGTGGCGGGTCAGGCCGGTGATCGTCAAGGCGTAGACGATGCCGCCCAGGCCGAGGCCGGCGAGGGCGAAGCCCGCCTCGCGGACGCCGCCGGCGCCGCGCGCCTCCAGCGTGGAGGCGATGAACGGGGTCAGGCCGAACAGGATCAGTCCATCGATCACGACACCGCCGTTCACGATGGCGGAGTGGGGGTGGAAGAGGATGCGCCGGTAGAGGCTTGCCTGGCTGCCCAGAGACAGCTGTGGCGCCTTGCGCGGTGGCTGCGCGGGCAGCAGGGCCAACAGCAGGATCACTGCAAAGCCCGCGAGACCTGCCGCTATTGCCATCACCGCGCGCCAGCCGAGCACGCTGCCGATCAGACCGGTGCCGACGATGCCGACGATCTGCGCGGTGAGAAGTACCATCATCATGCGTGAGACGGCGGTCTGGCGCTGCTCGAAGGGAACGCGATCGCCGACGAGTGCGAACGACACGGGAATGACGCCACCGGCGACGAGGCCGGACAACAGGCGCAGCGTAAACAGCGTTTCAAAAGTCGGGGCCAACGAGGACAGCAGCAGCAGCACCGACAGCAGGGCGAGGCACGTCTTGATGATCCGCGCCTTGCCGAAGGCGTCGCCGAGGGAGCCGAACACGGGTTGGCCGAGCGCATATGGGAACGCATAGGCCGAGGCGAGCAGGGCGACGGTGGCGACCGGCAGTCCGAAGTCGCGCGCCATGGTCGGGACCATGGGGTCGACGACCCGCAAGGTCACGGACGACGCGAAGCAGCCCAGGGCCAGGATCGGCAGCAGCATCAGCGTGTTGTCCCCGTCGTGAGGCTTTGCAACGGGTTCGGCTTATACGCGCGAACGGGGGGCGGACCAACGCCGCGGCGTGGCGGCTGCCATGCGCGGATGGTGCGGTTGGCGCGCTGGGCGGGCGTTCTGGGAGTTCTGGGCGACGTTGCCGTCGGCGGGTGAGCTCGTCGAAGAAGCGAGACGGCCGCCGGCGCGGGTGACGCGCCGGCGGCCTCTCCCCGCTGCCGAGTTCGAGTGGCTCGGTTTTGCAACCTGTGCATCCGAACACGGAGCCTCGAGGCGTCGATGCCCTCGTGCCGCGCGCTAGGTGAAACTTGCGTTCGCCGCGCGCGGCCGCCTCGAAGTCGGCGCACCTTGCGTCGGGCTTGGGTCTTTGGCAAGTAAATCTGGATACGTCTCAATGCGAATTTTGTGCAGTGCAATCCCGGCGCTCCCTTGCGCCATGGCGACTGGCGGCGCGCGCGCTGTCGTAGTCGCGAAATGTAGCAAGGAGACTGCGGTTTTCTACGTGGACTTCGGGGGTGATCGCTGGCGGTGTTGGCGAGATCACGCTCGAAAGCGTTGCATGGATGCCACCGATCAAGCTGTAATGGGTTGCCCCGGGTGCGTTGAATGGCGCGCGCGCCGGAACAAGGAGGAATGCACGATGCGCAGTCTTCGATTTGGTGGTGTCGCCGGTGCAGCCTTCGTCTTGTCGTTGGCTGGTGGGCTTGTCGCGGCTTTGCCCGTGCTGGCGTCGGATGCAGTGATGAAGGTACGCCGCGGCGCTGCCTATCAGGACGTCCGGCTGGAACTGGAGAATGCCATTCTCGCGGAAGGTCTCAAGGTCGATCTCACCGGCGACATCGCGGGCATGCTGAAGCGTACCGGACCCGACGTCGGCTCGAACGTGCCGGTCTATAAGAATGCGGAGTTCTTTGCGTTCTGCTCAGCCAAGTTGTCGCGTGCGATGATGGAGCCCGATCCCGCGAACATGGCGCAGTGCCCCTACGTCGTCTTCCTTTATCAGCGCGAGGCGACGCTGAACGAGGTCACGGTCGGCTACCGCAAGGTCAAGGTGGAGGGGCGGGCGGCGAAGGCGCTCGAAGAGATCAACGCGATGCTCGAGCGGATCGTGGCCAAAGCGACGAAATAGGCCGACGCTTTCGTGGGCTCGCGTATCAGCCGGGTTCGCGCATCCGTCGACCGTGCAGATGCGGTCATGGGTCGTTGCGTGGAGGTGTGTGATGACGGCGGCTGGCAATTTGCGCGAAGCGCTCGCGCAGGCGTGTGGCGACATCTGGCTGGATAGCCGGATCCTGAAAGACGTCACGCATCTTTGCGACACGTTCGGACACCGGTTCGCGGGCAGCGAGAGCGAGCGGGCGGCGCGCGACTATATCGTCGAGCGGTTTGCGAGCTACGGGCTGGAAAATGTCCGCCTGGAGCCGTGCCACTACACGAGCTGGAAGCGGGGGACGTGCAGCCTGGCGTTGCTGTCGCCGCGCCAGCGCACGATCCCATCGGTTTCCATGGTGCATGCGCCGGGTACGCCGGCGGGCGGGCTGGAGGCGGAGGTGGTTTCGGTCGGCCAGGGCACGCGGGAGGCGTTCGCGGCCGCGGGCGAGGCGGTGCGGGGCAAGATCGCCATGGTGACGCTTGGCTCGCCGGTCGGTGCGCCACCGCTGCACCGCGTCGGCAAGTACGGCCGGGCGACGGCGGCCGGCGCGGTCGCGGTGATCTTCCCGACGGAGGAGCCGGGGCAGCTGATCGGCACGGGAACGGTGGCGGCGGCCTATCGCGACGTCGGCACGATCCCGGCGATCGGCATCAGTCACGAATCGTGGCGCTACCTGCAGCGGCAGGCCGAGCTCGGGCCGCTTCGGGTGCGCCTTGAGGTGGACAACGGCTTCGTGCCGGATACGGAAACGTGGAACATCGTCGGCGATATTCCCGGTGACGGCAGCGATCCCGACTACATCCTGGTCGGTGGGCATTGGGACGGCCACGAGCTGGCCGACGCCGCGCTCGACAATGCGCTCGGCCTGTTCACGGCGCTCGAGGCGGCCCGCGCGATGACCCGGCTGAAGGGCAAGCTGCGGCGCACACTGCGGTTCGTGGCGCTGGGCAACGAGGAATCGTGGTGCGTCGGCTCGACGAACTACGTCGCACAGCACGCCGACGCGCTCGAGCGGATCGCGCTGATGGTCAATGTCGATGCGCTGTCGCGCTACAGCAATGCGGTGATCCGGACGGGGCAGCGTGCGGACGTTGCGGCCTACATGCGCCGACTGGTCGAGCAGGCGGGGCTGCTGTTGCCGATCACGGCTATGACCTGGCTGCCGGGGAGCAGCGACGACTGGCCGTTCCTGGTGTCGGGTGTGCCCTCGATCATGCTGACGGGGCTGGAGCGCAGCGCGGCGGAGCAGGCGCGCGGGCGGGGCATCGATCACACCCACGCCGACACCGTCGACAAGATCGACGACTTCCGCGCGCGCACCTCGGCGATGACGCTTGCGCGGTTCTTGTTCGAGGCTGCCAACGCGGCCGAGCGGCCCGGCCCGAAATTGTCACGGGCCGAGATGTTCCGGCGCCTGGAAGCGGCGGGAACGAAGCCGGAGCTGGCGGATCAGGGGCGCTGGCACCCCGACACGATCCTGTGACGGACCGGTCGGGGCTGCTGGCTATTCGGCGGCGGTTGCCATCTCGGCCGGCTCGATGCGGCAGGCGCAGAACTTGAACTCGGGGATCTTGCCCATCGGGTCGAGCTGCGGGATTGGTCAGCATGTTGGCGGGCGCTTCGGCGAACGCAAACGGGATGAAGACCATGCCTTCGGCGACGTCGCGGTCGGCGCGCACCTTCAGCTCGATCGTGCCGCGCCGTGTCGTAACGCGGACGCGCTGGCCGGCGGCAACGCCCAGACGCTCGACCTCGCGCGGGTTGAGGCCGACGACGGCCTCCGGCTCGAGGCTGTCGAGGGTGGAGGAGCGCCGCGTCATGGAGCCCGTGTGCCAGTGCTCGAGCATGCGGCCGGTGGTCAGCACCATCGGGTATTCGTCGTCGGGCAACTCGTCGGGTGGCAGGAGCTCGGTTGGCACCATCTTGGCGCGGCCCGACGCGGTCGGGAAACTTTGCGAGAAGATGATCTCGTTGCCGGGCTTGTCGGGGGCGTCGCAGGGATAGGTGACCGCATCCTCGTCGACGAGACGCTGCCAGGTGATGTTCTTGAAGCGAGGGCATCACGGAGGCCAGCTCGGTGAAGACCTCCGAGACGTGCCGGTAGGACCACGGCAGGCCGATGCGCTGGGCCAGTTCCTGTACAAGCTCCCAGTCCTGGCGCGCGTCGCCCGGGGTCGGCACGACGGGGCGGGCGATCTGCACCTGGCGGTTGGTGTTGGTGAAAGAGCCCCACTTTTCGGCGTGGGCCGATGCCGGCAGGACGACGTCGGCGTGCCAAGCGGTTTCGGTCAGGAAGATGTCCTGCACGACGAGGTGCTCCAGGTGCGCCAGCGCTTCGCGCGCGTGCTGCACGTCGGGGTCGGACATGGCGGGGTTCTCGCCCAAGACGTACATGCCCTTGATCTGGTCATCATGGATGGCGCGCATGATCTCGACGACGGTCAGGCCGCGCTTGGGATCGAGCGTGGTGCCCCACAGCGCCTCGAACTCGGCGCGGATCTCAGGGTTCTCGACCGAGCGATAGTCGGGGAACACCATCGGGATCAGGCCGGCGTCGGAGGCGCCCTGCACGTTGTTCTGGCCGCGCAGGGGATGCAGGCCGGTGCCGGGGCGGCCGGTCTGGCCGGTGGTGAGCGCGAGCGCGATCAGGCAGCGGGCGTTGTCGGTGCCGTGGGTGTGCTGGGAGATGCCCATGCCCCAGAAGACGATGGAGCGCTCGGAGCGGGCGTAGAGGCGCGCGACCTCGCGGATGGTCGCGGCGGGGATGCCGCAGACGGGCTCCATCGCCTCGGGCGAGAACTGCCGCACCTTCTCCTTCAGCGCCTCGAAGCCCTCCGTCATCGCCTGGACGTACTGCACGTCGACCAGGCCTTCCTCGACGATGGTGTGCAGCATGGCGTTGAGCAGGGCGACGTCGCGGCCCGGCTTGAACTGCAGGACGTGGCTCGCGTAGCGCGCGATGCCCTGGTTCTGGCCGCGCGGGTCCATGACGATCAACTTGGCGCCGCGCTTGGCTGCGTTCTTCAGGAAGGTGGCGGCGACAGGATGGTTCTCGGCGGGGCGGGCGCCGATGACGATGATGCAGTCGGAATCCTTGGCGGCGGTGAACGGCGCGGTGACCGCTGCTGAGTTCAGGCCTTCCATGAGGGCGGCGACAGAGGAGGCGTGGCACAGGCGCGTGCAGTGGTCCACGTTGTTGGTACCGAAGCCCTGGCGGACGAGCTTCTGGAACAGATAGGCCTCCTCGTTGGAGCCCTTGGCCGAGCCGAAGCCGGCGAGCGCGCCGCCGCCATCACGGTCGCGGATCGTCTTCAAGCCGGCCGCAGCTTTCGTAAGTGCTTCCTCCCACGTCGCCTCGCGGAAGTATTTATCGACCTCGTCGCGCTTGATCTGGCTGTTTGCGTCCTTGGGCACGCCGTCGCGGCGGATCAGCGGCTTGGTCAGGCGATCGGCGTGGTGGATGTAGTCGAAGCCGAAGCGGCCCTTGACGCACAGGCGGTTTTCGTTGGCGGGCCCATCGCGGCCGTCGATGTAGAGGATCTTGTCATTCTTGACGTAGGCGGTGGTCTGGCAGCCGACGCCGCAGTAGGGACAGAGAGTGTCGACCTTCTTGTCCTCGAAGGCGATGCGCTTGCCGGTCGCCTTGTCGAGCAGGTTTGCTTCCATCAACGCGCCAGTCGGGCAAGCCTGGACGCATTCGCCACAGGCGACGCAGGTCGACTGGCCCATGCCCTTGTCGAAGTCGAACACGACCTTTGAGGTGTGGCCGCGGTAGGCCATGCCAATGACGTCGTTCATCTGCACTTCGCGGCAGGCGCGCACGCACAGGCCGCAGTTGATGCAGGCGTCGAGGTTGACGGCGATGGCTGCGTGCGTGCTGTCGGCGGCGGGCCGCTCGGCGGCGGGGAAGCGGCTGGTCGTCGCCACGCCCATGCGGTCAACCCACTGCCAGAACTTGCTGTCGGGGTCGTGGCTGTCTTGCTTGGCCGGCTGGTCGGCGACGAGCAGCTCCATGACCATCTCGCGGCCTTTGACGGCGCGTTCGCTGGCGGTCTTCACCTTCATGCCCGGGGTCGGCTTCCTGACGCAGGACGCCGCGAGTACGCGCTCGCCTTCGACCTCCACGACGCAGGCGCGACAGTTGCCGTCAGCGCGATAGCCGGGGGCTGGATGCCAGCACAGATGCGGGATGGTCGTGCCTTCGCGCTGTGCGACTTGCCAGATGGTCTCGCCAGGGGCGGCTTCGACCTGGCGGCCGTCGATCGTGAACGTGATCTTTTCGGTCATGGCGAAGCTCGTGTCCTATCCGCTTGTCGTCAGTCGGGCGGTCTTCGGTCGTTAGTGTCCAGTCGTCGGCCTTCAGTCGTCGGTCGGGCCGCGGGGCTGCGATGCAGTCCGTCGCGGTCAGTGCTTATGTGCGCCGGCGCCGTGGCCCCCGGCGTTGTGACCCTGGTTGGCAGTGCCAGCATCGCGATAGCCGCGCAGGCGCTGGTAGGTGTCGCGCTGGGCGTCCGTCAGGATGGGCGTCACCTCCAGATGGGCGGCCAAGTGAATGCGGCGCAGGTCCGCACGCAGGCGCTCGGCATCGGCCAGACGTGTTGCGAGCTCCTGGTGGGCGCGGCCGTCTTTGAATGCGGTGTCGATGGCGCGCTCGGCCTCGACGTAGCGGGCGCCGGTTTCGACGGCGCGTGCCTGCATCGCGTCGAAAGACTTCTGGATGCGCGCGCGCTGCTCGGGCGAAATGCCGAGCTGGTCGGCCAGCTCGAGAATATGGGCGGGGCCGGGATAGCCATTGAACTCGGCTGGCTTTGCCAGACCCCAGCCGCGTCCGGCCAACAGGTCGTCGATGTCGGTGGCGGAGAGCGAGGAGACCGCGCGGGTGTGCTGACCGGCGTAGGGGGCGGCATGGTTGGTGCCGGGCTGGGCGGCCCAGGCCGAGGCAGCCAGCGCAATCGTCGCGATTGCGGCAAGCGCCAGATCCGGCTTCAGGGACGGCGTCGACATGACGGGTTTAACTCCTACGTTTCAACTCAATTTCGACAAAGGCGAAGGTCGCGTCGTTGGCGTTGATGACGTTGTGGGCGACTCCGGCCTTGCGCGTATAGGAGCGGCCGACGACGAGGTCGGCGTGGTTTTCGGCACCGTCGCGATCGACGAGCGAGAGGCGGCCGTTCATCAGCGGGACGACGACGTAATCCATCTCGTGGACGTGGAAGCCCGTCTGCGCACCCGGCGTGAAGCGCCATTCGGTGACGCGGACGTCGTCGTTGTCGATCTGGACGGTGGCGAGGGCTTGGGGGCGGGTCACCGCAGGTCCTCCGGAAAGTATTTCAAAACGCAGCGCAGCGGATTGGGTGCCGCCTGACCGAGGCCGCAGATCGAGGCATCCGCCATGACCTGCGCCAGATCGCCCAGCAGGCTGGCGTCCCAGCTGCCGGAGGCCATCAGCTTCACGGCTTTCTCGGTGCCGTTGCGGCAGGGTGTGCACTGGCCGCAGCTTTCGTCCTCGAAGAAGCGCATCAGGTTGAGGGCCACGTCCTTCATGTTGTCGCGATCCGACAAGATGACAACCGCATGGCTGCCGACAAAGCAACCGTGCTTCTCGAGCTGTCCGAAGTCGAGGGGGATGTCGGCCATGTCGGCGGGCAGGATGCCGCCGGAGGCGCCGCCGGGCAGATAGCCCTTGAAGGCGTGGCCGTCGGCCATGCCGCCGCACAGCGCAATCAACTCGCGCGCGGTGGTGCCGGCGGCCGTCAACACGACGCCGGGCTGTTTCACGCGGCCGGACACGGAGTAGGAGCGCAGGCCCTTGGCGCCGTTCTTGCCCTGTCCGGCGAACCAGTCGGCGCCCTTGGCGAGAATGTCGGGCACCCAGTAGAGCGTCTCGATGTTGTTGACGAGGGTGGGGCGGCCGAAGATGCCGACCTGGGCGACGTAGGGCGGGCGGTGGCGCGGCAGACCGCGCTTGCCCTCGATGGATTCGATCATTGCGGATTCCTCGCCGCAGATGTAGGCGCCGGCGCCGCGCCGCAGCGAGACCTTGACGTGGGTGGCGAGGCCGGCGGTCTCGAGCTTGGCGATCTCCGCTTTCAGGATCTTGATGGCGGCCGGGTATTCGTCGCGGATGTAGACGAAGACTTCCTCGGCCTCCACGGCCCAGGCCGCGATCAACATGCCTTCCAGGAAGCGGTGGGGCGCTTGCTCGAGGTAGTGGCGGTCCTTGAATGTGCCGGGCTCGCCCTCGTCGCCGTTGACGGCCATCAGCGGGCGCGGCTTGTCGGGCGCGCGCTCGGCGCGCACGAGGCCCCACTTGCGGCCGGTCGGGAAGCCTGCGCCGCCAAGGCCGCGCAGGCCGCCGTCGGACAAGGTGGCGATGACGGCGTCGACGGTGCGGGCGCCGTCCAGGCACGATCTGAGAACTGTGTAGCCGCCGGCCGACTGGTAGGCGGCCAAGTCCTGGTAGGCCGGGATCACCGGCGACGTGCTGCCGGCCGATGCGAGCGCCTTGACAGTGTCAAGCGTGGCATTGTCGACGTGGCGGTGTCCGACCTCGACGGCGGGTGCGGTGTGACAAGAGCCGATGCAAGGCGCGCGGACGACGCGGACATCCTTCATGTCTTCGTTCTGCAGCGCGGTGAGGAGTGCGTTTGAGCCCGCCAGCATGCACGAAAGGCTGTCGCAGACGCGGATGGTGACCGTCGGCGGGCGCGGCTCGCCGTCCTGGACGACGTCAAAGTGCGCGTAGAACGTGGCGACCTCGTAGACCTCTGCCATGGGAATGCGCAGAAGGTCGGCGAGGGCCTGCATGTGGCCGGCGGGTAGGCCGTGCTCGGCGTCCTGGATCTTGTGCAGGTATTCGATCAGCAGCGGGCGCTGGTAGGGGCCAGGGCCGATGAGCGCGCGCACGGCTTCCACGTCGGCCTCGAGCAGGACGCGACCTTTGGGAAAGAGCGGGGCGGAACGGCGGCCGGCTCCGGGGTGAATGGCGCGGCCCTGGCGTTGCCCTGGATTTGCGGACATGGTGTTCCCTAGCGTTTGCCCCATGGGCTTCTTGCGGCCTGGCACACGTTCAATGACCGCTGGCGGCTGACGCTGCCTGGGCCCGGTCCAGCTCCTGGTATACCAAATTCCATATACCAAAGCGGACGGGCAGGCGAAATGGCCATCCGTGGCGCGCCAGATGGTTTTTGCCGGGGTGGTGGGGTTTTCCAGTTCCAGGCGCGGCGGCGGTGGCTGGTCGGCTGCAGGCGCAGCGGGCGCCCCGCGGACAGGATGCGCGCTTGGGCGGCGGCTCGAACAAAATCCGTTGACGCCAGCTTGGCGATCACTCATACGATCGGATAGGTGAAAATACTTATCCCTTGAGGCTCGAGGCTTTTGTTCACGCAACTGGCGGACCCCGGAATGGGGTGGCTGCAGGCGTTCAGCGGCGACTACGGCGAACTCGGCGTCCAGATCGTCAAGATCATCTGGATCAACATCCTGTTGTCCGGGGACAACGCGGTCGTGATCGCGCTGGCCTGCCGGTCGCTACCGCCGCGGCAGCGCACGCCGGGGATCGTGCTCGGCGCGGGGGCGGCCGTGCTGCTGCGCGTGATCTTCACGGTCGGCATCCAGTACGTGCTCAACGTTCCCTACCTGAAAGCGATCGGCGGTCTTCTCCTGTTGTGGATCGCGATCAAGCTGCTTGCCGGCGAGGAAGCCGATGAATTCGCCGTGCAGGATAGCGACAACCTGTGGGGCGCGGTGCGCACAGTGGCGGTCGCCGACATGGTGATGAGCCTCGATAACGTGCTGGCGATCGCGGCGGCGGCACGCGGGCATACCGGGCTGATCGTGCTCGGCCTCGTCATCTCGATTCCGCTGATCGTGGCTGGTGCGACGCTCATCATGGGACTGCTGACGCGCTTTCCCGTGCTGGTTTGGGCGGGTGCGGCGCTGCTTGGCTGGATTGCGGGCGAACTGCTCGTCGAAGAGGTGTTCTTGAAAACCTACTTCGACCACTTCGGACAATTGACGGGCCTTAGCCATCACGGCGTGGAGCGGCTGTTTCAGTTTGCCGGGGCTGCGCTGGTGTTGGCTGCGGGCTGGCAGTTGCGGCGCGGTCGCAAGGCCGAGGTCACCACTCACTGAGGTGGTGCGGACTTTGGACGGGCGGGTGTCGTCAGCTCCCCGTGCGCGCCACGATTGCCTCGGTCAAGCCAAGTTTGACACGCGCGCTTGCCGGCGCGCGGGCGATACGCTTGCGGCGCGGTGCGGGCATTTTGCTTGAAACACGAGAGACGCTCAGTTGAAGCCGAGCAACGTCTCGAGCGGTCCCTTGGGCAACGGGACCAGGAACCAGCGCTCGAACATGAAGAACAGCGCCAGGGGAACGGCGATGCCGACTGCTGCGGATTTGAAGACGTTTTCCTGACCGAATGCGATCATGAAGAACGCGATGAAGATCGCGGAGGCGACGTAGATGCCGAGCCAGCCGATGAGCCCGACGAAAACGATGCTTGGGATGAGAACGGCGAGAACGCGCCGGAACTCGAGGGTGGAGACGAACGATTCCTGTCCGCCTTTGCGATCGAAAAGTGCCGACACGAGGATGACGAGGGCGGAGACGCCCATGATGAGCGAGACATAGAACGGGAAATAGCCCGCTGCGGGGCCCACGCCCTCCTGCCAGCCGCTGCCGATGCGCACGCTGTCGAAGATTACAACTGCACTGCCGAGCATTAGCAGCAACGCGACGACGATCTCCATGGTGCGCACGGAGACGAGGGCCGGGGCGTTGTCGGTATTCTGGTCGTCGTTGTGCATGTCGTCACGCGGAATGGGAGAGGGCTTGGGGAGCGGCGTTCGAGCGGGGCGGGCAGCGAGGATCCGGGTTGCGCCGGATCGCCGCGGGATGCCCGCCCCGTTCGGATTTACTTGCCGGGAGCGAGGAAGTTTGCGGCCTTCATCAGGTCGTAATGGGTCTTTTCGGCCTTCTCCAGCCAGGTCTTGTATTCAGCGCCGGCCATGAAGGTCTGGTTGAAGGCGCCGTTCTCCATGAACTGCTTCCAGTCGGCGGTGTCGCGCACCTTCTTGAACAGGTCGACGTAGTAGGCGACCTCCTCTGGCTTAGCCTTGGGCGACATGAAGATGCCGCGCAGCATCTGGTAGTCGACGTCGACGCCGGATTCCTTGCAGGTCGGAATGTCCGACCAGGCCATCGTCGGCGGTGACCTTGTTCTGTATAGATACTGCGCTCGCCGTCGAAGATGCACAGCGGGCGCACGTTGCCGGCCTTCCAGTGCGAGACGGCCTCGATGGGATTGTTGACCGAGGAGTTGATGTGCTTGCCGACGAGCTGCGTGGCGACCGCGCCGCCGCCCTTGTAGGGCACATAGGTGAACTTCTTGGGCGCCGTCACCTTCTCGAGCGCCACCGTGATGATCTGGTCTTCCTGCTTGGAGCCAGTGCCGCCCATCTTGAAGGACTTGTCGGGGCCGGCCTTGACCGCCTGCGATGTAGTCCTTGGCGGTCTTGTACGGCGATTGTCCTTGTCGACCCACAGGATGAACTGGTCGAGCGCCAGCATCGACGACCGGCGTCAGCTCCTTCCAGTTGAAGGGAACGCCGGTTGCGAGCGGCGTCGTGAAGAGGTTCGACAACGTGATGATGATGGTGTGTGGGTCGCCCTTGCTCTTCTTGACCTCGAGGAAGCCTTCCGCGCCAGCGCCGCCGCCCTTGTTCACGACGACGATCGGCTGTTTCATCAGCTTGTTCTTGGTGATGACGCCCTGGATGAAGCGTGCCATCTGGTCCGCACCGCCGCCGGTGCCGGCCGGGATGACGAAGCGTCACCGGCTTCGTCGGTTCCCAGGCGTGCGGCCGAGCCGGTCAGCGCAAGACCGGACGCGGCCATCGCGGCCACGCCTGCCGCGAGGTGCGACGCAACGCGAGTGAGTTTCATGTGGAGTCCTCCCTTTCTGTGTTTGGACCTGCGGTCCTGGACTTCGATGTCGTTTTCAGCGCGCGATTCCATCTTCTGCGTATGGGCTTGCGCGCCGGACAGTTCGTGCCTTCAGCGGCCTGTGGCCGGCTCAGGCAGGCGACGGACTTGCCGTTGGACAGACGCTCCTTCACCGCCAGCACCATCGGCCACAAGCAGCAGCAGCGAGGCCGAGCGCCATGATCGAGCCGACCAGCCAGTTCGAGAAGAACACGGTCAGGTCGCCCTGGCTGCCGAGCAGTGCCTGAC
Source organism: uncultured Alphaproteobacteria bacterium (assembly GCA_963697205.1). Lineage (GTDB taxonomy): Bacteria > Pseudomonadota > Alphaproteobacteria > Rhizobiales > Hyphomicrobiaceae > CAVONB01. The sequence continues at coordinate 68,073 of CAVONB010000005.1, read as the reverse complement.
GGAAGCCTTCCTCGGCCTTGTCGCCGAGCACGATGGCCAGCACCAGCGGTGCCAGCGGATAGTCGAGCTTCTGGAAAACGTAGCCGACGACGCCGAACACCAGCATCATCCAGACGTCGAACATGTTGTTGTGGACGGTATAGGCGCCGACCGCGCAGACGACGAGGATGACCGGCGCGATGATCGAGAAGGGAACGCGCAGGATGGCGGCGAACAGCGGCACGCAGGTCAGCACGATGATGAGACCGGCGATGTTGCCGAGATACATCGAGGCGATCAGGCCCCACACGAACTCCTTCTGCTCGACGAACAGCATCGGGCCGGGCTGCAGCCCCCAGATCATCAGTCCGCCGAGCAGCACGGCTGCGGTCGGCGAGCCGGGAATGCCGAGCGTGAGCATCGGCAGCAGCGCGCTGGTGCCGGCGGCGTGGGCCGCCGTCTCGGGCGCGACGACGCCCTCGATCTCGCCCTTGCCGAAATTGTCGCCGTTCTGCGAGAACCGCTTGGCGAGGCCGTAGCTCATGAACGAGGCCGGTGTCGCGCCGCCCGGCGTGATGCCCATCCAGCAGCCGATGATGCAGCTGCGCAGGGACGTCACCCAGTACTTCGAGCAGCTTTTTCCAAGTCGTCAGCACGGCATCGAGGCGCAGCGTTGCCTGAGCGCCCTGGAATTTCAGGCCGCTCTCGATCGAGGAGAGAATCTCGCCGATGCCGAAAAGGCCGATGACGGCGATCAGGAAGTCGAAGCCGGACAGCAGCTCGGTCGTGGCCGAAGGTCAGCCGCAGCGAGCCGGTCATCTGGTCGAGACCGACAGCGCCGAGCGCGAAGCCGAGGCACATCGCGGCAAGCACCTTGAACGGCGAACCGCGCCCCATGCCGACGAAACTCGCGAACGTCAGGAAGAAGACCGAGAAGAACTCCGCGGGCCCGAACTGAAGCGCGAACTTGCGCGACCAGCGGCGCGAGGAACGTGATCAGGATGACCGCGACCAGTGCGCCGACGAACGAGGAGGTGAAGGCGGTCGTCAGAGCCTCGTCGGCGCGGCCCTTCTGTGCCATCGGGTGGCCGTCGAAGGTGGTCGCGACCGACCACGGCTCGCCGGGAATGTTGAAGAGGATCGAGGTGATGGCGCCGCCGAACAGTGCGCCCCAATAGATGCACGACAGCATGATGATCGCCGAGGTCGGCGGCATCGTGAACGTCAGCGGCAGCAGAATGGCGACGCCGTTGGCGCCGCCGAGGCCTGGAAGCACGCCGATGATGACGCCAAGCAGGATGCCGACGGCCATCAGCATGAGATTGAATGGTGTCAGCGCGACGGAAAAACCCTGCAGCAGGGACGCAATCTCATCCAAGGACGAACCCTCCGACGCGAATGTCTTGTTGCCGAGTTCTTGAGGACCCGTTTCGATGTCACCTCGCACCCCCCCGGCAAGCTCGCGCTTGAACGACCGTGCATTTTGACATTCGTTATTGGCATACCATATACCTCGCGATCGAACGTCTGCAACTTAGATTTAAGTCGCGATTCCGGCTTTGCAGCGCCGCAAATATTGTTGCGATGCACGTATTCTTAGCCCGCATTTGCAGCATTTTCTGTTTTCAGATGGCGCGCGGCCCGATGCGGCGACCGACCCATCACCTGTCACTTTTCCTCGTTGCCCGACGAACTTGGCTGGTATACAAAGTGCCACAGAGCTGGCCCGAGGGATATCTTCTGCAGGCTGACGCGCGACGTCGCCGATAGCAGTAGCTGGGCCTGTAGCGCTTGCAAAGGCTCCGAGGAAGGTTCGCATTCCCGATGTCAGGGACGCAGATCAACATCGCGCCGATTGGTGACGGTATGAGCCTCAAGGCGCGCGCCTACGAGGCTCTCAAGTCGGCCATACTGGAAATGAACATCTACGCCAACGATGCGGAGCTGCGCCTCGACGAACGGGCGCTGTCGGCTCGCTTCGGCGTGTCGCGCACGCCGTTGCGTGAGGCTCTCGCGCAGCTCGATCAGGAAGGCCTCGTGCGGATCGCTCCGCGGCGCGGCATCTTCATCGTGCGCAAGACGAAATCTGAGATCCTCGACATGATTACGGTGTGGGCGGCGCTGGAGAGCATGGCGGCGCGGCTGGCCACGAAGGAGGCGACCGACGAGGAGCTTGCCGGCTTGCACGACCTCGTTGACCGTTTCAGCCAGGACGAGATCGCGCGACAGATGGGCGAGTACTCCGATGCCAACATCGAGTTCCATCAGGCGATCATCAGGCTCGGCAAGTGTCCGCTGCTGGTTGAGATGACGGACGGGCTGTTCTTCCATGTGCGGGGCATCCGTCAGCGCACCATCTTCGAGAACGATCGCGCGCGCCGATCCATCGTCGACCACAAGGAGATCGTGGCGGCGCTGGAAGCGCGCGACACGGAGCGCGCGGAGCGTCTGGTGCGGGAGCATACCCTGCGCCTGCGCGAGCATGTCGACCGCTATGTGAGCCTGGATTGACCGGCGGCCTTTGGGCCGTCGACGCAACTTGTTCAGCAGGCGCGCGCGAGCGCTGCCTGCGCATCAACGAAGCAAACCCCGGCCGGGGCAAACGGGAGAGACTTGGGAATGTCGGCGGAAACGCAATCTCAGAACCTGACCGATGGCTTCCATCTGATCATCGATGCGCTGAAGCTCAACGGCATCAAGACGATCTATGGTGTGCCGGGCATCCCGATCACGGATCTCGGCCGCTACATGCAGGCCGCGGGCATGCGCGTGATCGCGTTCCGTCACGAGCAGCACGCGGGCTATGCCGCATCTATCGCGGGCTTCCTGACGCAGCAGCCGGGCGTATGTCTCACGGTGTCGGCGCCGGGCTTCCTTAACGGGCTGACCGCGCTCGCGCACGCGACGACGAACTGCTTCCCTATGATCCTGATCTCGGGCTCTTCGGAGCGCGAGATCGTCGACCTGCAGCAGGGCGACTACGAGGAGATGGACCAGCTGGCCGTCGCGAAGACGGTGTGCAAGGCGGCCTACCGGGTGCTGCACGCGGAGGACATCGGCATCGGCATCGCGCGCGCGATCCGCTCGGCGTGCTCGGGGCGGCCCGGCGGTGTCTATCTCGATTTGCCCGCGAAGCTGATGGGGCAGGTTCTGGATGCCGACAAGGGCGCCCGCTCGCTGGTCAAGGTGATCGATCCCGCGCCGCGCCAGTTGCCGGCGCCGGAGTCGATCGACCGGGCGCTGGCTCTCCTGAAAAGCGCCAAGAAGCCGCTGATCATCCTGGGCAAGGGCGCAGCCTACGCGCAGGCCGATGCCGACATTCGCGCGCTGGTGGAGAAGACGGGCATTCCCTACCTGCCGATGAGCATGGCGAAAGGGCTGCTGCCGGACACGCATCCCCAGTCGGCTGGCGCGGCGCGCTCGCTGGTGCTGAAGGAAGCCGATGTCGTGATGCTGATCGGCGCGCGCCTCAACTGGCTCTTGTCGCACGGCAAGGGCAAGACGTGGGGCGCGCCTGGTACGCAGAAGTTCATCCACGTCGACATCGAGCCGCGCGAGATGGATTCCAACGTGGAGATCGCCGCGCCGTTGGTCGGCGACATCGCGTCGGTCGTCTCGGCGGTGCTGGCCAAGATCGGCGGCGACTGGGTGAAGCCGGCTGAGTGGGCGCAGAGCGTGCGAAAGAAGGTCGAGGACAACGTCGCCAAGATGGCGCCGCGCCTGCAGAACAACAACAACCCGATGGACTACCACGGTGCGCTCGGCGTGCTGCGCGACATCATGCGCGAGCAGCCGGACACCATGCTCGTCAACGAAGGCGCCAACACGCTCGACTTCGCGCGCTCGATCATCGACATCCACAAGCCGAGAAAGCGCATCGACGTCGGCACCTGGGGTATCATGGGCATCGGCATGGGCTACTCGGTTGCGGCCGCGATCGAGACCGGCAATCGCGTGCTCGCCGTCTGCGGCGACAGCGCGTTCGGGTTCTCGGGCATGGAGATCGAGACGGTCTGCCGGTACAAGCTGCCGGTGTGCGTGGTGGTGTTCAACAACAACGGCATCTATCGCGGGACGGACACGAACCCGGGTGGCGAAGACCCGGCTTGGACGACGTTCGTGAAGGATTCCGATTACGATCTGATGGCCAAGGCGTTCGGCGGGGTGGGCGTGCGCGTCACGTCGCCCGCCGAGCTCAGGGCCGCAGTGACCGAGGCGCTGGCGTCGGGCAAGCCGACGCTGGTCAACGCCATCATCGACGAGAAAGCCGGCACGGAATCCGGCCGTATCGGCAATCTCAATCCGCAGAGCGTCGTGGCCAAGAAGGCCTGACGCTAAGGCCGGCGTCGCGCGCGCCGGCCACCGACCGCACTCGCCCCGGTCCGCGTTGCGACGCGCAAAGGGGCTCCATCCGTCAGAGAACCCACGAGCAGGAAGAGACACATGGCCACGAAAGCGCTCGAAGGCGTCAAGATCCTGGACTTCACGCATGTCCAGTCGGGACCGACCTGCACACAGCTCCTCGCCTGGTTCGGCGCCGACGTGATCAAGGTCGAGCGGCCCGGAATCGGCGACATCACGCGCGGCCAGTTGCGCGACATTCCCAACGTGGACAGCCTCTACTTCACGATGCTGAACCACAACAAGCGCTCGATCACGCTCGACACCAAGAACGCGAAGGGCAAGGAGGTGCTGACGCGCCTGATCGAGACCTGCGACGTGCTGGTCGAGAATTTTGGGCCCGGCGTGCTCGACCGCATGGGATTTTCCTGGGAGCGATCCAGAAGATCAACCCGCGCATGATCGTCGCCTCGATCAAGGGCTTCGGGCCGGGGCCGTTCGAGGACTGCAAGGTCTACGAGAACGTCGCGCAGTGCGCGGGCGGCGCGGCTTCGACGACCGGTTTCCGCGACGGGGTTCCGCTGGTCACCGGCGCGCAGATCGGCGACAGCGGCACGGGTCTGCATCTGGCGCTCGGCATCGTGACGGCGCTCTATCACCGCACGCATTCGGGCAAGGGCCAGCTCGTCACCTGCGCCATGCAGGACGGCGTGGTCAATCTGTGCCGCGTGAAGCTGCGCGATCAGCAGCGCCTCGAGCATGGTCCGCTCAAGGAGTACAGCCAATTCGGCGAGGGCATCCCGTTCGGTGAGGCGATGCCGCGTGCGGGCAACGACTCCGGCGGCGGTCAGCCCGGTCGCATCCTGAAGTGCAAGGGCTGGGAGACAGGATCCGAACGCCTACATCTACTTCATCACGCAGGCGCCGGTCTGGCAGAAGATCTGCGACGTGATCGGCGAGCCGGAATGGAAGACCCATCCCGATTTTGCGACGCCGGACGCCCGCCTGCCGCGGCTGACGCAGATCTTCGAGCGCATCGAGCAGTGGACGATGACCAAGACGAAGTTCGAGGTCATGGAGATCTGCAATCCGCTCGACATTCCCTCTGGGCCGATCCTGTCGATGAAGGAGATCGCGGAGGAGCAGTCGCTGCGCGAGACGGGCACGATCGTCGAGGTCGATCATCCCGACGCGTGGCAAGTATCTGTCGGTCGGCAATCCGATCAAGCTGTCCGACAGCCCGTCGGACGTGAAGCGCTCGCCGCTGCTTGGCGAGCATACCGAGGAGATCCTGTCGCAGGTGCTGGGCTACTCGGCGGCGGAGGTCGACGAGATCAAGGCTGCCGGGGCAACGCACGCCCGCCGCGAAGAAGGCGGCCGCGGAATAGAGCCGGTGGAGAGGGCCTGGGTCAGGGGTTGCGGCAGACACAGACATCGCGTCGTCGACCGCCCCTCACCGCGACCCTCTCGCCATCGCTGCAACCGTTCAAGGCTCCCGATGCGCTGAGGCAGCGATGGGGAGAGGGAGAGACAGATGCGAATCGTGGTTCACGGCCAGCAGGCTTTCGGCAAGGCGGTGCTGGAGAAGTTGCTGGAGCGCGGCGAGAACGTCGTTGCGGTATGCTGCGCGCCGACCAAGGAAGGCCGGCCCGAGGATCCGCTTGCGGAATTCGCGCGCGAGAAGGGACTGCCCGTTCATCAGCCGTCGTCGTGGAAGACGCCGGAAGCGCTGGAGCTGATGCCGTCGTTCAATGCCGACGTCTGCATGATGGCCTACGTGCTGCTGTTCGTGCCGCAGGCGGTGCGCGATGCGCCGAAGTTCGGCACGTTCCAGTATCACCCGTCGCTGTGCCCCTGGCACCGCGGGCCGTCGTCGATCAACTGGCCGATCGCGATGGGCAAGACGCGTACCGGGCTCACGATCTTCTGGCCCGACGACGGTCTCGACGAGGGTCCGATCATGCTGCAGAAGACGTGCGACATCGGTCCCGACGAGACGATCGGCGACGTCTATTTCAACAAGCTCTTCCCGATGGGCGTCGACGCGATGATCGAGGGCCTCGATCTGGTCAAGGACGGCATCATCATCAAGCACGACCAGCGGCTTGCCGACGGCTCCTATGAGAGCTGGTTCAAGAAGGACGTCGCCGAGATCGATTGGTCGAAGCCCGTCGCACGACGTCTACAACACCATCCGCGCGGCCAATCCGGCGCCGGGCGCGTGGTCGACGATCAAGGGCCAGAAGGTCGACATCTTCGACAGCCGCAAGGGCACGGGCAAGGGTGCGCCCGGCACGATCCTCGCCATCACCGACGAGCACATGGACGTCGCCGGCAACGGCGGCTCCATCCTTGTGCAGCGCGTGCGTGGCGAGGGCGGCAAGAAGGTCGCCGCCGCGGAATGGGCGGTGTCAGCCGGCGTCAAGGCTGGCGATGTTTTCAGCGCGCCGGCGGTCAAGTCCTGATCGGGCCGCCCAAACGAACAAGAGTTCAGAATTTGCTCACGTCCAGAGGAAACGCCACGATGGCTGTGAAGTCCGACATCGAGATTGCCCGCGAAGCCAAGAAGAAGCCGATCCAGGAGATCGGTGCCAAGCTCGGCATCCCGACCGATCACCTGCTGCCGTTCGGGCACGACAAGGCGAAGATCTCGGCCGAGTTCATCAAGTCGCTCGAGGGCAGACAGGACGGCAAGCTGATCCTGGTGACGGCGATCAACCCGACGCCTGCCGGCGAAGGCAAGACGACGACGACGGTCGGCCTCGGCGACGGCCTGAACAAGATCGGCAAGAAGGCCGCGGTCTGCATCCGCGAGGCGTCGCTGGGCCCGAACTTCGGCATGAAGGGCGGCGCGGCGGGTGGCGGCTATTCGCAGGTCGTGCCGATGGACGACATGAACCTGCACTTCACCGGCGACTTCCACGCGATCACGTCGGCGCACAACCTGCTGTCGGCGATGATCGACAATCACATCTACTGGGGCAACTCGCTCGAGATCGATCCGCGCCGCGTAGTGTGGCGCCGGGTGATGGACATGAACGACCGGGCGCTGCGCGACATGGTGGTGTCGCTCGGTGGCGTCGCCAACGGGTTCCCGCGCCAGACCGGCTTCGACATCACGGTGGCGTCGGAGGTGATGGCGATCCTGTGCCTGGCCAACGATCTCGAAGACCTGCAGAAGCGGCTCGGCGACATCATCGTCGCCTATCGCCGCGACCGCTCGCCCGTTTACTGCCGCGACCTCAAGGCGGACGGCGCGATGACGGTGCTGTTGCAGCAGGCGATGCAGCCGAACCTCGTGCAGACGCTGGAGAACAATCCCGCGTTCGTGCACGGCGGTCCGTTCGCCAACATCGCGCACGGCTGCAACTCGGTGATCGCGACCAAGACGGCGCTGAAGCTTGCCGACTACGTCGTGACGGAGGCCGGCTTCGGTGCTGACCTGGGCGCGGAGAAGTTCTTCGACATCAAGTGCCGCAAGGCGGGGCTGAAGCCCGACGCTGTTGTGATCGTCGCCACCGTGCGCGCGATGAAGATGAACGGCGGCGTGGCCAAGGCCGACCTCGGCGCGGAGAACGTCGCGGCGGTGACGAAGGGCTGCGCGAACCTCGGCCGCCACCTCGAGAACCTGAAGAAGTTCGGCGTGCCGGTCGTGGTCGGCATCAACCATTTCATCACGGACACCGACGCAGAGATCGCAGCGCTCAAGGCCTACTGTGCGGAGAATGGTGCCGACGCCGTGCTCAACAAACACTGGGCGCTCGGCGGCGAGGGTATCGTGGAGACGGCGAAGAAAGTCGTTGAGCTCGCCGAGAGCGGCAAGGCAGCCTACAAGCCGCTTTATCCCGACAAGATGGGGCTGATGGAGAAGATCGAGACGATCGCCAAGGAGATCTACCGCGCCGACAAGGTGGTGGCCGACAAGTCGATCCGCGATCAGCTCAAGACCTGGGAGGACGCCGGCTACGGCGACCTGCCGGTGTGCATGGCCAAGACGCAATACTCGTTCACGACCGACCCCAATGCGCGCGGCGCGCCGACGGGCTTCGATCTGCCGGTGCGCGAGGTGCGGCTGTCGGCTGGTGCGGGCTTCATCGTGGCCATCTGCGGTGAGATCATGACCATGCCGGGCCTGCCGAAGGTGCCGTCGGCGGAAGTGATCAAGCTCAACGCCGAGGGACAGATCGAGGGTCTGTTCTGAGGGCGGCGGAGGCCGGACGTCCTCGCGACGTTTTCTCACTTCGGCGGCGGGCCCGATCGGCCCGCCGTTTTCGCATCGGACGGTGGCAATGCAACCATGGACGGAGAAGAGCCTCGCCACTTTGCAGGTGTGCGGATAGGCTTTCGCGCTGAGGTGTCGCCGGCCGGCGGCGCACAGTCATCGCATCGGGTCGCATGAGCAGGAAATCGGACGCCAGGACCTTTGGCCGCGTTGGCGTGCGGATGCCTTTGGTGTGCGCGGGGCAGCGCGTGGGTGTCATGGGCGGGACGTTCGATCCGCCGCATGCCGCGCACGCCTATGTGGCGGAGACCGCGCTCGCGCGGCTCGAACTCGACTGGCTCTGGTGGCTGGTGACGCCGGGCAATCCGCTCAAGGCCGGCCGGCCGTTGCCGCCGCTGGCGGAGCGGATGGCGGCGTGCCGGGCGATGGTGAGCGATCCGCGCATCCGCGTAGTCGGCTTCGAGCAGCAACTCGGCTCGGCCTACACGGTCGACACCTTGGGGTTCTTGAAGCGGCGCTTTCCGGCGACGCGGTTCGTGTGGGTGATGGGCGCGGACGGGCTCGTGAGCTTCCATCGCTGGCGGCGCTGGCGCGACATCGCGGCGACCGTGCCGATCGCGGTCCTGGACCGGCCGGGCGAGCGGCTCCAGGCGCTGGCCTCGCCGGCGGCGCGGGCGCTGGCGGTTGCCTACGTGCCGGAGGCGCGGGCCGGGGCCCTGGCCGTGTGCCGGCCGCCGGCCTGGACGTTTCTGACCACCCGGCGGCTGCCGATATCGTCCACGGCGCTGCGGCGCGCTGCCGGGCGGGACTGAGCGGCGGCCGGCCGTTTGGGGCGCGCCGGGCAGGGCTCTAACGCTGCTGGCTGCCTTCGAGCGGCGGTTTTGGCGCCTGTCCGGCCCATCCAAGCCGGCTTCCGGCTCGATTCTGGCGCCTCACCGGCCGGTTCCGAGCCGGCTTCTGGCCGGTGGCGCAATCTGCCCGGGCCTGGGCGGGGCCCTAAAAGCCTGTTGAAACGGACCCCGGACCACCCTTAGTATTGAGCAACCGGCCCCGTGGTGGTGTCGGCCGGCACTCCAGCGATCTCCATCAGGAGGCTGGTTGCTTCAGCGTTGACCCGGCACCGTACCGCGTAAACAGGGCCGGGCGGCAAAGAGCCCTCAGGGGTTGGATGACAGAAGGACGTCCATCGCACGATGAGAACATCGACCGAGACCGCCCGCAGCGGCGCGTCTCCCGCTGAAATGTTGCCGCACGGCAGCGATTCGGCAGCCCTTCTCGAGCGGATTCTATCCTGGCTCGACGATGCGAAGGCCGAGCAGGTCGTCAGCATCGACTTGAAAGGCAAGTCGTCGATCGGTGACGCCATGGTGATTGCCACGGGGCGGACCGACCGCCACGTCGGCGCGATCGCCGATCAAATCCAGAGAAAGCTGAAAGACGAAGGCCAGGGGCGCGTTCGCGTCGAAGGGACCCAGACGTGCGACTGGGTGCTGATCGATACGGGCGACATCATCATTCACGTGTTCCGGCCCGAGGTGCGCGAGTTCTACAATCTCGAGAAGATGTGGCTCGCGGATCGTCCGGGCGAGACGACGGCGCATTAGCTCACGTGCTTCGGAGACGGAGCGGCGGGGCGTGCGTCATGTCAGGTGGTGGTGAATTGCGGGCCGGGCGCGCGCTGATTGCGTGTGGCTCGCAGGTCCGGTGGCGGCCTGTGCAGCGCATCGTGCGTGCCGGCGTGCGGTGACCGGTGGGCGCCAACCCTCGAAGGTCGTGCCGTGCGTGTCCTGCTTGCCGCCGTTGGCCGACTGAAGGATGGGCCCGAGCGCCGTCTCTACGCGCACTACGAGACGCGGCTCGTCGCGGCGGGCAAGGGCGTGGCGCTTGGTCCCTTCCAGCTCAAGGAACTTCCCGAATCGCGCCAGGCCGGCGCGGATGGCCGCCGGGCGGAGGAAGCCGGTCGGCTGTTGGCGGCTGCCGGCGAGGGCGCGCTGCGCGTGGTGCTCGACGAGCGGGGGCAAGGCCTCACCAGCGCCGCGTTCGCGGCGTGGTTGCGCGAGCGGCGCGACGACGGCGCCAAAGCGGTCGCATTCCTGATCGGTGGCCCGGATGGGCACGGGGCTGCGGCGCTGGAGGGCGCCGATCTCAGCGTGTCACTGGGCGCGATGACGCTGCCGCACGGATTGGCGCGGATCGTACTGGTGGAGCAACTCTATCGCGCAGCGACGATCATGGCGGGGCATCCCTATCACCGGGCGTGAGCGCGCTCAGGCCGCGCCCCGGATCAGATCGCGAGCGTATTCGAGGTTCTTGGGATCCGGTGTGATCTCGCCTGCCCGGATGCGGCGCGTGATCTCGACGATGGCGGCGTTGGCGGGTGCGGGTACGCCTGTCATCTCACCTTCCAGAACGACGAGCCCGTTGATGTCGTCGACCTCGCTATAGCGTCCCTTGAGGTGATCCTGGAGAACGCAATCGCGGGCGCGCGGGCCGATGTCGGCGGTCAGCTTGTCGAACAGCTTTTCAAGGAGCTGGTTGGTGCCGCCAAGATCCTCAGGGCGCAGGCCGAAGATCGGCTCGACGGGATAGCCGAGCTTCTGGCCGACGGCGAGCGCCTCGGTGCCGATCTGTATGGTCAAATCGCGCACGCCGGGCAGCCGCACCGCTTCGCTCAAGGTCAGGCCGAGCATCGCCATGGGTCCGAGGCACATGGTGTTGATGACGAGCTTCATCCATTTGCCGGCGAGCACGTTGCCGGTGACGTTGACCTTGCCGACGTGGCCCAGGAGCTCGGCCACCTCCGCGACGCGGGCCTCGTGGTCGGGGTGGAAGGCGCCGACGCCGAACCAGGTCTTGGCCGGCACGGTGTTGCGCTGGACGATGCCGGGCGTGAAGATTTCCGAGGACAGTTCCACGACGACGCCGACGGTGCGCTGCGGGCCTACGATCTCGGCGATGGTGTCGGCGGTCATGGCGTTCTGCAGGCCGACCAGCAGGCCGTCGTGCGCGAGATAGGGCTTGATGAACTCCGTCGCCCACCGCGTGTCATAGGCCTTGGTTACCAGGAACACGATGTCGAGCTTCGGGTTGAGGGCGTTGACGTCGGCGAGGTGATGGGCGTTGACCGGCACGTGCAGTGTGCGGTCGGGCATGTCGATTCTCAACCCGTTGGCGCGCATGGCTTCCACGTGCGCCGGCCACTGGTCGATCAGCATCACGTCGATGCCGGCTTCGACGAGGCTTGCCGCCGTGCAGCTGCCGTTAGCGCCGGTTCCCAGAACTGCGATCGATTTGGTCATGGTGGGCGTTTCCCCTGGTGGACGACGCGCCGAACCGGCCAGCCATCCTTGTTTTCTGGTTCCGACCCCCTTGCCTCCCATGGCCGGGCGCTCGTGAAAAGGCGCCGGCACCATGTGGTGCACGGGTAGATCTGCGATCCTATTGTAGCTTTTGCATCCGGCATTTGGCTACGGGATCGGCTGCGACCTGGGACCAACCGCCCGGCGTACTACACTCGAGCGTTTGCGACGTTTGTTGCAATCCTCATGATTGTTCGCTCGCGGCGCGCGGCGTCTCCGCGTGGGCGGTAGGAGCGGCCATTCTTGATGGCGCTACGGTTGTCCTTAGCAACCGCGCCGAGCCGGGCCGCCCTGCGGCCGTTCGGCTTCGATTTCCTCGCAGTCTGAAGGGCTATAGGCGCGCTCGGCGCGGTCAGTCGACGTATTTGCGACCGGTGAGGTAGTCCATGACGCGTTCGACCAGGGCCTCGGGGGCCTCGCTGCCGCCGGGCAGGTAGACCTCTGCATCTTCGGGGGCCTCGTATGTGGAGGAAATGCCCGTGAAGTTCGGCAGTTCGCCGGCGCGCGCCTTCCTGTAGAGGCCCTTGGGGTCGCGCCCTTCGCAGACGTCCAGGGGTGTGTCCATGTAGATCTCGACGAACTCGTCGGGTGTGAACAGTTCGCGGGCCATGGCGCGCTCGGCGCGGAATGGCGAGATGAAGGAGACCATGACGATGAGGCCGGCATCGACCATCAGCCGGGCGATGTGGGCGGCGCGGCGAATGTTCTCGACGCGGTCGGCGTCGGTGAACCCGAGGTCGCGGTTGAGGCCGTGGCGGATGTTGTCGCCGTCGAGAATGAAGGTGTGCCGGCCCATCGAGAACAGCTTCTTCTCGAGCAGGTTGGCGACCGTCGATTTGCCGGAGCCGGAAAGGCCGGTGAACCAGAGGCAGCAGGGCTTCTGGCCCTTGAGGGATGCGTGGGCGGCGCGGTCGACGTCGAGCGACTGCCAGTGGATGTTGGTGGAGCGGCGCAGCGCGAAGCGGATCAGGCCGGCTGCGACTGTCTCGTTGGTGATCTTATCGACGAGAATGAAGCCGCCGGTCGTGCGGTTCTCCTCGTAGGGGTCGAAGGCCAGCGGGCGGTCGAAGGCGAGATTGCAGAGCCCGACTTCGTTCAGCTCGAGGGTGCGGCCCGCGATCTCGTCGAGCGAATCGACGTCGACCTTGTGCTTCAAGGCCGAGACCGTGGCTGTCGCGGTTCGCGTGCCGCACTTGATGAGGTAGGGGCGGCCCGGCAGCATCTCGTCCTGGGAGAGCCAGATGAGATGGGCGGACACCTGGTCGGCGACCTGGGGCCGTGCGTAGGCTGCGCAGATGATGTCGCCGCGGCTGGCGTCGATCTCGTCGGCAAGGACGAGGGTGACGGCGTCTCCGGCCTTGGCGGTCGAGCGATCGCCGTCGTAGGTGGAGATGCGCGCGATGGTCGAGGGGCGCCCGGACGAGGCGACGACGACGGCATCGCCCACGCTGACCGCGCCGCTGGCGATGGTGCCGGAGAAGCCGCGGAAATCCTGGTTGGGACGGTTGACCCATTGCACGGGAAAGCGCAGCGGAGTCTCGGCGCGATCTGTGCCGATCTCGATGTTCTCGAGGATCGCCAGCAGCGGCGGGCCCTTGTACCAGGGGGCATTGTCACTGGCGTGGATGACGTTGTCACCGCAGCGCGCCGACAGCGGGACGGCGCGCACTTCGCTGATGCCGAGCGTGCGCGCGAAGCTGGCGAATGACTCGCAGATGGCGGTGTAGGTTTCCTCCGACCAGCCGATCAGATCCATCTTGTTGATGGCCAGGACGATGTGGCGGATGCCGAGGAGGTGGGCGATGCAGGCGTGACGGCGCGTCTGGACGAGGATGCCCTTCCTGGCATCGACCAGAATGACGGCGAGGTCGCTGACGGAAGCGCCGGTCGCCATGTTGCGCGTGTACTGCTCGTGGCCGGGCGTGTCGGCGACGATGAAGCTCCTCAGGGGCGTGGAGAAGTAACGATAGGCGACATCGATGGTAATGCCCTGCTCGCGCTCAGCCGTGAGGCCGTCGACGAGCAACGCCAGATCGAGCTCGCCGCCGGTGGTGCCGATGCGCTTGCTCTCGGATTCGAGCACGGCCATCTGGTCGTCGGGGATCGCGTTGCTGTCGTAGAGCAGGCGGCCTATCAGCGTACTCTTGCCGTCGTCGACGCTGCCGCAGGTCATGAAGCGCAGCAGCGTGCGGCCGAGTGCGGGGACAGGATCGAGCCCCGTCGTATCGCGGGGCGCAGGCTCGACCGGCTGGCCGGACACGGCGTCGGCGATAGCCTGGTACTTGAGGGCGAGGGCGTCGGCGGTGCGTGACATCAGAAGTAGCCCTCCTGCTTCTTCTTCTCCATCGAGCCGGTCTCGTCCTTGTCGATCAGGCGGCCCTGGCGCTCGGATGTCCGCGCGGTCAGGAGTTCATCGAGGATCTCATCGAGGCTTGAGGCGGACGAGCGGATCGCCCCGGTCAGCGGGTAGCAGCCGAGCGTGCGGAAGCGCACGATCTCGTCTCGTGGCGTCTCCCCTGGATGCAGGGGAAGGCGGTTGTCGTCGACCATAATCAGCATGCCGTCGCGGTCGACGACGGGACGCGGTGCGGCGAAGTAGAGCGGGACGATCGGTATGTTTTCGCGGTCGATGTAGCGCCACACGTCCAGCTCGGTCCAATTGGACAGCGGGAAGACGCGCATCGATTCCTTGGGAGCCAGCCGGGCATTGAACAGGCGCCACAGCTCCGGGCGCTGGTTCTTGGGGTCCCAGCGATGCGCGGCGGAGCGGTGCGAGAAGATGCGCTCCTTGGCGCGGGATTTCTCCTCGTCGCGGCGCGCGCCGCCGATGGCCGCGTCGAAGCCGTACCTGTCGAGCGCCTGCCGCAATCCCTGGGTTTTCATGACGTCGGTGTGCACGGAGCTGCCGTGCGAGATCGGACCGATGCCTTTTGCCACGCCATCCGGGTTGATGTGCACGATGAGATCGAGGCCGAGGCGCCTGGCCGTCTCGTCGCGGAACGTAATCATCTCGCGGAACTTCCACGTCGTGTCGATGTGCAGGAGCGGGAAGGGCGGCTTGGAGGGATGGAACGCCTTCATCACAAGGTGCAGGAGCACCGAGGAATCCTTGCCGATGGAGTAGAGCAGCACGGGATTGCGAAATTCAGCGGCCACCTCGCGCAGGATGAAAATGCTCTCGGCTTCGAGCGCGTCGAGGTTGGAGGGAATGAGGCTCATGACGGGTTCGTGCGCTCCATCGGCGTGGGGCGGTGTCGGGAACGCGAGGAACGGGGCGAAAGACGCAGACGTGGCGCGGGCACGCTGACGCTCGGCAGGCCGCCGACGGGGCGACCGTCGCGCGACATCAGGTCGAGCGTGGCTCCGTCATTTCGGGCGACCGGTTTGGCTGCGAGCGAATCGCGCCGAGATCGGATCTCGCCGCAACGCACGACGCGCGGCTTTCCCCTGACTATTTGTGTTCGCCTCGAGCTGTCAAATCGAATTGGCCCGGCAGATTCAAAATACCGCGGCTATGCGTGATGAAAGCCGCCACATGCCACTTCCGGCGTGGATGCAACTCGATATCGTTGGCGTCGCGGGCCGATATGGCGGGGCAGTGCCGAAGGTGTCGGGGACGGATCAGGTGCGCCGGTCGGCGAGCAGGCTTTGCAGGTAGCTGCCGTAGCCGCTCTTTTCGAGCGGAGCTGCAAGACGCGCGAGCTGGTCATCATCGATCCAGCCCTGGCGCCAGGCGATCTCCTCGGGGCTGCCGATCTTGAGGCCTTGTCGCTCTTCGATCGTCTCGACGAAGTGGGCGGCCTGCAGAAGGGATTCGTGTGTGCCGGTGTCGAGCCAGGCAAAGCCCCGGCCCATGGTCTCCAGGCGCAAGGTGCCGCGCGCGAGATAGGCCTTGTTGACGTCGGTGATCTCCAGCTCGCCGCGGGCGGACGGCTTGATGGCGGCGGCGATGTCGACGATGTCGCTGTCGTAGAAGTAGAGGCCGGTGACGGCGTAGTTCGATTTCGGGGTCTTCGGCTTTTCCTCTATGTCGAGGACGCGGCCGTCGGTGTCGATCGAGGCGACGCCGTAGCGCTCGGGATCGCGCACCCAGTAGCCGAAGATGGTGGCGCCGGTGGTGCGTCTTGCCGCGCTCTGCAGGAGGTGGGACAGGCCGGCGCCATAGAAGACGTTGTCGCCCAGCACGAGGGCTGCGGGTCCGCGACCGAGGAACTCGCGGCCGATGACGAAGGCCTGGGCCAGCCCCTCCGGCCGCGGCTGCTCGGCGTAGGAGATCGAGATGCCCCAGGACTGGCCGTCGCCGAGCAGGCGCTGGAACAGAGGCGCGTCCGCCGGCGTGGTGATGATCAGGATGTCGCGCAGGCCGGCGAGCATGAGCGTCGACAGCGGATAGTAGATCATCGGCTTGTCGTAGACCGGCAGCAGCTGCTTGGAGATCGACAAGGTGAGGGGATGTAGCCGCGTGCCGCTGCCCCCCGCGAGGATGATGCCCTTCATGCCAGTCCCCTCTTGGTGCGCCGTGGGTGGTCGGCCTGCCGGGTGCTCATGCCTGCTTCTCAGTGCGGGTGCCGTCGGGCTCGGATGCGCCGAGCCGGCGGCCGTCATAGACGTTCTGGCGGATCGCGCGCCACCAATGCTCGTTGGCCAAATACCAGTCGACCGTGGCGGCGAGGCCCGTCTGGAAGGTCTTCGACGGCGTCCAGGCGAACTCGCGGCGGATCTTGCTGGCGTCGATGGCATAGCGATGATCGTGGCCGGGGCGGTCGGTGACGAACGTGATGAGGCTGGCGTGGGGTGCGGCTTGGGGGCGACGCTTATCGAGAAGAGCACAGATCGTCTGGACGACGTCGAGGTTGCGGCGCTCGGCGTCGCCACCGACGTTGTAAGTTTCGCCGATGCCGCCGCGGCTGGCGATCGTCCACAAGGCTCGTGCGTGATCGTCGACGTAGAGCCAGTCGCGGATGTTGAGGCCCTGGCCGTAGACCGGCAGGGGGCGGCCGTCGATGGCGTTCAGGATCGTGACGGGGATCAGCTTCTCGGGGAACTGCCAGGGACCGTAGTTGTTGGAGCAGTTGCTGGCCACGACTGGCAAGCCGTAGGTCTCGCCCCAGGCGCGCACGAGGTGATCGGAGCCGGCCTTGGATGCGGAATAGGGAGAGTTGGGCTGATACCTGTGCGTCTCGGAGAAGGCTGCGTCGTCGTTGTCGAGCGAGCCGAAGACCTCGTCGGTGGAGATGTGATGGAAGCGGAAGCTGCGGCGGCTGTCCTGGGGGAGGCCCTGCCAATAGCTGCGCGCGGCCTCAAGCAACACGTAGGTGCCCACGAGGTTGGTCTGGATGAAGGCTGCCGGGCCGTCGATCGACCGGTCGACGTGGCTCTCGGCGGCCAGATGCATGACGATATCGGGCCGGTAGGTCTGAAAGATGCGCCGCATGGCGGCTGCGTCGCAGATGTCGGCCTTTTCGAAGCGATAGAGCGGTGAGGAAACAGCCGTTTCCAGCGCATCGGGCGTGGCGGCGTAGGTCAGCTTGTCGACGTTGACGACGCGCGCGCCGACGTCACGTACGAGGTGGCGAATGACGGCGGAGCCGATGAAGCCGGAGCCGCCGGTGACGAGAACCTTCATGGACACCTGCTGTCTCCCGTCGCGTGAGGTGCTGTGGCGCGCGATCCTCTTTGGCGGTCCGATGCGGACGGCGCGTCGTCGGCGTGCTCGTCTTCTAGCACACTTGCCGCGGCTGGCGTGGCGGCTGGCGTAAGCTGCGTCGCCGGAGCTGAGCCGGCGGTCGTCGGCCTAGCCATGGCTGCGGCGTCCGAGGGCGGCACCGGAGATGAGCAGGCCGCTCAGAAGGCATTGGACGGGCTCGCTGTCGAGGCAGCGGTAGACTTCGGTCTCGTCACCGCTGGCGATGGCCTCATAGAGGCGCATGGACAGGGCGCGCACGGGGTCCTTCGGCGGCGCTAGCGGCTCGCGATGGTGCTGGAGATCGGCGTCGAGGAAGTCTGAGACCGCCTGGCGGCGCTGTTGGTCGAGGGCCAGTCCGTTGTGAACGGGCAGCAGCGCTTGCAGGGTGGCGTCGGTGTCCGACATCAACTGCTCGTAGGAAACGAAGATCTTTGGGTGCTCGCGCCCGTGGGTGAGCGCGATCGCGGTGTGGAGGAACCAGCTGGCGGCGGCGATGTCGGGGTTGACTTTGTCGCGCGTGACGAGCGAGCGGATGACGTTCAGGGGATTTCGGGCGGTGTAGACGAGGCGGACGTCGATGCCACGCTCACGGCCACGATCGAGCCACAGCGGCAAGGTTAGGCACAAGCGCGGGTCCTTGATCACGAACAGCTCGTGCTCGGCGAAATAATCGAGCGTGGCATCGACGCGGGGGCGTGCGCCCCGCAGGTCCCGCAAGGTGTGCCAGTCGGGATTGCACGGCCAGATTCCGCGCGCAAAGAACGCATCGAGGATGAACTGGTTGATGCCGACCGTGATGCCGTCCTCGAAGTATCCTTTCGGATTGTCGGGCGCGGGGCCCAGCAAGCGGTCGCCCAGCTCGGCACCCAGGAGGCCGAGTACGGCAGACAGGGCCGAGGTGCCGCTGCGATGCATGCCAAGCACGAGCAGGCCGCAGGGGCGCTGCCGGGTGGTGATCGCAGACGGTTCGCTCATTTCTGGTTTTTCTGCCGTTGCGAGCATGGCGATCGGATTCCTTAAGGTGTGCGACTTCAGCTGGCAGGCTACTCGGCTGCGGTTGCGATACGGCGGGGCGTCGGCGGGATCGTTTCGGCGGGGCGAATGCGCTCGATGGCCGGTGCCGTCGCGCGGGCGGTGTCGATGGCGGGCAGGGCGGCGAGGTGTGCGCGGCGGTCGAGCGGTGGGAGCAGGTCGCGAATGAGGTCCCCGGCGTTGAGGATCAGCTCGGCTGGATCGCGAAGGCGGCTGGCGGCGGCCGCTGCGAGATCTGGTGTGACGCGGCCGACGGTGTCGGAGCCGCAGGCATCGCCGAGCGCTGCGAGCGTGTCGTTCAAGGTGTCGATCCAGTCGGGTGACATCAGCGAGATCGTGTGCGCTTCGGCGGCTTCGGTGCCAACCTCGCTCGTGAGCTCCTGGACCAGCCCCTTGTGATAGCCGTCGAGCCGGTGCAGGAAGCCTGCGACCTCGCCCTCGCAGATCGTTTCGGATGCCGGTGTGGCAATGGTGCGGTGCTCGAGGAAGGCGCGCAGAACGTTGCCACGCACGATCAGCGGCTGCGCCGCAGGCAGACGTTTCAGCAGCCCGGTCAGACCGCCATCGCCCCCCCAAGGCAACACGAACCCGCTCGGTATGCGCCCGCTCTTGCGCAAGACGTCGCCGAGAAAGGTCGTGGGGCTGTGGTCGCGCAGGCGCAGATCGTCGCGGCGGTATCCTGCGTAGCGTTCCAGTCCGCCGACGAACGCGATCGCTTCAGGCGCAAACAGCGCGCCGTGACAGACGACGGCACCGCTTGCCGCGATGAGCTGCTGCACCAGCGCCAGCTCATGGCGCGATGCGCCGAAGACGGCAAGAAACGGGCGCGCGGTGGCGAGGTCGCCGAACTCAGGGTCCGGCACGCGTCCGATGATGCGCAAGCCGGCGGGCGGCTCGCGGCGCATGACGCGCACGGCCTCGTACTCGTTGCTCCTGACGGCGACGTGGGCAGGCGACATCGCGGGGAGCGTGTGTGCGCCGCGCACGATGCCATCCAGGTTGTCGCGCAAACCGGTTGCGTTCGGCGAGATTTTCCGCGCGAAGAAAAAGGGCTGACGGGCGAGGTAGCTGGCGTGGTCATCATAGTAGACGACAGGGACGCCGTAATCGGTGAATTGCGAGAACGTCAGGCCTGCCGGCGCTATCCGATGGCGCGGCACGTGGCCTGCGACGACCGTCTGGAAGAACATCTCGTCGGGGATCGCGACGGTGCGGAAGAAGCGGCGCAGCGCGGGGTCGCGTCCGGCCTCCATGATGCGCTGGCAGGTGGGCCACGTCAGTGTCCACCACTGGGAGCCCAGGTGCGGCGACAGCCCGCGCGGGAACCGACGCGTCAGGCGCAGCCGGCGCTGCAGTCGCCAATAGCGCTGGGAAAGCCAGGGATGTTGCCGCCAGTTGAAGTGGTGCCGGTAGAGATAGCGCTCATGCTCGGGGCCGATGCGGACCCACTTGCGCTGCCGGATGTCGACGGCCTCGATGTATTCGGTGCCGCGGGTCTTCTCGAGATGAGCGGCGAAATCCGATAGCGCGCGGATCGGGTAATCCGCGCCACTCATCAGGTGGACGTAATCGACGGGCCGGCCGCAGCGTGCCAGGGCTTCCAGGCCGTTGAGCGTCGCCTCCGCGATCGACCAGGCACCCCAGGCGACCGACGTGCGCTGCGCCCATGCGACCTTGTCGGCCAGCGGGCCGAGCAGCTTTTTCAACTGGTCGACGGGCGCATCGCCGGCATTGCGATCGTAGTGCACGGCGATGACGCCGCCGGCTTCGTCGATCAGCCGTATCAGGCGCGCCAAGAGGTGCGGGTGCTGGTGCGCGAGGATGAGATAGCCGATCCGCATGCTGTCAGAACCACTGTCCTTGCGACATCAGCCCAAGACGGACCAGTTGTACGCTGTCGGAGAAAGCGACCAATTCGTCGTAGATCGGCGTCGGGTGAGCGGCATCGACCAGAGTGCGGGCGGTATCGGGGTCAAGCCAGGAAAAGCGCAGCAGGCAGCCCGTTGGCGAGAGATGCCAGCGTGCATGCGGCCGGTTCAGGCGTTTGGGCGCCAACAGACGCGTGCCTTCGAGATAGTTGTAGTCCTTACGCCATCTGACGAGCGGGATGGCATCGATCGGCGGGGCGGATGCTGGATCGTGACGGGCATGGATGCGCCGGCGCGGGCCGCCCTGGATGCGGGTGTCGCCGTAACTGGCATCGGGCTGCTGGACGTAGCCGGTCGCGTCGAAATAGCTGGCGAGGGCCAGCGGGTCGGTGCCCGGCTGGTAGCCCTCTGCGGCGTCGGCATGGGTGCCATACATGTCGAGTGCGACCGCGTAGAGCGTCTCGCGGCCTTCGGAGGCGAGGAACTCGACGAGGTCGGGCAGCTTGCGCGTCTCACAGTGGGGATAGACCAGGAGACTGTCTGCGGTGAGGGACAGGCACCACGCACCGCAGGCGTAGCGGTGCCGCAGGTGGTTGAGCGCGTGGTGGACATCTACGACGCGTGGCTCGGCGGGCAGGCGCCACAGCGAGCAGTCGGGTGCGTCGGTCAGGAGGTCGAGGTCGGCCTCGGAGGTGCTTGCTGCATCGATCACCAGGAAGTGGCGGACACCGAGCTTCCTGTGATGGGCGAGGACGTAGGGAAGCAGAGGGGCACGCCCCGACACGTGCAAGACGGCGAGGATGTCTGAACGGCGAATGCTGGCGGTGCGATCGGACACGACCTCGAGCAAACGGCCGGCGGCCTCGGCCGCACGCCGCGGAATGACAAACCGCTGACGGCGCGCTTGCTGCGACCGCGCAATCGAGTTCGAGCCATGGCATTTCGAGCTGTCGGCCCCCCCGCCGCCATCGAAACGCAGAACCAGTTTCGCTTGATGTTTTCGCGGATAACCTGATCGCCGTGGCCAGCGCAAACGGAAATCGCCGAATGCCGATACCACACGAGCGTGGAGGCAGAATATTTCCGTGAGTGTTGTGGATTTACAATTGTGCCGGGGGCAAAGAAAGCCTTGCTAGGCGCGAATCAGATGTCGTCGTCATGACGCGTTGCGGCGGTGCTGCGGCAGGGGCGGCGGTTGCTGGCGGACGGCTGGCCGGGCGGCGCCGGACAGGCGGTGCTGTGTCTCGCGCGCCTCGCGCAGGGCGGTGCGCAGCGTGGCGATGAGCCAAGGCGGGCCGCGGTCGGCGAGCTCAGGCTCAAGCCTGGCGAGTTGGGCCAAGGGCTCATCCAGCACCTCCGGACGTTCGGTCAGCCGGGCCTGTTCGCGCGAGGCGGCGGCCAGGCCGATCCAGCACTGACAATGCACGAGGGGCAGGTCGGCCTCGGTGGTCGCGGCGAGCGTGCCGCGATGGATGGCGGCGGCTTCCTCCAGGCGGTCGAGATCGAAGCGGCGGCGACCGATGGCGATCAGTGTGTCGGCGAGGGCGCGCCGCGCCTGGGCCCACCGCTGGGTCGGCGGTTGCAGCGCAAGGATGGCCGTCTGGTAGTGACCGACGGCGGCCTCGAGGCTGGCGACGTCCTGCTCGTCGGGGTCGGCGCCGAGCAGGGCGCCGGCGATCCGCACGTGGGTGTCGGCGAACAGCAGCGGCGTGGCATCGGCGGTCAGCCGCTCTAGGGCGCGCGCGAAGGCGGCTTGCGCGTGGCGGCGCCAAATGTCGCGACGATCGATGCGGACCAGGCGCATGTAGGCCTCGCCGAGCGTGGTGGCTGCGCGGGAGAACGCGACGGTGTCGTTGGCAGACGGCAGGATGCGCAGGGCGGCCTTGAGTGCGACGATCGCGGACGGCAGCGAAGCCTGAGCACCCAGCGTGGTGTCATTGACGTGGCTCAGCATCGCCTCGCCGATGCGCAGCTTGACCATGGCCCAGGTGATCGGATCGCGCAGGCGCAAGCCGGGGACCTGGGCGGCCGACAGAGCGGCGACGAGCGCCTGACGGGCGGTCTGCTCGTCGGCGGCGCCTTCGCCGGGCGGCTGGCTGTCGGCGAGCCGCAGATGGGCGTGGCACTCCAGCCGGACGTCGGTCGCCTCGCGCGCGGTGGTTACGGCGGTGCGCAGGGCCTCGCGCATCTCGTCGCGTCGTTCTGCGCCCGACTGGGCGAGCACGCCGCAGATGTCGGCGAAGGCGAGCCACAACTCCGCGCGTGTGCGCGCAGGCAGGGCCGGCACCGGCGCCTGCAGCAGGCGATGCAGTGTCTGGGCGGCCAGGGTTGGCCAGCGGATGTGGCGCTGCGGGCGCGCCAGGCGCTGGATACACGCGGCCAAGCCGAGCGCGGCGGGCACGAGCAGTGTCGCAGTTTCACCGATGGCCTCCTCGCGCAGGAGGGTGGCGTAGGTCTGGACGGCCTCGCGGGCGGCGGCAGGGCTTCCTGTCACGGCCAACGCGTGGGCGAGCGTGAGCCGGTAGCGGCGTTGGGAGCGGGTTTCGTCGTCGCCGAGCGTCGCGATGGCATCGTCGATCAGGGTGCGCGCGCTGCCGGGATCGCCGCGCAGCGCCTGGCAGAGGCCGCACGCCCACTGCAGCTCGGCTCGGATCGCCGGGCGCGGGGCTTGGGCCGGCCGCGGGCGTTCGACCTCGTTCGAGTTCGAGCTTGGCAAGCGCATCCTCGAGAATGCTGATGGCGACATCGAAGCGGCCGGCCGCGACATGGCGGGCGAGGTCCGCGCGCAGAGGGGCGATCTCCGACAGTCCGGGGCTGCGGGCGAATGCAGGTGCCAGGCGCAGCAGTGCGATGTGCTCGTCGAGCCGGGCCTCCAGGGCGACGGGGGCGATGCCCGCTTCCATCAAGCGGCGCGCGATGCGGCGGACGGCGGCTTCAGGCGCGCCGCAGTGCGACGCCAGATCCCGCGGTACGCGTTCCAGATAGCCGGCGATCTCGTGGCCGGTATTGCCGTCGTCGCTGTGCTCGGGTCGCTTCAGACACTGGTCGAAGCGCACGGCGATGTCCCGGCCGATGCGGGTGAGATCGTCGAGGCTGATGCCGGCGTGCGCTTGTGCGATGGCGTCGATGGTGTCGGCGGTCTGGGCGTCCTGGGCGATGGATGCGACGGCGTAGAGGGTGAAGGCGTCGAACCAGCCGGTGGTGGTGCGTCCATGAGCCTGGATGCGGCGCAGGAAGCCGTCGGGAATGGGCCACGGGCCGATCGCGAGATCCAACTCGCTGAGCAGGGCCTGCATGCTGTCGCGCCGGATGGTCTCGATCGTCTCGAGCGGGGCAGACTGGCGTTCGCCGCCGCCGATGGTTGCAGTCTGCTCGGCCGCGTTGCGGTCCATCAGCCAAGGCTCGGGCCGCCAGGTGGCGCCGCGGGCGCGCGCGATCTGGCGCTGATGATCGCAGAAGGTGCGTGCGGCGGCGATGAATGCGCGGGGGGCACCGTCGGTGTCGGGCGTTTGTGCCGATACTCCGGCGGCGTAGAGATCGGCGATGAGCTGGAGTGCGTCGATCGCCGCCTCGCGCAGCAGTGCGGGCAAAGTGGTGAGGTCGCCGCCGGTGGTCCGGTCGCGCAGGGCGGCCAGGCAGGCGGCGCGGCGGTGTTCGTTCTCGTGTCCTTCGGTGCCGGCTACGCGTGCGCCATCGGCGTCCCGTCCGGCGGCGACGAGCGCGACGGCCAGGGCGGGCAACAGGGTGTCGATGGCGCGATCGGTTGGGAGCATGGTGTCGGGATGGCGCGGTCCAGGCGGCGGTTCGGCGTAGTCTAACGTGAGTCGGGCCCGGCCTCGCTCGCGCCCTCCCGCATC
This sequence comes from uncultured Alphaproteobacteria bacterium, assembly GCA_963697205.1. Classification (GTDB taxonomy): domain Bacteria; phylum Pseudomonadota; class Alphaproteobacteria; order Rhizobiales; family Hyphomicrobiaceae; genus CAVONB01. The sequence continues at coordinate 43,729 of CAVONB010000005.1, read as the reverse complement.
AATGCCTGCTCTCCCTCTCCCTTGGGGTGCGGTTGTCTGCTACCTGAGGCAGCATGATGATCGATTCATCCGAATCTGTGCCGATGAAGCCTGCCGATGGTCCGGCCGTGACCGTGATCACGCGCACGAAGGACCGGCCGGCGTTGCTGAAGCGTGCCGCCCTCAGCGTCGAGCGGCAAACGTTCACGGACATCGCCTGGATCGTCGTCAACGACGGCGGTGCGGCGGCGGCGGTCGGCGACGCGATTGCCGCCAGCGGTTTTCCGGCCTCGCGGCAGGTGCGGATCGACTTGGCTCACTCAGTCGGCATGGAAGAGGCGGCCAATGTCGGCGTGCGCGCCGCGCAGGGCCGCTATTTCGTGCTGCACGACGACGACGACAGCTGGGAGCCGGGCTTCCTGGCCGAGACGGTCGCCTTTCTCGACAGCCCGGCGGGGCAGCGATTTGCCGGCGTGGTCACGCATGCGACCTACGTGTCGGAGGAAGTGAGCGGCACGGAGATCGTCGAACACGCGCGCGGTCCCTACGACCCGGACCTGACGGCGATCGCCATGGCCGACCTGCTGCGGCAGAACCTGTTTCCGCCGATCTCGTTTCTCGTGCGGCGTGCGGTCTGGGAGCGCGTGGGCGGCTACGATCCGCATCTGGCGGCGCTCGGCGACTGGTATTTCAACGTCAAGGTGCTGTTCGAGGCCGATATTGCCGTATTGCCGCTGGCGCTGGCGAACTGGCATCACCGCGACCGCGGGGCTTCTGCGGCGGCCGGTGCGGCGGCGAACTCGGTGATCGGTGCCGCCGACGTTCACGCAGCGAGCGTCGTGCAGGTGCGCAACCAGCTGGTGCGCGATCTTTCGCGCAGCCATGGCGCGGGTGCGGCAGCGATCGTGGCTCAACTTTTCGAAGGCCTGGAGCCCAGGCACAGGACACAGCGGGGCGCAAAAGCAGGCGAGATTGGCCGCGTCAGGCCGCTCGCGTCGCAGTGCGGGGGGGGGCCGGTCGCGGATACACAGCGATTGCTGCGTGCCGCGGTGGACGTTGCCGATCGGCGATGGGTCATGGCGCATCTTCCCGTCTTTACGCGCATGCGCCTCGCCTTTGCTCGACGCCGGAAAGCGATGGGGCAAGGTCCGCCCGCCGAGATGTCGTGGGCGGACCTGGAGCCGCTGCTGGCAAAAGCGCATCTGAGTGTGCCGCCGGATTTCGACGAGGCGGCGTATCTGGCGGCCAATCGCGACGTGGCCGCAGCGGTCGCCGACGGCCGGATCGAATGCGGCTACACGCACTGGGTGCGCTTCGGGCGCGGGGAGGGGCGGCTCAGGCCGTCCCGGTTCGATCAGCCGGTCACGGCGTTTGCGGTGTCTCGGGGCGGCCAGCGCTTGCGCTGACCGGGATGGCGCCGACGTGCCAGATCAGCGTGTCAGCACGATGATGTCGGTGCCGCGGCCGGTTTCATGGCTGACGCCGTGGTCGGAGACGATGAGCGATGCGCCCGGTTTCAGGATCTCGCCCAGTTTCGCCTCGGTGCCTGCCGGCAACGTGATGCGGTCCATCGCGTCTTGTGCTGAGACGGCGCGGCTCGACGTGTCACTTTCGCGCCGGTCTCGCTTGCGGCGGGACGACCGGCTCGATTCCGGCACCGTGACGGCGCTCCACGTCACGCCTTCGGGGCCGATGGCCTGAGCCGTGAAGACGTGAGTGCCGAGCGGCGCATCAGGTTCGCGGATCTCGACGTCGATCTCCATCAGCGGCTGGTAGCCCTGGCGGACGTGGAGTTTGCCCGTCTTGCGGCTGATCATCATATGCACGGGCAAGTGCAGGCGCTTCAAATCGCGCTTGGCGTTGTCGTGTGCGGCGGTGGCGCGGTGGAGCGCGTCGGTCGCCTCGTGAAGCTGGCGCATCGCCGCGATGCGACGCTGTTGCGCCTTGGTGTAAATCGTCTGGAGCTCTGGCAGGGCGCCTTCGACGAGGGAGAGCTGAAGCTGGGCGTCGGCTGCGTCGTCGAGCTGGCTCAGCATGCGTGTCTCGAGCTCGTCCTCGCGCGCGCCGTGGCGATCGGCATCCGGCGTGTCGCCGGCATCCGTCTGCTGGACGAGACGGGTCAATTCCGCCTTCACCTTTGCGATCCTTGCCTCGACGACCGAGAGATCGCGCCGGGCCTGTTCGGTCTCGCGCCTGGCTTCGAGCAGCTCGCTGCGGGCCTGGTCGGCGGCGCGCGCGATCTCACCCATCTCGGCCGTGGCAGCCGCTCGCGCGGTTGCGGCTGCGCGGATCTGCTCGGCAGCGGTTTCCAGCCGCGTGATCGTTTCGCGATAGAGGACGGGGACCCGATCGCCTGCCAGCGTTGCCAGCGCGCCGGCAGGCTGGGCGTCGGTTTGGTTGTCGCCGGTGCCTGCGCCCAGGTGCATGGCGCTGACGCGGGCCAGAATGCCCTGCGCCATCTTCTCCGCGGTTACGGTTGCGGGGCGGGCGCTGGCGAACAGCGCGGGATGGCGGAAGCTCGACGGCGACGTCGCTGCGCGCGAGACGATGACGCGCGCGCCCATCTTGGTCTGGCCGAAGAGCCGTTTGGCGAAGCCGTAGGGCAGGCGGATGCAACCGTGGGAGGCGGGATACCCCGGCAGAGGGCCCGCATGGAGTGCGATACCCGACCACGTGATGCGCTGCATGAACGGCATCGGGGCATCGTTGTAGAGATTGGAGAAGTGGACGCGGTTCTTCTGAATGATCGAGAACACGCCGGTCGGCGTCTCGTGTCCGCGCTGGCCCGTCGACACGGGGGCGCGAGCGATGCGCTTCTCGCCATCGTAGATGGACACCGACTGATCCGCGATCGACACGATCAGCGTGAGCGGTCCCTCGGGGGCGGCGGTGCTTTCGCTGCGCTCCTTGGCCTGGCGCGCTCCGGCAGTGGTGAGCGGGGCGGCGACTAGGACGACGGCGCCCAACAGGGCGATGGTTCGACGGGCGGACCGGTTCGCGACGAGAGGGGTCATCGTGATGGGTTCCCTGCGGAAAACGCACGCAACATGACGTGATCGCCAGTGTGGACACACGCTAGCGGGAACGCACTGCGCAGGGCAACCGGATGGGGCGCGAAAGACGCTTGGAGGGGGCGGTTCCAGATCGTGCCGTTGCCGAAGTGCATCGCTGGTCTCATCCCGGTGTAGCGGCGTCGGCGACCGCGGGGTGCCGCTGTCCTGCCGGCGTCGTGTCTTGGCGGTTTGCTGTCTTGCCGGTGTGGTGTCTCAATCGTCCGGGTGATTTGATCGCGCCGTCTACCGGCCATGCCGGCAGCCCGCGCCTGCGCTGCTCAAATCCCCATGTTCCCGCAGAATGAGATTTTCTTGCTCGACATAATTCGACCAATTCCGCATGGTCGCGTGATGAGATGCGGGCAGTGCGGGGAGCCGGCATGTGTTTCGTCGTCGTCGCGTGCCCGGCGCACTGCCGTGGACGTCGGCGATGCGATGTCCATACCGTTGGGGGAGCCATGTTCTCGCGTCACTCAGAGCCCGAGCAATCGAACAAATCCACGCCGGCGACGCCGCCTGCACCGCCGCCTGTTCCGGCACCTGCGCCGACATTCTCCGGCAACCGGCCCTCGTCTGGCTTCGTGGACCGGTCCAATGCCTCGGTGATCGGCCGCGATCTCATGATCATCGGCCAGCAGATCCTGATCGTGACCCAGGGCGTGCTTCAGGTCGATGGCGACGTGCGCGCCGACCTCAGGGGCAAAGAGATCGTGATCGGCGAGAACGGCCGGGTGACCGGCGAAGTCGCGGCGGAAACGGTCGAGGTTCGCGGTGAGGTCAACGGCACCATCAAGGGCATGACCGTCGCGCTGCTGCCATCGGCGAAGGTGGAAGGCGATATCCACCATCAGCGGTTGTCGATCGCGGAGGGGGCAGCCTTCGACGGGCGGGTGCGCCGGCCCAAGGATCCCAGCGAATTGCAGCCGATCCTCGATCCCTCGCACTTCGAAGCATCCAACAAAGCGAAGGCTGCGGAGTAGTCCGGCGCTCGGCATCAGCGGCGCGCAGCTCGGGGGCTTTTCGAGGTTGCCGCGCGTGACGGTGGCGTTTGGGGCTGCCGCGCGTGACGGCGGCCGGCTGCTTTGCTTGGCGGGACCTTGCGACGTGGGGGCCAGTTGCCGCGCAGCCGGTGTCCTGGAAGGCCGGTCTGGAAGGCGGTAGCGCTTGCGTCGCTGGAAGCGACCTGAAAAACGAAAAGGGCCGCTTTTTCAAGCGGCCCTTCGTGAGAAGAGTTCGGCCAAGAGGCGGATCCAGCAGCTGCGACCGGAAACGGCCGATGGTGCGGACCCTGGCGCCCTCAGTTGTCGCGCGGAGGCTGCTCCGACGCGTGCATGACGGCCAATGCCTTCATCGGCAGAACCCTCATCCCACTCGACATCGGATCACCTCCTTTCGATTGTTGAAGCCTGTCATCACCCTGTCAGGGTTCGCGGTGTGATACAATGGCTTCGCGGCCACATCCCGGCCGAATAGCGACCACTTTGCGGTTTCGGCGGCCCGGGCAGGGGATGTCTTGTCAGGCTTGCCCGCGGCCCCTGCAACGACAAATCCTCATGCTGACGATCTACGACATGTCCGGCGCCTCGCTGGTGCGCCGACCGAGAGACGCGGGTATCGGTCCCCAAACCGCCTGGATCGACCTGCTCGAGCCGACGCCCGAGGAAGACCATGAGATGGAGGCGGCACTCGGCATCGAGATTCCGACTCGCGCGGAGATGCGCGAGATCGAGCCGTCGAACCGCCTCTACCAGGAGAACGGCGCCGCCTACATGACGACCTTCGTCGTCTACAACATCGACCAGGCGCGACCCGACACCGGCGCGTTCACTTTGATCCTGACCGACAAGCGTCTGGTCACGGTGCGTTATCACGAGCCGCGCTCGCTGCCACAGTTCGTGGCCCGCGCAGAGAAGGGCACGGTAGCCTGCCACAGTCCGGCGGCGGTCGCCATCGGCCTCGTGGAATCGATCATTCACCGCGAGGCCGACCTCATCGAGCGTGTGCAGGACGAGGTGGACCGATTGGCGCTGCAGATCTTCGAGGCGCGCAACCACGAGAAGACACGACAGAAGCGGCTCGACCTCGTGCTCGGGACGCTCGGGCGGCAGGGCGACATCACCTCGCGGGTGGAGGAGGCGGCGTTCTCGCTGGAGCGCATGCTGACGTTCTTCCGGACGATTGCGCGGCAGCGCGGCGAGGACAAGGACACGCTTGCGCGGATTGCGGATGCTCACCGTGACATCATCACGCTGAAGGAACATGCGCAGTTCCTGTCGAGCCGTGCCGCGTTCCTGCTCGACGCGACGCTCGGCATGATCTCCATCGAGCAGAACCAGATCATCAAGCTGTTCTCGGTGGTGGCCGTCATGCTGATGCCGCCGACGCTGGTCGCTTCGATCTATGGCATGAATTTCAAGTACATGCCCGAGCTCGACTGGCCATATGGCTATCCGCTGGCGCTCTTCGTCATGGTGCTTGCGGCGGTGCTGCCGTATCTCTATTTCCGCCGAAAGGGCTGGCTATAGAAGCGCCGTGAGCGTGGGCTGGGTTTCGAGTGCCAGCATGCGCGCGCGATCATGGACGCGATCGTTCTCGACAGGCTCGCGCCCGTGCCGGGCGGCCATCGAACATGCGTGCGCGCTGCGGCCTGATTTGCTTTTCACACGGCCTTACGGCTGCTCTCGATCTCATCAAAGAATGATGCGACAGCGGCGTTGAAGACGTCGGGTTTTTCGATGTTGGCGATGTGACCTGCTTGCTCCACGACCAGGAACCGCGCCCCCTTGATCATTGTCTGCATCTGCCGCGAATTCTCGGGCGGTGCGCCATGGTCCTCGTCGCCGCAGATGATCAGTGCCGGTGTAGTGATTTCGCCAAGGCGCGGCCCGTAATTCAAGCGGGCGAGGGCGGCGGCGCAACCGCAGTAGCCAAGGGCCGACGTGTTCCTGATCATCCTGTCCATGCGCGCGAGGATGTCGGGATCGCGCTCGCCAAGGCCCGCGCTGGACCAGCGCTCAAGGGTGGAAGCGACGATGGCGTCAATGCCTGCCTTACGCACCTCTTCGGAACGGCTCAGCCAAGCTCGGGTGAAGTCCGGTGTCGTCGTATGACGGGAATCGGCTATGACCGCGCTTATCACGCGGCCGGGATGATCGAGCATCAGGCCCTGTGCGATCATGCCGCCCATCGACAGGCCGGCGACATGGGCCTTGTCGATTTCGAGCGCGTCGAGAAGGCCTGTGGCGTCGGCTGTGAGCTGATCGAGCGTGTAGTCGCCTGCCGTCGCGGGGCTGCCTCCGTGCCCGCGTGCGTCGTATCGCACGACACGATACCGATCCTTCAGTGTGTCGGTCAGCTCGTCCCACATGCTCAAGTCGGTTGCCAGCCCGTGACTGAGCAAGACAAATGGTCCGCGATCGCCGTCGATGCGTACATTGAGTGTCGTGCCGTTGCTCTCGATCCGCATTTGTCTTCCCGCGATGTGAAACCGTCCGTGATGGTTGGTGATGGGTCAGCACTGACGACCCGGGCCGTACCACTTATCTTGCTGTGTTTGGCGCGAACGGCAGAGGCCGAAGCGGCGTGTTCTCGGCATCAGGCTATCGCCTGGCCAAAGCGCGATCAATCGAGGTGGTTGCTGTCGTATTGCGCAGCGAAGCGCCTTAGACTGGGGTCGATGTCATCGGCCGCGCGCAAAGAAGGGGACCGTCTTCATGCCTCAACCCAGACAAACGCTGCGCATTGCCGGCTATCAGCCGGAGGCGACGGTCAATTCGCGGTCGATCCGGCGGCTGGCGGGACTGCTTGAAGCCAGCGAGACGGCGGAGGGCCCGATCGCAACGGAGGTGACGTCGAATATCCTGGAGCTGGGGCTGCCGACGGCGGCGCTGGTGGCGAAGGTGGCGGACGGCACGTTCGACATGGCGACGACGACGTCGATCCATTTCCACGCTTACGTGCCGGAGCTGCAGGTGTTCGACATTCCGTTCCTGATCGCGTCACGGGACCGTGCGCGGGACGTTTTGGACCGGGGTGTCCGGCCTCTCGTCGATCAGGCCCAGACGCGCGGCATGCCGGTGAAAGTGCTCGCCATCTGGGACAACGGCGTGCGTCAGATCTCCAACGCGGTGCACCCGATACATGGGCCGCAGGATTGCAAAGGCCTGCGTGTGCGCACGCAGACGAGCCCGCTGATCCGCGAGGCGATGGGGCTCGTCGGCTTCGAGGCGGTATCGCTCGACATCGGCAAGCTGGTCGGTGCGATCGAGAGGGGTGAGGTAGATGCCCAGGAGAATCCGTTGATCAACATCCATGGCTTCGGATTGGACAGGCTGCACCGGCACATCGCTCTGACCGAGCACCTCTACGGTGTGTCGTTCCTGGTGTGCAATCGGGACCGCTGGGCGGGGTGGTCTGCCGGTGTGCGCGACTGCGTGATGGCCGCGGCGCGGGAGGCGACGGCCTATCAGCGAGCGCTGGCGCGGGAAGAAGATGAGCGGCTGAAGGCGACGATGACGCAAGCGGGCACGCTGTTCACAGAGATCGCGCCACAGGCGCGGCGCGCGTTCGCGGCGGCGATCGATCCGATCCGACAGCGGTTTGCCGAGATCATCGCGCGACCGGCGCTGGCCGGGCTGACGGAGGCGTGATCGTAATGCGCGCGCCTAAGATACGATCCAGTGCCAAGTGAGCGCGGCTGCGGCGCAGATCGAGAGCGTGGTCAGTACGCCGCGCTTGAAGAGGAACAACAATACGAAGGCGAGCGCCGTCAGTGCGAGTGCGGGTACGGACAACGAGTTGGCGTCGAGGGTGTGAATGCGCAGCGGTCCGACGTTGACCGTGCCGACCTTGGAAAACAGGACGTTGAGGGCAAACCAGAGCGTCAGGTTGAGGATGACGCCGGTGACGGCGGCCGTCACGGCAGCAAGCGCGCTCTTCAGGCGGGGCTCGGCGCTCAAGCGCTCGACGTAGGGCGCGCCGGCGAAGATCCAAAGGAAACACGGCGCGAAAGTCGCCCACAGCGTCACGGCCCAGCCGCCCACGGCGCCGGCGATCGAAAGCGTTGCGCCATCGCGCATGCCGGCCAGCGTGCCGACGAAGGCGTTGACCAGGATCAGCGGGCCGGGTGTGGTTTCGGCGAGGCCCAGGCCATCGAGCATCTCGCCCGCCGACAGCCAATCGTAGACGGTGACGGCGTCCTGCGCGACGTAGGCGAGCACGGCATAGGCGCCGCCGAACGTGACCACGGCCATCTTCGAAAAGAAGAGGGCGATGTGTGAGTACACGTCGGGCATCACACGCGCTGCGATCCACAGCGGCACGATCCAGATGGCGAGCCAAAGGGCAACCGTCATGATCGTGCGCGGCTCGGCTGCGACCAGCGGCGCCGCCTCTGTCTCCAGCTCTTCGGGAATACCGCCGCCGCGCCAGTAGCCGAATGCCAGCGCGGCGACGACAATCAGCGGGAAGGGGGCGGCCAGGAAGAAGATGGCGATGAAGGCGAGCGTGGAGATGGCCCAGTCCGTGCGCGCCTTGAGTGCGCGTCGCGCGATGCGCAGGTAGGCCTCGAACACGATTGCGAGCACGGCGGCCTTGATGCCGAGGAAGACCGCGGCGGTGAGGGGGAGGGTGCCCCACAAGCCATAACCGATTGCGAGGGCCAGGATGAGAAGCGCGCCGGGGATGACGAACAGCAGGCCTGCCATCAGGCCGCCGCGCACGCCGTGCAGGCGCCAGCCGGCGTAGGTCGCCAACTGCATCGCCTCGGGGCCGGGCAGCAGCATGCAGAAATTGAGCGCGTTGAGGAACCGCCGCTCGTCGAGCCAGCGCTTCTCGTCGACCAGGGTGCGATGCATCAGCGCGATCTGGCCAGCCGGTCCGCCGAACGACAGGAAGCCTATCCGCGCGAAGGTCGCGGTGGCTTCGGCGAAGCTGGGCGAGAAGTGTGGCGTTGCAACGCCTGCGTGTTCCGAATTCGGCTGCATTGATGTCCGGTTCGCCTTGATCCTGTCATCAGGGCTTCACCGACCCTCGGTACCACCCCGGCCGTCGGCGGGCACGTTGGGAGCAAGGACGTCGCGGGTCAACCTCTCAAAATCCTGTGACGGTCGTGCGACTGCGCGGCCGTTCGTCGCCAAGCCCCGCCGGGCAGGGTTGGTGTGGAGGCCCGTGGTGGCCGGGTTGCAGTGCAACACGGCGCCGCAGCGCCGTCGTCGCGCAGGCGGAAGGCTGCGGTGGCAGAAAATGTCGCAGGAGCCCACAGGTGGGCTGTGGCGTTGAGATGCAGATCGCTGTCGGCTTTCAGGTGCGCTGCAGTTATCGTCAAGTCTTCGTCAAGTGAAAACATCGCACTGCACAACGACATCTTGTGGATAATCATGTGCGCGCCCAAGTTCGAGGTCGCGTACGTCCTACAACATCTCTGTCCAGGGAGGATTACGGCCATGAAGAACGCCCTCGGAGATGCCCGGTCGAGAGACGCTATCGATCGCCGCCAGCTGGATCGCCTGGCACATACCGTGCTCGATCGGCCGGCGACCGAATTGTCATCGATCGCTCGTCACAATCCCGCGCTCGTCAGCGAATGGATCGCGGAGATCCGAAACCTGCGCGACGAGGTGGACGCGGAGAAGCGCGCACTGGAGACGGCGCTGGAACGGCTGCAGGATCTCAGCGGCGAAGCGGAGCGCCGGCGCGCGTGACGCTGGCTGCGGCGCCTCATGACTGAGTCGCCGCAACACAATCTCGACCCTGACTTCGACCATCGACGCGGGCGCCTGGCGGAAGCCGGGCGTTGCAGGCGTTGTCGTGCCTTGACCGGCACGATGCACGGTGCATGCTGTCGGTGAAGTGGTCGGCAGGCGAACCGTGGCGAAGTGGCTGCGACCCGTCCTCGAGGCGGGACGTTGCGATGGTCAAGGCGCCCTCACAAAAGGATTTCAGGTCATGGATCTCGGCATCAGGGGCCGGAAGGCGATTGTCTGCGCGGCGTCGAAGGGACTGGGCAAGGGCTGCGCGATGGCGCTGGCGCGTGACGGCGTGGAACTCGTGATCTGCGCACGCGGCGCAGATGTGCTGGAGGCCACCGCTGCGGAGATCCGCGCGGCGACCGGTGTGAAGGTGACGGCGATCGCGTGTGACGTGACGACGGAAGCGGGCCGCAATGCGCTGCTGGCTGCATGCCCGGAACCCGACATCCTGATCAACAACGCGGGCGGGCCGCCGCCGGGCGACTTCAAGACGTTCGGGCTCGACGACTGGCGCAAGGCGGTGGAGTCCAACATGATCTCGCCGATCGCGCTCATCCACGCCACCGTCTACGGCATGATGGATCGCGGCTTCGGGCGCATCCTCAACATCACGTCGGGATCGGTAAAGGCCCCGATCGCGCAACTGGAGCTTTCTAACGGCGCCCGCGCGGGATTGACGGGGGCCGTGTCGGCGCTCGCGCGCAAGGCGTCGGCGCACAACGTGACGATCAACGGATTGCTGCCGGGCCAGTTCGACACGGACCGGCATCGCGGCAATTCGCGGCGGGCGGCGGAGCTGTCCGGCAAGTCGCTGGAGGAGGTTCAGGCTACCAAGCGCAAGCAGATTCCGGCACAGCGGTTTGGTGATCCCGACGAGTTCGGCGCGGCTGCCGCGTTCCTGTGCTCGGCCCATGCGGGCTATATCACGGCGCAGAACATCCTGATCGACGGCGGTTATTACCCCGGTACGCTGTGACGGGCCGCCGGCCGGCCGGCGACGCTTCGCGGGTCTGGAACCGGGCGCAACAGCGCCAGAAGTGACGTTTCTTGCTGCTGCGAAATCTTTTGTGATCGATCGAGATCCGAGGTCGTTGTGTTGCGCGACGGCCTCTGTTTTTTGGCCGGTCGCGGCATTCTGCGGGTGGGGCTGTCGCGATGTTGCAACTCGGTGTGCGTCTGCTGTCACAACCCTCGGATTGGCCGCGACAATTTGGCTCGCTCGGTTGGTTTTTCCGGTTGACCGCCGGGGAGGGTGGTGCTTGTGTCCCGCCCCGGGGAGACCAAGGGTCTTTCCGTACGGTGGCAGAAGAGGTTGCGTTGCCGGGCTGCAGACAGATCTGCGCAGCACGACAGAGGGGCCGCACACGCTGCTCACCGCGACATCCGGCAACCGCGTCGGCGTCACCTCGTGCGTGACGCAGGCGTGCGTCCGAACCGGGTGAGCGGTGCGGCAGCGCGCACCTCGCGCGCGTCCGTCGGCGCGGTCACCGGTGTACTGTAACGGAGGTGATATGAGAAAAATCGTGATGCTGGGCGGCTTGGCCGCAACGGTGATGCTCGCGTGGACGTCGGCAGGCTCGCAAGCCTTCGCACGCGGCTGGAGCACGGACTACGTGGGCAATGAATGGATCGGCGCGAACATGCGCGAGGCTCGCGGCGAGGACGAGGACGGCGCGCCCAAGCGCAAGCGCACGCGGACCAGCAAGGCGGAATCGGGGGATGTCGAGAGCGCGCCGGCTCCCAAGAAGCGTCGCCGGGCCTCTGTGGCCGACAGCGACAGCTCCGGCGGCAGCTCCTACCAGTCGGGCGTCGCGTCCTATTACTGGCAGCCGCAGAAGGTCGCTTCCGGCGGCTGGTTCAATCCGAACGCCATGACGGCGGCGCACAAGTCGCTGCCGTTCGGGACCAAGGTGCGCGTGACGAACAAGCGCAACGGCCGCTCGGTGACGGTGACGATCAACGATCGCGGTCCATACATCGCTGGCCGTGTCATCGATCTGTCGGTGGCGGCGGCTGGCGCCATCGGCATGAAGGGGGCTGGACTGGCGCCCGTCGAGCTCGCGGTTCTTGGCCGCTGAGGCATCGGCGTCACGCTTTCGGCTTTTAACATTCACGTATCGAAAGCGGCGCCCATCTGACCGATGGGCGCCGCTTTCGTCTGGTCTTTTGCGCGTGGGGGCGAATCCGACTAACGGCTCGCGCACGATGCCATCACACCAACCCAAGTCCGCCCTTTGCGCCGCAGTCATCCTGCTGGCCGCAACCGGGCTTTCGGATGCCGGGAGCGCGCAGCGCGGGGAGCGTTTCGTTGCCGGTGGCTGGCAAGTGGAGGTGCGCCCTGCCCCGCGCCGCAGTGTCACGCGGGGTATCGAAACGGGCGCCCTCCCGGTCACCGGGGTGGACCCCGGGTCGACACAATCGGGGCTCGCCTCGTTTTATTGGCAGGGGACGCAGACGGCGAGCGGTGAACCGTTCGACCGGCATGCGATGACGGCGGCGCATCGTACGCTGCCGTTTGGGACTCAGGTGCGCGTCACACACGTTGCGAGCGGCCGGGTGGTGGTCGTGCGCATCAATGATCGCGGGCCGTTCAAGGCGGGCCGTATCATCGATCTGACGGAGCGTGCTGCGCACGTGCTCGGCATGGCGCAGCAGGGTCTGGCGCGCGTGCGCGTCGACGTGCTCGACCCAAACGACGCTGTTTCGCGCTGAGGCCTTACGTCGGGGATGCGACGAGGCCGTCGAGTGCGGCGACTGTCGCGCTTTCTGGAAACACGGTCGAGGCGAGCAGGCCATCGGGCATGCCGAGGTGATCGCGCAAGACGCCCTTCAGGAGGCTGCGCGTGTCGCGCGTCGGCGCCAGGTCGCGGCCCTGGAACAGCGCCTTCTCGTTGAGGCCCGGCCAGTTGGCGAGGATGCGGCCGCCCTTGACCGCGCCGCCGACGAGGAGGGCGACGGTGGCCGTGCCGTGGTCCGTGCCGCGTGTGCCGTTGATGCGGGCGGTGCGGCCGAACTCGGTCAGGATGACGACGACGGTGTCCTTCCACGCTGGGCCCAGTCCTGTGGCGAGCGCTTCGATGGCCAGATCGAGCCCCGTCAAGGCGCGCGCCAGATTGCCGTCGACGGCTCCCTCGTTGGCGTGCGTGTCCCAGCCGTTATAGCTGAGGGCGCCGATGCGCGGTCCGCCGTCCTTGGTCATGAAGCGGGCGGCGGCCTCCGCCGCCTCGATGAACGCGCGAAAGCGGCGCGGGCCGGTCGGCTGCGCCATTGCCGCGTCCTTCGTCATGTCCTCGATGGCGATGCCCTCGGCGAAGGCCTTGGCAAGGCCCGGGTCAGTATGGGCGTAGAGATCCATCAGTCGCTCGATGGTCGAGGGGCGCAAGGGCAGGGGGCTCGTCTTGTCGATCCAGGACATGACAGGCGCCTTGCCGCGCATGACGAGCGGAACCATGGCGCCGATGGCCAGACCCTTGGCGGGCGCGGCGCGGCCTGTCGCGGGCAGCACATCGAGGGCGCGATTGAGCCAGCCGGTATCGGAGCGACCGACACTGGGCAGACCGCTTTCCAGGACGTCCTGGCCGTCGAAGTGTGAGCGGCCGCGATACGGCGAGGCGGTGGCGTGGAGGAACAGTGCCTCGCCCTTCCTGTAGAGCGCGTGCAAGTGGGGCATGCCGGCGTTGAGCACGAAGAAGTTGTCGAGCGGCAAGCCCGCGTTTAAGCCGGACTTGGGCAGCGCAAGCTCGCCACGCAGGCGCTCGTAGTCGGGATCGCCGACCGGGGCGACCATGGATAGCCCGTCGAGGCCGCCACGCAGTACGACGCACAAAAGGCGCGGATCGCGCGTGCCGGCAAAGGAGAGGCGCGGGGTCAGGCCCCACAGCGCCAGACTGGCGCCGCCGAGGAGGATGTTGCGGCGGCTCAGCAAAGCGTGCTCGTCACAGCTCATCGCGGTCATCTCCTCTGGAATTCCGGCGACATGATCAGCATTTCGAAGCCCTGCGCGCGCGTTTCCGCACGCGCGATGGCCATCCGTGTCGGCTCGCTCATGCGCTCGCCCAGGACGCGACCGGCGATTTCGCGGGGATCGATATCCTTGCGCGCGATCGCCACGGATGTGCGCTCGGCGAAGCGCAGCCGCTCACGCAGGGCAGCGGGCGCCATCCAGGCGTCGTCGTCGTCGGGCCAGCCCTTCGGCGAGGGCGGCCGCCACAGCGGCTGGCCGAGGGCGGCGGAGAGGCGGAAGATCTGGCGGGGTGGCAGGTCGATGTCGAACACGCGCGAGATGGCGACGAGGAAGTCGTAGGGCGGCAGGATCTTGCGGGGCGGGGTCTGCCAGGCATCGTCGCTCATGACGAGGGCGTTGGTCAGTGCGGCGAGGTCGCCGTCCGTTTCGCGGAAGGTCGCCTCAAGGCGCTCGAGGAGGCTGGCGGCGGCGTTATCGCCGACGAAGTGGCGTGCGAATTTGCGCGTAATGTGGCGGGCGGTTGCGGGGTGGCGCGCCAGGTCGAGCAGGCATTGGCGGCCGGCGTTCTCGTTGCCGCTTCGGTAGGTCTTGCCCGCGATCGTCCAGGTGCCGGGCTCGTGGCGGTTGCGGGCGAAGTAGAAGTGGCCGGATACGGCGTCGGGCTGGTTGACGTTGCCGACCGTCCAGCCGGTGATGAGGCGGGCGAGGTTGGTCACGTCGTCCTGGGTATAGCCGCCGTCGACGCCGAGGGTGTGCAGCTCCAGGATCTCGCGGGCGAGGTTCTCGTTGAGGCCGCGGCCGCGGTTGCGGCCGGCGCGGCTGTTGGGGCCGGTCGAGCCGACGTTGTCGAGGTAGACGAGCATGGCGGGGTGCTGCTCGACGGCGAGCAGCATGTCGGCGAAGCGGCCCAGGACGTGCGGGCGGATGGCTTCGCGCTCGAATGCGCCGGCGAGTGCCATGACCGGCACCTTGCGTGCGCTGACGCTGAAGTGGTTCGACCAGAACATGACGAGGCGTTCGAGGAACGGTGTCGGGGTGGTCCGTGCCTTGGTGATGCGGGCCATAACCTCGGCGTTGAACGTTCCGCGCCGGATGCGCTGTGCGTCGTTCAGCTCGGCCTTGCCACCATTGCGCCGGTTGCCCTTCATCGGCCTTGTCTCGTTCTCGTTTATGGCGCCCGACCGCATCGTGTCGGCGGCCGCGCCGAACTTGGTCTCAGACATGGTCTCAGACATGGCGTCAGGCTTGGCGTCAGGCTTGGCGTCAGACGGGGCGCCAAGAATGGTACCGGATGTGGCATCGGACATGGCGTCGGGCATCGCGCCGGCCATGCCATCGGCCATCGCGCCCGGTCTGGCGGGCCGACCGGGGGGAGGTGGGGCGGCGGCATCGTTACCATTGACGTTCGCCTTGCGCTCGGCGCGCAAGGCGCGCTGGGCCTGCTGCAACTCGGTATAGACGACGTGACTGGGCCGCAGCGTGTCGTCCTGGATGAGAGCCTGGTCCTTTGTTGTCAGGCAGGCCAACACCCAGCCGCGCGGGTCCGACGCGATCCGCTCGATGTCCTCGGGCCGGGCGCCGAGGCCGAAATCGAAGTGCGGCGTTTGCAGCTTCGCGCGTGGACATTCGTCACTCCTGGCGTCTCACGTGGCCGTGTCTGGCAGGCTTGCGGATCGGGTGGTCCGGGTGCCGTACGTGCCTGCCGCCGTCCTGCACATCTCCGTGGAAACGGTTGCGCCCCCAACTATCCGTCGCGGTAACATGTTGGCGATCCCAGTGCGATCCAACGATGTTGCCTAGGCCAATTCCATGTCCTCAAATGCGGCGGAGTCGAGATGGAGGGGGCGATGACAACGGCAAAGTGTCTCGCCGATGCCACGAGGCATTGGCGTGCCGGTTACACGGGCACGATCGCTGGATGAGTTGGCTGCTGATCCTGGGGCTGGGACTCGTCGCGGGGACCATCGGCGGCGTGATCGGCTTCGGGGCCTCGATCATCCTGCTGCCGGTGCTGGTGTGGAGCTTCGGGCCGATCGAGGCTGTGCCGGTGATGGCGATCGCCGGGCTGATCGCCAACCTGTCGCGGGTCGCGGTCTGGTGGCGCGAGATCGACTGGAAGCTGAATGCCGTTTACTGCGCGACCGCGATCCCCGCGGCGGCGATCGGCGCGCGCACTATGTTGTCGCTCGACCCCAGGCTGGTGGAAGGGGCGCTGGGCGTGTTCTTCCTGGCGATGATCCCGACGCGACGGTGGCTGGCTGCGCGCGGCTTCAAGATCGGCCTGATGGGCATGGCGGTGGTAGGGGCGGCGATCGGCTTCATCACGGCGTTCGTGGTCGCGACGGGGCCGATCAACACGCCTTTCTTTCTAGCCTACGGGCTGACCAAGGGCGCGTTCATCGGCACAGAGGCGGCGGGGTCGGCGGTGATCTCGCTGACCAAGAGCGTCATGTTCCGCTCGCTCGGCGCGCTGCCGTTCGAGACCATCGGCAGGGGGCTCATCGTCGGTGGCTCGCTGATGGCGGGGACGTGGGCGGCGCGGCGCATCCTGGAGGGCATCGACGCGCGGGGCTTCCGGCTGCTGATGGAGGCGCTGATGGCGGGCGCCGGCGTTTTCCTGCTGTGGCATGCGTGGGTGGGGGGGTGAGAAAAAAGGTTGGGCGCCCACCGGAGGTCTCGGGCCGGTGGGCGCCCCCTCGCGTGGCCTGTCCGAAGCGGCCGTTGCGAGAAGGTTTCAGGGCGTGCGCCGGAGGGAGGTGCGCGGGCCCTTCGACGTCGCGGCCGGGTGGGGGACAAGCCCGGCCCTTCGGACGACGATGACCCGATCATGCGGGTTCTGGCCGGCGCGCGCTGTTCCGCGCGGGACTCAGGTTCGCGATCGCCTCAAAAGTAGCGACGGCCGACCCCTGCGGACTGCAACCGCAGCCGCAACTCTTCCATCCGCGAGCGATAGGCGGTGTCGATGCACCGGCGGTCTGAGGCACACGCGTTGCGTCCGGCGAGAAACGCACGCTGCTCGTCACGCAGCTGGTAGCGCGTGCGTGTGTCCGCAGCTTCCCATGCCCAGCCGTAGAGCTGCGCCGTGCGCTCGTCGAGGTTGGCGAGCGTGGTGTGGGCGCAGATGGTCTTCTCCGCAGCGAGGCGTGCGTCCGAGCAGTTGAAGTCGATGGCGTGAGCGGCGGGTGCGGCGGCGATCGTCCCGGCGGCCACACCGGTGAAGGCGAGAGCGGCGGCGGCGAGGACGTGAGCGACTTTCATGATGGCTGCTCCGTGAGCGGGTTCGGACTGCGAGGTCGTTGGATCCCGCCTGCGCCATCCGGCGCGTCGGCGGCGTCCATGACGGCAAACTTGCCCGCGCCGGATCGGAATGATCAGCGCGTCGGCCGGTAGCGGTCGGTAAGCGGGGGGCACGCGGCGTGCCGGGCGATTTCGATTTGCCGGGCGGGGATAAATTCCGGTAATTTCCGGCAACGGTTTGCCGTGATCGCATGAGCGATCGCCGAGTGGGCCGCGGAGCGTTCGCCGCGGCACGGGGTCGGGCGCGCGGGCAGCGAGACGAGGGAGGGGCTGATGAACGCGCCGATCCACAAGTCGGGCCGCGACGGTGCCCTGCACCTTTTGCGGACTGCGATGATCGAGAAGAAGCTCACGCAGGCCGAGCTCGCCGACGCTGCCGACTGCCACGAGAAGACGGTGCAGAACCTGCTCAACGGCCGGTCGGTGCGCGACCAGACGCTGTTCGACGTGTGCATGGTGCTGGGGCTTGCGTTCGAGCCTGTGAAGGCGGCGTGGGATGGCGCCGATCCGCCGGCGGGCAACGAGTTGCGCGGGGCGGGCGGGATCGTTGCGCCGGTCTACATGGGGGCCTACTCCAAGGCCGCAGTCGACCACTACATCGGCAGCTATCTCACGATCCGGCCTGCGTTTTCCAAGGACGGGGCGATCGTGGCGTACCGCACCGACATCGAGTGGGACGCGGACTGGCCGAGCCTGCTGTTCCAGGAGCGGGAGCGGCCGGACCAGCCGTATGCGCATCGCGGGCGGCTCTATATTCCCGCGTCCTCCATGTACATCCACCTCGTCTCCCTGACGAAAGGGGCCATGCGCATGATCGCGGTGTCGCAGCTCGACCAGAGCCAGCACATGCGCGGGATCATCTCGACCCTGTCGCGAGCAGGGCCGATGTACCTGCCGGTGGCCGCGCCGATCGTCTACGTGAAGCGCGACCGGCTCGAGGCTGGTGAACTGGGCGAGATCGAGGACGGGCACCGCTGCTTTGCGGCGTATCGGGCGCTGCTGTCGCAGACGGTGGCGGACCGGTATGTGCGGCTTATTTCGTCCTGACGTGCCCCTCGACTGCCGGCGATCGGGGGATCGCGCGGCCGCGCACGGCCAACTTACAGCGGGACGAAGCTGCCGGTGCCCTGGTTCAGCACGGACAGCGTGCCGGTGGCGATGTCGAAGTAGGTGCCGTGCAGCGCCACCCGGCCCTTGCCTTCCAGGATCTGCAGGCAGGGGAAGGTGCGCAGGTTGGCGAGCGAGGCCTTGACGCCTTCCTGCTCCAAGGCGGCGCGCATCTGCGGCGAAGGCGCGCCGTGCATCTCGGCCATGACCTTGTCGCGCGCGCCTTCCAGCATCGACATCCAGTTGGTGATGAATTGGGATTCAGTCTGGCGCGCGGCGTCGTGCTCGAGGCACGCGCGCACGCCGCCGCAGCTGGAATGGCCCATGACGATGATGTGCTTGACGCGCAGGTTGAGTGCCGCGAACTCCAGCGCGGCGCTGACGCCATGATACTTGCCGCTGGTCTCGAAGGGGGGCACCAGGTTGGCGACGTTCCTGACGACGAACAGTTCGCCGGGCATGGCCGAAAACACGGTTTCCGGGTCGACGCGGCTGTCGCAGCAGGACACGACCATCACCTCGGGGTTCTGGCCGAGGGCTGCCAGCTCCTCGTAGCGGTCCATGTTGGGCGTGAAATGGCGGAACTTGAAGCGACGGAAGCGGTCGGCCAGGTGCTCGGGGAAGTGGGTCATGGGGTTCTGCCTTCGTCGGTGGGTCGCCGGCGTGCTGGATGGCCGGCCTGCCGCGGGCCATCATAGCGCGGCGGGTGCGCGGAGGCATCAGACGTTGGGCTTCAGGGCGCGGCTGGCGGGTGGTTCGGCGGCGGTAGACAGCGGCAGGCAGCGGCAGACACGGCGGGGGCGTCAACCCAGGGGGCGGTGGGGGTGCTGCTCAGGGGAGAAGCTTGCGGCCGAGCTCGAAGAGCGTGACCCCGACGGGAGCGATGTAGGTCGTCAGGAAGATCCAGGGTGCGCGCACGTCGAAGGGCGTGGAGGGGATGTGCCGGATGACCTGCCACTGGTCCTGGATGTTGGCGAGGGCGCGGTAATGTTCGTGCAGGTCCTCGGGGTCGTCGGCCAGATGAATCCGGTCGAGCAGTGCCGTGGACACGCGCAGCGAAACGAGATGATGCTTGTCGCGCAAAGTTGCCTTCGTCCGGCGCAGCACGCTGACCAGCGGGCGGATCGGCATCGTGAAGGCGAATGGCAAGGCGACGAGGAGGAAGGCAAAGCCGATCACGGGCGCCTTCCAGTTGCGATAGATGAGCGCGATGTCGACGCTGGGCTGCTGCTGATAGATCGCGTGGAAATAATACTTTTCCGCGATCTGGACGGCGACGAACGACAGCAGCATGAACAAGATGAGATAGCCGAGCAGCGCGGTGCGGCCGAAGTGGGAAAAGCCGCAGGCGCCGTCCTTGTGATGCAGCACGGGGCGAAGCTGCAGCGGGGCGTTGGAATCGGAGACCTTGCGCAGAAGTCGGCACCAGCGGAAGAAGTCGACGAACACGTTGATGAGCAGAAAGGCCTCGACGAACCAGATTGCGATGGCTGCGAAGAACAGGATCGACAGGCCACCGTAGGGGCCGGCGACCCAGGTGCGCGCGTCGAGGGCTTTCTGGCGGATGCCGAGCACTTCCCAGAACAGGAAGGTCAGGGCGGCCGCGGCGATGACGGCGACGCCGATCTTGAGGGGCGCGCGCAAGCCGTTGTGGAAATTCCGCAGCAGCGCGTTGGGCGCGCGCTCGATCAGTGCGCCCTCCTCGATGCCGGTGGCGATGGCGCGATCGACGGAGCGGTAGAACATGACGATCAGCATGTTCACCGTCGGCGCCAGGATGAGATTGGTGAACGGCCAGACGAAGAACGTGCCGAGATAGACGTGGGCAACGTGCGGGTTCGTCGGCAGCGCCGCGAGGAGGCTCATCTCCCAGTATGCGATCGCCAGGGGAACTAGGCCGGTCAGCACGAACGTCAGCACGAAGGCGGTGATCGGGCGGATGTGGTAGCCGGCTTGCGGGGCGCGGGCAGGATCTCGGGCGGCGAGCGGTGGCAGCGGTGGCCTGGGCCTGGTGATGTCCATCAGTATGCCCCCTGTCGTTCTTGTCGTCGCGGGCCGATGCCGTGGCGATGGTTGGCACGCGGGATAGCGTCCCTCGGGAATGGACTGGACCGGGTTCCGGTCTGATTTCTGGTCTCGTTTTCGGGTGTGCGGTCGGCGCGATCTTGTTGCGGCTGTCGGGGAGAGGCAACCCCTCGCGTTTTGGCGCGACGACCGCGCGTGTCATCCAAGATGGCAACGGCCCGGGGGTGACCCGGGCCGTGCGCTTCTCCAATGGGGTTCGACGGGCCGCGATGTCTGCGGACTATTCCGCCGCACCCATGATGGCGGCGGGGTCGGCGCCGACGCGGCCGGTCAGCCGATCGACCTCGGACTCGCGGGCGAGCTGGAAGTCGTAATGGATCGTCGGATGGCCTTTGAGCGGTGCATTGGGGTCGTTTTTCTTGATCTCGATGACGAGATCCTCGGCGACGCCGAAGACGACGTCGTCGTTGATGTGTGCGTCGTCGGAGAGATACAGCGCCGTGATCAATTCACGATAGTTGTCGGCCGTGACCAGGAAGTGGATGTGCGCGGGGCGCATGCCGTGGCGGCCCTGGGCGCGGATCATGTCGCCGACGGGGCCGTCCATCGGGATATAATAGCCCAGCGGCTTCGTCGTCTTGATGAGGTACTTGCCGTCGGCGTCCGTCTCGAAGACGCCGCGCATGTTCATCTCCTCGCCGTATTCGACGTCGTAGCGGCCTTCCTCTGAGGTCTGCCAGACCTGGACCGTGGCGCCGGAGACCGGCTTGCCCTGCTTGTCGGTGACTTGGCCGTACATGACGATCTCGTCGCCCTGCACGTTCTTGGTGATCTGCTCGCCCGGCTTCATCTTCGGTGCGTTCTCGCGGAAGAAGGGACCGAGCAGGCTTGTCTGCGTGGCTTCCTCGACGGCGGTCTTGTCGTGCATCAGGTTGACCAGGGCGGACATGCCCAGTGTGTCGGAGAGGAGAATGAACTCCTGGCGCAGCGGCGTGCACTTGTGGCCGACCTTGGTCAGGAACTCGATTCCCTTGATCCACTCGGCCGGGGTCAGGTTCACCTCGCGGGCGAAGTCGTGAAGGTGGCGGGTCAGCGCCGCCATCACCTCGCGCATGCGCGGATCGGAGGTTGTCGCCATCTGGTCGATGACCACGTCGGTGATGTTCTCGGTCGTCAGCTGCTGCATGGCGATCACTCCCATTGGCGATGCGTTTTGGCGGCGTGCCGGGGCTTCATTGGGTGTGCCCGGCAACGGCCGTCGGTCACTGCGGACCGTTAACCGATCAGATGGCCGGAACGGCGGGATGACACCGCCATCAAGCCTCAGATCGTTCCGGGAACGCGTGGCCAAATCCTAGCCCAATCGGGTGGGGGTGTGAAGGCCGGGGCGGAGCGCCCGGCCGATGTCGCGGGAGGTGAGTGCTCGGGTCAGATCTCGGGCTAGGGCTGGGGGCAGGACTCGGTTCTGGCGTGGGGGCGGGTCAGGATCCGCCGCGTCCCGCGCCCAGCTTCTCGGCGACCCAGTCCGTGATGTAGTCGACGACCAGATGGCCGTTGTCTGCGCCGCAATGCTCCGCGCCGCCTTCGGACAGGGTGAAGACCTTCAGCTCCCGGTCGGGACTGTTGACGGCGCCCGCGTAGGTCTTCTCGGCATGCCACAGCGGGATCTGGCGGTCGTTCTCGCCGTGGACGATGAGGAACGGGCACGTGATCTTGTCGACGACGCCCTCCAGGGTAAAGCGTTCGGCGACCGCGCGGGCCTCCTCGGGCGTCTTCTTGCCGAAGACCCACATGGCATGATCGACGAAGCCGGGCACCGAGGGCTCGTTGACGCCGTCGACGCGGGCGGCGAAGGCGGCGCCGAAATCGTAGATCGCGCCCCAGGCGACGCAGCAGGCAAAGCGTTTTTCAAAGGCGGCGGCGCGCGGTGCGTAGTAGCCGCCGAGGCTGAGCGCGACCATGCCGATGCGCCGGGCGTCGACATCGGCGCGCTTCTCGAGCCAGTCGACCGCTGCGGCGGCGGGCTTTTCGGTTTCGGGGTCGGATGGCAGGTGGTCGAGGCGTAGGGCCTCGCCGACGCCGGGATGATCGACGATCAGCAGTGAGATGCCGCGGCGGCGGTATTCGTCGCCGACGCCGCTGTAGATCAGCTCCTTGGTCACGTCGAAGCCGTCGAAGTGGACGACGCAGGGGGCGCGGCCCTCGACCGGGGCCTTCATGAAGAAAGCCTTGAGCGTGTGTCCACCATAAGGAATGCCGACGACCTCGACGGGCTCGCGCCGCAGCCGGAGGCCCTTGGCGTAGAGTTCGATGCCGCGCTTGTAGGCGATCATGCGGCGGGGGTCGGTGTGGCGCGGCATGCGTTCGGCGGCCAGATAGTAAACGCCGGCACGCATGAACTTGCGACCGGCGGACAGCGGCCAGCCGCGGGCTTCGTCCTCCTTGGCGAGGCGCTCGACGCGTTCGGCGATCTTCATCCAGCTCTCGAACCACGCAAGCTGAGCGGCAGGGTCGTTCTTGCGTGCCGCAATTTCCCTGAGGGGCCGGCAAGCCTCGTCGATCTCTCCGATCTGGCCGCCGCGCGCGAGGATGCCCATCACGCCGAGGCTCCAGGGGTAGTTGTTCGGGAAATATTCGAACATGCGTCGTCGCTCCTTGCTGGCGTCGTCTGTCCCCGGCATCGAACGCCGGATTGCCCGCCTCGTCGCTGTGTGGGGGCACCGTTGCCATCGATCCTGGAAACCTTGCACGGCCGACGCCGGGCGACCAGCACGCGGGGGTGACGATCAGCCATGCGCCAGTGCGCGGACGGTATGTCCGACAAACGTTCGATTGAGGGTTGCGGCGGCGGTTTATGATTGCCTACACTGCTGGGGCAGGTCGGGTGGCTTCCAGACGGCTGCCGTCGACTGTCGTCCATATGCTCCGTCGCAGAATGCGGAGTAGCCGTCGTGTTGCAGGTGTCATCGAGATCGGGCCGCTTCGGCTGCTCGCTCGCACGGTGCCGGGCGCGAGAGGAAACCAGGGAGGATGAAGACGTGGTTTTAAGCACATCATGGCGTGCATCGGCGCTCGGTGCGGTTGCAGCGGTTGGCCTGGGCGGATTTGCCGGCTCCGTGTCGGCGGCCGATCCTGCACTGATCGAGGCTGCGAAGAAGGAAGGCGCGCTATCGTATGCGACCAACCTGTTCGCACCGGTTTCGCAGAAGGCGGTCGAAGCTGCTTTCCGCAAGCACTACAATCTGCCCGACAGCTTCAAGGTGGAGGCCTACACGCCGTCCTCATCTCAGGTCGTGGCGCGCGTCGGCCAGGAGGTCTCCGCCAAGAACGTCAAGATCGACTGGGTGTCGGTGAATATCGCGTCGTGGTGGAAGGGTCTGAAGGACCAAGGCGAGCTACTGGAATATTGTTCGCCGTCCTACAAGGGCCTCGACATGATAGAGAAGTTCGGCGTCGTGGACGGCGGCTGCTTCTATAAGCCGACGGCTACGAATACGTTCGGCATCATGTGGAACCCAAAATACGTCAAAGAGGATCTGACGACGTGGGCACAGCTCGCGGACCCCAAGTACAAGGGGCAGATCATCTTCGGTGACGTGCGCAAGTCGGGCGCCTACCTCGATACCTACATCATCCTGCGCAAGAACGATTTCTGGACGGTCGACTGGATGAAGAAGATGAAGGCGCAGGAGCCTTTCTTTGAGCTGAGGTCGACGGCGATTCGCGACAAGGTGATGACGGGCGAATTCCCGATCGCGGTATTTGGCTATGCGACACGCGCGTTCCAGGTTCGCGACAAGGTCGAGTTGAAGGCGTCCTACCCGACGGACGGCATCTCGGTGCTGGGGAACTACGGTGGCATCCTCAAGCAGGCGCCTCACCCCAATGCGGCAAAGCTCTGGGTGGATTTCGTGTACTCCAAGGAGGGGCAGGAAATCCTCATGAAGCTAGAGAACATCGTGTCGCCGAGGTCGGACGCCGTCAAAGCGCCCGAAATCGTTCCCTACCAGCCCGACCATTCCAAGCTGAAGGTGGGGAAGATTGATTGGTCGACGGTGAACAAGCCGATGCACGACAAGTATCGTGCGGAGTTCCGGGAGATCTTCGGGAACTGAGGCCGGGGCCCTTTCTTGAAGGGGGGCGGGGCTGTTTCGGCGGTCCGGCCCCTCGCCCTCCAGCATCAACGGGCGCAGGCGCGTGGGGTGGGTCGAACGTTTATTCGATCTTGCCTGCCGGCCTGCTCCGAGACTACCCTGACATCGGCGGCATTCGATGCACCCGAAAGGGATGACAACGAGAAGTGCCGGTTGGCAGGCAGAGTGTTTTGCAGCGCGATACCGGGGCCTCGTGGGGCTAGGCGGGTCGTGCTCGGGAGGAGACAAAAATGCGCGCACGACATGTCGTCGCGGCTGTGGCCGCGGCATCTTTGGGTGTGTGTCTTGTGTCGGAGGCACGCGCCGCCGACCAGGCCCTGATCGACGCGGCCATCAAGGAAGGCGTCATATCGTACGCCACCAACCTGATGGCGCCGACCTCGCAGAAGGTAATCGAGGCGGCGTTCCGCAAGGCGTACAAGCTGCCCGACAGCTTCAAGGTCGAGGCCTATACGCCCTCGATGACGCAGGTCATTCCGCGCGTCAACCAGGAGATCGCGGCCAACAATGTGAAGATCGACTGGGTCGGTCTCAATGCGCCGGCGTTCTGGGCGCAGCTCAGGGAGAAGGGCGAGCTGCTCGAGTACTGCTCGCCGGAGTACAAGACGCTCGATCTTCGTGACAAGGTTGGCGCCGTCGATGGCGGCTGCCTCTTCCAGACGACAGCAGCGGTCACGTTCGGCCTGATCTGGAACCCCAAATACGTCAAGGAAGACCTGCAGAGCTGGTCGCAGCTCACCGATCCCAAGTACAAGGGCCTGTTCGTGTTCGGCGACCTGCGCAAGGCGGGCTCGTACCTGGATACCTACATCGGCCTGCGTCAGGGCAACGTGTGGAACGACGACTTCCTGAAGGCCATCAAGGCGCAGGAGCCGTTCTTCGAGGTGCGCTCGACGGCGATCCGCGACAAG
Source organism: uncultured Alphaproteobacteria bacterium (assembly GCA_963697205.1). Classification (GTDB taxonomy): domain Bacteria; phylum Pseudomonadota; class Alphaproteobacteria; order Rhizobiales; family Hyphomicrobiaceae; genus CAVONB01. The sequence continues at coordinate 18,490 of CAVONB010000005.1, read as the reverse complement.
GTGATGACGGGCGAGTTCCCGATCGCGATCCTGGGCTATCCGGCGCGTGCCTATCAGGTGCGTGACAAGGTCAAGCTCAGTGCCTCGTATCCCAAGGAGGGCGTCGTGGTGCTCGGTCACTACGGCGGCATCCTGAAGAAGGCGCCCCATCCCAACGCGGCCAAGCTGTGGACGGACTTCATGTTCTCCAAGGCCGGCCAGGAAGCGCTGATCGAGTACGAAGCGATCGCGTCGCTGCGGTCGGACGCCAAGCCGACGCCGGCCGTGGCGCCCTACGTCCCCGACTTCACCAAGACCAAGGCGATCCCGGTCGACTGGCTGAAGCTCGACAATGCCACTCGCGACAAGCATCGCGAGGAATTCCGCGCGATGTTCGGCAACTAACGAGCGATTGAGAGATCCCTTGTCTGTCCAGACCAGCGATATCGCCGTCGGCGGCGAGAGCAGAAAAGATCCTGGAACCGGCTTCTGGTCGCGTATGCGCGGCGAGTACCTGTTCCAGGGCATCATCAGCCTCGTCATCTGCGTGATGATCCTGGCGCCGGTGGTGACGATCCTCGGGAAGAGCCTCTTCTACGGGGATTACGGCCAGCCGGAGAGATTGTCTTTGTACAATTTCGTCAGGGCGTTCACGACCGATGTCATTCTGGATGCGATCGCCAACACCATCGTCGTAAGCATCGGCAGTACGATCTTTGCGACGGTGTTCGGCGTGACGCTGGCCTGGCTGGTTGTGCGCACGGATATGCCGGGCAAGAAGGTGATGCGTGTGTTCAACACCATCCCCTTCTACCTGTCGCCGTTCGTGGGCGCGATCGCATGGACCTACCTGTGCGCGCCGCGCTCGGGTTATCTCAATCACCTCGCGTTCGAGTATCTGGGCATGTCGAATCGCGTGTTCGACATCTACACGCTGTGGGGCATCGTTTGGGTGCAGGGCATTTTCTTCACGCCGATCGTCTATCTCATGACGTCGGCGGCGCTGGAGCAGATGGACCCGGCGCTGGAAGAAAGCTCTCGCTCGTGCGGGCGCGGCATCCCTGCGACCATGCTCAAAGTGACGTTGCCGCTGGCGACGCCGTCGATTCTGTCGGCGGTGATCCTGACGTTCGTGTCGTCAGCCGGTGAGTTCGGCGTGCCGCTGACGCTTGGCACGCCGCGACACAACGAGACGCTGTCGACGATGATCTACGAGGTCGTCAATCGCGATACGCCGGAATACAATCTGGCGGCGGCCATGGGCTCGATTCTGGCCGTGGTGACCATTGCGTGCGTGTTCCTGCACCGGTGGATGGTGCTGCGACGCAGCTTCACGACGGTGACGGGGCGCGGCTACCGACCGGCCGTCCTCAAGCTCGGCGGCTGGAAGTGGGTCGGGCTGGCCTTCAACATCATCTTCTTCCTGATCGCCGTGTTCCTGCCGCTGGGTATCCTGATCCTGCAGTCGCTGCAGGACGTGTGGCTCGGCACGTTCGAGCCGGCGACGGCGAACCTGCACAACTATCCCGCGGTCATCCAGTTCATTCCCGAAGCGGCGGCGGGCATCAAGAACTCCCTGATTCTGGCTCTGATCGGTGCTTCGATCGGCTGCTTCCTGGCACTGTTCGTTGCGCAGACGATCTACCGGTCCACCATTCCCGGCCGCAAGTTCGTCGACTTCGTGACGTCGTTGCCGGTCGGCATCCCCGGTGTCGTGTTCTCGATGGGCGTCCTGCTGATTGCGTTGCGCACACCGTTCTACGGGATGTTGTTTGTCCTGCTGATCGCCTACCTCGCGCGCTACATGCCGCTCGGCCAGCGCAGCGTCGCGGGTGTGCTGCTGTCGATCAGCCGTGAACTTGAAGAAGCGTCGCGCGCGTGCGGTGCCGGTTATGCGCGCACGCTGCGTCGCGTGACCGTGCCGCTGGTCAAGCCGGGCTTGAGTGCGGCGTGGCTGTTGCTGTTCGTGCTGTTCCTGCGCGAACTGCCGATCTCGATCCTGATCTCCCAATCGGGCAGCGAGGTGATGTCGGTGGCCCTGCTCAGGCTGCTGGAGCACGCGACGAGCGGCGAGACCGCCGCTTATGCCGTGATCCAGTCGGTGATGATCCTCGGCGTCGTTCTCCTGTTCCAGCTCGTCACTCGTAGGTCCAAGCCTGAAGGCACCGTCACATGAACGCCCGCTCCAGCAACGCTTCTGACGACAAATTTCTGGTCATCGACCGGATCGACAAGCACTTCAAGGAAACGAAGGCGGTCAATCAGGTCAGCTTCTCGCTCGCCAAGGGACAGTTCCTGACGCTGCTCGGGCCGTCGGGCTGCGGGAAGACGACGACGCTGCGCTCGATCGCCGGATTCGAGAGCATCGACCGTGGGCGCATCATCATCGACGACACGGTGGTGTCGGAGCCGGAGAAGGGCATCGACGTCGCTCCGGAGCACCGAAATTTCGGCATGGTGTTTCAGTCCTATGCGGTGTGGCCGCACATGACGGTGGCGGAAAACGTCGCCTACGGGCTGCATCGCCACAAGCTCAACCGGGCGGAGACGCGGGAACGGGTCGAGCGCGTCTTGAGGCTGGTTGGCCTCAGTACGCAGATCGATCGGCCGGCGACGATGCTGTCCGGCGGCCAACAGCAGCGTGTGGCCGTTGCGCGTGCGATCGTCTACGAGCCGAAGATCCTGCTGTTCGACGAGCCGTTGTCGAACCTCGACGCCAAGCTGCGCGAGCACATGCGCATCGAACTGCGGCGGCTTCAGATGGATCTGGGCATTACGTCGGTCTATGTGACGCACGACCAGGAAGAAGCGATGGTGGTGTCCGACACGGTCATCGTCATGAACCTGGGCGAGATTCAGCAGATCGGGCCGCCGACCGAGATCTACGACCGTCCTGCGAACCGCTTCGTCGCCGATTTCATCGGTGCGGCCAACATTTTCGACGGCAAGGTACGCGAGGTCGACAAGGGCAAGGGGCTGGCGCTGGTCGATGCCAAGATCGGCGACGGTGGTGCGGCGATCGTGGCGACATGCTACCGCGACCTGAAGCCCGGCGATCCCGCCGCGATCTGCGTGCGCCACGAGAACGTGGCGTTGGCAGGCAATGGCGCTGCGGTGGGCGGCGAGGGGTTGAACGCGCTTCCCGGCCGCGTCGCACAGCGCATCAACATGGGCAGCTACGTCGACTACAACGTCGAGGTTAACGGGGCGGAATTCCGCCTACGTACGTCGCGTGCCACGCAGATCCCCGAAGGCGAGGCGGCGACCGTGCAGTTCACGCGGCAGCATTGCCTGGTCGTCCCGATGTGAGGGCGCAAGTCCGGACCGTTGTTGCGACGTCCGGGCCAGAGAATTGCACGTCCACGTCTCATTGAGACAACGCAAACGCGACCGCTCCGCGCTGTGTGATGATGTGACCGAGGGCTCTCGGGCATCGTCTGCGACGGTGTGACGAGGGGTTTGCGCGGTGCGTCGGGCCAGGGCGTCGCACCATCCGCCGAGACTGCGGAGGCGTCGCCATGCATATCGGTTATCGTCTCAGGCTTCGCTTTTCGTTTCGTGGCATGATGGCCGCGCTGGTTCTGGCCGCATCTGTCGTGGCCGCGCCTGTCCTGGCGGGTCTCGCCATCGTGCCGGGAAGTGCGTGGGCGCAGCTTGGGCGGGCGGCGGTCGCGGGTGGGTCGCGCACGGCGCTGCTTGTCGATATGTCTGGTGCGATCGGGGTGGGGGCGCAGCAGCACATCGAGGCGGCGCTGGCGCACGCCCGGCAGGAAAACGTCGCGGTGGTCGTCCTGCGCCTCGATACGCCGGGCGGTCTCGTCACGGCGACGCGCGACATCATCCAGTCGATCCTGGCGAGCCGGGTTCCCGTGATCACATTCGTGGCGCCGAGCGGTGCGCGCGCGGCGAGTGCGGGGACTTATATCGCGTACGCCTCACACGTTGCAGCAATGGCGCCGGGGACGCATCTGGGTGCGGCGACACCGATCCAGATCGGTGCGCCGGGGATGCCTGCGCCGCAAGCGCCGAATCGGGAACCGGATAAGCCGGGCGATGGCGCGGGCAGCGCGATGGAGCGCAAGGTCGTCAACGATGCCGTGGCGTATTTGAAGAGCCTTGCCCAGTTGCGAGGGCGCAATGCGGATTGGGCCGAAAAGGCCGTGCGGGAGGCTGCGACGCTGACGGCGGGTGACGCGCTGCGCGAGCGGGTGGTTGATGTCGTGGCGAGCGACGTGGCCGATCTGCTGCAACAGGTCGATGGCCGGCAGGTGTCGACGGCTTCGGGCGACGTGCAACTGGTCACGCGCAACGCGGTTCTCTCGACGTTCGAGCGCAGCTGGAAGACGCGGATGATTGGTCTGCTGACGGATCCCAACCTCGCCTTCATCCTGCTGATGATCGGCGTCTACGGCATCATCTTCGAGCTCTGGAGCCCCGGATTGACCGGTCCGGGCATCGTCGGCGCCATCGCGTTGCTGCTGGCGCTGACCGCCTTGTCGATGCTGCCTGTGAGTGCTGCGGGGCTTGGCCTGCTGGCGCTCGGGGTGGCGCTGATGATCGCGGAGACGGTCGCGCCGGGCTTTGGAATCCTCGGTCTTGGCGGGGTCGCCGCGTTCGCGCTCGGTGCGGTGTTTCTGTTCGACCCGGCCGGTGCCGATATCGATTTCGCCGTTGCCTGGCCGCTCGTTCTTTCGGCGACTTTGACCAGCGCGCTGTTTCTCATCGGCCTTCTGGGCATGGTGATGCGCACGCGCGGGAGCAAGGTGGTCACTGGGGCGGAGGAGATGCTCGGTCTGGAAGGCGAGGTGGTGAGCTGGAGCGGCGGGACTGGGCGCGTGCACGTTCATGGCGAGACGTGGTCGGCGCGGTCCGCGCGTGCACTTGCGGCGGGCGAGAAGGTGCGTGTCGTTGCGCGTGAGGGGCTTACACTCGAAGTTGTCGCCCAGGAGAAAAGGAGCTGACCATGCCATCCGTCGGAGTTCTTTCGGGACTGTTTCCGCTGCTCTTGATCCTTGCCTTGGCGTTCTCCGCCATCCGTATCTTGAGGGAGTACGAGCGCGGCGTGATCTTCACGCTCGGCCGCTTCCAGGGCGTGAAGGGGCCGGGGCTGTTTCTCGTGATCCCCGTGATCCAGCAGATGGAGCGCGTCGATCTACGCACGCGCGTTCTCGACGTGCCGCCGCAGGACGTGATCTCGCGCGACAACGTTTCCGTGCGCGTCAATGCGGTGGTCTATTTCCGGGTGATCGATCCGGAGAAGTCGATCATCCAGGTGGAGGACTTCAATCAGGCGACGAGCGAACTGGCGCAGACGACGCTGCGCTCGGTGGTGGGGCAGCATGAACTCGACCAGATGCTGGCGGAGCGCGAGAAGCTCAATGACGACGTGCAGCAGATCCTCGACAAGCAGACCGATGCCTGGGGGATCAAGGTGCTGAACGTGGAGTTGAAGCACATAGACCTGGACGAGCAGATGGTGCGCGCAATCGCCAAGCAGGCGGAGGCGGAGCGTTTGAGGCGGGCGAAGATTATCGACGCGGAGGGTGAGTTGCAGGCCGCGGCGAAGCTGCTGGAGGCCGGCGTGATCATGGCGCGACAGCCGCAGGCGATGCAGCTGCGCTATCTGGGCACGCTCAACAATATCGCCGGCGAGAAGAGTTCCACGATCGTGTTCCCGATGCCGATCGACTTGTTGCCATTGTTGCAGGCCAAGTCGGGGACGGCGGCGTCGTAACGGGATCGCAGCAGTGGACGGCGGCGCGCGCGGTTTTGCGGCGACGTGACCTGTCCACGCGAATTGCACACCTTCTCCACAGCTTGTCAGCGACTTGGCGCGCCAAGGAGGAGAGCTATGGACCACCGCGAGATGACGGCGTTGGCGGGCGATCCGCCGCGGCTGAGGGCGTTGGCGGCGCACCTGCTCCGGTATGCCGAGGATGACCTTGGCGCGGGCTCGCGAAAATTCCTGACGGAGATGAGCGCTTATGACGGCACGCGGCGGTTGGGTGTGGCGTCGCTCGAGGCGCTGTACGGCCTGCGCGAGCGCGCCAAGCGCTATCGCGTGCTCGGTCCTTACCGGGTGGCACGGATGGTGCGCGAGGTCTACGAGCGCAGCGCGGACATCGTCGAGGAGGAGACGGTCGACTGGATCGGCGCGTTGCGGGCGCGGGGCGACACCATCACTGTGAGCCGGTCGGAGGCGCTGCGTCTGATCGCGGTCGCGCGCGACGTCGACGTGGTCGGCCGCGAGGAATGGATCGACCTCACGTGACGGGCGGCGCGCGGGCGTTTGAGGTGAGCGTTCAGATCCGGGCTCAGATCCGAATCCCGAAGCGGGCCAGCAGCCAGGCGGCGACGAGATAAAGCACGACCGTTAGCAGGCACGACGCGCCAAGCGCGGCCCAGAACCCGGTACCGGCGCGCAGTAGCTAGGGGAACACGAGGAGCATCGGCAGTGTCGGTAGCACGAGCCAGAACGTTGCTTGCGCGTGATTTGTGATCCGCGCGGTATCGCTGGTATCGCGCCACAGCCAGATCATGGCGAGTGCGGACACGAGCGGCAGGGAGGCCGAGCGCGCTCAGGCCGGGGCTGCGCTTGGCGATCTCCGATACGATCGCGACTATTAGGCCGGACAGCAGGGCCTTCAGGATGAGATACGTCATGGGAGATGGTACCGCCTCCCCGGCTCGAACGGGGGACCTCTAGATCCACAATCTAGCGCTCTAACCAACTGAGCTAAGGCGGCATTTGGGCGTGGGCGCGGTGGTCGCGCGGCAAGCCGAGCCTGATGCGGGGCCGACCCTTGGCGGGCGGCCTGCACGGGAGGCTCTTGAAACATACTTGCCGGCCGGAGACAAGGGAGGCGTGCGGCGCTCGCGGGCGGCGTTACGGGTTCGGTGGTGCGCGACCTTGGCGGCCGGTCGTCGGACTGCTGTCGGCCACCCTGCCGGCCATGGATGCGAGGTCGGGGACGCGAGGTCAGGCCTGCGACACCGGCGGCGGCGAGGCCGCGGGCGGCTGGTCGCAAACGCCAGGTTCCCGGTGGCAAGTGCTTGGCGGCAAGTGCTCGGTGGCAAGTTCTTGGCTGCGGGTCCTGGGGCCTGGGTCTCAACGCCAAGGTTCTCGGTGCGCGGGTTCTCGGCGCCCAGGTTTTCGACGCCAAGGTTGCGGCGCCATGTTTGTGCGTCGGCCCAGGTGGTTGTCCGGCAGGGTGCGGGTGCGGCGGACCGGACTGACTAGCGGGATAGGCGGGGCGTTGCTGCCGGTGCGGGGCGTCGGACGGGAACCGGCGGGCCCGCGTTTTTGGGGGAGACCGCTTGGTCACGGTGTGTGCCCCGTGCTCTGGTGGGCGCGGTGGAGGCTCGTGATCGGGCACGGCCCCAGTGGAGGAGACGACATGCGTCACTTGATGACAGCTGAGGCCACGTTGCCCGTGGACGGCACGGGGGGGGCGCTGGCGGGACGGGTGTGGCGTCCCGACGTCGCGGGACCGTCAGTGGTGGCGGTGCGTGCGGACGGTGTGTTCGACATAACGTCGACGGCGGCGACGATGCGTGACCTGTGTGAACTCAGCGATCCAGCCGGCGTGGTCCGTGCGGTTTCGGGCACGCACATCGGTACGCTCGACGCCATTCTGGCGAACACACCGGAGGCGACGCGCGATGCGTCGAAGCCGTGGCTGCTGGCGCCGGTCGACCTGCAGGCGGTGAAGGCAGCCGGTGTGACCTTCGCGCGCTCGCTGCTGGAACGGGTCATCGAGGAGCAGGCCAAGGGCGCGCCGGAAAAGGCCGAAGCGATCCGGCAGTCGGTTGAAGCGCAACTGGGTGGCGACATCCGGCAGCTGAAGCCGGGCTCGCGGGAAGCGCTCCCATTGAAGTCGGCGCTGATCGCGGCAGGCGCCTGGTCGCAGTACCTGGAGGTGGGGATCGGCGAGGACGCGGAAATCTTCACCAAGGCGCAGCCGATGTCGGCGGTTGGACACGGCATGGCGGCGGGCCTACATCCGCGCTCGACGTGGAACAATCCCGAGCCGGAGGTGGCTCTGGTGGTGGCGTCGGACGGGCGCATCGTGGGGGCGACGCTGGGCAACGACGTCAACCTGCGCGATTTCGAGGGACGTTCGGCGCTCCTGCTCTCCAAGGCGAAGGACAACAACGCGTCCGCCACGCTTGGACCGTTCGTGCGGTTCATCGATGCGCAGTTCACGCTCGACAGCGTGCGGGCGATGGAGATCGGGCTGACGGTTGAGGGCCAGGACGGCTTCCAACTCGACGGGCGCTCGTCGATGTCGGAGATCGCGCGCGATCCGGCCGATCTTGTGTCGGAGTTGCTCGGCAAGACGCATCAATATCCGGACGGCGCCGTGCTCTATCTCGGCACGATGTTCGCTCCGACCGAGGATCGCGGCGCGCCCGGCATGGGCTTCACGCACAAGGTGGGCGACGTGGTCACGATCCACGCGCCCGAACTCGGGCGTCTCGTCAACCTGATGATGGGGGCCGACGCGGCGCCGCCGTGGACGTTCGGCGTCGGCGCCCTGATGCGCAATCTGGCGGGGCGCGGGCTGATCGCGTGAATGGGGTGGCACTCGTGTTGCGCATCTGACGCTTGGTCCACAATTTCGGACGGTAGGATAGGTGGATTGTCTGCCTGACAGCGGGCACGATTGTGCCTGCGAATCAGGAGCGAACGATGACGCAGACGACCGAGACGGAACCACTCACCGGCCTTCAAGGCGAAGGTGGCGATTGCGGCGATCAAGGGCGATCGGACGATCGCGCAGATCGCGGAGCAGTTCGACGTCCACCCGAACCAGATCACGACCTGGAAGGCGCAGCTCGAAGGCGAGTGCTGCCGATGTGTTCGGCGGCGGGCGGCAGTTCGGCACCGGCGGCGCCCGCCGGTCGACGTGAAGCAGCTGCACGCGAAGATCGGCGAGCTGACGCTGGAGAACGATTTTTTAGAGGGCGCGCTCACCAAGGCGGGATTGCTGAGCGCAAAGCGATGATCGACCGTGATCATGCGTTGAGCGTCACGAAGCAGGCCGAGAGCGTCGGCATCGCGCGCAGCACGGTGTACTACCTGCCGCGCCCGGTGTCGGCGGAAGACCTCGCGCTCATGAAGCAGATCGACGAGCTGCATATGGAGTTCCCCTTCGCAGGGGCGCGGATGTTGCGACGTCTTTTGGCTGCCAAGGGGAGCAAGGTCGGCCGGCGTCATGTGAAGACGCTGATGCGGCGGATGGGGATCGAGGCGCTTGTATCGCCGTCCGCGCACGACGAAGCCGGAGCCCGGGCCACAAGATCTTCCCGTATCTGCTGCGTGGGCTGGAGATCACGCGGCCGAACCAGGTCTGGGCGATGGACATCACGTACATCCCGATGGCGAAGGGCTTCGTCTATCTCGCGGTCGTGCTCGACTGGTTCTCGCGGCGCGTGCTGTCGTGGCGCGTGTCGATCACGATGGAGGCGGCGTTCTGCGTCGAGACGCTGGAGGACGCGCTGGCGACGCACGGCAAGCCGGAGATCTTCAACACCGATCAGGGCTCGCAGTTCACCGTGCCCGGCCTTCACCGGCGTGCTGGCGGCGCACGACATCAAGATCAGCATGGACGGCAAAGGCGCGTGGCGGGACAACGTGTTCGTCGAGCGGCTGTGGCGGACGATCAAATACGAGGAGGTCTATCTGCACGCCTACGACAGCGTCAGCGCGGCGCGCGCACGGGATCGGGCGCTATCTCGATCTCTACAATCGCCGCCGTCCGCATTCGAGCCTTGACGGCAGGACGCCCGACGAGGCCTACTTCGAGCACCACGAGCATGCCGCCGATCCGCTTGGCGGCCTAACCCCGGCAGACGATCCACTTATCCAAGCCCCCCTTTGCGGCTAGGTGTGCAAGCAAGCGTCAGATGCCAAAAGCAACACGAGCATCATTGACTTGCTAGTGATCCTTGCGTCTCAGACATTTGCTCGAAAGCGCGCCGCAAGGGGAGGCAAATGTCTGAGACGGAACACTAGGCCGATCGTTTCAACGTGGTCGCGTGCCGTGCCGGGCCGTCTGTGTGCGGGCCGTCCAGCCGTGAGAGGCGGTGCTCGTGTCGATGGCGCTCGTCGTCGTCGTTTTTGCCGCTTCGGTGGTGATCGCGATGCCGCTCAGTCGCCATGAGCCAGCCAGCGGCCGATACTTGAGATCGTAGACCAGACGCAACGGCGCGGTGGGCAGGTAGCCCTTGAGCCGCAGCGTGTTGGTCTTGTCGAGTGTGGGGTCTGCGGAGAGCTGCGGCGTCAACAGTGCGGCCGACGACAGGACGAGGCCTTTCCTACGGAAGTCGGCGAAGATCACCGCCAGATCCGCGGCGGTGTGATTGGCCTGGAAGCCGGGGTCGGCCAGATCGCGCAGCACGCTGTAATTGCCGCTGCGGTTGGCGTCGTCGAGTGACAGCAGCGTGGTGCGGATCAGGTAGTGGATCAGCTCCGCGCTCATGGCGGGGGTGGGAGAGGCGGCCTGGCGGGCGGCCTCGCGTTCGAGCCCCGAGGCGGGGCGCGGGCTGGCGCGCACGGCATCGGCGCGTGCCAACTCGGGGACGAGGACGCCGGTCACGCCAGCGGCGAGCGCGGCGAGCGTAAGCCAGGGGCGATCAGCGAACCAATGCGAAATGCGTTGCATTTTCGGGAACTCCTCGCGCGTTGCCATCTCGCTCAGCGCCACGTGAACTGCAGTCCGACGCGGCCGCCGACGTTCTGGTCTGTAGTCGAGACGCCGAGACCGCCGGAGACCGCCATCGTCGTGCCGTTGCCGAAGACGTTGCGGTCGAGGACGGCGATGCCGCTCAGGCCGAAGGCGTGGTGACCTTCGTAGTTGCCCCAGTTGACGCGCATGCCGAAGAGGTCGCCCGGTGCCAGCACGGGATCGCCGGTCGCCATCGCCACGGCAACGCCCGACAGCGCCTTGGCCGACTGGCGTTCGGCCTGATCGATGCGGCCGTCGAAGTTGGCGACCTGGTGCTGGACCGAGGTGACGGTGGTCTCGACGGTGCCGAGGCGGGTGTCGATGCCGTCGATGCGGGTCGTGTTGTTGGTGATGTTGGTGGTGTTGTTGGTCACGCGATTGTCGATAGTGGCGATGTTGGTCTCGTTGGTGGTGACGCGACCCTCGACGGTTGTGACGCGTCCGCCGAGGTTGTTGATCTCGGTGGTGTTGTTGGTCACGCGATTGTCGATATTGGCGAAGTTGGTCTCGTTGGTGGTGACGCGACCTTCGACAGTTGTGACGCGTCCGCCGAGGTTGTTGATCTCGGTGGTGTTGTTGGTCACGCGATTGTCGATATTGGCGAAGTTGGTCTCGTTGGTGGTGACGCGGCCCTCGACGGTTGTGACGCGTCCGCCGAGATTAGTGATCTCGGTGGTGTTGTTGGTCACGCGATTGTCGATATTGGCGAAGTTGGTCTCGTTGGTGGTGACGCGGCCCTCGACGGTTGTGACGCGTCCGCCGAGATTAGTGATCTCGGTTGAGTTGTTGGTCACGCGATTGTCGATGTTGGCGATATTCGTCTCGTTGGTGGTGATGCGGCCGTCGAGGGTCGTGATCGCGTTCGTGTTCGTAGTCGACGCGGCCGTCGAGACTTGCGATGTCCGACGTGTTGGCGTCGACCTGTGCCTGCAGCGCGCCGCCGTCGCCGGCGATGTTGCCGTCCGCGTCCGTCGTCAGAACCTGCAGCGGGCCGGACTGCGCGGCGAGGCTTGCCGCCGACGTGACGCCGGCTGCGGTCAGCGACGAGGCCGTGGTGCCCAGGACGATCTGGTTGTCGCGGGTCGTGGCCGTGCCAGCGCCGAGGGCGAGGGCATTGACGTGCCCGGCCTGAGCATTGGCGCCGAGCGCGGTGGCCTGGACGGCCGTCGCCTGAGCGTTGGCGCCGAGCGCGATCGTGTCGACGGCCGTGGCCTCGGTGGCGTAGCCGAAGGCGGTCGAGGCGGTGGCGGTCGCCATGGCGCTGGCGCCGTTTGCGGTGGCTTGCACGCCCTCCGCGCGAGCGCCGGCGCCGGTTGCTGTGCCGCTGTCCTGGGTCGCGCGTGCGCCGCGACCCAGTGCGACGGTGTTGGTCGCCTGGGCCTGGGCGGTGTAGCCGAGGGCTGTGGCGTTGATGCCGAGCGCGGATGCGGACGCGCCGACGGCGGTGGCGTTGGTCTGCTGGGCAATCGCGGCCGTGCCGATGGCCGTCGTGTTGGTGCCGTCGGCGGTGGTCGCGGCGCCGACGGCGGTAGCATTGCCCGAGCGGGCGCCTGCCGAGGCGCCGACGGCTGTGGTGTTGCCGGCCTCGGCCTGGGCGGAGGCGCCAATGGCGGTGCTGTTGTCGCCACTCGACAGCGAGAGGAGGCCGAGTGCGGCGGCGTTCGGTGCCGTCGCCATCGACTGTTCGCCGACGGCCGTGGTGCCGTTTGCACTGGCCGACGCGCCGGCGCCGCATGCGGTGGACAGGGGGGCGGCGAGGGCGCCGGCTGCGGTGCCGGACAAGGCATCCTGGCAGACGAGTTGGGCGCGGGCTGCGGGCGTTGCGACGGTGAGGCCGGCCAACAACGCCGCGGCGCCGCAGGACAAGCGAAGAGAAGCGGGATCGCTTGGGAGAGAGGCCAGCTCGGGTGGTTGGCTCCTCACTCGCCCTGCGGGCGACGTGACCAGGAAACGCATGACAATACTCCTGACAGTGACAGGCCGATCCCGCGCGTGGGGCGTGGGGCGGCTCGGGCCGGATTCGCAACCCTGCTGGTCCGGTGTCCGACAATCTCGATTTCAACTTAAAATAGTAAAAATTACGTTAAGCATACTTTTAGTTGTTCTTGGCGCGGGCGTCTGGGTGCGCCGGGTTCGCCGCCCGATCAGCCCCAAATCGCCATGGCGAGGCCGCGCGTGTCGTGGGGCGGTTCGGCGGGGAAGCAGTACGCGGTGCCGGCGGCGATGCGGGCGGCAGTCCAGGATGCGGCGGCGGCGTCGAGCAGATCGTCGTGGCCGGCGACACTGCGGCGGTGATCGGGCGGTGTCGAAAGGAAATCCGGGTCGTAGCCCGCGCGTGCTAACAAACCGCGCCGCAGCGCGAGGCCCGGCGCATAGGGTTGCGACTTCACCTTCTTGGGCTCGATCAAAGGCGCCTGTGCGTTCATGGCCCAGAACGCGACCTCGGGATGGACTTCGAAGACGCGCGATTGCAGCGCGGGTGTTATCAACGCGTCGATCTCGCGGATTTTCGGGAACAGGTTGAAGCACTGCTTCGACACCTTGCGCGGGGGATCGGAGTGTTCGAGCGCTGCGGCGCATGCTTCGCGATAGTCGTCCTGCGTCACGGCGGCGCGCGCGGGCACCGCGAAGATCGCGGATTGGCGGCCGCCGAGGTTGGCGCGCGCGGCGACGTCGCAGCGCGCCCACCGAGACTGCGACCGCTCGGGCAGACCGATCGGCATGTCGACGGCGACGATGCGCGGGGCTTCGGGCAGCGCGAGGATCTCAGCAAAAGACGACACGATGCGCGATCTCGCGGTCGCTGGATCGCCGAGCGTTCGCGCGACGACGAGCCAGCCGCCGCGGCAGCCGTCGACGCCGGCGATCCAGTCGGTGGGGCAAAGTGTGAGCGATGTCATGTTCGCAGTGTTGCGCGCGCGTCGCGGGTCAGGCCAGCCGATAAATGGGACGGGAAAAACGGGAAAATGCCCACGGTTCCATTTTGCGCCTTCTGCGCAGCGTCAGCGGTCTGATTCCTGGGCAAAATGGAACCGTCCCCATTTTCCTGCAGGGGAGATACAAGGCGAGCCATCGTCGTCGGGGACTGGCCAGTGGAAGAGGAGCGGGGCGTCGGGCCTCGCTTTGCACAGTGGATTGGGATGCGGCCCTGCCGCGCGCCTCGACTTCTCGACCCATGGTCCAGTGCGTCGTGGCACCTGCGGCCGCCCCGCTGCGGAAGACGGGGGTGGGGCCCCTTTGCGAATGGTGACGCTGCATTGACCGGCGCATCCTTTGAACCGGTCTTTGGCGACATTGTCGCGTCGCCCGCAGGATGTCCGCCTCGGGATCTGATGTCCGTGCCCATGGCATTTGACTTGCGCGCGGTCCGCACGACCCGCTCCCGCCGCCCCGCAAGCCCCCAGCTCGAGCCTGGGCCTCTTCCGTCGCGGCCGGATGGGAGAAGTCTAGGACGGCGGCGTGGGGCGGGGATTAGTTCGCGGCAAAAATGGGGACAGGGATAATTCTCATCTGTTGAGCGTGCGGCAGCGCGGACGGCCGAGGGTTGTTCCTGTCGCCATTCTTCGATCCGCACATCTGCCCAGACGTCAATCGAACGTTAACGCCGAACTGTCAGCATAGCCGCCTATCGGGCGACCTCTGGGCCGCTCCGCGGAGCGCGTGCCCATGACCACCTACACCCTGACCGACGGCGATGATGTTTTCGCTGCGACCAATGAGTTCGATGTCGTCGATGGCTTGGGCGGGAACAACTCGCTGACCGCTTATGTCGCGAACGTGACACTGTCGGGTGGCGCAGGTGACGATTCCCTCGTGGCTCTGACAGGAGCGCCGACCGGACCAGACGCGGTGGTCTGGCTGTTCGGTGACGATGGAAACGACACGTTAGAGGGGAACGAACGGTGCAAATGCCGTCATGGATGGCGGTGATGGCGATGATTTGCTGAGGAGCAGCAACGGCGGCGGAAGCGACACCCTATACGGTGGCGCAGGTAACGACACATCTGTGGGGGCCAGCGGGCGATGACCTCCTGGACGGAGGTGATGGCAACGACACGATCAACTATAGCCCCGTTTACGGTGTTGACGTGTCGCTGGGCCAAGACACCGTGCATCGGTCGGCGCCGGCGACGACACGATCAACATCTACCCGACAGTCGCCTGGGCCTATGCCGTCATCGACGGCGGCGAGGGGTGGGACACCGTCGCGCCCGGCACGTCGATCGCTGGACTGGAGTTGTCGAATGTCGAGGAGCTGCTGATCGGCGATACACCGATGGACGGCGGCATCGCGCAGTTCGCCGCGTTCGAGACGCTCACGTCCGAGGCCACCACGATCTCCCTGCATCTGACCGGCGCGGGCGGCAGCGTCGACTTCGGCGCGATGATCGATCCCGCTGACAGCCTCGTCGTCGATGCGTCCGACATGTACGGACGCGGTCTCGATCACCGGCACCGCGCAGGCCGACACCATCTCGGTGGCGCGGGTGACGACACGCTCGACGGCGGTAACGGCAGCGATCTCGTCGATGGCGGCGACGGCAACGACACGATCTATTTTGATGAAGGTCGTGCGACGCCCTCGGAACCTTACCCGGTCGGCACCCCGACGCTTGTCGGCGGCGCTGGCGATGACGTCTTTATCAATCGGACAGGGCCAAATTACGCGATTCGTCGTCGTGGACGGCGGTGAGGGCTGGGACAAGCTGTCGGCGCTGGCGAACTCTTCTATTTCTACAATGTTTCGGGCATCGAAGAGCTTGTGGTGAACAAGTTTACCTTGGCTTCAATTGAGCAATTTGCAAGCTTTCAGAAAATCGATTCTGATCTGCCGGGCATTCGCCTGATCGTGATCGGCCCTGGAGGCAACCTCGACCTCGAGGGTGTCCTGCAGTCAGGGAGAGACGACTACGATGTTATTTTTAATACGGACGCTGGAGTGTTGTACGCGGGAGCGAGCCTCGACGAATTCATCGGTGGCTCGCAATACGATGATACCTTGTACGGCGGCGACGGCGCGGACACGATCTTTGGAGACTATGGACTCTACTCACCCCGTACATCAGCCAAGCCCACCCATAACGACTATCTCGACGGCGGCGCTGGCAATGATACGATCACTGGCAACTGGGGTCAGGACACGCTATTCGGTGGCCTTGGCGACGATTCCATACTTGGAGATTCGGAAGCCGATCTTACCTTTTCCGATCTGGATGCAGAACTGCTGGCTGGCGTCGGCTACGACGACCAGCTCAACGGAGATGACGGCAACGACACGCTCGTGGGCGGCCGTGGCGCCGACCTGCTCGACGGCGGCGACGGCAATGACTGGCTGACCGGCGATTATGCGCCGACCGCCGATCCGCCGTCGCCCAACTTCGGCAACGACACCCTCCTCGGCGGAGCGGGCAACGACACGCTCGACGGCGGTGACGGCAGCGATCTCGTCGATGGCGGGGAGGGTCATGACAATCTCGACGGCGGCGATGGCAACGACACGCTATATGGTGGCGCGGGCAATGACAGGCTCTCGGGCCGCGAAGGCAGCGATCTCGTCGATGGCGGTGACGGGAACGACACGCTTTATCTCTACGCGGAGACTGGCGGCGGCGTCGACACGTTGATCGGTGGCGATGGCGACGACGTGTTCTGGGCTTTTGACGGCTCGCCCGATTCATTCGTCATTCGCGGTGGCGATGGATGGGATGTTTTCAACGTCGGCTCCAGCGTCCTGCCGCTCGACATGCAGGACGTCGAGGAGCTGCGTGTTTCCGTCTATCGTGTGCCGGTTGCACTCGCCGCGCTCGAACTGTTCACGAACATCACGCGCGAGGGCTACAATCCTCTCAACGGTTATGCGAACGAGGTTCGTCTTTCCATCGTCGGGGAAGGTGGCGTTATCGATTTCGGCGACAAGATTGCCGACGGGCTCGTATCGTATACCTATGCCGATCAGGCGGAATTCGGCTGTCGACTACGTCGGATCGAGCCGCGCTGAATGGATGCAGGGCTCCCTGCTGGATGACACCGCAAAGGGTGGCGACGGCGACGATACCCTGATGGGTGGCGCCGGCAACGACCTCATGTTCGGCGGCAATGGCAACGACGTGATTGGTGGATCCCTTCCACGGCACATTCCACGTGACGGACGACGGCGACGATACGATCTACGGTGGCGATGGTGACGATATCATCGCCGACCACAGCGGCAACAACCATCTGTACGGCGGTTCTGGCAACGACACCATCGAAGGTAATGACCTCCACGGCACGTATAGGATCGATGGCGGGGATGGCGACGACATCCTCGTTGCCAATGGGACCAGTAATGTCATCACGGCGGGCGCCGGGAACGATACCTTGAGCGGGGCAGGCGAGAGCCGGTTGGTGGCCGGCGCGGGCGACGACCTCGTCTTCGCCAGCGGACAGGCGACGGTGTTAGGCGGGGATGGCAACGATACGATTATTGGAGGCAACGTCGTCTACGGCGGCGCGGGCGACGAATGAGCTGCAAACCCACAGCCTCGTTGGTGTGACGTTCGGCGGTGTGGAGAGGCTGAGCGTCGATCAGCACGGCGTGACTGCATCTCTCGGCCAGCTCAAGGCGTTCGATGACATCGCGTCCGCCGATGGCGCGAGCTTCATTAAGATCAGGGTCTGGTATCCCGAAACATTCATCAATCTTTCGAATGTTCTTGACCCTGCGCTCGGCGTCGATCTGAGTGCGGCGACAAACGACATCGATGGAATGCGTGCGGCAGCAACGGCGAATGCCGACACGCTGACAGGATCGCTTGCCGCGGATCTTCTCATTGGGGCTGCTGGTGACGACAGCCTGAACGGCAGCTACGGATCGGATACTCTTTATGGCGGTGATGGCAACGACTTCCTGTTTGCCGACGCCGGCGATGACGTCCTCGATGGTGGAAAGGGGAATGACACTCTGTTCGGCGGCAATGGCAACGACATATTGAATGGGCTCGCAGGCGACGACCGGCTCAACGGCGGCGCTGGCGACGACACGTATGTGGTTAACTCATCGCGCGATGTCGTCATAAGAATTTGATGGATGGGGGACGGACACCGTTCTCAGCAGCGTGTCGTGGAGCCTCGCTGCAAATTTCGAGGCACTGACGCTGACGGGGCCTCGGAATGGCTTTGCAGGTGGGAACTCCCGAGATAACACGCTCAACGGCAACGATGCCTTGAACACGCTCGCCGGGCGCGACGGCGACGATACGCTCAACGGAAGGGGTGGCGCTGATAATTTGTGGGGTGGCGCGGGTGCCGACCGCTTCGTGTTCGACACCGCGCTGGGTGCGGACAACGTCGACCGCGTGCGCGACTTCGTGGTCGGCGAGGACACGATCGTGCTCGATCACGGGGTGTTTGGCGCGCTGGCGGCGGGTCCGCTGGCCGCGGGTGCGTTGCAGGTCGGTGGCAGCATCGCGCTCACGCGCGATGCGCACATCCTCTACCAAGCTGTGACGGGGGCGTTGTTATCGACGCGGATGGCGCCGGCGAAGCGGTCGCGCAGCAGTTCGCGAGCATAAAGGCCGGGTTGACGCTCACGGCGGACGATTTCGTCGTCGTTTGACTCCGGTTGGGGACATCCACTCATTTCCGGCACGAGCACTTGCCTGCAAATTCGGCGGCGAGCCGGAAAAGAGTGGGTGCCCCCAGGCTCGCCCGCGACCTGCGCGTTATGGGTAAAATGGGGAAGATGGGACAGGGCGGCCTCAACCGGTGAGGCCGCCGCCTGCTCCGTCGATGAGAATTGA
>CAVONB010000004.1:0-124360 GCA_963697205.1 uncultured Alphaproteobacteria bacterium | reverse complement strand
CCAGGCCATGCATAATCATCAATTACGACCATTGCGCTTGGTGAGAGCTTTGGCCACAGATACTCAATTGTGGCTTTTTCTGAGCTTGCATTGTTGAGATCTACAGATAGGTAAGAGACGCGGTCAATGCTCACCTCATTAAATGTTTCGGGGATGATGCCGCGAACCAAAATCGCATTGGAATATGGAGTGAAGTTCCGCTTTGCTAGCGAATAACAATCAAAGTACATTTCATCATTGTGGGCTGCGGCACGCTCACGCTCATCAGGAGGTAGAGCATCAACAGGAAGACCACAGTAAGTGTCGAATAAGTAGAACTTTTTGTTTGTTCTTGCAAAATCTAGATAGTCCGCGACTGTCAATGAGAATATGCCCGTAAATACGCCACACTCGACAAAATCGCCTTCGAGGGACAACCCATGCTTCGCCGCCCAGCAACACACATATGCTCGCCAGCGAATATCCGGGACGCCTTTCGGCCAAGCCTCGCTATTTAGCTTTTTTGCGCCTTCCCAAGCGCCCGCAAACTTTGGATCGCTAGAGTTCTTGTTCCTCATAATTCTGGCTCTATTTCAGCACTCTGGCAATTCGCCGGAGCATCAGCCGGATGAGAGCCATGACGAGGAAGGCCGGCTGCGGTGCGCACGCGGTTCTCGTACCTCTTTGGCCCAGACGCCTGCAGCGGCCGAGCCAGCCGAATGTGCCGACGATCCATCGCCTGGGCAGAACGACGAAGCCTTTCGCCGCGTCGCACCGCTTGACGATCTCGAGCGGCAGGCTGGTGTCCTCGCGCACGGCTGTCGCAGTCGGATCGCCCTGATAGCCGCCGTCGGCGACGGCAAGCGCAAGCGTCGGGCAGCGCCGCGCCGCGATGGCAAGCAAGGGCGCGACCATATCGCGGTCCTGGATGTTGGCAGGCGTGATCGCGAAGTTGATCAGCAGGCCTTGCGTATCGACGCAGATGTGGCGCTTCTTGCCTTTGACCTTCTTGCCCGCGTCGTACCCGCAGGGGTCGATCGAGGCCCCCCTTTTTCTGCGCTTTTCACGCTCTGGCTGTCGACGATGGCGAGGCTTGCTGTCGCGTTTCGCCCCTGATCCCCCGCGCTTTCACGTGAGAGCGCGTCATGCACACGCGCGAGAGCACGCCGTCGCGGTCCCAGCACACGAGGTAGTCGTGCACGAACGCTCTTCGAAGGAAAGATCCTTCGGGCAGCTGGCGCCACTGGCACCCAGTCGTCAGCACGTAGAGGATCGCGTTCAACAGATCGCGGTGTTCCCGGCACCGGATGACGCCGAGCTTTTCTCGGTGGCGGCATCAGCGGCATCATGATCGCCCACTCCTCGTCGGTCAAATCGCTCGGATATCGGCAGCTCTTGCGCTCGTAGGTTGCCCGGTTATCGTTCGTCCACATCCTCGGCCCGCTCTGCGAATCACGCGCACGGCCACACAGAATCACAACCGATCTCCCGTACTTTGAGAACTTTGAGGATGGGGGCTCAAGGAAATCCAATGATTTTTGCGAACCGCAAAACCGTCGGAGTTGTAATCCCATTTAGAGAGGTCATGCCGCTTTGGCCAAACTTAGCGTTTCAATTCCTTAACATTGCAACTCGCGGGTTGATAGCACATCAATCGGGCCTGCAATTGCTAGGCCTGGGCTAGTCAGCCAAAACTGCCGCGTGCCCTTGCAGGTTGAGCATTCGGCGAAAGTGCGGTGCCCCCCCCACTTTAGGACATCCTGTCAGGTCGATTGGTGTGGGGCAAGTGATGTTCTGCCTACTCAGCACTGGGACGCTAACTGGGCGAAGCAAGAGTATTCTCGCGGCCGGGCTCAGAACCCCCAACTTCGGCCATGACTGGCTATCGTGGCGGACCCGAAGATTCCATCCTGGCCGGTGACCGCTCCTGTATAGCTGCCGACATCTGATGGCTGGGCGCAGGGGAGAGCCCCTGCGCCGGATGGCGATGGCGGGACGTCCTGTTTTCAATGATTGTCCCGCGGCACGTCGCGGCCGGATTTGCCGACGAGGAAGTCGAGGTCGGCGCCTTCGCTCGCCTGGTTGACGTGGTCGACGTACATCTTGACGTAGCCGCGGTCGGCGTGCGGCTTCGGCGGCTTCCACGCGGCGCGGCGCTTGGCCAGCTCCGCGTCGCTGACGTGCAGGTGCAGCTTGCGCTTGGCGACATCGAGCTCGACGATGTCGCCGTTCTGGACGAGCGCGAGCGGCCCGCCGGCTGCGGATTCGGGCGCGACGTGCAGGACGACGGCGCCGTACGCCGTGCCCGACATGCGCGCGTCGGAGATGCGCACCATGTCGGTGATACCCTTTTTCAGGAGGTGCGCCGGCATCGGCATGTTGCCGACCTCGGCCATGCCCGGATAGCCCTTTGGGCCGGCGCCTTTCAGCACCATCACGCACGTCTCGTCGATGTCGAGCTTGGGATCGTCGATGCGGTCGTGGAAGTCCTCGATCGATTCGAAGACGACGGCGCGGCCCTTGTGCTTCAGCAGCTTTGCCGTCGCCGCCGACGGCTTGATGATCGCCCCGTCCGGCGCGAGGTTGCCGCGCAGGACGGCGATGCCGGTGTTCTTCTTGAACGGTTTCGACCAGGGCGTGATGACCTCGCGCTTCCAGCAGGGTGCCGCTTTGTTGTTGTCCCAGATGGTCTTGCCGTTGACGGTCATCGCGTCCTTGTTGAGCATGCCGGCCTCGCCGAGCTCGCGCAGCACGACTGGCAGGCCGCCCGCCTCGAAGAAGTCCTCCATCAGCCATTTGCCGGACGGCTTGATATCGACGAGGGTGTGCACGCCGGTGCCGAACTCGTCCCAGTCCTCGAGCTTCAGCGGCACGCCGATGCGGCGCGCCAGCGCGATGAGGTGGATGACCGCGTTGGTCGAGCCGCCGATCGCGGCGTTGGCGCGGATCGCGTTCTCGAAGGCCGCGCGCGTCAGGATCTTCGACATCACGATGTCCTCGCGCACCATCTCGACGATGCGGCGGCCGGCCTCGCGGGCGAGCACGTTGCGGCGGGCATCGACGGCGGGGATCGCGGCGTTGCCGGGCATGCCCATGCCGAGCGCCTCGACCATGCAGGCCATCGTGGATGCGGTGCCCATCACCATGCAGTGGCCATGGGAGCGGTGCATGCAGCTCTCGGCCTCGTGGAACTCTTCCAGCGAGATCTTGCCGGCGCGCAGGTCTTCCGACAGCGTCCAAGTGTTGGTGCCCGAGCCGATGTACTCGCCACGATAGGGTCCGCGCAGCATCGGGCCGCCGGAGACCGCGATCGCCGGCACGTCGCAGCTTGCGGCGCCCATCAGCAGCGACGGCGTGGTCTTGTCACAACCCACCAGCAGCACGACGCCGTCGAGCGGGTTGGCGCGGATCGACTCCTCGACGTCCATCGATGCGAGGTTGCGATAGAGCATCGCGGTTGGCCGCATCAGCGTCTCGCCGAGCGACGTCACCGGGAACTCGAGCGGGAAGCCGCCCGCTTCCAGGATGCCGTAGCGGACATGCTCGGCGATGGTGCGGAAGTGGGAGTTGCACGGTGTCAGCTCCGACCAGGTATTGCAGATGCCGATCACCGGCCGGCCGTCGAACTGGTCGTGCGGGATGCCCTTGTTCTTCAGCCACGAACGATAGACGAAGCCCATCTTGTCCTGGCGGCCGAACCAGGCCTGCGAGCGCAGATTGCCTTTGCCGATCTTTCCAATCTTGGGGCTTTTGGCCATGGGGTCCTCTGGCGGTGGGCTGGAGCTGCGCGCGGCAGCGTGGCGGGTTCGGCCCCGATCCTAGGCGGGAGCGGGCCGTGACGCCAAGGGGCGTGTCGATCGGCGGGCGTCAGCCGCGCGGCCTGGAGGCTTGCGTTTGGGGACGGCCATATCGGGGGGCGACCGCCTCAATCCGTTGTGGCAGCCGGCGCGATCTTGGCAGAGGGGTGCGGGCGCCGGAGCGCATTTGGCGCTCGCTCCAATCCGAAATGGTCGCGCAACGTGGTGCCCTCATAGGCGGTGCGATGGCGACCGCGGCGCTGCAGGATGGGGACGGCATGCTCGGCGAAGGCCTCCAGTCCGGCCGGGTAGATGTCCATGAACAGATTGAAGCCGTCGGCGGCGCCGGAGTCGGCCCAGTCCTCCATGAAGTCGGCGATCTGCTCGGGTGTGCCGACGAGCCGGTAGTGGCCGCCGCTGCCACGCGCGATGATCTCGCGAACGGTCAGGGAACGGTCGCGCAGCATGCGCATGCGTGCCGCATTGTGGCCGGTGGAGCGCCGCAGCCAGTCGGCCTCGGTGACTTTTGCCAGGAGTGCTTCGGGGAACGGCCGGTCGTAGTCGAGGTCGCCCGGTTGGAGGCCGAGGCTTTCGGCGAAGATCTCCAGCGTGGAGCGGTCGCTCTGGATGGCGTCCAGCTCGGCCAATCGTCTGTGCGCTTCGGCCTCGGTGCCGCCCATGACGATGGAGAGGCCGGGCAGGATAGCCACCTTGTCGGGATCGCGACCGTGGCGTGCGATGCGCGCCTTGAGGTCTGCGTAGTAGGCGGCGGCTTCCTCTTTGGCGGTCTGCACGGTGAAGATCGCGTCGGCATAGCGGGCGGCGAAGTCGCGGCCTTGCGGGGAACTGCCGGCCTGGACGAGCGGCGGGCGGCCCTGCGGTGAGCGCGGCACCTGCATGGGGCCGGAGACGGAGAAATGGGGACCGACGTGATCGATGGCGTGGATGCGGGAGAGGTCGGCCCATACGCCGGTTCCGGGATCGCCGACGAGCGCGCCGTCCTCCCAGCTGTCGCAGAGCTTCAAGACGGCGTCGGTGAAGTCGGCGGCGATGGCGTAGCGCGCGTCGTTGGGCGGCAACGTCGTCATGCCGAAGTTTCCGCACGCGCGCTCGTCGGTGGTGGTGACGATGTTCCAGGCGACGCGACCCTTGCTCAGCTGTTCCAGCGACAGGATCTGGCGGGCCAGATTGTACGGGTGGTTGAAGGTGGTCGAGGCGGTCAGGATGAAGCCGACCTTGTCGGTCGCCAGTGCGCCGGCGGCGATCAGGACGACGGGATCGAGGGAACGCGTGGG
The DNA here is from genome assembly GCA_963697205.1 of uncultured Alphaproteobacteria bacterium. Taxonomy (GTDB): domain Bacteria; phylum Pseudomonadota; class Alphaproteobacteria; order Rhizobiales; family Hyphomicrobiaceae; genus CAVONB01. Next base: position 119,289 of record CAVONB010000004.1, on the reverse strand, counting down.
GAAGTCGCCGGTATCGATGAGTGAGGGCGAGTTGGCGAGGAAGACGGTGTCGAACAACGCCTTCTCGGCGACGCGCGCCACGGCTTGGAAGTGAGCGACGTCCTCGCCCGGCAACCGGTGGCCCTGAGGCGTGCGCCAGCCGGCGGGATGGCCGGGATAGCTCGACTGGATGTTGAGATGCAGTCGCCGCTTGGGTTGGGCCATGGCGCGTTGCTCCTCGTTGTTTCCGTGCGAAAGCGTCTTTTGGTTCTCGCTGCGAGACTATCCCGACGAGACAGGCTGCGACAATCGACGCGGGCCGCGGCGCCGGGACGGGGGCCCGGCACGGCGCGACGGTACGGCGGCATTTGCCGGTCGGCGTGGAGCTGTTATGGATGGGCGCGGCCAAGACCACCGACGATCACAACCGCGGAGCCGGACATGTCGCAGCAGCAGACGTCGCATGAGGATTTGCGCCGCCGGTTCGTCGGCATGTGGCGGCTGGTCGGGGCGGACCAGCATGGAGCGCCGCATCCCGACCGCGGCGTGGGCTCGACCGGCTTCATCGTCTACGACGCCAGCGGCAATATGGCCGTGCAGGTGATGCCTGGCCACGCGCGTGCCGCGTTCGCCAAGCCAAACGATCCGACCCCTGAGGAGGCTGCGGCCGCCTTTCGTGGCTATCTTGCCTACTTCGGAACGTGGGACGTCGACGCGGCCAGCCAGACGGTGATCCATCACCGCAAGGGTAGCCTCAATCCCTCGACGATCGCGCCGGTGGTCCGGCGCTTCACGTTCGACGGGCCGGATCGCGTGACGCTCAACCCGCTCGAGGTTCCCGAAAACACCATCACCTGGGAGCGCGTGCGCTAGGCGCCTTCGAGGCCCGCCGCAAGGCTGATTTGCCAGGTTGCTCGCGGGCTTTGCCTTGACCCGGGCCTGCGCAACAACGTATACATTACTGCGCGCGCATGCGAACGATCCGCGGAGCCGTCGTGGATCTGGGCGACGCGCCTGTCCGTGGAGAGAGCATCCTAACATGAGAAGCAACGCCCTGCGAATCGCAGTGTTCCCCGGCGACGGCATCGGCGGCGAGGTGATCGCGGCCGCGCGGGCCGCGATCGACGCCGTCGAGGAAAGAATGGGCGGCTTTCGTCTGGACTTTAACGTCTATCCCGCGGGAGCGGCCTACTTCCAGGAGACCGGGCTCGAGATCGCGGACGCCGACATGAAGGCGGCGCACGAGGCGGACGCGATCCTGCTGGGCGCGATGGGTTTGCCGTCGGTTCGCCATCCCGACGGGACGGAAATCGCCCCGCATCTGCGGATGCGCGACGAGATGGAGCTCTATGCCGGCATCCGTCCGGTGAAGGCATTCCCCAATACGCCGCGGCGTCTTGCCGACGAGCGCGCGGCGAAGATCGATTTCGTCGTGCTGCGGGAATTCGACGGAGGGGCTGTTCTTCAGCCGGCGCACGGGCGTGATCATCGACGACCGGGAGGCGCGCGAGACGCTGCGCATCTCGCGCGGCACGACGGAGAAGCTGTTCGACGTCGGATTCAAACTTGCCCGTCAACGCAAGGCGCGCGGCGGCAAGGGCGAGGTGACCTGCGTCGACAAGGCGAACGTGCTGCGCGCCTATGCCTTCTTTCGTAAGATCGGCTTCGAGCGCGCGGCGCTCAATCCCGACATCGCGTTCAAGACCAACTACGTCGATGCCCAGGCGCTTGATCTCATCCGGCGGCCGTGGGATTTCGACGTGCTGGTGATGGAGAACATGTTCGCCGACATCCTGTCGGACCTGGGCGGCGGGCTGGTGGGTGGCATGGGCATGGCGCCGTGTGCGGAGATCGGCGACAACCACGGCCTGTTCCAGCCCGCGCATGGCTCGGCACCGGATATTGCCGGGCAGGGCAAGGCCAATCCCAGTGCCACGGTGCTGTGCGCGGCGATGATGCTCGACTGGCTCGGCGAGCGTCATGGCCTGCCGCGGCTGTGCGAGGCGGCGGGCTATATCGAATCAGCGGTCGAGGCTGGGTTCGGCAGCGGTCGCCTGAGGCCGATGGAGTTCGGTGGCGATCAGGGCTCGGCCGAGTACATGCGAGAGTTGATCGACATTCTGACCGGCCAGCTCAAGAGCAGCCCCGGCCCCGTGGTGGCGTGAGGCGCCGATGGCGAGACCTTTGAGGATCGCAATCGCAGGCGCCGGCTATTTCAGTGCGTTCCATCACGACGCGTGGGCGCGGATCCCCGCAGTCACGGTGGTTGCAAATTGCGACGCCGATCTGACCAAGGCGCGCGCGGCGGCATCGCGCCACAACATCGCACGCAGTTTCGGCGACGTCGCGGCGATGCTGAATGAGATGCAGCCCGATCTGGTGGACATCGTCACGCCGCCGCAGACCCATGCCGCGCTCTGCCGTCTGGTGGCCGACCGCGGGATCGCCGCGGTCTGCCAGAAGGCGTTTTGCACGTCACTGGCCGAGGCGCGCGAGACGGCGGCCTACGTGCAGCGTCGCGGGTGTCTTCTCGTCGTGCACGAGAACTTCCGCTTCCAGCCCTGGTATCGCAAGGCGCGTGACCTGATCGCCATCGACGGGCTTGGCGAGATCTACCAGATTACTTTCCGCTTGAGGCCCGGCGACGGTCAGGGCCCTGACGCCTATCTGGAGCGTCAGCCCTACTTTCGCAAAATGCCGCGCTTCCTGGTGCACGAGACGGCGATCCATCTGGTCGACACCTTTCGGTTCCTGCTCGGGGAGGTGACGGGTGTCATGGCCCGGCTGCGCACGCTCAATCCAGCGATTGCGGGCGAGGACGCGGGGTTCATTCTGTTCGATTTCGCTTCTGGTGCGCGGGGGCTGTTCGACGGCAACCGTCTCTGCGACCACAAGGCTCGCAACCGGCGACTGACCATGGGGGAAATGTCGATCGAGGGCTCGGGCGGCACGCTCAGCCTGGACGGCGACGGCGTGCTGCGGCTGCGCGCTTTCGGCGGCAACGAGGATGCGCCTGTGGGCTATGCGTGGGAGGATCGCGGCTTCGGCGGCGATTGCGTCCATGCGCTGTGTCGCCATGTCGTCGATCACATCGTGGACGGGGCTGCTATCGAAAACGACGCCAACGCCTACGTGCGCAATCTCGAGATCGAGGATGCCATCTACAGGTCCAATGCGTTGCGCCAATACGTTGATCTTTCAGGCGGGACCGGAGAGGCAGATCAGTCATGCTGAAGACGCCGGGCCAGCGCGCCCGAACCGGCGCACGCCCCCGCAGGACGGCGACGCCGCCGGCCGGTGTCGCCAAGCGCGGGCGACAGCGCCAATCGAGTACGCAGCGTGCCTACGAGGTTCTGCGTCGGCGCATCCTCGACAATGAGATGCCGGCGAATGCGCAGTATCTAGAACAGGAACTGGCCGAGCAGCTGGGCATGAGCCGGACGCCGGTGCGCGAGGCGCTGATCCGGCTCGCCGAGGAGCGGCTGGTCGAGATCAGGCCCCGCCACGGCGTGCGCGTGCTGCCGATCTCGGTCGAGGACATGCGCGAGATCTACGAGTTGCTGACCGAGCTGGAAGCGCTGGCGGCGCGCCGTGTGGCGGAGAGCAAGCCCTCGCGGGCGGAGCTTGGCGAGCTGAAGGCAGCGGTCGAGGCGATGGATCGCGCGCTGGCCGACAGCGACCTGCCGCGCTGGGCGCAGTGCGACGACGTCTTCCACCACACGCTCGTCAAGCTGTCCGGCAACTCGCGGCTGGCGGGCGTGGTCGCCACGTTTGCGAGCCAGGTGTTTCGTGTGCGTATGCGCACGCTGACGCTGCGGGCCAAGCCCGTGCAGTCGAACCGGGATCACGCGCGGGTCGTGGCCGCGATTGAGGCGGGTGATGGGGATCGTGCCTATCGCATCCATCGCCTGCATCGCGAGCGCGCGGGCGAGATGCTGTTGTCCTTGCTGGACAAGCTCGGCCTGGAAGTGATGTGATCGAATCTGGCGTCGATCGCGGGGGCGGGGAGACGCAGTGCCGCCCGGCTGTCAGCAGTCATGCGTGTCGGCTGCTAATGTGCTGATTGTCAACATCTTTTGCGTTCTCAGGAAACGATTCGCGTGTAGTCTCGTTCATCGGTTCCGGTCTCACATCGAGGAGAACTGAATGGCCGATCGCGACTTCACCGAGCAGCTGCGCGGATTCAGCCTGACCACGGCGGAGATCCTTTATCGCCTGCCCGACCATCCCTCGCTTCTGCAAAGCTACATCTGGCAGGACTACGATCTGCATCCGCGCTTTCCCAAGCTGACGGGATTTCTCGACTACTGGAAGGCGCACCTGGAAGGCCAGCTCTACAAGGTGACCGTCGCGCATCGCGGGCTGATCCAGCCGGCCGAGCTGAAGATGCTGACGGCCGACTACCGCCTGAACTGAGGCGCTGCGTTCGGTGCCGCCGCTTGAAGCCGCGGTCGGCTGGCGGCGCGATGCATTATGCGCGCGCGGCGATCATGTCGCGCAATTGCAGCTTGGAGATCTTGCCTGTCGCGGTGAGCGGCAGCTTGTCGACAATGGCGACATCGTCGGGCACCTGCCACTTGGCGACCTTCGAGGCCATGAACGCGAGGATCGCGCCCTTGTCGATGCTAGCGCCGGTCGCCGGCTCGATCACGAGCAGGGGGCGTTCGCCCCACTTCTCGTCGGCCACGCCGATGACGGCGGCGAGCGCGACGCCCGGCGCCTGCAGCGCGATGTTCTCCAGGTCGACGGAGGAGATCCACTCGCCGCCGGATTTCACGAGGTCCTTGGCGCGGTCGACGATGGTCATGAAGCCTTGCGGGTCGATGCGCGCGATGTCGCCGGTCTTCAGCCAGCCTTCGGCGTCGAGGAGCCGGGCGCTTGCGTCCGCGTTCTCAAAATAGCCCGACGCGACCCACGCGCCGCGCACGCACAGCTCGCCGAACGCGACGCCGTCATGCGGCAGGCGCGTCCCGGCGGAGTCCGACGATCTTCATGTCGAAGCCCCACATGCGGCGGCCGGCGGCGAGCTTCATCTGCGCGCGTCGCGGCTCGGGCGTGTCCACCATCGAGGGTTCGAGCTGGCCGAGCGTGCCGACCGGGGACAGCTCGGTCATGCCCCACCCCTGCTCGACGAGTACGCCGAAGTCGCGCTCCAATTCGTCGAGCATGATCCTTGGCGTGGCCGAGCCGCCGATCAGCGCGACCTCGAGCGCCTTAGGCTTGCGGCCGCGCTTCTTCATCTCCTCGATCAGACCGCGCCAGACGGTGGGCACGCCCATCGATCCGGTTACGCCTTCGCGGTCCATCAGATCGAAGAGACTCGCGCCGTCGAGCCGCGGTCCCGGCATGATCAGTGCGGTGCCGGTGAGCGGTGCGGAGTAGGGTGTCCCCCAGGCGTTGACGTGGAACAGCGGCACGATCGGCAGCATGCGCCGGCCGATGCCGTGGATGCGCTGAGTCGAGGCGATGGTCGAGAAGGCGTGCAGGATGTTGGAGCGGTGCGAATAGAGCACGCCCTTGGGCTCGCCGGTCGTTCCTGACGTGTAGCAGAGGCCGCAGGCGGTGTTTTCGTGGAATTCGGGCCACTCGACGCGCTCGGGCTCGGCGGCCAGGAGCGCTTCGTAGGACATCAGCCCGTCGATACCGTCGATCCTGGCGGTGCCGGCCTCGTCCTCCATGGCGATGTAGCGCAAGTGGTCGGGCCAGCGCGGCTTCATGGCGCGGACCAGGTCGGCGACAACGCCACCGAAGAACAGCACGCGGTCGTCGGCGTGCTTGACGATGTAGGTCAGCTGGTCCTGGAACAGGCGCGGGTTGATGGTGTGGCAGACCGCGCCGATGCCGGAGATCGCGTAATACAACTCGAAGTGCCGATAACTGTTGAAGGCGAGCGTGGCGACGCGGTCGCCAGGCTTGATGCCGAGCCGGATGAGCGCATTCGCCAGGCGTGCGATGCGCGGGCGGGCGTCGGCGTAGGTGTAGCGGTGGATCTCGCCATGAGCGTTGGCCGAAACGATCTCGGTGTCGGCATGCACGTCGGCGGCGAACTCGATGACGCTGGAGATCGACAGCGGCCGGTCCATCATCAGGCCTTGGAGCATGTGGCGGTGTCCTCCCTATGCATCCAGTCTCGGGCGCGCATTCGACGCGGCCCGGTCCGGCGGTGCGTTTTGACGCCAGAGTGAGGCCTTGACCGGCCGACGGCAAGGGGGCGTGCGGCCAGCCGTCCCCATGCCTGGACAGGCGGGAGGATTGCCGACATGCTTGGCGCGCCTGCCTCAGAGGATTCCAAGCCTTGAGCTACCTGGAGCATCTTTTCTCCGTCGCCGGAAAGACGGCGCTGGTCACCGGCGGTGCGAGCGGTATCGGCCGCATGCTGTCGGAAGCCCTGGTTCGCGCCGGGGCGCGGGTTCTGATCGCCTCGCGCAAGGGCGAAACGTGTGTGGCGGCGGCGGCCGAGCTCAACGCGCTCGGCGCGCCTGGATCGGCGGAGGGCCTGGCGGGCAACGTCGCCACGGATGACGGTGTGAGCGCGCTGGCGGCCGAAATCGCTGCCCGAACCGACCGCCTCCACATTCTCGTCAACAACGCCGGCCGCACCTGGGGCGCGCCGCTCGGCTCGTTTCCGCGCGAAGCCTGGGACGGGGTGATGAGCCTCAACGTGACGGGCATGTTCATGCTGACCCAAGCCCTGCTGCCGCTGCTCAAGGCGGCCGGGACGTCGGAAGATCCCGCGCGCGTCGTCAACCTCGGCTCGGTTATGGGCACGCAGGCGATCTCCAAGGGCGCCTACTCCTATTCGGCGTCGAAGGCCGCCGTGCATCACCTGACGCGCATTCTCGCCAACGAGCTCGCGGGCCAGCACATCACCGTCAATGCATTCGCGCCGGGGCCGTTTCGCAGCCGGATGATGGCGTTCGCGACCGATGATCCGGTACGGCGCGCGCGCATGGAGGACGGCGTGCCGCTGGGACGCATCGGCGGGCCGGACGATATCGCAGCGGCACTGTTGTTTCTTGTCGGGCGCGGGGGGGCCTATACGACGGGGGCGATCCTGCCTGTCGATGGCGGTCTGCATGTTGTTGCGGGACCGGGCGTGTTGGGGGAGGACGAGGCATGAAGCTCAAGCAGGCGCCGGTGCCGCTGGCGGTGCTCGAAACGCGCGTCGGCGAGGAGATCGGCGTGTCGGAGTGGCACCTGATCGATCAGGCGATGGTCGACAAGTTTGCGGACGTAAGCCAGGATCATCAGTTCATCCATGTCGATCCCGTGCGCGCCCAGGAGACGCCGTTCGGCGGAACGATCGCGCACGGCTTTCTCACGCTTTCGATGCTGAGCCTGTTCTCGTTCGAGGCGGTGCCGGTGATCGCGGGGCGTGCGGTCGGCATCAACTACGGCTTCGACAAGGTGAGGTTCCTCAACCCCGTGAAGACCGGCCAGCGCGTGCGCGGCCGCTTCGTGCTGGCCGATCTGAAGCGTCGCGGCGATAAAGAGATCCAGTTGCGTTACGCGGTGACCGTGGAGATCGAGGGCGAGACGAAACCGGCGCTGGTGGCCGACTGGCTGACGATGGCCGTTCTGGAATGACGGGAGACGACAGATCATGAGCATCAGATTCGACGATCGCGTCGCGATCGTCACCGGCGCGGGCAACGGGCTCGGCCGCAGCCACGCGCTGGGGCTCGCCGCACGCGGGGCAAAGGTCGTCGTCAACGATCTGGGTGTTGCGCTCGACGGTACGGGCCGGGGTACGTCGGCGGCCGAGTCGGTGGTCGCGGAGATCCGCGCTGCGGGCGGCACGGCGATGGCGCATGGCGCCAACGTGACGAACGCCGAAGAGGTCGCCGACATGGTGGCGCGCGCGAAAGCCGAGTGGGGCCGCGTCGACATCCTGGTCAACAATGCGGGCATCCTGCGCGACAAGACGTTCGCGAAGATGGAGCTATCGGACTTCCGCGCCGTGCTCGAGGTTCACCTGATGGGCACGGTGACGTGCACCAAGGCGGTGTGGGACTTGATGCGCGAGCAGAGCTACGGGCGCATCGTGCTGACCTCGTCGTCGTCGGGTCTGTACGGAAACTTCGGCCAGTCGAATTACGGCGCCGCGAAAATGGCGATGGTCGGACTGATGAACACGCTGCATCAGGAGGGCGCGAAGTTCGATATTCGCGTCAACACGCTCGCGCCGACCGCGGCGACGCGCATGACCGAGGCGCTGTTGCCGAAGGAGGCGCTGGAGCTGATGACGCCGGCCTCGATCACGCCGGGTGTGCTCTATCTGGTCAGCGCGGATGCGCCGTCGCGGATGATCCTGTGCGCGGGCGCGGGCGGGTTTGCGCGGACCGTGATCCACGAGACGGTCGGCATCTACCTCGACGATGCGGAGCGCACGCCGGAGACGATCGCGCAGCGCCTGGGCGAGATCAGCGACATGACGGGGATGCAGGATCTCAAGGGCGCGTTCGAGCAGACGGACAAGTTCGTCATGCGGGCCGCGGCCGCCAAAGGCATCGCGCTTCCCAAGCGCGGGTGACGAACTGCCGGGGCTGCGCACGCACAACCCTGTGCAAGACATTTGACGGTTGTGCAGCGTCGGATGGCACCTGGCGAGCCGTGCCATGCCCGCCGCCGCTGCGTCGCGTTTCGCATACAGGACACGCAAGGAGGAACGGCCGATGTCGAGACCCTATTATCACCCCAATCCGATCCGCGGAGGGGGCGGCGCACAGTACGTAAACGCCGAGCACGCGCTCACCGAGCCGTGGGCAGAGCAAGCGCATAATGTCCGCCTGGTCGGCCATTCCGATCTCAACGGCTGGGGCGATGCGTTCCAGATCCAGGTCGGCAAGGGCATCTGCTACGTGGCGGCGTCGGGCGTGAACGGCCACGACGGCATGACGATCCTCGACGTGCGCGATCCCTCCAAGCCGAAAATCGTCAACCAGATCACGGACAGCCCGGCGGCGCGCACACATAAGGTGCTGCGGATCACCGACGACATCCTGCTGACGAACAGCGAGATCCGCCCCAATCTGCGCAACAAGTATCCCGATGCGGTCGGTGGCTTGCGCATCTTCGATTGCTCGGACCCGGTCAATCCGAAGTTCATGCGCTACATCAAGACGGACGGATTCGGCATCCATCGGCCGATCTACGACCGCAAGCGCAAGCTGCTCTACAGCTCCGGCTTCAAGGACGGCTTCGAGGGCAAGATCCTGCTGATCCACGACATGAAGGATCCCGCCCATCCGGAGTTGATCGGGCACGGATGGGTCGAGGGGCAGAAGGGCGGCGAGACGCCGTCATGGAACACGGAGGCGATCGAGAAGGGTGGCGTGTGGATCCACGAGGGCAACCCGTGGGGCAACTACGTGACGGCGGGCTACTGGGACGGCGGCATCGTGCTGTTCGACTGCACGGATCCGAGGAACCCGAAGACGGTCTGGCGGCATAGCCCGCACGAGACGCACGGCTGGCCGGGCTGCTTCCACTCGTTCATCGTTCCGGAAGGATCGGAGTTCGGGATCGTCACGCAGGAGACCATTACGGTCAATTGCGAGCATCCGCCCGCGCACATCACGTTCTACGATCTGCGCAACCCGATGGTGCCGCTACCGATCAGCACGTTCATGCCGCACGATATCGATCCCTACACGATGCGGCCACTCGACCAGAAGTGGTGCCGGACGGGTGCGCGGTACGGCGCGCACAACATCTGGCTCGATATGACCAAGGACGACCTGATCTACATCTGCTGGTTCAACGCGGGCCTTCGGGTCATCGACTGGTCGAACCCCTTCAAGCCGAAGGAAGTCGGCTACTACATGCCGGCCGGCAACAAGGAACGGGCGTGCGCGCAAAGCAACGACGTGCAGGTCGATCGCGACACCGGCCTGATCTACATGGCCGACCGGTGGGGTCTTGGATTGCACATCCTGGAGTACACGGGCGGCTGATGCGCCATCGTGCTGCCGCTCATTGCCGAGCGCGACGACATCAAGACAAAGAAAGCAACGATCCCGAGCCGGCAGTCGTGCCGGCTCGGTGAACGGGCAAAGCCGTTCGCGCCTTCACATTTCAGACGGCTGCCTGGCGGATGGCGGCGATGTTTTCGGCGTAAGCTTTTTCGGTACCGCCCTTGAAGACGGCAGAGCCTGCGACGAGCGTGTCGGCACCGGCCTTGGCCACGAGCGCTGCGGTCTCGGGCGTGACGCCGCCGTCGACCTCAAGGCGGATGTCGCGGGCGCCGATCATGGCCTTCACGCGTGCGATCTTGTCGAGCATCGCGGGAATGAACGCCTGGCCGCCGAAGCCCGGATTGACGGTCATCAGCAAGATCAGGTCGACGCGGTCGAGGACGTAGGCCAGACGGTCCTCCTCGGTGGCGGGATTGAGCGAGACGCCTGCCTTCTTGCCGAGCGCGCGGATCGCCTGCAGCGAGCGGTCAAGGTGGGGGCCGGCTTCGGCGTGGACGGTGATGACGTCGGCGCCGGCTTCGGCGAAGGCTGAGAGGTAGGGGTCTGCCGGCGCGATCATCAGGTGGACGTCGAAGGGTTTTTTTGTTGCGGCGCGGATCGCCTTCACGATCGGCGGGCCGAAGGTGATGTTGGGGACGAAGTGGCCGTCCATGACGTCGAGATGGATCCAGTCGGCGCCGGCGCGGTCGACGGCGGCGACCTCCTCGCCGAGGCGGGCGAAGTCCGCCGACAGGATCGAGGGGGCGATGACGAGTGGGCGGGACATGATGCGCGCGTCCTTTGCTTCGAAAGGGGCGAGGGGCCGGCGCGGGGCGTCAGCGTCCGCCGCGGATGGGTTCGGCGTAGGCGAGGTCGAGGTCCCAGGGGAAGTAGATCCAGGTGTCCTGCGAAACCTCGGTGACGTAGCTGTCGATGAGGGGCTTGCCCTGCGGCTTGGCGTAGACGGTGGCGAAGTGCGCCTTGGGCAGCATCTCGCGGACGATGCGCGCCGTGCCGCCGGTGTCGGTCAGGTCATCAACGATCAGCACGCCTTCGCCGGTTCCGCCGGAGAGCGAGCGCACGGCGGGCGCGATCTCCTTCAGGACGCGCATGTCGCCTTGGCTCTTGTAGTCGTGATAGCTGGCGACGCAGACCGTCTCGACGACGCGGATCTCGAGCTCGCGGGCGACGATGGCGGCGGGGACGAGCCCTCCGCGTGTGATGCACACGATGGCGTCAAAGGGGCCCTTCTCGGCCAACTTCCAGGCGAGCGCGCGCGCGTCCCGGTGGAACTGGTCCCAGGACACGGGAAAGGCCTTGCTGGAGCTGCGATCTGCCATGGTTCTGCCCCCTGAAGCGTGATGCCGATCAGTCGTGGCGGCCGTGGCAGTGCTTGTACTTCTTGCCCGAGCCGCAGGGGCAGAGCGCGTTGCGCGAGACCTTGCCCCACGTGGAAGGATCGCGGGGATCGACGTCGGAGGCCTTGCGGGCCTGCGCCTGCCGGTTGGCGCCGTTGCCGCGCGGGGCGGTGGCGGCTGCGCGATCGGAACCGGCGATCGCGGCGTCGGCGAGAGCGAACTCGTCGAGGCCGGTCGTGGGATCGATGTGATGGCCTTCCATGTGCGGTAGCTCGGGCGGCTGCAGCTCGTCCTCAGGCGGGGCGAGCTCGACGTGCATGAGCTGGCCGGTGACCACCTCGCGCAGGCGCGCCAGCATGGCCTCGAACAGGACGAAGGCCTCGGTCTTGTACTCGTTCAGCGGATCGCGCTGGCCGTAGGCGCGGAAGCCGATCACCTGACGCAGGTGCTCCAGGGTGACGATGTGCTCGCGCCAAAGATGGTCGAGCGTCTGGAGCAGGACCATCTTCTCGATCTGGCGGTAGATTTCCGGTCCGATGTCGGAAGCTTTCTTGGCAGCCTTGGCGTCGACCGCCTTGACCAGGCGCTCCTTGATCTCCTCGTCGGCGATGCCTTCCTCGGCGGCCCATTCGTCGACCGGCAGGTCGAGCCCGAAGATGCCGGCGACGGCTTCCTTCAGGCCGGCGGCGTCCCACTGCTCGGCGTAGGCGTTCTCGGGGATGTGGCGCTTGACCAGCTCGTCGATGATCTCTTGGCGCAGCTCGCCGACCGTCTCCTGGACGTCGTCGCGCCCCATGATGTCGATGCGATGCTCGAAGATGACCTTGCGCTGGTCATTCATCACGTCGTCGTACTTCAGGATCTGCTTGCGGATGTCGAAGTTGCGCGCTTCGACCTTCTTCTGCGCCATCTCCAGGGACTTGTTCATCCAGGGATGGGTGATCGCCTCGCCTTCCTGCAGGCCGAGCGTCTTCAGCACGCTCTCCATCTTGTCGGAACCGAAGATGCGCATCAGGTCGTCGTCGAGCGACAGATAGAACTTGGAGCGGCCCGGGATCGCCCTGGCGGCCGGAGCGGCCACGCAGCTGGTTGTCGATGCGGCGGCTCTCGTGGCGCTCGGTGCCGATGACGTACAGGCCGCCGGCATCGAGTGCGATCTGCTTCTGGCGCGCGACGTCCTCGGTGATCTCCGCGCGCTGCTTTTCGATCTCGCGCTCGTCGGGCGGCGTGCCGGCCTCGGTGCGCTCGGCGATCCAATCGCGCAGGCGATATTCGACGTTGCCGCCGAGCTGGATGTCGGTGCCGCGGCCGGCCATGTTGGTGGCGATCGTGACAGCGCCGGGCACGCCGGCCTGTGCGATGATCTTGGCCTCCTGCTCGTGGAAGCGTGCGTTCAGGACCTGATGGGGGACGGGGTCCTCGTTGCCGCGCTTGGTGCCCATCTCGATCAGGTGTTGGCCGACGTCGGTCAGGTAGGACTTCAGCTCGACCTCCTTGTCCTTGAGCTTTGCGGCCTGGGCGACGAGGTTCTTGCCGAGCTCCTCGATGTAGGCGGGGTCCTTCAGGAGTGCGGAGAGCTGCTCGGACTTCTCGATCGAGGTTGTGCCGACGAGAAGCGGCTGATTGCGCCGGCGGCTTTCTGCGATCGTGGCGACGATGGCCGCGTACTTCTCCTTCTGCGGTGCGATAGATCTCGTCGTCGTCGTCGATACGCGCGACGGTGACGTTGGTGGGGATCTCGAGCACCTCGAGTCCATAGATGTCCATGAACTCGCTGGCCTCGGTCGCAGCGGTACCGGTCATGCCGGCGAGCTTGTCGTAGAGGCGGAAATAGTTCTGGAAGGTGATCGAGGCGAGCGTCTGGTTCTCGGGCTGGATCTCGACGCCTTCCTTGGCCTCCAGCGCCTGGTGCAAGCCTTCGGAGTAGCGGCGGCCGGGCATCATGCGGCCGGTGAACTCGTCGATGATGACGACCTGGCCGGCCTTGACGATGTAGTCCTTGTCGCGCTGGAACAGCTTGTGCGCCTTCAGCGCCTGATTGACGTGGTGGACGACGGTGACGTTCTCGATGTCGTAGAGCGAGCCCTTGAGGAGGCCGGCTTCGGCCAGCAGGCTGCTCGACGCGTCTCGTTGCCGGTTTCGTTGAGGGCGACCTGGCGCTGCTTCTCGTCGAGCTCGTAGTCGTCCTTGCCGAGGTTCGGGATGATCTTGTCGATCGCAACGTAAAGGTCGGCGCGATCCTCGACGGGCCCGGAGATGATCAGCGGGGTTCGCGCCTCGTCGACCAGGATCGAGTCCACCTCGTCGACGATCGCGAAGTTGTGGCCGGCCAGCTCGTTGGGGCGGCCGCCGAACTGCACCATCTCGGCGGTGCTCATCTTCATGTTGTCGCGCAGGTAGTCGAAGCCGAGCTCGTTGTTGGTGCCGTAGGTGACGTCGCAGGCGTACTGCTCGAGGCGGTCGTCGTCGTCGATACCGTGGACGATGCAGCCGACGGTCAGGCCGAGGAAGCGGTAGATCTGGCCCATCCACTCGGAGTCGCGCCGGGCCAGGTAGTCGTTGACCGTCACGACGTGCACGCCCTTGCCGGCGAGCGCGTTCAGGTAGACGGGCAGGGTGGCGACCAGCGTCTTGCCTTCGCCGGTCTTCATCTCGGCGATCTTGCCCTGGTGGAGGACCATGCCGCCGATCAGCTGGACGTCGAAATGTCGCTGCCCGAGGGTGCGTTTTGCGGCCTCACGGACGGTGGCGAAGGCGGGGACCAGGATGTCGTCGAGGGACGCGCCGGCCTTCAGCTGCTCGCGGAAGGCTTCCGTGCGGGCCTTCAATTCGACGTCGCGAAGCTTGGCGATCTCGGGCTCGAGGGCGTTGATCGCCTCGACCTTCGCCCGGAACGACTTGATGCGCCGCTCGTTGGACGATCCGAAGATCTTGGTCGCGATCGAGCCGATGGAAAGCATGAAATTGCGTCCTCAATTCATATGGTTAGGCTCGCAGATCGAGCCTGGCGATGGCCGCTGACCAGCGTCCCGCGCCCCCGCGTTGCATTCCGGCCGCACTTAACGCTCCGCGGTGCCGGCCGGCTAGGGGCGGGCCAACACAACAGTACGCCTAGCGGCCCCGCCGTGGGGTGCCCGGCATCGGCGCGTCGCATAGTTGTGAGGAGACATAAGAAGGGGGATGCATCATTGTCAACGCGAGGCCGGGCCGGGGCAGGGGTCGCCCACCTCAAGAATGCCGCACTTGGCCGTTCCTTTCGGAAAGTTCACTTGGCAGGGCCGTCGCCCGGGCCTATCGCTCGGCGGCCGATCCCGTGGCCCGCCGGCGTCACTGGGGCGAGCGGCGCCGGGAACAGACGGCGCCAAGGTGTCGAGCGGCTCGAGCGCGCCCGTAGCCGATCGCAGTGCTCCCTTACAGCAAGAGGCCTTCTTTCGTGACAGACTTTTGCAAGACCATGCGCCGCACGGCGGCGACGGCTCTTCTCCTGCTCGCCCCATTCGGCGCGGTGGCCCAGGACAAGGTTGTGGCCACCGTCAACGGCAAGGCTCTGACGGAAGCTGACATGCGGCTGGCGGAGACGGAGATCGGGGGTGACCTCGGCAACCTGCCGCCCGATACGCGGCGCAGGGTGCTCGTCGAATACCTGATCGAGAACCAGCTGTTTGCGGAAGCCGCGGAGAGCGAGAAGCTCGGCCAGCGGGGCAGCTTCGATGAGCGGATGCAGTACTGGCGGCGTCGGGCGCTGCGCGACAGCTACTTCGACATCACCGTCAAGGAAGGCATCACGGAGGCCGAGAAGAAGGCTTTCTACGACAGCCAGGTGTCGGGCTCCAAGGAGGGGGAGCAGGTGCGCGCGCGCCATATCCTCGTAGAATCGGAGTTAAAGGCGAAGGAGATCTTCGAGAAGATCGGGCACGGCGCCGACTTCACACAGATGGCCAAGGAGTTCTCCAAGGATCCAGGCTCCAAGCAGGACGGTGGCGATCTCGGCTACTTCGGCAAGGGCCAGATGGTGCCTGCCTTCGAGGAGACCGCGTTCAAGCTCAAGGTCGGGGAGGTTTCGCTTCCCGTGCAGTCGCAGTTCGGCTGGCACCTGATCAAGCTGGAGGATCGCCGCGTGCTGAAGCCGCCGGCGTTCGAGACTGTCAAGGACCGCATTACCGCCGCGCTGATGCACAAGAAGGCGCAGGACCTGGCGACGAGCCTGCGCGGCAAGGCCAATATCGATTACGTCGATCCGGAGATCAAAAAGCAGATCGAGGCGCAGAAGGCGGGGCAGAACGTGCCGACGCCGGTTCCGGGCGCACAGACGAAGTAGGCGCTGCGGCGCGCGCGTTCAGCGCATGTCGATACGGACGGGCCGGTGCCGCAAGGCGCCGGCCTTTTTTACGAGTGGGGCTCGTTCGGTCCGTGAGGCAGGCGGTTTGTCTCAGGGCTTTGCGCCGAGATCGTTGATGTAGGCGATGATCTTGTCGACGTCGGCGTCGGGCAGCCGGAACTTCGGCATTTCGTCGTGGGGGGCAGCGATGCCACGCGTCAGTGGCGCGCGAAGCGCCAGCATCGGGTGGCGATCGTGCATCGCGCGGAACGGCGGCGCCTTGGGGTTGGGGCTCGCGCCGGCCACGCCGACGGCGTGGCAGCCCTGGCAATGGGTTTCCACCAGCGCCTTGCCTTGCGCGATCAATTTCGCGCTCTCGCCGGCCAGTGCGCCGACGGCCTTGAGCCGCTCCAGGCCTTCCCTGGCGCCGGTAAGGGAGGGGTCGACGCGCAGCGCGTTGCGGTAATCCTCGACCGCCTTGTCCTTGGCGCCGCGCTCCTCGTTGGCGTAACCGCGGTTGGCGTAGGCGAGGCCGTAGATCGGGTTGACGTCTATGGCGGCGGTGTATTCGGCGATGGCGCGGTCGAGGTTGCCGGCCTTGCGATGGGCGAGGCCGCGATTGTTGTAGGCGTGCGCGTTGCGGGGGTCGGCTTCGATCGCCTTGGTGAAATCGGCGATGGCGAGGTCGGGGGCGCCCGCGACGAGGCGCGCGTGGCCGCGACCGATATAGCCGATGGCCCAGGCCGGCCGCAGCGCCACGGCGGCGTCGTAGTCGGCGATGGCGCCCTGGGTGTCGTTGGCGGCCAGCCGGACGCGGGCACGCGTCAGGTAGGCCTGGACGTCGGCCTGGTCGCGCTTGATGGCCTCAGTAAGATCGACGATGGCGTCGGCGTTGGCGCCAGCCTCGGCGCGAGCGCGACCGCGATTGCGATAGGCCATCGCCTTGTGGGCGTCGGTGGCGGCGGCATCGGCGATGACGCGCGAGCAGGCGGCGAGGCGCTCCTGGCCATCGCGCGCGGACCGGCAGGCGGCAATCGCATCGGCAGGCGACTGGGCGGCGCCGGGCAGCGTCAGTAGTGGCGCGAACAGGAGCGCGACGATCCCCCCGCGCATCGCGATCTTCATCATGGCGAGCCTCCTTGTCGATGCCGCGCCAGCGTGCTGCGATTTACGCGCCGGCGTTTTGACGGGCATCAACGCGTGGCAGCCGTTCCACAGCATCCTCGGCCTGCCGGTCGCGTGCCTGGGCGGTGGGCGCGGGTGCGGCACGGCCAGATGAAGGAGCGCTAGATGTCCAAGCCGATTACGGACAAGGCCGAAGTGTCGATCGATTTTCCCGAGAAGTTCTACATGGGGTCCTTCGGCCGGGAGAGCCGGTTCGAGGTGACGGCCGACCGCGACGGCGTCCACCTGCATCTGGACCGCCAAGGTGCGGAGCGCCGGCACGTCGGCTTCCACCTTCACTATTACCTGTTGGAGGGCATCCTGGCGGCGCTGGGCGAGGCGATCGCCACGGTCGAGGATTTGCCCGCACATCATCGCCAGCGTCTTGTGGAGGTGAGCAAAGCACTTGCCAAGCAATGCAAAGGCTGAAGGGCGGGCCTGCAACCAGCGTCGTTTCCTGGTGGTCCGGATGGCTGGCTCTTCGCGGCGGCCTCGATTAAGGTCGCGCCGACAATAACAATGCCTGCGGACGACGCGGCCGTTCTCTCGCCGGTGAAGGCGCGGGGCCGCTTCGCGCGCCAGCGGGCGGTCGAGGGGCGGGGCATGGAAACGTTCGACTACGTCATCATCGGCGCAGGCTCGGCTGGCTCGGTGCTCGCCAACCGGCTGAGTGAGGATGCAGCCGTCTCGGTGTGCGTGCTGGAGGCGGGGCCGACGGACTGGCATCCCTACATCCACATGCCCGCGGGGTTCATCAAAACCACGTACGACCCGCGCGTGAACTGGTGCTACGCGCAGGAGGAAGGGCCTTATACGGGTGGCCGGCGCGTGTTCGCACCGCGCGGCAAGACACTCGGCGGGTCGAGCTCGATCAACGGGCACGTCTACAACCGCGGGCTTGCCAGCGACTTCGACACCTGGGCGCAACTCGGCAATCGCGGCTGGGGCTATGCCGACGTGCTGCCCTACTTCAAGCGGCTCGAAGGGCGTGTCGGTGCGGCGGACGAGACGTATCGCGGGCGCGAGGGACCGCTGCCGGTGACGGAAGCCGATTTCAGGCATCCGCTGTGCGATGCCTTCATCGACAGCTGCGTGGGGATCGGGATGCCTCACGCGAAGGACTACAACGGCGCCTCGCAAGCGGGCGTCGCCTATGCGCAGCGCGCGATCGCGAACGGACGCCGGATCAGCGCGGCGCGCGCGTTCCTGCGCCCGGCAATGCGCCGGCCCAACCTGCGCGTCATCACCAGCGCGCACGTCACCTCGCTGCTGCTGGAGGGCAAGCGGGCGACCGGGGCGGCCTATTGCATCGGTGGTCGTGACGGGCGGCCAGCGGAGGTGAAGGCGCGGCGCGAGGTATTGCTATCTGGGGGCGCCTACAATTCGCCGCAGCTCTTGATGTTGTCCGGGATCGGGCCGCCGCAGCTCCTGCAATCGCTCGGCATCGCGGTTCGTCACGCACTGCCGGGTGTCGGTGACGGGCTGCAGGACCACTACACCTCGCGCGTCGTCGCGGAAGTGAAGGACGTGACGACGATCAACGAGATGGTGCGCGGGGCGCGGCTGGTCGGGGAGGCGCTGAAGTATGCGGTCGCGCGCAAGGGTGTGCTGTCGCTACAGCCGAGCTTGGTGCTGGCGTTCTGGCACTCGGGCGAAAGCCCTGGCACGGACCCGGATCTGCAGTTCATCTTCACGCCGGCGAGCTACAAGGAAGGACAGCTCGGCCGGCTCGAGGACCATCCGGGCATGACGTGCGCGGGCTGGCAACATCGGCCGGAGAGCCGTGGCTGGGTGCGGCTGGCGTCCTCCGATCCCTTCGCGGCGCCGCTGATCCAATCGAACTATCTGGGTCACGAACTCGACCGCCGGGTGTTCGTGGCCAGCATCAAGATCTCGCGCCGCCTGCTGTCGGGCGCGCCCTTCGCCCGCTATCTCGTGCGCGAATCCTATCCCGGTCCGGCGGTCCAGAGCGACGACGAGATCCTGGACGCTGGCGTGAAGAACGCGCAGACGGTGTTTCACCCGGCGTCGACCTGCCGGATGGGGCCCGCCACCGTGCCCACCAACGTCGTCGACGATCAGCTGCGTGTGCACGGCCTGGACGGCTTGCGCGTGATCGACGCATCGGTGATGCCGCGCATGATCTCGGCCAACCTCAACGCTTCGGTGCTGATGATCGCGGACAAGGCCGCTGATCTGATCCGCGGACGGCCCGCGCCGGAGCCGGCGAACCTGCCGGCCTGACCTGCGGCCAGGCGTCGATTACTGCGCGGCGATCATTGGGCGGCGGCGACCGATGGCGGGCGTTGCGCGGCGGGGCTGCGTGCCGCCTCGCCCTCGTTCATGCGCAGGACCTCGCCCGGCAAGACGACGTGCTCGCGACCGATGCCGGCCAGATCGACGAGGCCCATCACACCCATCGTGCGATGGATCTCCGAACGCAGGATGTCCAGCGCGCGCGTCGCGCCGGCTTCGCCAGCGGCGGAGACGCCGTAGAGGGTGGCGCGTCCGATGACGACGGCGTCGGCGCCGAGGGCGAGGCCCTTGAGCACGTCGCTGCCGCGACGGAAGCCGCTATCGACCATCACCGCCATGCGTCCGTCGACCGCGTCGACGACGGCGGGCAAGGCGTCGATCGGGGCGATCGAGGCGTCGCTGGCGATGCCGCCGTGATTGGAGACGATGACGCCGTCGACGCCGAAGTCGGCCATGCGTGCGGCGTCGGCGGGATGCAGGACACCTTTCACAATCAGCTTCCTCGGCCACATGTCCCGGATGCGCTTCAGGAAGTCCCAGTCGAGCGTGTCGTTCTTAGTGAGGAGCGCGCGCACGTCCTGCGGGGCGACACCGTCGGTCATGCCGATGTTGACGTAGCGCGGCATGTGACCGTCGGCGCGGACGTAGCGGCCCATCGTGCCGATCAGCCAGCGCGGGTGCGTGGCGACGTCGAAGACGTTGCCCGGCGTGAAGCGCACGGGAAATGTCGCGCCGTTGCGCTTATCGAATTCGCGATTGTAGGGCACGGTGGCGTCGACCGTCAGCACGAGCGCGTCGTAGCCGGCGTCGCGTGCGCGCGGCACCGCCTGAACGGAGCCTTCCAGATCGCGCCAGACGTAGAGGTGGTACCATTGGGTGCCGCCGCCCTCCTGCCGGATACGCTCCATGGGCGTGTTCGATGTGCTGGCGAGGGTGAAGGGGATGCCTGCCTTGGCCGCAGCCCGCGCGAGCTCGGTCTCGCCGCGATACCAGACGAAGCCTGCCGGACCGGTGGGACCGATCACCAGCGGCAGCTTCTGGGGTTGGCCGAGAAGCGTGACCGCGGGATCGCGCTTTGATGTGTTGTTGAGCACGCGCGGGACGAGCTTGATGCGCTCGAGGGCCTCGCGGTTGTGGCGGAGCGCGACGTCGTCCTCGCTGCCGCGGTCGATGAAGTCGAACAGCATGCGCGGCAGACGCCGGCGCGCCATCCCGCGCAGGTCCTGGATGTTGAGCGCCGAGCGCATGATGTCGCCTGTCAGGTCGGTCCAAAGATTGGGCATGGCGGCGTCCTTCCCATTGGCGCGGCGTTCGTGCGTCCGATGGTCCTCAGACCGTCATCGTCGCCGCTCCTTGTCCGGACATCATCGTTGCCAGGAGGCGCGTGCGCAACCGTCAGAAAAGCCGGTTCGGCTTGTTAACCGGTCGGTCTACGTCGTAGCCTTCCGTTCAAGGCGACAGGGGAGAACGCCAGATCTCAGGCGAAAGGCGCAGGGAGTTGGTGATGCCGGTACGCAAGCCGCTGGGGCTGGCCGTCGCGCAGGGTGCCAGGGGCGCGGAACGGTTCGTGTCCGGCGCGGGACCGGCACGGCGGTCAAGACGCGCTGAGGTCATGGCGACCCATGTGCGCACGTTGCGTGCGGGGATTGAGCGGGACTTGCGGGGGCGGAGATCACGTGCGCTCGCGGTTTCGTGGGTTGAGTTCAATTGACAGATGGCATTGCCAGCAGCGAGGTTGCGGCGCAGGGAAAGACCGCTCATCGCGAAAGGAACGCCGATATGATCCGCTGGCTGATTTTAATCGTGACGCATGGTGCCATGCTCGCGGTCGGGTTCGCGCTCGGCGTCTACACGTTGCCGATCCTGACGGCGCCACCGGCGCCACAGAAGGCGGAGTTGCAGTCGGCTTCGCAGGGCGCGATGTACAAGGCTCGCTTCAAACGTGACCTGAAGGGCAGCGACTTCCTGCATTGGGGGGACGGCGAGTTGCGGCTGGGCAAGGACCGCATCGCCTTCGAGGGCAAGCTTGCACCGGGGCCGGACTACAAGCTGTACCTGACGAAGAGCTTCGTGGAGACGAAAGAGGGCTTCGACGCGATCAAGGCCAGCGCTGTGCGTGTCGGCGACGTCAAATCCTTCGATGGGTTCATCGTCGATGTGCCCGCCGGCGTCGACGTCTCCGCCTACAACACCGCGGTCGTGTGGTGCGAAAGCTTTGGTGCATTCATCACGGCAACCAAATACAAATAGGTAACGGTGGGCCGCCGGTCCGCCGCGAAATTCAGATTGATCCGGGGAGACCGCCATGCTGAAGACCGCCAATCCGCCGACCGTCGCGCCGCCGGCCGCCATGTACAGTCACAGCGTCGAGATCCCGCCCAATGCGCGGTGGCTGTTCCTGGCCGGTCAGGTCGGCCTGCGCCCCGACGGCACGCTGCCGGAGGGCTTCGAGGCGCAGCACGACCAGATCTGGCAGAACACGCTGGCCATCCTGGCGCACTCTGGCTTCGGACCGGAGAACATCGTGCGCCTCAACGTCTACTCGACGCAGCCGGATGGCCTCAAGTTCCTGAAGCCGCATCGCGAGAAGTACCTGAAGCCCGGGCACACACCGGCGTCGACGTGGGTCGTCGTCAACGGCTTGGCGCGACCGGAGTGGGTCGTGGAGATGGAAACGATCGCGGCGAAGGCCTGAGCGCGGCGCGCCCGCGCCGCGGATCGCTTGCGGGGTGCGATCCGCGGCGCTTTGTTTCCGGCAGGTGCCTGTTGCGGCGCGCCGCCGGAATTGGCGTGGGCTATTCGGCGCGCTTGCGGCCGGTAATCATGGACCGCACGAGGTTCTCGCCGTGCATGAAGCTCGTGACGATGACGCCGAGGACATGCAGCGCGACCAGCACGATGGTCAGATGCGCCGTCGCCTCGTGCACGTCTTCGAGCCACTTTGAGCCCCACATTTCCGGCGTGGTCATCAGGTAGCCCGTGAGGCATGTGGCGGACAGCGACAGGAGCAGCGCCACGACCATGGCGCCGCCGGCCGGATTGTGACCGAGGTAGCGACGCGAGCGCAGCATCGCGACGTCGCGCAGGTAGGCGAGGATGGTGAACGGTCCCCGCACGAAGTCGGTGAAGCGTGCGTGGCGTCCGCCGACGATGCCCCACACGACGCGCGCGGCGAGCAGTCCGGCGATCGTGTAGCCGATGATGTAGTGCGCATCCTCGAACTCGTCGCCGGTGACATGCGCGGCGACGAACAGCGTGACGAGCGACCAGTGGAAGACGCGCACGAAGGGGTCCCAGGCCTTGACCTCGGCCGGCGACGTCGCGTCGCCGGCCTGGATTGCGCTGTCGATGTGCGACATGGCCGGGGACCGCCTAGAGCTTGCCGACGATGTTGCCCGAGGTCGGGTCGATGAACAGCTCGACCTGGTTGCCGGCCTTGTCGACCGTATAGAATTCGCCGCAGGCCTTTTTCAGTTTCGCCTTGCGCACGGTGTAGCCCATCTGCTCGACCTTCGATTGAAGCGCCTGGATCGACAGCCATTTGGATGGCGGGGCGTCGGTGCAGGGGCGGCCGAGGCTGCCGGCGCCGGCGCTCGTTGCCGTGGCGAGGGTGGCGCAGGCGAGGGTGAGCGGCAGGAACTTTTTCATGGGTCTGGTCCTTTGTTGATGCGGGTGCTCCCGGTTGGGATGACGGGGTCAGTGTCCCAGAAGCCGGCTGACGGCGACCTGTTGACCTATGTCATCCTTCTGTCAGGCGAGGCCGGTCATGTTCGGACCGTCGCCAAGGATGTCGAGCACGCCGTGACCAACCTGTCTTCATACCTGCAGGGCGCCGCCATGATGGTGGCTCTCGCGCTTGCGGCTCCCGCGCTTGGGTCCGTCGCCGCGCAGGCCAGCGAGCGCAAGCTCGAAGAAGTCCGCAGGGCCGTGGAGCGTGGCGAGATTCCGGCGCTGGCAGAGGTTCTGGCAAAAGTGCGCCCGAAGCTGCCGGGTGAGGTGGTTCGTGTCGAGATCGAGAGGAAGTCGGGTCGCTGGCTCTACGAGTTCCGCGTGATCGATGCCAATGGCCGGCTCTACGAGGTCTACGTCGAGCCGAAGTCCGGCACGATCGAAAAGATCAAGGAGAAGTGATGCAAGTCCTTCTGGCCGAGGACGACCGCAAGATCGCCGGCGAGGTGAGCCGCGCGCTGGCGGCGGCCGGCTACGTCGTCGACGTGGTTACGTCGGGCAACGACGCCTGGTTTCGCGGCGACACGGAGGACTACGGCGCGATCGTCCTCGACCTCGGTTTGCCGGAGCTCGACGGCCTGTCCATTCTCAAGCGCTGGCGGGAGAACGGGCGCCACATGCCGGTGCTGATCCTGTCGGCACGGGGCAGCTGGGCGGAACGTGTCGACGGCATCGACAGCGGGGCGGACGACTACCTGCCAAAGCCATTCCGCGTGGAGGAGCTTCTCGCACGCTTGCGTGCCATCGTCCGGCGCTCGCTCGGCCAGACGTCGTCGCAGGTCGTCGCCGGCCGCGTCATGCTCGACGACCGGATCAAGATGGTGCGGGTCGATGGTGTCGCAGTCTCGCTGTCGCCGCTCGAATACCGGCTGATCGCGCATCTCCTGCGCCATCGCGGCCGCGTCGTCACGCATCAGGAGCTCGAGGAGAATATCTACGGCAGCGACGACGCGCACGATTCCAACGCACTGGAGGTGCTGGTTGGACGCGTGCGCCGAAAGCTCGGTGGCGGGCTGATCGAAACGCGGCGCGGCTTCGGCTACGTGGTGCCGGACGATCCTGCGTCATGAGCCGGGGCTCGTTGCGCGTCCGGCTGATCGCCGGCGGCCTGATTGCCATCGTGCTTGCACTGGCGCTGGCCGGCGTCACGCTTACGGTGCTGTTCAAGCGACACGTTGTGCGCACGATCGGCGAGGAGCTCGACGTGCACGTTGCTCAGCTGCTCGCGGGGCTGGAAATCGATCCGGTGCAGGGGCTGGTCGTGATGCGGCCACCGGTCGATCCGCGCTTTGCCGCGCCGCTGTCGGGCGTCTACTGGCAGGTGAACGGGGACGACGGCACGCTGTTGCGGTCGACGTCGCTGTGGGACGTGTCGCTGGCGCTGCCGGCGGACGCTCTCAGGCCTGGCGAAGCGCATCAGCACGAGATCGACGGACCGGCGGGGGCACGGCTGCTGGCGCTCGAGCGCCAGGTGAAATTCCGGTCGGGGGACCGGGATCTTGCGGTGCGCGCCGTGGTTGCGACGGATCTGGCGCGGGTATCACGCACGGTGACGGCGTTCTCGCGCGACCTGATGGTTGCACTCGGGTTGTTGACGCTGGTGCTGGGCATCGCAACGACGGTGCAGGTTGGCCTGGGGCTGCAACCGCTCTCCAGCGTGCGCCGTCATGTGGCGGAGGTGCGAAGAGGCGAGCGGGGCCAGATCGCAACGTCGGCGCCGATCGAGGTGCAGTCGTTGGTCGACGAGCTCAATGGCTTGATCGCGGTGCAGGAGCGGGAGATCGAGCGATCGCGCGGGCGTGCGGCCGATCTGGCGCACGGGCTCAAGACGCCGCTGGCGGCTCTTGCGGGCGATGTCGCGCGCCTCAGGGCGATCGGTCAGCCCGCACTGGCCGACGACATCGAGCAAGTGGGCGATGCCATGAGCCGCCATGTCGATCGCGAGCTGGCGCGCGCGCGGGCTCAGGGCTCGGTCGTGCGCCGACGCGTGGCGCCGACCGAGCTTTCGGCGCTCGTCACGTCCCTGACGGGGACGCTCATGCGTGCGCGGGGGGATGATACCATCGCGGTGGAGATCGCTATTCCGGCCGAGGCGCGCGTCGCCATGGACCGGACCGATCTGGCGGAGGTGCTGGGCAATCTTCTGGAGAACGCCATGCGACATGCGCGCGGGCGCGTGAAGATTTCGTCGGGCGACGGCGGCGAGGTTCGCCGTGTCATGATCGAGGACGATGGTGACGGCATTCCCCAGGACGTTCGTGCGGCGGTCATGGAGCGGGGGCGGCGGCTTGATACGCGCGGCGATGGCGCGGGGCTCGGTCTTGCGATCGTGCAGGACGTGCTGGAGACCTACGGCTGGCAGCTCGATCTCGACAGCTCGGAGCTGGGCGGTCTGAAAGCGGTGATTTCGCGCGTGGCGCGACCGGCGTAGGCGACCGATGCCTGATGCCTGATGGCTGATGGCTGATGTGTGATGTCTCGTGTGCTCGGCCGAGTGTGGCGCGGTTCGGCGGTTCGGCGGTCCGGCGGTTTTCGGCCTGCGCCTCAATCTGCGTCGCGCGCGCTCGCCTTGCGGGCGTGGCGGCGGTCCTCGTCCTCGATCCTGGAGACGTCGGCGTCGAAGATGATGCGCTCGGCGACCGGCCAGCGCCACGAACCGCTTGCCGCGCGCGCGGCCGACCAGCGTCAGGTTCGCCTTGCGTGCGAGATCGACGCCCCACGCCGTGAACCCCGAGCGCGAGACGAGGATCGGGATGCGCATCTTCACGCACTTGATGACCATCTCGGAGGTCAGGCGACCGGTGGTGTAGAAGATCTTGTCGTGGGGCGAGATGGCGTTCAGGAACATGTAGCCGGCAATCTTGTCGATGGCGTTGTGGCGGCCGACGTCCTCCATGTAGACGAGGGGCCTGTCCTCCTGGCACAGCACGCAGCCGTGGATCGCGCCGGCCTTGAGGTAGAGGCTCGGCTCGGTGTTGATCTTGCGGGTCAGCTGGTAGAGCCAGGAGGTCTTGAGTCGCGCGCCGGGCTCCAGCGCCACGGTCTCGAACTCCTCCATCAGGTCGCCGAAGACGGTGCCCTGGGCACAGCCCGACGTCTGCACCTTCTTCTTCAGCTTCTCCTCGTAGTTGGTTTCGCGCCGCGTGCGCACGACGACGGTGTCGATGTCGTCTGCGACCTCGACGGCGGTGATCTCGTCGTCGGCCTGCAGCATGTTCTGGTTCAAGAGGTAGCCGACAGCGAGCAGATCGGGGCGGTCGCCGATGGTCATCATCGTCACGATCTCGCGGGCATTGAGGAACAGGGTCAGCGGGCGTTCGGTGACGACGGACGTCATCACCTCGCGGCCGTCCTGGTCGATGCCCGGCACGCTGACGGACAGGCGCGGGTCGTCGGGGGTGGGGCGGACCTCGAATTCCTTCACGGCAGGTGAGCCTCGCTCGATCTGGTGGCCGGGGCGCGCAGGGTTGGCGCGTTTACACTGTTGTGCCGGCCGGGCCTCCTGACCATCTGGCCTCTTTGGCGGTCGGGGGCAAGGGGGGCGATCGGCCGGCGCGGTTTTGCTGTGCAACTCGTCGGCCGAGGCGCCGGGTGCGGTTCGTCGTGGCGGGGGCGCCAGATGCCCGCGATCGCGTTTGAAGCGGTGCCTGCTTTTGGGCATACTCCGCGCGCAAAGGATACGGCGCCGGGCGGTGCGGCCAGGTTGGCCGTGGCCTGAGCGTTTCGGCTTGGCATCAGGTCCGTCCAAGGGGATGGCCCTCGTGGGAGACGTCAATGACACTAACCCGTCGTAAGTTCATCAAGGCCGCCAGCGCCGGCGGAGCGGCTGCAGCGGCGACCGCGGTCGCGGCTCCCGCGATCGCGCAAAGCGCGCCCGAGATCAAGTGGCGCCTGACGTCGAGCTTTCCGAAGTCGCTCGACACGATCTATGGCGCGGCGGAGGTGCTGTCGAAGTCGATTGCCGAGCAGTCCGACAACAAGTTCCAGATCCAGGTGTTCGCAGCGGGCGAGATCGTGCCCGGGCTGCAGGCTGCCGACGCGGTCTCGAACGGTACGGTCGAGATGTGCCACACCGCGTCCTACTACTACTGGGGCAAGGATCCGACGTTCGCGTTCGGCACGGCGGTGCCGTTCGGTCTCAACTGCCGGATGCAGAACGGGTGGAACTACGAAGGCGGCGGCATCGACATGATGAACGCCTTCTATGCCAAGCATAAGCTGTTCGGGCTGCCGGCGGGCAACACCGGGGCGCAGATGGGCGGCTGGTATCGCAAAGAGGTCAACACGCTGGACGACCTGAAGGGCCTCAAAATCCGCATCGGCGGGTTTGGCGGCCGCGTCATCTCCAAGCTCGGCGCCGTGCCGCAGCAGATCGCGGGTGGCGACATCTACCCGGCGCTGGAGAAGGGCACGCTGGATGCGTGCGAGTGGGTCGGCCCCTACGACGACGAGAAGCTCGGCTTCTACAAGGTGGCGAAGTATTACTACTACCCCGGCTGGTGGGAAGGCGGCGCGATGCTGCACGCGTTCGTCAACCTGGAGAAGTGGAACGCGCTGCCGAAAAACTATCAAGCGATGCTGCGAGCGGCGTGTAATCGCGCCGACCAGTACATGATGGCGAAATACGACGTGAGCAATCCGGCGGCGCTGAAGCGGCTCGTTGCCAACGGCGCGCAGTTGCGGCCGTTCTCGGAGGGCGTTCTGGACGCATGCTTCAAGGCGGCGAACGAGGTCTATGCCGAGATCAGCGCGCAGAACGCCGACTTCAAGAAAGTCTATCAGTCGATCAAGGCGTTCCGCGCCGACAACTATCTCTGGTTCCAGCTGTCGGAGAACACCTACGATACGTACATGATGATCCAGCAGCGCAAAAAGACGCTCTGATCCTCGACACGTTACCGACAGCAAGAGCCCCGCGAGCCGCGTGCTTGCGGGGCTTTTTCGTTTGGAGCTTGCCGGCGCGTGGTCAGTCGGTCTTTGCCGGAGGGGTCAGTCCAGGCGGCGGCCCTGACGGCAGGGCGGGCGGCGCGCCGAGACCGGGCGGCGGTCCCGATGGCAGGGCAGGCGGCGTGCCGAGTCCTGGCAGGCTTGGCAGACCGGGCATTGCCGGCAGGCCGCCGGGCGCGCCGAAGTTGGGCAGTTGGATCTCAATCTTTCCGGGATCGACGGGGGGCGCCGCCGACTTGTAGTGCAGCACCATGCCGGGAAAAAGGATCACCAGGGCGACCATGATGCACTGGATGACGACGAAGGGCACGGCGCCCCAGTAGATCTGGCCGGTCGTGACCGGCTCGGTCAGCTCGCCGGTGACCTTGTCGACGTAGGCGTCGCGCGGGGCGACGGAGCGCAGGTAGAATAGCGCGAAGCCGAAGGGCGGGTGCATGAAGCTCGTCTGCATGTTGACGCCGAGAATGACGCCGAACCAGATGAGATCGATGCCGAGCTTGTCGGCTGCCGGGGCAAGCAGCGGAATGATGATGAAGGCCAGCTCGAAGAAATCGAGGAAGAAGGCGAGCAGGAAAACGAGCACGTTGACGACGATGAGGAAGCCGGTCTGGCCGCCGGGCAGCGAGGTCAGCAGGTGCTCGACCCAGATGTGCCCGTTCACGCCGTAGAACGTCAGCGAAAAGATGCGCGCGCCGATCAGGATGAAGAGCACGAACGCCGACAGCTTTGCCGTCGCCTCGGTGGCCGAGCGCACGATTTGGAGATTGAAGCGCTTGGGGTCGCGGTCGAAAAGGCGCTTGGCCAGGGCCAGTCCCAAGGCGCCGACCGCGCCCATGGCGCCGCCTTCGGTCGGCGTGGCGACGCCGATGAAGATCGTGCCCAGCACCAGGAAGATCAGGAACAGCGGCGGCACCATCACGAAGGTGACCTGCTCGGCCATCCTGGAGAGCGCGCTGAAGCCGGTCGCCTTGCGCACGATCCAGTTGGCGAGCGCGATGACGAAGGCCGCGCCGATGGCGATCGCCATGGTCAGGATCACGAAATCGGCGCCGCGGTAGGTCGTTTCGCGCATCACGAGCCAGGCGAACACGCTGACCAGGATGGTGAGGACGAGAAGCGAGCGTAGGCCGCGCGCGCCATTGTCCTCGCGATAGGCGATGCTTTCAGGCGGCAGGCCCGGCGCGGCCGCGGGCGAGATCATCGAGGCAATGAAGATCCAGGAGGCATAAAGGCTCGCCAGCACCATGCCCGGAACGAAGGCGCCCTCGTACATGTCGCCGACGGAGCGGCCGAGCTGGTCGGCCATGACGATCAAGACGAGCGACGGCGGGATGATCTGGGCGAGCGTGCCGGAAGCGGCGATGACGCCGGAGGCGAGCCGCCGGTCGTAGCCGTAGCGCAGCATGATCGGCAGGGAGATGAGACCCATCGAGATGACGGAGGCGGCGACGACGCCGGTCGTGGCGGCGAGCAGCGCGCCGACGAAGATGACGGCATATGCCAGACCACCGCGCAGGGTGCCGAACAGCTGGCCGATGGTGTCGAGCAGGTCTTCGGCCATGCCGGAGCGCTCGAGGATCAGGCCCATGAAGGTGAAGAAGGGGATGGCGAGCAAGGTGTCGTTGCTCATCACGCCGTAGATGCGCTCGGGCAACGATTGGAGCAGTGGCCAGAACAGGTTGATTTTGCCGCCGGAGAGCGGGGCGAGCTCAACGCCGATGACGAAGAAAAGCAGACCGACGGCGCCGAGGGAGAAGGCGACGGGATAGCCGAGCAGGAGGAACACGACGAGCGCCGCGAACATGATCGGTGCCATGTTCTCGGCGATGAAGGCGGCCATGGATCGTCTCCGGGGCGTTCGTGTGTGGCGCGGCGACTGGCGGCGTCAGCGTGCGGGTCCGTCGGGCTCGCGGCACGGGCGCCCGGGCTGGGGCCGCCGACGCCGCCGCGCGGCTATTTCTGTGCAGGCGATGCGGGGGCTGCCTCGCGTTCGTCCAGCAGGCGTCTGGTCTCGGCTTCGGCCGCGGCGTGGTGTCCGCCGCCGGTCGTCGTCTCCTCCAGGTGTCCGGTCATGATCGCGATCCGCTTGATGATCTCGGAGATGGCCTGGATCAGCAGGAGCGCGAACGCGAAGGGAATGAGGAACTTGGCCGGCCACTGGGGGAGGCCGCCGGCGTTGCTGGACTGCTCGTTCTGGGCGAAGGAGGCGAGGAAGAAGGGCAGAGAGGTGTAGAGCATGACGAGGGCGACGGGGACGAGGAAGAAGACGTGGCCGACGAGGTCGATCGTGTTTCTCAGCCAGCGCGGGAAGCGGTTGTTCACGATGTCGATGCGGATATGCTCGTTGGACGACAGCGTCCACGGCGCGCACAGCAGGAACACCATGCCGAACAGCCACCACTGCAACTCGAGCCAGGCATTCGAACTGGTGTCGAAGAGTTTGCGGACGATGGCGTTGCCGGCGCTGATCAGCGCTGCGACGACGACGAGCCAGGCGATCAGGCGGCCAAACCGCTCGTTGAATCGATCGATCGCGCGGCTGAGCGCGAGGAGCCCGTGCATGCGCCTCCCCTTCCAGGAAAACAGCGACGGTTGACTTCGCGGAATTCCCCCTCCACCTAGCCTTATATCGGCAGGCCATGGTGACTTCCAGCGGCGTGTCTGACAGGATGACGGCAGGCTACCAGATGCCGCAGGGGCGTCCTTTCGGGGGTTCGGCTGCCGGCACGGTCACCGCGCCAGAGGCTTCATTTCCAGGAGTTAACGATGTCGTTCACCGAGCAGCAGGTGCTCGATGCCCTGCGCCGGGTCAAGGGTCCTGATCTGGAAGGCAACATCGTGGATCTCGGCCTGACGTCCGAGGTCCTGATCCGCGAGGACCGCGTGTATTTCTCGATCACGGTGCCGCCGGATCGGGCCGCAGAACTCGAGCCGCTGCGGCAGGCGGCGGCGAAAGTCGTCGGTGACGTGGCGGGTGTGAAGGGCGTGACGGCGGTGCTGACGGCGGATGCGCAGGACGGCAGCGCGAACCGGGGGCCGGCGACATCGGGTCCCGCGACGTCGGGTGCGGCGGCTGCCGGTGCGGCGCCAGAGCATCCCCGCGTGCAGGCAGCGCGCCAGCGCGCCGGCGGCGCGGACGGTGGCGCGGCGGGTGTGCGTCCGTCCACGAGCGCGGGCGCAGCGGGCCGGCCGCAACCGCCGCCCGCCGCACATGGCCACGGGCATGGGCAACCGGCCGCGGGCGTGCCCGGCGTCAAGCATCTGATCGCGATCGCGTCGGGCAAGGGTGGTGTCGGCAAATCGACGACGGCGGTCAATCTGGCGCTGGCGTTCCAGGCGAACGGCCTGAAAGCCGGCATTCTGGACGCTGACATCTACGGTCCCTCCCAGCCGCGCCTGCTCGGCCTTGCGGGGCGTCCGCAGGTGGCAGCCGACAACCGGCTGCGGCCGATGCAGGGCTACGGGCTCGAAGCCATGTCGATGGGCTTTCTGGTCGACGAGGGCACACCGATCATCTGGCGCGGGCCGATGGTCGTATCCGCGCTCAACCAGATGCTGCGCGAGGTCAGCTGGGGCGACCTCGACGTTCTCGTGATCGACATGCCGCCGGGCACGGGCGACGTGCAGCTGACGATGGCGCAGCAGGTGCCGCTGTCGGGCGCCATCATCGTGTCGACGCCACAGGACCTCGCGCTGATCGATGCGCGCAAGGGGCTCAACATGTTCCGTAAGGTCGATGTGCCGGTGCTGGGCATCATCGAGAACATGTCGATGTTCATCTGCCCGAAGTGCGGGGAGCGCTCCGACATCTTCGGACACGGCGGTGCGCGCGATGAAGCCGAAAAGCTCGGCCTGCCGTTCCTCGGCGGCGTTCCCTTGCACATGGACATCCGTGCCAAATCCGACCTCGGCCAGCCGGTGGTGGCAACCGATCCCGAGGGCCCGCATGCCATCGTTTATCGCGAGATCGCGCGGCGGGCGTGGGCGGAGGTCGAGAAGGCGCAGGATGCCAAGATCGAGCCGCCGCAGCTCAAGGTCTCGGAGGCTCGGGACTCGCTCGACGTGACGATGGCTTCGGGCGCGCGCTTCACGCTGCCGGCGGAAATGCTGCGCGTGATGAGCCCGTCGGCGGAAGTGCAGGGGCACAGTCCCGACCAGCGCGTGACGGTTGGTGGCAAGCGCAACGTGAAGATCAGGGAGTTGCGACCGGTCGGGAACTACGCGGTCAGGATCGTGTTCGACGACGGCCACGACACCGGGCTCTATGGCTGGAGCTATCTGGAAGAGCTCGGTCGCGACAAGGACAAGCGCTGGAACCAGTATCTCGCGGAGCTGAAGGCCAAGGGACTTCGGAGAGACTGATGCCCGTTCTTCGCTTCATCGCGGGATTGCTGATCCTGGCGGCGGTCGTGACGCTGGTCGCGGACGCAAGCGGCTGGCTCGCAGGCACCGCGCCGTTCCAGGCCAAATCGCTGCAGCAGCATTGGGCGGAGTTGTCGCCGCGCTCGCTTGCGGCGGCGCGTGCGGGCGCGGGTCCTGGTGCCTGGGCGGCGCTGATCGAGCCGCTGGTGCGGCTTCCCACGGTGTTCAGCCTGACCGTCCTGGGTGTGGGGATCGGCTGGCTCGGACGGCGCCGGCGCAAGATCAAGGTCTACGCCAACTGAACGCTCACCGCTTGAGGCCGATGCCCGGCAGCGGCCGGCCTTCCGAGCCGGCCAAGTAGTCGGATGCGATGCCGGCGGCGACCAGTAGGGCGAGCCCGGCGATCACGATCGCCATGAAGCGCTTGTGGCCGGCGTTGAGCGCCACGACTGTCGCTTCGTCGATATTGTCGCGACTGGCCGCGTTGGCGCGCAGTCCCAGCATCTTGCGCGGCATGGATCGCCAGACGTTGCCGGTGTCGTTGACGGCGATGCCGGCGCGCTCGGCGATCTGCTCGGCGATCTGGGGATAGGGGAAGACGGGGTCGACATCGGCCTCGCTGACGTAGCCGAGGCGGACGACACCTCCGTTCTTCAGCATCAGACGGCTGCCGCGCAGCAGCATGGGCGCGATATAGCCGCCATAAACCTCGCGCCGGGTCTCCACCGAGGCGATCTCGTCATAGGGTATGTCGTGGCTCGCATACCGGTAGAGTGGCGTCGGTCCCTTGCCGGCCGGCAGCGTCAGGCGCACGGCGTCGTCGCCGAGCACGACCTCGGAGCGGATCGAGCGGATCAGCTCGGCGGCGACCAGGGCGGTGACCGCCAGCAATCCGACGGCGACGACGAGGAAGCCCCCCAGGCCCGACCACTGGCCGGTGGTGATGCGCTGGAAGAGCATGGGGCCTAAGCTGGCGGCGAACGGCAGCAGCAGTAGGAAGGCGAAGGAGAAGAACAGCCGTCGGCCACCGCTGGCGCGGTAGGTCGAGGGCAGCGCACGCGCCGGTTCGGTACTCGGCTCAGTGGTCTGCGCGGGCTGGGCGGGCTGGCCGGGCGGCGGTGCGGGGGCCGCGGCCGCGCTGACGCTCCCTGCGCCGAGCGCGCCGGCTATCGCCGCCGGCTGAGGCGCGGTGCCGGGCTGATCGCTCGCCGTCATGCTCATGTCTCCCTATCGCCGCTCTCGCGAAGTCGTGATCCCGATCGGGTGATGATCTGCCCCGATCGTGGCATTATATCGAGCTGTGTGCCAATCCCCACCCCGTCGCCGGCCGTGCGCCGGCAACGGCATGGGCTCAATCGATCGAGGACCCACCCGCATGTTCTTCTCGCGCAAGAAGGTCGAAATGCCCACAGCTCAGACGGCGCTCAAGGGGCGTGCCCAGGCGATCGCGACCGCTGAGACGCATTTCGTGAACGGCCGGGCGCTGAAGGGGCCCTATCCCGACGGCGTGGAGCGCGCGATGTTCGGCATGGGCTGCTTCTGGGGTGCAGAACGCATGTTCTGGCAACTCGGCGACGGCATCTGGATTACCGCCGTCGGGTATGCGGCGGGCATCACGCCTAATCCGACCTACGAGGAGGTGTGCAGCGGCGCCACCGGGCACAACGAGGTGGTGCTGGTCGCGTTCGATCCCAAGCGGCTCACCTACGCGCACCTCCTCAAGACGTTCTGGGAGGGGCACGACCCGACCCAGGGCATGCGGCAGGGCAACGACGTCGGCACGCAGTATCGATCGGGCATCTACACCTTCGGGCCGGCGCAGGCGGAGGCGGCGGCGCAGTCCAAGGCCGCGTTCGGTCCGGTGCTGGCGACCGCAGGCTTTGGACCGATCACGACCGAGGTACTCCCG
Organism: uncultured Alphaproteobacteria bacterium; assembly: GCA_963697205.1. GTDB lineage: Bacteria > Pseudomonadota > Alphaproteobacteria > Rhizobiales > Hyphomicrobiaceae > CAVONB01. The sequence continues at coordinate 85,311 of CAVONB010000004.1, read as the reverse complement.
GCGCCCGAGTTCTACTTCGCTGAGGACTACCACCAGCAGTATCTGGCGAAGGTGCCGCACGGGTATTGCGGGCTCGGCGGCACGGGGCTTTCGTGTCCGGTCGGCACGGGGGCGAAAGCGGCGGAGTAGGTGGCTGAACCCGAGGCCTATCATGTGAAATTGGAATTCGGGCCAGGATCAATTCTCAGCCGTCGCGTTTGCCGCGCGCTCAGTCGGAGAGCCTTATACCAGTCCGCGATTTCCGACGCCGGCTAACGCGGGGCGCCGGGGCTGGAGGGGCGGTCCGGGGGCTGGGGTGGTCCTGACGCTTCGAGGACCACGCGGCATTCCTTGGGCAGCGTATCGAGCGTGATCTCGGGGCGCGGCTTGGGCGGTACCTTCGGCGGCGGTTTCGGCGGCGCCGTGAAAATCGCCATCCAATGGTCGAGCTCCTTGCCGCAGGTGTCGTCCTTCGGTGTCGGCCCCTGGCTGCGACACGAGGTGGAGCCCGGCGGGCAGCCGATGCGGATGTGGAAGTGGTAGTGGTGGCCCCAATAGGGTCGGACGCGGGCGAGCCAGGCGCGATCGCCGCCGCTGCCGCCGCCGGCCCACGCGCACAACGCCTTCTTGATCGCGGGGTGCACGAGAATGCGTTCGACCTCCGCATAGGAGGCGGCGCGCTTGATGAGGGCGGCATGCTTATCGGTCCAGACTTTGGCATCGACGCTGACCTTGTCGGCGAGCATCGAGGTGGCCGAAAGGTCCTCGCGCTGTCTGGCGGTAAGGCGCTTTGACGGCATCGGCGTCAGCCAGACGTCGGCGTCGAGGCCGATCTGGTGGCTGGCGTGACCGGTCAGCATGGGTCCGCCGCGGGCCTGGGCGATGTCGCCGACGAGGAGGCCCGGCCAGCCGTCCTTCTCGTGCGACTCGCGGGCGAGTTTTTCGATGAGGCCGATGAGGACGGGATGCCCCCAGCGGCGGTTACGCGACAGCCGCATGGCTTGCCAGTTCGGCCCGTCGACGGCGATCTGGCGGGCGCCGGCGAGACAGCCGCGCGAATAGGAGCCGATGGCGCGAGCCGTCAGTGCGGCGGGCGTCGCGGCGGCGCCGAACAACTTCTTGGCGGGAACCGCGTTGAAGGGCCCACGCGCGCGGACGGGCTGGCGCCTCACAGTGGTGCGGACGGGCGGTGGCGGGACGGCGTCGGTAGCGGCGGGTGCCGTTGCGGCGGGTTGCGGGGGCGGGGCGGTCGGTGTTGCCGCTGCGGTGGGGGCTGCAGCGGCGGGCGTCGCGCCGGCCGGCTGGACGGCGCCGGAAAAGCTCGGGGCGGCCCAGGGCAGGCTGCGGCGGGCGGGTTGTGGGGCAGGCGCGACCAGCGCAGGCGCGGTCGAGGTGGCGGCCGGCGGTCCGGCGTCAACGCCCGTCTGGGCCCCGGTCTGGGCCAGCCCCGGAGCGCTCGACACGGCAAGCCATGCCAATAGGGCCATCGGCGTGCGAGGATATCTCATGCCGTCTCCCTCACCACGGTCATGTGCCATGCTACCTGTCTAGCCGACCAAAATAGGGCAGAGGCGGCGACGCGGCGGAGCGGATTGATGACACGCATGACGCTGCGGCGTAAAGGCTGCGACCGCATGGAATTTACCAAGGTACACCCGTATCGCTCGGCGGCGGACGATTTTTCTGCAACGTGGGCGCCGTCATGATGCGTCATATCTATCGTGCCGCGGATGCCTGGATCGCGCGGAACGCGCCCAGCCAACCCGCCCCGCCCCCCGCGGGCCTGTTGCCGGCCGTCGTCGTCACGGGCGGCTCGGAGGGCATCGGGCTCGCGCTGGCCGCCCGCTTCCGGGATTTCGGCCAGACGATCATCCTGGTCGCGCGCAATCGTGAGCGGCTGGCGGCGGCGGCTGCCAAGCTCGCGCGGCCGGAGGGGCCGCAAATCCTCACCGTCGCGCTCGACCTGACCGAGCTCGACGTCGCACAGCGGCTTACCGGGGCGGTCCATGCCCATGGCCATTACATCGACGTGCTGGTCAACAACGCGGGCATCGGGCTGGGCGGTGCATTCGCGACGATGCCGCCCGACGACGTCGACCGCCTCGTGAAGCTGAACGTCGTGGCCAGCACGGCGCTGCTGCGGCACGTGCTGCCGGAGATGCTGGCGCGCGGGCGGGGCGGCGTGCTGACGCTGGCGTCGCTGGGTGGTTTCGCGCCGGGCCCGTGGCAGGCAGCCTACTATGCGAGCAAGGCGTATCTGTTGTCGTTGAGCGAGGCCGTCGCGGCGGAAACCGCGGGGCTTGGCGTGCGCGTTGCGGTACTGGCGCCGGGGCCGGTGCAGACCGACTTCCACAAGCGGATGGACGCCGACGACGCGTTCTATCGGGTGCTGCTGCCGCAGCTGACGGTGGAGGCGACGGCGGCGGCGGGCTGGCGCGGCTATCGTCTGGGCCAGCGCGTCATCGTGCCGGGCCTCGTCAACAAGGTCCTGGCATTGGCGATGCGTATTATTCCGAATATCCTCGTGATTCGTGTGGTCGGTTGGCTGCTCACCCCACGCCACGGGCGTGGGTGAAGGTTCGGGGAGACTGGAGAGCGATGTTTCTGGTGCGCGATGGCTGTGACGGGCTTGGGCCTGACGCGACGGCCGCGGTGCCCGGAACGCGCAGGCGTCCGCCTGCCGGGCGCAAACCCGTCGTCGTGGTGCTCCATCAGCAGCACTCCTCGCCCGGCCACGTCGGACGCTGGCTGCAGGAAGCCGGCTATCCTCTCGACATTCGCCGGCCGCGCTACGGCGACCCTCTGCCCGCGACGCTGGAGCACCATGCCGGCGCCGTGATCTTTGGCGGTCCGATGAGTGCCAACGACGCGGACGACTACATCCGCATCGAGACCGACTGGATCGGTGTCGCGCTGAAGGAGAAGAAGCCGTTTCTGGGCGTCTGCCTGGGTGGCCAGATGCTCGCGCGCCATTTGGGCGCGCCGGTCGATGTGCATCCCGAAGCGCATGTCGAGATCGGCTACAAGGAGATTGAGCCGACGATGGAAGCGCGCGCCATCTGCCGGTGGCCGAAGAGCTTCTACCAGTGGCACCGCGAGGGCTTCGAGTTGCCGTCGGGGGCGACGCTGCTGGCGCGCACGCGCAGCTCGTTTCGCAATCAGGCGTTCCTCTACGGGCCGGCCGCGGTGGGTGTGCAATTCCACCCGGAGATCACATTTGCGCAGGTCCACCGCTGGACCGGTCACAACCCCGACCGGCTGTGGCTCAAGGGAGCCGAGCCGCGCGATGCGCAGGTGCGCCAGCACATCGTTCACGCCCCGGGCGTGCAAGCGTGGCTGGCCGGCTTCCTGACGGCCTGGCTGGAGGGGGATCTGGAATCGCGGTGCCAGCCGACGCCGGCGTTCTGCGCGCGGTAGGTATCGGACAGGACGTCTCGCCAGCAGCCGGCCTTGCGGCAAGCGCGTTCGCTCAGAATTCGTCCTGTCCGGATCCGTGCCGCTACAAGACCGTCAGCTTCTGCAGGCTCACCAGCTCGGCGATGCCCTTGCGCGCGAGGATCATGAGCTGGTCGAAGCTTTCCTGGCTGAAGGCGACGGTCTCTGCCGTGCCCTGCACTTCGACGATGCCGCCCGATCCCGTCATGACGAAGTTGGAATCGGCCTCCGCGTTGGAATCCTCTGCATAGTCGAGGTCGAGCACCGCCTCGCCCTGGTACAGCCCGCACGACACCGCGGCGACGTGATCGCGCAGCACGTCGGCCTTCACCATGTCTCGGATCTGCATCCACTTCAGGCAATCGTGCAGCGCGACCCAGGCGCCGGTGATGGCGGCCGTGCGCGTGCCGCCGTCCGCCTGGATGACGTCGCAGTCGACGAGGATCTGGCGCTCGCCGAGCTTTTGCAGATCGACGATGGCGCGCAGCGAGCGGCCGATCAGGCGCTGGATCTCCTGCGTGCGGCCGGAGGGATGGCCGACGTTGGCCTCGCGCCGCATCCGGTCGGTGGTGGCGCGCGGCAGCATGCCGTACTCGGCGGTGACCCAGCCCTTGCCCTGGCCCTTGAGCCACGGTGGCACCCGCTCGTCGAGGCTCGCGGTGCATAGGACGTGGGTGTTGCCGAACTTGATCAGGCAGGAGCCTTCGGCGTGCATGGAGACGGCGCGGTCGATGGAGACGCGGCGCAGTTCGTCGGGCTTGCGTTTGGACGGGCGCATGAGACTTTCGGGCGTTGGGAGCGATGGGGGCCGGAACGGCGGATCAATCGAGGCGCGACCGTAGGTGAGCCCGGCCAGGGCGGCAACACTTTTGGTTTGCGCCTTCCGGCTCTCCTTCGTCGAGCCGGCCGGAAGGCGCGGGCGCTGCGCCGTCGGAGTGGGGTTCTTGGCCGGTGCTTGCATCGCGCGCACCACTCCGCCATGTGTCGACGCCCAAATTTTGCACGGACCTTGTCGGCTCAATGGCGCCCGCGATGTCTTCCAGAGACGCGATACGGCGGCGATCCTCAAATCGGGAGCGAAATCCATGTCTTCGACAGGCCTGACCGTTCTGATCGGCACGACCAAGGGCGCCTTCCTGCTCGAGGGCGGACCCGCTCGCAGTGGCTGGCGGATCAAGGGGCCCTACTGCGACGGCTGGCCGATCAATCACGTGATCGGCGATACGGCGTCGGGCACGATCTGGGCGGGCGGTGGCGGCGACTGGCACGGGGCGGGCGTGTGGCGCTGCGACGATGGCGGCGCGAACTGGCAGGTGACGCGGCTGACCAAGGGCACGATGGACCAGTGGGCGGCCAACGACTCCAATTTCGCGAAGATGATCGGTTGGATGCCGGGGCCGCTGCCGTTCGGCGACGCTTTCGCGCAGGTCTGGTCGCTCGGCCTCGCGCACGGCACGCTCTATGCCGGAACGAAACCGGCCACTTTGTTGGCCAGCCAGAACGGCGGCAAGGACTGGCAACGTGTGGACGCGCTGACGGATCATCCTTCCGCCAAGAGCTGGAACCCCGGCGCGGCGGGGCTCGTGCTGCACACGATCGTGTCCGATCCGGCGGACGCGAAGAAGATGTGGGTCGGGATCTCGGCGGCGGGCGTGTTCGCGAGCGAGGATGGTGGCGCGACGTGGGAGCGGCGCAACCGCCTGTCGAATGCGGATGCTTGCGTCCAACACGATCATCCCGCCGCGCCGCGCGACGGCGAGATCGGCCATTGCGTGCACAACATGATGCGCGCGCCGGGATCGAGCGACTTGCTCTATCAGCAGAACCATCACGGTGTGTGGCGCTCGGCCGACGGGGGTCGCAGCTGGGACGACCGCACGCTTGGCTTGCCGTCGACGTTCGGTTTCCCGATCCGCGTGCATCCCCGCGATCCCGACACGATCTGGACGCTGCCGCTCAACGGCGACATGGCCGGACGTTTTCCGCCCGATGCCGCTGCCGCCGTCTGGCGGTCACGCGATGGCGGCCAGAGTTGGCAGGCGATGCGCACCGGGCTGCCGCAGGAGGGCTGCTACTTCACGGTTCTGCGCCAGGCGATGGCGGGCGACACGCGGGATCCGGCGGGGGTCTATTTCGGCACCAACAGTGGCTCGGTGTTTGCAAGCTTCGACGAGGGCGAGCGCTGGCACGAGATCGCGCGCCACCTGCCGACCATCCTGTCGGTGGAGGTGATGGAGCGCGGGTGAATTGTTATGCGGACGTTGCGAACCAATCACGGAGGCTCGTGACCGATGCTGTCGAGAAAGTCGGCGAGTTTCTTGCCTTCCCGCTCGGCTATCGGTGGCGATCACAACGGACCGCCATTGCCTTGCCCCCGGCATCGGGGCCTCACACGTCGGCGCCACGGACTGACGCCACCTACTCGACTCCATCGACGCAACTCACGCGGGCTTCGGTTTCGGCGGCGGGTGGATGAGGCGCAGCGCCATCGTCTTCAGGTTCTGCACGATGGCTGCGAGGTGGAACTCGTCGCGGGCGCCAGTGAGGCCGCGTAATCGCATTCGCTCGAAGCCGTGGTGCGTCTTCAAATGCCCGAAGCGCATCTCGACCCGCTTCCTCTCATCGCGTGACTTGAGGAAGGCCTTGGTCTTCATCTTCCGGCGCGCCACGTCTCGGGCATCTTCATCAAGATCACGCGTGATGTATCGGTTTTTTCCGTTGGGGCAGCACTGCTGCTTCAGGCGGCAGCCGCGGCAGTCCATGAGCGAGGCGACGTAGCGGATGCCATCCTCCTTGGTCACGCGGCCAGTGGTCGTGAGCGCCTTTCCGGCCGGGCAGACGTAGATGTTGTGCTTCCTGTCGAACGTGAAGGCGTCGCGCGAGAAGGTACCGTCATCACGCTTGCTCTTGTCCCAGACGGGGATGTGCGGCGTGATCCGCTTCTCCTTCACCAGCCAGCCGAGAAAGCGGCCGATACCATAGGCGGTGTCCGCAATGAGCCGCTTCGGCTTCAGGTCGAAGCGGGCCTCGGTACGATCGATCATGGCCCGGGTGGCGTCGATCTCGTCGTAGGTCCGGGCCGGCGTAGCCTCGACGTCGACAATGACGGCGTGCTCGACATCGACGAGATAGTTGAGCCCATAGCCGAACTGCACCCGCTTGTTGGCTTTCGCCGTCCAGGCCGAGAACGGATCCGACGGCGAGATCACCTTCGGCGGTTTGCGTCGTACCATGCGGCGACGGGGCGTTTCGGGCTCGGCGGCATCGTCTTCCTCGTCGTCATCCCACTTGGCATCGCACTCGGCTTCGCGTGCGGTCGCTTCCGCCGCGGCCTTCGCCTCGGCCTCGACGGCGGCAAGATATTCGGCAACGGCGCGGCGCTGCTTCTGTGCGTCGCTCCACTCAAGCTCATTCGGCGCCTTGCCGTGGTAGCGGCTGGCATTGGCCTCGATCACACTTGCGTCGACGGCGAAGCCCTCGCCCCTGACGAGGCCTGCCGCCATGCAGGCGACGACAACGCGCTCGAAGATGTGACGGAGAATATCACTCTCGCGGAAGCGGCCGAGCCGATTGAGCGAGAAGGTCGAATGGTGCGGGATGCGGTCTTCGAGATCGAGCCGGCAGAACCACCGGTAGGCGAGATGCAGCGCGACCTCCTGGCAGAGCCGGCGCTCAGAGCGGATGCCGTAGCAGTAGCCGACGAGGAGCATCCGGATCATGAGCTCCGGATCGACCGAAGGCCTGCCAATATCACTGTAGAAGGGCGTGAGCTGGGCGTGGAGATCGCCGAGCGCAACAGTGACGAACACATCCATGCGACGGAGCAGGTGGTCAGCGGGCACCATCTCATCGAGACGGAACTCGTAGAACAGCTTTCCCTGATCGCGATCCCGGCGCCCCATCATGGCCAAGTCCCCCGCCGTCATCCCTCGACAGTCAGGAATCAGCGTTCGTCGGCCCAGTCCAGCCCTTTATCGACAGCATCGACCCGAACCGGACTCTCGTGAGCGCCTGCAAGCGGCGTTCCTCAAGCATATTGCATAGTGTACTATTAACTGTGCTGGTCAGCCGCGTGAGCACCAATGGATGCCCTCATCAATGTCGTGGTTCCGGTCTTCGGCGTCGTCCTGACAGGATACCTTGCCGGTCGCTTTGGGGTTCTGGGGGCTGACTCTGCGGCTGCTCTCAACCGCTTCGTTTTCTTCTTCGCACTTCCTCCGGCCCTCTTCATCTATATGGCACGGGCTCCCGTCGAGAAGATTTTCAACTGGCCTTTCATCGGCGCATTCGTTGGCGGCGAGATGGGCACGCTTATTGTTGCAGTGCTGGTTGGGTGGCTTTGCCTTCGCCAAGCTGTAGCAACACTGGCCGTTGCCGGATTAACCGCCCTGCAAGCCAACACCGTCTACATGGGACTACCGGTCCTGCTGACCGCCTACGGTCCTGATGGAGCGCTGCCACCGATAATTGCCACACTCTGCCTCACCCTACTCTTCATAACGGGTGTCATTGCAGTCTTGGAGGTCACACGAGCATCCGGACAATCGACGCTCCGCATAGGTGCGCATGTGGCGGGTCGCGTGTTGCGGAACCCATTGGTAATCTCGCCGCTGCTAGGCATCATTTTTGCGACCGCAGCATTGCCTCTTCCGAAAGCCGCCAGCAACTACCTTGATCTCATGGCCGCCACCGTTGGGCCCGCCGCTCTCTTCTCGTTAGGGCTTTCGCTCATCGAGCGCAGAATGACTGGCAATATCGGAGAGGTCATTTGGCTGTCGACCTTGAAGGCCGTCTTCAATCCACTTCTGACGTTTGCCCTGGTGACCTACGTTTTTGCGATGGACCCGTTCTGGGCAAAGGCCGCAGTCATTCTCTCGGCGATGCCTACTGGCGCGAACGCGTATGTCGTTGCCCAACAGTACAATGTTCATGTCGAGACGGCATCGTCGGTCGTCGTTGTGTCGACGGGTATGTCGGTGCTCACCATCTCCCTGCTACTCATATGGCTCGGGTGAGCAACACTGCGTCAACCTCGTGATTGCATTTTCGGAAGGTCTGTTCTTGGCCCATCGCGCCGCCCATTGGTGCGCCCAGCATTCATCCCACAACTTCCCCCGCGCCCGCCGCCGCCTGCTCATACGCGTCGCTCGCGAGGAGCCACGCCTCTTCCGCGTCTGCGAGCGTCTTCGCCTTCTGCCCACGCTCCATGGAGAGCTTTTGCGCCTTGCCGGGGTCGTTGGCATAGAGTTCGGGATCGGCAAGCGCGGCGTCGAGCTTGGCGATCTCCGCCGTCAGCGTCTCGACACGCTTTTCCGCCGCCTGCATCGCCTTCCTCAACGGCGCGATCTCCGCGCGCCGCTGGGCCGCCTCCCGGCGCTGGTCGGCGCGGCTCGCCGCTGTGTCGCTCACCGACGCTGACGCCTCCTGCCGGCGCTGGCGCGCGCGCGCGCCGCGTTCGTCGAGCAGCATCGCGCGGTAGCTTTCCATGTCGCCGTCGTAGCTCTTGACGGTGCCGCCCTTGACCACCCACAGCCGGTCGACGGACGCCTCGATCAGATGCCGGTCGTGGCTGATCAGGATGACGGCGCCGTCGTAGTCGTTGAGGGCGTGGATCAGCGCCTCGCGGCTGTCGACGTCGAGGTGGTTGGTCGGCTCGTCGAGGATCATCAGGTGCGGCCCGTGAAAGGCGGTGACGGCGAACAGCAGCCGCGCCTTCTCGCCGCCCGACAGGTTGGCGCACTTGGTATCGGCCTTCTCGAAGCCGAAGCCGTAGGTGCCGAGCCGTGCCCGCTTCTGCGCCTCCGTCGCGTCCGGCATCAGCCGTGCGATGATCGTATAGGGCGTGTCGTTGGGATTGAGGTCGTCGAGCTGATGCTGGGCGAAGTAGCCGACTGACACCTTCTGCACGCCGAACACCTTGCCGCCAAGCGGAGCGAGACGGTTCGCGATCAGCTTGGCGAACGTCGACTTGCCGTTGCCGTTCTGGCCGAGCAGCGCAATGCGATCGTCCTGGTCGATGCGCAGGTCGAGCCCGGACAGGATCGGCCGGCCCGGCTCGTAGCCGGCAGACGCGCCTTCGAGCCGGATCAGCGGGCTTGCCAGCATCTTGGCCGGCTGCGGAAAATTGAACGGCACGACGCGCTCTTCGACCTGCGCGGCGATCGGCTTCATCTTGGCCAGCGCCTTGACGCGCGATTGGGCCTGCTTGGCCTTGGTCGCCTTCGCCTTGAAGCGCGTGATGAAGGCTTCCAGATGCTTCCGCTGGTCGTCCTGCTTCTTCTTCAGCTTCAGGTCGAGCTCGACTTCAGCCGGCGCGTGTCCTCGAACGTGTCGTAGCCGCCGGTGTAGAGCGTGAGCTTGCCGCGCTCCAGGTGCAGGATCGCATCGACGCAGCGGTTGAGCAGGTCGCGGTCGTGGCTGACCATCAGGACGGTATGCGGGTAGGCCTTCAGATAGCTCTCGAGCCACAGCGTGCCTTCGAGGTCGAGGTAGTTGGTCGGCTCGTCGAGCAGCAGCAGTTCCGGCTCCAGGAACAACACCGCGCCGAGCGCGACGCGCATACGCCAGCCGCCGGAGAAGTCGCGGCACGGCTCGTTCTGTGCGGCTTCGTCGAAGCCGAGCCCGGCGAGGATCTGCGCCGCCCGCGCCGGCGCCGAATGCGCATCGATGTCGGCGAGACGGATCTGGATCTCGGCGATGCGATGCGGATCGGTGGCGGTTTCGGCTTCGGCCAGGAGGCCGGCGCGCTCGGTGTCGGCTGCCAGCACCCAGTCGAGCAGCGTGTCGTCGCCGCCCGGTGCTTCCTGGGCCACGTAGCCGATGCGCGAGGTGCGCGGCACCGTGATCGTGCCATCGTCGGGCGCGATCTCGCCGGCGATCAGGCGCAACAGCGTCGTCTTGCCGGTGCCGTTGCGGCCGACGAGCCCGACCTTGTGCCCGGTCGGAATGGCCGCCGTGGCGCTGTCCAGGATGACGCGCCCTTCGATGCGGTAGATGAGGTCGTTCAGGTGGAGCATGGCGCGCTCGAGGTATCGCGTTCCCGTGGCCTTGTCACGGGCCTCAAGGCGGGGTGGAGCGTCGGATCACCTGTCTTCGCGCCGCCACGATTGGATGTTTGTTAGCGAATCGAGTTCAAGACCGTAGGGATGCCGCAGGGTGGGTCAGGCGCGGCGGAACGAGGGGTGCCGCGGATGACGCGGAGATCAGCACACGCAGCAGCCGTGGAGGCGGGGGCGGGCGCCGCCAGGGCGCGCTGGCTGGCCGGGCGTTTGTCGGGCTGCTTTCGACGTGCTGGATCTTGGCGTGCGGGCCTCTTGACGACAGTCTTTGCCGCGTTGGCCGTCGCGGGATGCGCGGCCGGGCTGCCGGAGGTGGCGGCCGAGCAGCGCTCGCGCGATCCCCGGCTGACGCCGGCTCAGCAGCAGATCTACGACAGCTGGCGTGCGGCACGCCGTGGCTACGAGCGCCAGGCGGACGCTTACTGGGCGGTGGTCGAGCGCAAGAAGGATCAACGGCGCGACAAGCGCAAGGCCGGGCAGGCGTTCGTGCGCGCCGACTTCGTGCTGGAGCAGCCGCCGAAATATTCGGGGCCCGAGCTGCCGGCCGAGATCTCCAAGCGGCTCGACGACGGGGTGCCCGACGAGAAGCCGAGTGACCTGCCGTCGCTGGAAGACTTCCTGCAAAACGCCAAGACGCACTTCGGCTTCGTGCCGGAGCGGATCAGCGAGGCCGAGTTCAAGCGCCGCTACGCGCTGGAGGCGATGCGGCTGGGGCTGTCGAAGTCCCAGGTGGTGCGCGTCTATGCGCTGGAGACGGGCGGCATCGGGACGGCGGACATGCAGGCCGGCATCCATCCGATCAAGAAGACGGGCCGGCCGATCTCGACGGCGATCGGCTACGCGCAGCTGCTTGCCGCCAACACGGTCAACGAACTGGTCAAGCACGGCGACGCGTTTCGCAGCCGCCTCGATGCCCTGGCGCGCCAGCCGGGCACGCCCGCGGCACGGGCGCAGAGCCTGCGGTATAAATCGGCGGTGCTGAGACGGATGCAGGCGGTCGCCAAGAGCGTGCCGAACGCGTGGAGCGCGCATACCAGCCTGTCGCGCACGGCGAAGGGCCAGGGCATCCATGCGATCAACTTGGACGGCGACATCGGGCCATGGCTGCAGGTAGCCAAACTCGAGGCGCTGAAGGACCTGGCGGCGAAAAACGGCCGGCCGCACCTGTTGCCCAACGAGATCGAGCTGATGAACCTCGCCGGCCCGCGCACGGGGCTCGACATGATGGAAGAGGTGGCCGCGAGCGTGCCGACGTCGAATTTCTTCGCGCGGCGCGGCTACGAGCGCAACACGATCGTGCGCCATCGCACGGCGTCGGAGCTGCTGAAGGCTCTAGACGAGCGCATGGACGTCAACGAGCGCAACGCCGGTGCGATCGAGTTCGCGCGCATCTTCGATGGTCTGGGCACGACGCGGCAAGCGCGCAACTGATCTATCGGGTTTCGAAGGGGCGCGGCGGAGCGCAATCGGTGGCCCAGCCTCAACACGGATTTGACCTGATGCGCGTCGCTTGCGGGGCGCTCGTCGTCTTCGTCCTCGGCTCACTTCTACATTTCGTCTTCGGCTGGCTTGGGGGGTGGCGGCCGGTGGCCGTGTTCGCGGCTGTCAACGAATCGACTTGGGAACATCTGAAGATTGCTTTCTGGCCCGGCCTTGTGTGGGCGGTGTGGCCATCGTCATCGGCGCAGCCGAATCGATCGGCGTACTGGTCGGCGCAGGGCTATGGGCTGCTGGTTGTGTCCGCGGCGATCGTGGGGCTGTTTCACGGATACGTCGCCGCTCTGGGCCGGAACCTGCTGGCCGTCGACATTACGATCTTTTTCGTGGCGGTTCTGCTCGGACAAATCGTCAGCGCGGCGAGCATTGGGAACTTGGCACGGCGAGCGGTGCCGAGACTTGCCGGGCTCTTTCTGCTTGCGATTCAGGTTCTGGCGTTTGTTTCTTTTACGTTCTGGCCACCAAACATCTGGCTGTTTGAAGACCCACGGAATGGACTGTTCGGCGTTCCGGCTTATTCGGCGCCCGTATCGCTGCGCGCGCGATAAGGCCGCGAAGCGAGGTGCGGGGGCGACGTGTAAGATCGCCCCCGCGCGGTTGCCGGCGCTTGCTCAGCGAGACGGCAGCATGACGGTGTCTATGACGTGGATGACGCCGTTGCTGGCCTTGATGTCGGCCTTGACGACGCGTGCGTTGTCGACGGTGACACCGGAGCCACCCTTCGTAACGCGCAGCGTGCGGTCGCCACCGGACTTGATGGTGCGGACGTGGATCGACTTGTGGGGCAGCTGGTCGGACGTTAGCTGCCGGGGCAGCACGTGATACGACAGAATGGCGGCGAGCTTGGACTTGTTCTCCGGCTTCAACAGCGATTCCACGGTACCCTTCGGGAGCTTCGCGAAAGCGTCGTCGGTCGGCGCGAAGACGGTCAGGTTCTTTCCGTCGGACAGCGCTCCTGCGAGACCGGCGGCCTTGGCGGCGGCGATCAGTGTTTGGAACGTGCCAGCGTTGGCGGCGGTCTCGACGATATTTGCCGCGTTCGCCGAACCGGCGAAAACCGTGGAAAGGCCAAGTGCGGCTGCGATGATGGATTTGCGCACGCTGCGATCTCCTTCGTGTGCTCAGATCAATTGCCCAACACGCTTACTGCGTGATGTCGAAGGAAACGCTGAGAGGCTCGGAGCGGATCAGGGCGCGCCGATTGTGGATCGTCACGAATTGTTGTGTGATCCAGAACGACGGCAGCGTCGTTTCGCGCGCCTTGTTCGGCAGATCGGATCGTATTGCCGAGGACTTCGCAGACAACAAGGCTTGCGCGGGTGCGGTGCGTCGGCGGTGTCGCGGTGCGGCCGGCCGGTGTGCGCCTCACCGGGCTCAGATGACGGCACCGTCCCTGGTGTCCTCGCGGCGTGTCGCGCCGCTGGCGATGGTGTCGAGGTCGTCGATCAGGGACGCAGCGCGCTCGCAGCATGTCGTGCAGGCGTTGCCGAGCGCTTCCATGGTGTCGGCGAGGCCGGCCAGCGCGACGTCGAGGCGGGCCAGGGCCGCCTGCAGGCGCGCTTCGATCTCGGGTTCGGCATCCATCGGGGCCTCCGTCCTCTGGCGGAAAGCCTCGACTGCGTCGGTTAACAGCTGGTTAACGCCGGTTAGCTCTGGTGCGCTCTGGGCGTCGGGAGGGGTCAGCCGACCAGCCGGAACATCAGCACGCCCGCGACCGTGATCGCCATGCCGAGGTACTCCAGCGCCGTCAGCCGCTCGCGGAAGTAGAGCCAGGAGACGAGCAGCGTGAAGACCACCTCGATCTGGCCGACCGCGCGCACGTAGGACGCGTTCTGCAGCGCAAACGCCGTGTACCAGCCGATCGAGCCCAATGCGCTGGTCAGGCCGATGAAGCCGACGATCTTCCGGTTCGGCCAGATCTGTGAGAACACGGCGGGCTCCTTCCAGGCGAGCCAGGCGCCCAGCACGACGGTCTGCATGGCCGTCGCGATGACCACGGTCCATGCCCCCGCCCAGGCGGGCGAGCCGATCGGCCTGATCTGAAGCGTCGCCTCGCGAAGGAACAGGTAGGAGAACGTGAACAGCAGCGCGCAGGCGAGCGCCACCTGTGTCGGTTTGGAGAAGATGGTCGCCAGTAGCCCGCCCTCGGCGGCGCCGGCCTTGAGTGCGGCGAGGCCGGTCTTGCCCGCGGTCAGCAACAGGACGCCGGCCAGCACCACCAGCAGCGCGGTCATGCCCGACGCCGTCAGCCGTTCGGAGAACAGCACGGTGCCGATCAGCGCGGTCATCACGATGTCGACCTTGGTCAGCATCGTGCCGACCGCGAAATTCTTGAGGCGGAACAGCGTGATCAGCAGGAACGTCGCAATCACCTGCGCGGCGGCGCCGCCGAACGTGAAGAGAAGGTAGGCGGGCGCGGAGGGCACGGTGGTCTCGCCGGTGTGCCAGACGACGGCGGCGAGGTAGGCGAGCAGCACCGGCAGCCCCACGAGCGAGCGCACGTAGGTCGTGCCCAGCGTCGACATGCGCTGGTTGAGCGTCTTCTGCGCGGCCGTGCGCACCGCCTGCATCAATGCAGCGCCTACGGACAGCCAGATCCAAGCATGCGCCACGGGTCGGCTCCGTCGTGGGCGATTGGTGAGGGGCAACATTGGCCACAATCGCGCGAGCAGCGCCAGTGGCGAGGGACCAGGGAAGGATTTTCCGTATAAGTTGAGGGAGGAGGTGGCGCAAGCCGTGGGCGCGGAGGCGGACTTGGACATTCCGGCGCATGAAGAATACCGGAGATAGTGATCCGGACGCCTGAGGCGCGCCACCGGCCTTAAATGCTCCGATTGCCCCCGCTCCACATCCAATCTTGCCCTCGCGCCTCGCCCCGGCGCAAAGTCTGCCACGAACGGGCCGGCGGCAGCGCGCGTCGCGCCGACCCATCACACACGCACAGCGGAGCAACGGGCATGGCAGGCAGTGGGGCAGGTGGCAAGACGATCGGGTTCATCGGCATCGGCAACATGGGCGCCCCGATGGTGCGCTGCCTCGCCAAGGCGGGCTTCTCGGTCCTGATGTACGACACGCGCGCCGACGTGACCGCGCCGTTCGCGGCCGAGGGTGGCCCCTTCGCCGTCGCCCGGGACGTCGCCGCGGTCGGCGCGGGGGCTGCGACCGTCGTCACCATGCTGCCGGACAGCAAGATCGTGAACGCGGTGGTACTTGGCGCGGATGGCCGCTCGGGCCTCGCCGGAGCCATGAACGCCGGCGGGATCGTCATCGACATGTCCTCGTCCTACCCGCTCGAGACCGTCAAGCTCGGGGCAGCACTCGCCGAGCGCGGCCTCGGCCTCGTCGACGCGCCCGTCTCCGGCGGCGTACCCAAGGCGATCACCGGCACGCTCGCCATCATGACGGGCGGCGACCAGGCGCTGGTCGAGCGCGTCACGCCGGTGCTGTCCGCCATGGGCCAGGTCCACCGCACCGGCGGGCTCGGCTCCGGCCACGCCATGAAGGCGCTCAACAACTACGTCTCGGCGGCGGGGCTGATCGCGACCGCGGAGGCGCTGGTCGTCGGCCAGCGCTTCGGCCTCGACGGCCAGACCATGACCGACGTGCTCAACGCCTCGACGGGGCGCAACAACACGACGGAGAACAAGGTCACGCGCTACATGCTGAACGGCGCGTACAACTCCGGCTTCGCGCTCGCCCTGATGGAAAAGGACGTCGGCATGGCACGGTCGCTGGCCGCAGCGCTGGGCGTGCCGGCGAGCGAGCTCGACTTCGTCTCACAGTCGCTCGGCAAGGCGCTTGCCGCGCTGGGCAAGGATGCCGATCACACGGCGGTCTACAAATTCGTGGTCGATGCGGCCGGCGGCACGGCGGGCAAGAGCTGAGGCCGGCGCTGGCACGCCTCGCCAAACGTACTGCCAGCGTTCACCGCGTTGACTTCATGCGGGTGAGCCCCTATAAGCGCCCGACTTCATTCCAGGCCGAGACGGCGCGGGGATCCCGCCTGTCTCGTGGCCTTTTTGCGTTTCCGATTGCGCGGGAATGCGAGGCCAGCCTGATCCAGCGTTGGACGGAGATGTGACGTGAAACGCACCTACCAGCCGAGCCGCCTCGTGCGCAAGCGCCGCCATGGCTTCCGCGCCCGGATGCAGACGACCGGGGGCATGAAGGTCATCGCGCGCCGGCGCGCGAAGGGCCGCAAGCGGCTGTCGGCCTGACGCGCAACCGCATCGGGGCGGCCGGTCCGGCCTCTTCCCGGTGCGATCGACGCTTGCGCGGGTGACGCGCAATGGCCGCGCATAGGGGCCAGGATCGTGGCGACGACGCAGTGCGTGGTATCGACGCTCAAGAAGCGCGCAGAGTTCTTGAGGGTGCGCGGTGGCGCGCGCCTGGAGACCCGCGCGTTCGTGCTGGAGGGCAAGCCGCGTGCCCCGGAGGCCGAACCCGATGCGGGGGCCGGGGCGGCCGCCGCGCCATCGGCAGGACCGACATGCCGGTTCGGCTTCACCATCACCAAGCGGCTCGGCAATGCGGTGGTGCGCAATCGCATACGGCGGCGGCTGCGCGAAGCGGTGCGCCGGGTCGCCCCGGTTGCAGCGCGGCCGGGCTACGACTACGTGCTTGTGGTGCGCGGAGCGGCGCTGACGCGGGATTTCGCCGATCTGTGCCGCGATCTGGAAACGGCGCTGGCGCGCGTCAACCGGATGCCGATCGATCAACCGCGCAAGCGGCGCGGGGCCGGTCCGGTGTCATGAGGATCACGTGCCGGTGTCCTGCGGTGCGGGTTGGCTGCGCGCGCACGTCGCAATCGACCGGTTGGCCCTTTCCCTGGACGGCAAAGTAGGCCATCAGGGAGCCCGAAACGGAAAACGTCGCCCCGCTCGCGTGCGGTGCGCCCCCGACACGACGAGCCGAGGCAAGGCGACATGCAACCCGACCAGCCCCAGAACCACAACCTGCTGATGGCCATCGTCCTGTCGATGGCCGTCCTGCTCGGGTGGCAGTTCTTCTATGCGGGGCCGAAGCTCAAGGAAGAGCAGGCGCGGCTGAAGGCCAAGCAGGAGCAGACGATCTCGCAGCAGGTGCCGGGTGCGCCGGGCACTCAGGGCACGGGCGTTTCCCCGCCGGCGGTGCCGGGTACGCAATCGGGTGCAGCACCGGGCGCCCAGCCGGCCGGCCAGCCGGGTGTGTTGCAGGGCGGCCGTCTCACTCGCGCGGATGCCCTGAAGCAGAGCACGCGCGTGCCGGTGGAAACGCCCTCGCTAATCGGCTCGGTCTCGCTCAAGGGCGGGCGACATCGACGACCTGACGCTGGTCAAGCATCACGAGACGGTCGATCCCAAGAGCCCGCGCGTCGCTATGTTCTCGCCGCTGGGCGCGCCCAACGCCTACTTCGCCGAGCACGGCTGGCTGAACGTTCCCGGCGGGCAGCATCGCCTGCCTGACAGCAACACCGAGTGGATGGCCGAGAGCGGGGCTGCGCTCAAGCCGGGCGCGCCACTAACGCTCGCCTGGGACAACGGGCAAGGCCTCGTCTTCAAGCGCACGTTCGCGGTCGACGAGAACTACCTGTTCACGGTCACCGACCGGTTCGAGAACAAGACCGGCGCGGAGGCGTCGCTGGCGCCCTATGCGCGCATCTATCGTTTCGGCGTGCCCAAGATCGAAGGCTTCTACATCCAGCACGAGGGCCTGATCGGCGTCGTCGGCGGGGAGGGGCTCAAGGAGTACACCTACGCCAACGCGCAGAAAGAGAACCTGACGCAGTCGTTCGCCAACCAGACCGGCGGCTGGGTCGGCATCACCGACAAGTACTGGGCGGCGTCGCTGGTGCCGCCGCAGTCGACGCCGTTCACGGGATCGTTCAACGGCCGCAATCCGGAGGGCGGGCGCGAGGCGCTGTTCTACGTCGACTATGCGTTGCCGCCGGTGAAAGCCGCGCCGAGCGGCACGGCCAACATCGAGACCCACCTTTATGCCGGCGCCAAGCAGCCGAACCTGGTCGAGAGCTACCAGGACTCGCTCAACATCAAGCAGTTCGATCTGATGATCGACTGGGGCTGGTTCTATTTCATCACCAAGCCGATGTATCACCTGATCAACTGGCTCTACAAATTCCTGGGTAACTTCGGCTTCGCCATTCTCGCCGTCACTCTGCTGGTCAAGATCGCGTTCTTCCCGCTGGCCAACAAGGCCTACGAGTCGATGGCGAAGATGAAGAAGCTCCAGCCGCAGATGGAGCAGCTGCGCGAGCGCTTCAAGGACGACAAGGCGCGTCAGCAGCAGGAGCTGATGGGCCTCTACCAGAAGGAGAAGATCAATCCGCTGGCGGGCTGCCTGCCGATCCTTCTGCAGATTCCGGTGTTCTTCGCGCTCTACAAGGTGCTGTTCATCTCGATCGACATGCGCCATGCGCCGTTCATTGGCTGGATCAAGGATCTCTCCGCGCCCGATCCGACATCGTTCGTCAACCTGTTCGGTCTGCTCCCCTTCACCTCGCCGGACATTCCTGCACATCGGCGCCTGGCCGCTGCTTCATGGGCGTGACGATGTGGCTGCAGATGCAGCTCAATCCCAAGCAGCCCGATCCCACGCAGCAGATGATCTTCAACTGGATGCCGGTGATCTTCACGTTCATGCTTGGCGGCGTTCGCCTCCGGCCTCGTCATCTACTGGGCCTGGAACAACGTTCTGTCGCTGATCCAGCAGTCCTACATCATGAAGAAGCAGGGCACCGAGATCCCTCTGATGGACAACGTGCGCGCGGCCTTCCGTCCAATCGGGCGATTGTTCGGCGGTGCAAAGAAGACCTAGCAAGTACGCCAGTGCGGCAAGCGTGGCGTCCGGCGTGGTCGGCAAAGGAGCAGACATGAGCACCGATGCCGGCTCCCGCCGCAGGCCCGCCGCCGTCACCGATCTGGCCGAGCAGCTCGACCTGGATGCCGACGCCATCGCGGCGGGCGCGCTGCTGTTCGAGCGCGAATGGACCTTCGTCAAAAGCGTGCCGGCGCTGGAATTCCTGCCCGCCGCCGATCGGCCCGAGATCGCGTTCGCGGGGCGCTCCAACGTCGGCAAGTCGAGCCTCATCAACACGCTCGTGCGACAGACGGGCCTGGCGCGTACATCCAACACGCCGGGCCGCACGCAGGAGCTCAATTTCTTCATCGAGCCGCGGCGTCAGTTCTACCTCGTCGACATGCCGGGCTACGGCTTCGCCAAGGCGCCGAAGTCGACGGTCGAGCAGTGGACGAAGCTGGTGCGCGACTACCTGCGCGGGCGTCCCAACCTCGCGCGTGTCGTCCTGCTGGTCGATGCGCGCCATGGGCTGAAGCCGGTCGACGACGAGCTGATGCAGCTGATGAACGAATCCGGTGTCACGTTCCTCGTCGTGCTGACCAAGATCGACAAGCTCACCGTGCCCGCGCGCGCCAAGGCGGTCGCGGCCGTGGAGGCCGCGGTGGTCAAGCATCCCGCCGCGTTCCCGATCGTGATCGCGACGTCGTCGGAGAAGCGGATCGGCATCGATGAGCTGCGCGGATTGCTGGCGCGGGTCGTCCAGGAGCTGACGGCTTAGGCCGAGGCGCGCGCCCGGCGGTCAGATTGCCGGCATGCGTGTCACAACCGCAACGAGCGGGGCGCGCGTGTCACCCGCCCGACAACAGCCGTTGCCAGAAGGCGAGCACGCTTTCCGTCCCCGGTGTCAGCGCTGCCTGGATGACGGCGCCAACGGCGGCAGCCGCCGCCCAGCCTGAGACCTTTAGCAACGTGCGCGCATAATTGGTGCGCACGGCGACCTCGATGACCTGTTCGGGCAGCGCGCTGTCGGCGGTCAGGCCATCGGGGCCGACGGTGCGTGCGGAGACGACGAGCTGCAGGCGCTGTCGGCCGCGGCGTTGCGGTACGATGGTCCAGCGCCAGCTCGCGAACACGTCGCTGTCGGGCATGTCCGGCCCGTCGACCCATTGCGTCTCGGGCGAGGCCGTGTCGATCAGGAAGCCGCCGTCGGGCGCGCGCAGGCGCACGGACATGGCGCGAGTGACGACGATGTCGTGAAGGTGGGCGGGTGCTGCGCCCTGCAGGCCGCGCGCGAGTGCTTCGGGCTGGCCCTTGGCGAGACGCACCTCGACGACGACGGGGATCGCCACGCGCATCGTGCGCGGGATGTTTTCGACCAGCTGGCCGGTGGTGCGGCCCTCGGCGCGGCGTCGGCGCCCGGGCTGGGGCGCGGGCTGAGGCGCGGATTGGGGCGGCGCGGGTTGCGACGGTGCCGGCGGGGGCGCGGACGGGATGCGGGCCGGTGGCAAGGTGTTGACGCCGAGGTCGGCGGGATGACGGTACGACGGCTGCGGCTCGGGCGATTGAGGCCTCGCGCCCATCCCGGATGGGGGTGCGGGTGGCGGCCACGCCGGCGGCGGTTGCGAACGCGCGGGGGCTTGGGATCGGGCTTGGGATCGGGCTGGGGCCTGGGCTTGGGGGTGGGCCTCGGTATCGTATTTGGGATGGGCTTGGGGTTGGCCAGGCGCCGGGGCGTAAGGCGCCGGGGCATATGGCGGGGCGTCGGCTGGACCATCGTGGCCCAACGAGGGATGGGGATGCTGCGAGCCGTGCTCGTGGCGGCGCTCGCGTGGTTCGGGCAGCTGGCGGCGTGCGGGCTCGTGAGGCTCCGGCCAGGGCGCGGGCGCGCGCGGGATCGGGGGCGGCGCGAACGGATCCAGCGTCGACGGCCGACGGATGCTCGACGGCGCGGTCTCGGCTGCGTGCGGTTCAGGCTGCGGTGGCGGCGGGGCGGCGTCCTGCGCCTCGGCCAAGGCGGGCTCGGCAACGCGCGTTGGAGATGGCGCCTGTTGTGCCGCGTTCGGCATCGCTGGTGGTCGCTGGGGCTCGGTCGCCGGGGCGGTCACGGGATCGGGAGCCGCGGCCGCGCCCGTTGGCGCTGGCGGCGGCTGTGATTGGGGTGCCGGCGCGCGCTCGAGACCGGCCGGCAGATGCGCGGTGGTGACGGCGGGGGCCGTTATAGGAGCGGGCGCGGGTGGCGCGGGTGGCGCCGGCCGTGGTTGTGCGTTGGCCGGGCGTTGGCCGGGCGGCTGGGATGGCGGCTGGGGCCGTGACTGGGACGATGGCTGGGACGACGGCTGCGGTGGCGCCTGTATCGTTTGACGGTTCGGCGTCGTCGAAGGTGGCGCGGTCGCAGACGGGGTCTGGGCGGCAGGGGGCGCCGGCGCCGCGGGCGGCGCCTGTGGGCTGGGGGCGGGCGTCCGCGCCTGCGGTGCAGGTCCACCGGCGGTCGAGTCCGGGGGGCCGGCGGGCGCGTTCGGGGGGCGCTGCGGCAGGGGGCGCTGGGCTGGCGAGGGGCCGTGCCCCTGGCCCGGCGGGGGGCTCTGGGGGTGCGGCTGGGGCTGTGATTGGGGTTGCGACTGGTGGTTCGGCAGGGCGCCCGGCGGTGTGTTGGGCGGCGGGCCGCGCTCGCCCTGGGGTGGCGCCTGGGCCGGCTGACGGTCTTGGGGCGCTGGTGCGCCGTTGTGCCGGTCTTGCGCCTCGGCCTGTCGCTTCTGCTGCGCCTGGGTGGCCTTCTGCAGCGCCTTGATCGCCTCGTCGAAGGTCAGTCCCTGGTCGCGCAGGATCTGGGCGGCGGCGCTCTTGGCGTCGCCGACGATGGCGGCCAGCACGATGGCGCCGTTGATCTGGCGACGTCCGCGCTGGGCGGCGGCGGCGGCGGCTTCCAGCACGCGGCGCAGGTCGGCGGCGATGCCGACGGTGGCGGTGCCGGCGGACGCCGCCGTCTGGGTGCGCGACAGATGCCCGGTCAGATCGCTGGCGAGCCTCGCCATGTCGATGCCGGAGGCGTTGAGGACCATGCGGGCGTCGGGGTCCTCGGCCAGGGACAGCAGCAGATGCTCCAGGGAGACTTCGCCGTGAGACTGGGCCTGCGCATAGTCGGCCGCGCGCGCCAGAGTGGCGGCGAGGTCGGGCGACATCGGGATGCGTGCCAGTTCTTCGACGATCGACTGCGCCATCACCCCTCCTCGCGCCCGCTGCCAGAATTCTGCCACGACAACGGACGACCGCCGGGGCCGCCATGGCGCGCCGTCCCGGTGGATCGAATCTTTCGTGCCCGACCGCGACCTTACCTGATTTGCTCGACCGGTGGCAGGTGCGCAGCGGGAGCGGCCCTTGCGCATGTGCCGCTGCCTTGTGGCATAGGATTGTGAGGGAATTCCGTTGAGGTGGGCGGGCCTGTCGGTATAACTGCCACCGCGCGCACCAGGGGCGACCGGGAGCGGCCTGCGGGCCGTGGATGCCGGTGCGTCCGTGCGAGCCGGTGTGGGGTTGCCGGCCGAACGTCAGGTCCAACGTCCAAGATCGCCAGCGCCAGAAGAGGTCCGACACGCGATGGCCAAGCCGTCACAGACATCGTCCCAATCGAAGACGCAATCGGAGTCGCTGGCAGCGTCCGCCGGTCCGTCAGAGGCCGCGCAGTCCGGCCAGACCTCCGCGCACGTCAAGGCGCGCATCCTTGCGGAAGCCTTGCCGCATCTGATCGACTACGACGAGAAAACCGTGGTCATCAAATTCGGCGGCCATGCGATGGGCGACGAGGCGCTGGCCGACGCCTTCGCCAAGGACATCGTCTATCTGAAGCTGTCCGGCATCAATCCGATCGTTGTGCACGGCGGCGGGCCGCAGATCGCGGCCATGCTGAAAAAGCTCGAGATCACGTCGGACTTCGTGCAGGGCCTGCGCGTCACCGACAAGCCGACCGTGGAGGTCGTCGAGATGGTGCTCGCCGGCGCCATCAACAAGGAGATCGTCTCCGCGATCAATCGTCAGGGCGGCAAGGCCGTCGGCATCTGCGGCAAGGATGCCAACCTGATGATCGCCAAGAAGATCACGGAGCTTCCCGATCCGGAATCGAACCTGATGAAGGCCGTGGACATCGGCTACGTCGGCGATCCCGAGGAGGTGAACCCGCATATCGTGGAGGTAATCTCCAAATCGGACCTGATCCCGGTGATCGCGCCAATCGGGCTGTCGCGCGACGGTCAGACGCTGAACATCAACGCCGACACGTTCGCCAGTGCGCTGGCCGCGAAAATGAAGGCGAAGCGGCTGTTGCTGCTGACCGACGTCGCGGGCGTGCTCGACAAGGACAAGCAACTCATGCCGCGCCTCACGATCGAGGAGGCGAGGAAGCTCATTCGCAACGGCACCATCACCGGCGGCATGATCCCGAAAGTCGAGGGCTGCATCGAGGTCGTGGAGGCCGGCGTCGAAGCCGTCGTCATTATCGACGGGCGCGTGCCGCATTGCGTGCTTTTGGAGCTTTTCACCGAGCACGGTGTCGGCACCCTCGTCGGCCAGGCGACGAACGGGCGGGGGTAGGGGCGCGGTCAGTCTTGCAGCGCCAGCGGCCGGCAGATCGATGGCGAGCCGTCGTTTGGCCGCCGGCAGGGCCGGGCGCTGTCGTTGCGCTGGAACTTGAGCTCCAGATACGTGCGATAGACCAGCTCGCGGTAGAGCGTGTGGGCGATCGCCGCTTGCGTATCCGGCGTCGTCGTCTGGCCGTTGAACCCAGCCGCCAGACGCATGATCCCGGCGCGATCGAGCGGTGCGGTCGACGTCGCCGAACTCTGCGGCGTGCTGCAACAGGATCAGCACACCCCAATCGTGAGCGCCGGTGCGCGTGAGAAGGTCGCGGGCGACAGCCTTGGGCTCGGCATCGGGCTTCGTCGCGGGCGTTCGCGCGCAGCCGTTGGCGCGGGCCCAGCTCGCCGCGGCGAGCGCCGTTGAGACGCGGATCTGGGCGGGGCCGATGGAGATATCGGGTGCGGGCGCGCGGAAGAGGCGCGCGGCTGCGACGAGCGTACCTTCTACGTGGCGCTCGATCGTGCCGGTGGCGATGGTCTCGACCGCGGCCAGCGCGGCCATCAGCGTGTCGAGGTCGTGTGGGGCGCCGGACTGCGTCGTGCACAGCGGTTCGGCGTTTTGGGTGGCGACGATCCGGCGCGCGGCCGCGTCCAGGTCGGTCGCTACCAGCTGAAACACGCTCTGGCGGCGATATTCGTCGATGGCGAGGACGACGGCGAAGGCGCCGAGCGCCAGCAGGGCCAGTGCGACACAGATCGGCGCGCCCCCGATCCGCTTCACACTGGCCCGCGCGACGCTGGCCTGCGCGGGGCCGCGGCGACGCAGGCGTGGCCGGTCAACTGGCATTCAGCGGAATGATTACGTTCCAGGCTGCGACGACGCCGTTGGCGAGGAGACCCATGACGATGTTGGCCGCAAGCTCGCTCCACGATGCACCCTTGAGCGCCAAGGCGCCGGTTTCGCGGTCGATGACGTTGGTCAGCCGCTCGGGCGCACCTTCGCGCATGCGCACACCGATCAGCGCTCCGATGCGCGCGGTGAGGAAGAAAGAGATGATGTAGACCGCGTAGAACGCCAGAAAGATGAGCTTCTTGTCGTGCCACGTGCTCTGCACCACGCGGTCCCACATCAGCATGATCGGCCATGTGAGCAGGAAGGCCGTTAATGCGCCGGCGAACGACACGGAGAAGAGCTCGCCGCGGCCGAAGAAGAACCCGAGGAGGAGGCCGACCAGTAGTACGGGGGCCAGACGCACGAGCGTGGCGACGATGTAGTTCGGAAGGCCATCCCTGACCAGTTCGGCGAAAATGATGCGCTTGGCCGTGTCCTGGTCGACCGGCGGAACGCCTGCTTCGGCGAACTTGGTGCGCAGGATGTCCCGGGCCCGGTCCTTTACGGCGGTCGCGTAATAGCCCGTCACGCCGTTGGGGATGCTCTCGGCGCCGTAGGCCGACTCTATGATCGTATCGACGGAGGATTTTGTGAGTGGCCTGGCCGAGGTGGCGAGGTTCTCATTGGCCAGCGCCGTGACGAAGGCGGCGTGGGCTTGCCGGATGGCGCTGATCTCGGCGGATTGAAGTCCCTTCAGTTTCGGGCCGCTGTCGACGTCGACGATCGTGGGGCCGCCGGTGTCGCGGGCGCGGATGCCGGCGAAGGCCTGCGCGACCATGGGCTTCACGGCCGTATCGAATTGCGATGAGAACGACGGCTCGTACTTCTGCCAGATGGCGCGATAGGCCTCGCTGACCGATCCCGACGTGGACAGGATCTCGCCGAGGTCGGCTTCGGACATGGGCGGGGGGCGCAGTATGGGGGCGACGCGGGTCAGCGCCGCGCGCAGCGCGGGATCGTTGGTGAGCGCGGTCGTGTAGATGCGGTCGATCTGGTCCTTGTCGAACACGGCGGCGCCGTAGAGAGCTTGCGCGCCGGCTTGCTGGGCCGATGCCTGGCAATCGACATGACGCCCGATGTCGCCGGAGGAGAGGTTGTGCTGGCTCATCAGGGCGCACAGCTTGGCCGCGGTCACGCTGGGGGGATCGACGATGAAGGGCTCGGACGCGCCGGCGAAGAGCTTGGAGAAGTTGAAGTAGTATTTTCCGGGCAGGTAGGCGGAGAGCTTGATGAGCGCCATGACGGCGAACGCGCCCAGAAAGGCGATGGTGACATTGACTCGAAAGCCCAGCAGGTAGCGAAACACGACGCACTCCCCCACAATTTCCCCGTAAGTCTAGGGACTTGTATGCCCTCGCAGCTGGCAGGGAGCAAGCCGCGCCGGCTTATGCTGTCGCTGGGTCGTGGATGGAGCTGGAGGGTTGCGACGTAGCAGCCGCGTACGATCAACCCCTGCCCCCTGCAAATCGGTTCCGCCATTGCCTACGTCAAAGACGAGGGTGCGGAATTGATTCAGACTTCCGAATGTCGGCCAGTCCGGTCCGAATTCGTCAAGATCAGCAAAGGATACCGCTCATGCTCTACGTCGACCTTCCGACACGGCCGGAGTTCCTGGCACTGCATCACGAGCGCGCGGACGCCTGCGTGTCGATCTACCTGCCGACGACGCCGCTGACCCAGCACGTCGACGTCAGTCGGACCGAAATGTCCAATCTTTTCAAGGAGGCGCGCGAGCAGCTCGATGCGGCGGGCTTCGACAAGCGCCGGCTCGCCTTGATCTCGGAGCACATCGACGACCTGGCCGAGGACGACGAATTCTGGCGGCTGCAAGCCAACAGCCTGGCGCTGCTCGTCACGCCCGACGGCCTCAAGACCTTTCGGCTCGCCAACCGGTTGCAGCCGACGGTCCAGGTGTCCGATCGCTTCCATCTGACGCCGCTCTTACGCGCGATCACGTTCGCCAATACGGCATTCGTGCTCGCGGTGTCGGAAAACGCGGTGCGGCTGATCGAGGTGCATCCCGACGTGGCGCCGGAGCCGGTGAAGGTGCCGGGCCTGCCCAAGGACGCGGCGAGCGCGGTGGGCAAGTCGACGCTGAACGACCGGGGCGCGCGCGGGCGCATCCATGGATCGGAAGGCCAGAACGTGCTGCTCAGGCAATACGCGCGCAAGATCGACGCAGCGCTGAGGCCGACGCTTTCGGGACGCGACACGCCGCTGATCCTGGCGGCGAGCGATCGCCTCGCGTCGATCTACAGGTCGGTGAGCAGCTATCCGGGGCTCGTGTCGGACCACATCGGCACGGCGAGCGATCGTACGAGCGATGCGGAGCTGGCCGAGGCGGCTCGCGGCATCCTCGACCGGGCCAACGCCGGCGTCGTGGCCGATCTCAAGGGTCAGTTCGCCAAGAGTGCGGCGGGCTCGCGGGCGACCTCGGAGCTGAACACGGCGGCGCGGGCGGCGACCATGGGGGCGATCGAGACGCTGCTGGTCGACATCGACGCCGACATGCCCGGGCTCGTGGACGAGGCGAGCGGGGCGGTGACGCTGGCCAAGGGCGCCAGCGCGAAGACCTACGACGTGGTGGACGAGATCGCGGGCCGCGCGATGGCGTCGGGCGCGCAGGTGCTGGGCGTGCGCAAGGCGGACCTGCCCGACAAGGGGCCGCTGGCCGCGATCCTGCGGTTTGCCGTGTAAGTCGCATGGCGCCTGCGTGGGCGCCTGCGTCGTAGGGGTGAACGATCGCTTTGCCCCTACGCCTGCCAAAAGGGCTTGGCGGCTTCCCGTTCGGCCGCCTCGCGTGTGATCCCGATGTCGTCGAGGAGGCGGTCATCGAGCTGGCGCAGGGCCCGGCGCTGACGCTGGCGCTCGTGCGCGGTTCTCACCATCGAGAGCACCGCGCCGGCGCTGTGCCAGAACGGGCGCGCAGGCTGTCGCGCGGCTCGAGACGTGATGAGAGGGATGGATGTAGCGCATCCGGGGCTGCCGCAAGACATGCCTCAACTCCTGGTGGAGTTGAGACAACCTTGGCCGACATGCAACGAAGCGGGCGGCTGACCGGGCGGCTGTCGTGAGCCCGGATGCATCTGTCGATAGGATGCAACGCTGGTGCGACGCGCGCAAGCGCTATCCGCCGCCCATGCCTTGACGTGACCGGCGACGCGTGATGAGCCTCGGGCATGAGCAACGTCAGCGCGAGGTCCGGTCGATGACGGCGGAGAAGCCTGCCGATCCCCCCAGCCCCGTCCCCGCACCGCAAGGGGCGGGCGAGACGGCGCGCGCCGCCCGTGGCTTCGAGCGGACGGGCGTGTGGATCTTCGATCTCGACAACACGCTCTATCCCGCCGACTGCAACCTGTTCGCCCAGATCGATCAGAAGATGGGCGAGTTCGTCGCGCGCCTGCTGGGCGTCCCGTTCGCGCAGGCCCGCCACCTGCAGAAGACCTATTACCGCCAGTTCGGCACCACGCTGAACGGCCTGATGATCGTACACAAGATCGATCCCAAGCCGTTCCTCGACTACGTGCACGACATCGACCTCGCGCCGGTGAAAGAGCATCCCGAGCTTGCCGCCGCCATTGACGCGCTGCCCGGCCGCAAACTGATCTACACGAACGGCTCGCGCGGCCACGCCGAGCGCGTCGCAGAGAAGCTCGGCGTGCTGCACCTCATCGAGGACATCTGCGATATCGAAAGCTCGGCCTACACGCCCAAGCCCGAGCGCTCGGCCTACGATGCGATGCTCAAGGCGCACGGTGTCGATCCGCTGGTGTCGGCGATGTTCGAGGACATGCCGCACAACCTGGAAGCCCCGCACGCGCTCGGCATGACGACGTGCCTCGTGCACTCGAGCTACATCGACCACCCGATCCAATTGCAGGTGAACAAATGGACCGATCCGCCCGAGCACGTCCACCACATGACCGAGGACCTGCAGGGGTTTTTGGAGGCGCTGGTGGGGCGGTTGAGGGGGGTAGGGTGAAAGCAAGGGGCGGTGGATCGGTTTTTCGTTAAGAAGCAGACCTCCAATGGTGAGGAATCCACAGCGTTCTTATAGTCGCCAAAGATGCCCGTTTCTGGCTGTCGACTGGTATTGAATTAATCCTATGCCAGAACGTCCCGCCACATCCTTTATTTTGGTCGGTGAATAGCACGCCGCAACTTGATCAAGTCCGCAAAATTTGCTTGCCTGCGGGGAGCCGGCCGGAAGCGCGGTGCTGTGCCTGCGGAGTGAACGTTGTGAATCTCACCCTCACAGTCCGCACCAGTCGAAAAGAGCGGGTGGTCTGGCGGGTGCCCCGCCAGCGGGGCGCGGGGCTGGCCCCGCAGTGTCGCCAGGCGCTTCAAGACACAGGGCGCGGATGCAAGGTGGGCATCCGAAGCGCCAAGGAAAGGATCGCGGATGCAAGGTGGGCATCCGAAGCGCCAAGGAAAGGATCGCGGATGCGGCGTGGGCGTCCCAAGCTGCACGAAACGAGCAAGCGCCGACCGGGCGTGCTCGGCCGCCCGCGCCCATTCCCCCTTGATCCCGCGGCTGCGAGCGCGCATGACAGGCGCCGTTCGTCAACGCGCCGCCGACAAGGTCGTCCATGCCCGCTCAAACCCGCATCGATCGCCGCTTCGCCAAGCTCGCCGCCGAGGGCCGGGCGGGGCTCGTCACGTTCCTGACGGCGGGCGATCCGGACCTGCGAGGCCTCGCGCAAGATCCTGCTCGGCCTGCCGGCGGCCGGCGCCGACATGATCGAGCTGGGCATGCCGTTTTCCGATCCGATGGCCGACGGCCCCGCGATCCAGGCGGCCTCGATCCGCGCGCTGAAGGCCGGCCAGACCATGAAGAAGACGCTCGACATGGTGCGCGAGCTTCCGCGCAAGACCGACGACGAGACGCCGGTTGTGCTGATGGGCTATTACAACCCGATCTACGTCTACCCGCGTGGACCGGTTCGTCGACGACGCCAAGGCGGCCGGCGTCGACGGGCTGATCGTGGTCGACGTGCCGCCCGAGGCCGACGACGAGCTGTGCCTGCCGGCCCAGGCGGCGGGATTGAACTTCATCCGCCTGGCCACGCCCGACCACCGACGCTCGGCGTCTGCCGGCGCGTGCTCGCGAACACCTCGGGCTTCGTCTATTATGTCTCGATCACCGGGATCACCGGCACGGCGGCGCCCGACGTCGGGCGCGGTCCATGCCCAGGTCAAACGGATCAAGGCATCGACAACGCTTGCCCGTGGCGGTCGGATTCGGCGTAAAATCGCCCGAGCAGGCTGCGCGCCATCGCGCGCGGGGCGGACGGCGTGGTCGTCGGCTCGGCGCTGGTGTCGGCGCATGGCGCGAGCCTCGACGCGAAAGGCCGGGCGACCGGCGACAGTGCCGGCGGTGCTCGATCTGGTGAGCGAGCCTGGCGGCGGCTGTGCGTCGGTGCTGAAGAAGACGGCCTGACCGGTGCGTGCCGGGAACGGGTCGGGACGATCGAGCGGAAGTGGAACGCCTCAGGCCGCCGGATGTGACGTGTCGAGGAGCCCGACGAGCGTGAACTGGATCAACAACGTCGTCAGGCCCAAGATCAGGAGCTTCCTGACGACGAAGCGCGAGGTGCCGGACAACCTCTGGGTCAAGTGCCCGGAGACGGGCCAGATGGTCTTCTACAAGGACCTGGAGGCCAACCAGTTCGTCGTGCCCGGCTCCGGCTATCACATGCGCATGGCGGCCGATGCAGCGGCTTGAAGCACCTGTTCGACGAGGGCGCCTTCACCAAGGTCGCAGGTGCCCGACGTCGCCATCGACCCGCTGAAGTTCCGCGACGGCCGGCGCTACATCGACCGGCTGAAGGACGCCAAGGCGGATACCGAGCTCGACGACGCCGTGCTGATCGGCGAAGGGCGGCTCGACGGCCGCACTGATCGTGGCGGCGGCGCAGGACTTCCGCTTCATGGGCGGGTCGCTCGGCATGGCGGCGGGCGAGGCCGTCATCACCGGCATGCTGCGCGCCGTCGAGATCGGCGACGCCGTTCATCCTGTTTGCGGCCTCGGGCGGCGCGCGGATGCAGGAAGGCATCCTGTCGCTGATGCAGATGCCGCGCACGACGATCGCCGTGCAGCGGCTGCGCGAGGCGCGGCTGCCCTATATCGTCGTGCTGACCGATCCGACGACGGGCGGCGTCACGGCGTCCTATGCGATGCTGGGCGACGTCCACATCGCCGAGCCGGGCGCGCTGATCTGTTTTGCCGGGCCGCGCGTCATCCAGCAGACGATCCGCGAGCAGTTGCCCGAAGGCTTCCAGCGCGCGGAATATCTTCTCGCGCACGGCATGATCGACATGGTCGTGCATCGCCACAAGATGCGCGAGACGCTGGCATCGGTGGTGGGCATGCTGATGTCGGGGGCGCGCCACGCGGAGACAGAAGAACGCGCCGTCGCCGGGCGCAAGCCCGCGGGCGAACCTGCCGGCGCCACCAGCGGCGAGCCTGCGGCGCCGGTGGCCAAGGCCCATGTCAACGGCACGTCGAGCGCGGAGCGGATGCTGCCGAAGGCGGGCAAGACGGATGTCAGGACTGGCGGCAAGGACGTGGTCGAGGCCGAGCCCGTCGACGACGACGAGCGCTTCGATACCTCGAAGCTCGAACCGCGGCCGAAGGGACGGCGCGGCGAGGACGCGGGCAAGGACAAGGCGAGCCTGCCGAAGGATCCCTCCCGGACATGAACCACCGTGCTGGCGGCGCTCCGTCGCCGGCCGGTCCGTGCCCGCCGGCCGGCGGGCCTTCAAGCTTTGCGAGACCTCAACGATGACGGATAGCGACCGCCTGCTCGCCGAGCTGAAGACGCTGCATCCCAAGCTGATCGACCTGTCGCTCGGGCGCGTGGAGCGGCTGCTCGGCAAGCTCGGGCATCCCGAGCGCCGACTGCCGCCGGTGATCCATGTCGCCGGCACCAACGGCAAGGGCTCGGTGTGCGCCTTTCTGAAGGCGATGCTGGAAGCGGCGGGCCGGCGCGTTCACGTCTACACCTCGCCGCATCTGGTGCGCTTTCATGAGCGCATCGCTGATTGCGGGCGAGACAGGCTGCGCGCGACCGATCGCGGAGGATCAGCTGGTCGACGTCTTGTTGCGCGTGCGCTCGGTGAACGACGGCGACGACATCACGCAATTCGAGATCACGACGGCAGCCGCATTGCTGGCCTTTGCCGAAACGCCGGCCGACGCGGTGATCCTGGAGGTGGGGCTCGGCGGGCGGCTCGATGCGACGAACGTGATCGAGCGGCCGGCGCTCAGCGTCATCACGCCCGTGTCGATCGATCATGCCGACAAGCTCGGGGCGACGCTCGATCTGATCGCACGAGAAAAAGCCGGCATCCTCAAGCGCGGGGTGGGTGCCATCGTCTCGCAGCAGCCCGACGAGGCGCTGGAGGCGATCCGCGCGGAGGCGGCGCGGGTCGGGTCGCCGTTGACGGTGTGGGGCGAGGATTTCGACGCCTACGATCAAGGCGGGCGGCTCGTCGTCCAGCTTGCGAACCGGTTGCTCGACCTGCCGCGGCCGGCGCTGATCGGACGACACCAGATCGTCAACGCGGGCACGGCGGTGGCTGCGGCGCTGGCGTTGACGCGGCTCGGGCTCGACGAGAGGGCGATCGAGCGGGGGCTGGTCGAGGCAGTGTGGCCGGCCCGGATGCAGCGGCTGGCGCAGGGACCCTTGGCGGACCGGCTGTCTGCGGGCTCGGAGCTGTGGCTCGACGGCGGCCACAACCCGGCGGCGGGGGCGATGCTGGCACAGACGCTGGCGGACTTGGAGGAACGGGCGCCGCGTGCGCTGCACCTGGTGGTGGGCATGATGGGCCAGAAGGATGCGGCCGCTTTCCTACAGCCCTTCCTGGGGCTCGTGAAAAGCGTCGTCACGGTGCCGATCGCAGCGGCTCACGAGGCTCCACACGCGCCGGAAACGCTGGCAGGCATCGCGCTGGGGCTCGGTTTCGATGCGGAGGCGGCGGCGGGCGTCACCGCTGCGCTGGAGCGTCTGGAGCAGACGGCGCCCGGGCCCAAGCGGGTGCTGATCTGCGGCTCGCTCTATCTGGCGGGGCAGGTCCTGGCGCTGCAGGAGGGTGTGGTGGCGCAGCCCAACTGAGCGGCGGGAGGCCTGCCGGGCCTGGGCGAAGCGGCGGCCGGCGCTGGGGCAGGCCGAGGCAGGGATACAGGCCTCGGCGGGTCCGAGGCGGGTGCGGGCGGGCGCGTATGACCCGGGTCGTGACCGTCAGCGGCCCTCCGATGCGCGCTGCAACCTGAAGCCCGTGACTTGACGCAGGGCTTCAGCCTGCCAATTTACTGGACGAGGTTTGCGCGTCCCCTATCGCTCCCGTATAAGCGGCGGGGATCCCGGCATCAGCTTCGAGCGCCGGTCTTACCGAGGTCCACATAAGACGCGTCCGCCGCTTGGCCGGGCGTCGAAGCCCTTTCCACCCGAGCCTGAGAGACGTCACAGGATGCCTTGGAACAATCAGAACAATGGCGGCGGCTGGAAGAGCGGCGGTGGTAGCGGCGGAGGAGGCGGCGGCGGACCGTGGGGACAAGGGCCCTGGGGTCAGGGCGGCGGCGG
This sequence comes from uncultured Alphaproteobacteria bacterium, assembly GCA_963697205.1. Classification (GTDB taxonomy): domain Bacteria; phylum Pseudomonadota; class Alphaproteobacteria; order Rhizobiales; family Hyphomicrobiaceae; genus CAVONB01. The sequence continues at coordinate 52,502 of CAVONB010000004.1, read as the reverse complement.
CGGCGGGGGTGGCCAGCAGCCCGACCTGGAAGAGATCCTCAAGAGGGGCCAGGACAAGGTCAAGCAGGTGATGCACGGCGGCGGTGCGCCGGGCTGGATCATGTTCCTGATCGCGGCCGCGGGCATCGCGATGATGACGTGGTATGCGTTCTTCTTCCGCGTGAACCCCGACGAATTGGGTGTCGTGCTGCGGTTCGGCAAATTCGAGCGCCAGATGCCGCCTGGCCTTCACTACAGGTTGCCCTATCCGATCGAGGAGGTTCGGCTGCCCAAGGTCGAGCGTCAGAACATCATCGAGATCGGCATGCGCTCGACGGGCGCGGCGCGCAACTTCTCCGGGCCGGTGCGTGACGTACCGGAAGAGAGCTTGATGTTGACGGGCGACGAGAACATCGTCGACGTCGATTTCGTCGTCTACTGGCGCATCAGGGACGCCGCGAAGTTTCTGTTCAACATTCAGAACCCGGAAGGGACCGTGAAGGACGTGGCGGAAAGCGCCATGCGCGAGGTCGTCGGCCAGGCGCAGATCGCGCCCCTGCTAACGGAGGCGCGGCAGAAGGCCGAGCAGGATGTGCAGAAGCTGATCCAGGACACACTCGACAGCTACAACGCGGGCATCCAGATCGATCAGGTGCAGTTGCAGAAGGTCGATCCGCCGTCGCAGGTCATCGACGCGTTCCGCGACGTGCAGGCTGCGCGCGCCGACCAGGAGCGGCTCAGGAACGAGGGGCTGGCCTATGCCAACAAGGTGGTGCCGGAAGCGCGCGGTGCAGCCGATCGTATTCTGCAGGCGGCGGAAGGCTACAAGCAGCAGTCGGTGGCGGAAGCCAAAGGCCAGACGTCACGCTTTTTGAAGATCTACGAGGAATACCAAAAGGCGCCCGATGTGACGCGTCGGCGTATGTTCCTTGAGACCATGGAGCGTGTGCTGGGCAACAGCGACAAGATCATTCTCGACAGCAGCGGTCCGGACGGGCGGGGGAGTGGCGTCGTGCCCTATCTGCCGCTCGATCCGAACCGCCAGCCGGGCCGCACCAACCAGGGGAACAACTGATCATGCGTACGCTCCTGGCTGCAATTGTGGTCCTCCTCGGCGCGGCTGCGGCCGCGGTCTATGGTGCGGCCTTCATCGTGCATCAAAACGAGCAGGCGCTGGTGCTGCGTTTCGGCGAGCCCAAGCAACTCGTGCGCGATCCAGGCCTGCATTGGAAGATCCCCGTCATCGACACGGTCGACTATTTCGACAAGCGCATTCTCGATCTGGACACGGCGCCGCAGGAAATCACGGCCTCCGACCAGAAGCGTCTGGTGGTGGACGCCTTCGCGCGCTATCGGATCGTCAACGCGCTCTTGTTCTATCAGCGCGTGCGTGACGAGCGGAACGTGCGCTCGCGGCTTGGTCCGATCGTGGAGTCGTCGCTGAGGCGCGTGCTCGGTGCGTCGACGTTCCAGGATCTGGTGCGCGACAAGCGTGACGAGTTGATGCGGCGGATCGCCCAGCAGGTGAACGACGAGGGTAAGGAGTTCGGGCTCGAAGTGGTCGACGTGCGCATCAAGCGCGCGGACCTGCCGGACCAGAACTCCAAGAACATCTACGACCGGATGCGGGCCGAGCGTCAGCGCGAGGCGCAGGAGTTCCGCGCGCAAGGCACTGCGGAGAAGAATCGCATCCAGGCGACAGCCGACCGTGGGGTGACGGTGATCACGGCCGAAGCCAACCAGAAGTCGGAGCAGATCCGCGGCGAGGGCGACGGCGAGCGCAATCGCATCTTCGCCGACGCGTTCGGCCAGGATCCGGAGTTCTTTTCCTTCTACCGATCGATGCAGTCCTACGAGCAGGCGCTCCGTCAGGGTGACACCCGTTTCGTGATCTCGCCGGACTCCGACAAATTCCGTGAGTACTTCAAGTACTTCTCAAATCCGACGGAGGCCAGAGAGGCTCCGGTACAGGGACAGCAGCCCCGTCGATGAGCGATCTTCTGGTCGGCTTCGGTCTGGTGCTGGTGTTCGAGGGGCTGGTGTGGGCGCTAGCGCCAGGGACGGCGGTGACCATGCTGGCGGCGGCGGCCAGCGCGCGGCAGCAGACCTTGCGGCTGACCGGCGCGATCGCCGTAGCAGTCGGCGTGGTCGTGATCTGGCTGGTCCGCGGGTGATGACTACTGGCGGCCGGGTGCATCCGGCGTCGCAGTTGATGGAGACGTCGTGATGGGCTGTGTGCGTGTTCGCAGGGTCGATGATGGCGTCCGCGCCACGGCAGGTACGTTGCGCGCGGTGTCGCTGCGGCGTTCCCGGCAGGACGGGCGAGGGTGGTTGAGCGCATCGATCGCCGGTCTGGCCCTAGTGCTCGCTGCGCTCATTGCGCTGCCGTTTGCGGCCCAGGCGCAGAAGGGGCCCCAGTCGGTCTCCGGCGTCGCCGACAAGCTGATCGACGCGGTGGTCAACATCTCGACCAGCCAGACCGTCAAGGGGCCGCAGGGCGTGCCCCTGCCGCGCGTTCCCAAGGGCTCGCCGTTCGAGGAGTTCTTCGAGGAGTTCTTCAACCGGCGCGGCGGCGGCAACCGGGGCAACAGCGACCGCAAGGTGTCTTCGCTGGGCTCGGGCTTCGTGATCAACGGCAAAGAAGGCCTGATCGTCACCAATCATCACGTCATCGAGGGGGCGGACGAGATCATCGTCAACTTCCACGACGGCAGCAAGCTGAAGGTCGACAAGGTTCTCGGCAAGGACACCAAGACGGATCTCGCTCTGCTCAAGGTGACGCCGAAGACGCCCTTGAAGGAGGTCAAGTTCGGCTCTTCGGAAGGGATGAAGGTCGGCGACTGGGTGATGGCGATCGGCAACCCGTTCGGCCTCGGCGGCTCGGTCACGGTCGGCATCATCTCGGCCAAGCAGCGCGACATCCAGTCCGGTCCCTACGACGACTTCCTGCAGACGGACGCGGCGATCAACAAGGGCAACTCGGGCGGGCCGCTGTTCAACATGGACGGCGACGTGATCGGCGTGAATACCGCGATCATCTCACCGACCGGCGGCTCGATCGGCATCGGCTTTGCCGTACCGTCCGATACGGCGTCGGTGGTGATCGACCAGCTGCGCGAGTTCGGCGAGACGCGGCGCGGCTGGCTGGGCGTCAAGATCCAGACGGTGACGGAGGAGCTGGCGGAGACGCTCGGCGTGCGCGAGAACACGGGCGCGCTGGTCGCCTCGGTGACGCCGGACAGTCCGGCCCAGAAGGGCGGTGTGCAGGCCGGCGACGTGATCATGAAGTTCAACGGCAAGGACGTGTCGACGATGCGCGGGCTGCCGCGGTTCGTGGCGCAGACCCCGATCGGAAAGGCTGTGGAGCTGGAGGTGCTGCGCAAGGGCCAGCGCCTGAAGCTCAACGTGACGGTCGGGCGGCTGTCGGAGGACGAGGACAAGGACAAGGCGACCGGCGACGGCAACGCGCCGGGATGCGACGGGACCGGTCGGCGGCCAGACGGATCTGCTCGGTCTGAAGCTCGCGCCGATGAGCGAGGAGCTGCGCAAGAAGTTCAACCTCGGCGCGCGCGCGCAGGGCGTGGTCGTGGTCGAAGTGGACGACAAGAGCGCGGCTGCCAAGCGCAACATTCGGGCCGGCGACCTGATCGTGGAGGCTGCCCAGGAGGCCGTGAAGACGCCGGACGATCTGGCGCGCGGCATCGAGAAGATGCGCAAGGCGGGGCGCAAGCAGGTCCTGCTCAGGATCGAGGACGCCAAGGGCGACATGCGGTTTGTCGCCGTGCCGATCGATTGAGGGTGACGCCTCGCCTCGTCGGGGCCGCGCACGGCCCGCCAGGGGAGCGTGCGCGCGGCGTTGTGTTTCCGGCCTTCCCGTCGGGGGCCAGAGCCGCTAAACACCGTGGGACGTTCTTGCCGTTCTAGCCGTCGTCTGTGCGCATCCGCGCCTCCTCGAGGAGCCACTCCGTTGTCCGAGCGCCAAGGTCTGTTCGAGACCATCACCGACCAATTCGCGCCCGTGCACTCGGACGGGCACAAGTTCGTGTTCATCGGCCTCGCGCTGATGCTCGTCGGCTTCCTGTCTGTGGCCCCCGCTGGGCTGGCTGATGACGCTGGTGACGGGGTGGGTGGCGTATTTCTTCCGCGATCCCGATCGCGTGACGCCGCTGCGCGAGGGGCTCGTGGTGTCGGCCGCCGACGGTCGCGTCAGCCTGATCGAGACGGTGACGCCGCCGACGGAGCTCGGCTTTTCCGACAACCGCGAGCGCGTGCGCGTCTCCGTCTTCCTGTCCGTGTTCGACGTGCACATCAACCGGGCGCCGGTGGCCGGCCGCATCGTGCGCTCGCTTTATATTCCCGGCGCCTTCCTCAATGCCAACCTCGACAAGGCGAGCGAAGAGAACGAGCGCCGGGCGCTGGTGATCCAGATGCCGGACGGCAGCGAGATTGCGGTGGTGCAGATCGCCGGGCTCGTGGCGCGCCGGATCGTGACGTTCTCGCACGAGGGCGACACGGTGGGTGTGGGGCAGCGGTTCGGTCTGATCCGCTTCGGCAGCCGCGTCGATGTCTACCTGCCGCCGGACAAAGTGCCGCTGGTCGCCGTCGGTCAGCGCGCCGTGGGCGGCGAGACGGTGCTTGCCGATCTGAGGTCGAGCGAGCGCGAGCGCGAAGCCCGGCGCAGCTGATCGTCGAGACCCGTCGCACCGGCGCGACCTCAAAGCCGGCGATTGCTAGCGTGGAGACCGTCGCACGATGGACGACCCCGTGATCCCGCGACTGGAGCAGGAACGCCGCCGGCGCGTCAGGCGCAAGCTGTTCCGCCAGCGGCAGGTGCCGATCCGGATGCTGGTGCCGAACCTGTTCACGCTGATCGGTTTGGCGGCTGGCCTGACGGCGATCCGGCTTGCGATAGAGGGGCGCTACGAGCTGGCGCTGGCGGCGATCATCTTCGCGGCGGCGCTCGACGGTGTCGACGGGCGTGTGGCGCGTATGCTGAAGGCGTCCTCGCGGTTCGGTGCGGAGCTCGACAGTCTCGCGGATTTCGTCAATTTCGGCGTGGCGCCGGCGATCCTGTTGTTCACGTGGGAGCAATGGGGCACGCCGCATTTCCGTGGGCTGGGCTGGATCGCGGTGCTGCTGTTTGCGATCGCGTGTGGGCTGAGGCTCGCGCGGTTCAACAGCATGCTCGACGAGGAGCGGCCGCGCTGGCAGTCGAACTATTTCACCGGGGTGCCGGCGCCGGCGGGCGCGATCGCGGTGCTGCTGCCGGTCTATGTCGACGGGCTGGGTCTGGTCGGCCTCAAGGATGGCGTGTCGGTCTATTTCGTGCTGGCGTACACGCTGCTGATCGCGTTCCTGATGGTGTCGACGATCCCGACGTTCTCCGGGAAGCTGGCGGGCGAACGCATCAGCCGCGAGATGGTGCTGCCGGCGTTCTTTGCGCTGTGCGGGCTGCTCGCGCTGCTGGTCACCTACCCCTATGCGACGATGACGGCGGTGACGATCGCGTATCTCGCGCTGATCCCGATGAGCGTGCAGCGCTACGGCAAGCATATGCGCGAGAGCGGGGCGACGGTGGCGGCAGCGGCGCGGCGACGGGACCGGCTGCTGAACCAGCTGCTGAGCTAGCTTCTGCCGGTTGCTGAGCCGGCTTCCGGGCCAGTATCCGGGACTGGGCCTGTCGGCGGCGGCGCTTCGTCATCCATCGCTGCGCGCAGTGCGCCTGGCGGTGAGACGGGCACCGAGCCGGAGCCGGCGGGTGGTCCGAAGAACGACGACGACCCGGTGCCACCCACGCGGCACTGAGGGAATGGGCGCCCGGTCGCGGTTCGTTTTTGTGCGGGGTGCCGGTCGCAACGAAGGGGAGGGCTTGAGATGCAGGTCGAGGACCTGGCGCTTTCGGGCGTGAAGCTCGTGACGCCGAAGATCTTTCCGGGATGAGCGCGGCTTCTTTTCGGAGACGTGGAATGCGCGCGCGCTTGCCGACGCCGGCATCGTGGCGACATTCGTGCAGGACAATCACGCACTGTCGCGGGACATCGGCACGCTGCGGGGGCTGCATTTCCAGCTGCCACCCAAGGCTCAGGACAAGCTGGTGCGCGTGACGCGCGGGGCGATCCTCGACGTTGTCGTGGACGTGCGGCGGTCCTCGCCGACGTTCGGGCGGCATCTTGCGATCGAGTTGTCGGCTGACAACTGGCGACAGCTTTGGGTGCCGAAGGGGTTCGCGCACGGCTATTGCACGCTCAAGCCCGATACCGAGGTCATCTACAAGGTGACGGACGCTTATGCCCCGGAGCACGACGCCGGTATCGCGTTCGACGATCCCGCGCTCGGCATCGTCTGGCCGGCCACGCGCGAGACGGCCATCCTTTCGGCCAAGGACCTGGTGCTGCCGCTCCTGGCGGAGGCGGCGCGGCTGTTCGAGTGATGTCCAGCCGCTCGCCTACTTCGTCTCCTCGGGCGCGCGGTGGTAGATGTCGTCGGTGCGCATGATGTCGTCTTCGCCGAGGTAGGAGCCGATCTGCACCTCGATGATCTCGAGCGGCACCTTGCCGGGGTTCTCCAGGCGGTGCCACTGGGTCGAGAAGATGTAGACGCTCTCGTTCTCGCGCACGAGCTTCTCGATCTCGCCGACGACGACCTTGGCGGTGCCCTGCACGACCACCCAATGCTCGGAGCGGTGATGGTGCATTTGCATGGAGAGCTTGCCGCCCGGCTTGACGTGCAGCAGCTTGACCTGGAAGCGGCCGCCGATCGACAGCGTCTCGAAATAGCCCCACGGACGGTAGTTCCGCAGGTGCTGTTCCTGCTCCTTGCGGTTCGACTGCTTGAGGCGCTTGACGACCTGGGAGACGTCCTGGGCGCGCGACTTGTCGGCGACGAGCAGGGCGTCGGGCGTGTCGACGATGATGAGATCCTTGACGCCGATGGTGGCGACGAGGGACTTCTCGCTGTGGACGTAGAGACCGGAGGAATCCTCCAGGATCGCGTCGCCGTGCACGAAATTGTCCGAGCGCGTCGTGGGGGGCGATCTCCCACAGCGAGGACCAGGAGCCGACGTCGTTCCAGCCGACGTCGATCGGCAGCATGGCGGCCTGTGCGGTCTTCTCCATGACGGCATAGTCGACGGAGATGTTGGGCGACTGGGCGAAGGCTGCGCGATCGAGGCGCAGGAAGCCGAGATCGTTGACTGCGCGCGTCAGTGCGGTGCGTGGCGGCTTCGAGGATCTGCGGCTGGAGGCGTGCGAGCTCGTCGATGAAGGTGCGCGCGTGCAGCACGAAGATGCCGCTGTTCCAGAAGAAGTGGCCGTCGGCGAGATAGCGCTCGGCGGTCGCGGCGTCGGGCTTCTCGTAGAAGGCATCGACGCCGAATGCGGCACCGGAAAAGCCTTCGAGCGCGCTGCCCTGGCGAATGTAGCCGTAGCCGGTGTGGGCGCAGTCGGGCTTGATGCCGAACAGGACGAGCTTGCCGGTGGCGGCGACGACGGCGGCGCGGCGGATCGCCTCGACGAACTTGGCTTCGTCGCGGATGACGTGATCGGAGGGCATCACCGCGAGGACTGCGTTGGGGTTCTCATTGACGGCGGAGATGGCGGCCACCGCGATCGCGGCCGCGGTGTTGCGCGCCACCGGCTCGAGGACGATGCGCTTTGCCTCGATTGCGAGCGCATCGAGCTCTTCCTTGATGAGGAAGCGATGGTCGGAGTTGCCGAGCACGATCGGTGGCTCGAAGCCGAGCGCGGGGCTCAGGCGCTTGAGCGACGCGGCGAGGAAGCTTGCGCTCTGGCCGTTGAAGAAATGAATGAACTGCTTGGGGTACATGGCCCGCGACAGCGGCCACAGTCGGGTGCCCGATCCGCCTGAGAGGACGACGGGATAAATGGCATTCGGCATGGAACCTGGCCTCTTTGGCAGACATGCGCCGACTAGCTGGCCGACCCACGTCGGCAGACCGCGCCAGATCGAGTCGCGTCATCCGTCCTCAACGCTTAGCAACGGCTTGGGACGTGCTCAAGGCAGTTTGCCAGTTTACCGCACAGTTGCGCGGCGCATCCTGCGCGCGAGATTTGGCGGCTGGCGCGCGGATGACGCGTCGGGCGCGCGTGCCTGCCGCCGCTGATGGATGACTGAAAACAAAGGCAACAAAGAGTGTTGCGTCAGTTTCTGCTGATCAGGCGTTCACGCAGGGAGCGCAACGCGCCACCGCCGACGGCGGCTGCTTCGACCCGCGGCGGTGCGGCAGCGGGCGGCGCGGCGGGCTGGACTTGAGGTGCCGCGGCAACCGGACGGCGCATCGCGGGCGCCGGGCGCCCGGCGGGTGCGGGCGGTGCTGCGCCGTCGCGGCGCAGGAGCTGGTCGAGGCGGCGGGAGGCGCCTTGCTGGTGGGGATCGGCGGCGGGTGCCGGTGCGGGTGCCATCGACATCGGGGCCGCGGGCTGCGCGCTGCGCGGTGCGTCGTAGGGATCGCGGGCGCGCGGGATCTGATGGGCGGGAATCGTCGGCTCGGCATCGGGGCCATCGGGGATGCCGAGGGCGTCAGCCATCATCGCCATGTTGCTCGTCTCGCCGCCGGCCGCGCCGGAGTTGCGCCACTTCTCGACGACCATTTCAAGCAGGTTCTCGTCACCGACGGAAGCCTGCCAGCGCTCCGAGAAGCGGGCCGTCGACGACCGCGGCAGGCAGTCCGCCGGCAGCTCGTCGAACTTGATACGGACCGGCAGCGCGACGCCGTCGCCGAATGCGATCGCCTCGCGCTGGCCGAGCGCGGGCAGGAACTCGAGCAGGCCCGAACCGGTGTCGGACACGGCGGAATGGACGATCGCCTGGTCGCGGTCATTCGACATGCGCAGGGCGAAGACGGTGTTGCACTGGGACAGGATGGTCGCGTCGATCTCAGCGGGACGCTGCGTGACGATGCACAGCGAGGCGCCGTACTTGCGGCCTTCCTTGGCGATCTTGGCGATGGCGCGCTTGCAGGGCTCGAAGCCGAGCGAGGCGTCGGCGGGCACGTAGCGGTGGGCTTCCTCGCACACCAGCGTCACCGGCACCTTGCCTTCCGACCACAGCGCGAAGTCGAAGGTCATGCGACACAGCACCGAGACGACGACGTAGACGATCTCGGTCGGCAGGCCGGTCAGCTCCAGGATGGTGATCGGCTTGTTGTTGACGGGCACGCGGAAGATGCGGCCGAGGATCTGGGCCATGCCGTCGTAGACGGTGAGCGAGCCGAACATGAAGCCGAAGCGGCTGTCCTGCGAGATCGCATCGATGCGATGCTTCAGGTTGCGGTACGGCGTCAGGTCCTTCTTGTTCTCCAGCTTGCCCATGCGCTCGTCGATCAGCGCGGTGAGGTCGGAGATGCGATAGGGAACGGGCGTGTCGACGGTGAAGCGGCCGTGATCGAGTACGCCGCGGCGGACCGCCTGCTTGTCGTTGGTGCGGCCGGCGCTGTAGCGGCTCTTGGCGATCGGGATCAGCTCCTGGAGGATCTCGATCTCGTTCTTGCGCGAGTGATCGGCGACCAGGACCTCGACGATCTCCTCGAACGTCAACAGCCAGAAGGGAAGCTGCATGTTGCGCGGCGAGACGACCTCGGCCCAGTCGCCGAAGGCGGTCGCGTACTCGTTGTGCGGGTCGAGCAGAACGATGTGGGCGGCGGGGTTCTTGTCGAGGATCGAGCGCAGCACCAGCGCCGTCGTGCACGACTTGCCGGTGCCGGTCGTGCCGAGAATGGCGAAGTGCTTGCCGAGCAGATCGTCGACACGGATCATCGCGGGAATGGAGGCGTCCTGCTTGATGAAGCCGACGCGCACGGAATTGCGCGTGTCGCCGCAGAAAGCGAGCTCGAGCTCGGCCTTGCTGGCGACGCGGACGCGGTCGCCGAGCATCGGGTAGATGGTGACGCCGCGATTGAAGCTGACGGCGCGCCCGTCGCGCTTCCAAAGCTCGCCGACGAGGCCGAGCTCTGCGATCCAGACCTCGGTTTCGGTCTCGTTGTGGGCGGGCACCGGTACGGAGAGGCCCGATACGATGGCCAGCACGACGGTATTCATCGTGTCGATGGCGAGAAGGGTGCCCATCTCGGGACGGTCGACCTGACCAGCGGCCTTGCCGAAGCCCATGCCGTCCAGCATCAGGATGGCTTTCGAACCGGTCACGGATACGATGCGCCCGATCGACTGGTCGCCTCTGGCGGGCGTGAGCTCTGGTGCGGCGTGCGCTGTCTTCATGACGTGACCTTCATTAGTCGTGTCTGGAGCATCTCAGAATTTGCCCTGTCCCAGGATGGCGTCGCGCCCTTCGGCAATCGACACCTCGTGCGGGGAAGGCAGCTCGACGACGATTTCCGTTCCCTCGCCTTTGCGGCTCTGGATCTCGAGAGAGCCGCCATGTAATTCCACCAGCGCTTTGGCGATGGGCAGGCCGAGGCCCGTGCCCTCGCGCCAGCGCGTGCGGCTGCCGTCGACCTGGCCGAACGGCGTCAGGGCGACGTCGATTTCTTCCGCCGTCATGCCGACGCCGGTATCGCGGACGACGACGGTGACGCTGCCGTCCTGGCCGCGCACCGCGACGACGTCGACGTTGCCGCCGGACGCCGTGAACTTGACGGCGTTGCCGATCAGGTTGTTGAACACCTGCTTGAGCTTGCCGGCGTCGCCGCGCACGATCAGCCGGTCCTTGCCGAAGCCGCGGCGCAGGTTGACGCCGGTCTCGGTCGCGGCGTGGCGCGAGGCTTCGAAGCATGCTTCCAGGATCTCGTCGAGGCGGACCTCGCGGCTGTCGACGGTGTAGCGACCGCTCTGGATCTTGGAGATGTCCAGAATGTCATTGATCACGGAGAGCAGGTGGGCTGCGGCGTCGTTGATCAATGTTGCGTACTCGGCGACCTCGGCCGGCTGGAGCTGGCGGCGCTGTTGATCGAGCAGCAACTTGGAGAATCCGATCACGGTGTTGAGCGGCGTGCGCAGCTCGTGGCTCATGTTGGCCACGAACTCCGACTTCACCTTGGCGGCAAGCTCGGCCTCGATGCGGGCGGCATGCTCGGCGGTGCGGGCACGATGGCGCAGGACCGCGTCGCCCAACAGCGAGGCGTACTCGCTCATCAGGGACGAGCTTCGACTGGGTTTTAGTTTTCCCTGAAGCATTGGCCGCACACGTCTCGTTCCACTCTCACGTGAGCAAAGTAAGCCCGACTGGATAAAGGCTGGTTAATTGTCGGCATGGGTCTGAGTAGACAGGCGCGGGGTGTTGTGTGCCCAGAGCGTCGAAATGGAGCAGATTTTCCGATCAAGGCTGATCCGTCCGGACATTTCGGGATGTCGCTCGACGCCGATGCGGCGCTACCTGTAGCGTTCTTGCCTCAGGAGCGAAGGTGTTTATCGCGACTGAAGGCCTTCGCCATGCAAGAAAAGTGGGCGGCAGTCAGGGAGCATCAGGATGATTGAGCCTTTTGTCTACAACGCACAGGCAGCGCGCGTGATCTTCGGCAGCGGGACGCTGCAGCAACTCGGAGCCGAGATCGATCGCCTGGGCGGGCGCAAGGCGCTGATCGTCGTCACGCCGCGGCAGGCGGCGGATGCGCAGGCGGTCGCGGACGGGCTCGGGGGGCGTGCGGCGGGCGTGTTCGCGGCGGCGGCCATGCACACGCCGGTGGTTGTGACCGAGCGGGCGATGGCGGTCGTGGAGCGGCTGGGGGCCGATCTGGTGGTGGCGATCGGGGGTGGTTCGACCACGGGTCTTGCCAAGGCGATCGCGCTGCGCACGCGGATGCCGCAGATCATTGTGCCGACAACCTATGCCGGCTCGGAGATGACGCCGATCCTGGGGGAGACCAAGGACGGGGTTAAGACGACGCTGTCGAGCCCGGAGGTGCTGCCGGAGACGGTGATCTATGATGTCGACCTGACGCTTTCGCTGCCGCCACGGCTCGCGGCCGTCAGCGGGATGAATGCGATCGCGCATGCCGTGGAGGCGCTTTATGCCAGGGAGCGCAACCCGATCATCTCGCTGATGGCAGAGGAGAGTATCCGGGCGCTGGCCGGTGCGCTGCCGGTGATCGTGCGCGCACCGGAGGACGCGGAGGCCCGCGGCACAGCGCTCTACGGGGCCTGGCTGGCGGGCGTCTGTCTCGGTGCGGTCGGGATGGCGCTGCATCACAAGCTCTGCCACACTCTGGGGGGTACGTTCGACCTGCCGCACGCGGAGACGCACACGATCGTGCTGCCGCACGCCACGGCCTATAACGCCCCGGCGGCGCCGGATGCGATGATGCGGGTCGCGCGGGCGCTCGGTGCGCAAGACGCGGCGTCGGGGCTTCAGGCACTGGCGCGATCGCTGGGCGCACCGATGGCGCTGAAGGATCTCGGCATGCCCGAGAGCGGGATCGACCGTGCGGCCGATCTTGCGGTGAAGAACCCGTACTGGAATCCGCGCGCGATCGAGCGCGCGGCGATCCGGTCGTTGATCGCGAGGGCCTGGGCCGGGGCGGCGCCGCAGTCGGTTTGATCCGAACGCCCCGCCGGTGGACCGATACAAGAGACAGAAGGACGAGACATGGCCAGAACGCTGATCCGCAACGCGATGATCGTCACCATGGAAAAGGCGCTGGGCGACCTGGTGCCCGGAGACATCCTGATCGAGGGCGAGACGATCGCCGCCATCGGACGCAACCTCGCCGTCGATGATGCCCAGGTGATCGACGGTACGCACCGGATCGTGACGCCGGGCTTCATCAACGCACATATGCACACCTGGCAGGCGGCGCTGAAGGGCATCGCGGCCAACTGGACGCTGCTTGAGTACTTCAAGTGGGTGCATCGTGGGCTTGCGACGCAATTCCGGCCCGAGGACATCGGCATCGCGACGCTCGCGGGCGCGTTGACCCAGATAGACGCGGGCACGACGACGCTGGTCGACTGGTGCCACAACAACCCGACGCCGGAGCATACGGACGCGGCCGTGGAGGGGCTGTTCCAAAGTGGCCTGCGGGCGGTGTTCCTGCACGGCTCGCCCAAGCCCGATCCCAAGCCCGGCCAGCCGCACTTTTCGGAGGTGCCACATCCCAGACATGAGGTCGAGCGGCTGATGAAGGGTCCCTTCGCGAGCCGCGATCAACTGGTGACGCTGGGGCTTGCGATCCTGGGGCCGCACTATTCGACGATCGAGGTGTCGCGGCACGACTTCCGCATGGCCAAAGAACTCGGCCTGATCGCGTCCATGCATCAGGCGGGGCCGGTGGCGAAGACGCCGGGCGGCTGGGACATGCTGGAAGCCGACGGCCTCGTCGGGCCGGGTGTCAACATCGTGCACGGTTGCGACTTCTCCAATGACCGGCTCAGGCGCTATGTCGACCTGGGCGTGTCGTTTTCGGTGACGCCGGACAGCGAGATGTGCGCGGGGCATGGGCATCCGATCACGGGGCGGCTGCTCGCGTGTGGCGGCAACCCGACGCTCGGCAACGACCTGGAGACGCTGACCTCGTCCGACATGACGACGTCGGCGCGGGTGGCTTTGCAGATGCAGCGCGCGCTTGATAATTCCGAATCGCGCGAGCGGACGCAGAATATCCCGGCGACCAGCACGATCACGACGCGGCAGGCCTTGTCCTGGATCACGACGGAGCCGGCGAAGATGCTCGGCCTCGACAGCAAGATCGGCTCGCTCAGTGTCGGCAAGCAGGCGGACCTGGCGATGTTCCGCGCCGACGACATGAACCTGTGGCCGGTGCACGAGCCGGTCAACGCCGTGGTTATGCAGGCGAGCTTTGGCAACGTCGACGCCGTGATGATCGGCGGCCAATGGAGAAAGCGCGACGGCAAACTCGTGCGCGAGGATCTCGGCGCGGTACGCGGCAAGCTCAAGGCCTCCGGCGACCGCATTCTCGAAGCCATCGGTTACCAGCGGGGGACGGTATGAGCGGGCAGGACGCGGGACGCATCGCGTGGCTGGGGATCGGCAAGCTCGGGCTGCCGATGGCGCTGAGGATCAAGGGTGCGGGTTTCGACATCGTCGGCTACGATGTCGGCGCCGCGCGCATCGCGGAGGCGAAGACGGGCGGGCTTGCGACGGCCGGCAGCGTCGCCGATGCCATGAAGGGCGCGCGCGTGGTGTGCACCTCGTTGCCCGACGACAAGACGTTGATCGCCGCGGTGGCGGGGCCCGGCGGCGTGATCGCGACGATGCCGGCCGACGCGATCCTGGTCGAGACGTCCACCGTTTCGCCGGAAGCCTCCGCCGAGGTCGCCAAGGCCGCCGACGCGCGCGGCATCGCCTACGTGCGCGCACCCGTCTCCGGCAATCCTGTATCGGTCGAAGCGGGCATCGCCTCCGTGCTGTGCTCGGGCCCCGAGCCGGCCTTTGCGCGGATCCGGCCGATCGTTGCGGCCTTCTCCAAGTCGCAGAAGTGGCTGGGGCCGGACGAGCAGGCGCGGTACGGCAAGCTCGCGATCAATCTCGGCGTCGCCGTCACGTCGGGGATGATCGCGGAGGCGCTGGTCATGGCGGAGAAGGGCGGCATCTCGCGGCACGACATGTTGGAGGTGTTGTGCGAGAGCGTGATGGGCTCGCCCTTTATGAAGTACAAGGCGCCGCCGCTGGAAAAGAACGACTACACGCCGACGTTCACCTGCCGGCAGATGATCAAGGATATCGACCTGATCCTCGGGGCTTGTCAGTCGACGGGCGTGCCGGCGCCGCTCACCGCCATCATGCGCCAGCAGTATTCGGCGCTCATCAGCCGCGGCCACGCGGAGGAGGATTTCATCGCGACGGTAAAGCTGACCGAGGACATGTCGTCGAAGAAATAAGCCGATCCAACTCTCGCCTTGGCGACGAGACGCAAAAAAGCATCCGGAGAAAACCGCCCATGTCGAAAATGAAAGTCGCCGTTGCCGGCCTCGGCTGGTGGGGCAAGCAGATCGCGACCTGCCTCGCCCAATCCGACCGGTTCGAGCTCGTGTGCGGCACCGATCCCAATCCGCCCGCTGACATCGCGGCGTTCGCCAGCCAGAACGGCAACTTCGCCATACGCACCGACGTCGACGCGGTCATCACGTCCAAGGATATCGATGGCGTCATCCTGACGACGCCCAACGCGTTCCACGAGCAGCAGACGATCGCGGCATCGGCCGCCGGCAAGGCGGTCTACTGCGAGAAGCCGCTGACGATGACGGCGGCAGGCGCAAAGCTCATGGTCGCGGCCGCGGAGAAAGCCGGCAAGGTGCTCGGCATCGGGCACGAGCGCCGCTACGAGGCGCCGTTCGAGGAGTTGTTCAAGCTGGTGGAGACCGGTCAGCTCGGGCGTCTGTTGTCGATCGAGGCCAACGTCAGCCATAACCAGTTCCAGTCTTTGCCGAATGACAACTGGCGCAAGGATCCGAAGATGTCGCCGGCAGGGCTCTACACGGGCACCGGCATCCACATGACCGACATGTTCTGCGCGCTTGCGGGCACGCCTGTGGAAGTGCGCGCTGAGACCGACACGCTCGTCTACGACAAGCCGATGGAGGACTACGTCCGCGCCAAGATCCTTTTCAAGTCGGGCGTGCACGCGATGTTCTCCTCGCTCTCGTGCACGCCGTTTTACGGCCGGTTCACGGCCTACGGCGAGACGGGCTGGGCGGAGATCATCTCGGAGGCCAACGTCGATTGGGGCCGGCCGACGCATCTGGTCGTGTCGACGGCGCCGGGCGAGCGGACTTCGAAGACCTGGCGCTACGGTGCGCTGGAGACGGTGACGGCAAACCTGGTCGCCTGGGCCGATGCCAACCAGGGGCGGAGCAGCTACCGCTTCACGGGCGCGCATCTCGTCGACAACACCGCGATCTTCGAGGCGATCGTGGCCTCCGCCGCAAAAGGCGGCGCGGCGATCAGGCTCTAGTCTTTCAGTTCGCGGTTCGGCCATTTCGAATCCGGTCCGGCAAGGCTGCGCCTCGCTCGCCGGCCGGACGCCCGCAGGAGGAATTTCCATGCCCGCAATGAACGTCGCCGTCGCCGGTTATGGCTGGTGGGGCAAGCAGCTCGTCAAGAGCGCGTCGATGACGGACAAGCTCGATGTCAGCGTGGTCGTCGATCCCAAGCCGCCCGCCGATATCGCGGAGGGTGCGAAACAGTACGGGTTCCGGGTTGAAAGCGATTTCGATGCCGTGCTGGCCGACACGTCGATCGATGGCGTGATCCTGGCCTCGCCCAACGCATATCACCTGCCGCAGACGCTCGCCGCGTTCGCCGCTGGCAAGTACGTGTTCTGCGAGAAGCCACTGACGATGACAGGTGCCGGCGCGCGCCAGATGCTCGATGCGGCGGCGAAGGCCGGCAAGGTGCTCGGCATCGGCCACGAGCTCAGATACCTGGAGCCGATCGAGGCGCTGGTCGCGACCATCAAGGATGGCACGATCGGGCGACTGCTCAGCATGGAAGTCAATCGCAGCCACGATACGTTTCGCCACCTGCCCAAGGACAACTGGCGCAAGAACCCGGATCCGAGCATGTCGCCGGCGGGGCTTTACACCGGGACCGGCATCCACCAGACCGACATCTTCTGTCTCATTGCGGGCGAGCCCTCGGAGGTGCGCGCGGAGAGCGATACGCTCGTCTACGACCCGCCGGCGGAGGACTATGTGCGCGTCAAGGTGCTGTTCAAGAACGGCGTGCATGCGATGTACTCGGCGCTGTCGTGCACGCCCTACTACTCGCGGTTCACGGCCTTTGGCGACATGGGCTGGGTGGAGCTGGTGGCCGAAGGCGCCATCGACAAGAACAAGCCGATGCACCTGACGGTGTCGACGGTGCCCGGCGAGCGCAGCACGCGCTCGTTCACGGCGACGGCCGACACTTCGGTCAAGGACAACCTGGAGGCCTGGGTCGATGCCAACCTCGGCCGCGGCACCTACCGGTTCACGCCGCAGCAGATGATCGACAACACGTCGATCTTCGAGGCGATCGTGGCGTCCACGCGCAACGGCGGGCTGCCGGTGAAGCTATAAGTGGAACGAGGTGATTGTCATGTCGCGCATGAACGTCGCGGTGGTCGGGCTCGGCTGGTGGGGCAAGCAGATCGTCAGGAGCCTCGGCCGCTCGAAGGAGCGTTTCGATCTGGTGGCCGTCGTCGATCCCAAGCCGCCCGCCGATGCCGCCGACATCGCTCGCGAGAACGGGTGTCGGCTTGAGGCGGATTATGCGGCGACTTTGGCCGATCCCGGCATCGAAGGCGTGATCCTGACGTCGCCCAACGCGTTTCACGAAGATCAGGCCGTCCGGGGCTTTGCGGCGGGGAAGGCTGTGTTCTGCGAAAAGCCGCTGACGATGACGGCGGTCGGGGCCAGGCGCATGGTGGAAGCCGCCGCGGCGGCCGGCAAGGTGCTCGGCATCGGCCACGAGCTCAGATACATCGAGCCGTTCGAGGCGCTGTTCAAGGTGGTGGGTGACGGCCGGCTCGGGCGGCTTTTGAGCATGGAGGCGAACCTCAGCCATAACGTCTTCCAGGATCTGCCGAAAGACAATTGGCGTAAGAACCCTTCGCCGGAGTTCTCGCCGGCGGGCCTCTATACGGGCACGGGTATCCACATGACCGACATGATGTGCCTGATGGCCGGCACGCCGGTGGAGGTGCGCGCGGAGACGGACACGCTCGTCTACGAGAAGCCGACCGAGGACTATGTGCGCGCCAAGGTACTCTTCGAGAACGGTGTGCATGGCATGTTCTCCGCGCTGTCGTGCACGCCCTACTATTGCCGCTTCACGGCTTTCGGCGAGGAGGGCTGGGCAGAGGTGGTCGGCGAGCACATGATCGATCTGAACCGGCCAATGCACCTGATCGTGTCGACGGCGCCGGGCGAGCGCTCGATGCAATCGTGGACGCCGAGTGCGGACCTGTCGGTGAAGGCCAACCTGATCGCGTGGGCCGACGCCAACCAGGGCCGCGGCAATTATCGCTTCACGCCGAAGCATCTGGTCGACAACACGGCGGTGTTCGAGGCGATCGTGGCGTCCTCGCGCAACGGCGGTGCGGCGGTGAAGCTGTGATGCAATACGCAGATGGTAAGAAAGTCATGAGACGAGGTTGCAGCGGGCGTGCCACTGTCACGGTGTTCCTCCCGTCCCCATTTTCGAGGGAGACCTGACATGCGCCTGTCCGTGATGGATCAGTCGGTGGCCGTGGCGGGTGGCAGCCACCAGCGCTCGATCCAGAACACGATCGCGCTGGCGGAGCATTGCGACCGGCTCGGCTATCACCGGTTCTGGGTGTCGGAGCACCACAACCACGAGACGATCGTCGGCTCGGCGCCGGAGATCGTGATGGCGGCGATCGCTGCGCGGACCAAGCATATCCGTATCGGGTCATCGGGCGTGATGCTGCCGCACTATTCGGCGCTGAAGGTGGCCGAACAGTTTCGCGTGCTCGACGCCATCGCGCCCGGCCGCATCGACCTCGGCGTCGGGCGCGCACCGGGCTCGGACGGGCGCACAGCGTTCGCGCTCAATCCGAATGCGGCGGCGGGTGCCGACACGTTCCCGACGCAGGTGCGCGACCTGGAAGCCTGGGTCACGGGTGCGCCGCTGCCCGAGCAGCACCCGTTCCGGGCGATCCGCGCGTTTCCCTCCGGAGAGACGGCGCCGGAATTGTGGATGCTGGGTTCGTCCGATTACGGTGCGCAGCTCGCGGCCTATTTCGGCATGCCCTACTGCTACGCTTGGTTCATCACGGACGGGCGTGGCGGGTATGAGGCGCTGGAGCTTTACCGACACGCCTTTCGACCCAGCGCGCGCTGTCCGGCTCCGGTGTCGGCGGTGTGCGTGTGGGCGCTCGTGGCGGAGACGGAGGAAGAGGCGATCCGTCAGTTCTGGCCGCGCGGGCGGGCGCGGCTGATCCGCGATCGGGGCGTGTGGGGGGCGATCAAGTCGCCCGAGGATGCTGCGGCGCATGCCTATTCGGAGCCCGAGCGCGCGCGCATCGACGAGTTGCGCCGCACGCATTTCGTCGGCACGCCTGCGAGCGTGGGCGAGCGCCTGCGCAAGCTGGGCGCCGAGTTGAAACTCGATGATCTCGTCGTGCTGACGTGGGCCTACGATCCCGCCGTCAGCCGGAAGAGCTACGAGCTCCTCGCCCGCGAGTTCGGGCTTCAGCCGCGCGACTGACGTTGCCCCTCTCCCCATTCTTATGGGGAGAGGGCCGGGGTGAGGGGTTAACTTGCGTCGGATTGTAGCCTCGGATCCTGAGCAAGTACTGCATCGAAGATCGCGAAGGTCTGGGCCGCGAGAGCTGTTCCGATGACCTCGGCACGAGAGAGTCCTCTCGAGACAAGATCGCTCCGGGCAATCTGTCGATCGTTTGCATCGATCGCCATTAGTCCGGGCCCATCCTCGTTCTCGAAGTAGACGAGCGAAACCGCCACGCGATCGAGCGCGCTTGTGCCATCTCCCCATTCACCGATGATCAGGTCCACGTTCACCGGATGAGTGCGAAAGGACGCGCCGATTGTCCATTGAATGAAGTAGGCGGCGAGGGGCTTCTCAGGGCTTCTAACCTTGCCCCAAATCCTGCGGGTGGTCTTACCGCAACAGTCGCAGGTTCCGCCCGACTCGCCCGTCGGCTCGATCTCATAGGCTGCTGCGCTCACGACAAGCTCGCCTTCACCCCTTCGGCGGATCGATCGCGCTGACATGCGCGGCGACGATCCGCCAGCCTTCGGGAAAGCGCGCCCACGTCTGCATCTGCCGCCCGATCTTGCCGTTCAGGTCGGCGCGGTCGTAGAGGATCGCGGCCACCGCGTAGTCGCGCCCATACGTCGTGACGCGCGTGTCGTCGATCCGCCGCTTGCCACCGGACCACTTCGTCGAGCGGTAGGTCGAGATCTGGTCCCAGCCGTAGAGAATTTCCGCCGGACCGTAGCGCATTGTCTCAGGCGCGTTGCGGAACAGCTCGTTCAGCGTCGCCACATCGCCCTCGTCGATCGCCTTGTTGTAACGGTCGTGGGCGGCCGTCACCTCGGCGACGACATCGGGCAGGTTGACCTCCATTGGCATTCTCCTGTGTGCTGTCACGTCCTGGTGGCTTCGCGCCGCGGGCGGCCGTGACCATCTTTCGGGCCAAGGGCGCATGGATGCGAGCCGTCATCGGCACATGTCCCATGTCGCCGGGCGCAGGGCAACGTCTGTTCGACGCGCGGGCGGCGCCGGCCCGGCTCAGGCGGCGGGCGGCTCGAAGTCTTGCAGGATGCGGCTGACCTCCTCGTCAGGCACCTGGCTGAAGTCGCGGTAGTATAGGCCGATGGCGTCGAAGGGGGCGGGGGTCTCGAGCAGGACGACCTCGTCGGCGGGCGGGGAGAGGTCGCTGGCAGCGCTGGCCGGGCCGACCGGGGCGGCGGCTACGATCTTCGAAGGCGACTGCCGGCGTACGGCGATCATGGCGGCGCGCATGGTGGCGCCGGTCGCGATGCCGTCGTCGACGACGAGGACCGTGCGTCCCTTCAGATCGAGCGCCTTGTGGTGGGCGAGCCAAGTCTTGCGGCGGCGCTCGATCACGGCCAGTTCGCGGCGGGCAATCTCGGCGATGACGTCGGGCGTTACGCCGAGGCGGGCGACGATGTCCTCGTTGAGGACGGTCTGGGGGGCCGAGCCGTCGACGATGGCGCCGATGGCAAGCTCGGGTTGATGCGGAGCGCCGAGCTTGCGGACCAGGACGATGTCGAAGGGGGCGTTCAGCCGGCGTGCCACCTCGGCACCGACCGGCACGCCGCCGCGCGGCAGGGCGAGGACAACGGGGTTAGGATAGCCGGCTGCCGACAAGCGAACGGCAAGCTGCTGGCCGGCATCCCACCGGTCCCGGAACAATGTGCGCCACGGTCTCAACATGTCCGACTGGTTCTCCGCACCGCGTCGTCCACGGAAGCGCTATTTCTAGAGCCAGTGCCAGAGCGCTCACCATGACTGGGATCAAGGCGGACATGCGATTGGCACGGGAGCGGCTTGCGGCCTAACATCGAGCCAAACCGCGGGCATGGCGCCGAAGATGGGTTCGCCAGCGGGCAGGCAGTGCAGCACGGGGAGACGTCATGGCGATGCCGGGCGAGACGGAGCGTTTCGATTACGTCGTGGTGGGCGCGGGCTCGGCGGGCTGTGTGCTCGCCGCCCGGCTGAGCGAGGATCCGGGCGTTCGCGTCGCCCTGCTTGAAGCCGGCGGGCGCGATACCAATCCGTGGATCCACATCCCGGCGGGCTATTTCCGCACAATGTTCAATCCGGATGTGACGTGGCAGTACGGTTCAGGCCCCGAGCCGCACCTGGACGGCCGCATCGTGCCGTGGCCGCGCGGTCGCGTGCTCGGCGGGTCGAGTTCCATCAACGGACTTTTGTACCTGCGCGGGCAGGCGCAGGACTACGACACGTGGCGGCAGCTGGGGAACACGGGCTGGTCGTTTCGCGATGTTCTGCCGTACTTCAAGCGCGCGGAGGATCAGGAGCGCGGGGCCGACGACCTGCATGGCGCGGGTGGGCCGCTGGGCGTATCGGACGTGCGCATGGCGAACCCGCTGTGCGAGGCCTACATCGAGGCGTGCGTCGCCGCCGGCATCCCGCGCAACACCGACTTCAACGGTGCGACACAGGAAGGCGTCGGCTACTTCCAGCTGACCAATCGCAACGGGCGGCGTTGCTCGACGGCGGTCGGCTATCTCGGGCCGGCGCGCAACCGGCCGAACCTGGCGATCATCACCGATGCGGCGGTCGAGCGCCTCACCCTCGACGGGCGGCGCGTGACGGGCGTCGTCTATCGCCAGGGCGGGGTGCAGCGCACGATCAGCGCGATGCGGGAGGTGCTGGTCTCGGCCGGCGCGATCGGCTCGCCGCAGATCCTGCAGGTTTCGGGTATCGGGCCGCGCGACGTGCTGCAGGCGGCGGGCGTGGATGTCCGGCACGCGCTGGCAGGCGTCGGCGCCAACCTGCAAGATCATTTCCAGGTGCGCTTCGTCTACGAGTGCTCGATCAAGGCGAGTCTCAACGATGTCTGGCACAGCCGCTGGCGGCAGCTGATGACGGGGCTCGAATACGCGGCCAAGCGGTCGGGCATCCTGACGATCGGCGCGGGCGTGGCGGGTGCGTTCGCGCGCTCACGGCCCGAGCTCGATCTACCGGACGTGCAGTTCCATATCATGCCGCTGTCGGCGGATCGGCCAGGCGAGTCGCTACACACGTTCTCGGGCATGACGGTGTCGGTGTGCCAGTTGCGGCCGGAGAGTCGCGGCCGGATCGCCATCAAGAGTGGCAACAGCGCCGAACAACCCTCGATCGTGTCGAATTACCTGGCGAGCGAGGCCGACCGGCGCACCATGCTGGACGGCATGCGGCTGATCCGCAAATGCAGCTCGCAGCCCGCGTTCGCGCGGCACGTGATCGCGGAGCGGTATCCCGGCCCGCAGACGGAGAGCGAGGAAGGCTTGATGGCCTACCTCAAGGAGAAGGGGACGACGATCTTCCATCCCGTCGGTACGTGCCGGATGGGTGTCGACGATCAATCGGTGGTCGACCCGAGGCTGAAGGTGCGGGGCATCGAGGGTTTGCGTGTCGTCGATGGCTCGATCATGCCAACGATCGTGTCGGGCAATACCAATGCGCCGATCATCATGATTGCGGAGAAGGCCGTCGACATGATCCGCGAGGACCAGAAGGCCGCGCAGGCGGCGTAACGGGCGTCAACGCCAGACGGGCAGGAAACGTGCAGCGGCGATGCGGGGCGGGGCCTTGCGGGCGCCGACGGCTTGCGCGTTCTCGATCTCGACCAGCACGGTGTCCAGAGCGCGGGCCAGATCCTCCATGCCGGAGACGCGGCGCACGTCGTCGTGCATGTACGCGATGGTATCCTTGAGGATGTCGAGGTCGACCATCGGCGTGTGCGCGGGTACGGGCAAGGCTTTGGACATTCGGCTCACTCCCGACAACGGCTAACAAAAAATGAACGGGTGTCCCGGGCGGACTCATTGGTAGTCGCAAAAATCGTGCCGGGCAACATCGGATGCCGGGGGTGGGGCGACGAACTCATCGGAGGTCGCGAAGCGGCTGTTTGAGAGGTCGCGCATGTCCCGAATTGGCACACGCTATTTGCTTCGAATTTGCCATATCTCCTGACGGTTCATTAGCCGTCCCAGGCGCAAACTCCGGCATGGATCGAGCGCCGGGGGATGGGGATTTGGGCGCACGATCCGATCTCGGTGGGGACGGAGTGCAGTCTGGTGAGCAAGCCTTCGCGCGTATTGATTGTCGTCGAGAACCTGCCGGTTCCTCTCGATCGGCGCGTGTGGCAGGAGGCGCGCACGCTGCGCGATGCGGGCCATACCGTCTCCGTCATCTGCCCCAAGGGCGGCGCCTACACGGCGCCCTACGAAGTGCTCGAGGGCATTCACATCTTCCGTCATCCGATGCCGTGCGAGGCCGACGGGCCGCTGGGCTATGCGGTCGAATACTCGGTGGCGCTGTTCTGGGAATTCGTGCTGTCGGTGAAAGCGCACTTCAAGGTGGGCTTCGACGTGGTGCAGGCCTGCAATCCGCCGGATCTGATCTTTCTGATCGCGGGGTTCTGGAAGGTGCTGTTCGGCAAGCCCTTCATCTTCGATCATCACGACATCAATCCGGAGCTGTTCGAGGCGAAGTTCGGACGGCGCGGCTTCTTCCACCGCCTGCTTTTGAAGCTGGAGCGCTGGACGTTCCGAACGGCGGACGTCGTGATTGCGACGAACGATACCTTCAAGGAGATCGCCGAGACGCGCGGCGGCAAGAGTGCCGACCGCATCTTCGTCGTGCGCTCCATTCCCGACATGTCGCGCTTTCGCCGCGTGGCGCCCGATGCCGCTTTGCGCAACGGGCGCAAGCATCTCGTCGGCTACGTCGGCATCATGGGCGCACAGGACGGCGTCGATCTCCTGATCTCGGCGATGGATACGCTCGTCAATCGCGATGGCCGCGAGGATGTCCAGTGTGCCATCGTCGGCTGCGGCACGGAGCTGGAAGCGCTGAAGGCGATGTCGCATCGCCTGGGGCTCGACGACTACATCACCTTCACAGGCTTCATGTCGGGCGAGCCATTGCTGGCGGCGTTCTCGGCGTTCGATATCGGCGTCATTCCCGATCCCAAGAACACCTACAACGACAAGATTTCCATGAACAAGGTATTCGAGTACATGACGCTCGGCATCCCCTTCGTGCAGTTCGATCTGATGGAAGGGCGTAAGATCGCCGGTGAGGCGGCGCTCTATGCCAAGGACAACGATCCTGCCGATCTGGCCTGTCAGATGGCGCTGGCGCTGGACAACGACTCGCTGCGGTCTGAGCTTGCGAGCGTCGGGCGCGAACGGGCGGCGCAGCTTCTGCGCTGGGAGACGGAGCGGGCGCGACTGCTGGCGGCCTACGAGACGGCGCTTGCCGGCAAGCCGGTGCCGGCGCCGGGCGTTCCCGCCGTCACGCGCTGAGTGCGCGCTCTCCTGACTTCATGATTTCGGATCCGTGTCTGGCGCGCGCCGCTTCCCGAGTGCACGCGCCTTCTCGAGCGCGTCGAGAACGACACGCGTGT
This sequence comes from uncultured Alphaproteobacteria bacterium, assembly GCA_963697205.1. Classification (GTDB taxonomy): domain Bacteria; phylum Pseudomonadota; class Alphaproteobacteria; order Rhizobiales; family Hyphomicrobiaceae; genus CAVONB01. The sequence continues at coordinate 27,964 of CAVONB010000004.1, read as the reverse complement.
CGCCGATGTGATTGGCCAGCATGAGGACGAGGCTGGCGTCGAGTGCAGCGCATTCATCCGCTGTCAGGCCGCGGTGTGCCTCGACCAGCCGTCGATAGACCAGATCGGGCACATCGAGGCCGGGCTCGGTTTTCAACCGGCCTTCGGGCGATGCGTGGTCGGCGCTCGCGGTGGCTTGAGGTGTGCCGGTGGCCTCTGTGGCGTCGTTTGCCTGCGCGTCTATTCTCGCGCTCACATGGAACCCCTCAGCGCGGCGCAGGGCGCGGTCGACGTCGGCGCGGGCGGCCGAGCGCAGACGTGCGGCGACGTAGCCGTCGGGGCGGATGAGGTAGGCGTCGCCGGGTGCCAGATCGTAGCGGCTTGATAGCGTGGCGCCGGGATCGGCGAAGGCGCCTGGGCCGATGCGGATCAACGCTACGCTGGCCGGCACGATTGCCTCGACAGCAGCGTCGCCTGTGGTCAGAAGCACGAAGCGGCCGCCTTGGCGATGGAACGCGTCGGTAAGGAACATGCCCGTGCCATCCGGCGCCACCACCGGCGCGTCGAGGAGGCTTGCGCCGGGGCGAGGGCCTGCGGACCAGTCATCCTGGTCAGGCGTCGACAGCGGCGTGTCGTAGTGCGAGGGCACGGACAGGCGACCGGCGTTGACGAGGCGGCGGGCGAAGGGAAGCTCGCGGGCGAGGTCGAGGATCAGGCGACTCAGCATCTGCTCGTAGGGCTGGTGCGGCGCGATGTAGTCGGTGGCCCAAGTCGAGGCGCGGATGTTGTCGTCGGCGGCCGCGATGCGCTCGATGTCGTAGGTTTCCAAGAGGGTCGCCGGGGACGTGGCGTCGAGCACGCGGGCAAGCTTCCAGGCGATGTTCTCGGCGTCCTCGACGCCGGAATTGCAGCCGCGTGCGCCGAACGGTGAGACCTGGTGGGCGGCGTCACCGGCAAAGATCACGCGGCCGTGGACGAAGCGGGACATGCGCCGGCATTGGAAGCGATAGAGCGAGACCCATTCCAGCTCGAAATCGTCGTGGTCCAGCATGCGGCGGATGCGGCCTCTGACGCGTGCAGGGGCGCGCTCGACGTCGGGGTCGGCGTCGGGGCCAAGCGCCAAGTCGATGCGCCAGATGTCGTCGGGCTGTTTGTGGAGCAGGGCGGAGCGGCCGGGATGGAAGGGGGGATCGAACCAGAACCAGCGTTCGGTCGGGAAGGCTGCGGCCATCCTGACGTCGGCGATCAGGAAGCGGTCCTCGAAGCTCTCGCCCTCGAAGGCGGCGCCGATCGCGTCGCGCAGGCTGGAGCGTGCGCCGTCGGCGGCGATGACGTAATCCGCGGTGAGGGTGTAGGGGCCATCGGGCGTCGCCACGGTCAGCGAGACATTGTCGTCGGTCTGGGCGAGGCCGACGACCTTGTTGCGCCAGCGCAGGTTGATCGCGGGCAGCTCGCGGACGCGGTCGACCAGATAGGCTTCGGCGTAATACTGCTGCAGGTTGATGAAGGCCGGCATCTTGTGGCCGCCCTCGGGCAGGAGGTCGAAGCGGTAGACGAGGTCGGTGCCATGGAACACCTTGCCCACCTGCCAGACGACGCCTTTCTCCAGCATCCGGTCCGCGACGCCGAGGCGGTCCCAGGTCTCCAATGCGCGCTTGGAAAAGCAGATGGCGCGCGAGCCCTCGCCGATGCGGTCGGCGTCGTCCAGAACGAGCACGGGGTGGCCGCGCTGAGCGAGGTCGATGGCGGCGGTGAGGCCGACGGGACCGGCGCCGACGACGATCACGCGGTGGTGCGCGGGCGCGGAGCGATCCTGGTCGGCACTGCGGGCGTAGCCGAACTGGACGACGGGCTTGCGGGCGCTTTCGGGCATGGCCGGGGCAGATCCGAGTGTGGCCGGGTGCGTCACACGCGGAGCATCCCTGTCCCCGCCGCGATTGGCAAGCATGCGCTGAACCTTCTAGGCTCGCGGCGTGATGCGGGGACCGACGGGGTCGTCGCAACGGCAGCCCAGGGGGAGGCGATCATGCGGCTCGACGGCAAGACGGCGATCGTGACAGGCGGTGCGGCAGGCATCGGACGGGCGATTGCCGGGCGTTTCGCGGAGGCCGGCGCGAAGGTGGTGATCGCCGACATCGATGCGACACGCGCGGCGGCGGCGGTAGCGGCGCTGGGGGCGGGGCATCATGCCGTAGGCGTCGACGTCGCGGATGAAGCGTCCGTGGCGGCGCTGTTTTCCGAAACTGGCGCCAAGGCGGGGCCGGTGGGGGTCGTCGTGCATTGCGCGGGCATCGGGATGCACCGGCCGTTTCTGGACCTCACGGTCGAGGACTGGCGGCGGGTGCACGAGGTCAACGCGCTTGGCACTTTTCTCATTTGCCGGGAGGCGGCGCGGCATATGATCGGTCACGGCATCCGCGGCTCGCTGGTCAACATCGCCTCGGTGGCCGGATTGCACGGCAGCTCCATGACGGCGGCGTACTCGGCGACCAAGGGCGGGGTGCTCGCCTTCACGCGGGTGATCGCGGTGGAGCTTGCGCCGCGCGGCATCCGGGCCAACTGCATCTGTCCGGGCGCGGTCGCGACGGAGCTCGTGGAGAAGGCGCATTCGCCTGCGCTCAGGGAGGCTTTCACGGCGCGCATTCCCGTGGCGCGCTATGCGCGGCCCGAAGAGATCGCGGGCGCGGCGCTCTACCTCGCCAGCGACGAGGCGGGATATGTCACAGGGACTGCAATTTCGGTCGACGGCGGATATACCGGGTCCGGCGTTATTGTCAGATGAGCCGTTTTCGTTGCAGACTGGGCCTTGCGGGGATTTCCGGCACGGCTCCTTGAGCCGGCCGCGTGCGGACGTGCGGGGTCCGGGGGCGTTCATGTCGTGGCCCAATGCCACAGCCTGGTTCATCAGCCGTGACGGCCAGTCTCATGGGCCGATGACCCAACTCGCGCTGGCGCAACTCGCCGTGGAGCGACGGATCGCGGCCAACGATCTCTTGTGGTGCACGGGGCTGCCTGGGTGGATTCCGGCGGCCGACGTGCCCGGCCTCTTGACGGCACAGCAGGCGTTCCGCGCGGGCGGATCGATCGACGTGCCGGCTGCAGAGACGCGGGCGCGGGTGCTGTCCGCCGTTTCATCCGACGAGGGGCGTGTACGGCGGACGCCGCTGTCGGCGTTTGCACCGCAGCCGCGCGGGATGCTGCTCAGCGAAGCGCTGGATGCCGCGCGGCGGCCGTCCGATCTGGTGCCGCGCTTCACGCCGGACGATTTGGATGTGCCGCAGGCGCTGGAGGCGCAACAGGACACGCTGTCGGCGGCGATCACTCGAGCCTACAGCCCCGCGCCGTCGGACTTGGCGTCAACGGCGGCGGTGGGAGAGATCGACGATGGCGGCGCGGATCTCGCAGCACCGGTCGCTCCGGGTTCCGGCGGCGGCCTGGCGGCGTGGACGACGGGGCGCGTTGCAGGTCTGACGAGCGGCCTCGATCGAGTGCTGGCGGCGGCGGGTGGCGGCGTGAAGCGTCTTGGCGAACAGCTGCCCGGTTTCAATCTCGATGCCTTCTGGAAGGCGCTGCACGCGATCGACGCCGCCGATCTGGCGGCACGTTTCGCCGACGCGCTGGAGCAGCACGACGTGCGTACGCCCGCGGACCTGCTGAACGACGATCGGATGGATGTCGTGGCGCAGTTCGTGCTTGAAAACCTGCCCTTTACCGTGCGCTGGGGCATCCTGCTGGCATGTGGGGAGGATGGCTTCCGGCGCATCGTCGTCTACCGGATGCGCGATCAGCTGCGTGGCTGGATCGGACCGCAGCGCCAGGATGCCGACATTCGCGACCTTCTGTCGGAGGCGCTGCGGCGGGATGCGTCGGCGGGTGAGATTAATTCGGGCTGGACGGACGTGCGCGCGCAGGTGGCGGCCGCCGTCAGCAGCCGGTTCGACGATGCGGCAGCGGGCCAGGTGACGTTCCCGCGGCCGGATCCGGACGAAGCGGCTCGGCTGTTCGGCGCGCCGTAAGCGCGCGTGCGGGCAGCCCTGCGGTCACCATAATCACCCCTTCAGTCTGGCCAGCGCGGGCGCGGCCGGTATGCTGGTGCAACTTTCAGGCGTTGGGGAAGGTTCATTCGAGCGATGGCTCTGGGCGGGCGGGACGACATTTTCGGGCATCTGCTGCTGGCTGCCAGCCGTGCGAGCGGTGCGGTGGCGGGAAAACTGCCGTCAGCGGATCGTCGCCGCCGGGTGCACGAGATCGTGGAGGTCGCGCGGGACGGCGACCGGGCGAGCCTGGTGGTCGACCAGATGCTCGTTTTACTGATCATCTTCAACGTGCTGGCGTTCGTGCTGGACTCGGTACCGACGCTGAATGCGCGGTATGGCGCCTGGTTCATGGCGTTCGAGGTGTTCTCGGTGGCCGTATTCAGCGTGGAGTATGCTGCGCGTCTGTGGTCGTGCGTGGAGCTGCCGTTCCTGTCGCGGATGCCGTCGTGGAAGGCGCGCCTGCGCTATGCAGCGCGGCCCTACATGCTGATCGACCTGATGGCGGTGCTGCCGTTCTATCTGGCGTTCATCATACCGCTCGACCTGAGACTGCTGCGCGTCCTGCGGCTGTTCCGCATTCTGAAGCTGACGCGCTACTCGCCGACCATGGATACGCTGTTGCGGGTGATCGCCAACGAGCGGCGCACGCTGACAGGGACGCTGCTTTTGCTTTTGACGGTGCTGCTGTTCGTGGCGACCGCCGTCTACTACGCGGAACGCGCGGCGCAGCCAGACAAATTCGGTTCGATTCCTGAAAGCGCCTGGTGGGCGATGGCAACCTTGACGACGGTCGGGTACGGCGACGTGACGCCGATCACGACCATCGGCAAGCTGATCGGCAGCATCGCCATGATCTCCGGTATCGTCGTTCTCGCGCTGCCGATCGCGGTGATCGCAACGGGCTTTGCCAACGAGATCGGCAAGCGAGACTTTGTCGTGACGTGGTCGGTGCTGTCGGGCATTCCCGCATTTCGCGGGTTTGATGCCGACGAGATCGGTCACGTGGTGCGCTTCCTGAAAGCGGAGCACTACGATGCACATCGTGAGGTGATCTCGCCAGACGATCCATCGGAGGCGATGTTCTTTGTGGTCAGCGGCGGGGTGCGGGTGAAAACGGAGGGCGGAGAGACCCTGCTCGGGCCCGGCGATTTCTTCGGCGAGCTCGCCATGCTGGAGAACCGCCAGCATACGAACTCCTACCGGACCGTGCGGCCGACCCGCCTCTTGCGGCTGACGCGGGAGGATTATCTCTACCTTGCCGACGGCCATCCGACGATTTCGGCGCGGATCGAAGGCATGGCGAACGCGCGCCGCGTCGCGCGGGATCTCGGCGTCGCCGATCCCGCGCACGGTGATGCCACGCAGGTTATTCCGGAATCCGGCACGCCACCAACGGCGGCGTGATGTTGTCGCCCCGTCAGCCCGTGGGCCTTGCCCGCCAAGCGTCGACCAGGTCGCGATCGATCGCGGTCGTCAGCTCGGCGATGGTCGGCGCCAGCGTCTGGCGAAACGCAGCACGGTCGATCGCGTCGGACGGCACGATGGCGACACCGTCTGCCTCCAGAAGGGCGATGCACTCGCGGTCCTCGTCGGCGGCGAAGCGGCGCTGGGCCGCAGTCGCTTCGCCAACTGCGGCCGTGACGGTCTTGCGGACGTCCTCGGGCCATGCGTCGACGGCCGCCCGGTTGGCGATCAGCAGGGCCAGGCCGTGGAAATGCGCCGTCAGGCTCACGTGGCGGTGCGTCTTGTGCAGCGAGAAGTTGACGACGTTGGTCAGCGAGTTGGTCTGGGCGTCGATTGTGCGATCTGCGACGGCGGCCGGCAGCTCCTTGACGTCGATGAAGCGCGGGTCGAACCCCAGCGCGCCGAAAATGCGCTGATGCACGGCGCTGTCCATCGTGCGCAGTTTCAGGCCCCGGCAATCAGCGGGCGTCTGGATGGGGCGCACGCCGTTGGTCAGGTGGTGGAACCCGTTGTCCCAGTAGCCGAGCACGACGTAGGGCGTGCGCGCAGCGACCTCGGCGGCGATGCGGCTGCCTAGCGGGCCGTCGAGCCGGGCCCAGACCGCGTCGCGGCTTTCGGTCTCGAGGGGCAGGTCGAAGAGGCCGAGGGCCGGCACCCGGGCTGCGAGATAGCTCGATGCGAAATAGGCCATCGTCAGCTCGCCGGTGGCGACCATGTCGAGGATGTCGGCGGCCGCCTTGCCGCGAGCGGTGACGTTGGGTTCGAGCGAAAACGCGACGTCCGGCTCGCCGACCAGCTGCTGCTCGAGCGCGCGCGCGGCCCGCGTATGCACGGAGCGCTCGGGCTGATAGCCGCCGAAGCGGATTTCAGTGGTCATGCCTTGTCCTTTCCCGGCGCCTTGGTGGCGAGCAGGCTGTCCATTTCCAGATAGAGCCGGGAGAAATCGGTGTTGGCCATGCCACGGTTGATGGCCTCGTTCAACAGCTCCGAGGTCATGGTCCCGAAGGGGGCGGGCTGGCCCATGTCGCGGGCCATCTTGGCGGCGAGACCGAGATCCTTGGCGAGGTTGGAGACGACCGAGCGCGCGTTCCACTTGCCGGACAGGATGTGCGAGGGAAAGCGATGCTCGGTGATGACGCTTCGCGCAAAGCCGTTGTTCAACACCTCGATCACCTGATCGAGCTTCAGGCCGGCGTGCTCGGCCAGCCGGCAGCCTTCGCTGGTGGCAAAGAAATTGGTGTGCAGGATCATGTTGTGAATGAGCTTCATGGTGTGGCCGGCGCCGATGTCGCCCAACAGGAACTGCTTGGGTGAGAAGGGGGCGAACACGGGCTTGGCGCGATCCCAGTCGGCCTGCTCGCCGCCGAGCATCAAGGTCAGCTTGCCGTTGTCGGCGCCCGTCGCGCCGCCGGTCATCGCCGCATCCATGTAGCGGCGGCCACGGGCCTGGGCGGTCTGCGCGAGCTTGCGCGTGTCGTCGGGATGCGAAGACGTCAGATCTATGAGCAGCTGCCCGGGGTTGTCGGCGGCGAGGAGGCCGTCGGGTGCGTCGAGCAGCTGGCCGATTTCCTTGGAGCTCGGCACGACCAGGATGACGATCTCGGCCTTGGCGGAGATGTCCTTCGGCGGCATCAGCGGGACGCCCTGGGGTGCGCGCTCGGCCGCGTCGGAGGCGACGTCCCACACACCGGCCAGGTGGCTCGACTTGGCGGCGATGTTGCGGGCGATGCCGCCACCCATCTGGCCGAGGCCGATCACGGCAGCGGTGGGGGATTGCGAGGTCATGGCGTGTCACTCCCAGGGTTCGCGTGGTGCCGATTGCCTCGGCATCGGGTTGTCGGGTCGGCGGGGACTTTAGCGCAATTGTCCGCTGACAACAGTGGTGTCTGGGCGCGCGGCGGGCGTAGGGGAGGCTTGGTACGCAGGCGGCGTGGCGCAGGGAAGGCTGGCGATCGCGGCCAAGGCTCCGCTAAGCTTCGCGGATGCCATCTTCATGGAGAGCTGCGCCGTCATGTCCGATGCCCTGGTCTCGTCCGCGCTCACACATTGGGGTGCGCGCTTCATCTCGAATGGCGTGGCGTTCACGGATTTCCAAGAGGTGACGGGGGGCCTCGCGTCCTGGAACGAGTGGTGCGCGGCCTGGTCAGCGCGCGCGGCGGTGCATGAGGCGATGGGTCGCGATGCGCTGGTGCGCGGCAAGGGTCTGTCGGCGGGCGAGCATCTGCAGCGGGCCGGCGTCTACTACCATTTCGCCAAGTTCCTGTTCGTGCACGATCTGCCGCAGATGGCAGAAGCACACCGCAAGGCGATCGACTGCCGCACGCTCGCCCTGCCGTATCTGGCGCCACCCGGCGAGCGCGTCGCGATCCCCTTCGAGGGCAAATTCCTCTACGGCATCCTGAGGAAGCCCGCGGGGATCGTCCAGCCGCCCGTGCTCGTGATGTGCTGCGGGCTCGACAGCTGCAAGGAGGAGACAGGCGCCTACGAGGAGCCGTTCCTGCAAAGGGGGATCGCGACCTTTGTGTTCGACGGTCCGGGCCAGGGCGAGGGCGAATATGATTGGCCGATCCGCGGCAACTACGAGACGGTGGTGCAGGCCGTCATCGATTTTGCCCGAACGCGCACGGACATCGACACGGACCGCATGGGGCTGTGGGGCGTCAGTCTCGGCGGCTACTATGCCCCGCGCGCGGCGGCGTTCGTGGACGGCTTGAAGGGGTGTATCGCGCTATCGGGTCCTTTCGACTGGGGCGATGCGTGGGACGCGCTGCCCGAGTTGACGCGCGAGACCTTTCGTGTGCGCGCCAAATGCCCGACGCTTGACGCGGCCAAGGAGGTTGCGCGCACGTTGAGCCTGAAAGATGTCGCCGGCAACATCCACTGCCCGTTGTTCATCATCGCCGGCAAGCTCGACCGCGTGGTGTCCTCCGACCATGCCGAGCAACTTGCGAAAGCGGCCGGCGGGCCGGTCGAGCTGTTGATGCTGGCGGATGCCAATCACGTCGCCAACAACCGCGCCTATCGATGGCGGTTGCAGGCGGCGGACTGGATGGCTGAGCGGCTTGCGGGGTGAGATATCAGGCGTCGCGCCGCCAGCCCCACCAGTCACAAATCGCCTGGCCCATGACGAGATGCTGGTCCTCGCCCTTCAGCCACGGCATTTCCTCGGTGAACATGGTCACGCACTGACGCCAGGTGCACGGCATCTTGGAGATGTCGGTGCCCCAGAACGTGCGCTTGGGTCCAAAAGCGTCGAAGATCTGGTGCACGTAGTCCGACAGGATCGGGAAGGGGTAGGCTTCGGCCGAATAGCCCGGACCGCCGGTGACCTTGACGCCAACGTTGGGATGCTTGGCCAGCGCGAGCAGTGCGGGCATGTGGGTCATCGCTTCGTGGTCCTTCAGCGTCGTGTTGCCACCACGGCCGCCGAAGTGGTCGATGGTCAGGCTGAGGCGAGGATGGCGCTCGGCAATGCGGCCGAGCGCGGGCAGCGAATCCGTCGCCAGCACGGCGACGGGAATGCCGGCGGCTTCCGCGTTCGACCACAGCCAGTCGATTGCGCCGCTCTCGAGGGCTTCACGCGCGGCGGGGGCGAGGAACATGAAGCGCAGGCCGAGCATGCCGGGTTGCTGCCGCCACGTCGCGAAGACCTCAGGCGGCGCGGGACGGTCGAGCGGGATCGCGCCCATGATGGAGAACCGGCCGGGGTAGGCCTTCACGGCCTCGATGGCGATCTGGGTCGAGTTGGGGTCCCAGCCCGGCGGGTGGATGACGGCGGCGTCGACGCCGGCCTCGTCCATCAGCCGGATCGCCTCGGCGGCGGTGAAGGCGGTGATCTGCCAGTGCGATTTGTTGCTGGGCAGGCCCTGGCTCCAGATGTGGATCTGCGCGTCGACGATCTGCATGTCCGTGCCGTCCTTCCCGTGGTCGGTGTTGCCGGCCGGCCAGTCGGTGACCCGCCGGTTTCATCGGGCGACGGTAGCGGGGGCGGCGGCGGTCTGTCGAGAGCGGCGGGCGGATGCCGCGCTCATGCAGACTGAAACACGGACGTTCGCAGCCTACGCCGCGGGGGGTATTCTCTGTGAACGTTAAAGCCCTCCGGCTGGCGTCGTCGTATGTGCCTTTCGTGCTACTCGCAAGATCTGGCCACGGGTCGCCAACACTCGCCGTGCTAATAATTCCGATGCAGCGGCGCTGTCCCCCTATTGCAGAGTAATGACATGATCCAGACACGTGGCTATCCTGTCGTTTCTCACCACGTACCCTGAGCGCCCGCGCGCACCGGCGCAAGGGACCTTCTGTTGTGACTCAGCGCTGTCGATAGGTTGGCCCCACCAGGACATGGCGGAGATCTGTTCGTGGCACTGGCCTTCTCACGGTCCAAGCGCATTGGCAGCGCAGGTGTTCCGCTGATCGCTGATCAGGTGGCCTAGCGATCGTGGGCCCTTGAGACTTACATCACGTCACGTCCCGACAGCGTCGCAGTTCGCGAATAAGCGTTTCTGATTGCCGCACAAGATGCGCTTCATAGCGCGTAAGTTTGCCGAGCGTATCGTTCTTGGCGATAAGTGCGTCGATGGCGCGACCCAACGTACGCTCCTGCCGTCGATCACGGCTGGCCGCGCCTTCGCTAACGCCCGCGACGAGGGCTCGTGGGTCGGCCGTTACGCAGAGGGGGCCTACCCTGAGGGCTCCGTCATCGTGTCGCCTTGCCTGCTGATGGCGCGTCCAAGCGATCAGGGCCTGCTCGAACCGCGGAAGTCGCTTGAGGCGCCACAGGACGGCAGCAAGGTGCGCGGCAAGCGCCTCAGCTAAGGGATCCTCAGCCGCGAAGTGGGCGATCACCCCATCCCGCAAAGCCGCAAAGTCATCCGCCCGCTCGCCGTCGATCAAAGGCAGCACAGTGCCCGCCATGGCCTTGCGGGTCTGCGGCGCCGCTAGGCCTTGTCCCAATGTGACGGGCGAAAGCGCAGCCTTCGCCCGTCGTTCGCTCCTCTTCCGCGAACTCACGTCCCGGGCTCACCGGTCCGCACCTCATCACGGCCGTTGGTCAGCGCCGCTGCGACCGCGTCGCCGTCGTCGATTGGCTTTTGGTGCCGCGAGGCATGCCACAGCCGCTCGGCGTACTTCAGCGGCTCGATGATGCCGTTGCGCGCCCACCAGGCCCGCTCATCGCCGGACCGATGCAGCTGATCGTGGTGGACGTTGCACAGTGGCAACGTGAACTCATCGGAGACCTTGAGCGCCATGGCCCGCGGCTGGGCAAACTTCAGGTGATGCGCCTGCGCCGGCCGCCGTCCGCACACGAGGCAGGGCTGGCTTGCCACAAAGGCCAGATGCCTCTTGTCGCGAAGGCGCTTGTCCTTGGGGATGGCGAGAGGTGGGAGATCCGTCTCGACCCGCGCCGGGACGCTTGCCTCACCTTGTGGCTTGATCCCCAGACTGCGCAGCCGGTCCTTGAGCTGGAGGATGATCGCCTCGATCGGGTCTTCGGGCGTGCCCTCGCTGCGGCGTCGCAGTTCGGCGAGCCCCGCCATGTTGCGCGTCCAGAATTCGTAGACAGCGTCGACTGAAGACAAGGCGTTGATCTCGCGCTCTATGGCACCGACGAAGGCTGCGGCGGCCCCGAACGGTTGGGAGTGTCCGTCGGCCGTGAGCAGCACGAGCGGCGTTTCCTTGTCTGCCGCGCGCTGGATCTGACGGTGCCGCGGCTTGGTCACGTAGACTTGGTCGCGATCGTAGAGGGCCAACCCAAATGGGTTGCCGAACGTCGCCAATGCCCGCTTGGTGGCATCGGTCTCGGCGGCCTTCAGGGCAATCTCATGGGCCACTTCGGGCGAGGATGACCGCCCGAGCCCCGTCCCGATGCCTTCCCGGATCGTGACCGTGCCGCCGGCCCGCACGGTCACCCGCACCTTCGTCGAGTAGAAACACACGGTCTGGCCGCGCTGGTTGGCCGACCAGATGCACTCCGGCGCCGTCGTCTGCCGGTCCCAGCTGTCGAACCCGAAGATCCGGTTGGCCTCGGCAATGACGTGCCAGCCCTCCACGTAGGCGAGTTGTTGCCCATGACTGTCGCGGGTACGCACATGCCGGTGGCTGAGCTTGGCCTTCAGGGCCTTGGTTTGTGTGTCGGTGAAAGTCATTACTTGGTCCTCACGCTGAGCTGGGTCTGGCTCTGACCGAGGTTTGCGCCCTCAACGGCCACGCCGGCCTTGAGCGCCGTGAGCAGCCCCTGCTTGTCGAGCTTTGAGGGTTGCGGCTTCCAGTAGGCGGGTGGGATCTGGTCCTCAGCGACGCACCTCGAGCGCCGGCGCCCCCTGTTTGAGCGACGCCGTGAAGTCGGGCTCGGCCAGCTTGGGGATGTCCGCCTCCGACATCACCCTGAGCGCCAACGCGCGCTTCTTCTTGGCGCGCGTCTCCAGCCGGTCGAGCCGGGCTTTCATGTCGGCAAGACGTGTGGATAGCCCGCGGCAGATGGCCTCGTCGTCCAAGGCGGAGCGGACGATTTCGGCTAGCATCTCACGGAGGTCGGTGAGTCCCTCCAGGGTGTCCGACAGGGTCTTGGTCGTCGAGGTCGGGGTAGTCTTCGAGGATCGCCCTTCGAAGAGACGCAAACTTGGCAACTTCGCCCCCCAGCGCGGAAGACGGAATGGGTAAGCTACGCACAACGATTCCTCCAAGCACAAAAATGGACCTTTTTATACCATTTTCGTACCAGAAGATCAATGAGTGCCGTGGCGGGCACGCCTGCTAATGATTAATCCCCTTCAGATTCGAGCAGGGCGAGCGATGTTGGGGCTGAGCCAGCTTGAACTGGCTCGCTTGGCTGATGTTGGAATAGGAACAATCAAGCGCATCGAGGCAGCAGGAATGGAATTCGCCGGCAAGGCCCAAACCCTGGCGCGCATCCAGAGGGCCCTCGAGGCAGAGGGGGTCGTCTTCATCGACCAGAACGACCAAGAGGGCCCCGGCGTCCGCCTGAAAACCCCCCTCCCATGACGGACCGCCCCTCCGTGCTCGTACGTTGGTGGATCAATCCGGTTTGGCCGCTCTTGCTTTCGATCGCCCTGGCGATAGCCGCCGCTCTGTCTGTGCACACCGCCATGAAGATCGGTGAGGCGCCCGAGTTTGCCAGCGAATGGTCCTCACTTTGGAAGTGGGAAGCGATCGAAGCCCAATTCAAAGGGTCCGGCTCTCCGCGACCCCTGCTGCCAAACGTGGATCGCTTCGAGCACTACTCGTCGCTTGCGAGAGGTGTTGGTTTGCTAGTTTTTGGGGCAGCCGCCGAATCCTCCACCGAACATCCCACTCGGAGGCCTGACCGTTGCCCGACAGCGCCATCGTCATCTACCTGACAAAGCTCCTCCCTGTCTTCGTTTATCCCCTCGGCCTTGGGATAACGCTCATACTTGTGGGCAGCGCCATTGCAGGTCTCGGCCGTCGTCGCATCGGTGCAGCGATCATCGTTGGCGCGAGTGCGGGGCTTTGGTTGGCTTCAACGCCCGTCGTTGCCGAATGGGCACTCGGCACGCTCGAGCGACGAAATCCTCCCCGCGCCATTTCTGAGTTACCGAACGCCGATGTGGCGATCGTGCTCGGCGGCGCTCTCGGTCAGCCCGTCCCGCCGCGCAAGGCCCTCGACCTCTCGCCGTCCTCCGATCGCATCCTGCACGCCGCCCGCATCTATCGCGCGGGCAAGGTCCAACGCATTCTGGTGACCGGCGGCAACCTCCCATGGCTTCCCCAGGTCGCCTCAGAAGCCGAGCTGATCCGCGACCTCTTGATGGAGTGGGGCGTCCCTGAGAGCGCCATCACAATCGCGGGCGCAAGCCGAAACACCTACGAGAATGCACTTGAGGTCCGCGCCATGCACGAGCGCGCGCCTTTTCAGTCAGCACTGCTCATCACCTCGGCGGCCCACATGCCGCGCTCTCTCGCCATCTTCAAACGTGCCGACCTGCCGGTCATGCCGGCCACAACTGACGTCGAGGTCGTCGACCCAGGACCCTGGATGCCGCTGCGATCGTTGCCCGACGCTGAAGCCCTCGCCATGACGACGGCGGCCATGAAGGAATGGATCGGCTACTGGGCCTACTGGGCACGAGGGTATCTCTAGGCGGTCCCAGCGGAGCCTTGACGGCGCGACCGTGCTTCGTCGAGGAGGCCAAACCAAATGAACTTGGTGAGCGCATCTGCCTGATCGTGGGCGGCTCGGTCGAGATCTGTTGCTGAGGGGACAGGTACGGTCTCGACGGCAGGCTTGGAGAGCCTAAAGAGGCGTTTGATCCAACCGCGGCGGGGATCGGCTTGGCGCCCCTTCACCGGATTCGTTGCGCGCCTCAACGGCGGCAGCACCCAACGCCAGAAGCTCGTCGTGCTGTCGTACGCGCTTGAACATCTCCATCCCAATAAGTTGCGGCAATGCGGGATCGAGCGCCTCACGTAGCGCCGTGCGGTCTTCAGGAGCAAGGCTTGCAAGGATGTCCTCGCGCGCCGCAGCCTTTTCAGGGTCGCCCGTGGCCCCCTCCTTTGAGAAGGAAAACGAGATCACGTCAGCAAAGTAAGCCAGCAACGCAAAGAGCCCGCTGCCGGCCACGCTCAAGATGAGTTGGTAGGCAACATCATAGACTTTCGCCCGCAGCTGAGCCCTCTCCTCTGGTGCTTTGACGTTTTGGATCTGCGCGGAGGCCATCATCTTGTCGGCAACCGCCGCCGCAATGCGATCGACGTCGTCATCGCTCAGGGTGCCAATTCGAGTTCTCATCGCCGCCGCGCCGCGCTCCACGAGTGCGAGGTCTTCTGCGCCGAGGACCTTGTTCAAGGTCTCTGTCACGGGGTCAAGATCTTGCCGCGGCATCGTCTGGCTTCCGATCGACCGTTCCGATTGGCCTTCGCTGCACTGACCTAGCAGGTCACCGACTTGGGGTCGAGCCCGACCATCGCGGCGGCCCTGACACACCGCCAAAGATCGACTGCCGGGTCGACCTCCAGGCCCTTGTCGACATCTGCTGTCGCGCCTTCTCGTGCCGTCACAGGTGGCGAAGTTTGTTCGCTTCCACATTGCGAACTACCGCAATATTCACTGAGGCCTCGTCCAGCTGATGGTAGGCATCCGGTCCATGCATGATGAAGGCGGGATGCTGGCGCAACTGAGTTGGTTCCGAACCATCTGCCGAAAGAACCTAATTGGGCCGTACCCGAGTCAACGAGTGCCATCATTGACGAACCTGCAGATCTGCTCAACGCTCATCCCACCCAGACCGAGGCGGTCCAGCGTGCGTCCATGCGCGGCATAGCTGTCGCCGGTCATCGCACGGGTGACGTTGATGAGAGCGTCTATAGACGGCGTCTCAACCCCCGCCGCCTTGCCGAACGCGGACATGGGAATGAGACCGACAGGGACATCCTCTGCGACATAATTGTGGGAGAACGACTTCGGTGTGCCAGTCATGTAATACGGCCCCGGCTCGCCAAACGTGAGGGCTTGGAACGTGTCGACAAGTTCAGTTTCGCGCACACCGTAGACACGCTCGAGCCAATCGGCGAGGTCTGGTACGGTCGCACCATAGGCAGCCGCAACTTGAACGCATTCACTGCTGATGGCCTTGTAGACGTTTGCAACCATAGGCGTCACGCCTTCCGCGTAGAACCGATAGCTCTCCCCGGTTTCGATCTTGCTTGCGTTCGCAATGCAGTTTGCCACGTGCAAGATGGCGTTCGAATTTGTAAAGCCCGTGTAGATCACGTTTGCAGCCGGTACGGCGGTCGGAAAGAGGGCGCTGAGCCGTGGGAACACGTCGCTGATGCGATTGCCTGGAAAGGCAGCAATTTGCAGCCAGTTCTTTGTGACCTTGGGCCGCATTTTCGTCGGGCCGAGCCGCGCCGCAGAGAACGGGTAGTTGTCCATCTCGGCCACGTCGACGTGTGCCCTGCAATTGGCTTCCGATAGCGTCTTGCGAAAAAGCAGCGCTCCACCCGTATTGCCCTGGATGAGCAGGATCAGTTGGCCATCTGACAAAAGAGGGGCGCACGCCTTGGCCACGGCTTCCTGACGCTGTCCACCTGTGCAGACAAGAATGATACCAGCGCCGTCAATCGCTTCCGCAAGGTTGGTTGTGGCCCGTTCGATCCGCGAAAGCCCACCGTCAGGACCATCGACGTCGATCCCGCCACGCTCGCGGATGTCCTTGAGCTTCGCGTCATCAATGTCGTGAATGCGGATCCGATTGGCGGCAATACCCAGCAGTCCGGCGCAACAAAAGCCGCCGGCACCCATGCCGATGATGCTAAGCGTCCGATCGTCAGCCATACGTGCGCTCCCTGATGGTGGTTGACATGCTCCGTCCAATCAGTCGAGAGGACCTGATCGGAACTGGGGCCCTGTCGGGGGCTTTTCGTGCGTGACGATGCCTCGCGCAGGCAGCGGCCGGCTTGCGACCATCCCCTCGCTCTTCAGCTCCGACGTCATCGCACGATCATGACCGGCACGTCCGCGTAATAGAGAACCTTGTGCGATACGCTGCCCAGTAACAGGCCTTGCATGGTTCCAAGCCCGCGATGGCCGATGACGATCAGATCAGCGCCATAGCCTTCGCGGCCGCCAAGATCAACTCTGCGGGTTCCCCCTCCTTGCTCTCTTTGACGATGTCACCGGCGCCCGCCTCTCTGGCCAGCACTTCGGCCGAACTTAAGATTTTGGCGACGACGGCGCCGATCTCGTCGGCTTGATCGAGATGCTCCGAAACAGCGTAACGATGAAGCTCCTCGGGAAGGCGTCCGCGCGGGTAGTGGATGGCATGGAAGAGAATGAGTTTCGCACCGTACTTGGCGGCAAGATCGCCAGCGTAGCGTGCGGCATGCCCCGCAGTGTCCGACCCGTCGACGGGAGCAAGAACGGTCTTGAGCATGGCTCTGTCCTCCTTGGAGCCGCGGACTGGCATGGCACAGCTCGTGCCATTTCAAAAGGTTAGCGGCCAACGCCCGAGCATCTATTGCGCTCGATCAAGACGGGGGAGACCGCCCTGTGCAGCCGCCACAGTCGCAGGCCCGCCTCCAGGCCCACATGAGGCTCATGTTCCAGCGAACCAATGGTGGCCGCGCCATTGTGGAGATGAGCCGGCTCGCAACGATGTGGCTGGAAGGAACGCAACGGTCTCTTCGGCGGTCTCAACGGGAGCGATGAGGATCAAATCAAGCGAACGCGGCAAGCACCTTCGGCATGGCCGCGATCGCCTGCCTGCCTAACGCGACGGCCCAACTGCGAGGGGGCGCTCAAGATGAGGGAAAGTCCGCGCGTCGGCGTAAGGCCTCGATCTCCTCGCGTCGCAGGATCGCCTTGCCGTCTAGGCCCTGCTGGGGATCGGTCTCAAGCAAGGCGAACGGGCGACTGGATGGGACCAGAAGAAGATAGTGTCGGACGGCCTCCGACAACGTCCCCTCAAAATGAGGCGGCCCGCGCCGATAGGCGACACCTGTCGTGAGCTTGCTGATATCGACCCAGGTCAGACGCGCCGCCGCCGCGTAATTGATCTTCTTGGCCATAGGCAGTCCTCTCCGTCCCTCCCCGTCCAGCAACGCCACGGTCTCATGTGAACCTATCCCGTTGTGACCGATGCGGCAGCCCAGTCGAATCCCTTATTGGGGCTTCCGCGCCTGCTCCAGCGCGCGCTCAGCCGCCGCGCGTGCCTTGCGCTCTGCTTCGAGCTGCGATGCCGTCTCCTTCACGGCAGCGAGGGCCGCGTCCTTATCTTTGGTGACCTGCGCGATCTGATCGCGGGCCTTGCTCGCTGCCACCTGTGCGGCCTCCTGCGCCTTCTGCAGCCGATCTTCGAGAGCGGATCTTTGCCTCTGCAGCTGCTCAACTTCAGCTCGCACTGATTTGAGATCCGCCGTGGCGGCGCTCTGAGCCACCTCGACTTGCGTTAGTTTCCTCTGAGCGTCCTCGGCCCCTGTTTCGGCGGCTGCCTTGGCCTTCTCCAGCTCAGCGATTTTGGACGTCGCGACCTTCAAAGCCTCCTCAGCCTTCCTCTGAGCTGCCTCAACTGAGGCGAGCTGCGCGCCGGCACGCCTGATCTGGTCGGACTGAACATAGACGTATGCTGCCAGCGCAGCAGCGACGATAGCGAGTGTGAAGGCGTCCATCATCCGGCAGGGTGAGGATGGCACGCCGGTCGAAGAGATCTGCTGGAAGGCGGGCATCATCCAGGCGACCTACTTCAACTGGAAAAAGAAGTATGCCGGCATGATTCCGCGCGAAATTAGGCGGCTGCGCGAGCTTGAAAGTAAGGCATGCCTATCCCCATAGAACCAGCGTAATTGTTTGCAGTGTGATTGCTATTAAGGGATAGTGCCATGACGACCGACAACCACAAGGCCTTGTGGCGTGACTTTCGTAATCACGGCGCTGAAGTAGATCGACGCAGTTGTGGGTAATTGAAAGGTCGGCGCATCGCTTACGATGCATCGATGCGATCGATATTATGTCGGCAAAAAAGGATAGTGTGACGGCGGGCACGGCAGACTGAAGCAGCGTATGCACACGCTGGCGCGTGCGCTTGTGGTTGCCACAACACATAGGACCCACGTCTAAGCGGGATGGCCGCGCTTTGGCGTTAGAGGGCAATTGAGCATCAGGTGACGTACTTCTTGCCGGAGAGATAGTCCAGGACCCGCTCGACGAGCACTTCCGGCTCCTCGCGGCCACCGGGCAGGTAGACCTCGGCCATCTCGGGCGGCTCGTAGACCGAGGAGATGCCGGTGAAGTTCGGCAGGTCGCCGGCGCGAGCCTTTTTGTAGAGGCCCTTTGGATCGCGACGCTCGCAGACGTCGAGGGGCGTGTCCATGAAGATCTCGATGAACTCGCCGTCCGCAAACAACGCGCGCGCCATGCGGCGCTCGGCGCGAAACGGCGAGATGAAGGAGACCATCACGATCAGGCCCGCATCGACCATCAGGCGTGCCACATGAGCGGCGCGCCTGATGTTCTCGACGCGGTCGGCGTTGGTGAAGCCGAGGTCGCGGTTCAAACCGTGGCGTATGTTGTCGCCATCGAGAATGAAAGTGTGCCGGCCCATGGCGAAAAGCCGTTTCTCGAGCAGGTTGGCGACCGTCGATTTGCCCGAGCCGGAAAGGCCCGTGAACCAGAGGCAGCAGGGCTTCTGGCCCTTCAGCGAGGCATGAGCCGCGCGGTCGACGTCGAGCGATTGCCAATGGATGTTGGTGGAGCGGCGCAGTGCGAAGCGGATCAGGCCAGCGGCGACGGTCTCGTTCGTCAGCTTGTCGACGAGGATGAAGCCGCCCGTTGTTCGGTTCTCCTCATAGGCATCGAAGGCGAGTGGTCGGTCGAAGGAAAGATTGCAGAGGCCGACCTCGTTGAGCTCGAGCGTGCGGCCGGCGATCTCCTCCAGAGAGTTGATGTCGACCTTGTGCTTCAGTGCCGACACCGTGGCCGTTGCCGTGCTCGTGCCGCACTTGATGAGATAGGGGCGCCCCGGCAGCATTTCATCCTGAGACAGCCAGATCAAATGCGCGGAAACCTGATCAGCCACCTGCGGTCGCGCTTCGGAGGCTGAGAAGACGTCGCCTCGGCTGGCGTCAATCTCATCGGTGAGCGTCAGCGTGACCGCATCGCCCGCTGTTGCGGACAGTCGGTCGCCGTCATGGGTCACGATGCGGGCGATACGGCTGTGCCGGCCGGAAGGCGAGATCACGACGGTATCGCCGGCGCTGACGATGCCGCTGGCCACCGTGCCGGAAAAGCCTCGAAAGTCTTGGTCCGGGCGGTTCACCCACTGCACGGGGAAACGGAAGGCGCCGTCGCTTTCCTGGCGTGCAACGTCAATCGTCTCAAGGATGGCCATCAGCGTCGAGCCCGCATACCAGGGCGAGTTGTCGCTGGTGTGGATGACGTTGTCGCCGCGGCGCGCAGACAGCGGCACGGCTTCGACGTGCGGGATGCCCAGAGCCGTGGCGAACCGCTCGAACTCGGCACGGATCGTCTCGAAGGTCTCCGCCGACCAGCCGACGAGGTCCATTTTGTTGACGGCGAGAACGACGTGGTGGATGCCGAGCAGGCGGGCGATGTAGGCGTGGCGACGCGTCTGCACGAGGATGCCCTTCCTGGCATCGACCAGGATCACGGCAAGGTCGCTGACGGACGCGCCGGTCGCCATGTTGCGCGTATACTGCTCGTGGCCGGGCGTGTCGGCGACGATGAAGCTTCTGAGCGGCGTCGAGAAATAGCGGTAGGCGACGTCGATGGTGATGCCCTGCTCGCGCTCGGCGGTGAGGCCGTCGACGAGGAGGGCAAGGTCGAGTTCGCTGCCGGTGGTGCCGATGCGCTTGCTCTCCGTCTTGAGCACGGCCATCTGGTCATCGGGAATGGCATTGCAGTCGTAGAGCAGGCGGCCGATCAGTGTGCTCTTGCCGTCGTCCACGCTGCCGCAGGTCATGAAGCGCAAGAGCGAGCGGCGCCGGGCGGGCACCACTGTCGGCCCGGTGGCGTTCTGCGCGCGCAGCTCGAGCTCCGGCGTGGTCGCAGCGGCAGCGCTATTGGACGAGAGCATCATCAGAAATAGCCCTCCTGCTTTTTCTTCTCCATGGAGCCGGTCGCGTCCTTGTCGATGAGACGGCCCTGGCGCTCGGAGGTGCAAGACGTCAGAACCTCATCGACGATGTCGTTGAGCGTCGACGCATGTGAGCGTATCGCGCCAGTTAGCGGATAGCAGCCGAGCGTGCGGAAGCGGATGATCTCGTTGCGCGCCGTCTCGCCGGGCTCGAGCGGCAGGCGCTCGTCGTCGACCATAATCAACATGCCGCCGCGATCGACGATCGGGCGGGGCTTGGCGAAATAGAGCGGGACGATGGGAATGCTTTCACGTTGGATGTAGAGCCAGACGTCAAGTTCGGTCCAATTGGAAAGCGGGAAGACGCGCATCAACTCTTTCGGGGCGAGGCGCGCGTTGAACAGGCGCCACAATTCCGGCCGCTGGTTCTTGGGGTCCCAGCGGTGGGCAGCGGAGCGATGCGAGAAGATGCGCTCCTTGGCGCGTGACGTCTCCTCGTCGCGGCGAGCGCCGCCGATCGCTGCATCGAACCCGTATTTGTCGAGTGCCTGCCGCAGGCCTTGGGTTTTCATGACATCTGTATGAACCAAGCTGCCATGGGAGATTGGACTTACGCCCTTGGCGACGCCGTCCTGGTTGACGTGTACGATCAAGTCCAGGCCCAGGCGCGCGGCGGTCTCGTCGCGGAAGGTGATCATCTCCCGGAACTTCCATGTCGTGTCGACGTGCAAAAGCGGGAACGGCGGCTTCGACGGATAGAAGGCCTTCATCGTTAGGTGGAGCAGAACCGAAGAGTCCTTGCCGATCGAATAAAGCAGCACCGGGTTGCGAAACTCGGCGGCGACCTCACGCAGAATGAAGATGCTCTCGGCTTCGAGCGCGTCGAGGTTGGAGGAAATCAGGCTCATGACGGCAGCGGGCGCTCCAACTCCATAACGCGGACGTAAACTGCGGACATATACTATCGGACGACGCCTAAATGGCGGGGACCGTGGCGCCCAGAGACGCGCGTTTGCACTGTCGCCGCTATTCCCGAGGCATACCGTCCCATTGACGCGAAATACATGATAGATGGCGCATCACGACCGGTGGGTCGCAGCCACCTCTTACCCTGAATTATTTGTATTCAACTGGGACTGTCAAATCGAATTACCGGGCAACTTGGCTCAGTCTGGTGAAGTCAAGCGGAGGTCGCTGGTGCGGACCGTGAACATGCTCGAAGCAAAGACCAACCTCTCCAAGCTGATCCGAGCCGTCGAAGCCGGGGCGGAGACAGAGGTCATCATCGCGCGCAACGGCCACCCGGTTGCCCGCCTTGTTCCGATCGCAACACGGCAGGGTCAGCGGATCGGCATCGCACGAGGCGCCTTTGTTGTTCCCGAATCGATCGATGCGGAAAACCCGACCGTTGAGGCTCTGCTTTCGGGCTCAGGCAAGTGAGACTGCCGCTGGACAGGCACGTCGCACTGGCGGCCATTGCTGCCGGATCCCCGTTGGCCAAAAGTGGCGCAGGACTTGAGCGGCCGAAGATGTCGCGACGAGGATGTTTTGCGATTGTCACAGTCAAGAGACATGATAACCGTCGACTGCCGAAGCAAGCGCTATCCCTCACGTGCTCTAGGAGTGCCCCCTACTCCGAATTGGCAGTCTGGCGAGGCCAGTTCCCCCTTTTGCCCCCCAAAAGTCTGGCCTCGCCGCCCCCTGCCCACCCCGCATTTGATGTCTGAAGGCAGTCAAAATTGCGGCGATGACGTCGCAGAGGTGCCATGCGGTGGCCATTCCGACGATGGCGACCAGTCGTTCCGATTCATGGCGACCCGGATGTGAGCGTGCGACCCTTCAGCCGCGAGGCCGCAGGCGCACTCCGGAGGAAGCCCTGCGTAAGCGCAAGGCCAATCGGGTTTTGCTCGACCGCAGGACCGGGTCGCGTACGCGTCTTCCCTCTACAAACGCCGTTCAGTCGGGTGCCATTCTCGGATCAGACGATTGAAGCCGGCCGTTCGTGAGCCAGGCCGCGCACGCAGGCGACACCGTCTCGCGCAGCATCTGCTCGTAGAGCCGCAGATCGGCATCATCCAGAACGCCTTGCCAGCGTCCACTTCGCCCCTGCGCGAAAAAGCGCCGGGCGCCATCCTCCATGTGGCCGCTGAGGTGCGGCATCAGTTTATCGCCCTCAGCCTGCATGGTTGCGAAGCGCGCGGCATCGATCAGCTTAGGCCACAGCGGCTCAGGCACCTCGATGTCGAGAAAGTCCGCGATGCGCTTCATCTCGCCGTCGAGATCCGTCAGCAAATCCTGATAATGGATCAGCAGAATATTGCCGAGTCGACGCTCGTTCCAGAAAGAGCGCTCGAACTTGAAGTAGGATAAAATGGGCAAGCCACTGCCTTCTCCAGGGACGGTTTCTTGCGTCAGCCACCGGTGAAAGAAGGCCTTTGGGTCTGCAGGCGCACGTGGGTAAGGCCGTCTGATCGTTGGATCGTCAAGCCCGTTTTTGTCGAACTCGGCAAGGGCGCGCTCCGACATCCCGGAAAGATGATTATGGTACGAGAGCGCTACGTCTCGACCGTCCCTGGCCACGTGAAGGTAGCGGACATCTTCGAAGAGCGGCAGCCCGTCGATCGGCAAGTGCGCTTTGAAAAAACGTCGGTGCTTGATTTCGTCGAGTTGACTAAGGCCCTTGATCGCTCCAGCGCTAAAACGCCGATCGAGCCACGGCGAGACCCTGGCCAGTGGAACGGGCGCGGTGTCCTGAAAAACCAAGAGACTGACGATGCGTTGCATCCAGGTTGTGCCGCTCTTGGGGTAGGTTGAGATAATGATGTCGTCAGGCCGGGGTCGATACTCAAGCCACGGCGAACTATCCGTTGACCATGTGCGATAAACGCGCGTTGGCGCTCGGCTGCTCATGATACCGAAGTCTCCCCTAGTGGACCCTGCGGACGTCAAAGCTAAGCCACCACTCCAGTGCAGGCAACGCCCGTCGCGGCGTCGATCGAGGAGACGTTCGGCTACTACGCCGTCCCCGAGGAGCACTGGCGTAGGATCCGAACGACCCGCTTGAGCGCGTCCTGCGGGAAATCCGGCGGCTCACGCGAGTGGTTGGCGCGTTCCCGACGGCCGTCGGCCTGAACCTGGCCGCGGCCCGGCTGCGCCACGTCGCCGGCACCGAATGGTCGACCAAGAGGTGTCTCTCGATGGACCTGCTGAAGGATCATCAATCCACCAACGCCACCGCCTGAGCCCGATCGGTGAGCCGCTCAGCGGACATCCCAAGTGCGAAAGAATCTGGACGTGACCTGGCCCGTCCCCATGCTTGAGGCTTTGCGCCGGTCCTCCGGCGCAACCCTCGATAGGAGCTTGCCGCGGGGTGGGCCGCCAGCGCTCACACGGCGAACATGGGGTCTAGATCACCGGTGCGTATGCGCGTGTTTCCTCAGACCCGCGCTGCGCTGTGCGCTGCACCATCTCCGCAGCCAGCGCGCGCAACGCTTGCCCGGCAGCTCCTGGATACTTGTTCTGGAACGACCGCCCCTCAACTGAATAGAGGCTCGCTTTCTGAATGTGCGGGATCAACGGGATCGCTGGGGTAAAGCACGCCAACTCGTCGTCCTTCAGGAGATGTGCGTGGACCATCTCATCGGTTTGCGACCCTGATTGCTTCATGTTCACAGCCACGCCCAGATGTCGTGCAAAGCGCACACCTGCGCGCATGCGCTTGAAGGTCTTGAGATACTGAATACCGCTTACGGCGAGGATGTCTGGCTTGGTCGGAATGAGGTGCCAGTCACATTCTCTGAGCCAGCACTCGGTCATAATCGAGAGGCCTGGCGCACAGTCGACCAGGACAAGATCGACGTAACTGCGAGCTTCCTGAAGCATCCCTCGGCAAAATCGCCGTACCAGATCGAGCGCTCCTCTGGACGCGATCTCCCGCTCAAGAAGCGTCATGTCCATCTCGCTCGGGATGATGAAGAGGCGGCTGGCACCATCCACGTCGCTGGCCTCCTCGGCGACGCACGCTTGCCATGCGATCGAGCCTTCGCCAGGAAGAAGCGATCCGAGCAGCGCCGTGAGCGTATGATGTTGTGCACGCAGAGCATTCAACCGATCAACAGACATTGCCATGAGACTGAGGCTCATCTGGCCGTCAGAATCGATCAGCAAGACCCGCTTGCCGTGGTAAACCGAAAGGGTCTCAGCCAGCGCCATTGTCACGGTGGATTTGCCAACCCCCCCTTTGGCATTCATGACGGCAATCGACGTCAAACCTGATCCCCCTACCGCAGAAGAAAAGTCCAAAGGCGTAGCGCGTCGAAATCAATCGCGTCCGAGCACGCGGTGAACTCGAACCCTTATCCTGAAAGAGGCCAGCTGAAACCGCAAGCAAGGACGCTCATGACCTCAATTCGATCGAGTCACTTTCTGAACAGCGGCCAAGAACCACTAGGGGAAAGACCAAGTGGGGACCGCCCCGCCACACACGCGGAGCAGTCCCCGTCCCCCTAGTTGATCGTCGTGTCAGGGCATCAATTGAGCGGGAAGTTCAACCAGAGCGACCCACCGTAGCTCTCAAACGTACTCGCGCCAATGCCATCATAGTTTGCTGCTGCGCGCACCGACCAGCCACTCGTCGTCGTGACGATCACACCACCTTCGAGCCGTGCCCGGTTTTCGTTAGAACTCACCGTGGCGCCATTGATCACAAGCTTGTCTGTGTCGAAGTTCCAGATGCCGGTAATCCCGAGATGAGGCTCAACGCGCATCCCATCCGCGGCCCGGATCCGATATCCGACCTCCATCTTGCCCGTCACGCGACCGATATTGGCCTCACCGCCATCAATCGTCTGTCCGAGGCTGTTCTTGTACGTATCGTACGAACTCGTGCCCGTAGGCGATGCCGATTTGTGGTGACAGCCGCCAGGCCCCGATCACCTCGTTGCCGGTAAGGTTCGCCGTTGCGAGCCAGCGTTCGGTCTTGAACTCGCCGGTGCGCGCCACGCCATCGTTGAGCGCGATGCTGTTGTTGGACGTACCCCAAGCGCCGCGCATATCGAAGAACAGGTTGGGCAGGATGCGCCAGCCGAGGTAGGGCCCCGCCATCCAGCCTGTGCCATCGATTGACCCCGTCTCGCCGGGCTGGCTCAACTTTTCCTCGGTGTCGTCGATCTGGACCAGAGCACCGATCAGGAGGCCGGGCTTGATGATGTAGTCGGCGCCGGCATAGAGGATCCTGAAGTGTCCCTCGCGATTGACGCCGCCGAGGCCGTCATTGTAGCGGCTGATGTGCCCCTCGACCCAGAAGTCGAATCCGGGCTTGGGCTCCATTCGGGGCGTCGTGATCGCAACGCCGGAATAATTCAGGCCGGCGGCCTCGATCTTCTTCTTCTGCGACTGCTCTTCATGTTGTTTGGCCATGGCGCGCAGTTCGCTCAGGCTCGAGCTGAACTTGAAGCCGCTGGAATTGGTCGCCATCTGAGATGCTTGTGCCGCGACGGCGTCGAAGAAGGGGTTGCCGGTCGACTTGCGCTGTGACTGCTCGAACTCGCTCTCCGTGCGGTGGATGCCGAGGCCAAGCGGGGCGCCATTTGCGGCGAAGCTTGTGATGGGTCCGTTGGCCTGCGATGCGGCGAGCGGGGAGCCGAGGCCGAATGCGGCTCCCGCGGCGC
The DNA here is from genome assembly GCA_963697205.1 of uncultured Alphaproteobacteria bacterium. GTDB lineage: Bacteria > Pseudomonadota > Alphaproteobacteria > Rhizobiales > Hyphomicrobiaceae > CAVONB01. The sequence goes on along the minus strand of CAVONB010000004.1, from coordinate 2,248 downwards.
TGCCGGCTGCACCTGAGCGGCCTGCGAACTTCAGCGGCGGGATGGCGTCGCTCGGCCCATCCTTCAGGCTTTCCTGCTGGCCTTCCTGCAGGCGGCGGAGCATGCGCGCACGGTCGGGACCGTGTGTCAGGAGGTTGTCGACGCGGCGGTGAATGAACCGCTTTGTCTCCTCCTCCATGCGTTCGTCTTTTTCCTTGAAGTTGACGAAAGTGCAGGTTGCCCCGGCAGTCGTGAGATCAACGGTCACCGAGTTTCCACTCCGCGTACCGCAGCCGGAAATATTCTGCAGGACCCATCCATCGGGTAGATTGGTCTCGGTGATGGTATATTTGCCGGTCGGCAAACTGGCGAAGGTCGTCGTAGCTCCGCTCTGCAGCGAGAAACCGCTATTGGCCTGCGACCGAGAAGCTGAAGGTACCGTTGCCGCCAATAGTCTGCTTTGTGACCTTTAGAGTGCCGGTGTCCGCGTGTTCGTGAACGTGCAAGTGACGGTTTTACCTGCACCGACCGAGTTGACGGTGGCGGTATTGCCCGCGGCGCTGTAATCACCATCGCCCGTGCAGGCAACAGCGGTAGACCACCCATCAGCTGGCGTTTCAGTAATCGTATAGGGATTTGTAGGATTGGAATCGACATTGGGGAAGACTTGCTCGCCAGCCGATGCTAATTGAAACCCATTTGGGTCAAGGTTTGCTGTTGTAAAGCTAAAGGCCGACTGCGAAGTCCCCCCGCTCGCAACTTTCTTGACAACAATCGTACCCTTTTCGTCATTTCGCTTTGTGTTCTCGAATGTGCAGATTGCGTTTGCGCCGGGCGCGAACGTGATCTTGGTTGTGCCTGGCTCTATACTGGCGCCTGTTCCGGTGCACGTTAGTCCGGTAAGCAGCCAAGTGGAGTCGAGGGAGGTCTCGACAAAGGTGTAGGTGCCCGGTGCGAGATCCGTGAGATCCTTGTCGTTGTTGTCATCGGTTGTCGTGTTCGCCGTCGTCGTCTGCAATTGAAAATCGGAGACAGCTGTCGGGCCTGTGACGCTGAAAGAGAAGGTGCCAAAGCCATCGACAGTCTTCTTTTTAATCGAAACAGAGGCTTTCGGGATGGGGGTGCATGTTGCTTCATACCGGATGAGGTTGAAGTCGTAAGTGCCCCTCTCATCTGACGGTAAATCGGGCGAATTTGGCTGAAGCAGATCAATCTGATGTCTTACATCGTTCGTGCCGCCATTGTTCGTTATTGTGAACTGACCAGTCGACGGAACGTTGATCGATGGCGGCGTCGGCAATGCCCCGGTGGCGACCGAAAATGACGCTATTTGGGTGTTGGTGGATTTCTCTTTGATGGTGCCGCGAGCCGGATTGGCTTGAATGAAGTATGTGGGGGGGGCGTTGGGATTGCCCGGCTTCGGAATGGAAACGATCGGAGCGTCAATCTTATAGACAACGTGAGCGCTGAGGCCGTTGCTAATGCCAGTAAAATTTACGATATCTTGCCCGGAGTTCGCTGCCGATACCGGACCAATAGCAGATGCAATCTGGCTCAAATTAGTCTGGCAGGTGTTCCCATCTTGACAGAGCGCAAAGCGCTTTGGCGTGCCGTCACAGGCGATGTCGACAATATTCTGGGCAAAGGCTGGTCCCGAGTTGGCTGCAAGAGCCAGAAACGCTGAAACCCATGCTGCTTTGTATCGGAGAAACCCTGCCGAGAGACCCCTGCTACTCATAACTGAAACTCCGGACTAAACTATACTTGACGTACGCTGACCCTTCCCGCCGAGCGCATGCTCAGCAGGTTCGCCAGCCCAACAAGGGCCGACGTCGCAAATTCCTTTCGAGAGGCTTGAGCCTCCCCCCGTTTTCCCCGCTGTTGCTCGCGTGGTGGCTTCCGAGGATGGGCCCCGTCGCCTTCACGCCTCAATGCGCGCCGGAAACCTCCGACCGGGCGCAATCGGCTCCAAGCTATGTGTAGGAGCCCTATGCCTTGGTGCCACGCACGAGCGTTCCACCTCAGATCTCGCTGTTTCTTCTGTGGCCCTCTGTGCACCAGCGAGAGCGCACACCACGGACAAACTGGGCCCTCACAGGTTGCTCACAGGTTGTCCACATGAAAGGAAGCCATCAAACCCGTGGTCGAACAAGGGAAACCGAGTTGCGACTGCACATTGGCGTCACGATTGTGGCGGGGGCGCCACAATGCCGCCTGTCAACGCCGGAGTGATTTTGCATCGGCGGGCCGGAGCAATGATCCATCAGTC
>CAVONB010000003.1:0-163231 GCA_963697205.1 uncultured Alphaproteobacteria bacterium | reverse complement strand
TCAAATACGCCGGGTCTCCCGTGCGCAACGGCAGAAGTATTCCGAAAGCGACCGTGGACGGTACGCAGCAAGTACGCCGATAGGTCCCGGCGCGCCGTGTCGAGGTTTCCGATACTTGCTCGGATGTCCCACGATGTCTTCTGACCGCTCTCTTTTGCCAAGCGCGTTGAGCTTCAACTAGAATTGGGTTTGCATATTCCAGGCCTTGAAGCCTCGATAGGAGGCTGAGCGCAGGAGACGGCACTCCCATGACGGATACCACGACCGACCGGACCATCGAGGACACGGCCGACCCAGTCAGAAGGTTTCGAGCCTACGTTGACAGCGGGGCGACCATTTTTGCACCCGGTGCCCAAGACTGCTTCACCGCCAAGCTCGCCGAGGCAGCGGGCCACCGTGCCGTCTACATGGGAGGCTTTGCGACCAGTGCCGCGGTCTACGGCAAGCCGGACGTCGGGTTGATCACGATCACCGAGATGATCGCGCACGCGCGCAATATTGTCGAGGCGGTGTCCGTGCCCGTCTTCGCCGACGCCGACAACGGCCACGGCAATCCACTCAACGTACGTCGCACGATACGCGACTACGAGCGCGCCGGAGTTGCCGGGGTGCACATCGAGGACCAGATGTCGCCGAAGAAGTGCGGAAATCTACCCGGCCGCCACGTGGTGCCGGTGGCCGAGATGGTCGAGAAGATCAAGGCGGCGGTCGACGCGCGGCGGAACGCGGATTTCGTCATTGCCGTGCGCAGCGACAGCTATCACGAAGAGGGGATCGATGCCCTGATTGAGCGCGGCCAGGCCTACGCCGAGGCCGGCGCCGACGTGCTCTGGCCGCTGCTATACAACTGCCGCGACCGGGCCGAGATAGAGCGCGTCGGCAAGTCGTTCGACATCCCGCTGATGGGGTCTCTGGTGAACTACTCTGAGACAGCTTTTATCGATCTCGATGAATGGGCCGCTCTCGGCTTTACTGTCATCATATCGCCGTTCGGTGCCCTGCAGGCGGCCGCACCGGCCATTCTGGCGCTGTTTACTGAAATGCGTATGACCGGATCGCTGAAAGGCTGGACCGATCGACTGATGGCATTCGACGACGTCACGGATGTCCTTGGCCTGCCGGAGATCCGTGAACTCGAAGCGCGCTACGGCATTTCATGACGCCCGATCGGGCCCAACGGCTGCGAGGACGCGTGCGGGTCTGATGATCTCCTCTCGCGTGACGGTCTCAACTTCGGTGGTGAAATCGGCGAGCAGGGTAGGGGTCGCTGAGATGCACCGACGGCTGTTGCGACCGAGCCCACCGCGCGCCATCGGCGAAAATGTGCACCTATGTTCAGCCATGTGAATCTTGTGTGACAGCGCGAAGCGCCGTACATTCAGTGTTGCCCATTGGGCTCGGTTGGCGCCGAGGCTGGGGCATCGCGATGCTCCGTTCAACAGGAGAATCCGATGTCACATCCGAAGAAGCTGATCGACAAGAAAGAGCTGACGGCACTCGTGAAGTACTCGTCTCAGCACATCGCACGGCTGGAGAAGGCAGGCCTATTCCCTAAGAGGTTGCGGCTGGGCCAGAACCGGGTCGCGTGGTTGCTCGCTGAGGTGGAGGCGTGGATCGAGGAGCGCTTGGCCAAGCGCGACTTGAGCGACTTGACTTCGTGAGCGGAAACTCTTCTTGACGGAACGGGAAGGCCGTCCTTCGGGGCGGTCTTCTTGCGTTTGCGACACCGAAAAGGGAAGGGGACCTTGACAAAACGGCTTTTCGTGGTCGGGTTCGACTTTGATTTATTGGATGAAAAGAATGCGTATTCTTCAATTGAATATTCTTCACTGTATATAATTATATAGAGGGAAGTGCAAATACTTTCACTTCCAGCGTGCAGACCTTGCATCTCTGGAAGTGCAGATTTTGCACTTCTGGGCCGGTACCTACCGTGTCTTGCGGCTGACCTTGGCGTGCAGCGTGTAGACGTTGACCTGGCCGAGGCCCTGGCGCTTGACGGTGACGTAGCCCGCGGCCCTGAGTTCCTTGATGAAGGAGACGACGCTGCGCTTGGAGACGCCCATGTTGTCAGCCAGCGTCTCCTGACCGGGAAAGCATTTTTCCTTCTGCCACGCGTAGGACAGCAGCATGGCGTAGGCGAGCTTGGCGCCGACGCTCAGCTCCGGCGATTTCAGGATGACATTCGGCACCTGGGTGAAGCCGGCGGCGGCGACGGGGTCGAAACCCTTAAGGATCATGTTGCGGGTGCTTTGAGAGATGGCCTCGCCGAAGGATTTCATTGTCCTCAGTATAGCACCCGGCCGCGGCGCGCAGCGCAGGCCCACGGTGGACAAAGGGGCGGCCGTCCAGCAGGGCGGCGTCCGCGCAAGCGTCGCACAAGTTTAGATTTGCGCACCTTGGGCGCAACCGCGGCTCAACAGAGCCTTTTGCTCGCTGCTTACTCGATAACGCGGAGATGGTGCTGCTCACGATACGCGAGCAGCCAGGCGACGGTGAGCGCGATGTCGCGCTCGCTGAAGGCGCCGCTGGCGCGCATTGTCACCGGCAGGATCGTCGCAATCGTCTCGGGGCTCATGGCGAGGATGCGCTCCTCGAGCGACAGGCGGCACGGCTGCAATTGGGTGACGGCGATCATAGGGCTCAGAGCACGAGGGCTGCGACCGCGCCGACGATGACCAGCGTCTGGGCGGCGGCGACCTTGTAAAGCTCGACCCTCGTCGCCTGCAGCTGCTTGTCAAGTTGCGCCAGCTGGCCGCTCAGCGCCGCGATATCACCATGGGTGGCGACATCGATCAGATCGGCGCTTTGCAGCACGGCGACAAAGCCCTCGGCCTCGGCCTTGGTGTATCCGTGCTGCTGCAGCAGCGTGATCGCCTTGTAGGTGTCGATGGTCAGCGATGACATACGCCACCATCCTATCACGGATGCTGGAATTTGTCAGCTGACGGCCGATCCTCGTCGAGAGGTCTCCCCTGCCCTGGCCGCAGTTGTCACCTCGTCGGCATGGCGGTCATCCGTGTCGGCGTCGCTTGTGACGTGGCCCATGTGGGCGGCGAGACCGCTGCGGCCCGATTGCACGGTGGCGGCCAACGCCTTGAAGATCGGCGCGACGTTGCGCTGGATGGTGTCGAGCAGCTGGTTCTGGCCGTCGATGATGCTCTTCATGTCCTTGATCTGGCCGCGCCGGTCGATCAGTTCCTCGCGCAGGAAGGCGATCTCCTCGTCCTTCTCTTCAAGCCGTTGGTTGAGCAGTGCGACGGTGTCGGACATGTCGCCCCCGGTCGCGGCCTGTCGGTGCGGCGTTTCCGCGGCGGCGGTGTCGGACGGTGCCGGACTGGGTCGGTCGCTGTCGGCCAATGGATCTCGAGCTGTGATTGGTGCGTCAGGGGCCGCCATGGCGCGGCCGGCCGCGTCATGAGGCGCGTCAAGCGGCGGGCCCTGTCGCAGCCCGGCCTTGGCGGCGTGCAATTGCTTCAACGCGGTGATCGCCGTGTCGATCGAGGTCTCGGCGACGAAGTAGGTGTCACCGGTCTCGGTGGCTTCCTTGACGCAGGTGAGCGTGCCATTGGCACAATATCGTTGGAGCGTGCGGGTGGAGCGGGGCAGACCCGCGACGATAAAGCGACGGGCGACGACATCGAGCGTCACCAGCGGCGGGGTGGCGGGATCAGCGTCGGCCGTGGTCGGGCCGTGTCGGACAGGGTCGGTCATTGCCTCCATGATAGCATCCGCGCGACGCGGCGACGCCCGTTATCCCCATGGCAAGCAGCCCGGCGGAGTGATCGTCACCGGCAGGCCGAGACGGCGATGGGATCGACCTCGTGCGCGCGTCTTGCGCAGGCCGGCTCGGTCGAGCGGCGACCGCCCGCGAGATAGAGATCCCATGAAGGCCGTCGGCCGCCACGTTCGCTTCGTATGGTAGCCGATCGGCAACCCTTCTTACGGAGTTTACGATGACCCCAGCTCATGTCGGATCAGTCGCCTGCGGTGATCAAAGCGCACAACATACCGTTTACGTTGCAATCGAGCTTAGCCGGTCGAAGTGGCTGGTCGCCGTATTCACTGCGGCGCTCTCTGACAAGCCGCACCTCCACGAGTTGGCCGGCGGCAACGGCACCGGTCTGCTCGCGCTGATCGAGGGGCAGAGACAGGCACTTGCAGCGCGCGGCATCTGCGACGCCAAGGTGATCTCGTGCTTCGAGGCTGGCTACGACGGCTTCTGGCTTCATCGCATGTTGGTGGAACGGGGTGTCGCGAACTATGTCCTGGATGGTGCCAGCCTGTTGGTCGACCGCCGGGCGAAGCACATCAAGACGGATCGGTTGGATGTGCGGCGTCTGCTCAGAGCGATCATCGCTTACACCAACGGCGATAGGGAGAGTTGCCGCGTCGTGCATGTGCCGACGGTGGCTCAGGAGGACATGCGCCGCATCAGCAGAGAACGCGAACGTCTTGTTCGCGAGCGGACGGGGCACATCAATCGCATTCGGGCGTTGTTCACGGCACAGGGAATTCGTATCGCGCAGATCAAGGACGGCAAGTGGGTCGATCGGCTGGATGAGCTCAAGACCGGCGATGGGCGACCACTGGCCTCGAACCTGATCGCCGAGCTTCGACGCGAATGGCAGCGGCTTGCTCTTTTGAAAGAGCAAGTGCGCGACGTCGAAGCCGTTCGCAACGAGATCGCCTTCGACAGGACCTCCACCCCGACTGTCGATGGGGACAAGATCCATAAGCTCGTCAAGCTCAAAGGTATCGGGCCTGATTTTGCAACCATGCTGGTTCGAGAGGTCTTCTTTCGGCCGTTTCGAAATCGAGGCGCAGTTGCCAAGTACTTCGGCCTGACCCCGGCGCCTTACTCGAGCGGCGACAGCCGGCGGGAGCAGGGCATCGACAAGGCCGGAAATCCTCGTGCCCGATCTGCGGCGCTGGAGGCGGCTTGGATGTGGATTTCGTCACCAGCCACACAGTGAACTGTCACAGTGGTTCGCGCGACGCGCTCGGGATGCGCAAAGTCGCATGAGGCGGGTAACGATCATCGCGCTGGCACGCAAACTGATGGTCGTGCTCTGGCGCTATCTGCAGACCGACCAGCTGCCGCACGGTGCGATCTGTAAGGCGTAGGCATAACAGGATACCGGCGGACGAAGTCGAGCCGATCGCGGGATGGATGTGAGACTTGGGTAGTCGTGATGATCGAGTCATCGATCGAGGTAGAGAATAGTCCCATCCATGCGGAGCCAGAATGCCACGTGCATAATGGATTGTGGTCCGAGCATCACCGTGCTCGACCGGATATAAGTAAATGCGGGCATCATGCCCTGCATCCGATGGACGGCTCCGGTCCTGATATCGTCGACTTGGCGAAGCGATCGTAACGCAACGCGCGGAGACCCGCGCGCAAGAGCAGGCGGGGCTCCGGCCCGCGACCAATGCTTGTCGCGGGCTAGAGCGCGACCGCAGCCGGCAAGGCTGCGGGGCGCCCCATGCCTTCTGAAATCGACACCAGCCTCGCCAACCGAGGCTGCCATCGTGCTCGCCTCCGTCAGCGTGTGGCCTGGCAGCCGAGCAGCAAGACCCCCGTCGCCCGACGGCCAACCTTGACGGCGTCTGCGCGCGACGGCGCATGAGGTCTGTGGTCGAGGCGGAAGGATGCTCGCGGCGCGGGTCAAACAAAAGGATTGGCGACAATGAGGTTGACAGCGTCCTTCATATAAGCACGACCCGACCGCCGGGAGGGGCCGCCCCAGATCTGAAACACAGCGATCGATATGAAAATGCCCCAGCCTTGGTGCTGGGGCAGGGCGCTCAGTAATCTTGCGCCAACATGAGCGTCAGCACACGACAGGTGATCGTCTCGTCGGCGGGGTTCTCCGAGCCGAACGACAACGTCGGATCAAGATAGTCAATCTTCCAGAAGATGCGCTGGCCGCGCACGACGAGGGCGCCGAAGTCGTGCTCGCCATGGGGATCGTTGTCGGGCGTGAAGCCGTCGAACGACCGGACGGCGGCGCAAGCCTCGGCGACGACGACCGGCCCGAGCGCGTTGAGGCCGGCGGAGATGACGACGCGGCCGTTGCCCTGCCGGCAACGGCGAAAGCGATCATTGAGCTCGCGGATGCGCGCATGACACATGATAAATCTCCTCGATCGGAACGCCAGCGGCCGGAATGGCGGCTGGCCACCGTCGGGGAGATCGCGAGTGCGTGCTCTCGCCAGTCTATCACGGGGCTCTTCGTTCAAAGCGCTCACGACACGTGCTCGCATCCTGGTCAAGAGGCGAGGAACGCCCGCATCGGCGATAATGATCAGGGTGCCGCGCAGCGGCACACCTGATCATCCTGACAACCGATGGAGGCTTTCATGGGCACCAACAGTGCGCCAACGCACAACGTGTTCACGGTCGAGGATCGCGGCGAGAGCGAGGATCCGTTCTGGCTCAAGATCGGCGCGGCCTGGGCGCACAAGGACGGCAAGGGCTTCAACATCACGCTGTCGGCGCTGCCGCTCGACAACCGCCTGGTGCTGCGCGAGCCGAGCGACGCGGCCGAGCCCGACCCGCCGCGCCAGAGCCGTCGCGGCAAAGGCTGACGGCACGCCCCGCATGTCCAAACGACATGCGGGGCTTTTTCTTGTTCCAGCACTCATCGTCCCGCGTGCTTTCCGGAGCCGGCCCTTGCCCCGACGAGGGGCCGGCGCTCGGAAGGCCGCGGGGTGCTTTCTGGTGAGTGCTCGGACTTCACTGGGCAGCAAGAAGCGCTTTGCATCCCATCGCTGTCCTTATCGAATCCGGCGCTCGTGGCCTTGGCCGTCGATCCAGACGTGCTCAAGACTGTTGCGCGCAGCGAGAGCCTCGCGATCGGCGAACCAGAACAGCGGCGAGCCGCCGCCGGTCATCCGGCTCAGCACGTCACGCATCGTGTCAGTACGTTCGATACTGGAGGTCACGAACAACACACGAAAGTTGCGCCAGCCGAACGCGGTTGTGTGGAGCTTCGCCTGCCAGATGGCGCGGTAGGCCAGGAACTTGCGCAGGATCGAGGTCTGCGTCAGGTCGGAGCGCTCGACGGGCATCGTGCCCCGATCGATCTCGACCAGGAAGTTGCGGCGCCAGCCGTCGACCGGTGACCCCAGCGAGAAGGCGTAGTCCGGCTCGACCGCGATGGTGTGCGATGTCGAGCGGAAGATCACCGGCACCGACAGCCGGAAGGGCTTGTCGGCGTCGCGCGTCGACGCGGGCAGCCGCGCCACCAGTGACGCCCCCTCCGTGACATCGAGGTCGGGGCTGGCCGCGACATCGGCCGTCAGCGCCACGGCGAAGTCGGCGATGGCGAGCGTGTGCTCCAGGAACGGACGTCCGGCCTTGCGGTTCTTGTGCGCCCACGATCCGGAATGCGACGGCGCACCGCCGTCGCGGTCGCGCAACAGCGCGGCGCCCTTGTCGGCGAGCGCATAGACGATCAGCGCCCGAGCCGCCGCCTGGACGATAGAAGTCGTACTGGCACTGCGGCCGGTCGAGATAGGCGTGCTCGAAGAGGTTCTTGAGGCGGGTCGTGATGTTCTTCTCCGAGCCCGGGATCAGGCGGCGGACATGACCGGAGTTGAGGAAGCGATGGCGCGCGATGACGCGCATCATGTCGATGTCGCGGTCGGTGAGCTGGAACGGCGGCGGAGTGCCGGAGCGTTTGCGGCGGGGCCGGTAGCTGCCCCGGACGGATGTGTCGAGGGTCATGACGTCAGTCTACCATGCTGGGGCCGCGGGAGCCGGGGCAGGGGAGCGCCGCCGGGCAGCTCGTACATCGTCGGGCCGTTGCGCCCGTCGCGATACTTGCGCGCGCCGAGCTCGACCAACCGCGCATAGAAGCTGTACTTGGCGAGCGGCGTGCACTCGGCCGCGTCGCACCAGTCGGCATAACTCGCGAACAGCTCCGCGCAGTGGCCCGGGCCGTTCGGCCTGTCGTCCATCAGCCAGGCGGCGACGGTGTCGTGCTCGGTCGGGCTCGACGGAGACGTGCGGCTTGCTGCGATCGCGCACCCGTCCCGAACCAGGCGCTCCAGCAGGTGGCGTGGAAGATCCACAGCGTGACGGCGAGGAACCACTCGAGCCCGGCGAGCGGCGACACGTGGGCGACGGTGTCGACCTGCGCAAGACGCGTGCGCGCGTCTTGAACGGCCTTGCGCGCGACATCGAGCTGCGGCGCCAACCGCGTGCGCTCACCGCGCGATGCCGTCGGCATACGAGGTCTGCAACTCGCCCAGGAAGGTCTGCGCCTGGGACAGCTCCAGCTTGAGCGAGGCGTAGGCGTCGGCGGAGCGCGCCGCCGGTGCCTCCGACGCCGTCAGGTTGAGCGCGATGTAGCCGCGCACGGCGTGGATCGAATAGAGCGAGGCGATGACGAACAGGCCGATCGCGGCCACCGCCGCGATGCGGTCCACACGACCACCAGCGGAAGGCGGCGAACACGCTGGCGATCATGCCGAGGTCGAAGGCCAGCGCCAGGACGGCGAACAGCCAGGTGTTGGGCACCGGCAACCAGGTGAACGCCGGCTCGGGCGAGGCCAGCGTCGCCGAATAGCTGATCGAGGCCAGCGCCATGACGCTGGTGACGATCGCGCCGCTGATCAGCGCCAGGATCTGCCACGGCCTCATGACCGGGCCTCCGGGCGCGCGACGGCTGCGCGGTCGCGATGATGCGATGACGGGAAGGGGATCGGGATCGGCATGGTTTCCTCCGTGGTCGAGGAAACTCAAGCTAGTCACGCGCGGCGCAGGAGCAACGTGGGCGCATGGGATGCCGCCGAGCTGCGACGAGCAGCGCTGTCGGCCCGCGGGATCACATCACGATTGCGAGAGGTCTGATCTTTCTGAGATCGGTCAGCGGTGGGGACTGGTCCGTGCTGGAAAACCGAAGCGATCATCGGCGCTTTGCAGCCTGCCGTTGATCCCCAAGTCGTCATGGGCCGCCGCAGACTGTCGCGAGGCGCTATCGATCACAACGCAGATCTGCCATCGCTCAGCATCTTCAAGCGTGCTGCAGGCCTTGATGTGTTTGCGCAACCGTCACCTTGTAAACGAGCCGGTCGGTCCAGAAACGGTCACTGCCCGCGAGCTGCTTCTGTTCGCCGCAGTGCGAGGCCGGCCATCATTGATGGAGGTCAAAGTCTGGACATTCCTTGATGGTCAAGCATTTGCTTCATGATGAGTTCGCTGGTCAGCGGGGATTCCATGAGTGACTATTGCTACAGCTTTCCGCTCCTCAACCGGGTGATCGCTCAGGCCGAGTGCATGGACAGGATGATGGCCGCCATCGGGGTCGATCCTCTCGTTGCCATTCGCTGTGATCAGGGTGCTTCGTGGTATGAAGCGCGGACGCGCTGCATCGACTGCGCCGCCGATCGTCGCTGCAAGGCGTGGCTTGAGGCGGCCGAACGCGTTCAGCCAGCTCAGCCCCCGCCCTTCTGTCCTAATACCAGCTTCTTTCTGGCCTGCGGTGCCCCTCGCCCGTTCTGACTGGCCTCGCCCTTGGCGCCATCGTGCTCGGCGTGCCCTCGAAGGTGCGCCTGCACCTAGCCTCCAAGGCGTTGTCCTGGCATCATGATGGGATGGTACCAGCTCAAACACTGGATCTGTCTCGGCAGTGATCGGGGAGGGCGATAGAGATATGAGACTCGCCCTGCTCACTTTCATGCTGGCAATCTCGGGCTCATGGCATCCGGTTTCCGCGCAGTCGTTCTGGCCGTTCGATGTGTTCACGACGCCGCACGCGTCGCCGACACCGTCACCTCCGGGGGCTCGACCGTCGTCGCGGCCGAAAGGCCTCGAGCAAGCGCCTTCCGCTGCTATTGAGCAGCGGAGCACCGGTCAAAGCTGGCGATGGCGCATCGCACGAACCAAATGGACGGAGACAGATGAGAAGGCGTACGAGGACTTCGTCGCGCGCATCGGGGAGAGTCGCTGTCGCTCTGTCAACGCGTGCCTGACCGGCGCCGATTCCAATCCCATGTATCGGGGGTCGAATCCGGCGGGCATGAAGTTCTATGCCGACTGCGCGGACCTGCCGTACATGCTTCGCGCCTATTTTGCCTGGAAGAACAACCTACCATTCTCCTACTCGACCGCGGTGTCGCCAATCGGCGCAACACGAGATATTCGCTACACGCCCCTCGGCAACATAATTCTGAGCCGCCGCGACATCATTGGACCCGCGATCGACGCTCGGCGAGTTATCCCGCAAATCATCGATACGATCTCATCGGCTCACTACCGATATCCGCCGACTCAGGTCAAAGGTCTGCTTCCGGACCATTACCCGGTGAAGATCTCCCGCGCGAGCATCAAGCCGGGCACGATCATCTATGATCCGGACGGGCATGTCGCAGTCGTCTACAAGGTCGATCCGGACGGCCGCGTTCACTACATCGACACCCATCCCGACAACTCGCTCACGCGCGGCGTCTTCGGCAGGTCGTTCTCACGGTCCTCACCTGGCATGGGCGCAGGCTTCAAGCGTTGGCGACCTCTGACCTTGGTTGGCGCCACGGCTGGCGGCGACGGCTCTCTCCAAGGCGGGAGGATATCTCTCGCCCCGGACACCACCATTTCCGATTGGTCCGACGAGCAGTTTTTTGGGACGGGGCCCGGCAAGCCGAAAAGGTGGCGTAGCGGCAAGTTCGTCCTCAACGGCGAAACACTCGACTATTATGAGTACGTCCGAAAGCGGCTGGCGGGAGCCGACTTCAAGTACAATCCAATCGATGAAACCCGAGCGATGGTTCGGGCCTTGTGCGAGGACATCAAGTATCGGGTGGACGCCGTGGACATTGCGATCAAAGCCGGCATGCACTTGCGGCCGCAGCCAGCTCGGCTGCCGCTCAATATCTACGGTACCGAAGGTGATTGGGAGATCTATTCGACGCCGTCGCGGGATGCCCGACTTTCAAGACCGCATTCAAGGAGCTGCGCGACGAGATTGCGCGGTTTCTGACCCTAGCATCGGCGGATAGTGCCAAGCTCGACTACGCGGGAGCTGACCTGCGTCGCGACCTTCGGGACACATATCTCCGGGAAGCAGGGGTCTGCACGTTCAGCTACACCAACAGCGCCGGAAGAAGCATTGAACTTGATTTCGGCAAGCTCGCCGCGCGCCTGTTCAAGCTGTCGTTCGATCCGCATCACTGTATCGAGCGACGCTGGGGCGCAAGCACGCCAGACGAACTCGCATCGTGTGCCGATGATGCCGACAAGCAAGCTTGGTATGAAGCCGAGCAGCGGCTCCGAAACCAGATAGATCGGACCTACGACACGCCAATGGGCTTCTCGCTTTCACAGCTCCTGAGACGCGGTCCAGGTAGCGGCACTGACCGTCCCCCTGACATCGGCGTCCTTGAACTGCTGCAGGACCCTATCCCATAAGCGATCGCCTAGTTCGGTCGTGCAGCAGCGGTCTCAGTTACCGGATGCACTCGATGGGCCGGGACACTTCTTCTTTGGCTCCAGCGATGACAGGCCGTTACCGTCGTGGCGACGTTCTCACACGGCCTGGGATAGCCTCGATGTGGCCGCTGCCGAGTAGGAAGCCGACGTGATTCAGGCCGGCCTCGATCGTCGTGTTTGACCCACGCACTAAGTCGCTGCGCGACAGCCCGCTGATGCGGGCGCTTTGGCCGATGGGGCGGTAACCAGTTGAGACGACATCTGTAACGGGGCGGGGAGCCCCATCCTGAGGATCGAGGTCTTAGCAACCTCACTCAAGGACAAGTCTCCCCATGACGAACTCTACCGGCATTTCCCCGCTGCGCCAGCGCATGATCGACGACATGGTTGCGCGCGGCCTGGGTCCGCAGACGCAGAAGGGGCACATCCGCGGCTGCAAGCGGTTCGCGGCCTATCTGAAGCGCTCGCCCGAGCTGGCCACGGCCGACGACGTCAAGCTGTTCCAGCTGCATCTGATGGAGAGCGGCCTCACCATCCAGAACCGCAACCGCACCATGACCGGCGTGCGCTTTCTGTTGAAGGTGACGATGCGCCGGCACGATCTCGCGGCCGAGATCTTTCACATCAAGGAGCCGACCAGGATTCCGCAGACTCCTGAGTGCCGACGAGGCCAAGCGGCTGCTGACGATGGCGGCCCCGCAACCCCGCGTGCTGCTCTCGATCGGCTATGGCGCGGGTCTGCGCGTGAGCGAGGTGGTCCGCCTCAAGGTCAAGCACATCGACAAAGACCTCGGCGTCATCCGCGTCGAGCAATCGAAGGGCCGCAAGGATCGTCATGTGATGCTCTCGGCGGAGACGTATGAGCTGCTCAAAGAGTGGTGGAAGGTGCGCTCGAACAAGTACGATCTCGGCGTCGAGCCCGGCGAGCGCTGGCTGTTCCCCGGCCGGCGCAAGGGCCTGCACCTGACGCCGCGGCAAGTGACGCGCCTGTTCCACGAGAGCGTCGAGGCGGCGGGCCTCAAGAAGAAGCTCACATTGCACGCGCTGCGGCATTCGTTCGCGACGCATCTCTACGATCGCGGGGTCGATATCCGGACGATCCAGGCGTTGCTCGGCCACGAGAAGCTGGAGACGACGGCGCGCTATACGCGCGTCGCAACCGGCCTGATCACGGCGGTCGAGAGCCCACTCGATCAGCTGTCCGTGCCACGCAAGAAAGCCAAGCGCCGCCGGTCAGCGTAATCGCCGGTGTCACGGCCGAGCCTGGAGATCGCGGACATCTTCCGCGATCACGGCCGCGCGTGGCGTGATGCCAACCGCGGTCACGTCAGCCTCCAGCAGATGAAGGTGATGAGTGCGATCGAGCGCTGCCGGACAGCGGCGCTCGGCGGCCATGTCGCGCGCTGCGAGAACGGCGCGTGCGGTCACACCGTCATCGCCTACAACAGTTGCCGCAATCGCCACTGCCCCAAGTGCCAAGGGGCGGCGGCGCGCGAGTGGCTGGAGGAGCGTAAGGCCGAACTTCTGCCGGTGCCGTACTTCCACGTCGTCTTCACGTTGCCGGCACCGATCGCCGACCTCGCCTACACCAACAAGGCCGTCATCTACGACATTCTGTTCAAGGCGTCGGCGCAAGCCACGATCACGATCGCCGCCGACAAGAAGCGGCTCGGTGCGAAGGTCGGCATCACCTCGGTGCTGCACACCTGGGGCTCGGCGATGACGCACCATCCGCACGTGCACATGATCGTGCCGGGTGGTGGATTGTCTGAGGACGGCAGCAGGTGGATCGCGTGCCGCCCGGAGTTCTTCCTGCCTGTGCGTGTTCTATCGCGGCTGTTCCGCCGGCTGGTGATCGAGATGCTGATCGCCGCGCACGCGAGCGGCAAGCTCGTGTTCTTCGGTCAGCACGCCGGGCTCGTCGACAAGGATGCGTTCGCGGCCTTCCTTGCGCCGCTCAAGAAGGTGCGAATGGGTGGTCTACGCCAAGCAGCCGTTCGCCGGGCCCGAGGCCGTGCTCGCCTACCTGTCGCTCTACACGCACCGCGTGGCGATCTCGAACCGCCGCCTCGTCTCAGCCGACGCCGACACGGTCATCGTTCAACTACAAGGACTATCGCGTCGACGGCGCCGCGCGCTTCAAGACCATGACCGTGGCGACGGGCGAGTTCATCCGCCGCTTCCTGATCCACGTGCTGCCGAAGGGCTTCCATCGCATCCGCCACTACGGCCTGCTGGCGAACGGCAATCGGGCCGAGAACGTCGCCAAGGCGAGAGAGCTGCTCGGCGTTCCGCCCCCGCGAGCGAGCCCGAGCCGGAAAGCACCGATGCCGACGCGCCGCGCGTTCACTCGCGAGCTTGTCCGTGCTGTGGCTCAGCGATGATCGTCATCGAAGAGTTCGCCAGGGGATGCGAGCCGAGGTGGCGGCCGACACCCGCGCCGATCCGGATCGACACATCATGAGCCAGCGCCCGACCGCGTGCGTCAGTCCCGATCGGAAGCGCTGGTCAGCCGCCGGCAACGATCACGCTCGGCTGCGACAACGCCATCGGCATCGCAACACGCGCGATAGCGATGCAATGCGAGGGGCAAGCAACCGCGAAACGGCCGTCGCAGCTATGCACGGTCAGAAGAGATCTGGGCTCCTCGCTCAGCGGCGGCCCTACCGTCGGCACCAGCGCTCCGGTCCAATCGCCATAGCGATCGCTGCACCGGCCCCCTTCACCTCCCGCGACTTCGTGCCTGGGCGCTTCTCCGACGTCGGCCAGCGCAGCTGCACCGCGCGCATGCCGACGTCCGAGAAACCTGCACCTGAGCGACCGTTGTGCCGAGGCGCAACATCGATGTGGCAAGGTCGTCGATGATCGACAGGATCTCGGTGTGCAGCGCAGCGAGCGACGACAACGGCGGCGCCAACGTTACATGTCGGCTTCAACACCGAGACCGTTTCGGTTTCGGTTGTTGCGGTGGGCCAGAGGGTCGACGTGCCTCGCGCCCCATGGCGATGGGCATGGAACTGCGCACCTATACAGAAGCGGCCGTCGACAGCCTCCGCCTCAACGAGGCTGACGCTGAGTTGGCCCCGTAGCATTCAGTGCGAGCGGCTCCCCCTAAAACTCACAAAATGAAATCGCCAACGTCCAAGGAGAAAGCGCTCGAGCTTTGGATTTTGTGAGTCACCTGCGTCCCACCATCCAAGTAAGCCACAAGCCACTCGGTCTCGCTGATCTCCAAGAGCGTGAGATCTTCGAAGGCAATCGTCAGTGCCGACAAATCGAGCCAGTCGATTCCGTCTGTAAAGTCCATCACGGTGTCGTTGCCGCCACCCAAGTTGAACACAAAGGTGTCGGCTTGCGCGCCGCCATAGATTATGTCGTCACCGGTACCACCCGAGATCGTATCCATGCCGCCGTCGCCTCGGATCGTGTCGTTTCCCGCATCGCCGAAGATCAAGTCATTCCCGCCGCCGCCATAGATACCATCAGCGTCGTTGCCGCCGTGAATTGTGTCGTTGCCGGCGCCGCCGTTGAGCATGTCGCGGCCACCGTCGCCGAAGAGCTTGTCGTCACCGTACTCACCGAGAATCCGGTCGTCGCCGCCTCCGCCGTAGATGGCGTCGGCACCGTCGCGGCCGTGCAATTCGTCCTTGCCGGCGCCACCATTCAGGAGGTCGTTGCCCGTTCCGCCGTCGAGAGTGTCATTACCGTCACCGCCGAGCAGCGTGTCGTTGCCATCATGACCGTAAGCCACGTCGCTGCCCAGCGCGCCAACGATGCTGTCGGCGCCACCGTGCCCTCAAGCGTGTCGGCGCCCGCAGTTCCCGTCACGTGCGTGAGGGCCGTCAGCGTGTTTTCACCAACGATAAGGTTGGTAGAGCCGAAATCCTGGATCACGGGCGCGATGTTGCCGATCACGGTGGAATTAACAGTGCCGTCCATGCGGATTGTCGGCGACTGCACCCCTCCGGCCGATTGAGTTACCACGTTGTCGGCAATGATGGCTCCCGCGACATCCTGCAGCCAGATGCCCTGCAAGACACCTGTTTCGACAGTGTTTCCGGAGACGACGATGTCGTGCGCCATTGCTGGCAGGTTGCCCTGGGTGTCCGGCAGCGCGCCCTGGATAAAGATCGCCTGCACGTCCTCGCCGTCGCCTTTAGACAGCGTGTTATTGGTGATTGTGATACCCGACATGTCTCCGTTGCGGCCAGAGTTCCAGACCTGGATCATGTCAGGGTGATCGCCGAGCTCGTAGGCCGGTCGGAAGTTGGTGAAAGTATTGGAATCAATAGCGACGTTTCTAGCGTTGGCAATCCGCACTCCATCGCTTCGGATCTCGGTGAACGTGCTGTCCTTGACGATGATGCCGTCGGAGCGACTGATCGAGGCGCCGTACTTCAGGTCGTGGAACAGTGTCGCCTCGACGAGGATCGTGCTCGAGTTGAGAATGACTAGGCCCTCGCCGTCGTTGGTCGCTACGCCGTCGGCGCTGCCCGAGATTTCCGCGTTGCGGATCGTAATGTGATCGGCATCCTCGATCCTGAACCCTGCGGTCCAATCTGGCTCGCCCTGCTGCAGGATATGATTGACGGCGATACCGTCGAGCACGAGATGGCTAGAGCTTTCGATCGTCAGGCTTGTGAAGCTCGCCGCGAGCGGCTCAGCAGAAATTAGGATCACGTCCGCAGCGAAATAATAACCGCTTAACGTCACGTCGCCATAGTCGCCGGCAGCCAGGTAATCACGTCGCCTTCAGAAGCTGTCGCCAGCGCCGACAGCAGTTCAGACGCATTCGAAACGGTAGTCATGGAGCCAATTCCTTCAAGAAATTCTGTAGGTCGAAGAGCCTTGCTGCTTTCGCAAAGCGTTCAGCAAGAAGCATGCCGATCGACCCCTAGGAAAATCCAAGCCTATGCTGAACTTCGAACCGGGGTCGCTAATAACCAAGCAGGCTATTCGGGCGAGCCCGGGCTAGCAAGATTGAGATCCGGTTGCAGGCACCACCTATATCACTTAGTCCGTGCCGACGACGGAAGCTGTTCGGGACGTCAGCAGCTACCCCACTGCGACGTCGTGCTGACGATTGGCATCGGGCCGTATCGGGGGGAACCACTGCCGCCGTGTCCGTGAACGGAGGCTGGAACGCCGCAAAATCACCGGCCATTGTCCGCTCCCTCCGCGTCGCGCTCGTGCGGACCGTCGAGGCTATACACAAGCGGTCATTGTCCCGTTCGAGATCTTCGGGACCGTTCAGGTTGTGGGCAATGTCTGTAGCTAGTGATGCTTCTGCCGAGCGCGGGACGACCCAAGCTTCGGCCCGGGACCGCACCGGCATTGAGAACTACGGCACTTATTGCGGTTGCCCGTAGGTAAGCGTCTGCCCACGACTACGGCCGTGATGGATTGCCCGCGCGTGGCGGATCGTGTGGCTTGGTGTCCTTACGCACGTGGGTAAGGACGGTAAGGCACATGGCGGCCGAGATCATCTCGACGGTGGAGCGGCGGCGGAGCTGGCCGACCGAGGTCAAGCTGCGGATCATCGAGGAGGCGCTGGAGCCCGCCGCCTCGATCGCCGCAGTAGCGGACCGGAACGGCGTATGCCGGTCGCTGCTCTACACGTGGCTGCGGTTGGTGCGCGACGACAAGATGCCGGGCATCTCGATCAATCCGCAACCGACATCCTCATTCGTACCGATCCGGATCGAGCCGCCAGCAAGCGCGCCGGCGCCAGAGGTGAGGGTCGATGATCATCCGCCACCACCACCACGCTTGCCCTCGCGGGGCCGCAGACCAGCTCTGGTCGAGATCGCCCTGACCAATGGCCGCGTCATCAAGGTCGACGAGTGCATCGATCCGGCCGCCTTGGCTCAGCTGGTCGCTGCGCTCGATGGAGGGGCACGGTGATCACGATCCCAGCCGGCGTGCGCATCTATCTGGCGTGCGGGCCAACCGATATGCGCAAAGGCTTCGATGGACTATCGATGCTGGCGCAGGACGTGCTGAAGCAGGACCCGTTCTTATGTGTCGGCTGACGTTATGTGGCGGAGGCGGCCGAAGGCCGTGCGCGGACGGGCCATGCTCTGCTTTCCCCGCCACATAATATTCCGTGCCTCTGGCGCAGCCGCAGGATCCCCTGTGGCGCAACGCAAGAGGGGGCACATGCTCGAGTTCTATTTTTCGTATCGCGGTGTGCTCAAGCGCCTCCGCAGTGGGGCGCTCGGCGCCGAGATGGATCGCATCGCGGGGGACCTGCACTCGCAAGGATACAAGCCAGCGTCCGCCAAGCTCTATCTGAGCCGGATTGCCCGGTTCGGCCATTTTGTTGCCGAGCGCTGCGGCTCCGAACCGATCAGCGCGACCATCGTCGATCGGTACCTGCGCACGCTCGGCGCCGGCTCTCCGCGGATCGCCGCAGAGACTGCGCTTCAGCACGCTCGACGAGTGGCGCCCAACCGCTTCGTGACGGCGGTGGCCAGCGTCGTCGACGATCCAGATGCTGCGCTATTGAGCTCGTTCTCCAACTATCTGAGCAAGGTGCGTGGTCTCGAGCCGAAGTCCCGCGATGGCGCTCTCCTGGGTGCGCGGCGCTTTCTGCAATGGTTCCGCATTCGGCACCCCGGCCAAGACCTCGGAACGATGAAGGCGCAGCACGTCATAGCCGCCGTAGAGCACCAGCTATCGCTGTCCGCGGCCTCGAGCACGCGCACGGCAGCAACGTCTCATACCCGAGGCTTTCTCCGCTTTCTGCATTGCGCCGGTCATCACCATCGGGATCTTTCACCCATCGTTCCAAGAACGCCTCACTGGCGGTTGGCCCATTTGCCGCCGCGTCTATCCTGGACAGAGGTTCGCCGTGCCATCGATACGATCGGCAGGGCAACGCCGATCGATGTTCGCGATCAGGCCATCCTTCTGCTGCTCGCCACGACAGGCATTCGCAACGGCGAGCTGCGCGCTCTTCGGCTCCAGGATCTCGACTGGCGAGCCGGCGAAGTCTTCATCCGGCACACGAAGGGCAAGCGCGACCGAGTGGTCCCGCTACTCGCGGAGACCGGCGCCGCGCTTGCCGACTACATCCTGAGGGCGAGACCGAAGGTCGATAGTGCGTATCTGTTCCTGACGTTCACCGCACCCGTAGGGCCGATCAAGTACGCGGCACCCGTGTCGCGGATCGTGCGGAAGCGTTTGCGGTGCAGCGGGATCGAGCTTGGTCGCGTCGCTGGTGCCCATCTTCTGCGCCACAGTCTAGCAACTGAGCTTGTCGAGCAACGAAGGCCGATCAACGAGGTTGCCGATCTTCTCGGGCATCGCAGCATCAACACGACGGCGCTCTACGTGAAGGTCGCGACCTCGCAGCTCGCCGATGTCGCGCTCCCTTTTCCGGGAGGCGCCGCATGACCGCCTTCGCCACTTTTCTCAGCGAGAAGATCGAACGCTACATCGAGCTGCGCCGGTCCCTCGGCTATGCCTTCGACAAGCAAGCAGGGACGTTGCGGGCATTCGTACATCACGTCGAGCGATCCCAGCTCGATGGGCCTGCCACCCGGACGATGGCGCTCGATTTCGTCCTGTCGTTCCGCGGCGCCGCCAACAGTCGTGCCGTTCGTCACGGAGTTCTCCGCCGGTTCTACGAGTACCTCGCCCTCTACGACGCCCGAACCGAGGCCTTGGAGCGCAAAGCGTTCCATAGGTCGAGGGCGATTCCGCCGCCGCGCATCGTGAGCGATGCCGAGCTTGCGTCGCTCATTGGCGCATGCAGGCTCCTTTCGCCGAGGCTGCCTCTCGTTGGCTCCACGATGGCGACGTTGATCGGACTACTCGCGAGCACGGGGTTGCGATCCGGTGAAGCGATCAGGTTGGATCGTGGCGATGTCGATCTAACCCGTGGGGTCATTCTCATCCGCAAGACCAAGTTTCGTAAGGATCGCCTGGTTCCTGTTCACCCAACGACACTGGCCGCTCTGCGCCGATACGCCCGCGAGCGCGACGCGGCGTTTCCCGCGCCCGTGGACGCGGGCTTCTTTCTCAGCTCGCGAGGCTGTCGTCTCTCGGCGGCCGGCTTGCAATGCAACTTCGTCAAGGCCCGCAAGCACGCCGGTCTTGACGATGGCAAGCCCCTGCGACCGCACGATCTGAGGCATCGGTTTGCAGTTACCAGGCTCAGGCTCTGGCACCAGCAGCGCGCCGACGTCCAAGCGCTGCTGCCGCTGCTCGCCACATATCTCGGCCACGCCAACTACAGCGACACGGCGTACTACCTGACCGGTTCATCAGAACTCCTTGCCGTCGCGGCCGAACGCGCCTTCACCGACGGAGGCGCAGCATGAGCGAGCATCTTTGTCTGGCGCCGCTCCTGGAGTCATACTTTCGTCGGCGGCTGGCCAAGCAGCGTAACGCCACGCCTGCGACCATGGCCAGCTATCGCGATGCCTTGCGCATGCTGATCCTCTTTGCCGCCGCCCGATTGGGCAAGGAGCCGGCGGCGCTGAAGCTCGAGGAGCTCGATCGGGACCTCGTTCTCGCCTTTCTCGACGAACTCGAGGAGAAGCGGAGTAACTCCGTAGCAACGCGCAATGCCCGGCTTGCCGCTGTTCGATCCTTCTTCCATCACGTCGCAGCAGCTGATCCCGCCGCCTTCGGCATCGCTCAACGCGTCTTGGCAATCCCCACCAAGAGGGCTCACATCGAGGTGACGCACCACCTCACCGACGCCGAGGTCGAGGCCATCGTCGCCTCCCCTGATCAGACGACGCACCGAGGTCGGCGCGATCGGGCTCTCCTGCTTTTCCTGGCGAGAACCGGCGCCCGCGTGTCCGAAGCGATCGGCGTCAACGCGAGTGACCTTCACTTGCATCGAGGGCGCCCGCAGGTGTAGCTTCACGGCAAGGGGCGCCGAGATCGTGTCGTTCCCATTCCTCGGGATCTGGTGCGATCACTGACGGAACTGCTGAAAGAACGCGAGCTTGCTCATCACGAGCCGCAGCCGATCTTCGTCGGTACCCACGGCGAGCGCCTGACGCGCTTCGGAGCGACGCACGTCGTGCGGCGAGCGGCGGCCCGAGCCAAGTTGGCAGCACGGAGCTTGGACGGCAAGCCGATATCACCGCACATCTTCCGGCATTCTCTCGCCATGAAGCTCCTCCGATCGGGCGTCGATCTCCTGACGATCCAGGCCTGGCTCGGTCACGCCCAGGTCGCCACAACTCATCGCTACGCCGCTGCAGACGTCGAGATGATGCGGCGCGGCCTCGTGAAGGCGGGCGTCTCGAGCGACCGAAGTGCCCGCTTCCGACCGAAGGACGCTGTCCTGCGGCTACTGGAGAGCATCTGAGATTATGTGGCGGGCAAAACGGGCATGGCCGTTCACGCATGGCCTTCGGCCGCCTCCGCCACATAACGTCACCCGACACATAAGAACGGTTATGTGAGCACGCCACATAACCGTTCGCCGGCCACCTGTTTTGCTTTCGCGGACGCCGAGGAGATCTCGTCAAGATTCTGTACTGGGACGGCCAGGGATTCTGCCTGTTCGCCAAGCGGCTGGAGAAGGGCCGCTTCACGTGGCCCGCGACGAAAGAGGGCTCGGTGACGCTGACGCCGGCGCAGATGTCGATGCTCTTGGAGGGGCTGGAGTGGCGGGCGCCGCGACCGACTTGGCAACCGACGCTGGCGGGATGATCTGTGGACTGCGACCACGTGACTTCTGCTGCCGCGTCGCGCGAAGCAGATAAATCTTGGGCATGCCGCTCACGCTCGAACAGCTGCCCGATGACGTCGCCGAGTTGAAGCGGCTGTTGCTCGTGAAGAATGCCGAGCTGATTGCCAAGGACACCAAGCTTGCCGCCAGCGTCGCCGAGCTTGCGGCGGCCAAGAACGGCCTCGTCGTCACACAATTGACGATCGAGAAGCTGAAAGCCCAGATCGCCAAGTTCAAGCGCGAGAAGTTCGGTTCGAGTTCTGAGCGGATCGAGCGGGTTCTGGAACAGCTCGAGCTGGCGCTGGAGGAAGCCGAGGCCGCCAAGGCCGAGGCACTTGCTGCGCAGCCGCAGCAGCCCGAGGCGGATGCGACGGACGCCGAGGCCTCGCGTTCCAGAGAAGAAAAAGCGCCGCCAGTTCTCGGCGGACCTGCCGCGCCGCGACGTCGTGCACGGTACCGACGGCCACTTGCAAAACCTGCGGCGGCAACGATCTGCGCACCGTCAGCGAGAGCGTCACCGAGGTGTTGAGCTACGTTCCAGCGCGCTTCGAGGTGATCCGCCACGTCCGCCCGGCGTGCTCGTGCCGCAAATGCGAGACCATGGTGCAGGCTCCGATGCCGGAGCTGCCGATCCCGCGCGGTATGGTCGATGCGAGCTTCCTCGCGCACATGATCGTCGCCAAGTTCTGCGACCATATTCCGCTCTATCGCCAGGCCGAGATCGATGCGCGCGCCGGCGTCGAGATCGACCGCAGTCAGCGTGCCGAATGGCTCGGCCACATGGCGTGGCTGCTCAGTCCCCTCGTCGAGCTGACAGCGGCCCAGGTGATGGCCGGCCGTGTCGTGCATGCCGACGACACGCCGGTCGACGTACTGGCGCCGGGCACAGGCAAGACCAAGACGGGCCGGTTCTGGGTCTATCTGCGCGACGAGCGCCCGCACGCCGGCACCGCTCCGCCGGCCGTGCTCTATCGCTACACACCCGACAGGAAGGGCGAGCACTGCCGCGCGGAGCTGGCTAACTTCACCGGCTGGCTGCACGCCGACGGCTACGCCGGCTTCGGTCGCCTCTACGAGATTGGGGCCATGAAATCGTCCGACGCCGCACTGGTGCACGGTCCCCCGCGCGTCGCCGAGGTCGGCTGCTGGAGCCACGTGCGGCGCGGCTTCTTCGACGAGTACGTCGAGCACAAGGGCGCAATCGCGAAGGAAGCGCTCGATCGCATCGGCGCACTGTTCGATATCGAGCGACCGATCGCCGGTTCGCCGCCCGACATCCGGCGCGCCGTGCGTCAGAGAACAGCGCGACCGAAAATCGAAGAGCTGGCGATCTGGCTCGATGCACAGCTCCAGAAAATCCCGGGCAAGAGCGATCTCGCCCGCGCCATCCGCTATGCCCGCTCGCGCTGGCTGGCCCTGACGCGCTACCTCGAGGATGGTCGGCTCGAGATCAGCAACAATGCCGCGGAAAACAAAGTCCGCCCGGCAGCTTTGGGCCGGAAAAACTGGCTCTTCTGCGGATCGGACGCGGGAGGCATTCGTGCAGCCGCGTTCTACACGCTGATCGGCACGGCGCGCATGAACAGCATCGAGCCCGAAGCCTGGCTGACCGACGTCATCGCCCGCATCGGAGCCCATCCGATCAACCGGCTGGCCGAGCTGCTGCCCTGGAACTGGTCGCCACCGGCGACGCGCAGCGTCGCCGCCTGAGCCGTCTCCGTCAAGCGGAAAGCGAAAGCAGCGCCGTAGTCCGCAACCCTCGCTTACGCCCGTAGCTCAAGCGACAATTTTAGGAATGCCAACGAAGACGACCAAGCGCCCCGAACCGAAGGTTCGAAGCGCTCGCGGCGATACCTGTTTGACGGAATGCGCGCGACTAGTTGAGTTTGAAGTGGGTTGTCTGCATCGCTGGGCTAACCTCTGCGGGGCGGGACCACATCCTTGAAGGCGTCGAAGCCCTTCCATGCCGGTTCCTTCGGGGCTGCGCCAGCGGCCGGCAGATACTCGGACGGCGTACCAGCAGCAAGGTCCGGGATGTAGCGCGGACAGTTCGGAAATATGTCGACGGGCGTTACGCGGACTATCGCCTGGGCTCCGGGTGTGGAGAGCATCAGAGCGTCATCGAAGTGCAGGCTGGCCCGACCGTTGACGCGCAGCCTCTTGGGCTTCTTTCCCATGGAGATGAACAGTAGCCCGACATTGGAATTGCTCTGGATATTGCCCAGGCTCTTGAACATTCCGTTGCCGTCGTAATCTGGGAAGATCAGAAGGTCAGGCTGCGGGACAGTCACGAAGGCGGGAGGGCCACCCTTAAACGAGCAATCCGGTCGCCCTTCGCTGTCCGCCGTTGCGATGAAGAAGAAGCCGACGCCCTCGATGAACGCCTTATCCTCGTCCGTGAAGCG
Source organism: uncultured Alphaproteobacteria bacterium (assembly GCA_963697205.1). Lineage (GTDB taxonomy): Bacteria > Pseudomonadota > Alphaproteobacteria > Rhizobiales > Hyphomicrobiaceae > CAVONB01. The sequence continues at coordinate 139,692 of CAVONB010000003.1, read as the reverse complement.
GTCCCGCCACAAATTCGAGACGAGGCGATCAGCCAATTGGGCGGATCCGAACCGTTCTTGCAGCACGCGATTGCCATCGTGGTACATCGCCATGGCGTCCACTCCGAGCGAGATCAACTTCACGCGTCAGGACAATTGGTGTGCCTTGCCTCCGAGCGTCACCGGAACATCTTCTGCCATTCGCCACGAACCTCGTTGTACTTCTTCGCGGCGGCAACCCAGTCCTTGATCCCGATGATCGGCACCTTGTTCCCGTCGAAGTCGGTCAGAAACTGGGCGATCGATGCCGGTGGCTTGTAGTCCTTGCGGAAAGACTGCAGCGCTTCCTCGGCGACGTAGATGTTCGTGCCTTCTTCGCTGAGCATGTACTCGACGAGAAGCTTAGCGGCGTTGGGGTGCTGTGCTCCCTTCAGAATGGCCAATTGATTACCCAGGGCAACCTGCCCCTCCTTGTAGTATCCGAACTTAAGATCCTTAGCGAGTTCGGGCTTTTTTTGCACATTCTGGAAAACTCGGCCCGTGATGTTCCATTGATCCAGGGGGCGCTCGCATGAAACGACGAGCTGCATCTTCGCCTCGGTCCGGAACTCGATCAGCGGTTCCGTCGCCTTCAGGTCGGCCCAGAACTTATTGGCGTCCCAGCCGCTCTCCAGTAGCGCGATCACGGTGTTCGTATAGGTGAGGCTCTTGGTGAGGTCCGAAGCGATCGTCTTGCCTTTCATCTCCGGCTTGATGACATCGGCATACGATGTGACCGTAAAATCCTTCATGCCGGGGCAGGCCGAGTTCCATACCGGCTGGAAAGTGTAGTACAGCGGCGTTACAACATAGGGATAGTTCGCATACTGGCCAGCCTTCTTGATGTTTTCGGCATAGTGGCTCTCCCAGTAGCCGCTTTCGAATTGAAGGAAGGCGCCACGTTTCGAGGCCTCGTCGAAGAATCCGGGGTGGTTGACGAGAATGGTGTCGACACTGAATTTGTTGGCCAGGATCTCCTGCCGGACCTGTGAGACGACGGCGCCGGTACCCTTGCGCAGATTGTTGAACTTGAAGTTGGGTCCAAGGTCGTAGCGCTTGATGAAGCTTTCCTGCAGGCGTTGAGCCGTCAGATCTTGGAAGATCGGATTGATGATCGTCACCTCGCCCTCGGCCTTTGCAAGTGCGGCGAGCTTCTTTTCGACGGCATTGAGGTCGGCAGCCGACGTCACGCCCGCCGCGCCCAGAAGCGTTGCGGATGCGGTGACACCAACGGCGATTGCCCGGAGACCGGTTTTGTACGTCATAGGTTTTCTCCCTTCCACAGTTCGACCGCTGGTGCGGTGCTTGTCCGATCGCTGATGCGACTCTTCCGGCCGCTACAACATCGTGGGCTGCCTTGGTTCACGGGAGGCTTGACTTTCGCCGCTCGGCGCTCGTTTCGAAGCGCTGTCGGCCGGCTCAGCCCTCACGCAGCCTCGATCCGCTCCAGTGTCAGCCGCCTGCGCAGGTTGTAAGCAAGGTTACCTGCTCATCATACAAATTGTAAAGAGACTGCAGCACCAGCATTCGGAACATCACGATCGCGTCGATCAACTGGTATCCCGCGTTGCTCTTGCGGCTCTATTCCTGCGTGAGAACCGCAACCTCGAACTCCTGACTTGTCAGCGACAAATCCAACCCAGCGCTAGCCTGCTGCTATTTGTTCCTGAAGCCGGGTCACCAATGATTCTTCGGAAAGAAAGTCCTTGCTTGGAGCTCGATCGGATCCGGCAGCACGCCAAATTCTTGTTGAGTCTTGTCGCGCTCATTCACCTCCAAGGGTGCCGCAAGCCCCGCCCCGTTAGCTGAGAATCAAACACCAGCCGCGGCGGCAACGACGGCTCGGGGTCCGGCGCGAAATTCAAGTCGTTTCGCGGACCACACAAGGTCCCCCCTCCCCCAGCAGGGGACCTTGCTGGCGGCTGCCGTTACGACGCCAACTCCGGGTCGGTCGACGCAGCTCCTGTGGAAGTGTTAGAGGTCGGACTTTTTGCGACGCAGCATTCGAGCAGAGCCGTATGCTCGCTCCTGGCCCATGACGTCGGACCGGTAGCGGTCGGTATCGGGGGGACCTCTGCCGTGTTCGCAAGCGTGCGGTAAGGCGGCGCAGATCAGCCGAGCAATGTCTGCGATCTCCGCAAGGCGGCTATCGGTGTCCGCACCATGGTGCTCGTGCTCAGATGCGGTGTGGGTCGAGGGCAGGCCTGAGCGATACTCAGCCGGCGTCCGGTATGCCTCCGCTCGCGACGGTTCGCGCGACCATTGGGCGACGACGACGCGATGGCCCGATACCGTCCGTCGCGCCGCGCTGCAGCGAAACGTCGAGGTGGGCCTAACCGGTCGCACCCAGACACAGACGAGCAGACGGCCCGTGCTTGCCGTGCGCATCACGTCGGTAGTCGTTGCCGTGAGGATCGCTGCAGCGCATCAACCTGGTAGTGGTGTGCAGCTTTGGGCGTACTTCAGGAAGGCGCGCACAACTGCGATCCCCTGCCAATTACGAATGTGGCCGCGTCTCCCGAGGCCGTTGAGTCACAGCATGCTGATTTGGGTGAGGCAACTCTCATAGCGGGAGCAGCACACTATTGCATATGCTGGCCGCCATTGATGGCGATATTGGCACCGGTCACGAAAGCCGCCTCCTCCGAGCACAAGTAAATGATCAAGCCGGCAACCTCTTCGGGCTTGCCAAGGCGCGCCACCGGGATCTGTGGCAGGATCTTGGTCTCGAGAACGTCCTTGTCGATCGCTGTCACCATCTTGGTGCCGATGTAGCCCGGCGAGATCGTGTTGACCGTCACACCCTTGCGCGCCGATTCCAGCGCCAGCGACTTGGTGAAGCCGTGCATGCCGGCCTTGGCGGCGGCATAGTTTGTCTGGCCGAACGCGCCCTTGGAGCCGTTGACCGATGAGACGTTGATGATGCGGCCCCAGCCGCGCTCCATCATGCCGTCGTAGACCTGCTTGGTCATATTAAAGACGCTGTCGAGATTGGTGCGAATCACCGCGTCCCAGGACGCTTTGTCCATCCGGCGAAAGGTCATGTCCTTGGTGATGCCGGCGTTGTTGACCAGTATGTCGATCGAACCCATGTCCTTCTCAACTGCAGCGCAGCACGACTTGGCGCTGTCGAAGTCAGTAACGTCGCAAGGATAGGCGCGGAACTCGTAGCCCGCCTTCTTCTGCTCGGCGACCCACGCCTCGGACTTCGTGTTGGAGGGCGAATAAGTGACCGCCACGCGATATCCGTCGTCTGCCATCTTGGTCGAAATTGTCTCACCGAGGCCGCCCATACCGCCGGTGATCAAAGCTATACGCTTAGCCATGGATCTCGCTCCCATCTTAGTGCTGAGGCTCGCCGCATGCGGGTTTTCTGGACATGCGCAGTAGCCCTCCTCTGAACCTTCAGTCTGGCAGACCACGAACCTGAGGACCAGGAGGTTTCCGCGCATGTTTCTGACGAGTTCTCAATCCATCGAAGCTCGCATCAGTCATCACTTGCGCTTGAGAAACGGCGGGTGCAAGCTTCATTAATCATCGTCCGGTATGCGCTGGCCGAAGAGAGTGAGAGCTGGGCGTACCCGACGCGGATGAGCGTTTAGGAGGTACGTCATGGTCACAATTGCAATGACTCGTGAAATGGGTACCCTTGGCAAGGACGTTGCGCAGGGTGTCGCCGACGTCTTGGGTCTCAAGGTTGTTCACAGCGAACTGGTCGAACACGACATTGCCGAGAAGATGGGTGTGCGGGACAGCGCCGTTCATCGCTACCTCGAAGGCGACGCCTCGCTTTTCGAGCGGTGGCGGATCGATAAGAGGAAGCTGTCTCAATACACGGCCGAAGAAATGCTCGAACTCGCCGTCAAGGGCAACGTCATCATTAGGGGATGGGGTGCGGTGGCCGTTCTGCGCACCGTACCCAGCGTCATGCGAGTGCGCGTGTGTGCACCGATGGCCTTCCGCGAGAAGGCGATGATGGAGCGCATGGGTATCCAGGACGCAGCCAAAGCACGAAAGGAGATCGAGCAGAACGACGCTGCCCACGCGCGCGTCACACGAGGGTTTTTTGGTGTCAACTGGGAAAATCCACTCTTCTACCACGCGGTCCTAAACACCGGGGCTCTGACCGTCGAGAGTTGTGTGAAACTGCTGGCCTCACTTGCCGCCGAATCGACGTTCCAGGAAAATGATGCATCACGCATGGCTTTGACCGAGCAGCTCATACGCGCACGCGTGACCGCAACTTTGGGTCAACTTATCACTGATCGGTCCACCGATCGGGGCCTGCAAGTCGGTGTTTCAGAAGGGAGAGTTACTTTGAGCGGATATCTCATGCAGGGCGATGACCTTGCAGGTGCAATTGCGCGGATCCGCAAGATCGAAGGGGTCATCTCAGTCGACAATCATGTACGACTCGTTGGGCCCAGGCAGGCTGTGTAGGGTCAGCGGTCGTTGGAAGAATTTTCGCACCCGGCGCGGCGACCACCAGATGGCCAGTCGGTCGCACGATTGGGCGCGCACTAGTTGGATCCCCGACCTGACGAGGTCCATTGCGTCATGACTTGGGCCCAATTCTTCTGCCACTGCTCACCCAATTGCATCCAAAATTGCATCGGATTTGCGGACATTCCGTTGAAGGCGGCGGCGTTTGGCCACTGACCGGTCGATTGCAGCCCAGGCCAGCCCTGCAATTTAGTCAACATTTCCGTCGGGAACTGTGCCATCGGGTTGGGCGAGTTCAGCTGCGCCTGCCAAGCATCCATGATGTGATCAATCATTTGGATCTGCATCTTGGTCACACTTTGGATTTGCGTGCTCATGCCGCTGACGATGGGCTCCGGCCAGCCCAGCGCGCGAGCCGCCGCCCCCATCTTCTCGACGACTTTCCCGCTCGAGGCCGCCATTTCGGAATGGCAGGTCGCCATGGCGTCGAGGGCAGCGGTGATAGCCTCCCGTGCCTCGGGCGTCATCTTTGGATCCAGGTTACGCAACGGCATCTCTTGAACTCCAATGGTTCGATTAAGATAGCAAGCGCACTGTGGACCGCGACGACGCCGTCCATGAGCCTCGTGGTCGAGCCCTAAAGGTTCGGAGATTAGCGCTTTGAGGTAGGCCACCTCGGCCGCCGTCACCGGCTTGGCTTGATTACCCTGATCTCAGAATGCTGGCGCGTTGCAGCGCAGCATTGCGCTTACTTGGTGCGCGTAACATCAGCATTGCCTGCCGTCAAGCGGCTCTGGGCACTGCTGCTCTTGGTATCGAGGTGGTGATCGGTGGCATATAGATTGTCCTTTGCGCTATGTCTGCCAACAGATGACTAAGGACTTACCAATGGAAAGCGCGAGCGGACGGTCAGGGTCAAGACGCACGGTCAGACGGCTGACTGTCGACCGACACGGTAGGATCGAAAGCGGTCGCCAGTCACCGGAATCCGCCTCCCGGGTGATGCACTGCAGCGATCTTCGAGGCGACGACTACCGACGTGATGTGCTTGAAAAGCACTTGCCGTCTGATCGTCCGTGTCTTGGTTCGTCTGCAGCTTTGGCCCGAAGCAGAGACTGAGCAGACATCCGCTTTGGGACGTATCACGTTCAAGCTCGCGGAGGATAGAGCGGCACTTCAATAGGGCTCATCCAAATCGTCGACGGTCGAAGCCGCGTCAGTTGGGAGCACCTTGGCCTGAGGGGTCGGCTCCTCAAATTCGGCCTCACCCGCTGCTGGCGACGGCTGCACAACCGACGTCGACAGCCTCTGGCGACTGGCCGCGAGCACCTCGTCGAAGGCGTCGTCCGGCATGCGATCCATGCTCTCGGCTGAGCCGAACGGCACGGTCATCTTCAGCGCTTGTGGCGTCACGTTGCGGACGAAGGCGGCGAACTCGGTCGAGGTGCGGGACTTGGTCATCGCGCTCAGGAGCTCCGGACGGGTGCGCATCTCAGGCGCGATCACGCGCGCGTCGCGATCGGACACACCGCCGGCGAGCTTGATCGACGTATTGGTCATCAGCGACGACGGCAGGTTGCCGGACAGCTGGCCGAGGTACTGGTGCGCCATGATCGAGGCCGAGGTTGAACTTGCGCGCCTGGATCAAGAGGTTGTCGATGTTGTCGTCGAAATACTCCGAGGCCTCGTCGATGATCAGGAAGGTCGGCGCGCCGGTCAGCGCGGGCCAGGGTGGCGCGCTCGAACGCGGCCTTCAGCGTCAAGGCGATGATGTAGCGTCCGAAGATCGACGAGGCCTCCGACTTCAGGAAGTCCTTGGCGGTGTTGACGAGCACGATGCCGCCGTTGTTGAGCGTGTCGAACAGGTCGAGGCGGTTCTCCGGCTGGGCGAACATGCGCTCGAAGGATGGGTTCTGCAGAACACCATAGAGCCGCCGCAGGATCTGCTCGCGCGTCGACTTGTAGGATGGCGAGAAGAACTGGCTCTCGAAGAACCCGCGGGCCGTCGATGGCAGGGCCGCGACCGCCGGCATGTAGGGCGTCGCATCCTCCAGCAGCTCGCGCAGCGTGTGGATGGTGGCGCCGGGGATCGACAGCATCAGCTGCGCCAGGAAGCGGAACACCACGGACTGCTTCTGGCTGAGCTCGGCGCCGAGCAGCCCGCCGAAGATGTAGTCGTAGATCTCGATGATGCCGGCGAGCACCTGCTCGCGGTCGCGCTGGTCGTAGTGCGCGAGCCGTTCGGAATGGACGTCGAACAGGTTGAGCGACGGCGCAAAAGTAGACGTCGGAGGGATCGACGATCAGCAGGCGATCGGCCAGCGATCCGGAGCGCCTGGGGTTGAACAGATCGAGGCGCTTGAGAACGTTGATCATGTCACCCTGGCTGTCGAGGATGACCATGGCCGGAACGTCGTCGGGATCACGCTGCAGATCCTTGACAATCAGATGCTGGAGGAGCTGCGTCTTACCGTGTCCGGTGCCAGCGAGCACGTGCATGTGCTCGAAGCGCGTCTCCTCGGGGACGTCGATGGGGACAGGGGCGGCGAAGATATCGAGAAACGGCGTGCCGTCGAGATAGATCCCGGGCAGCTGTGGCTCCGGCTCGCGGGATTTCGTCGGCAGGATCAGCGGCTTCTTCGAGGTGGCGCGGTCTTCGTCGCGAATGCCGCTGGCGGTGAAGAGGTTGTCGTTGATGGCGCCGATCAGCGGCTCGAACAAGCCATGCTGGTCGTTGCTCTCCGGCACGATGGCGAGGAGCAGGTCGTCCAGCGCCTGTGCCGGCTGAGGCAAGCTGTCGACGACAGCCATCGCCAGATCGAACGCGCCGCGTCGCTCCGGATCGGTCTTGAACATGCGGTCTGGCAGGTGCTTGAACAGCGCCACCCACATGTCGATGAAGCGCTCGGACCAAAGATCGACGATGTCGGGCGCATAGAGCAGAAAGTGGCGCTTGCGCTCCAGATAGTTGCGCAGGGCGACGCCGTCCTCCAGGCTGAGCGGCACGTCCCAATTGATGGTGGGAAAGCCGAAGAAGATTTCTTGCGACAACAGCGTCGACGGCGGTGCCGGCGACCTGATCGATGAGGGCGTCGTTGTCGAGCGGGGCGCCCGTGCGCTGGAACACCTCGGCGGTCGCGAGGACCGCGGTGCGCCGCAGGCATTCCGCGTCAGCGAACGCCGAACGCTCGTGCACGTCTCTTCAGCTTGTCATAGAGCGCCCTCAGCTGGCGCAGCTCCGGCTCGCGGCCTTCCCGCGATATCGAAATGGCGTTCCAGAGCGCGCGGTTTTCGGACTGGCGCAGCAGGTCGAGGCAGACCGCGTTCGATGCGGCGAACAGCTGGCGCAGCGTCGAGATGGCCATGGTTTGCTTCCCAAAGCTTGAAGACCTACAGCTCCACGACCTCTTCGCCGCCGAACCAGGAGGCCGTGCGCAGGATGTCGGCGAAGATTTCCGCGGCGACGCGGATGTCCTTCTCGACCTGAAGCACTTCAAGGATGTCCCGGCATTTGACCGTGCGGCCCTTCACCAGATCGTTGACGGTGATCTGCCATCGCGAGCGCGTGAGCCACAGCCACAACACCCGCCAGACGACGATGAACATGTTGAACGAGAGCTTGAGCTCGAGCGGCTTTTGGTAGAGCGCGATCTTGCCGAAGCGATAATGGCTGACGGCCTTCTCGGCATCGGGGGACAGCTCGGCGATGAAGTGGACGTTGAACTGCACGCTGCCCGTGAAGCCCGGCGCCTGACTGCGCCGGATCTTCAGTTGGATCTTGTCCATGCCCTTGCGCATCACCGGCTCGTTCGGTGACATCCGGGCGGTCTCGATGACGCGGCGCTCCTCGGGAATGGGCGGCGGCGTCATCTCGCGCGCATTGGTGAACTGGGAAAACCGAGCCTTGAGGAAATCGCGATCATCGGCGGCGGTGTCGGACATGGTCGACCTCAGGTGTTGGCAGCAGCGAGCGCGCGCCGGACATCGGTTGGCATGTGTCCCGTCAACGGGAAGGTCACGGCCGTCGCCGGCTCGGTCGGCTGCTCCGCGGAGACTTGAGGCGCTTGAACTTGGGGCGCGAGAGACGGCGGCTCGCGCTCAGCCGGCAATGCCGGCGCGCGCTTGCGAACGACGTAGAAGAGCCCGGCGGCGCAGAGGGCCAGCACGCCAAGCAGAGCCGGCCCGGAAGGACTGCTCGATCCGCCATTGGCGACGCTGATCGCAGAAAAGACGTTGGCGAGCCGCTCGGTGAACGGGGCGAGCTCGCGGTCGCGCTGTTTGAAGAACGCAACGATCCGAGCTGCGAACCTGCGCATGCGTCGCGGCCTGCGTGCACGCCGCGCGCTTGCCTTCTGCGCAGTCGGTCCGCAGCCCCTCGTACTCACGGATCGCGGCTTGACGCTGTCGCTCCGCGGCCTGGCGTTGCTGTTCGGCGCGCTGCAGCCGGTCGCGCTGGCTTTCGAGATTGCTGCGCTCGCTCACGGCGACGTGGCTGCTCGTGATCGCGGCCGTGCAAGCGGTGATCGATCCGGCGTAGCAGTTGCGTTGGGTCTGACGAAGCTCGGCAAGGGCGGCTTGGCGTTCCTGCTCGGCCTGCTGCAGCCGTGCGCGCTGCCGTTCGAGTGTCCGGTATGGCGCTCGGGTCGAGATGGCGCGCATCGATGGCGGCTGTGCAGGCGGCGATGGATCCCGCATAGCAGGCGTGCTGGTTGCGGCGGAAATCGGCAAGCGCGTTCTGGTGCTGGTCGGCGTTACGCTTCCAGTCCAGCAACCGGACGCGATCGGTGTCGCCGAGCGGGGGATAGGCAAGGGCCGCCTGACAGGCGGCGCGGTCCATGCTCTGGCAGGCCTGGAAATCTCGCACGAAGGCCTGATGGCGCTCGGCCGCGTGGCGCATGCGTTCGAGAGCGGCGCGGACTTGCGGGTTGAGACCCGGAAATTGCGCGGCGCGATCACACGCGGCGACATCACCTCGGTCGCACGCCTCCCAAAGAGGCTGCAAGCCTTTGTACCGCTTCTGGCGTTCCTGGCGCTCGATCTGGCGGCCGATCTCGCCGAGGATCGTCGAGAAGACCTGGCTCGGATCGGCAGCCAACGCCGGCAAAGGCGCTGTGGCCAGCGCGCACATCAAAATGGCTGCTAAAAATCTCATCTTTCGATGCTATGTGCGCGAATCGATGTCGTTCAATTCATGATCCAGACTTTCTCACAGGAAATTTCGCGTGAGCTGATCTTCATGTCGCCGGTCTACCGCTACCCGGGAGCGGCAAAGAACGTGGTGATGTGCTGCTCGACGATCTGGCGCTTGCGTCCGAACCGCAGGCTGCTGTGCGCCTTGAGACGCGAGGCGCGGGCATGAAAGGCAAGCGGGGGCGGAAAGCAATCGACCGTGAGGGCTTCGGTCGGCATGCCGGCTTGCAGGATCGACGCGCGCGCCGTGTGATTGGCAAGGCCATGCAGGGCCGCCGGATTGGCGAGATCGAGCTGACGGGCCAGCACGGAGGCATCCGCGGCACCGACGCGAAAGCACACGATCGACCCGGCATTGCCGAACACGGCATCGCGCAATGGCTCCGGGAGCTGCGCCAGATACTGATGCGCCAGCGTCAGTGTCAGACCGTACTTGCGGGCCTCCGACAGGATGAGCCCGAAGCCGGTGGTCGCGAAGCTTTGGAACTCGTCGACATAGAGATGAAAAGGGCGCCGATCGGCTTCGGCGACGTCGCGTCGGGACAGCGCCGCCTGCGCCAGCGCCGTCACCAGGAGGGCACCCAGGAGGTGCGACGGCCCCTCGCCGAGCGCGCCTTTGGACAGGCTGGCGATCAGGACGCGGCTGTCATCCATCATGAAGCGCAGGTCGAACCCGGATTTCGGCTGCGAGATGACGTTGCGGATCGCCGGCGTCATGAGCACGCGGCCGATCTTGTTGAGGACGGGGGCGATCGCCTCCTCGCGAAAGCGTGGCGGATAGGCGGCGAACTCATGGGCCCAGAAGGCCGCCACGACAGGATCGGCGAGATGGCGCAGGCAGCGGGCCCGGAAGGCCTCGTCCTGCAGCAGGCGCGGCAGATAGAGAAGCGTCGCGCCGGGAACGTCCATGAGCGTGCGGACGGCGTGCGCGAAGATGTGCTCCAGCCGCGGGCCCCAGCTGTCCGGCCAGATGGCGCGGAAGGCGGCGACGACGCCGTCGGTGACCAGCGGCCGGTGATCCTCGGGCAGCCGTGCCAGCAGATTGAAGCCGATCGGGCGCGCGAGATCGGAGGGATCGAACCAGACGAGATCATCGCCACGGCGGCGGGGAAGCAGGCCGACCGCGGCGTCGGCCAGATCGCCATGGGGATCGAGCAGGGCCAGCCCGCGGCCGGTGGCCAGATCCTGCGCGATCAGATTGAGCAGCAGCGTCGATTTGCCGGTGCCCGGTTTGCCCGACGATGTAGAGATGGCGGGCCCGCGCGTCGGCCGTCAGGAAGATCGGCTCGCCAAGATGCGTGCCGATGTAGAGGCGATTGTTGAGATCGGAATGGGTCATGACCTGAGATGAGCCACGGCATCGCGGCCTCGCCAGGCAAATGCCGCACGAGCTTGCTCATGCGACATCAGGCGATGACCGGCGCTGTTGTCCGGCGCGAATTCACTCGCGCCGCGCGCGGCCGGATCGGGCGAAATCGGAAGCGCTTGCCATCGCTCGTTTCGTTCATCCGTCCGGCCCGCTTACCGAGGCTCATGTCGGGCAACGATCGGGCGCTCATTCCATTCTAGCAGATGGCGATGACCCAGCCGCGCTGCCAGTCACGCGCAAGCGTGCGCCCTCAAGCATCCCGCCCCGCGTCGGCACGGCGGAGCCGGCCGACTTCGATCGCAAGCCCGATCATGTCGGGAGGGATGTCAGTTCGAGAAGAGGGAGTCTCGTTTTCGGAGGGAGTCCATTCCGGAACGAGCTTACCGGTGCAGGGGAGATCGATCGTCAGGGCAAGGCCGTCGCGCTGTTCTTCAAGGACATGCGGGCATAACGGCCGCAGCGGGTCGGCGCTTTTCGGACGGGAACCGTCCTATAAGACCCGCTTGCGATCGAAGTCGGGCGGCAACGCCCGACGCGGGGCGGACATTTATCGTTGATCTACAGCCACTTGCGTCGCTGCCGCACTGCCATTGGGCCTTCCAATCTGAATGGAAGCGCGATTGGTAGGGGTGAAGGAAGGGGGAGAGCATCTGTGATCGAAGTCAAGCAGGAGAAGGCTCGGCGATGGGTGCCAAGATCGACCAGCAGCGATCCTGCTTGATAAGTGTGTTCGCTAGCACGATGAGCTTGCGCATGACGGCGGCGATGGCCAGTTTTTTCGGCTTACCCGCGCCGACCAGGCGGTCATAGAACGAGCTGAGATACGGGTTGTGCGTGATTGCCGACACGGCTGCCATATAGATGCCCGTGCGCAGGTTGGACCGTCCACCACGGATCCGGCGCTTGCCCGTGGCCTGCCCGCTTTCGCAGGCGATCGGGGCCAGCCCGGCGAGCATGCCGGCCTGCTTCTCGTCGAGCTGACCGAGCTCGGGCATGTTGGCGATAAGGCAAACTGCGGTGACCTCGGCAACGCCCGGAATCGAGGTCAGGATCACGAGCCGGCGACGGAACGCGGGGTCTGCTTTGATGGCGGCGACTGCTGCAACGATGAGCGCCTTGATCGCCGAATCCACGGTCGCAATCTGGCGTTTGATCTGACGTCGGACGACATCATTCGTGGCGCTCTCAAGCTGGTTGGTCAGCGCCGTCTTGGCGGCGATGGCCGTTTCACGGGCACGCGCGACTTCACGCAGGTTCTCGAGGTTCTCGGGAAGCGGCGGAGTGGCACTGGGCGCGACCATCGCAGCCATGACAGCGAGCATGCGCGCGTCGACCTTGTCGGTCTTTGCGAGCATACCCATGGCTTCGGCGAAAAGCCGCGAGCGCAGAGGATTGACCACGGCGACGTGCCTGCCGGCCTCGTGCAAACGAACGTGAACGGATCGATGGTATTTGCCGGTGGCCTCGATGACGACACGGCGGACCCCGTGACGCTTCAACAGGGACGCGATCTGGGCATGGCCCTTTTTCGCGTCGGGAAAACGCTCGGCGACATCTGACGGCAGGAGATGAACGTCGAGCCACGCTTTACAGACGTCGATGCCCGCATCATTGTCAATGCTCGCGCGCTGTTCGGATTTCGACCTTGCCTTGCATTCGGGACTTGCTCCCAATCATCTGTTCAGGGCGATGCGCGAAGAAGTGACCCACCCAACTCCCCCGCGGTTCACCACCAAGGATGGAAACGGTGCGATCCCTTCATCCCGCCGGAGGCGGCCACCTCCGGCGGGACAGCCGAGCCACTAAGCGATTTGCGCAAAACCATCATGCAAGGGTGGGATCGGCAGCTGGGCAGAGAAACCCGACATCAGATGGCGATGCCCATCTGCACGGAGATCAACGAACTTGGCGCGGCTGCTCCACGTCCGGCAGCGGACATCTCGATAAAACTCACGATCCTAGCGCCGGTCGGGATCGTGCAGCCAACAATTCATAGAGCATACCGTTGGCGCATTATAGGTGCGCCTGAAATCCGACGCCGCACCCTGCCGGTTGTATTTCCTTGCTTGACGCCAACGGGTCGCCTCAAAGCCCTGCGACGTCGACGAGCGTGGTGCCTGCCGCCTTGAGATTGCGGTGATGGTCGTCGATTGCCGCACGCATCTGGTCCGGCACCGCGACCTCACGAGCGAACTCGGATCGTGCCGATAGGTTCTGGTGCCATGCGTGGACGTGCGGGTGCAAGCGCTGCATGGGGTAACCGCACCAGATCAGCCGTTCGACATAGATGAACCAAGCCACGTCGAGCAGAGAAAGCGACGGGCCGAAGAGATAGGGCGCGAGTTCGAGACGACGATCGAGTTCCGACAGCGCGACTTCGAACCGCGCCGCCGACGCGCGGACCGCCTCGTCCGTCAGACCCTCGCGCGCCGCGGTCTCCCAGAAATCGATCTCGTGCGCTTTCTTGGCGTCGGGCTTGCCGCCGACCATACCCGTGCCCCCCTCCTTGTAGCGCGCGAGCGCCTCCTCCGATTTCGGCGCCTTGCTGCGTGCGAACATGAAGCGAAATGACAAGGTGCGCAGATCGAGATGCAGGTCATCCTCGTGGCGCAGAAGCTCCGCGATGCGCGTCTCCATCCCGGCGGGAACAAGCCTGGGCTCGGGATAGCGGGCGTCGATCAACGCGATGATATCGTTGCTCTCGATATGCACCTCACCGTCGACGACGAGTGTCGGCACCAGCCCCCGCGGGTTGATGCCGAGGTAGTAGGGATCGAAATTCTCGTTCGCCCGCAAGTCGATCTCGTGCGAGGTCCACGGACAGCCTTTCAGGTTGAGCACGATCCGGGTTTTCTGCGAGCACGACGAGCCCCTGAAATGGAAAAGGTGAAGCCCCTTCCATTCCTGAACCTCACGCGTGCGGATGTCGTCCGAGAGCAACGCGACCATTTGGGGCCTCACAAGGAAAAGGGGATGCCGGCGCGCGTCGCAGGCATCCCGAGTCACTTCAGCAAGCTTCACTTGCGCGGGATCTTAGCCGCATCGATGACCGCGTTCCAGTCAGCGACCTGCTGCTTGACCATATCGCCGAACTCTTGCGCCGAGCTCGCTCCGGGAACGCTTCCGAGTGCCGCCAGCTTCGCCGCGGTGGCCTTGTCGCCGATGATTTCCACCATGGCCTTGTTGAGGGTCTCAGTGACATTCGCAGGAAGCCCCTTCGGCGCTCCGAGGCCGACCCACGAGAAGACGTTGAAGCCGGGCGATACGGATGCAGCCAGCGTCGGCACATCCGGCGTCGCCGGCCAAGGCTTGTCCCAGCTGACGGCCAGGATCTTGAGTTTGCCTTCCTTGGCTTGCCCGAGGACGCTCGTGCCCGGCGTCACAATGACGTCGACCTCGCCGCCAAGAAGTGCGGTCAGGGCGCCAGTATCGCCTTTGTAGGGAATGTGCAGGAAATTCGCGCCCGTCTTCTGAGCGAGCAGCGCTCCCGTGAGATGCTGGGTCGTCCCGACGCCGGCAGACCCGAACTTGATGCGCCCGCCGTCCTTGGCGGCCGCGACCAGCGCCTTGATGTCGGCGTACTTCCCGGGCTTGACGGAGAAGAAGAACGGGAACGATGATATCCGCGAGATGAACGTGAAGTCCTTCACGGCATCGAACTTCAGCGTACGATAAAGCGCCCCGGACACGGCGTGCCCGCCAACCATGAGCTGCAGGGTGTAGCCATCCGGCGCGCTACGCGACACGAGATCGGATGCGACGTTGCCACCCGCGCCCGGCTTGGGCTCAACGACGAACGGCTGCCCGAACTTTTTCGACAGTGGCTCGGCGATGATCCGGGAGACCGTATCGGCGTTTCCGCCGGCAGCGAAGCCATGGACCAACCGTACCGGCTGGTTGGGATATTCTGCGGCCTGCGCGTGTCCCATGCCGAAGATCGAACAGACCGCGGCCGAAGCCAGAAGTTGCTTGATCATTTTATTGTCTCCCTTTCGCCTGGTTATGAAGTTTTCGTGGTCGTCGTCTGTGGTGGACTCATGCTGAGCCCGACCCGCGCTGCGATTTGCGCAGGTTGGCGGTGATGCGCGAAAGCGCCGGAAGCACAAGAAGTGCGATTGCCCCAAACATGAAGAATGCACTGAGCGGACGCGTGAAGAAGACGGTCAGATCGCCGTCGTGGAGCAGCATGGATCGCCGCAAGTACTCCTCCATCTTGGGTCCGAGGATGAAGCCGAGCAGCAGCGGCGGGGCCGGATATCCCGACCGTGACAACAGCAGTCCGACGGCTGCAAAAAACAACGTCGTGAAGACGTCAACGACCGAGTTGCGGAAGCTGTAGACGCCGATGCAAACGCACACAATGATACCGGGGAAGAGGGCCCAGTAGGGTATCGACAGGAACCGAACCCAAAGCTTGATCAAGGGAAGATTGATCATTACCAGGATCACGTTGCCGACGATAAAACTGGCGATGACGCCCCAGAAGAGGGCAGGATGCTCGGTGACGACCCCCGGCCCCGGAACGATGCCGTTGATGATCAGCCCGCCCAGCATGAGAGCCATCACAGCGTCGCCGGGAATGCCAAGCGCAAGTGTCGGAATGAACCCGGTGATCGAAGCGGCATTGTTCGATGCTTCGGGAGCAACGAGGCCGGCAGGCTCGCCAGTGCCGAACTTTTCGGGGGTTCGGGAAATGCGCTTCTCGGCGGCATACGCCACGAAGGATGCGATGGCGGCGCCCGTCCCGGGAAGCGCACCGAACGCTGCGCCCAAGGCCGAGCCCCGACTGGCAGCGCCTGCAAATCCGCGGACTTCATCCCTCTTGGGAAGGAGATCCGACCACTCTATTACCTGGGTAATCCGCTCTTTCCGGGCAGAACCGACGGAGTTCAGAATTTCAGCGACCCCGAACATGCCCATCGCAACCGCGATCAGGCTTATTCCGTCGGCGAATTCGGGAGTAATGACGAAGCGATAGGCGCCGGTGTTCACGTCCGAGCCAACGAGGCCGAAGAGGATGCCCAGGACCATCATGGCCAGGGCCCTCAGTGCGGAGCCATTCGAGATTACGGATGCGCCGATCAAGCCCATCAGCACAAGCGAGAAGTATTCGGTCGCCCCAAACTCAACGGCAAACTGTGAAAGCGGCAACGCCGCTGCAACGAGCAGCGTGACGCCGACAATGGAGCCGAACAAGGATGCGGTGGATGCCAGGAAGAGCGCTGCGCCGGCGCGCCCCTTCCTGGCCATTGGATAACCTTCGAGGCAGGTTATCACTGACGACGGTGTGCCCGGTATCGACAGGAGGATGGAGGCGATGGACCCACCGTACTGCGAGCCATAGTAAATGCCCGCGAGCATGATCATCGACTGCGTGGGATCGAGGTAGTACGTCACAGGCAGCAACAACGAAATCGCCGTCATGGCTCCGAGCCCAGGCAACACACCCACTATCTGCCCAAGGATGACACCGAGGAACGAATAAACGAGGTTCTGCGGAGCCAGCGCCGTGGACATGCCAAGCTGCAGGGCCGATAAGAGATCCATGGCATCAACCGAACGCTTTGACGGGCAGTCCCAGGCCCGCAACGAACACGCCATAGCTCATGACGGTCAGCAACGTGGAGTAAACGAGGGCGCGGAGCCAGTTGATGGGGCGCTCCGCCAGCATCGCAAAAAAGGTTGCAACGAAAACGGCGGGCAGAAATCCGGCGCTTTCGATCAGCAGGGCGAATGCCAGAAGTGCAGCCAGGATGCAGGCGACCGAGAATAGCCTGCTGCCAATCAAACGCCATGACTGCCGAAGCAGAGCGCCGCAGCCGCGAGAGTTCGATCAGCCCCAACCCGGTCAGCGCCAGACCGAGCGTGAACGGAAAAAAGCCCGGCCCCATCTCGCGAACAGAGCCCAGGCCATAAGTGTAGGACACACCTGAGAACCAGAAGCCGGACGCGACGATGAAAAAATGTGCAAGCCCATCCCCCCATAGATGCGGGCGTATTCGGTGGACCACGCTCAAGCCTCCAATCCCCTGCCAGCTTCTCGAGTGTGTAGGCTGGCTTGATCTTTCCTAAAGTCATTCGTGCCGACGTTCGGGAGTATTCATAGGTCGAAGACCTCCTGCGCATGCGCCAGAATTTCGGCCGTCGTTGCGCGGATGTGCGCGTCGATCAGGCGTTGTGCCAGCGGAGCCTTGCGGGAGAGCACAGCTGCCAGCAGCTTCTCGTGCTCGCCCGCCTTGTCGGGGGCTTTCTTGCGGT
Organism: uncultured Alphaproteobacteria bacterium; assembly: GCA_963697205.1. GTDB lineage: Bacteria > Pseudomonadota > Alphaproteobacteria > Rhizobiales > Hyphomicrobiaceae > CAVONB01. The sequence goes on along the minus strand of CAVONB010000003.1, from coordinate 122,414 downwards.
AGAGCGCGCACAACGTGCGATAGCGCTCGGCGCGGGCAAACAGCGTGGCTCGGAATGCCACGAGGATGGGTGACTGCGCGGCCGACACGAGCGCCTCATGGAACTGCGCATGCACCGTCTTCCATTCCGGGCTCTTTGCGCCGTGGCGGCTGAGGACTAGTTGCATGCGGTGGAGGGCAGCTGCGGCCCCAACCTCCCAGTCGTCGCCGCCCAGTTCGATCGAGCGCGCAATCAGCTGGCGCTCGATCAGCACGCGCGTGTCGGTCAGATCGGTCAAATCCGCCGGCGTCACAGGCGCGACGCGAAAACCGGCGTGTCCCAGAGACACGACGAGGCCATCGGCGACCAATGCCGTCAACGCCTCGCGCAGCGTCGTGAAACTTGCGCCGTAAGCCTCTTTGAGCGCTTCGAAGCGCAGTGGCTCCCCGGGCATCAGCCGGCACCAGATGATGTCGTTGCGCAACCGCACCAGCACGTCAGCTGCCAACGTCCGCGATTTCTGATCGACCTGATCGGCGACGCGCATCCCTCACCTCGTCCGATTGTGCCGGCCGGCCACATGTGCGCATGGCCTTCTACCTGACGATCGGATCGGGCCTTTTAGCACCGATCCAAAGTAGCGACCAGCGTTTTCGAAAGTGTGCGCTTTGTCGAAAACTGTTGTCGCAGGTCGAAGGCTGGCGTATGAGACCAGACATACCCAGCGCGATGAGGTGAGGTTATGACGTTCCTGGTGCACGCCGTCGGCCACATTCAGGTCGGCGTCACGGACGTGGCAGCCGTCGTCAAGGATGCGACGGAGATCCTCGGACTGCACGTCACGCACCGCACTGCCAACCAGACATGGCTCAGCTCCAATGGCCGCGCGGCGGAGTTGGTGCTTGTCGAAGACAAGCACAACCAGGCGCGCGTCATCGGGTTGGAGGCTTTGACCCGCGACGCGGTGCGTGAGGCGGGCCGGCGGGTCGCAGAGGCCGGCTGCCGCATCGTCACGCAGACCCCGAGCCTTGCCTGTATGGACGAGGCCGTGACGTTCGCGTCGCCGGAGGGGCTGACGTTCGAGATCCACACTCCGATCCGGGACAAGATCTACGGACGCCGCCAGCCGACGACGGGCGTCGGCGCCAACCGCCTCGACCATTTCAACGTGATCAGCCCCGATCCGGCCGCCACGCGTACCCAGCTGGAGCGGATCGGCGGCATGAGGCTCTCTGAGCGCCTGGTCAACGACGCCCTGAGCTGGATGTACGGCGGCAATCGCCAGCACCACATCCTCGGCCTCGTCAAGGGTACGGTCGGTCTGCATCATTACTCGTTCGAGATGCAGGATTTCACGAGCTATCTCAAACTCGGCGATCTTCTCGACAGGGCGGACAAGCAGCTCGTGTGGGGCCCAGGACGCCATCGCCCTGGCGACAATACCTATGCCTACTATCTTGACGCCAGCGGCTGCATGGTCGAGTGCTCCGGCGCCATGGCGCTGATTGCCGATGACGCCAGCTTCACGCCGAACGTGATCACGAACCTGGCGCGACCCGGCAACGTGCGGGAGATGAACGTGTGGGGCACGCCGGCGCCGCTCGAATGGCGCGAGCACCATTTTCCGTTCGCTCAACCCGCCTGATCGCCCGTTCGTCATCGACCAAGATCACCCTTTCCGCCGAGCGGCAGCGCCTGGCTGCGCCGTGTCTTCAGGCGGTTCGATCGAGGCCGTGCGGGACCGCGACGCCGAGCTCTTTTGCCAGCGATACAAGCTTTGATGCCGTCGATACCTCGAGCCGTATGCCGTCGTCGGCCGACCGGCGCCCAGCGACGGCAGCCCGCTCACCCGGCAGACGGATCACATCGACGTCGGCAGCTTTCGGCAGCGACTTGATGGCCGCCGACAGCCGGGCCATGTCCTCGTGAAATGTCGCGACGTCGCCGAACGCGCGGATGTCCAAGGCCATCGCGACGCCGTTGAATGCGGCCTTGCCCGTCTTGTTCAGCGCTGTCGAAATGATGGGGTTGGCGACCAGCACGCTGGCCAGAACCTCGATCATCAACGACAGGCCTGACCCCTTCGGACCGGCCATGGGTAAAAGCGATGCAACGGTGTTGGGATCGGTCGTGTCGACGCCTTCGGCATCGATCGCCCAGCCCGTGGGGATCGATCGGCCGGCGGCTTTCGCCGCCATGATCTTGCCGAGTGCTACGGCCGATGTCGACATGTCGAGAATGACGGGATCACCACCCTTGGGATTCGGTGCGGCGATGGCCAACGGATTTGTCGACAGGGCTTCCGCGCTCGACCCGTAATAGGTCATCAGCGGCCGCGACGCCGTCATGACGATGCCGATGCAATCGGCTGCGGCGGCCTTGGCGGCGAAGTAGCCGACGGCGCCGGCATGCGTGATGTTGCGGGCAGAGCACCAGCCGATGGCGTGCGTGCGCGCCAGCGCAATGGCGCGATCCATGGCGGTCGTCATCACGGCCGCGCCTGGCGCGCTCGCGCCTTCGAGAACCGACATCGCACCGAACTCGGAGACGACGTGTGGCACGGCGCGGGCGTCGATCAGTCCCAGCCGGACCATCTCGACGTAGCGCGGGATGCGCAGGACGCCGTGGGATTCGATGCCGCGCGCGTCCGCCCACACGAGCAGATCTGCAGTCTGGGCGGCATGAGCACCCTGGAACCCGCCGGCCATCAAGAGCGATTGGGCGAACGCACTCAGCGTGCCGATTGCAACGGGCGGCTTCGATGACGCATCCGACATGTCAGGCGCCCAGCGGCGTGGGGAAGAACTTATCCAGCCAGCCCTTCATCATCATGCGGGTGCGGGGTGCATCGGCCGGCGCGAGCGGAAAGTGCGAGGTGCCGGTGATCAGCATCAACTCCGCCGGCATCCCCGCCTTCTCGAAGAGGCGAAGAGACTGCTCCGTCGGCGTGATGCTGTCGTCAGCCGTGTGCAGCAGCAGCAGTGGTCGCGGTGCGATGTTGGCAACCACATCCTCGGCGCGGAAGTCGAACATGCTCTGCGCCGTCTCGACGGGAATCTCCATCAGTGCCTTCGGCGACAGGTTCTTGCGCAAGTGCTCGGGGATCGGCACAGCGTCGAAACGCGAGATCCACATGCTCTGGCCCGTCTCGCGCTTGTGCTTGCGGCCCTGCTCGAGAAGCCCTGTAAAGCGCGCCCAAGCCTGCGGCGTGGGATGCTGCCCCTGGAACTTTCGTTCGCCGTGTCCCCAACCGCACGAGGAGATGACACAAGCGACGCGACTATCGACGCCTGCCGTATAGACCGCGACCGCAGCGCCGAAACTGTGGCCGATGACGCCGATCCGGTTGGGGTCGACCTCGGGTCGCTCAGCAATGAAGCTCAAGGCGTTCTTCGTGTCCGCGACCTGATCGAAACAGCGCACCTGACCGCGCTCGCCTTCGCTTTCCCCGCAGCACCGCATATCGAAGCGGAACGCAGCGTAGCCCAGATCCTCGAGCAGGGCTGCCTGGATCTCGGCGTGCGACTCGTCCTTGGAGCCGACGAACCCATGCAGAACCAGAAAGGCCGGCAAGCGCTGATCGGGCTTTCTTCCTTCCGGGACGTGCAGGACGCCAGAGAGCTTCAGGCCATCGGACGTAAACGTCAGCTTCTCGCGCATCGGTGCCTCCAGGACGTCGGGAGCACGACACCTAGCGGAGATATTTTCGAAAATCAACGTTCGGAACGAAAATGATGGGTTGAGGGACTGTTGGTATCAACGGGCGGCGACCCAAAGTCGTTACCTCTTCAATGGCCTGCGTGATCCCTGGTCGTCCGACCAACACTCGCGCCGCTGGGTCAGACCCACTGCACCAACACGGCCCACTTCTCGCGACTTCGCGCCTTGGCGCTTCTCCGACGCCGGCCAGAGCATGTGGCGACCGCGTCGATGGCCGGCGTCCGAGCAACCTGCACAGAATCGTCGATCGCTAACCATGCCATGGAAGAAGTGGTCCGATTCCGGTCGTCGGATCAGCCGGTTAGGCTGCAAGGGGTGCAAGTTGGTCTGTCTCTGAAGCAAGGAGACAACCCATGGAACAAGACCCTACCCCCGCAGTCATCAAGCCCGCTCGCGTGCCGTGGAACAAGGGGAAGCTCGTCGGCGCCAAGCCGCCGCTGCGGCCAAGCCACGTCTGGTCGATCAGGACGAAGCTGCAGATCGAAGGCAAGAAGCGCGATCTTGCCCTCTTCAACCTGGCGATCGACAGCAAGCTACGTGGCTGTGACGTCGTCGCCGTTCGTGTCGATGACGTGGCCCCGAGCGGATACTCGATGGACCGTGCGACAATCCGGCAGAAGAAGACCGGCAGGCCCGTGCGGTTCGAAGTGACCGATCAGACGCGGATGGCCATCGACGACTACTTGAGGCTGACCGGTCGGAAGCCCGGTCAGTTCCTCTTCGCAGGTCGTGGCGACAAGGGTGGACTGACGACCCGGCAGTATGCGCGGCTGGTACAGGAGTGGGTGGCCAGCATCGGGCTCGATCCGGCGAAGTTCGGCACGCACTCGTTGCGGCGGACGAAGGCCGTGCTGATCTATCGGCGAACCGGCAACCTCAGAGCCGTGCAGCTTCTGCTCGGACATTCGAAGATCGAGAGCACCGTGCGCTACCTCGGCATCGAGGTCGACGACGCTATCGAGATCGCCGAGAAGATCGACATCTGATCCTCTGACGCGATACCCCTGAGACCGGACACGCTCGGCGGCGCTTTTTGCGTCGCCGAATGCAGTGCCCTCGATGGCAGCTAATGGGATTGACCGACTGACCGCCGAAGGTCTCGAACTGTGCAAGCACATCTTGACGTGGCGGCGAGAACAAGGAAGCCGCGAGCGCAGGTTTGGGCTTTCCGACCCGGCTCGCACAGGGGACGTCTGGGAACCGAACCATGGGTACGGAGCTATTTGTGGGTAAATTCTGAGGGTAATGGAAAGACGTCATCACATTAAATCGTTTTAAAACAATATGATTGTACCGATTGTTCGATTCCGCCCATGGCACCACCTTCCTCCACAATTCGCCGATCCCTACGTAATCTCCCGCGCGCCATCGTGCCGCGCGGACTGACGCCGCGCCGGCCGGGCGCACCGGCTGTTTGCGCCTTGCGCTGTCATAACCGATCCACGAAACTGCCGTACCCGATCGCAGTATCGGTAAGGTCAACCCCGGGAGGGATTGCTCGTGGCACGCGCATACTCGAAAATTCTGGCAGCCGTCGGCTTGGCCGCGGGACTGTCCGCCCTGTCTCTGACACCGTCTCAGGCTCAGGACTGCCCCCGCGGCACGCTCGATGCCGCCTATTGCGACCGTGATGGCGATCTGACGGCGGACTTGCCGACCGACAAGTCGAAGATCGTCAATCCCTCCGCGATCATCTTTTCATACACGCCTGTCGAGGACCCCGCCGTCTACCAGAAGGTGTGGGACGGCTTTATCAAGCATATGGAGAAACTGACCGGCAAACGCGTCGTCTTCTTCCCCGTCCAGTCCAATGCCGCCCAGCTCGAGGCGATGCGCTCCGGCCGCCTCCACGTTGCAGGCATCAACACCGGCGGCAACCCGATCGCCGTCAACTGCGCGGGCTTCGTGCCCTTCGCGATGATGGCCTCCAAGGACGGCTCCTACGGCTACGAGATGGAGATCATCGTCCCCGCCGACAGCGCCGTGAAGTCGCCGAAGGATCTCAAGGGCAAAAAGGTCGCGTTCACCTCTCCGACCTCCAATTCGGGCTTCAAGGCGCCCTCCGCCATCCTCAAGGCGGACTTCGGTCTGGAGGCGAAGACAGACTTCGAGCCGGTGTTCTCCGGCAAGCACGACAACTCTATCCTTGGCGTCGCCAACAAGGACTACGACGCTGCCGCCATCGCCAACTCCGTCTTGAAGCGCATGGTCGACCGCAAGGTCGTCGATGCCGCCAAGATCCGCTCGATCTTCAAGTCCGATACCTTCCCCACCACCGGCTACGGCCACGCCCACAACCTCGACCCCGCGCTCGCCGCCAAGGTCAAGGAGGCGTTCTTCTCCTTCAACTGGGAAGGCTCCGACCTCAAGAAAGAGTTCAAGAAGGAAGACAAGTTCATTCCGATCACGCACAAGAAGGACTGGGCCGTCATCCGCAAGATCGATGCCGCCAACGGCGTCAAGTACACCTGCAAGTAACAGCTGTCGGCCGCGCGTGACGGAAAGGCCGCAAACCAATAGGGCGCCCGCCGGCCGGCTGGCGCCTCTTGCACGATCGGCGGAAGCGGAAACGGAACGTCCATGCTGCGCATCACCGAACTCGTGAAACGCTACCGGACCGGCGATCTGGCGCTCAAGGGCATCGACCTCGTCGTGCCCGACAGCCAGGTCATGGCCTTGATCGGGCCCTCCGGCGCCGGCAAATCCACCCTGATCCGCTGCATCAACCGCCTGGTCGAGCCGACCGGCGGCACCATTGACCTGAACGGCGTCGAGTTGACCACGCTGGGGCAACGCGAGTTGCGCAAGGCGCGTCGGCGCATGGGTATGATCTTCCAGGAGTACGCCCTGGTCGAACGCCTGTCCGTCATGGAAAACGTCCTCTCCGGCCGCCTCGGCTACGTCGGCTTCTGGTCGAGTTGGCGGCGCCGCTTTCCGCAATCGGACATCGACGAAGCCTTCCGCCTGTTAGAGCGCGTCGGCCTCGACCACATGGTCGACAAGCGCGCCGACGAGCTGTCGGGCGGTCAGCGCCAGCGCGTCGGCATCTGCCGCGCCCTGATCCAGAACCCCGAGCTGCTGCTGGTCGACGAGCCCACCGCCTCGCTCGACCCCAAAACCTCGCGCCAGATCATGCGCCTGATCTGCGAGCTGTGCGCCGAGCGCCGCCTCTCCGCCATCATCAACATCCACGACGTCATGCTGGCCCAGATGTTTGCCGAGCGCATCGTCGGCTTGCGATTGGGCGAGGTGGTCTACGACGGCCCCGCCGACGGCCTCACGCCCGACGTCCTGACCGAGATCTACGGCGAGGAGGATTGGTCGGCGACCATCCGCAAAGCCGACGACGACGACGAGACCGAAGCCTCCGATGCGCCTGACCCTGCGGCCGCACCCGCCCTTCACAAAGGTGGCGCTGCCGTCCACGATCTCGAGCGCCGCACATGAGCACCACGCTCGCACGCGGCGCCTCCCGCACCTGGCACCGGCCACCTTTCATCTCGAATCCGCTGCTGCGGTGGGGTCTCTGGCTCGCCGCCGGCCTCTACCTCGCCGCCGCGATCGGCTCCATCGAGGTCAACTGGTCGCGCGTATGGGAAGGACTGCCGCGCGCCCACGACTTCGTCGCCGCCTTCTTCCCCCCGATTTCGCCTCGCGCTGGGACGAGATCCAGGAAGGCATCCTGGAAAGCCTCTGGATGACCGTCACCTCGACCGTGATCGGCATCATCCTGTCGATCCCGATCGGCGTCGGCGCCGCACGCAACATCGCGCCTGCCCCTGTCTATTACGTCTGCCGCAGCATCCTCGCCATCTCCCGCTCGTTTCAGGAGGTGATCCTCGCCATCTTCCTCGTCAAGCTGTTCGGTTTCGGCCCCTTCGCCGGCTTCCTGACACTGTCGATTGCGACCGTGGGCTTCTACGGCAAGCTGCTCGCCGAGGACATCGAGGACATGGACCCCGGACAAGCCGAAGCCGTGCGCGCCACCGGCGCGGGCTGGCTGCAATGGCTCAACTATGGCGTCCAGCCACAGGTCATGCCGCGCATGATTGGCCTCGGCCTCTATCGCCTCGACATCAACTTTCGTGAATCCGCCGTCGTCGGCATCGTCGGTGGCGGCGGCATCGGCGCCACGTTGAACACCGCCTTCGATCGTTACGAGTTCGATTCCGCCGCAGCCATCCTCGTCATCATCATCGCCATCGTCATGGTCGTGGAGTACTCCTCCGGCTATCTGCGCAAGTGGGTGCAGTGATGGCTGTGATCGCACGCGACAAGGACAGGGACTGGCGCCGCAGAACGACGCCGCATCAGCTCGCCATCTGGGCCGCCTGGCTCTTCGGCCTGATGATCTTCGTCTACTGCTGGCGCATGATCTCCGATCGCACGATCTGGGAGTTCGTCAACGATGCTCCGACCCAGGCCATGGACCTTGGCCGGCGCATGGTGCCCCCCGACTGGCCCTACATCGCCGAGCTGCTGCGTCCCATCTGGGACACCATCGCCATCGCCACCCTCGGCACGATCATCGCCGTCGTCCTCGCCGTCCCGATCGCCTTCTGCGCGGCCCACAACACGACGCCAAGCGCCCTATTCGTGCGCCCGCTCGCACTCTTCGTCATCGTTGCATCCCGCTCGATCAATTCCCTCATCTGGGCGCTGATGCTCGTCACCATCGTCGGCCCCGGCGTCTTTGCCGGCATCATCGCCATCGGCCTGCGCTCCATCGGCTTCTGCGCCAAGCTGCTCTACGAGGCGATAGAAGAGATCGACGAGCGGCAGGTGGAGGCCGTGCGCGCCACAGGCGCCAGCGGCGCACAGGTCATGAGCTACGGCATCGTACCCCAGATCATGCCCGCCTTCGCCGGCATCTCCGTGTTCCGTTGGGACATCAATATCCGCAGAGTCGACCATCCTGGGTCTCGTCGGCGCGGGCGGCATCGGGCTCGAGCTGAACGCGGCGATCACGAATCTGTCCTGGACCCGCGTCTGCCTCATCATCCTCGTCATCATCGCCACGGTCATCGTCAGCGAGTGGGTCTCCGCCAAGGTCAGAGGCGCCATCATCTGACCAGGTCCCAGCGACCGCAGGCCCCGGAAACGTCCATGATCGACATCCTCTCGCGTCTGAGAACGCGTGCGTTCGGCTCAGCCGGCCTGCTGCTGACGCTCGCCGCCCTGTTCTGGGCCGGCAACGCCATCGCCGGACGGCTCGCCGTCGGCGAGATCACGCCCCTGACCATCGTCTTCATGCGGTGGCTGCTCGTGGTCGCCGTGCTCTGGCCGATTTACGGCAAGGAGGTTCGCCGGCATTGGCCCGCGATCCGTGGACGCCTGCCCGGCATCGTGCTGATGGCGACGGTCGGCTTCACGAGCTTCAACGCGCTCTTCTACTGGGCGAGCCATTACACGACCGCCGTCAACCTCGGCATTCTGCAAGGCGCGATGCCCGCGTTCGTCCTCGCTGGCGCCTTGCTCGCGTACGGCACACGCATCACGCTGCTGCAGATCGTCGGCGTGTTCATCACGATTGTCGGGGTCGTCGTTGTCGCCACACGCGGCGCGCCGCACCGCCTCATCGACCTGAGCTTCAACTTCGGCGACATCCTGATGCTGATCGCCTGCGCGCTCTACGCGTTCTATACGGTCGCGCTGCGCAATCGCCCCGCCATGCCCGGCGCCGTGTTCTTCACGCTGCTCGCCTTGATCGCCGCCTTGACCGCGCTCCCGCTGCTCGCGTTCGAGGCTGCAACCACCGGCCTCAAGCTACCCACCACCAAGGGATGGCTGGTCACGGCCTATGTGGCGATCTTCCCGTCCTGCCTCGCCCAGCTCTTCATGCTGCGCGGCGTCGACCTGATCGGACCCGGACGCGCCGGCGTCTTCATCAATTTCGTTCCCGTGTTCGCCGCCATCCTCGCCGTCGCGCTCCTGGCCGAGCCGTTCGCGCTCTATCATGCCGCAGCCCTCGCACTGGTCTGCGTCGGCGTCCTGCTCGCGCAATGGACGCCGGCCGCCAAAAAGGTAGCCGGCACCAAGCCTCGCTGACCACCGCTCAACTCCGTGCAGCCAGCTTGCGCGACCCTCAGCCGCTCTCTGACGACGACGACGACGCCCGCCGGCGCAACCGCAAAAGGCCTTCCACGAACACGAACAGCACGCACGCGAGCAGCAGGTTCCCCATCCACTGCGAGGCCACGTAGCTCCACGACCGGTCCTGGAAAATCAGCAGCGCGCGCCGCAGGTTCTCGTCGGCCATCGGCGCCAGGATCACGCCCAGCACCATCGGCGCCAGCGGGAAGCGGAACACGTGCAACAGGTACCCGCCCAGCCCCGAGATCAGCATCACCCACACGTCGACCATGCTGAGCCGCGCCGCATAGGCGCCGATCACGCACACCGGGATGATCATTGGCAGCAGCATGCCGCGCGGCAGCGAGAACAGCTTCACGCACGGTTTGATCAGCATGATCGCCATCGCATACATCAGCATGTTCGCGACGATCAGCGCCGTATAGATGAAGTAGATCAGGCCGGGATGATCGACCTCGATCGTCGGACCGACCACGACGTTCTTCAAGGTCAGCGCGGCCATCAGCGCCGCAGCCGCCGCATTGCCGGGAATGCCGAGCGCCAGTGTCGGCAGCATCGATCCGCCGATATTGGCGTTGTTGGCCGTCTCGCAGCACGCGATCGCTTCGTAGCTGCCCTTGCCCCACTTCGCCTGCTCTTCGGGCTTGGCCCGCCGCCGCCCGATGTCGTAGGCCAGGAACGAGGCGACGTTGGCGCCCGCACCGGGAATGGCGCCGATGAACGTGCCGATAAGCGACGAGCGGATCGAGGATCCCGCATAGCGCATCAGCTTCGATATTGGCGGCACGACGCGCCCGACCTCCGCCGGGATCGTGTAGTGATCGCGCTGCGGCAGCACCTTGATGATCTCGGTCAACCCGAACAGCCCGATCAGCACGCCAACGTAGCTGATGCCGTCGTGCAGCTCCGGTACCCCGAACGTGAAGCGCTCGACGCCATGGATCGCGTCGATACCGACGAACGCGATCAGCATGCCGATCCAGCCGACGATCCAGCCCTTGAGCGGCATCTCGCCTGAGGTCATCGACCCGCAAACCGAGATGCCGATCACCGCCAGCATGAACATTTCCCAAGACTTGAAGTTCAAGGCGAACGTCAGGATCAGCGGAATGAAACCGATCAGCAGCACGATGCCGACCCAGCCGCCGACGAACGACGCACCGATCGCCATGCCGAGCGCCTGTCCGCCCTCCCCGCGCCGCGCCAGCGCATGCCCCTCGATCATCGTCGGCACCGCGTCCGGCGTGCCGGGGATGTTGATCAGCACCGCCGAGATGGCACCGCCGAACACGCTGCCCGTGTAGACGCCGAGCATGAAGCACAGCGCGGTGTCTTGCGACATGCCCGCCGACAGGCCGATCAGCAGCGCCATCGCCATCGTCGTCGACAGCCCCGGCAGCGCGCCCCAGATGATGCCGAGTGAAACGCCGGCCAGCGTGACCAGCAGCAGTGTCGGCTGAAGGGCCTGTACGATTGCATCCCAGATCATATTGCCCCCTCAGCCCGGCATCGGAATGTTCATGACCTGGCGGAACACGATCGACAGCAACATGATCCACACCGCCGACAACAGCACGCACGCCCACAGCCGCGACGTCCAGAAGATCCGGAAGATCGTCGCCAGCACGATGATCGACACCGGTTCGAACGACCCGATCTCGATGCGCAGCCTGCCAATGGTGAAGGCCCGGTCGAGATGAATGAGTTGCAGCGCCGCGATGTAGGCGATCACGATCGCCACCAGCACGCCCGTTCGCCCGAGATCCGGCGGCAGGTCCCGCGTCCACGACGTCGGCGCCGTTCGTTGACGCCGCACAGCCACGACGCCGAGCACGATCGCCATCGCCAGCAGCATCGCCGCGGTGAGGAACGGCAACAGCCCCGGCGCGGTCGCCGTCGTATCTGGCACTTTGAGGCGCAGCGCCTCGATCATGATCCAGATGGACAGCGCACCGAGCGCGAGCGCTGCGATGATGTCGAGCACCGGAGCGGCATACCCCGCCAACTCGTCCTCGCTCACGTAATGCTTCTGCGTGTCGTCCGCCATCCGCGCCGCCCGTCCTAGAAGTGCTGCACTGAGAAGTTGAGAGCCACGCCAAAAACGGGGACGGCCAGCCGGCCGTCCCCGTCGACGAAGCGTGGATTATCGCCTCAGATCGTCTGCGGCTTGTAGTCCTTCGGCGGCCACCACTTGTCGAAGTCCTTAGGATCAGGAAGCCCGAGATCCTGAGCCGACTTCACTGGCGCGCCGATCTGGTCCTTGTACTTGTTGAACGTGGCCGCGGTCACGACCTCGAGTTGGGCCGCGCGACGGTCCGCGTCTGCGCCGATGCGCACTTCATTGAGGAAGTAGTTCTTCTTCACGATCGCCTGGAAGGACTCTGACTTCACCGCCGCGAGGAAAGCCTCCTTCACCTCCTTGAGGACCTCGATCGGCGTGTCGCGCTTCATGATGAAGTTGTAGGTTCCGCCGACCGGCAGCAGCGGCTTCAGCTGCGGCAGGATCCCGCCGATCGACGGCATCTTGCCGTAGCCGGGCACGTCGATGTCCTCGGGCCCCGTCTGCTGCAGGTTGCGCAGCTTGCCCGCGCGGATCAGGTCGATGTGCTCGTGCACGCCGCCGCCCGCGATGTCGACTTCGCCCTGCAGACCGGCCAGCGTCGCCGGCTTGCCGCCTTTGTAGGGCACGTACTTCAGCTCGATGCCGGCCGCGTCGCCGACGATCAGCGCCAGCTCATGCCAGATGCCGCCGGTCCCCGATGTCGAGATCGTGATCTTGCCGGGCTTTTCCTTGGCCGCCTTGACCACGTCAGCGAACGTCTTGAAGGGCGAATCCGGCCGCACCGACCAGCTCGCCAGCGATGCGCCCGCCTGGAAGAAGGTCCACTCCTTCCACGGCACGAGGGTCGAGTGCCCCATCACGCGCACGAACTTGTTGTAGTTCGCGCCGCCAAGGATCGTATAGCCGTCTGATGCCTGTTCGGCGACGTACTTGGTGGCGATGCCGCCGACTGCGCCCGGCTTGTTGATGACGTTGATCGTCCAGCCCTTGGCCTTGGCCATCTCCTGGGCAATCGCGCGCATGGACACGTCCGTGCCGCCGCCGGCGGAATACATGACGACCAGCGTGATCGGCTTGTCAGGGAATTTGGCCGCCAACGCGGCGCCCGACGGAATGATAATCTCCAGCGCGCCCGCCGCGGTACCGGCGGCGCCGGCCAGGAATTGCCGCCGGTCGAGCCCGAGGATGCGACCCGTCTTGTCGTCTGACATGTATGCGTCTCCCTTTGTGAAGTGCGATAGTAGGCAACGATGACGCCAGCCCCTCTTCGCGGGGGCAACGGCAGGTCCACGTCACCGGCACAGCAGAGGCGTCAATCCCTCGCGCCGACGCCAGAACACGCGGCGCGCATCATTGCGAGACCTCGACCGATACACGCGCGCTATCGTAGTCGCTGCACGACTTCGGAAGAACCCAGGGAAACCACTTAAAACGGTCAGGCATGCTCCGCCGCGGGCGGTCCAGAGGGCCGCGCGTTGCTTGGGCCCTTGGCGATGTCCAGGGCACAAGACTACCAGGAGTACAGCGAGAGTTTCAGAAGAAGAAATTTGGAGGCCACGGCCGGAATCGAACCGGCGTTTACGGATTTGCAGTCCGCTGCGTCACCACTCCGCCACGTGGCCTACCGACACGACAAACCGCAAGGCGCAGTCCCGAGTGGGCCGCCTTCACGGTCGGAATGGACGCGCTCCTTAGCACGGCCCCCGCCGGCAGCACAACTGCCGCTCGATGCCGACCCCAGCGCTTTGCGTCGGCTGGCCGCATGGACGACACGCGTCGTCATCTGGCCATCAAGCCTTCGCCCCGGTACATAATACGCCCAACTCCCCCGTCGCGCGGGCCGCGGCGGTCGGCCCTGCGATCGCCGTCGGCAGCAAAGAGGCGAACATGAGCACTTTCGAGATCCAGCGTCTCAACATGGTCGAGTTGCAGGTTCGCCCCAGCGACGTCACCGACCGGCGTATCCTCGCCGCCATGCTCCAGTTGCCCCGCGAGGCGTTTGTCCCTGCCCCCCAGCGTGCCTTGGCGTACATGGACGGGACCATCGCCCTGTCCGCCCCCTCGCCACGCCGCGAAGTGATGGCGCCGCGTCTGCTGGCCAGGCTGATCCAGCTGGCCGCCATCGAACCGACGGACCGCGTGTTGCATCTGGCTGCGGGCACGGGCTACGCCACCGCAATCCTGAGCCACCTTGCCACCGAAGTGATCGCCGTCGAATCCGACCCCGCGCTCGCCGGCCTCGCAACCACCGCGCTAGCTCAGGCGCATGTCGCCAACATTGAGATGAAGCAAGGGCCGCTTCCGGAGGGCTGGCCAGCCGAAGCCCCCTACGACGCAATCATCGTCGAAGGCGCGGTCACGACGGTCCCTGACGGGTTGCTCGATCAATTGAAGGACGGCGGACGCTTGATAGCCATCCGCATCGAACGGACGCCTAGTGGCGGCACGGTCGGCAGAGCAATGTGCTGGACGCGCTCGGGAACACATTGCTATGCCCGAGCGGCTTTCGACGCGGCAGCTTCTATTCTGCCCGGCTTCGAGACGAAGTTCGAGTTTGCTCTTTGAGTTTTCCCCATCATCCAAACATGTTGTGTCGCAACGGCCACACGAAAGATATGTACTGAATATAATCTTAACGTCCCGGCACGAATCATAGGAAAGATAGCCGGTGTTTTTGTATATCGACGTCTGCCGCATCTCGCAGGCTGCGCTTCTGTTGTGTGTGGGTCCGCATCGAATTTTCCGCGCCGACGGCAGTCCGGCACTGAGGGGGATCACAGTGACCAACCAATCGACACAGGTGGCTCAGCGCTGCGCAAAGCGCGACACCGGTCCTGTTTTGGCTGCGGCTCGGCGCTACTTGCTCGGCAGCGTGGCCGCCATCGCACTGACGGCCGCACTCGCCGGCGGATCACAGCCCGCCACCGCTGAGACGCTCAGCCAGGCCCTGTCATCGGCCTACAAATACAATCCAACCCTCGACGCGACACGCGCTCAGGTGCGCGCCACGGACGAGGAAGTCTCCCGGGCCAACGCCGGCTACCGGCCGGTCATCACCGGCACCGGCACCGTCGCTTATCAAAACAGCAACGTCCGCCCGGACTCGCAGAACGAAGGTTCCGTCAATCCCCGCACCGTCGGCGTGGCGATGACCCAGCCGATCTTCCGCGGCTTCCGGGTCCTCAACAGCGTCCGCGAAGCAGAGGCTTCGACCCGTGCGGCGCGCGAAACGCTGCGCTCGGTCGAGCAGTCCGTTCTTCTGCAGGCCGTCACCGCCTACATGGACGTCGTTCGCGACCAGGCGATCGTTCGCCTGCGTGAGAACAACGTCAACGTCCTCTCTCGCGAGCTTAAGGCCACCCAGGACCGCTTCTCGGTCGGAGAGGTGACCCGCACCGACGTCGCGCAGGCGCAGGCGCGCCGGGCCGCGTCCGTCTCTGCACTGGATCTCGCACGCGCCAATCTCAAAACCAGCCGCGCATCCTACGAGCGTGTCATCGGCCACCCGCCGAGCAAGCTGTCGTTCCCGCGCACGCCCGATCGGCAGCTGCCCAAGACCCTGCAGGAAGCCATCGCTGTGTCCGCACGCGAGGCGCCCGGCGTCGTCGGCGCGCTCTACACCGAGCAGGCCGCCCGGCATACGGTCGACCGAATCTGGGGCGAGTTGCTCCCGCAAGTTCAGCTCGAGGCGTCCTACCAAAACAGTCTCGACCCGAGCCGCACCACCGATCAGTCGGAATCGACGCAGGTTCTGGGCCGCCTGACCGTTCCGATCTACGAAGGTGGCGAAGTGCGCGCCCGCGTTCGCCAGGCCAAGCACAACCACGTCAGCCGGATGCAGCAGATCGAAGAACAGCGCGCGCTGGCGCAGTCCAACGTGATCGCCAGCTGGTCGCGTCTGCAAGCTTCTCGGGCGCAACAGCAATCCGATCAGGTCGCGGTCAACGCCAGCCGCACGGCACTGCAGGGTGTTCGCGAGGAAGAGCGGGTCGGCCAGCGCACGCTGCTCGATGTTCTCAACGCCGAGCAGGAGTTGCTGGATCGCGAAGTCCAGCTGAACGCCACGCAGCACGACGTGATCGTCAATAGCTACGCACTGCTGTCCTCGATGGGCCGCCTGAGTGTGCAGGATCTGGGTGTCACCGGCACCGTCTACGATCCCGAGGTTCACTATCAGGAAGTGCGCCGCAAGTGGTTCGGCCTCAGCATTACGCATGCCGATGGCCGTCGCGAAACCTACGATGCGCGGGATGCAGGAGATCGCAGGCCTATGAAGTAGGCCCTTATCCCCTGCCATGAACTCGCCGTTCCGGGACGATAAGGCTTTCCTGTAGCGCGGCCCGCCGCTCTCCTGCTAGAGGAGAAAATCAGCGGTGGGCCGTTGTCTTTTGGAAGAGTGACTCGTACACCTGTTGGTGGATGGTCACGGCGCGCACGACGGTCATGATGCGCGCGGCGATTGCGTCGCTCGACGACGCCGGACGAGGACGGCAAGACCGCGCCTGTGACCGTACGGGCGCCGCAGAGGTGGGGAATGAACAAGACCGGCAAGGCCTCCGAACCCAGCATGGACGAGATCCTGGCTTCGATCCGAAAGATCATTGCCGAGGAGCCCGCGACACCGCGAGCTGCTACCTCCGGCGCCTCGCGACGTCCCGAGCCGCTGACCGCTGATGCCGGCTCGCGTCCTGCAGCAGCCGCGGCTCGTCCCGCGGCAACGCCAGCGGTACGCGCACCGATCGCGCTCGACGACGACCTTGACGATTTGATCGACGGCCCGACCGCGCCGGTTGCCGCAAGAGCTGAGCCCGTCGTGCCCGCAGTCAAGCCTGTCATGACAGCAGCAGCCGCACGTCTGGCCGCCAAGTCCGCAACGGACGAGCCCCAGGCAAAGCCGGCAGCCGCGAACGGTGCCGCACACGCTGCGTCCGCCCCAGCACCGGCCGTGACCCAGCGTCCGGCAGCCGAGGAGCCCGCCAAATCGAACGATCTCGGCGCCTTCGTGCCACGTCGAGAAACGCCATCGATGATCAATGGATCGGCCCGGCAGCCGATGGGCCTGTCGCCCGACCTGCCAATGCCTCCGGCGGACCGCCTCGCCATACCGGCCTCCCCGGAGCGTGCGGCAGCTTCTGCCACTCCGGCCGATCCCGTCGCCACCAAGCCGGTCGACCGCGCCGACGCCGGCCCGGCATCACGCCAAGGCGCCGACACACCCGAGGCACGGGCACCGGGCCAAGGTCGTGTTCAATTGAACGGCGCCGAGCGTCCGGCAGACAAGACCCAGAACATGCCTGCTGCGGAAGCCGCACCGGCTGCAGAAGCGATGCGCACCCGCTCCGGGCCGACGTTGGGTGGCCCCACCGGATCCGACGAACACACGCCCGCAGCGTCGGCGCCTCTGGCTTCGTTCTCGGCCTCCCTGGCCAGTCAGACGGCTCGCGCCGCCGAGGCCAAGAGTGAGCCGAAGACCGAGGCGGTCGCAACCTCGGCAAGGCCCGACGTCAAGCCAGAGACGAAAGCCGACGTAAAGCCCGAGACCAGTGCGGCGCCTTCGGCCGCCACCGCTGCCGGCACAGACGCAAGGGACGCAGGCCCAACAGCTCGGCCCGTGGGCACATCGGCGCCCCAGCCTATGCCGCGTCCACAGCATGTGCCCGCCGCCCCCACGCCCGTCTCTGCCACGTCCGCGCCGGCTGCCGCCACCCAGGCACCTACGGCAACCCCGGCCCCGGCCGTCATGCCCGCCACTACCCCAACGGCGCCTGCAGGCAGCCTGCCCGCGGCCGCCACGATCATGGGCACCCCAGCGACCAGGACCCTGGAAGACACCGTGGCCGAGCTGCTCCGCCCCATGCTGCGCCAGTGGCTCGACGCCAACATGCCGCGCATCGTAGAGAAGGCGCTTCGCGTGGAGCTAGCCCAGATGGGCCCCAAGACGGTCGTCGTACAAAAGCCGCCGTCCCAGAACTGAGGTTCGCGGACAGGGCGGCACTGTGAAGCGGGGCGCACGGCAAACGGCGCCCCGTTGCCGTTTGCGCGTCCATCATGGACGTGCCCCGCCAGGGCGGGCAGGATGGGCCGCCACGAGATTGACAGCCGGGGAAGGCGGAGCGTACCACCCGACCGGACCCTTTAAGAGACAGCCCCACGGCACCATGCTCGAAAAAACCTATCAGCCCGCCGCTATCGAGGCGCGCATTCACGCCGCCTGGACCGAGGCCGAGGCCTTCCGTTGCGGCCGCCCGGACCGTGTACAAGCCGGCGCCAAGCCCTATTCCATCGTCATTCCGCCGCCGAACGTCACCGGCTCCCTGCACATGGGCCACGCCCTCAACAACACCCTGCAGGACGTCCTATGCCGCTTCGAGCGCATGCGCGGCAAGGACGTGCTCTGGCAGCCGGGCACCGATCATGCGGGAATCGCCACGCAGATGGTCGTCGAGCGCCAGCTGGCCGAGCGCCAGCAGCCGGACCGGCGCGCCATGGGCCGCGACAGGTTCGTGGAAACCGTGTGGGCCTGGAAGGCCGAATCCGGCGGCACCATCATCAACCAGCTGAAGCGCCTCGGCGCCTCCTGCGACTGGTCGCGCGAGCGCTTCACGATGGACGACGGCTTGTCGAAGGCCGTGTTGAAGGTGTTCGTCGAGCTCTACCGCAAGAGACTGATTTACAAGGACAAGCGCCTGGTCAATTGGGACCCGAAGTTCCAGAGCGCGATCTCCGACCTCGAGGTCGAGCAGATCGAGAAGAAGGGCTCGTTCAAGTGGACGCGCGGCGAGACCGACAAGAACGGCAACGCCGTGCCGCTCAACCACGCCGCTCTGGGCAAGCTCCTCGACCGAGACCCGTCGGGGCACATGTACTATTTCAACTATCCCCTCGACGGTGCCGCCTACGATCCCGACAAGCCCGAGACGTTCGTCACGGTCGCCACCACCCGGCCCGAGACGATGCTGGGCGACACTGCCGTCGCCGTGCACCCGACCGACGAGAAGTCGAGATACAGGCACCTGATCGGCAAGGCGCTCGTCCTGCCGCTGACCGGCCGCAAGATCCCGGTCGTCGGTGACGACTACGCCGATCCCGAGAAAGGCACCGGCGCGGTCAAGATCACGCCCGCCCACGACTTCAACGACTTCGACGTCGGCAAACGCCACGCCGACAAGCTCGCAGCCCCGATCAACATCTTCGACGCGTTCGCAAAGCTCAACGAGAACGCGCCCGAGGCCTACCGTGGCATGGACCGCTTCGAGGCGCGAAAGCGCATCGTCGCCGACCTCGACGCCGCCGGCTTCGTCGTCAAGATCGAGCCGACATCCCACACTGTCCCGCACGGCGACCGCTCCGGCGTGCCGGTCGAGCCGTGGCTGACCGATCAATGGTACGTGAACGCCGAGGAGCTGGCCAAGCCCGCGCTCGCCGCCGTGCGCGACGGCAAGACGAAGTTCGTGCCAGAGCGCTTCGCCAACGACTATTACCGCTGGCTGGAGAACATCCAGCCCTGGTGCATCTCGCGCCAGCTGTGGTGGGGCCACCAAATCCCTGCGTGGTATGGGCCCGACGGCCACATCTTCGTCGCCATGGACGAGCCTGAAGCCAAAGCCGCCGCAAAGAAGCACTACAAGCAGGACGTCGCGCTCACCCGCGACCCCGACGTCCTCGACACCTGGTTCTCCTCCGCGCTGTGGCCATTCTCCACCCTCGGATGGCCCGAAAAGACCTCCGAGGTCGCCCGCTATTACCCGACGTCGGCCCTCGTCACCGGCTTCGACATCATCTTCTTCTGGGTCGCCCGCATGATGATGATGGGCTGCCACTTCATGGACGAAGTGCCCTTCCACGACGTCTACATCCACGGCCTGGTGCGCGACGCCTCCGGCCAGAAGATGTCGAAGTCGAAGGGCAACGTCATGGACCCGCTCGACCTGATGGACGGCGTCGATCTCGAAGCGCTCGTCGCCAAGCGCACGTCCGGCCTGATGAAACCTGAAGACGCCAAGCGTATCGCCCAGGAGACGAAGCGCGACTATCCCAAGGGCCTGGAGGCCTTTGGCGCCGACGCGCTGCGTTTCTCCATGGCCGCGATGGCGAGCCAGGGCTCCGACGTGAAATTCTCCGTCGAGCGTATCAAGGGCTACCGCAACTTCGCGACCAAGCTCTGGAACGCCTCCCGCTTCGCGGAGATGAACGAATGCGTCCGCCAGCGCAATTTCGATCCCAAGACCGTCAGCGAGACGATCAACAAGTGGATTGCCGGCGAAACCCAGAAGGCCGCGAACGCGGTCACCGAGGGCATCGAAACCTACAAGTTCAACGAGGCCGCCGGCGCCATCTACGCCTTCGTCTGGGACGTGTTCTGCGATTGGTATCTTGAACTCATCAAACCGATCCTGTCGGGCGACGACGAAGCCGCAAAGGCCGAGACGCGCGCCACCACCGCCTGGGTGATCGACCAGATCCTGAAGCTGCTCCACCCCTTCATGCCGTTCATTACCGAGGAGCTGTGGGCGCACATGGTGGAGTACGGCGAGAAGCGGCAAAGCCTGCTCGCACTCAGCCAGTGGCCGAACCTCGCAGGCCTCGTCGACGCCGAGGCGGAGGCCGAGATCGGCTGGGTCGTGCGTCTGGTCAGCGAGGTGCGCTCGGTGCGCACCGAGATGAACGTGCCAGCGGCCGCAAAGGTCCCGCTCGTGCTTGTCGGTGCCGACGCCGCCACGCGTGCGCGCGCCCAGCGCCACGAGGAGACCATTTCCCGCCTGGCACGCCTCGAGACGCTCGATGTCGCCGTCACCGCGCCCAAGGGCGCCGCTCTCGTCGTCGCCGGCAACACGCAGGCGGCTCTGCCGCTTACCGGCATCATCGACATGGCCGGCGAGCGCAAGCGCCTGGAAAAGGAAATCGCGGACGCACGCTCCGATCTCGCCAAGATGGACGCCAAGCTATCCAACCCTTCGTTCGTGGAGCGCGCCAAGCCCGAAGCGGTCGACGAGGCGCGCACACGCAAATCCGAACTCGAAGGCGAAATCGCCAAGTGGTCGGCGGCCTTGCAGCGGATCGAGATCTGAAGCACGCGGGGTGCGGTTGGTCTTCGGACGACGGCGCCCCGACAAGTGCCCTCACTGGCACCGCGACGCCGTTCACGGCTGCGTCGGTATCAGGGCAGGCGCGGGCCACTGCCGATGCGGCTCTCCAGGAGACGCTGCGGCCGGTCGAAGACCGGCTCCAGCTCCAGCGACGGCAACGGCGGGCCCGCTGCCCCGACCACCTTGACCTCCAGCCACGTCAGCTTCCAGGAGAAACCGACCAGCTCCATTCGGCTGACGTAGTGCCGACCGGGACTACGTTTGTCCGCCATCTCGATCTCGACCCGCGTCGGCGTCTGGAATTCGGCCCGCTTGATGCGCCGCATGAAGCGCATCAAGCGCTGCGAAACGCCGAGCGTGGCCTCGTCGGCCTCTCCGTGAACCGTCTCCACGTAGGAGGACTTGAGCCGGAACAGCTGCGGCAGCCCCTCGGGCGTCACGTAGCGCTCCACGAAGCTGTCGACCATTGGTTGCCCGAACGCCAGCTTCACCCGCTGCCACAGCGACGGCGGCACGGATTTGCCGTGCGCGGTGACGTCGCGCGCGATGATCGCGTTCTGCCTGATCGAGGTCTTGAGACTGTCGCGCACTTGAGACCAGGCGATCGTATCGGCGAGATAGGCCGTGTCCGCCGACTTCACCGCCTCGCGAATGCGCCACGCCGTCAGGAACGGCGACGCGATATAAAGGCCGGCCAACAGCGTCAAGACACTACCGAGGATTACAAACCGCTTCATATCGCCCGCCGGCTGTGCTCGCGGCGAGGCCCGTCACGGCCTGCCGGATCGATGGATGGGAAACGCGGCCCGCACACACACCCTCGCCGCGCGTCCCCAGGCCACAAGAGCGCACAAATGGGGCTGCTGCCTGACCCAATCAAGGCATCCCGCCGCGCCTGGCACACCGGGCCTCTTCAACGCGTTGAAAGCGATGTTCCGCGACGTGGTAAAAGCCGCGGCCAAGTCGTACCGATCCGTCCCGACGAGAGCGGATACGACGGCACCCCGACGCCTGCCCGCCGACCAGACCAACGCCGTCCCGACGACCGCTTGCGCCGTTCGGGCGGCCCGCCCGGTCAGTCCTCCGCGCGGCTATTCGGTGCCGGCCGCCGGCGATCGCGCTCGCGCTTGGCGGGCGCCTTCATCTTCGAGGCGACGTCGTCGAGACGCCGCTTGGCCTTGTCGAAGGCATCGCGCACGGCAATGGCGATGTCCTCGTGTGAATGATCGTTCTCGCTCTCGCTGGACACCACGACGTTGGCATGGCCCGGCACGCCGATCTCGAGCTTCACCACGAAGATGCGGCTCTTGTCCTTCTTCTGGTGCGGCTGCTCGATCCGGATCCAGCAGTGGGTCATCCGATCGAAATGCCGTTCGAGCATGCTCACCTTTTCCGCGATGCGCGCCTCTACGGCTTCGCTGCGGTCCAGCCCGTGAAAATGGATCTCGATGGGTGTCGTCATGCGCGCGCCCGCCTTGATTGTCGCCGAACAAATATTCGAGCCGAGAAGCATGACCGCTGCGTTGATGCCGGTCAAGCCGTCACCCGCAAGCACACACGTGCCCAGCTTGACGCCACTCAGCGCGGCAGATCCGTATGCCCCATCAGGAACATGTCGATGGCGTGCGCCGCCTGCCGGCCTTCGCGGATCGCCCACACGACGAGCGACTGACCGCGACGGATGTCGCCGGCCGCAAACGTCTTGTGCCGGCCTGGGATTTTGTAGTCCCGCTCGTCCGCTTCGAGCCCCTTGAACCGCCCGCGCGGCACGACCGGCAGCCCGAGTTCCTTCACGAGGTCACCTTCCACGGGCCCCGAAAAGCCCATCGCCATCAGCACGAGGTCGGCATCGAGCAGGCCTTCGCTGCCCGGCACCGGCGCAAGCCGCTCGTCCACGCGCGTATACTGCAGCTGCTTGACCCTGCCGTTCTCGCCGGAAAAACCAGTCGTCGAGATCGAATACTCCGTCGTCGCTCCCTCCGCCTGGCTCGTGGAGACGCGCAGCTTCAGCGGCCAGTGCGGCCACGACAGCGCCTTGTTCTCCTTCTCCGGCGGCTTGGGCATGATCTCGAGCTGCGTCACGGACTTGGCCCCCTGCCGCAGGCTGGTGCCGATGCAGTCTGAGCCGGTGTCGCCGCCGCCGATCACGATCACGTGCTTGCCCTTTGCACTGATCTCGTACGTGTTCTCCGGCTGCGCTTCGCCCGCCACGCGCCGATTCTGCTGCGGCAGGAACTCCATGGCGAAATGGATACCGTCCAGGTTGCGCCCCGGCGCCTTGGCAAAGAAGTCGAACGGCGTCTCAGATCCGCCCGCCAGCAGCAGCGCATCGTGCTTGGCCTCCAGATCGGCCGCCAGCACGTCCTTGCCCACATGCACGCCGCAATGGAACGTCACGCCCTCCGCTTCCATCTGCTTGACGCGCCGCGCGATGATCTCCTTTTCCATCTTGAAGTCCGGGATGCCATAGACCAGCAACCCGCCAGGCCGCGCGCTCTTCTCATAGACATGTACGTCGTGGCCGACACGCGCCAGCTGCTGGGCTGCGGCCAGCCCCGCCGGCCCCGAGCCCACGATCGCGATCGACTTGCCGGTCTTCTTCTCTGGCGGCTGCGGCACCGTCCAGCCTTCCGCGAAGGCGCGGTCCGCGATCGCGCATTCGATCGTCTTGATGGTGACCGGTATGTCCTCGATATTCAGCGTGCACGCCGCCTCGCAAGGCGCCGGGCAGACCCGGCCCGTCACCTCGGGGAAATTGTTGGTGGAATGCAGGTTGCGCGCAGCCGTTTGCCAGTCGCTGTGAAAGACGAGGTCATTCCAGTCCGGGATCTGGTTGTTCACCGGGCAGCCGTTGTGACAATAGGGAATGCCGCAATCCATGCAGCGCGCCGCCTGCGACTTCGTCTCCGCCTCGCTGAGCGGCACGACGAACTCGTTCCAGTGCTGCAACCGCTCCTTGACCGGCTTGTAGCCGCGGTCCGTACGGTCGATCTCGAGGAAGCCTGTAACCTTGCCCATCGTCGTCCCTGTCGTGCGTTGTCTGCCAACCCGCGGCCGTTCCTGCCGAACCCTCGGCGCTACTTCCTCACACCGATCTCGAGCACTTCGAGACCCGTCGTATCCGCCGCCTGCACCTTCTCCATCTTGGCCAGCGCCGCGCGATACTCGACCGGCATCACCTTCTTGAACTTGGGCAGCCACTGCGCCCAGTCGTTCAGGATCGCCTGCGCCTTCTTCGAGTTGGTGTAGTGGGCATGCCGCGCGATCAGCTGGTAGAGCCGCTCCGCGTCGCGCCGTGTCATGTCGCTCATGACGTCGACGAGACCGTGCGTCGCCAGATCGCCTTTCTGTCCCTCGAGCTTGCGCATGACGTCTTCCTCGGCCGTAACCGGCTCCAGGTCGATCATCGCCATGTTGCAGCGCTGCTCGAAGTCGCCCGCCTCGTCCAGCACGTAGGCGATGCCACCCGACATGCCGGCCGCGAAGTTGCGCCCGGTCGCCCCGAGCACGACCACCACGCCGCCCGTCATGTACTCGCAGCAGTGGTCGCCCGAGCCCTCCACGACCGCGAGCGCGCCGGAGTTGCGCACGGCAAAGCGCTCGCCCGCGATGCCGCGGAAATAGCACTCGCCCGTGATCGCGCCGTAAAGCACCGTATTGCCGACGATGATGGAATCCTCGGGCACGATGCCGGACTTGGGATCGGGCCTGACGATCAGCTTGCCGCCCGACAGGCCCTTGCCGACATAGTCGTTGGCCTCGCCGATCAGCTCCAGCGTCACGCCGTTGGCAACCCAGGCGCCAAAGCTCTGGCCGGCCGTTCCCTTGAACGTCAGCCAGATCGTGTCTTCCGGCAGCCCCGCGTGGCCGTAGCGCTTGGCGACCTCGCCCGACAGCATCGCGCCGGCCGTCCGGTTGACGTTGCAGATCGCAAGCTCCGCCTTGACCGGCTTGCGGTCCTCCAGCGCCGGCTTGGCAATCTCGATCAGCTTGTTGTCGAGCACCTTGTCGAGGCCGTGGTCCTGGCGTTCGGAGTTCCACACCGCCACCGTGTCGGGCACGCGCGGCTTGTGGAACAGCGCCTCGAAGTCGAGCCCGCGCGCCTTCCAGTGCTGGATGGCGCGGTCCTTGTCGAGCACATCCGTCCGCCCGATCAACTCGTTGAACGTACGCAGTCCCAGGCTCGCCAGGATCTCACGCACCTCCTCG
The DNA here is from genome assembly GCA_963697205.1 of uncultured Alphaproteobacteria bacterium. Lineage (GTDB taxonomy): Bacteria > Pseudomonadota > Alphaproteobacteria > Rhizobiales > Hyphomicrobiaceae > CAVONB01. The sequence goes on along the minus strand of CAVONB010000003.1, from coordinate 97,265 downwards.
GCCACGAAGAAGAAGTAGTTGACCACGTGCTCCGGCTTGCCCTTGAAGCGCGCCCGCAGAACTGGATCCTGCGTCGCGACGCCGACCGGGCAGGTGTTGAGGTGGCACTTGCGCATCATGATGCAGCCGGCCGCGATCAAGGGCGCTGTGGCGAAACCGAACTCGTCGGCGCCGAGCATTGCTCCGACCACGACGTCACGGCCCGTGCGCAATCCGCCGTCGACCTGCACCGCGATGCGTCCGCGCAGGCGGTTGAGCACCAGTGTCTGGTGCGTCTCGGCCAGACCGATCTCCCACGGGCTTCCCGCATGCTTGATCGACGTCAGCGGCGAGGCGCCCGTGCCGCCCTCGAACCCCGAGATCGTCACGTGATCCGCGCGCGCCTTGGCAACGCCCGCCGCCACCGTGCCGACGCCGACCTCGGACACGAGCTTAACCGAGATGTCGGCAGCCGGATTGGTGTTCTTCAGATCGAAGATCAGCTGGGCCAGGTCTTCGATCGAATAGATGTCGTGATGCGGCGGCGGCGAGATCAGGCCGACGCCCGGCGTCGAATGGCGCACCTTCGCGATCGTCTGATCGACCTTGTGTCCGGGCAGCTGTCCGCCCTCGCCGGGCTTGGCGCCCTGAGCCATCTTGATCTGGATCATGTCGGAATTGACGAGGTACTCCGTCGTCACGCCGAAGCGCCCCGATGCGACCTGCTTGATCGCCGAGCGCATGGAATCCCCGTTCGGCATCGGCTTGAAGCGGTCCGATTCCTCCCCGCCCTCGCCCGTGTTCGACTTGCCGCCGATCCGGTTCATGGCGATGGCGAGCGTCGTGTGCGCCTCTCTGCTGATCGACCCGAAGCTCATCGCACCGGTTGCGAACCGGCGGACAATGTTGGAGGCGGGCTCCACCTCCTCCAGTGGAATCGGCGTGCGTCCGATTTCCTCGGCGGACTTGATGCGGAAGAGGCCGCGCAGCGTCATCAGCTGCTCGGACTGTTCGTTCACCTGCTCGCGCGAAATCGCGATACTTCTGCGGCACCGTTCCGCCCATGGCGTCTGTGACGAGCGTACCGCGCACCGCGTGCTGCAGATCCGCCACCACCGGCGGCCGCCACATGTGCGCCTCGCCCCGGATGCGGTAGGCATAATCGCCGCCCACGTCGAGTTGACCGTCCAGCGTCGGCACGTTGGCGAACGCCTGCCGATGACGCTCGACCGTCTCGCGCGCGATCTCGCGCAGGCCCACGCCCTCGACTTGCGTATGCGTCCCGGTGAAGTACTTCTTGACGAAGCTCGTCCTCAGCCCCACCGCGTCGAAGATCTGCGCGCCGCAATAGGACTGGTAGGTCGAGATGCCCATCTTCGACATGACCTTGAGGAGGCCCTTGTCGATCGCCTTGATGTAGCGCTTGATCGCTTCCTTGAGCGTCAGCTCCTCGTCGAGGTCCGGCAGCATCTGCTCGATGGTGTCGAACGCGAGGTAGGGATTGATCGCCTCCGCGCCGTAGCCCGCAAGCGTGGCGAACTGGTGCACCTCGTGCGCCTCGCCCGTCTCAACGACGAGACCGACCGAAGTCCGCAGGCCCCGCTTGATCAGGTGATGGTGCACCGCCGACGTCGCCAGCAGCGACGGAATGGCGACACGGCCCGGCCCGCAATTGCGATCCGACAGAATGACGATGTTGTAGTCGTGGCTGCGCACAGCCTCCTCGGCTTCCGCGCATACGACGTCGACGGCCGAGCCCATGCCGGCCGAACCCTTCCCGGCATCATAGGTGATGTCGATCGTGATCGACGAATACTGGTTGTCCTTCACCTCGCCGATCTGGCGGATGCGCTCCAGCTCGTCGTTGGTCAGGATCGGCTGGTGCACCTCGAGCCGCTTCTGCTTGGAGGTGCCCTCCAGATCCAGGATGTTCGGCCGCGGGCCGATGAACGACACGAGGCTCATCACGAGCTCCTCGCGGATCGGGTCGATCGGCGGGTTCGTCACCTGCGCGAAGTTCTGCTTGAAATAGGTGTGCAGCAGCTTCGCCTTGGACGACAGCGCCGAGATCGGCGTGTCCGTCCCCATCGATCCGATCGCTTCCTGGCCGGTATGCGCCATCGGCGCCATCAGGAACTTGAGGCTTTCCTGCGTGTAGCCGAACGCCTGCTGGAGATCGATCAGGTCGACGTTCGTCGCCCGCTTCGCACCCGTCGCCTTCGACTTCGGCAACGGCAGGTCCGACACCTGGATCTGCGTCCGGCTGAGCCACGTCTGATAGGGATGCTTGCCGCTCAGCTCCGCCTTCAGCTCGTCGTCGGAAACGATCCGGCCCTTCTCCAGGTCGATCAGCAGCATCTTGCCGGGCTGCAGCCGCCACTTCTGGACGATGTCCTCTTCGGCCACCGGCAGCACGCCCGCCTCCGACGACATCAAAACGCGATCGTCGCGCGTCACCAGATAGCGGGCGGGCCTCAGCCCGTTGCGGTCGAGCGTGGCGCCGATCTGGCGCCCGTCGGTGAACGCCATCGCAGCCGGACCGTCCCACGGCTCCATCAGGCAGGCGTGATACTCGTAGAACGCACGCCGCTTGGCATCCATCAGTGGATTGCCCGCCCACGCCTCCGGAATCAGCATCATCGCCGCATGTGACAGGCTGTAGCCGCCCATCGTCAGGAACTCGAGTGCATTGTCGAAGCACGCGGTGTCGGACTGACCCTCGTAGGAGATCGGCCACAGCTTGGAGATGTCGTTGTCGAACAACAGGGTCGACACCGACGCCTGCCGCGCCGCCATCCAGTTCACGTTGCCGCGCAGCGTGTTGATCTCGCCGTTGTGCGCCACCATGCGATAGGGATGCGCGAGCTTCCACGACGGAAACGTGTTGGTCGAAAACCGCTGGTGCACCAGCGCCATCGCCGAGGTCAGCCGCTCGTCCGACAGGTCGTTGTAGTAGGCCTTGACCTGGTAGGACATGAACATGCCCTTGTAGACCAGCGTACGCGACGACAGCGACACGGTGTAGTGGCCGATGTCGCGTCCCTTGTAGGCGCCGTGCAGCACGTTGGAGACGACCTTGCGCACCAGATAGAGGCGGCGCTCGAACGCATCCTGGTCCTTCATCGACTTGCGGCCGGCCGATGAACACCTGGCGGTGCACCGGCTCGGTTGCGATCACCATCTTCGACAGGCACGAACTGTCGACCGGCACGCTGCGCCAGCCGAGCAGTTCCAGTCCTTCCTCTTTGACGACGCGCGCCCACACGCGCTCGCAATGGGCACGCAGGCGGTCGTCCTGCGGCATGAAGATGTGCCCGACGGCGTAATGCCCGGCTTCGGGCAGCGCAAAGCCGATCGCCTTGGCTTCGTCCACCATGAACGCGTGCGGAATCTGGATCAGGATGCCTGCGCCGTCGCCCGCAATCGGGTCAGCGCCGACGGCGCCGCGATGTTCCAGGTTCTCGAGGATGCGCAATGCGTCGACGATCGTTGCGTGCGAGCGACGCCCTTTCATGTCCGCAATGAACCCGACGCCGCATGCGTCGAACTCGCGCTTGGCGTCATAGAGGCCTTGCGAGGGCGGCTGCGTCGGCACCTCGTCGGCACCGCGCACGGACGATGAATTGGCCACGCTCTTTTCGCTCATGTTCGACCTCGGTATCAGTCGCGCGTCGCGGACGGTGATGCAGGGGGCCCGAAGGCGTCAGGAAACTTCGGGATCGTAGTGCGCGTCGCGCCGGGTAAGAAAGCGCTGCTGGCGACGCGGGCGGAGCTGTCGGTACGGGCCGGTGATCGAGATCAGCAGGCCGTCGCCGGTTTTCGTCCGTCGGGAACAGCCAGCTGCGCACCCGTCAGACGCGAGGTTGAGGCCGTTGTCGGGGCGTCGGAGCACGCACGGCCGGCGCGGCCCACCCGACCGCTCCTGGCGGCGCGTGCGACCTTGTCGGCTGTACCAGTCATCTCGCGCTCCCTCAACAAGCCCCGTCCCCTCCCGCGCCGACGCACCGCACCCGGTGCGCGCGCACACTCACTGATGAGGCCGTCCGACCTGTGGCCGAAGGGCTGGAGCTGCCCGGGAAACCCGTCCTCGAGTTGCCGTCACGACGAACGGCGCCGATCCCCGGCCCGGCGATGGTCCGGAGATCCACGATAAAGGACAGGACTACTGACCTTTCGGTACATATTAATCAGAATTGAGCGGGCGTTACAAGCGCCAATGCGGCGAAATGTCGGCAAGCCCGCTCCCCGGCTGGGCGCCCGGCACGACGCAAGCCGCCCGCACGATCCGCAAACCGCGCACCCCGAATGAAAGGGCGGAGCCGCCCACGGCAGCTCCGCCCATCCCAGATGACGCGAGACCCTTGAGGATCGACAGCCCTCAGGCGGCCGCCTCGATCTGCTTCACATCGTTGACGCCGTTGATGGCGATCGTGCGGGGCTTCATCCGCTCCGGCAGGTTACGTACCAGCTCGATGTGCAGGAGGCCATCCTTGAGGTCGGCGCCGCGCACCTCGACATGATCGGCAAGCTGGAAGCGCCGCTCGAAGCCGCGCTGCGCGATGCCGCGGTGCAGGAACTCACGCTCCTTGCCGGCCTCGGCTTTCTTCTCGCCGCGTACGGTCAGCGTCTGCTCCTTCGCCTCGATCGTCAGGTCTTCGCTGGTGAAGCCCGCCACCGCCATCGTGATCCGGTAGGCGTCTTCGCCCACGCGCTCGATATTGTAGGGCGGATAGGTCTGTCCGTCCTCGACGCCGGCCGTCGCATCGAGCAGCCGGAAGAGCCGGTCGAAACCGACTGTCGAGCGATAAAACGGAGAAAAATCAACGTGTCGCATGAGATGTCCTCCATAAGAAGCGACATGAGCGACCTTCCCGTCATGGGCAAGGTCGGGATCGTCCAGCGCACCCCGGGTGGGCCTGCGCTGCCCTAGGAGTTAGGGTCAGCATTTGCCGTTTCAAGAGGCCCCGGCAGGCCGCGCCCACGCCCCCTGAAGATGAACGCCAGATGAACGCGTTCTTGCGCTCCCGTTCAGGCTGGAGACAACATTCTGCCCCCGTGGAGGCGGTGTGGCGCCCCTTCTATGGAGGAATGTCACCATGAACGTTCGCTGGTCGGCAGCCCGCCTGCTGACGGTTGGCTTGCTGGGCCTCTGCCTTGTCGCAACGTCGCGTACCGCCGACGCCGCGGATCTCGACGACGGCCGGCCCGACACCTATTCCCGCTACGGCTCCCCCTACGACGACCCGCGCTATCGCGACCTCTATGGTCCCGACCACCAAAGGTCCCACCCGCCGCCCTACCGCGACGACCGTTACGCCGCGAGTCCTCCGGTGGACTATATCCCGCGCGGATCGACCAAGGATGGCGCCTACCTCGCGCCCCTTCCCCACCCGCCCCGCTTCGCGGAGGCGCCACGACATTTGCCCCGCTACGAACCCAGGTGCGTGCCCCGGCGCGTCGTTCGCGCTCGCATGGAGGCCGAGGGCTGGCACGACTTCCATGATGCGCAGCTGCGCGGTGGCATCGCGCACGTCAAGGCGCGCCGGCCCAACGGTCGCTTGTTCGCCCTCGACGTCGACCGCTGCACCGGCGACATCGTTCGCGCGCACCGGCTCGAGCGAAATTACGCCCAGGATTGGCGTGCACCGCGCGACTGGCGCGACCGCTATGACGACGCACCACCACGCAACTGGCGCCGCGCCTACTGAGTACGCCGCGCAAACGAAGCCTGCCGGTCCGCGCGCAAGTGGCGCGCGGCCATCGCCTCGGGTATAGCTCGCGTGACGATCGGAGCGCCCGCGATTCGCCGGCGCCGCCGTGCGCGAGACCTGCGAGGACGCGATGGACAAGCTGGTGGTGCTGGCGCGCAATCCGGTGCCGAGCGGTGCCGTCGTCGGCACCTTCGCCGCCGATGACGGTACGCGCCTGCGCTATGCGCGATGGGACGCTACCAGAAGCCCGCGCCGCGGCACCGTCTGCGTCTTTCCCGGCCGCGGCGAACCGATCGAGAAATATTTCGAGACCATCGCCGACCTGCGCCGCCGCGGCTTCCACGTCGCCATCATGGACTGGCGCGGGCAGGGCGGCTCGCAACGCTTCCTGCCAAATCCCCGCAAGGGCTACCCCGGCGCCTTCGACGCGCACGACGCCGACCTGTTGCGCTTCATGAAGGACGTCGTGCTGCCCGACTGCATGCCGCCGTTCTACGCCCTCGGCCACTCCATGGGCGGCCATCTCTTGATCCGCAATTCCGTCGCAACCGGCTCGTGGTTCGAGCGCATCGTCGTCACCGCGCCCATGATCGCGCTGCACCGCGACCGCGTCGGCTACCCCAAGCGGCTCGTCCGTGCCTTTGCCGAGACCGCCTGCCTGCTCGGCCTTGCCGGCTGGTATGCGCCGGGCGGCAGCGATACCCCCAGCGACTTCCTGAGCTTCGAGGGCAACCCGCTGACCTCGAACCGCGAGCGCTTCGAGCGCAACCGCGCGATCATGGAAGCCGCACCCGAGCTCATCACCGGCGGCCCGACCATCGGCTGGTTGCGCTCAGCCTTCCGCTCGATGGCGGCAATGGCCGCCCCCGACTATCCCTATCGCGTGCTGGTGCCGATGCTGATCTTCAGCGCCGGCCACGATCGGATCGTGTCGAGCCCGCACACCGAGGCCTTCGCCACCCGGCTGAAGGTCGGCACGCACATCCGCCTGCCGGCCGCGCGCCACGAGATTCTCCAGGAGACCGACGACATTCGCCAGCGCTTCTGGGCGGCGTTCGACGCCTATCTGGGAGTTGACGAGCCAGTCGCCTGATGGCCTTCGCGTGATGGCGATCGCCAACACGCGCCCTTAGCCCGTCGCGCACGCATTCCACCCGCGCCCGCCGTCCCCCAGCCCCTCCCAGCCCGACGCCGTCACGAGAACGGTGTCCTCCAGCTTGATGAAGCCGCGCTTGGGATGGCGCATCGTCGTCTCGATGGACAGGCACATGCCCGCTTCCAGCGGCGCCTCCGCGTCGTCGCCCCGATAGGAAAAGCGCGGCTCGCTCATCAACCGCGGCGCCTCGTGCGTGACGAGACCCATGCCGTGCGCGATGAAGTGCGAATAGGCGGCATGCGACGAACCCGTCACCATCGGCACCGCGATGTCCGCGATGTCGCCGCCGCGCGCGCCGGCACGGATCGGCCGCCGCGCCGCCTGCTGCACCTCCTCCACGAAGCCAAGCAGATCGACCAGTTCCTGGTCCGGCGCCCCGATCATTCCCATCCGGCACAGATCGCCGATGTAGCCGTGTCGGTTGCCGCCGCTGTCCAGCGAAAGGATGTCGCCCGCCTGCAGCGTCACGTCGGACGGCGCGCGGTTCATCGACGTGCCCGACGTGATCTGGTTGTAGTCGAACACCAACCCCCTCGCCTGCTCCTCCGCGCGGATCGCCTCGGTCACCGCCCGCTTCGTCGCCCCGGGCACGCAGTGCTTGGCGAACGTCACCATCATGGCATCCACGACCCTGTCGGACGCCTCGCGCAAAAAGCCGATCTCCGCCGGCGACTTTACGGCCCGCAGCCGCTCCAGCGGGACGACAGCGTCACCGATCTCGACACCCCCGAGCCCCGACCGCAGCGCCCTGTCGGCGTCGGACGGCAGGAACGGCGCCTCCACGCCGACGCGTCTGACGCCGAGCTTTTTCAGATGTGCCGCCGCGCGCCCGATCGCGTCGACCGTACCGACATTGGTCAGCGAAAGCTGCGCCGGCCAGAACCGCCCAAGATCCGCCTCGTGCTTTTCGATGTCGCAACCGACATAAAGCGCATCTTCCCGCCTTCCGCGCACATAGACGAGCACCGGCAGATAGCGCGTGACGCCGATCGCCTCCATCGTCTCGAAGAAGAAGAATCGATAGCCGCCGAGTAGATACTGCACGTTGTGCTTGGAGGTTGCGACGATGGCATCGAGCCCGGCGGCTTCCATCAACCGGTCGAGCTTGCCCTGGTCGAACGGCAGCGCCTTGGTTTCAGCGGTCATGGTTTCCTCCTGCGCACGTGGCCTTGAAGCGGCCATCGCGACGATGCGTTACTTGATCTCATATCAGTCGGCCGGCGTGGTGTCGGCATCGAGCGGCCGGCCGTCGTCGCGCAGCACGACGTAGATCGCCGGAATGACGAGCACCGTCAGCAGCGTCGAAGAGGCGAGCCCGAACAGCAGCGAGATCGCCAGCCCCTGGAAGATCGGATCGGTCAGGATCACCGCTGCGCCGATCATCGCCGCCAGAGCGGTCAGCAGGATCGGCTTGAAGCGCATCGCGCCCGCCTCCAGCAGCACCGCGCGCAGCGACTTGTCGGGCGTGCGCGCATGCCGGATGAAGTCCACCAGCAGGATCGAGTTGCGCACGATGATGCCCGCGAGCGCGATGAACCCGATCATCGACGTGGCCGAGAACGGCGCGCCGAACAGCCAGTGCCCGATCATGATGCCGATCAGCGTCAACGGCACCGGCGTCAGGATCACCAGTGGCAGCTTGAAGGAACCGAACTGCGCAACGACCAGGATATAGATGCCGAGCAGCGCCACCACGAACGCCGCGCCCATGTCGCGGAACGTGACGTACGTCACCTCCCACTCGCCGTCCCACAACAGCGTCGGATTGCTCTCGTCGTCTGGCTGCCCGTGGAAGCGGATCTCCGGCGCACCGGTCTTGCCCCAATCGTGCGCCGCGATGCGATCCGCTACCTCAAGCATGCCGTAGATCGGCGCCTCGTACGCGGCCGGCAAGCTCGCCCATCACCATCTCCGCCGCCCGGCCGTTGTGCCGGAAGATCGGAAACGACGCGGTTTCCTCCTCGAGCCGCACCACGTCGCCAAGCTCCACGATCGACCGCTCGCCCGGCAGCGCGTTCGCCGGCACCGGCGTCGACAGCGCGCGCGAGGAGATGGCGAGCGCAGATTTCGGCAGCTGCACCGCGATCTCGATCGCATGATGCCCGCCGCCGCGATGCGAGTAGCCGACCGGCAGGCCGGTCAGGTACGCCTTGATCGTGTCGTAGACATCGCGTTCCTCGACCTTGTGGAACTCCAGGTTGTCCTGATCGATCGCGACCCTCAGGCGCTTCGCCTGCACGCCGAAGCTATCGTCGTCGTCGACGATGAAGTGCACCGCGCGGAAGATCTTGCGCACCTCGCTGGCCACCGCGCGCCGCGTCTGCGGGTCCGGTCCGTAGATCTCGGCCAGCAGCGTCGCGATCACCGGCGGCCCCGGCGGCACCTCCACCACCTTGAGCGACGCGCGCTCCGGCATCGCCAGTCCCTTGAGCCGCCTGCGCACGTCGAGCGCGATCGTCGTGGCTGGTCCGGCTGCGCTCGCCCTTGGGCGTCAGATTGATCTGCAGGTCGCCCTGCTCGTGGCCCGAGCGCAAGTAGTAGTGGCGCACCAGTCCGTTGAAGTTGAACGGCGCCGCCGTGCCCGCATAGGACTGGATCGAGGCGAGTTCCGGCAACGCCGACGAGCCGCGCCGCCGCCTCGCTCAGAACCCGGTCGGTCTCCTCCAGCGAGGTCCCGCGCGGCAGGTCGACCACCACCTGCAGCTCCGACTTGTTGTCGAACGGCAAGAGCTTCACCGTCACGGCTTTGGTCGCAAACAGCATCATCGACAACAGCGTCGCCACGCCGACCAGCCCAAGGAACAGCCACGCCCGCCCGCGCGTCGCCAGGATCGGCCGCGCCGCGCCGATATATGCCCGCGCGAGCCATCCCCCGCCGTGATCGTGCCCATCCGCCCCGTGCGCGTCGCCGTCCCCGCCGAACCGCAGCATCAGCCACGGCGTCACCATCACCGCGACGAAGAACGACAGGATCATCGCCGACGACGCATTGGCCGGGATCGGGCTCATGTAGGGCCCCATCAGCCCCGACACGAACAGCATCGGCAGCAGCGCGGCAACCACCGTCAGCGTTGCCACGATGGTCGGGTTGCCGACCTCCGCCACCGCCTCGATTGCCGCCTGCGTGCGCGAGCGCTCGATCGCGCATGCCCCAATGCCGCGCGATGTTCTCGATCACCACGATGGCGTCGTCGACCAGGATGCCGATCGAGAAGATCAGCGCGAACAGGCTGACGCGGTTGATCGTGTAGCCCATCACATAGGAGGCGAACAGCGTCAGCAGGATCGTCACCGGAATCACGATCAGGACGACGAGCCCGGCCCGCCAACCGATCGCGAAGCCGACCAGCAGCACGATCGACACCGTGGCCAGCGCCAGGTGGAACAGCAGCTCGTTCGCCTTCTCGTTCGCCGTCTCGCCCGTAGTCGCGCGTCACCAGCACCTCGACGTCGCCGGGAATGAGCCGCCCCGTCAGCTGGTCGAGCCGCTCGCGGATGCGCTCCGCGATGACGACGGCGTTGGCGCCCGCCCGCTTGGCAAGCGCGATCGTCACCGCCGGCACCCGCTCAAGCGATGCCGTCCGCCGCCTTGCGGAAATGCCAGGCCCGATGATCGAGTGGCTTGCCGCCGACCACCACGGTGGCCACGTCGCGCACGTAGACCGGCCGCCCGTCGCGCGCCGTCAGCATCAACAGCCCGATGTCCGGAATGCCCTGCAGCGTCTGCCCCGCCGCGACGCCAAGGTTGCGATTGCGGTCGCGCACGCTGCCGGCCAGGAACGAGCGGTTGGCGTCGCGCACCTTCGCCGTCAGCTGGTCGAGCGTGATGCCGTAGAGCGACAGCTTCTCCGGGTCGGGCTCCACGCGGATCTGATCCGGCCGCCCGCCGACGAGATAGGACAGGCCGACGTCCTCGAGCTTGATCAGCTCCACCATCAGGTTGTCGGCGAGGTGATAGAGCGCGTTGTCGGGATAGCGCGCGGCGGCCTCCGCCTTCGGCGCGAGCGTCAGCGTCACGATCGCGACGTCGTCGATGCCTCGGCCCACGATCAGCGGCTCGGGGATGCCGATCGGAATGCGATCGAAGTTGGCGCGGATCTTCTCGTGCACGCGCAGGATCGCGTCGTCGGATTTCGTGCCGACGAGAAACCGCGCAGTCACCAGGACGCGATCGTCGCTCGTGCTGGAATAGACGTGCTCGACGCCGTTGATCGCCTTGATGATCGTCTCGAGCGGCTCGGTGACGAGCTTGACCGCGTCCTCCGCCTTCAGCCCGTCGGCGTTGACGAACGACGTCGACCATCGGCACCGAGATCTGCGGCTCTTCCTCGCGCGGCAGCGCGAACAGCGCCACAAGGCCGAGCGCGAATGCCGCGAGCAGGAACAGCGGCGTCAGCGGCGAGCCGATGAATACCCGCGTCAGGTTGCCGGAAATGCCGAGCTTCATGGCGCAATCACCACGTCGCCGGCCGCCACGCCGGCAAGAACCTCAACGCCCTTGCCACCATCCGCCAGCGGCGCCGGCTGCCCCAGCTGCACCACGACGTCGAGCGGCGGACCGGTAGGCCGTGCGATGCGCACGTAATCGAGGCCGAAGCGCGAGAACACGCTGCCAGCCGGCACGACGATCGTGCGCCGCTTGCCGGCCGTGATCCACACCCGCACCCGTTCGCCGACGAAGAACGTGCCGAGCCCGTCGGCTTCCGCGTCCGCAATCACCCGCCCGCTCTGCAGCTCCGGATAGACCTGCACGATGCGGCCCGTCCCGATCGCATCGCCATCGGCCGCCAGGCCGCGCCCGCCGACCTTGACTGCGTCGCCGGCCTTCAGGAACCGCGCATGACGCTCGGGCAGCTCCATGCGCAATAAGAACGCATTGGCCGCGATCGTCGCCACGCTCTCGCCCGCCATCATCACGCTACCCACCGTCACCGGCACCCGCAGCACGCGGCCGGAGGCGGGCGCCAGCACCTTGCCCTCCTCGATCTGCCGCCGCGTCACGTCGCGCTCGGCTTCCGCCGCCTTCAAGTCGTTCACCGCCGTGTCGTAGGCTGTCTTCGCCTGGTCGAACCGCTGCTGCGGCGCAATCCCGCGGCGCAATAGCTCGGTCGTCCGATCCATCTCCGCCTTGGCCGTGGCCGAGCGCGAGCGCGCCGATTCGATCTGCGCTTCCAGCGCCTCGAGCTTCAGCGCGATCTTCTGATCGGCCACGAGCGCCAGGTCCTCGCCCGCCTTCACTTCGCGCCCTTCGTCGACCTTCAGCTCCGTGATCGTTCCCGGGATGCGCACGCGTGCGTCGATCCGGTCGCGGCTGCGCACGGTCGCAAACACCGACTTCAAATCGTCGATCTCCGTCTCCGAGGCGCGAAAGTCATTATCACCTGCCGGCTGGCCGACAGCAGCGGCGGGCGGTACCACCTGCGGCGCGTCCGAGAACAATCCAGTCGCCCGTACGCCGAAATAGGCGAGCACGGCAAGCACCGCGGCGACCAGCAGTTTGGTTCGTGTCGTCATGAAGGCGAGGCTTTCGGGTAGAGGAATGAGGAGGGTTCATATCCCGCCGCTCACTATAGCCGTCGTTGACCCGCATCAACCGGCGAACACCCCGGCCGCGCGCCTCACGTCAATTTAAGGACGACATGCCGCAGCGTGGGATCGCCCTCCGCCGTCGTCGCCGCAAACCCCATCTCCCGGCACATCTTCAGCATCGAGGTGTTTTCGGCCAGCACCAGCCCGTAGAGCTCACTGAGCCCGGTGGCGCGGGCATAGTCGATCAGATGGCTCATCAGCAGCCAGCCGAGCCCCTGCCCTTTTAGGTCCGATCGCACCAGCACGCCATACTCCGCGCGCTCGTAGTCGGGATCCGCCGCAAACCGTGCGATGCCCATCAGCTTGCCCGACGTCTCCGAGATCGCCACGAACGCCATTTCGCGCGCGTAGTCGATCTGAGTCATGCGCGCGAGAAACTTGTGCGAGAACGCTTTCACCGGCGCGAACAACCGCATCCTCAGGTCTTCCAGTGTCACATTCTCCAGGAAGCCCTCGTAGAGGCGCTCGTCCTCCGGCCGGATCGGACGAAGCGTCACCGGTCCCAGCGCATCCATCGTCCGCTGGCGCACCCACGCCGCGGGATAGGGCTTGATGACCAGCGGCTGGCGCGGATCGGCGGTCTCGTCGGCGAGCCGGATGCGCGCATCGAGTGCCATGACGCCGTCGGCATCGGCCAGCAGCGGATTGACGTCGATCTCGCGGATCTCGGGATGGCGGCAGATCAGCGACGACAGCTTGACCAGCGCGTCGGCGATCGCATCCACGTCCGCCGGCTTGCGGTTGCGATAGCCCGCCAGAAGTCGCGCGATGCGCGTGCGCCCGATCAGCGCGTGCGCGAGGTTGTGATCGAGCGGCGGGATCGCAATCGACGTGTCGGCCACGACCTCGACCGACGTCCCACCCGCACCGAACATGACGAGCGGCCCGAACGTATCGTCGACCGACATGCCGATCAGCAACTCGTGCGCCTGCGGCCGCTGGATCATCGGCGACAGCGTATAGCCCGCGATCGTCGCGTCGGGACGCAGCGCGCCAACGCGCCGCCCCATCTCCTCGACGGCCTCGCGCACCGCAGCCGCGCTGCGCAGATCGAGCTGCACGCCGCCGACATCTGATTTGTGCGAGATGTCGTCGGACAGGATCTTCACGACCACCCCGGCATGCGTCCGCAACAACGCCTCCGCCGCCGCCTGGGCCTCCCCCGCATCGCCCACGCGCACGCTGGCCGCCACCGCAATGCCATAGGCTGCAAGAATCTCCTTGCCTTCCGCCTCCGATAGCATGAGCCGGTTGTCCGCGATCGCGCGCGCGGTGATCGCGCGGACACGGCTATCGTCGGGCTGGGCTTCGGCCATCGTCGCCGATGGCGTGCGCATCAGCTCGTCCTGCGCGTGCGCATACCGAACGAGCTGCATGAAGCCGCGCACTGCCGAACGCGGCGTATCGAACGTCGCCAGCCCTTCCGCGATGAACAGCCGCCGCGACTCCTGCGCTGCCCCGTCGCCCAGCCAGTTGGTAATCAGCGGCGTTTTGGCCCCGCTTGCCCGATAGGTCGCGATCACCTGTCGCGCAACCTGCGTACTCGAAGCCAGCGCCGTCGGGCAGTTGATGGCCAGCACCGCGTCGCACGCAGTATCCTTGAGCACGATGTCGAGCGCCGCGGCATAGCGATCCGGGCCGGCGTCGCCGATGATGTCCACCGGGTTTGCCTTCGACCAGTTCGCCGGAAGGATCGCGTCCAGCGCCGCCCGCGTCGACGGCGCCAGCTCGGCCAGCGTTCCACCCGCATCGGCCAGATGATCGGCTGCAAGCACCCCCGCGCCGCCGCCGTTGGTCAGCACCATCAGCCGCTCGCCGGCCACTTTGGTGCTGCGCGCCAGCATCTCGGCCGCCTCGAACAACTCCGACAGCGCATTGACCCGCAACAGACCCGCGCGCCGGAAAGCCGCCTCGTAGGCCGCATCGCTGCCCGCCAGCCGCCCCGTGTGCGAGGCCGCCGCCCGCGCAGCACTCGCATTGCGACCCGCCTTGATCACGATCACCGGCTTGGCGCGCGCCGCCCGCCGCGCCGCCGACATAAATTTCGCTGCGTTGGTCACTGCCTCCATATAGATCAGGATCGCCCGGCTCTGCGTGTCGCCGGCCAGATAGTCGAGCAGGTCGCCGAAATCGACGTCAGACATATCACCCAGCGAAACGACCTGCGAAAAGCCGATGCCGCGGTCACACGCCCAGTCGATCACCGCCGTCACAAGCGCGCCCGATTGCGACAGGAAGGCGAGGTCGCCCGCAAGCGCCGGACGGTGCGAGAAACTCGCATTGAGCCCGATGCGCGGCAGCATCAGCCCGATACCGTTGGGACCCAGCACGCGCACCAGCGCCCCGCGACCTGCTTCCAGCATGCGCTGGCGTGCGTCGGAATCGAGCCCCGCGGAGATGACGACGACGCCGCGGCAGCCGCGTTCGGCCAGTTGCGCGACGAGTCCGGGCACGGTGGCCGGCGGTGTCGCGATCACCGCAAGATCCGGCGTCTCCGGCAACGCCGCAACGTCGGCATGGCACGGATGCCCCATCACTTCGCGATGCTTGGGATTGACGAAAGCGATGCGCCCCGCAAACCCACCTGCCAGCAGATTGCGCGCCACCGTCGCCCCGACCGAGCCTTCGCGCGGCGTCGCCCCGATCAGCGCGACCGACTGCGGGGCCAGAAGCGATTCGAGATTGCGGACCGTCATGTCGTCGCCCCCTTGCACTCAAGCTGTGCGCAACGCTGACACGCCCGACATGACATCAGTTCGGTGCCGCATGCATGCCGCGCGGTCGCAGCTCTGGGTACCGGGCCAGGAAATGATGCAGCACGTGCAGCAGCGCCTGCACGTGCCGCCGGTCGCCGCGCGCCTGCCCTGCGCGGATGTCGTCCACGATCATGTCGCGCACCCGCTCCGGCCCATCCGCCTGGTGCAGCAGATAGTGCGCCATTGCCGCCGCCGAGACCGCCGGCAGATGCTCGTGCTCCGCGATCGCCGCAACCTCTTCTTCGGTCAGCCCGCACAGCGCGATGCAATCTTCCAGTGTGATCACGGCAGGGCCTCCGTCGCGAGGCGGCCCGCAGCGCCATCCAACCGCTGCGGCCCATCATCATGACAGATTTGTGGCACAACGCCCGCCCCGCCTTGATCGCCATCAAGCCGCCGCAGAACTGGACCGGACGCTCCGCACGCCGCTCAATCGCGCGGCGGCTTTGCCACCAGATCGGGCCTGCGCTCCGCCGTGATCCGCTCCGCTTGCGCGCGTCGCCACTCAGCGACCTTCTTGTGGTCGCCCGACAGCAGGACCTCGGGGATCGCCCGGCCGTCCCACTCGCGCGGCTTGGTGTACTGCGGATGCTCGAGCAGCCCACCCTCGAAGCTCTCGTGCGCAAGCGACCCCGGCGCGCCGACGACACCCGGCAGCAGCCGCACGCACGCATCGATCAGCACCATCGCCGGCAATTCGCCGCCCGACAGCACGTAATCGCCGATCGACACTTCCTGAAGCCCGCGCCCCTCGATGATGCGCTCGTCGACGCCCTCGAACCGGCCCGCGAGAATCAATGCGCCCGGTCCCGCCGCCAGCTCCCGCGCCAGCGCCTGGTCGAGCGGACGCCCGCGCGGCGACATGTAGAGCCTGGGCCGCGGCGGCCCCTGATCGGCTGACAGCGCATAGTCGATCGCCGCCGCCAGCACGTCGGCGCGCAGCACCATGCCGTCGCCGCCACCGGCGGGATTATCGTCCACCGCGCGATGACGGCCGATGCCGAAGTCGCGGATCTGCACGGTGTCGATCGACCACAGCCCCGCCGTCAGCGCCTGCCCCGCGAGCGACAGCCCAAGCGGCCCGGGAAACATCTCCGGAAACAGCGTCAGCACGCTCGCCCGCCAGGGCAGGCGGCCGTCCGGTGTCGGTCGGTGCGCCATCAGTTCGGCCGCGCGGTTCTGTGGCGCGCCTCACGAATGTGATGCACGAACGACTGTGCGGAGACCTTCGGATCGCTCGCCTCCGTGATCGGCCGACCGACGACGAGGTAATCCGCCCCGCCCGTGATCGCGCTTTCGGGCGTCATCACCCGCTCCTGGTCGTCCGTCGTGCCGCCCATCAGCCGGATGCCGGGCGTCACAATCAGAAAATCAGGCGCCGTCGCCGCGCGGATGCGCGCAGCCTCCTGGCCCGACGCGATCACGCCGTCGAAGCCCGCCTCGTGCGCCATGCGCGCGCGCGCCAGCACCAGGTCGGCCGGCGACATCGCACTGCCCTGCTGCTTAAGGTCATCGGCGTTGAGGTTGGTCAGCACCGTCACCGCCAGCAGTTTGAGCGACGACTTGCCCCGCCCGTTGACCGCCGCGCGCAACGTCTTCAGGTCCGTACCGTGCACGGTCAGGAAGTTGACGCCGAGCTCCGACGCATTCGCCACGGCCCGCTCCACCGTATGCCCGATGTCCAACAGCTTCATGTCGAGGAAGACACGCTTGTGCTGCTGGCGCAACGCGCGCGCAAACGGCAGGCCGCCCGCAAACACAAGTTCCAGCCCGACCTTGTAGAACACGACGTCGTCGCCGAGCCGCTGCACCAGTCGTTCCGCCTCCTCGATCGTCGGCATGTCCAGGGCTACGATCAGGCGATCCTTGGCTGAGTGAGGCATGGCGGATTCCGCTTCAAGCTACGGTGGAGAAAATGGCGACAGGCGCTGCTTTCCGTGAACGTCGGCAATGCGCATCTCTGCGGGAAAATACTGCCGTCCGCATTTTCCGTTCGTCAATCCCGCCCCCGGCCCGAGTAGGCGACGCGCACGCCCTGCCCGTCCTCCTTCTTCGGCCCGCCTTCTATCATCGGCCGCTCCGCGAACCGGGCGAGACTGATCGTGCGATCGTACATCACGATCGCCCCGGCCATCGCGACGTTGACGCAGAATTTCGTCGGGATCCGCACCACATGGTCGCAGCGCGCGATCAGCCCCTCCGACAGGTTGCCCTTCTCCGGACCCAGCACATAGGCGGCCCTCAGGGGATGACGAAAGCTCGGCAAGTCCACCGCCTCGTCCAGCAGCTCCACGCCGACCAGCTTGCACCCCGTCGGCAGCGCCATCTCGTCCAGCCCCCGCCAGTCGTAGTGCGGCAGGTGGTCCAGCCCCTTGGACGTGTCCGCCCGCGCCTCCAGCGCCTGGTAGGTCGCCCCCACCGTGAACGTGAAGCTCGCCCCGAACCCGTGCGCCGACCGCATCAGGTTGCCCAGGTTCAAAGCTTTCGACATGCGTTCCGCGCCGATGGCGAAGTAGCCGCGAGGCGAGGGTGGCCAGGATGGGGTGGACATGGAAAGATTGCCGGTCGGGTGGGAAAATGGGGACACCCTCCATTTTCCGAATTGAAGTGCCGGCCGTCGAGCATCCGCGACTGAAAATGGTGGGTGCCCCCATTTTCTGGCTCTTCGCCGAGGAGGTCACACATGAAGGCAGCCCTTTGCAAGTCCCTCGACGGGCCGGACGCCATCGAGATCGCCGACATGCCTCCGCCGGAGCCCGGCCCCGGCGAGGTGGTCGTGCGCGTGCGCGCGGCGGCCTTGAACTTCCTCGACACGCTGATCACGCGCGGGAAATACCAGTACAAGCCCGCGCCCCCCTTCTCGCCGGCCGCCGAGATCGCGGGCGAGATCGTCGCGCTGGGGGATAGCGTCACCATCTGGAAGCCGGGCGACCGCGTCTCTGCCTACATCGGCTGGGGCGGCGCCCGCGAGGTCGTCGCCGTCAAGGCCTCAGCCCTCGTCCCCGTGCCCGACGGCGTCGACGACGTGGCCGCCGCCGGCATCAACGTCACCTACGGCACCGCCATGCACGGCCTCGCCGACCGCGGCCGGCTGCAGCCCGGCGAGACCGTCGCCGTCCTCGGTGCCTCCGGCGGGGCCGGCCTCGCCGCCGTCGAGATCGCCGCCGCCATGGGTGCCCGCGTCATCGCCTGCGCGTCCGCCCCCGACAAGCTCGCCGTCTGCACCGCCCACGGCGCCGCCGACGCCATCGACTACACAAAGGAGGACGTGAAGCAACGCCTGCGCGACCTGACCGGCGGCAAGGGTGTCGACGTGATCTACGATTGCGTCGGCGGCCCCTACGCCGAGCCGGCCCTGCGCTCCATCGCTTGGGGCGGGCGCTTTCTCGTCATCGGCTTCGCCGCGGGGGAGATCCCGAAAATCCCCGCCAACCTGCTGCTCTTGAAGAGCTGCGACGCCGCCGGCGTCTTCTGGGGCGAGTTCGCCACCCGCCACCCCGAGCGCCACGCCGCCAACATGGCCACGCTGCTCGCCTGGATCCGCGACGGCCGCGTCAAGCCGCACACCTCCCACACCTTCCCGCTCACTGAAACCGCCGAAGCCATCCGCGTTCTCGACCGCCGCGAGGCGACCGGCAAGGTGGTGGTGACGGTGTGAGGCGCTCCTGGCACACTGACCGCCGCATGGCCGCCGGCCCCCGCTCCCCCCTTGGCCCGGCAAGGACGCCGTGCGAGGCGTTCGCTTGCGCCAAGCTCCGCTGCAGCCAAAAAGCGCCTGACGGCGCGCCCAGCCAAAGTCCCGCCCCTCGCACCAACACTGCATAGGCTCATGAACCAAACGCCGGCTGCCCCCAAACGCCGGGACTGAGCCCGCCGGTCATAATCGCCCAAGGAAACGATCCATGAAGTACCACGTTTTCGATGCCGAGAAGATCGACCACCGTCAGGCCTACCGGCTGTGTGTCGGCTCGATCGTGCCCCGCCCGATTGCCTGGGTGAGTTCGATCGACACCGCCGGCGTTCCCAACCTCGCACCGTTCAGCTTCTTCACGCTCGTCTCGCACTACCCGCCCATGGTCTCGATTTCGGTGGGCGAGCGCGAACATCGCGCCAAGGACACCACCGCCAACATCGAAGCAACGAAGGGTTACGTCATCCACACCGTCGTCGACGGCTGGGAAGAGCCGATGAACCGCAGCTCCGCCAACTTCGATCCGCGACAGGACGAGTTTGCCGAGATCGGCCTGGAGACCGTCCCCTCAGACGTCGTCGCCGCCCCCCGCATCAAGGGCGCCCCGATCGCCATGGAATGCACCTTCGACCGCACGCTGACCTTCGGCGACGACTGGAAAACACACTGCGTGATCGGCCGCATCTTGCGTTGGCACATTCGCGACGACCTGCTGACCGAGGCCAACTACATCGACGCCCTCCGCCTCAAGCCGGTCGGTCAACTCGGCGGGCCGCGCTATTGCCGCACGCACGACATCTTCGAGATGGCAGCGCCCTACATTCAACCCGATCGCGCCGACCCCAACGATCCCCAGCCCGACAACGGCTCCAGCACCTGACCGCTCAAATGCGCGCATGGCGACGTTCGCCTGTGTCCAGCGCGCCGCACACATGCGCGGACCCAGCCTGGCCGAACACAGGAAAGGCAGGGGTGTGGGGATTTCCCCCACACGCGCGTGCAGAGCAGCGCGCCCTGCAAGCGCCGCCTGGCGCATCCCCCCGCGCCATCAAGATTTCCCCATAAGGATTAATCGCAAGCCGACAGGCAGCTTGCACGACCGGCCAATCGGCGGCGTGTTGATGAACTCAAAATGAACGACGTATTCAACGTGAGTTCAAGAGATTGCGGCATCATGTAGGCATCAAATGTGAACTGCCCAATCAATCCTGAAACGCCGACGAGGAAATGCCACGATGTCGAACGATAACGCCCCCTGCTCCCGCCGCACCCTCTTCACCAGGTTCTTGGCACCCGCCCTGGCCGCTGTGCTCGTTGCCAGCGCCACGACGGCCCCGGTCACGCAGGCGCTCGCCTACAGCCCGCCGACCGCCGGCTACGCGGCTGGCTACAAGGCGGGCGATAGCGCCGGCTACCGCGACGGTTACCAGGACGGCTACAAGGGCGCCTACAAGCAGTCCTACCGGATCGGCGAGATCATCGGCGGCATGGCCAGCCCGCAGGCGCGCAATTACAACAACGGCGGCGGCTCGCAAGCCGAGTACAAGCGCGGTTATCAGGATGGCTACCGCATCGGATACGAGCGCGGTTGGGGCGTCGGCAAGAAGGCCGGCCGCAGCGACGGCTTCCGCGACGGCTACGAGTCGGGCTCCAACATGCGCAACAACATGCGTGAGTTGATGCGCGAGTGCATGCGACGCGGCACGTGCTGAGGTCACGCCGCCGCGTTCGTCCTGTCAAAACGGGCATGAATGCGGCACCGGAGGCCGGCGGACGAGCAGGGACGCTGCGGCAGCCGCGGCGTCCTCAACCGTTCCCTGGTACAACGCTCGCCTCACGGCACGCTACGGAGCGCCGACGGCACGCTTCCCGAAAGGAAGTCGCCAGCGCAGACGTGCTCTAGACCCGCCGCTCGATCATGAGCTTCTTCAGCTCCGCAATCGCCTTGGTCGGGTTGAGGCCCTTCGGGCAGGCCTTGGCGCAGTTCAGAATGGTGTGGCAACGGTAGAGCCGGAAAGGATCTTCCAGATTGTCGAGCCGCTCGCCGGTTGCCTCGTCGCGGCTGTCGATCACCCAGCGATAGGCTTGCAGGAGCACCGCAGGGCCGAGGTAGCGATCCTGGTTCCACCAATAGCTCGGGCACGACGTCGAGCAGCAGGCGCACAGGATACACTCGTAGAGCCCGTCGAGCTTCTCGCGGTCGGGGCGCGACTGCTTCCACTCCTTGGGCGGCTGCGGCGTCGTCGTCTTGAGCCACGGCTCGATGGAGCGGTGCTGGGCGTAGAAGTTGGTCATGTCCGGCACGAGGTCCTTGATGACCTGCATGTGCGGCAACGGATAGATCTTCACCGCCCCGGTGATGTCGTCGAGATCCTTCAGGCACGCCAGCGTGTTGGTGCCGTCGATATTCATCGAGCACGAGCCGCAGATGCCTTCGCGGCAGGAGCGGCGGAAAGTCAGCGTCGAATCGATCTCGCTCTTGATCTTGATCAGCGCATCCAGAACCATCGGCCCGCACTGATCGCGATCGACCCAGTACGTGTCCACATGCGGATTTTGCCCGTCCTCGGGGTTCCACCGGTAGATGCGGAACTCTTTCCAGTTGCCCTGGCCCGTCGGCGAGTTCCAGGTCTTACCGGTGTTGATCTTGGAATTTCTTGGAAGGCTCAGCTGAACCATGGTGGCCCCGCGGCTGGCGTGAACGTTGGTCGGATGCGCTTGTGCTACGCTCTGATGAAACCCACGGATCGCCCTGTCAACGCTTCCTTCGGGAAAGCAGGTCTACTGCGGCAGGTTGTCCAGCACTCATTCCATCCCGGGGTCGCACATCTGCGAGGCCCGATCAGGCCGTCTTGCAGGCCCTGAGCTGCCGCACGAGACCACCGAGTTGCAAGGCGATGTCGAACCCGGTCTCCACGGAGCCCCTGAGCGTGGCCCGCCCCTGGATTACTTGGTTGAGCCGCTCCTGCTGCTCGCCGAACCCGAAGAACAGCGCCTCCGGGGCGTCGATTTCGCCGTCCTCGACGGCACTCATCACGTCGAAACTGTTCTGCGAGGCCAGCACCAGCATCGATGCCACGTCGTTGACGAGTTGCTGATAAAGCCTGGCAGTCGGCTGATCGACGCGCGGTCCGTGTACCCCGAATTTCAACGGCGAGGCGGCCGAGCCCCCCGCCCCTGCGAACAGGTGCGGCAGGCGCTGGAACCGGCGAAAGATCTCCTGCAGGCCCAGACAGCACGTCTCCAGGTCCCGTAGCGCCACGTTCGCCTTGCGCCGAGACCGCGTCCGGTCGGGCACCCGCTCGTGCGCCGCCCAATTGATGGCCGCGATCGAGGCGATGGCGCCCAGCGCAGCAAGCGCGGGCAGCACGACACCGAAGGGATCGGGCGCCACGCGATGGTCGCCGCTGGCTCCATCCTCCTCACCAGACCCGCGCACGGTGGCGGCGGGCGAAGCGGGAGCGGGCACGGGCGGCGACGGCGCCTGTGGCGGTGTGGGCTTGCGGGCGAAGCGGGGCAGCGAGGGGGCCAAGAGCAAGGGTCTCCGGTCATCGGCGGGCGGCGAAGCGACTCGCCCGATGTCGCCTCTATATCCGGTCGGCCGCGCCATGGCGCGCGTCGCCCGTCGCTCGCCGTGGGGACAGCGCGAAGACGCGACCTTGCCGTCGCTCAAATGCCACGCTGGCTATCGGCGCGGCGATAGCGCACGCTTGCCGCGACACCCCCCGAAGGACATATTCGATTTCATGAATATAGATCGGACACCCGCCTCCCCCGCCGCCGCCGGCTTCGCCTGTCGCTGCCCGAAATGCGCAAAAGGTGCGTTGTTTCAAGGTGCTCTGACCGTGCGGCCGCGCTGCGAAGTATGCGGGCTCGATCTCACCTTCGTCGATTCCGGCGACGGCCCGGCCATTTTCGCCATCTTCATCCTGGGCTTCCTCGTGCTGGGCGGCGCGCTCTGGGTCGAGTTCACGTTCCTGCCACCCGTCTGGGTGCACGTCGCGCTGTGGGGCCTGCTGACACCACTTCTGGCCCTAGTCCTGCTGCGCGTCCTGAAGGCGACACTGATCGCACTCCAGTACCACAACAAGGCCGAGGAAGGCCGGCTGGCCATAGCCCGCAAGGACGACGCCCAATGAGCCTCGCGCGTTGGCGCGCGACAGGCCTCGTCTGGCCGTCGCTCCTGTCCGTCGCCGGCCTCGCCGTCCTGATCGGGCTCGGCACCTGGCAATTGAGCCGCAAGGCCTGGAAGGAAGGCCTGATCGCCGCGATCGAAGTCCGCACCAAGGCGCCCCCCCGCGACATCGACGCCATGATCTCGCAAGCCGACGGGCCGGTCGGCGCCGAATACGCCCGTGTGCGCGCCGCAGGCCGCTTTTTACACGATCAGGAACGGCATCTGTTCATGCCCGGTAAGGAAGGTCCCGGCTGGCATGTCATCACGCCGCTCGTCAGGAACGATGGCACCGTCGTGCTCGTCAACCGCGGTTGGGTACCCGATCGCCTGCGTGAGCCGCCGACCCGAAATGCCGGTCAACCCACCGGCAGCGTCGGCGTCGTCGGCCTCCTGCGTCGCGGCGAGACACCCGGCTGGTTCGCACCCGACAACGAGCCCACCGCAAACCGTTGGTACTGGCGCGAGCTGGCCGCCATGGCGCAGTGCCGCCCCGGCAGCACCGGCACCGCTTCCTGCCACGCGTTGCAGGCCGCCAGGCTGCTGCCCTTCGTCATCGACGCCGAGGCCGAGCCCGCCAATCCCGGCGGCTGGCCCCGCGGCGGCACGACGCGCCTGTCATTGCCGAACCGGCATCTGGAATACGCACTGACCTGGTACGGCCTCGCCGCGACACTGATCGGCGTCTTCGCGGCGTTCGCCGTCACCCGCCTGAAAGCCGCCCCGCCACCCGCCTGACATACGTAGCGCCACGCAGCGCGCGCGCTGGCGACGCTCTTGTGTACGTGTGGAAAAGATCGCTCCCGCCCTGGCGGCTTGTTCGGACCGCCCGGCCGTTCTACAGCAATAGGTCTGCCCGACGGCGACGTCGCCCGGATGTGGTTGCCTCGCGCGCCACGGACCCGGGGTCCCGACCGCCATGTTCCTGGCCACCCCGGCCCTGTCCGCGAAGGATGCCGACCGCCGTGACCTACATATCGACCAGAGGCACTGCGCCCGAGCTTGGCTTCGAGGATGTCGTCCTCGCCGGTCTCGCCCGCGACGGCGGCCTCTACGTGCCCAAGGTCTGGCCGAAGCTCGAGCCCGACGTGATCGCGTCGTTCGCCGGCCGCCCTTTCGCCGAGGTGGCCACCGAGGTCATCCTGCCGTTCACGGATGGCGCCCTGCCGCGCTCCGACCTTCAGCGCATGGCCGATGAAGCCTACGCCGCGTTCGGCCACCCCGCCGTCACGCCGCTCGTCCAGATCGATCGCGACCGCTGGATCCTGGAGCTGTTCCACGGCCCCACGCTCGCCTTCAAGGACGTCGCCATGCAACTGCTGGCGCGCCTGATGGACCACGTGCTCGAGCGCCGCGACGCCCGCGCCACCATCGTCGGCGCGACCTCCGGCGACACCGGCGGTGCTGCGATCGAAGCGTTCCGCGGCTCGCGCCGGGTCGACATCGTGATCCTGTTTCCCGACGGTCGCGTCTCCGACGTCCAGCGCCGCATGATGACGACGCCGACCGAGCGCCAACGTCCACGCCGTCGCCATCGACGGCACGTTCGACGACTGCCAGGCCCTCGTCAAAGGCATGTTCAACGACCATGCCTTCCGCGATCGCGTCGCGCTCGTCGGGCGTCAACTCCATCAACTGGGCGCGCATCGTGGCCCAGGTCACCTACTACATGGTCGCCGGCGCCGCCCTCGGCGCGCCCCACCGGCCCGTATCCTTCGTCGTGCCGACCGGCAACTTCGGCGACATCTTCGCCGGCTGGGTAGCGCGCCAGCATGGGTCTGCCGATCGAACGGCTTGTCATCGCCTCCAACGCCAACGACATCCTGCCGCGCACGCTGGAGACCGGCGTCTACGAGATGCGCGGCGTCGTGGCAACGACATCGCCGTCCATGGACATCCAGATCTCCTCCAACTTCGAGCGCTGCCTGTTCGAGGCGTGCGGCCGTGATGCCGCCCTCGTTCGCGCCCAGATGGCCTCCCTCGCCCAGTCCGGCCGCTTCGAGTTGGGCGCGGCACTGCCCGCCGTGCGCGAGGCGTTCTCGGCCGCCGCAGCCAGCGAGGCGCAGGTCGCCGCCGCAATCCGAGCGCACGCGATCCGCAAAGCGGCTACCTCGCCGATCCCCACACCGCCTGCGGCATTGTCGCCGCCGCCCGCGCGCTGCCGCCGCAACACCGCCCCGCAAGTCATCCTGTCGACCGCCCACCCGGCCAAATTCCCCGACGCCATCGCCGCCATCACCGGTCACACGCCGCCACTGCCGCCCCGCCTGTCGCGCCTGATGACGGATCGCGAACGGTTCGCGCGGCTCCCTAACGACCTCAAAGCAAGTCGAAGGCTTCGTCGCCACGAAGGCGCGCGCCCTCGGCGGAGACGCTGCATGACAACCAACGTGACGCGCCTCTGCCAACGGCTTGACGGTCGCCAGCCACCACATGCCGCATCTGGAGACGACGTCGCTCGGAGTCTGGGTCGCCTGCGGCGCACGTCACGAGAGCGACGACGAGCACGGCATCTCCCACTTCATCGAGCACATGGCCTTCAAGGGCACCGCGACGCGCAGCGCCCGCGACATCGCCGAGGAGATCGAGCAGGTCGGCGGCGAGCTCAACGCCGCCACCAGCCTGGAGAGCACGGCGTATTTCGCGCGTGTCCTGAAAGGCGACGAGCGCGTCGCCCTCGACCTGCTGTCCGACATTCTCCAGAACTCGCCAGTTCGACGCCGACGAGCTGGAGCGCGAGCGCGAGGTGATCCTGCAGGAGATCGCAGCCACCCGCGACAGCCCCGACGAGATCGCCTACGACCTGCTCCACGACGCCGCGTTTCCCGACCAGCCGATCGGCCGGCCGATCCTGGGCACGCCCGATAGCGTGGACCGCTTCTCCCCCGACGATCTGCGACGCTTCCTGGGGTCGCGCTATTGCGCGCAGAAACATGGTCCTGTCGGCAGCCGGCGCCGTCGATCACGACCGGTTCGTCCGCCACGCTGAGGCCCTATTCGGCGGGCTCCCTGACGGTTCGGATCGAGTCGAGGCGAGGGCGCACTACGGCGGTGGTCGGCGTATCTCCGGGAAGGCCTTTGAACAGGCGCACGTTTTGCTTGGCTTCGAGGGGCCGTCCTACCGCCGCGCCGATTTCTTCACCGCGCAGGTCTTCTCCGGTCTGCTGGGCGGCGGCATGTCCTCCCGTCTGTTCCAGGAGATCCGTGAGAAGCGGGGACTGTGCTACGCCATCTACTCGACGTCGTGGGGACTGAGCGATACGGGTTTGTTCGGCATTCATGCAGCGACGGGTCCGGAAATGACGTCGGAGCTGATCGACGTTCTGGCAAGCGAGGTGAAGGCGGTGGCCGAGGACGGCGCGACACCCGGCGAAATTGCGCGGGCGAAAGCCCAGCTCAAGGCCGGACTGCTAATGAGCCTCGAGAGTTCCAGCGCGCGCGCCGAGCAGATGGCGCGCCACGTCGCCGCCTACGGTCGGCTCGTTCACAGCGACGAATTGATCGCGCGCGTTGAGGAAGTCACCAGCGATGCGATCCGCGGCTTCGCCGCAAGCCTCATCAGCGGCCGGCCACCGGCCATCGTCATCGTCGGCGCCGGTCCGCACAGCGAGCAGCACGCGCTGCACGCCGAGCGGCTGCTGCGCAGCTGACCTCGGGGGAGAAGCGATCCGAGCATGGCCTTCCTGCGCAGCAATCTCGTCCCGGAGCCGGGCCCCATCGTAAGGGGCGGCCGGGTCATGCTGCGCCCGCCGGTCATGGCCGACTACGCCGCCTGGGCACGAGATCCGCCAGCGCAGCCGGGAGCACCTGACACCCTGGGAGCCACGCTGGAGTTCCGATGAGCTGACCCGCGCCGCCTTCCGGCGCCGCATACGCCACTATCAGCGCGAGCAGAACGAGGATCTGGGCTACGGCTTCCTGGTGTTCACTGAGCCCGATCAAACGCTGGTCGGCGGAATGACGCTGAACAATGTTCGACGCGGTGTCACCCAGGCGGTCGCCCTCGGCTACTGGCTCGGCGCGCAATACACCGGCCGCGGCCTCATGACCGAAGCGGTCTGCGCCGCCGCCACCTTCGCCTTCGATCGCCTGCGGCTGCACCGCATCGAGGCCGCCTGCCTGCCACACAACGCCGCCTCGATCGCGGTCCTTGAGCGGGCCGGGTTTACCCGCGAAGGGCTGGCCCGGCGCTATCTCAAGATCGACGGCGTCTGGCAGGACCACCTGCTCTTCGCCCGCCTCGTCGATGATCCGCCGCCGCGGGGGATCTCATGACCGCGGGCGCGCCATGGACTGCGCATGCCCGGGTGCCGACAAGGCAGCCGGATAGCGCCGTCGGTGCGGGCGCCGGCCGGCTGTCGGCCAGTCGCCCCGGCGGCCAAAGCTGGATACAAAGCTGGCTCTGCGGGCTGCTTGTCCTGCTGGCCGTAATGCTCGCCACCTCCCCTGCCCTGGCGCTCAAGGCGATCCCGGTCAATCCCGACCAGGAGCGCATCGAGATCACGACGCTCGGCGAGTTCTACGAGAGCCGTGGCGACAACCTGCAGATCGAGACCGCTGCCGGCATCGACGGCCTCGCCGGCCGCATGGCCGTGCGCGCGGCGACGCCCGGCACCAATCCGAACTGGGTGGTGTTCGCGCTCACCAACACATCCGACAAGCCGCTCGAGCGCTGGCTGACCGCCGAGCGCTACACCGTCATCGGCTCGGGTGTCGTGTGGCCCGACCTCGATGCCCGCCGCATGGAGGCCATCACGCCGTCGATCGGGTTCATCCCCGAACGCATCAAGAGCGACCGCGCCGACATCTTCCGCCTGAGCCTCGACCCCGGACAGACCATCACCTACGTGGTGGAACTGTCGTCGGAGCGGCTTGCACGCATCTTCCTGTGGAAGCCAATCGACTACGAGCTGAAGGCCCGCGACCGCCAGTTGTTCAACGGCATCATGCTCGGCCTGCTCGGTCTGCTGGCGATCTTCCTGACCGCGATCTTCGCGGCCAACCACAAGCTGATCTTCCCGACCGCGGCGCTGGTCGCCTGGTGCGTGCTCGGCTACCTGTGCGTGGACTTCGGCTTCTTCCACAAGCTGTTTCAGCTCAGGCCGGAAGGCAATGCCGTCTATCGCGCCGCCACCGAAGCCGCCATGGCTGCATCCCTCGTCATCTTCCTGCACACCTACCTGCGGCTCGGCGCCTGGCACGGCTTCATCCGCATGCTCGTCGGCGCCTGGATCCTCGCCCAATTGGCGCTCGTCGCCGTCGCCGTCATCGATCCGCGTCTGGCCTCCACCTTCGCCCGCCTGTCGTTCGTCTTGATCGGCGGCGCGGGCATGCTGTTCACGCTGTTCCTGGCATTGCGCGGTCAGGATCGCGCCCTCGCGCTCGTGCCCACCTGGCTGCTGTTCCTGGTCTGGATCTTTGCCGCCTCCGTCGTGCTCACCGGCCGTCTGTCGGGCGACATCGTCGTCTCCGGGCTGGCCGCCGGTCTCGTGCTCATCATCGTGCTCCTGGGCTTCACCGTCACGCAGTTCGCCTTCCGCGCCCTGGAGCCGATTCACGGCGTGGCCCCGAGCGAGTTGCAGTTGCGTTCGCTCGCCGTCGACGGCTCACACGCCGCGCTCTGGCAGTGGAACGCGCGCCGCGACGAGCTGAAGATTTCGCCGCATGTCGAGACCTCGCTGGGCCTCGCCCCTGGCGCCCTGTCGACCAGTGTCGACGACTTCCTGCGCCACATGCACCACGCCGACCGCGAGCGCTTCCGCCTCACGCTCTGGTCCGTGCAGGAGCGAAACGGCGGCGACATCCATGTCGAGTTCCGCCTGCGCCACGCCGACAACTCTTTTCGATGGTTCGAGGTGGAGGCGGCCAGCGGCACAGGGACGGAGCGCCGCTCACTGCGCTGCATCGGCCTGATGCGCGACATCACGGATGCACGCCGCGCCCAGGAGCGGCTGCTCCACGACGCCGTCCACGACAGCCTGACCGGCCTGCCCAATCGCGAGCTGTTCCTCGACCGCCTCACGGTCGCCGTCACACGGGCCCAGAGCGAACCCGACGCGCACCCGACCGTGATGTTCATCGACCTCGACCGCTTCCGCACCGTCAACACCGAACGCGGCCTGGTTGTCGGCGACAGCCTTCTGCTGACCATCGCGCGCCGCCTCCAGCGTCACCTGGGTGCTCAGGATACGATCGCCCGAGTCGGCGGCGATCAGTTCGCCATCCTGCTGCTCGGCCAGACGGACGCGCGCGAGCTTGCCCAGCTCGCCGAGCGTGTCCGCCGGTCCCTGCGCTCGCCGATCAACATCACCGGCGAGGAGGTCGTCTTGACCGGCGCGGTCGGTCTCGCCGTGTTCGATGGCGACGCCCCGTCCAGCGCGTCCGACCTGCTGAAGGACGCCGAGACGGCCATGCACCGTGCCAAGCGTCAAGGTGCTGATCGGATCGAGATCTTCCGGCCCGACATGCGAACCGACCGCCAGCAGGCCCAGGACATCGAAACCGATCTGCTGAAAGCGCTGGAGCGCAACCAGGTCCAGCTGCTCTACCGGCCGATCGCCTATCTGCCGACCGGCGAGCTCGCCGGCTTCGAGGCGATGGCCCGCTGGGAGCATCCCCAGCTCGGCGCCGTCGATCCCACGACCCTGATCGGCGACGACGACGCCAACGGTGTCGCCCTGCGGCTCGGCTCGTTCGTGCTAACCAATGCGGCCCAGGCCGTCGCGCGCTGGCAAAAGGAGCTGCCGCGCGCAGAGCGTCCGCTGTTCATCGACGTGGCGGTCTCCAGCTCGCGCGTCTTCCGTCAGGATCTCATCCAGGAGATCCGCCACATCCTTGGCCGTGCCGTCGCGCCCATGGGTGCGCTCAAGCTGTCCATCGCCGAAAGCCTGGTGCTGGAAAATCCCGAGCAGGCGAGCGAGATCCTCGAGTGGCTGCGTGGCGCCGGCGCCGAGCTGGTGCTGAGCGAGTTCGGCAGCGGCTACAGCTCCCTGTCCTACCTGCAGCGCTTCCCCTTCGACAGCATCCGCATCGACCCCGTCCTCGTGCAGATGTCGGCGCCCGACGGGCAGGGATCGCCGCTCGTTCGCGCGATCGCGGCACTCGCTCACGAGCTCGGCCGCAAGGTCATAGCCGACGGCGTAGAGACACCGGACGATACCGCATTCGTGCGTTCGATCGGTTGCGAGTTCGCCCAGGGTCCAGGTGTCGGCGAACCGCGCAACGAACGGCGCGTGCTCGAAGAGCTGAAAGATCTGCGCAAGTCACAGCGCAAGCTGCAGTCGGGCCCCCTGTTCCGGCGCACCAGCACGAAGAGCGGCACACGCACCGGCAGCGACCAGCCCGCGGTCCAGGAACCGGCATCCCTGGCGACCGGCGGCGCGCTGGACGCCAACGGCGCCGGCAAGGGGCAGCGTTCTCAACGCCCGCGCAAGCCGCGCTTGGCCCCGGGGATGACCGTGCGCACCCGGCGCCACGGACCGCAGTCCGGCCACGACCATCTCGCCGCCGAGGCAGCCGCGGCGGCCAGCCGCCCGACAGCGGCTCATGTGATGCCCCCGCCCATGTCGGTAGCCGCG
This sequence comes from uncultured Alphaproteobacteria bacterium, assembly GCA_963697205.1. Classification (GTDB taxonomy): domain Bacteria; phylum Pseudomonadota; class Alphaproteobacteria; order Rhizobiales; family Hyphomicrobiaceae; genus CAVONB01. Next base: position 66,632 of record CAVONB010000003.1, on the reverse strand, counting down.
GCGATGCCGCCTGATGCCTATGGCGCCAACGGGCACTTCGACGGGATGCCGGAACCCTCCGATTTCGGCCCCGTCTCCGCAGCCGCGATGGCAGCCGCCACCGCCGCCCACCCCGCTGCAGGGCCGCCTCCCGGCTGGGCTGGCCCCGATCCAATGGCGATCGACTATCCCGCCACCTTCGATCACACGGACAGCCCCCACCAGCTCGCTACAGGCCACGACGGCGAACCGGACGGACAACAGCCGCTACAGCCGCATCACGACGCCCCCGACGCCGCGCCACCGTCGTTGTCCAGTGCACTCGCCCGCGCCACAACACCCAACCACGGCCCCGCCGCCGATCCGATGGCGTCCGCCGAGCCTGACGGGGCAGGCGAAGCGCCGATGGCGCCGTTCTCTGCCGTGCTGCCGGCCGCTGAGGCCCACGACGCCGAGCCGCCGACCGCACCGCCTCATACGGCTGACCGGCATCCCGCCGAGCCGAACGGCGCCGCGCACCAAGCCGACGACGAGCCGACATCACACGCCGCAGCGCGCGAGCGCCCGCGCGTGACGGAGATGCCCGAGCTGAAAACGTTGCCGCCGGCCATCGCCGCCAGCCTCGCTCGCCTGGCAGGCGTACCGATCGGCGGCCATCGCCCGCCGCCAGGCGCTGCCGCGCAGCGCAAACCGCCATTGGCCGGCGAATAGCGCAACCACGCTGATCGCCACGGAGCCGGCAATCCACGGCGCAGGCGTCTACGATCAGCGGTGAAGCGGAAGAATCTCGAGCGGAGGCGGCGGCCTCTCAGGCGTGACCGGCGTCGCTCACTAGATGCGAAGGGTCGATGCCGATCTTCGACAGCGCCAGATCGTACTTGTTTTCCAGCCGCGGATCGAACACCAGCTCGGCATCGGCAGGGCAATGTAGCCAGCCGTTCGCCTGGATCTCCGATTCAAGCTGCCCCGGCGCCCAGCCCGAATAGCCAAGCGCCATCAGCGCCCGGCGCGGCCCCCGCCCGCGCGCCATCGCCTTCAGGATGTCGATCGTCGCCGTCAGGCACACGTCCTGGTCGATCTTCAAGGTCGAACTTTCCGCGAAGTAGTCCCCGCTGTGCAGCACGAAGCCGCGTCCCGTTTCAACCGGCCCGCCGACATGCACCGCACGCTGCAGAAGCTCCGGCGGCACGCTCTCCTCGTCACCCTTTTTCACGATGCCCAGCTGGCGAAACAACTCCGGCAGCGAAAGCCCCGACGCCTGCTGGTTGAGGATCAGGCCCATCGCGCCGTCCTCCGAATGGGCACACAGATAGATGACAGAGCGCGCGAAGCGGCGATCCGACATCGTCGGCATCGCGACCAGTAACTGGCCGTCGAGGTACTCTCGCCCGTTTCGCTTCCGCCGCTTCGCTTTCATGACCGATAGACTAGCGCCAGCACGGACGAGCTGTGAAGATGGCAAATTACATTGATTTCGCCTGCCAATTTCACCGGACGCGCAAAGAGCAGCGTTCAGTCAAGCGTGAATTGCCGTGATCGCGACCCCATGCGATAGGACGACATGCTGGTCCCGCTTCCGATCACCCAGGACAACATGCCTGTCGCACCGCATCCCTGCACGAACCGTTCGAGACTGACCCGTCGCGCCGCGCTCGGGCTGCTCGCGGCAGGCGCGGCGACGCTGACGCTTGGCAGCCGCAAGTCATCGGCCGCCCAGCCTGCCGGCGCACCGGGGCGCACCACGGCCTGGGTGCCCGCCCACAACGGCCGCGCACGCCTGATCGCCACCCGGCTCCGCGACGCGCCTTATGCCGGCATCGAAATCGCACTCGACGACGGCTGGAAGACCTACTGGCGCAACCCCGGCGACGCCGGCGGCATTCCCCCGGAGCTCGACTGGTCGGGCTCTGACAATCTCGCATCCGCCAGCCTGGCGTTCCCCGCTCCCGTCCGGCTGACCGATTCCGCCGGCGACACCATCGGCTACAAGAAAGGCGTCGTGCTCCCTATCCGCCTGACGGCGAAGGCGCCGGGGCCGATCGACCTGAAACTTGCGCTGAATTACGGGATCTGCCGCGAGATCTGCATCCCGGCCGAGGCGAGCTTCACGCTCGACATTCCCGCCACTGGGCCATCCAACGATCCCGCGGATCCTGTCGCTGCCGCACTCGCCGCCGCACTCGCGAGCGTCCCGAGCGCACCCGGTGCGTCTCGCCCCGCCGACCCGCGCCTCATCGAGGCCCACGTGCGCAAGGGCGAGCGCGGCCCCGTGCTGGAGTTCCTGGTCGATGCCGCTGGCGCAGACCCGGCCTCCGTCGATCTCTTTGCCGAGGGCCCGGACGGCAGCTACGTCCCCCAGCCCCGCCGCAGTCGCGCGACGTCCGGCACCCGCGTTCCCTTTGAGTTGGCCTTGTCCGACGCAGCCGAACTGGCCGACCTGAAGGGCAAACCCATCCGCCTGACACTCGTCTCCGCGACAGGCGCGGCCGAAATGCTCTATCAGGTGCCGTGACGATCCAGCCCTCGCTCATCCCCACCGGGGTCGGGCGGTGGAAGTCGGGCGGAAATGCGCTATATCCGGCTTCATCAACATCAGGAGGTTCACAATGGCCATCAAGGTGGGCGACAAGCTGCCCGACGCGACGTTTACCGTGATGACGGCAGAAGGTCCCAAGCCGATGACCACCGCCGAGGTCTTCGGCGGCAAGAAGGTGGCGCTGTTCGCTGTTCCCGGCGCCTACACGCCGACATGCCACAAGCAGCACATGCCCGGCTTCGTCGACCGCCTCTCCGAATTGAAGGCGAAGGGCTTCGACAGCGTCTGCTGCACCGCCGTCAACGATGTCTTCGTCCTGAGCAACTGGGCAAAGGACACCAACGCTGACGGCAAGATCGCGATGCTCGCCGACGGCAGCGCCGACTTCGCCAAGAAGCTTGGTCTCGAGATCGATCTGACGGCACGCGGCCTTGGCGTCCGCTCGCGGCGCTATGCCATGGCCGTGAGCGACGGCGTGGTCAAGGTGCTCAACGTCGAGGAAGCCCCTCCGCAGCATGACAAGTCGAGCGCGGCAACGCTGTGTTCGATGGTCGACAACGCGCTGTGAGACGACGCTGGTATCGGCGATGTGACCGGTTCAAATGACGACGGCGACCCCGGGATCAGACCTCGGGGGCGCCGTTTGCACATCTGGTTCCGACTGATAGGGCGACTTGCCCGTCGGCCGTCACTCCGCCTGGCTGAAGGCCTTCACGACCCAGTCCGGCGCATTGCCGTTGATGCTGGTGGCCGCCTGCGCGGAAGCACCGAACGTGATGGCGAGGGCCAGGGCGGCGATAAGCGATTTCATGATGTCATCTCCATTGATCGTGTTTTTGATGTAGTCCGTGCGTGCTGTCAGACCGTTCAGTTGCCGTTGGGCTCGAAGGCTTGCGCCGCCCAGGACGGCAGCGTGCCGTTGCTCTGGGTGTAGACGCCTGCCGCCTGTGCGACAGTGCCGAAGCCGATGGACAGGACCAGCGCTGCGATGAGGCTCTTCATGATCTTTATCTCCGTTGGGTTGTGGGGACACCGCCGGCCAGTCGCCGGCGATGGCGTGAGGTGTGAGCGATGCCTTACTCGGCGTTGCTGAAGGCGCTCACCACCCATGCAGGAGCATTGCCGCTGACCTGAGTCGCCGCCTGGGCGGCCGAACCGAACGTTATTGCAAGAGCCAGAGCTGCAAGAATGGCCTTCATGATCCGATCTCCGGTTTTGATGTTTTGTTTTTGCGTTTCGGCGTCCGCATTTCCCGTCCGCCGATGAATAAAAGATAAGCCCGAAACGCCGAAATTGGAAATCACGAAGACCCTCGCTCGTCTCAACTGGGCGTGACGGCGACATCGCACCTACCTCACAACATCGCGAGCATCGTTCGAAGTGACAAACCTTCGGCATGCAGTGGCGTTGCCAGCAAGGTCAGCGCGACACGTCACGGTGACACTTGAGCACGGTGCACGACAACGCGCTGTGAGCCGACTCCGGCATCGACGTGCGAAGCCGCCCCCCCCCAAAAAAAGAAGGCGCCCCCGGGATCAAACCTCGGGGGCGCCGTTTGCACATCTGGTTCCGACTGATGGGGCGATTTACCCGTCGGCCGTCACTCCGACTGGCTGAAGGCCTTCACGACCCAGTCCGGCGCATTGCCGTTGATGCTGGTGGCCGCCTGCGCGGAAGCACCGAACGTGATGGCGAGGGCTAGGGCGGCGATAAGCGATTTCATGATGTCATCTCCATTGATCGTGTTTTTGATGTGATCCGTGCGTACGGTCAGAATGTTCAGCTGCCCTTGGGTTCGAACGCGTCGGCCGCCCACGTCGGCAGCGCGCCGTTGCTCTGGGTATGGTAGCCAGCGGCGTGTGCGACAGTGCCGAAGCCGATGGAAAGGACCAGTGCTGCGATAAGGCTCTTCATGATCTGATCTCCGATTTTGATGTTTTGCTTTTTGCCTTTCGGCGTCCGCATTTCCCGTCCGCCGATGAATAAAAATTAAGTTCGCCAGGCCAAAAATGGAAATCACGAAGGCATCCGGAGCGCTCAACTGAGTGTGACAGCAGCCACACGCGGAAATCACAAACCCGCGACGGCGGGCGTGATGGCCGAACCAAACGGCTTCTGGCGCGTTCACTAAAAAGCGCCTGGAAGCCCGGCAACATGTAGGTTTTCGGATCGGACCACCCGATAACGGCGACGTTACCGCTTCTTGAAGGGCGCCATCCCCTCACGGGCCAACTCGTCGGCGCGCTCGTTTTCGGGGTGCCCGTCGTGGCCCTTGACCCAGTGCCAGTCGACTGCGTGCTTCTGGCGTGCGGCGTCGAGGCGCTGCCACAGTTCGACGTTCTTGACTGGCTTCTTGTCGGCCGTCTTCCAGCCGTTGCGCTTCCAGCCGTGGATCCATTTCGTGATCCCGTCGCGCATGTAGTTACTGTCGCTGTGCAACTCCACGTCCCGGCGCTCGCCCTTCAGGGCCTCCAGCGCCATGATCGCCGCGGTCAGCTCCATGCGATTGTTCGTCGTCTCCGCCTCGCCGCCATTGATCTCCTTGCGGTGATCGCCCCACATCAGGATGGCGCCCCAGCCGCCCGGCCCCGGATTTCCCGAGCACGCGCCGTCCGTAAAGATGACGATCGGCTGCTTGACTGCGACGCTCATAGCGTCTCCTCACCGCCGTACGCGGCCATGCTGGTCGCCCGCTGGTGGAACGCGAGCCTGTCGAGGAACACCAGCGGATCGTGCGGCTTGACCAGCGCGGACTTCGGAGTGTTGAGCCAGTCGAACGCGCGCGTCAGCAGGAACCGCAGCGCAGCACCTCGTGCCAGCAGCGGTAGCGCTTCCCGCTCCGCCTCCGACAGCGCACGAACGCTCTCATAGCCCGCAATCATCGCTGCACCCTTATCGCGTTGAAAACCGCCGTCGGCGTCGAAGCACCAGGCGTTGAGCGAAACGGTGAGGTCGTAGGCCAGCCTGTCGTTGCAGGCGAAATAGAAGTCGATCAAGCCGGAGAGCGCGTCGTGCAGGAAGAACACGTTGTCGGGAAACAGGTCCGCATGGATGATCCCGTCCGGCAACGTCGCCGGCCAATGCCGCTCCAGATGATCGAGCTCGTTCGCGATCACGCCGTGAAGCCCGCTCTTGATCTCATCAGCACGGTCCGCGAACTGTTCGAAAAGTGGCCGCCAGCCGGCAAGGCCCAGCGCATTCGGCCGACGCATCGCAAATGCGCGCCCCGCCATATGCAGTCGCGCCAGCGCCTCCCCCACCGCCCGGCAGTGATGGGGCGCGGGCTGACGCAGCCAGAAGCCTTCCAGGAACGTCACCATCGCCGCCGGCCGTCCCGCCAGCGTGCGCAGCACACGGCCGTCCCGATCGTGCACCGGCAAAGGGCAGTTGATCCCCGCCGCCGCCAGATGCTCCATCAGACCAAGAAAGAACGGCAAATCCGCCGGGTTCACCCGCTTTTCGTACAGCGTGAGAATGAACGGCCCCTTCGACGTGTGTAAGAGGAAGTTGGTGTTCTCGACACCCTCCGCGATGCCCTTACAGGACATCAACTCGCCCACGTCGTAGCTGGCGATGAAGGCCGTCAGCTCCTCGTCGGTGACCTCCGTGTAGACAGCCATCGCCCGCCTGCCGTTTCCCTGGTTGCCGTTCGCGTCCGCACGCGCCCGCCGTCGCGCCGCCCGACGCTTATTCCGCCGCCGCGCGCAACTCCCGCGGCACGTTGAAGGCGATGCGCTCGACGGCCGTCGTCACGACGTCCACGGTCACGCTGAATCGCTGACGAAACGCGTCGATGATCTCGTTGACCAGCACTTCCGGCGCCGAAGCCCCCGCCGTGATCCCGATCGTGGCAACGCCCTCGAAGGACGACCACGGGATGTCTGCGGCCCGCTGGATCAGCATCGCATGCCCTGCCCCACCGCGCTCACCGACTTCAACGAGCCGCAGCGAGTTGGAGCTGTTGGGCGCGCCGACGACGATCAGCCTGTCGATGCGTGGCGCGATCGCCTTCACCGCGGCCTGCCGATTGGTCGTGGCATAGCAGATGTCTTCCTTCGCGGGTCCGGCGATGGCTGGAAACCGTGCCTTGAGCACAGCGACGATCTCCGCGGTATCGTCGACCGAAAGCGTCGTTTGCGTCACATAGGACAGCCGGGCGGGATCCCTGGGCTGGAACGCGCGCGCATCCTCGACCGTCTCGATCAGCCTCACCGCACCCGGCGGCAGCTGCCCCATCGTGCCGATCACCTCCGGATGCCCGGCGTGACCGATCAGCACGATCTCCGTCCCCCGGTCGTGCAGCCGCTTGGCCTCGATATGCACCTTGAAAACCAGCGGACACGTCGCATCGAGCACGAACAGGTTGCGGGCCTTGGCGGCTTCGGGCACGGCCTTGGCCACGCCATGTGCCGAAAATATCACAGGCTGGGAGGTTTGCGGGATCTCGTCCAGCTCTTCCACAAAAATGGCGCCTTTTGCCCGCAGTGAGTTCGACCACGAATCGGTTGTGAACGATCTCGTGGCGTACGTAGACGGGCGGCCCGTATTTCTCGAGCGCAAGCTCGACGATCTGGATGGCCCGGTCGACGCCGGCACAAAAGCCGCGCGGAGCTGCGAGCAGGATCGTGAGGGGCGGCAGCCCGGAGGAGCCGGAGTCGGTCGTGACGACGGTCATGAGGTTGTCGAAACCCTTGGTAACGCGGTTCGCGGCAATCTGTCTGCGTTGGCTGTTGCGCTCGTGCAGTGCTACAGTCGAGTCGCAGTCTACAGGATGCCTCTCTCAGAGGCCTAGGGGGATAGCCGTTCCGGGTGGGGTATGCGGATCGGCAACTGCAGGTAGGGACGACGTGACGCACTCTTGCATGCTGACGGCCCGCGCTGCGATCGCTTGCGTCGGGCTTGGTGCTCTTGCCACCCTGGTTTCGGGATGCGGGCTCTCCTCGCTCACCTCCGGGATCGGCGGCAGCGTGTTCGGTGGCCAAAAATCGTCCAGCGGGCAGGTTGCCTCGGTATCGGAAGATCAGCTGCTCCAGGCCGCCAAGGCCGACGCCGGCACCACCGGCAGCACCGAAACCGGCATTTCGCACGGGTGCCCCCGCTTCCAGGTCTGGTCTCGCGACAATAACCTGACGATCTACGAGGCCGGCCGCGCCGGTGATGGTCTAGCCATTCGTCACCGCGGCGAGATCACCAAGACCGCCCGCGAATGCCAGGTCAGCGGCAACCAAGTCACCGTCAAATACGGCTTCTCCGGCCGCGTCCTGCTCGGCCCGAAAGGCCAGGCGGGCAACATCGCCCTGCCGGTCAACGTTTATGTCACCGATGCCAAGCGCGAAAAGATCGCCGCCGACCAGTTGACCGTCGCCGTCGATGTCGCACCCGACAAGCCGATCGGCTATTTCTCCGCCGTCCGGACCGTGACCTTCGCCGTGCCCGAGGGCGCCCGCCCCGGCGAATTCGAGGTCTTCGTCGGCTTCGATCGCAACGTCCCCGGCGCCGGCTAACGTCACAGCCGCGATCCCCACCACCCAACCGCATCAAATCGACCCTCGCTTCAGGCGCGTCTCATTGACACGGACCTGCCGAGCCCCCATACCTTGTGGGTCACGCGACGTCTGCGGAAGAGACCGGTCTGTCCAGTTGACCGGCGCCGAAGGAGCAACCGCCCCGGAAACTCTCAGGCAAAAGGACCGTGGACTGATGACGCTCTGGAAAGTGGTCGTGGCGGTGAGCCGCTCGATCCACCGAAGGGGATAAGGTGCGCATCCGGCCGTGCAACGGTCGGGGGAACGGCCGAATCTCTCAGGTCCCGAGACAGAGGGGGCTCGCGTTTCACGCATCGCTCGGCGCGTGGGGCAAGGGCTTAACACCTGTCGCAAGGGACGTCCCATGAGCGCGAAAGCCCAAGATCCAGCGCCACTGAAGCGCACCCCCCTTCACGATCTCCACGTCGCCGCTGGCGCCAAGATGGTGCCGTTCGCAGGCTACGACATGCCCGTGCAGTACCCGATGGGCGTCCTGAAGGAGCATGTCTGGACGCGCGAGAAGGCCGGGCTGTTCGACGTCAGTCACATGGGACAGGCCTCCCTCGTCGCCGAGGACGGCGAGCACGACACCGTCGCGCGCGCCCTGGAGGCCCTTGTGCCCGCCGACGTAGCCGGCCTGAAGCCCGGCCAGCAGCGCTACACGCAATTGCTAACCGACGATGGTGGCATCTTCGACGACTTGATGGTCGCCCGACCCGCCGATCCCAATCTTGGCGGCTGGCTGTCGCTCGTCGTCAACGCCGCGCGCAAGGACGCCGACTACGCCCGCATCTCCGGCCGCCTTCCGCGCGGTGTCCGCTTGGAGACGGGCTTCGGCTACAGCGGACTGATCGCGCTTCAAGGACCGGCGGCGGCCGCGGTGCTGGCAGAAGCCTGCCCCGAGACCACCGCGATGGCTTTCATGACCACGCTCGAGGCCCGCCTCTACGGCAAGCGCGTGCAGGTCTCGCGCGCCGGATATACCGGTGAGGACGGCTTCGAGATCGCCGTCGGCAGAACGGACGCACCGCTCGTCTGGAGCACGCTGTGCCGGGATGCGCGTGTGATGCCCGTCGGCTTGGGTGCACGCGACTCCCTGCGCCTGGAAGCGGGCCTCTGCCTCTATGGCCACGACATCGACGAGACCACGTCGCCGATCGAGGCGGATTTGGCCTGGTCCATTCAGAAACGGCGACGCGAGACGGGTGGCTTTCCCGGTGACCAGCGGATCCTTGGGGAATTGACGCAAGGCCCCGCACGCAAGCGCGTCGGTATAAAACCCGAAGGCCGCGCGCCCGCCCGCGAAGGCACCCAAATCCTCGCCAGCGATGGCACGGCCATCGGCACAGTCACCTCCGGTGGTTTCGGCCCCTCCGTCGATACGCCGATCGCGATGGGCTACGTCACCGCCGCGCACGCAAGCCCGGGAACGCCCGTCCAACTGATGGTCCGCGGCAAGCCCTTGCCCGCGCGCGTCGCCCCCTTGCCGTTCGTGCCCCACCGTTACCATCGCAAGCCAAAATGAACCTGCAAGGCGCCTCGCACGCCGCACTAGATCATAAGCCGCGAGGGACGTCGTCCCCGCTCCCGGAGGGAACAGAAGCATGGCCAGCCAGCACTTTTCCAAGGACCACGAGTACGTCTTTGTCGACGGCGACGTCGCGACCATCGGCATCACCCGGCACGCCGCCGAGCAGCTCGGCGACGTCGTATTTGCCGAAGCGCCCGAAGTCGGCCGGCAGGTGAAGGCGGGCGAGGCCTGCGCTGTCGTCGAAAGCGTCAAAGCCGCCAGCGACGTTTACGCCCCCGTCACGGGCGAGGTGATCGAGGCCAACGGCGCGCTGGCCGACAATCCCGCCATCATCAACGAGGACGCCGAAGGCGCCGGCTGGTTCTTCAAGGTGAAGATATCGAACCCCGCCGAGCTCGCCGCACTGATGGATCGCGCCGCTTACGACACGTTCGCCGCCGAGCAGGCGTGAGCCCGTAGCCCCGTGAAAAGGAACCACCATGTCTGAAGGTTTCGACGCCGTCGTCGTCTGGCGCCGCGGCGAACAGCCATTCCTCGATCGCAGATACAGCCGCGCCCACGAATGGCAGTTCGACGGCATCACCGTCCCGGCCTCCTCCTCGCCCTCCGTCGTCCGCCTGCCGTTGTCGCGCACCGACGCCGTCGATCCCGAGGAGGCACTGGTCGCCTCGCTCTCGGCCTGCCACATGCTCTTCTTCCTGGACTTCGCCGCACGCGCCGGTTTCCGCATCGACGAGTACCGCGACAGCGTCAAGGCGACGATGGGCAAGAACGAGGCCGGCAAGACCTGGATCTCGACAATCGCGCTCAGTCCGGACGTGCTTTTTTCCGGCGACAAGCAGCCGACCGCCGAGGACATCGCCGCGCTGCATCACAAGTCGCACGCGGAATGCTTCATCGCCAATACGGTGCGCTGCGAAGTGGTGATCGAAACCCTGCCCCCGCGGTTTGCCTGACAAGGATCGCCAGCCGATGCGCTACCTCCCCCTTGAGCCCGCCGACCGCCGAGCGATGCTCGACGCCATCGGCGTTGCCACGATCGACGAGCTGTTCGCCGACGTTCCCCCCGACAAGCGCCTCGCCGAACTGCCGGATCTGCCCAACGCCAAGGGCGAGTTGGAGGTCGAGCGGGAGCTGACCCGGCTGGCACAGCGCAATGTACCCGCCGGCAGCGTGCCTTTCTTCGTCGGGGCCGGCGCCTACAAGCACCACGTCCCCGCCACCGTCGATCACTTGATCCAGCGCTCCGAGTTCCTGACCAGCTACACGCCCTACCAGCCCGAGATCAGTCAGGGCACGCTGCAGGTGCTGTTCGAGTTCCAGACCCAGGTCGCCCTGCTGACCGGCATGGAGGTCGCTAACGCGTCCATGTACGACGGCTCCACGGCGACCGCCGAAGCCGTTCTGATGGCGCATCGCATCACCCGGCGCAAGCAAGGCCGTCCTCTCCGGCGGCCTGCACCCGCAGTACCGCGAGGTGGTCGAAACGCTGGCCCACCACGGCGGCTCGTCGATGTCACGCACTCCCCCCCGACGTCACCTCCAGCGAGGACATCGTCGCCGCCATCGACGCCGACACGAGCTGCGTCGTCGTACAGTATCCGAGCTTCTACGGCGGCGTGACCGATCTCGCCCCGATCGCCGGCCGCCGCCCACGCCGCCGGCGCCCTGCTCGTCGCCGTCGTCACCGAGATCGTGTCGCTCGGTGCGCTGGCGTCTCCAGGCGAAATGGGCGCCGACATCGTCGCCGCCGAAGGCCAGTCGGTCGGCAACGGCCTGAACTTCGGCGGCCCCTATGTCGGCCTCTTTGCCACGCGCGAGAAGTTCGTGCGCCAGATGCCCGGACGCCTGTGCGGCGAGACCGTCGATGCCGAAGGTCGCGCGCGGCTACGTGCTGACCCTGTCGACACGCGAGCAGCATATCCGCCGCGAGAAGGCGACGAGCAACATCTGCACCAATTCCGGTCTGTGCGCGCTCGCGTTCTCCATCCACCTGACCCTGCTGGGCGAGGCCGGTGTGCGGCGACTTGCAGCGATCAACCACGCCAACGCCTGCGATCTCGCCGACCGTCTCGTCCGCGTTCGCGGTGTCGAGGTCCTGACGCCGGCCTATCTTCAACGAGTTCACCATCCGCGTGCCCGCGACGCGCAGAACACCGGATCAACCGTCTCGCCGACAAGGGCGTGCTCGGCGGTGTGCCCGTCGTCGCGCCTACTGCCTGACGAGCCGCAGCGTGCGCGACCTGATCGTCGTCGCCTCCACCGAGATCAACACCGACGACGATCGCGCCCGCTTCGCTGCCGCATTGGCCAAGGTGCTGCCGTGATGGCACACTCGATCCGCATCCTCGACGGTGCGCTTGTGCGCGAGGCCGGTCCAGCCGATGCGCCCGTTCTCGTCCTGCTGCCCGGCTTCGCCGACAACGGCACGATGTTCACGCCGCTGTTCGATACGCCTCTCGTCCGCCGCTATCGCCTCGTCGCGTTCGACCTGCTGGGCTTCGGCGCCTCGCCGGCCAATCCCGATGCGAGCACCATCGCCGAGCACGCGCGCTGGCTCGCCCAGCGGATCGAGTGCGCCTATGCCGGCTGGCCGGTCGGCCTCGTCGGCCACTCCCTCGCCTCGTGCATCGCCGTCGAGGCCGCTGATCTTCTCGACCGCTGCGCCGGCATCTTCTCTATTGAGGGCAATCTGACCGCAGACGACGCTTACTTCTCCGGCAAGGCCGCAGAGCACGACGCCGCCCGATCCTTCAAGTCCGCTATGCTCGACGCAATCTGGCAGCGCGCCACCACCACGCCCATTCTGCGCCGCTACCACGCCGCGCTGACGATCGCGGACGCCGAAGCCATGTGGCGCCTGGGCCGCGACGCAAAGCGCATCAGCGTCGCCGACGACCCGGGCCAGGCGCTGAAAAGCGCCGCCGTGCCGAAACTCTACTACTGGTCGCGCGCCAACACGCCGGATTCAAGCATTGCCTGGCTAGCCGCCGGTCACGTGCCCGAAGAGCACTTCGACGACGCCAGCCACTGGCCGACCGTCGATGCGCCCGAGGCCACCGCCGCCGCCCTGGCCCGCTTCTTCGATCCGCTGCTCACTGGCAGCGACTTTCCCACCCTCCACGCAAAAGGCGCGTCATGAGCATGAACCGTCAAGGCCGCCCCACCGAGCCGGCAACGGCCACCGCCGACACCGCTGCGCCCGCGACCTTCTCCGGCCATCGCGGCCTCGATCACGAGGAAGCCCTGATCTTCGAACGGCGCGGCAGCCTGACCAAGACCGGCGTCGATCTTCCCGAGCCGAAATCCTCCAAGTCGCGCCTGGCAGGCTTGGAACGCCGTGCGCCCATCGGCTTGCCCGGCCTCTCCGAGCCCGAGACGATGCGCCACTACGTGCGGCTGTCCTCCAAGAACTACGCCATCGATGCCGGCCTTTATCCGCTCGGCTCGTGCACCATGAAGCACAACCCGCGTCTGAACGAGAAGATGGCACGCCTGCCGGGCTTTGCCGACATTCATCCCCTGCAGCCGCAGCAGACCGTTCAGGGCGCGGTCGCGCTGATGCAGATGCTGTCGGGCTATCTGCTCGAACTAACCGGCATGCACGCCGTCGCGCTGTCGCCCAAGGCCGGCGCCCACGGCGAGTTGTGCGGCATGCTGGCGATCAAGGCCGCCCACGACGCGGCAGGTTCCGCGCGCAACGTCGTGCTCGTGCCCGACAGCGCGCACGGCACCAATCCCGCCACGGCCGCGTTCATGGGCTACAAGGTGAGGCCGGTGGCAGCTCGCGAGGATGGCACTGTGTCCGCCGAGGCCGTTCAGCAGGCGCTCGACGCCGACGTCGCCGCCATCATGCTGACCAATCCCAACACCTGCGGACTGTTCGAGCGCGACATCGTCGCCATCGCCGACGCTGTCCACGCGGCCGGTGCCTACTTCTATTGCGACGGCGCCAACTTCAACGCGATCGTCGGCAAGGCGCGACCCGGCGATCTCGGCGTCGACGCCATGCACATCAACCTGCACAAGACGTTTTCGACACCACACGGCGGCGGTGGACCAGGCTCCGGCCCCGTCGTGCTGTCCCAGGCGCTCGCGCGCTATGCCCCACTGCCGATCATCTCAGTCGACAAGACAACACGCCCCGGCTCCTCGCTGCACGCCCTGTCCGAGCACGAGACGGAACTGGCCGGCACCGGCCGCAAGCCGTTCGGCCGACTGACCGCCTTCCACGGCCAGATGGGCATGTTCGTGCGCGCCATGACCTACATGCTCTCCCATGGCGCCGACGGCATGCGCCAGGCCAGCGAGGACGCCGTCCTCAACGCCAACTACGTCCGCGTCGGCCTGCGCGATATCTTCACCCAGCCCTTCGGTGATCGCGTCTGCATGCACGAGGTCCTGTTCGACGACGCGTTCCTGAAGGACACCGGCGTAACCACGCTGGACTTCGCCAAGGCGATGATCGACGAGGGCTATCATCCCATGACGATGTATTTCCCGCTCGTCGTCCACGGTGCCATGCTGATCGAGCCGACAGAGTTGGAATTGAAGGAGACCCTCGACGGGTTCGTGGCCACGCTCCGCAGTCTCGCCAAAGCTGCACAATCCGGCGATACCGATCGCTTTCATCAGGCCCCGCGTCAGACGCCACGCCGCCGCCTCGACGAAACTCGGGCCGCCCGTCAGCCGAAACTGCGCTGGAAACCACAGCACTCGGATCAATAACCCGGTCGAACGTCTCAAAAACGATCACATACCCGCCACGATATGACGTGAACGCACGCCGCTACGAATTGCCGCGAACCGTCTGGACCCATCGATTAGGCGATCCGCGCTACTTTCAGCTGACTACGCACGCTGGATGCGCGTTGCCGTGCCGCAATGCGATTGGCACATGCTTGGCACTTTGACCCGAAAGGGCGAGCGATGCTGATTCGACCACGTCTGGAAATTCCAGCCGTTCTGCGCCGCGCCCTGGCGGCCTATCGCGCCGGCGACCCAGTCGATGTCGCCGAGGCCTTCGTGCCAGATGCACGCATGTTGACGCAGATCGATCGCAAGCTCGCCGCAAGACTGGCCATTCCTCCGGGCGAAGAACTCTTGCAGGCCAACAGCGCCATGGAGATCATGGCCCAGTATGCCGCCGAGCTCGACACCTACGCCGTCACGCACCTCGACGTCATCTCATCGCTTCAGGCCGGGCGTGATATCGCCGCCGTCTGCGAGTGGAGCATCCGCTTGCGCGGCACCGAGAAGGAACTCATCGGCCAGTGTCACAACATCTGGACGCTCGATCGGCACGGCCGCAAGATCACCTCCGCCCGCAGCGTCTGCAAAATTCTCACGCCGAGCTACGATGACAAACTGAACTGAAGACCCCGCAACGGTCGAGATCGTCGCCATGCGGGCACCACCCGTCAGTTCAGCAGCCTGACAAGCCACAGCGCCAGCGACGGGAACACCATGACCAGCGCGAGCTTGACGAGATCGGCCGCCAGAAACGGAAGCACGCGGCGATAGGTTGCCGTCATCGGAACCTCCCGCGCGATCGCTGATACGACGAAAACGTTGAGCCCGATCGGCGGCGCGGTCAGCCCGATACCCACGACGATCAGGACGAGGATGCCGAACCAAATCGCGACCTCCTCGCTCGTCATACCGAAATCGAGCGCCGTGACGATGGGAAAGAAGACGGGCAGCGTCAACAGGATCATCGCCAGCTCGTCCATCAGCGCACCCAGCACGATGTAGAGCGCCAGCAGCGCCGCCATCACCGCAAACGGTGGCAGGCCCCAATGGGTGATCGTCTCCGCCGCGTTGGCCGGCAACTGCGACAGAGCCAGGAATGCGTTGAAGATCTCCGCGCCGAGCAGGATCGAGAAGATCATCGCCGACGTCTCCGCGGTCTGCAGCAGCGCCTCACCGATCTCCTTCAGACCCAGCGTCCGCCGCGCCATGCCGGCCAGCAGCATGCCCACGGCCCCGACCGCGGCACCTTCCGTCGGCGTGAACACTCCGCCATAGATGCCGCCGACCACGACCAGCGCGACCACGATCGCCGGCCACACCTTCAACAGCGCCCGCGACCTGTCGGCATCGCCCGACTGCGGCACGGCCGGTCCCAACGCGGGGTTGCGCCGGCTCGTCCACGCGATCACGACGCAGTAGAACAGTGCCGACAACAGCCCCGGCAGCAGCGCCGCCTGGAACAACTTGACGATATTCTGCTCGGTCGAGATCGCATAGACGACGAGGATCACCGACGGCGGAATGAGAATACCCAGCGTGCCGCCCACCGCGATCGTCGCCGTCGAGAAGCCGCCGTCGTAGCGATAGCGCATCAGCTCGGGATGCGCCGTGCGCGCGAACGTGGCCGTCGTGGCGACCGACGAGCCGCAGATCGCCCCGAACACGGTGCACGCCCCGATCACCGCCATCGCCAGCCCGCCCCGGCGCCGCCCGAGCCCGAGGCTCGCCGCCTTGAACAGATCGCTCGACAATCCCGAGCGTTCCGCAAACGCCCCCATCAAGACGAACAGCGGGATCACCGACAGCGTGTAGTTCGCAAACAGGTGATAGGGCGTCGTCTTGATGAAGTTGAGAAACGGCAGAAATCCCGTCAGCCACGCATACCCGCAGCCGCCGACCACGAGCATGGCGAGCCCGACCGGCATGCGCAGGCCGATCAGCGCCATCATCGCCGCAAACCCCACGAGCGCAGACGCCGTCGGACTCATGGACGCGTCCGCCGCAACCGCAAAGCCGTCACCACGGCCGCCGCGGCAAGAAAGGCCGCCAGCCCCGACGTCACCGCGATCGACCACCCGATCGGGAAACCGACCACCATCGTAGTCGTCTTGTTCCCGATCGCCTCGAACGCCCCGAGACCGAGCCGCCACGCGATCAACCCGGCGAACGCCGCGGCGACGAGATCCCAAAGCCGATCAAGCCACGCCTGCGCGCGCGCCGATAGCCGCGTGGTGAAGGTCGTGACGACGATATTCCCGCCCCGCAGCTGGCAATAGGGCAGGAAGCAGAACGCGGCGATGGCAACGGCTATCTGCACCCACTCGTAGTCGCCGGGCACCGTGTTGCCAGTCGCCCACCGCAGACTGACGCTGACGCAAACCAGGATGGCCGCCGCCAGCATCACGATGCCACCGGCCAGCGCCACGAGCCGTGCCGCACTTTCAAGACGAAAGGCTGTCGGCGCGGGCCTTTGTGCCGTGTCGGGTTCTGCCATCTCGCCTCAACGCCTCCAGCTTCTCTTCACACCCGCCGGAGGTGTTGGTCCCCACGGGCCGTCCATTCATCAGCTATACGCGGCGCGTGAAGGATCGCATAGCGCCGCCACGCCACCTGACCAGCTCAGGTCGACACCACCCGCAGCGCCCGGTGCCCCTGCGCCCTGAGTTCCGCGATCCGTCCCCGTGCATACGCGCCACCAGCCTGGCGGATCCGCTCCTGCTCGTGCCAGTCGAGGTGGGTCAGCCCCTCCGGCGGCCGCATCGAGAACAGCGCGTCGTCCGGCCCCAGAACCTTGTCGAGCGCGCTGCGCGGCAGCGTCAGCCCATGCAGCAGCACCGCTTGCGGCGTCGGCGCCGGCGGCAGCCGGGCCCGGCCCGCCCGCGTCAGGGATTGCACCAGCAGACGTCCCCGCGACGGCAGCGTGCGATGATCGATCGGGCAGCGCGGCAGCGTCGGCAGCTCGAAGTGGATCACGATGTTGGGCCCCGCTTTCAGCGCATGCATCGGCGCAACAGGAACGTTGTCGAGCAGGGCGCCGTCGACCAGCGTCGTGCCGTCCGCCGTGAACACCGGCGGCAGCAGCGCAGGGATCGCCGAGCTCGCCCGGATGGCCTCCCACAGCGGCCCACGCCGATGGATCATCAGGCAGTTGTCGGTGAGGTTCGTCGACACCGCGAAATAGGGCAGCCACAGATCCTCGATCGCGACATCGGTGAAATGCTCCGCCAGGGCAGCATCGAACGTCGTGTGATCGATCAGGCTGTAGCGCGGCAGCGTCCAGCGCCGCATCGCGCGCCGCCGCACGAACATGTCGTGGCTGCGCCGCATGATCTCCGCATGCGGCGCGCCCAGCGCGAATGCCGCGGCCATCGCGCTGCCGCCGCTCGTCCCGCCGACGATGTCGAACACGATGCCGGCGTCCTGTAGCGCCTCATGCATGCCGACCTGCGCAGCGGTGTAGGCGCCGCCGCCGCACGCGACGAGCCCCAACGCCTGCCCGCTAGCGAACCGGGCCAGCCGGTCGAAGTCACGATCGTTGCCTGCGGCGACGTGATGATGCATGCCGACCCACGGCCGCTGATCGAGCCAGCGCGACGTTGCCGTCGCGCGCACCGTCCCCGCCGCATGCGCCAGCACAAGACGGATCTGCCCGGCGTCGTAAAGGCGGGCCGCGACGGCCTCCAGATCGTTGGGTCGCGACCCAGCCCCCGGCTCCGACGCCGATCCGATCGCGAGCACGAGGTCGGCTTGCCGCAGCGCCTTCTCCGACCAGGGCGTGACCGTGGCATCCGCGACGTAGATGAGATGATCGAACTCCGATTCGAGCGCATTCAGGTGGTGCGTCGTCTCGCGCGACTCCAAAGGCCCGGCGATATCCTCGCTCGACAGTCGGCGCACGCGCCGCCCCATGCGCTCCAGAGCCGAGACCAGCGAACCCGCCAACGCCTGCCCGGAATCCAGTCCCTGCCAATACCGCGTATCGCCGGCGGGAATGAGCGCGATCGTGCGCGGCACTGTAGTGTCCGCTGGTCCACGCGCCACGTTGGTCGAGGCCAACCGCCGGGCGAGATCCGCGGTCACGAATGCCCAGATCCGCGGCGTCTCCTGCGCCAGCGCGTCGAAATCCTCCCGCGACAGCTTCAGCACCAGACTGTCGCGCGCAGCCGTCACGCTTGCCGTGCGCGCACCGCCCGCAAAGAAGGCGATCTCGCCGACCGGCCGCCCCGGCCCGATGTGCGCGACCGGCCCGGTCCGGCCCGAAACCCAGACGTCGAACCGCCCGGACACGACGAGGTAGAGCGCATCGGCCGCCGCGCCCTGCCGGATCAGAACGTCGCCGCGTGCGATCTCGATCAGCTGCAGGCGCTGCTCGATCGCGCCCAGCACATCAAGTGGCAAGTCCTTGAACGCCTCGATCTGCGCGAGGCGCGCCTGTGTCTGCGTCATCGATCCTGACCCGGACTGACCTCACCGGACGTTCGCCGGAAGCGGAACTCTAGGCTGCCCGACCCCGCGCGCACAGCCCGAAGCCGCACGCCTCGGCCCCTTCATCCGAGAAAGCCCGCGACCTCCCCGACAACGCGACCGCGCCTGATCGGGAGACACGCCGGCGGCAGCGCCTGAACCACGGTGAAGCCACCGGCCGACAGCGACGTCAGGAAGGAACCGAGCCGGGCCAACGCACCGTTCTCGATGTCGTGCAGCACGACCAGCGGCCAATCCTGCGCGGTATTGGCCAGCCCTTCGATTATCCCCAATGCGCGCGCCGGCCACCCGTCCGGATCGATCCAGTCGCGCGGGACCGCATTCCACAGCACCAGCGAATACCCGCACGACGTGAGCAGCGTCAGCGCCCCCTCGGTCAGCAGTCCCGGGCAGAGTTGTCCACCCCCGCCACACGGGCGATAGAATTGATCGGGATGCGCAAACGGCGCGATTAGGTCTTGCGTCCGTTGAATCTCACTTTGTGCAGCATCCGCGTCCGGCAGCCCTCCCATCAGGCCGCGATGCGTATAGGTGTGATTGCCGATCCAGTGTCCCGCCCCCCACGCCCGCGCCACGAGCGCGCGGTGCGCATCATCGCGCGCGACCTTTTCCCCGATCACGAAGAACGTCACGGCGACACCGTGCGCGTCGAGCAAATCGAGCACGCGATCCGTCACACCCGGCGTCGGCCCGTTGTCGAACGTCAGCGTCACACGCCGGGTGCTCATCCCTGCCCATCCAGCAGGCGGTCCACCATCGGCCCGGCCGAGCCCAGATAGTTGGACGGATCGACCAGACGCTCCAGTGACGCCCGGTCGAGATGCCGCGTGATCTCGCCATCCGCCTCGAGTTGTGCCAGCAGCGGCGTGCCAGCTTCCAGCGCGGCCCGGCACGCACCATAGACAAGATCGTGCGCCGTCCCGCGCCCCGTGTGCGGCGCCAGCGCCATCATCACCGCTTCGGCCACGATCAGACCACCGGTGATGTCGAGGTTGCCGCGCATACGCTCGCCATCCACCACCAGCCCGTCGAGCATGAAGCGTGCCTGCCTCAGCGCACTCGCCGCCGCCAGGAACACCTCGGGCACCGCGATCCACTCCAGATGCCACGGCCCGGTGGCCCGCTCATGATCGCTCACCACCGCATCGAGCATCAGCCCGGCGCTCTGGCGCGCGGATTTCGCACACGCCACGATCAACTCGCACGAGATCGGATTGCGCTTCTGCGGCATCGTGCTCGACGACCCGCGGCCCGGTGCAAACGGCTCGAACGCCTCACCCACCTCGGTCTGCATCATCAGCATCACGTCGGTGGCGATCTTGGCCAGACTGGCAGACACTAGCGCCAGGAATCCAGCCGCCTCCGCCATGCCATCACGCGCCACGTGCCACACGATCGCAGGCCGGCCGAGCCCCAGCTCCTCCACCAGCGCATCGGCCACCACCAGGCCCTTGTCGCCGAGCGACGCCAGCGTCCCCGCGGCGCCGCCGAACTGCCCGACCAGCACCCGCGGCAGCAGCTGTGCGAGCCGCTCGCGATGCCGGCGGATCATCGACAGCCACACCGCAACCTTCAGCCCGAACGTGGTCGGCAGCGCCTGTTGCAGATGCGTTCGTCCCGCCATCACCGTGTCGCGATGCCGACGCGTCAATGCCGTCAGCGTCGCGTCCAGCGCGGCAAGATCGTCGGCGACGATGGCCAGGCCGTCGCGCATCTGCAGGACGACGGCGTTGTCCATGATGTCCTGTGTCGTCGCACCCCAATGGATGTAGCGGCCGGCCTCCCCGCATTGTTTTTGCAGTTGATGCACGATCCCGACGATCGGATACCCGACGTTGTCGGTCTCCGTCTTCAGCTGCGCGAAGTCGAGCCCGTCGCTGGTGGCGCAACGCGCGATGTCCACCGCGGCGGCTTGTGGAATGACCCCGACACGCGCTTCGGCCTTGGCAAGCGCCACCTCCACCGCCACGCAGCAGCGCACATAGGTCTCATCGGAAAAAATCGCCCGCATGCCCGGCGTGCCGAAGCCGTCGCGGAAGATCGCGGAATCGAACATCGTGGATGGCATCGGCTGGTCTCCTGCGA
Source organism: uncultured Alphaproteobacteria bacterium (assembly GCA_963697205.1). GTDB lineage: Bacteria > Pseudomonadota > Alphaproteobacteria > Rhizobiales > Hyphomicrobiaceae > CAVONB01. The sequence continues at coordinate 45,739 of CAVONB010000003.1, read as the reverse complement.
TGCATCGGCGCCGGGCAGGGAGCGTTGACAGGCCCCGCGGCTCAGTAGCCGCGCTCGGCCCGCAACTGCTGCGCCGTCTTGAAGTGCGACGCATAGCGCGCCGACATGCGCGCGCCCGGATAGAACGTCGCCGCATAGGACGGCCGCGCCTTGATGCGCTGCCACCACGCCGACATCTTCGGCAAATCCTCCCAGATGTCCCCGTACCCCATGTCCTCCATGCGATCGATGGACGGAGTCACCTGCGCGTCGACGAGCGTATACTGTGCGCCCATGATCCACGGCCCGCCGCGCTCACCCATCGCAGTCTCGATACGCTCGCACGTCTGCCGGATCTGCCCGCAGGCGTATTTGATCTCCTTCTGACCGAAGCCCTTCTGCGTCATGCGCTGGTAGAACTGCTTCCTCAGCGGCAGCCGGTCCGCGTGCGCGGAAAACTCCTGGTCGCTCTTGCCGGTGAAGCGCATGGGCGCAAACAGGTTGGCGAAGCTCGGCACGCGCACTGCAACCGTCGGCACCTCGTCGATGTAGCGCATCCACGCGCGCGCTCTGGCCCGCTCCACGCGATCGGCCGGCAACAGCGGCGGATCGGCAAAAGCCTCGTCGAGATATTCCATGATCGCCGAGGACTCGATGATAACGTTGCCGTCGTGCATGAACGTCGGCACCACGCCGTTCGGGTTTATCGCGAGATATGCGGGCTCCAGATGCTGGAACTTTCCCAGATCGACCTCGTGCTCGATCCAGTCCTTGCCGCGCTCCGGCAATCCCTTCTCCGCAAGCGTCAACCGGACCTTCTGGCTGCAGGTCGAATGGGCCGTGTGATAAAGCTCGATGGTCATTACGCATCCTCCGCCGTTGGCGCACTTGGCGACCCAAACCCGTGATCCGGCCGCGGCGCACCGGCGAGCCCGAACGCCCTGCAATCGACCTTCTGACAAGCTTGGCATGAAAAAAGGCCGCCCGCGAGGGGCAGCCTTCAATTCGAAGCAGTCCTGCGATCAAGCCGTCGGGCCGACCGGAATCACGGGCAGCATCACCCAGCTCTCCTTGCCCGGCGCCGTATGCAACGTGACCTCGCCACCGTAGATCGACATGTCGCGATCGTCGTGCAGGAACGGACCGCAACCACGCAGCTCGTTCTTGAAGTTGTTGAGGCGCATGCCGGGGCCGTCCCACTCGTAGTCCCGCCCGCGCACGGTCAGCGCCACCGTGTAGCCTTTCGGGATGTACAGGCCGGACGGCCAGATCTCGATATCGAGCTCGTAAACGTCGCCCGGCTTCAAGGCCTGCGCCTCGTCGTGCGGATGATACGGCCGCCAGGGCTTGGACAGCTCCTTGTCGAGCTTCCTGTGCGAAGCCCTGAGCCAGCCCTGCGCGATCGGCGTATGCGGGTCGACGGTGCCCTTGAACACCACCTCCTTGCCCTCGGGATCGAACACGCGCACCACCAGGAACAGATCCGCGTCCGTCGTCGCGGAAGCAACGAACAGCTTGGCCGCCATCGGGCCGCAGATCTCCATGTCCTGCGTCAGCGTCGGCAGCTTGAATGTCACGCCGTCGCCCGCGGGATCGTACGCGATCTTGGCCGCAGCCTTGGGCGCCTCCTTGGACAGCCCCTTGCCCGCTGGATCGAGATAGAGCTTCGTCCACTGCGTGCGGGCAATCGGCCATTCGCTCTCGAAGCGCTGGCCGAAATTCTCGCCGGGATAGCGCACCTGCAACTGCACCTTCGGCTGCTTGTCCCAGCCGTTGTCGACCCCCTTCAGGAAGTGATCGAAGAACCGAAACTGCAGCTCGCGGCCATAATCGGTATAAAAATGCGTCCAGTGCTCCAGACCGTGCACCTCCAGCCACTTCTGCGTCGACGCCGCGCGCATGAAGCCCTCGTAGTTGCCGCGCGGATGCAGTCCCTGCCCACCCCAGCTCGCCGCCGACAACAGCGGCACTTTGACCTTCGACCAATCCGCCGACCGGTCGCGATGATACTGGTCATCCAAGGGGTGTGCCGCAATCTCCGCACCGAAGTCGCAGCGGTTCTTTTCCAGTTGCGCCGCGCTGAACGTCTCCGGCCCGCACACCCAGTCCCCGTTCATGTCGCTCTTGGGACCGTTGCTGCCCAGGCCGTACTGCACCGACTTCACCTGCATGTCGTACCAGTGCTTGGCGAACGTATTGGGGATGCCGCCGTGGTAGTTCATGTCGCGATAAAAGTCCGCGCATCCCTCCCACGTGCAGATCGCGGCCAGGTGCTTGGGCTGCAGGCAGGCGACGTGCCACGCGTTGATGGCATAGTAGGAGATGCCGTTGAGCCCAACCTTGCCGTTCGACCAGGACTGGGCGCCCGCCCAGTCGATACACGCCGCATAGTCCTTGTTCTCGCGCGGGCTCCAGTGATCGATGTAGCCGGGCGAGCGGCCCGCGCCCCGCGAATCCACACGCACGCACGCATACCCGCGCGGCACCCACTTTTCCGGATCAACCACTTCCCAGCTCTGGTACTTGTTGGAGGAGTGCGACGGCACGTCGGGATGCTCGCGGCACATGATGTTCCAGGCCGACGAATAGCCCTGCTCAAACGTCAGCCACTTGGCATAGGGGCCATAGCTCATGATGACGGGGTATTTGCCGTCTGCGACCGGCCGATAGATATCGGCGCGCAGCACCACACCGTCATCCATCTCGATCGGCACGTCCCAGTCGATGCGCATGCCGTCCTTGACCTCTGACTTCTCCCGATAGCTGCTCATCGTGGCGTCTCCCTGATGTCTCGCAATATGCTGGTGGTCTCGTGCACGTGTGGCCTCGACGGATAGGGCCCAACGGTCGCCCGCGAGCCGCCGAAAGACGATCTGTTCCTTGTCGCGCAGCTAGTGCCGCACAGCCGTACTCGCCGCATCGCCCGTGCCGTCGATGCGGCGCCCGTCGGCAGCAAACAGGTAGATCTTGTCCGGCGCCAGCGTCAGCGAAACCTTCTGCCCCGAGCGCGTCCCCGCCAGGCCAAGCCCCTCGCTGATCGCAACGAACGGCCGCTCGCCGCCCAGATCGAAATAAAGCAGCGTATCCTTGCCCAGCGGCTCGACGAGGCGCACCGGCGTGTCGATGTCGCCCTTGCCGTCGAAACTCAGGCCGACGTGCTCCGGGCGAATGCCGAAGGTCACCTGGCCGGCCGGCGCCTTGGCAAACCGCTGCGGCAATCGCGCCGTCAGCTGCGGCGAGCGGAACACCGGCCCGCCGTTCTCCGAAACGATCTCACCCGACAACAGGTTCATCGACGGCGAGCCGAAGAAATCGGCCACGAACTCGCTGACGGGATTGGAGTAGATGTCCATCGGCGAGCCGATCTGCTCGATCAGACCGTTGCGCATCACCACGATCCGGTCGGCGAGAGTCATCGCCTCTTCCTGGTCGTGCGTGACGAAGATGAACGTCTTCTTCAGCTCCTCGTGCAGCCGGTCGCACTCTGCCCTGAGCTCGCGCCTCAGCTTCGCGTCGAGGCTCGACAGCGGCTCGTCCAGCAGAAACGTCGACGGGTTCGTCACCAGCGTCCGCGCCAGCGCCACCCGCTGGCTCTCGCCACCCGAGCACTGCGCCGGCATCTTGTCGAGCAGATGCGTGATCCGCACGATCTCGGCCACCTCCTTCACCTTCCGCGCCCGCTCGTCCGGCGGCACCTTCTTCATGCGCAATCCGAACTCGATGTTCTGCACCACCGTCTTGTGCGGAAACAGCGCATGGCTCTGGAACACCATGCCGAGCCCGCGATCACGCGGCTCCAGGTCGTTCACGACGCGTCCGTCGATGCGAATCTCGCCGCGCGTGGGATCCTCGAACCCCGCGATCATCCGCAATGTCGTCGTCTTGCCGCAGCCCGATGGTCCAACGAAGACGATGAACTCCCCGTCCTCGATCGTGAAGTTGATGTCGCGAACGGCCAGCACGGAGCCGTAGGCCTTGCGCAAATTGACGAGTTCGATGCGGGCCATGGGCTATCTCCGAACCATTCCAAAGCTGAAGCCGCGCGCCAGATGCTTGCGGATGAAGAGACCGACGATGATCAGCGGCACAGTTATACCGACCGACAGCGCCGCCTGCCGGCCGTAGACGCGCCCTTCCGACGTTCCCTGGTACTTCGACAATTCCACCGGCAACGTCGCGACCTCGGTCTTCGAAAGGATCAACGCCAGGAGGTATTCGCTCCAGTTCAGGATCAGGATGAACAGGAACGTCGCCACCAGGCCGGACCGTATCAGCGGCAGCACAATCTCCAGGACCGTCCGCCATCGCGATGCACCCAGGATCTCCGCTGCCTGCTCCACCTCGCGCGGCACCTCGTCGATGAAGCTCTTCGACATCCACACCGCATACGGCAGGCTCGAGACGAAATAGATCAGAACGAGGCCGGTCACCGTGTCGAGCAGACCGAGTTGCGCGTAATAGAGTGACAGCGGCGCCACGATCACGATCGGCGGCACCATGCGCAGCATCAAGAGCTGGAACATGCGAAATTCGGAAAGCATCTTGTAGCGCGACACCCCGTAGGCGATGACGGAGCCGAAAACGACGGCCAACGCCGTTGCGGTGAACGAGATGATGATCGAGTTTCCGAACGCCCGCCACGGTTTCTGTAGCGAGATCGCGTATTGCGTGTTTGTGACTTCCGCGACGCCGAACCACACTGCCATGTAATTCTCTAGCGTCGGCGGCGCGGGAATGTAGACAGCGGGCCAGGCGAACCACTGCTCGGACGGCTTGAACGACGTCGACACGATCCAGAACAGTGGGAAGACGACGATCGCCGCCCACAGGGTCAAGAGAATGTACCGGATGACGGCGCTGATGCGAGCGTGCTGGGATCTGGTCATCGCGCTTACTCCGCACCGGCCGGCTTGCCGTACACCGCATCGAGGGCTCGCTTTTCGCGTCTCAGCAGTTGGATGGCGCCCAGAACGATCGCGATCATCAGCATCATCACCACATAGGATAGCGCCGCTCCCTTCGAGATCTCGAAGTATTGCCAGGTGACCAGGAAGATGTAGACGGGGATCGTTTCCGTCGCCGAGCCGGGACCGCCCTGGAACAGCGCCCAGGTCTTGGGGAACTCCGCCATCGCCTCCAGGAACCGCAGGATCAAGGCCAGCAGGATCACCGGCCGCAACATCGGCAGCTGCACCTCGCGGAAGATCCGCCAGTTCGACGCCCCGAGGATCTGCGCTGCCTCCACCTGTTCCTTGGGAATGGCAGCCAAGCCGGCCATCATGATGATGAAGGAAAAGGGCGTCCAATTCCAGATGTCGAGCAGCGTCACCGTCAGCAGCGCGATGTTCGGATCCGTCAGCCACTTCACCTTGTAGTCGTCACCGATCACCCGTGAGATCATGTCGTTGATCGGCCCGCTCTCGTAGAGCAGCATCTCCGCCGTGTACGCGATCACGATCGGGACCGTCAGCATGGGGATGATGAACAGGATGTAGTAGATCGACTGGCCGCGAAACGGCTTGTACATCAGGTAGGCGAGCCCGAAGCCGAGGATGAAGCAGCCGAACGTCGAGCCCAGCGCAAACGCGAGCGAGCGCAGGATGGCCCAGCCGAAGCGGGCGTCGGTGAACACGTCCTTGAAAATTTCCAAGCCGACGTAATCGGCCTCCCACCACGATCCCAGATAGACCGACCACTGGTGGAACGAGAAGTAGAGCTGCGCCAGCAGCACCGGCATCAGCAGGAAAACGAGCACGACGATCAGCGGCGTGAGGATCGTCCACTTGAACCTTGCGATCGCGCGCGCACGCTTCCGGTCCCGGAACGAGGCGGGCGCCTCGCTGCCGCCGGCGGCAACGTCCTGCTGCATCCTCACACCTCCCTGCCGCCGCCGGGACATGTCTGCCGACATGCCCTGGTCGTCGCCTCACGCCTTTCGGCGGCTGGCGAGCGCCCGCCTCCGTGCGGCTAAACGCGTGGTCTGCCCGTTGACCTGGGGCGGACCATTTGAACGTAGGAAAGAATGAGAACGAGTTCACGGCGCAAACGACGGGCCGATGACTGCGGTCGTAGCGCGCCGCGGCGGCCGCTCTGGAGCGCCCGCCTCACATCCTTCCTCCCGGTGCCGTTTCTCAGCCGTGCTTCTTGGTTTACGGCCTAAATTATCTGCTGATAATGATGATGAAGTCGCCACGACCTGTCAACCGCGGCCCTGCTCGGCACGCCCCAGTATCGGACCAGTAGCGGACCCGCAGGCTCGGATGCATACACCTGCGCTGGCGATCCCGGTGCCGAGAATTGTCAAGAGGAGAGCGCCCATGAAGACACGACGGCTCGGCGAAACGCTCGATGTCAGCGAGCAGGGTCTCGGCTGCATGGGCATGAGCGCCTTCTACAGTGGCCGCAATGAAACCGAATCCATCGCCACCGTTCACGAGGCGATCGAGCGTGGCATCACGCTCATCGATACCGCCGACATGTATGCCGCCGGCGACAACGAGGAGCTGGTCGGACGCGCGTTGAAAGGACGACGACAGAAAGTCGTCCTGGCCACCAAGTTCGGCCAGACCTGGGGCGAGGACAAGAAGCCGACCGGCGTCAACGGCCGCCCCGAATATGTCCGTGCTGCGTGCGAAGCCAGTCTGACCCGGCTCGGCGTCGACGTCATCGACCTCTACTTCCAGCACCGCGTCGATCCCGCCACCCCGATCGAGGACACGATCGGCGCCATGGCCGACCTGGTCGCCGCCGGCAAGGTGCGCCACATCGGCATTTGCGAGGCCGCCCCCGCGACCATCCGCAAGGCCCACGCCACCCACCCGCTGGCCGCCGTGCAAACCGAGTATTCGCTGTGGACGCGCGACGTCGAGAGCGAGGTACTCCCCGTCTGCCGCGAACTCGGCATCGGCTTTGTCGCCTATAGCCCGCTTGGACGCGGCTTCCTGACGGGCCAGTTCGACAAGCCCGACGATCTCGCCGCCGACGATTTCCGCCGTCTCATGCCGCGCTTCCAGGGCGACGCCTTCACTCGCAACCGTGCGCTGCTCGAGGTGGTCAAGAGCATGGCCGCCGCCCGCAATGTCACCCCGGCCCAGATCGCGCTCGCCTGGGTCCTGGCCAAGGGCCAGGACATCGTTCCCATCCCGGGCACGAAGAAGCGGCGCTGGCTGAACGAGAACATCGCAGCCAGCAATATCGTGCTCGATGCCGCAGATCTGGCCCGTCTCGATAAATCGTTCCCCCCCGGCGCCGTCGAGGGAACGCGCTACCCCGCACCTGCCATGGGCGGCCTCAATCGCTGACCAAGAGCTTCGTCAACGGCCCGATCGAACGCAAGCGGCGGCACGCTCCGGCGTGCCGCCGATATCCGAGATCCGGGCCGTCCGTTGCGCTATCGCGACAGCCGCGCGAAGTTCTGGCTATACAAAGCCGGCGCATACGTAATCGGATCTGACGCGTTGTAGGGCGTCCACGCAAACGGCGTGAGCCGGCCGGAGACGTCCGTCAGCGCGATCGTGCGCGCGACGAGCCCCAGCTCCAGCCGCGTCCAGTCCCGCAGGCGGCTGAAGGAGATCATGGCCGTCGGCAGATAGACGGCGCCGCCCCAGCTCTGCGGCGCCAAGCCATCGAGCGTCAGCGACCAGCCGGACTTGCCCACCGCGTTCTCCACGAACAGCAGCCCCCGCGTGACACCCGTCGACGGCGCCTCGAGCACGCTGTCCGCCTCTGTCGTGATCGCACCGATGCGCGTTGCGCGATCGGCGAGATAGAACGTGACACCGCCGGAGCCGTCGACGCGGCCCTTGATGTCGAGCCGCCCGTCTTCGCCCGCCCGCGCCCCGCTCGCGATCATGTAGACACCTGGAGAGAACGTGACGTCCTCGAACGTCGTGTACCCGCAATAGGTACCCGGCTGTGCCTGTCCGCCAGCGACGGTCTGGTGCGTGTTCGCCGTTGTGCACGGCTCCGATTTCAGAACGCCGAGAATGCTCTCGACGGCAGCGAGATAGGGATCGCCGACAACGGGGGCATGCGGCTCCGTCACATACGGCAACGCCGCGATCGCCACCGCGTCGCCCGCCTGGGCGACGCCGCCCACCGCACGGATGTTGCGCAACGACACGTCGCGATTGTCCGCAAGGGCGGCCGCCTCGCCATGGCCGGACCGCACGTAGACCTCGCACGCCGAGGCATCGAAGCCTGAGGCCCCGGCCAGACGCCACGCCTCCGCCGCCGCCTCATCGAGCGCATGCAGGCACGGTACGCCGCCGGGCGAGCCCGCCTGCATCGACGCCGCCGACGCCGCGCCCGACGGTGCCGCGATCGCCACCGCGTCCATTTCGATCGCATCCACGCGCATCAGCCGCGTGATCGTCGTCGGCACCGACACATGCGCGGAGATCTTGAAGGAACCATCGCCAAGCGCATGGATCACGGGATCCGCGACCATGCCCAGCGCACCGGCCACGTTCTCGCGGAAGTAGGCCGCAGCGACCTCCGCGCGCGCGTCCGGCGGCGCCTTCATCGCCGCGAGCGCGGCGACATCCAGGGCGTTCTGCAGCCGTTGATGTGTCTGGAAAGCACGACCGATGTCTGAGGCGACGCCGATCGACATCATCAAAATGGCCCCCATCAACCCGAAGGTGATGGCGACGTGACCGCGCCGATCCGAGCCGAAGCGCGATAGGGATACGCATACCGAGGCCGTCATGGCCATTACTCCACTCAACACACTCCCGATCCGCTGTTGCGATGGCCGAGCGGCCGGTCGCGATGAGACGATCCCGGGAGAACACGATCACGGTAGGCCGCTAGTCTGACCAAACGGTTAATGGAAGATTGACCCCGGCGGCGAAATTCGCTCGCGTTCCTTCAGGCTTCCTTGACCATGAAGCTGCCCCCGGAGCAGGGCCGCGCCCCGGCCCCGGCTTGCGAAAGGCGCAGCCCCTCGTGCATGGTTGGCCCAGCCGGGCCGCACCGCAGGAGCGGCCCGTCATCCAAGCGGGCATCTGAAAGACCCGCCGCAGCCGACCTCACCAGGCCGGCTTAAGAAGCGACCGCAGCAGCGGACGCCACCGCAGGAGAGGGAACGATGCCGCGCAAGATGCACCTTAATCTATTCATCCAGAGCCGCGGGCACCACGAGGCAGCCTGGCGCCACCCCCTGTCGGCCAATCAATCCCTGACCGAGATTGAGTACACGATCGGTCTTGCACAGAAGGCCGAGAACGCCCTCTTCGACAGCATCTTCTTCGCCGACGTGCTGGGCCTGTGGAACAACGTCGAGCAGACGCCTTTCAATTGGCTGGAGCCGATCACGTCGCTGGCCGCTATCGCCGCGCGCACGCAACACGTCGGCCTCATCGCGACGGCCTCCACCACCTACACCGAGCCCTACAATCTCGCCCGCCAGTACGCCACGCTCGACCACATCTCCCACGGCCGCGTCGGCTGGAACATCGTCACGACCTGGTCGCCGCAGGCCGGCGGCAACTTCGGCAACATCGGCCAGATCGGGCATGGCGAGCGCTACGAGCGCGCCGAGGAGTACATGACGGTCGTCAAGGCGCTGTGGGACAGCTGGGCCGACGACGCTGTGCTCGACGATCGCACCGGCGGCCGCTACGCCGATCCTCAGCGCGTGCGCGCGATCAATCACTCGGGCCGCTTCTACAAGGTCGAAGGCCCGCTCAACATGCCGCGCTCGCCTCAGGGCCGCCCCGTCTTCGTCCAGGCGGGCTCCTCCGAAGCCGGCCGCCGCTTTGCCGCGCGCCACGCCGAGGCCGTCTTCACCGCGCACCTGGAGCAGGTCACGGCGAAGGCCTTCTACAAAGATCTGAAAGGCCTGCTCGCCGAGGAAGGCCGCACGCCCGGCGACGTCCTGATCCTGCCGGGCTTCAGCCCGATCATCGGTTCCACCGAGGCGGAGGCGCAAACCTACGAGCGCGAGTTGAATGACCTGTCGGATCCCGAAGTCGGCCGCAAACGTCTGTCGCTGCGCTTCGGCGGCCACGACTTCTCGCACCTGCCCCTCGACAAGCCTCTCGCGCCGGAGGACTTCCCCGACCCCGCCACCGTGGAGGCCTCCCGCAGTCGCATCGAATCCGTCGTCGACATGGTGCGCCGCGAGCGCCCCACGCTGCGCCAGGTACTCTCCAGGCTCGCCGGCGCGCGCGGCCACTTCTGCACGACAGGCACGCCCGAGCAAATCGCCGCCATCATGGTGGATTGGTTTGAAAACGGCGCTGCCGACGGCTTCAACGTCATGCCGCCAGTCTTGCCGCACATGCTCGACGTCTTCGCATCCGAAGTCATCCCGATCCTGCAGAAGCGCGGCCTGTTCCGCACGCAATACGAAGGGTCGACGCTGCGCGACAAGTTCGGTCTCGTGCGACCCGATGTGCGCTTCGGTGCCTGAGGCCTGATCCGTCACGATCCTGTTTGGGAGATCCTGAAAACGATGCCGATGCTGAAAACCGACGACGGCGTGAGCCTGTTCTACGAGGAAACGGGCGCGGGCACGCCGGTGGTCTTCGTCCACGAGTTCGCGGGCGACCACCGCAGCTGGGAGCCGCAGGTTCGCTTCTTCTGCAGGCGCTATCGCTGCATCACCTACAATGCGCGCGGCTACCCGCCTTCCGACGTCCCCACCGACCCCGCACTCTACTCCCAAAAGCGCGCCGCCGCCGACATCCTCGCCGTCCTCGATCACCTAGCCATCGACAAGGCGCACATCATCGGCCTGTCGATGGGCGGCTTCGCCACCTTGCATTTCGGCCTCGATCATCCCGACCGCGCGCGCTCGCTCGTCGTCGCCGGCGCGGGCTACGGCGCGGAAAAGGACACCCGTCCACGCTTCCAGGCCGAAGCCGACGCCATCGCCGCGCGCCTGCGCTCCGACGGCATGGCCGCCTTCGCCGACGTCTACGCCCACGGCCCCACCCGCGTGCAGCACGAGACCAAGGACCCGCGCAGCCACGCCGAGCTGAAAAAACTGCTCGCCGAGCACGCCGCCGAAGGCTCCGCCCTGACCCAACTCGGCGTGCAGCGCGAGCGCCCCTCCCTCTATGATCTCGAAAACCCGCTGCGCGCGCTCACCGTACCGACCCTCGTCGTCTCCGGCGACGAGGACTGGCCGTGCCTTGCGCCCGGCATCTTCCTGAAGCGCACAATCCCCGCCGCCGCCCTGCTCGTCGTCCCCAACACCGGCCACGCCGTGAACCTGGAAGAGCCCGCAACCTTCAACGCCGCATGTGCCGATTTCCTCGCGCAGGTCGACGCCGGCCGCTGGCCGATGCGCCATCCGCGCGCCATGAGCGAAAGCATCACGGGCGTGCAGGGCTCGCCTGCAAAGCCAGGGAGCTGACAGCCGCCCCGGCTCGTGCCAATCATGCCACGATCGGTTCGGCCTCGACGCCGGCCCGCCCGCCAACGAAACGACCGACCCGAGGAAACCGCTCATGCCCATACCCGAAGGCACATTCCCGCCCGGCAAAACCTATGCCTGGAACATGGAAGCCGTCGGCTACAACGACCTGATCGGCAAGCCGTGCTTCAAGATGGCGCTGCATAAGGCCGGCGAGCGCTGGTTCCTCTACGCGGCGGGCTTCTGGCATCCAGGCCTCCACGTGCTCGAGGTCACTGACCCGGCCAACCCGCGCCACATCCGCTTCATCGACGGTCCCCCCAACACGTGGACCTTGCAGGTTCAGGTGGCCGACGGCCGCATGATCACATCGCAGGAGCGCATCGCGCCGGGCTGGGGCGACAAGCCCGGCCCCTTCGGGGATGGCTTCCTGATCTGGGATCTCAAGGACCCCGAGAACCCCGTCGAGGTCGGCCACTGGAAGACCGGCGGCATGGGAACCCACCGCAACTATTACGACGGCGGCGACTACGTCTTCGCCACCGGCCTGCCCGAGGGCTACCAGGGCCACATCCTCCAGATCGTCGACATCTCCGATCCCGCAAACCCGAAGGAGGTCTCGCGCTGGTGGCGTAAGGGCCAGCACATTGCGGGCGGCGAAGGCGGTGTCCACAAGGACGACTTCCTGCACGGCGGCGCCTACCGCCGCGGCAACCGCCTCTACATGCCCTACTCCGCAGGCGGCTTCGTCATCTTGGACATCTCCGACATAACTAAGCCGACGCTGATCAGCGAGCTACCCTTCTCGCCACCCTTCCAGTCCTTCATCGCCGTCCACACGTCCCTGCCGCTGTCCAACCGCGAGCTCGTCATCTGCAATTCCGAGGCGATCGTCGAGAATTGCGAGGAGCCCCTGGGCTATGCCGGCATCGTCGACATCAAGGACGAGACCAACCCTCGCCTGATCTCGCTCTTCCCGCTACCAAAGCCGCCGACGACGGCCCCCTATAAGAACTTCTGCGAAAAAGGCGGCCGCTTCGGCCCGCACAACCAGCACCAGTGGCAGTATCAGGATATTCTCCTGCACGACGAGGACATCTGCTACCTCACCTATTTCAACGCCGGCCTCAGGGTCTACGACATCTCCGACGAGCGCCTCGTCAAGGAGATCGCGTGGTTCGTGCCGCCCGACCCGACCGAGCAGCGCGGCGTCCTGCCGAAATCCAAGCTCGTCAACCAGACCGAGGACGTCGTCGTCGACACCCGCGGCAACATCTTCATCTCCGACAAGAACCACGGCATCTACGTGTTGCGCATGAAGCCGGGCGTCGGCCAACTCTGACGCGGATCAAGAACGATGAGCCTCATCCACCATGTCGTCGAAGGCGCAGGCGCTCCGCCCATTGTTTTCGTACACGGCTTCTCCTGCGATCACTCGGACTGGGCGGCCCAGGTCGCCCATTTCGCACCACGCCATGTGACGGTTGCCGTCGACCTGCGCGGTCACGGCCAAACGCCGGGCGACGGCCCCGACTGCTCGATCGAGACCTATGGCGCCGACGTCGCCGCGGTGATGCGCGCGCGCGATCTGAACGGCGCGATCCTCGTCGGCCATTCCATGGGCTGCCGCGTCGTCGTGGAAGCAGCCGTCCAGGCGCCGGACCGCACGGCCGGCGTCGTGCTCGTCGATGGCAGTCAGTTCAACCAGGCAACGCAGGATCTCGTCGGCCCCGCCGTTGCCGCCGGCAAGTATCCCGACCTCGTCGCCGCCATGTTCGGCCAGATGTTCAACGAGCGCTCCGATCCCGCGCGCAAAAAGGCGATCCTCGAGCGCGCGGGCGCTTTCAAGCGTGCCGTCGGCGAGAAGATGACGCTCGATTCGATCCGCTATGACATGACGAAGCTCGAGGCGACGTGGCGCACCCTGAAGCCGCCGCTCCTCGTCATCCAGTCGACCTTCACCAACGCTCAGCGCAATCGCGTACCCCTGACACAAGGACAGGACACCCCCTATTTCCAGACGCTGCGCTCCAACGTGCCGGATGTGCGCATCGAGATCGTGGAAGGCACCAACCATTTCACACAGATCGATGCCCCCGACGAGACCAACGCCCTCATCGCCCGCTTCGCCGCATCGCTCGCGTGACCTGGTGGTCATCGCACGGCAAGTCGCATACCATCTCGCGCATCCGTGATCGCGCGATGCCAGCGAGGCTTGGACACGGCCGTCGCTGACCGATAGTTTGCCGCCCAAGGAACGCCGCAACGAGGAGACGACGCATGGGCGTGTTGATCGACGGGCAATGGCGCGACGAGGAGTTGCCGCAGGAGGTGGCCAAGGACGGCGCCTTCAAGCGCGCAGAGAGCATCTTTCGCGACACGATCACCGCCGACGGCGCCTCAGGCTTCAAAGCGCAAGCCGGCCGATATCATCTGTATCTCGCCCATTCCTGCCCTTGGGCGCACCGCGTCCTGATCTACCGCGCGGTCAAGAAGCTCGAGCCGGCGATCTCCGTCGCGCTCGCGATCCCCGGCCTGAAGGACAACGGCTGGACGTTCGAGGATCGCGCCGACTACCCCGAATGCACGCCCGACACCGTCAACGGCTTCCATTATCTCTACGAGGCCTACGTCGCCTCCGACCCCCACTACACAGGCAAGGTCACCGTGCCGACGTTGTGGGACAACAAAACCGGCCGCATCGTCAACAACGAGTCCTCCGAGATCATCCGCATGCTCAATTCCCAGTTCAAGGGCATCGCGGGCGACGATACGGACTATTATCCCGAGCCTCTGCGCGCCGAGATCGACGCCGTGAACGACATGATCTACCGGGGCATAAACAACGGCGTCTACCGCTGCGGCTTCGCGCGCTCCCAGGCGGCCTACGATGCAGCCTATGACGAAGTCTTCGCCACGCTCGACGAGCTCGAAGCGCGGCTGACGCGCCAGCCCTACCTCGTCGGCCGGCAGATCACGGAAGCCGACTGGCGTCTCTTTCCCACGCTCGTGCGCTTCGACGTCGCGTATTTCACGCTCTTTCGCTGCAACAGGAAGCGCATCGCCGATTACCCGCAGCTCGCCGACTACACCCAGCGCTTGCTGCGCGTGCCCGGTGTCGCCGGCACCGTCGTCCCACGCCACTACGTGATCAACTACTGGACGAACAAACGCCTGAACCCGATGGGCATCATCCCGAAGGGCACGCCCTTCCCGTTCGCCATGCCGGCGTGATCGGGCGAACAGCGCGCTCCCGTCACCGCAGCGGCCCGCCAGCCAGAAACCGGCTTCAATGGCGCGCAACCAGCCGCATGACGGCGACGCCAGCCGACAGCGCTGCAAACGTGAAGGACATTTGCAGGGTCAGCAGCACGGTCGGCACCCACGGATTGTTGCTTTCCAAGATAAGGTCGCGCAAGCCCTGGGTGTTGGTGGCCATCAGCGCAGCCGTGAACGCCGCGCCGGCCAACCCGCCCGCGGCATAGTTCGCTACGATGAGTCGTACCGCGCGAGGCAGCGCATACCAAGCCTGAGCGACCCGCCTCATGCGTCCTCCGATCGGCAGCCGACGCAACGATGCCCCGAGCGCACGCGAAAGCGCCATGATCTCGCGCAAACCGTTCGCCATCCAGCGCGCATCATATCGCGATCCGGATCGCTGCCGCATGCGTGAAACGAACAGAGCGCCGGAATTGCTCCCGGCGCTCCATGATTTTCACGCAAGCCCACGAGACAGACCGCGCGCCGTTCCGGCTGCGCCACGCCGTCCCGCGTCAAATCGGTCTCAGCTCTTCGCCTCGTCCTCGGCCGGCACTTCCGCCGCCGAAGCCTCCGCGATCACGCGCTGCGCCTGGCCGACCCAATCCTCGCGCTCGATACGCCCGTCGAGCTTCAGGAAATCGTCAATGTTGGCGATGTCGTCGTCGGACAGGTTGGCGATCTGCTCCATGCGATAGCAGTTGAGCCCCTTCAGGCGGCCCGCCAGATCGCTGTCGATTCCCTTGATTTGGGTGAGATCCTCGACCTCGCCCTTGGGCTTCTTGAAGCCCTTCCATGCCGCGTTGAGCCGGCGGGCGCGCGCATCCGTACGCTCCAGGATGCGGGCCGCTTTGCCGCGACGTCCGCGCAGGTAATAAAGTTTCGCCCGGCGCACCCGGCCGCGGCGCAGCACTTCGATCTCTGCGATATAGGGCGAGTAGATCGGGAACACGCGCTCCACGCCCTCGCCGTAGGAAATCTTGCGCACCGTGAAGCTCTCGTTCACGCCGCCACCGGCACGCGCGATCACCACACCTTCGTAGGCCTGCAGGCGCACGGTCTGCTTTTCGCCTTCGCCCTCGATGACCTTCACCATCACCTTGACGGTGTCACCCGGCTCGAACTCCGGAACGGCCCGCTGCGCGAGAACCGCCTTCATCTGCTCCTGATCGAGCTCTTGAATGATGTTCATTTTCGTTTGTTCCTTGATGGACATCATGATTTTGCAGAGGAGCGACGGTGCTTGACCCGGACCGTAGGACAGGCTCTGGAGAGCCGCGCCACGAAGACCGAGCCGCGCCGCTCATGCGGCCCACGGCGGGCAACCCCATGAAAGGGTGGAAGAGAAGGCGGCTTCATAACCCAAAGCCCAAGCCTTGTCGATACGCCGTTTCGGCCCCGGTCAGACAGAAACGAGAACCAGCCGAACTCGTCCGCCCGCCCTCCGCTCCGGCCCACCGCGGGCGGCCCCGACCGCCCCGAACGGACCCGCGAACGGTATCCGCCGCTTCACGCCCCCTGCGAGCGCAGCACCCGCGCGGCCTCGACGCCGTAGTCGATCAGAGAATAGATAGACGCGATGGTCGCACCGATCAGTAGTGCCATCGGCCAAGCCCCGCCCACGCCGGGGCCGCTGCCCAACCAACCCAGAGCCGCCAGCACGACCCCGATCTGCGCCAGGGCATGCACCGCCGTCTTGATCTTGCCGCTGAGGCGAACCGCCAGATCCCGGCCCGCCTGGCGCACGAAGGTCTGGATGTAAGGCACCGCCAGGTCGCGGGCATAGATGACGAACAGCATCCAGGCCGGCATCCAGCCGTTGGCCAGAAAGGCCAGGAACACCGACAGATGGTAAACGCTGTCGCAGATGGGATCGATGAACTGGCCGAGTTGCGTCTCCTGGTCGAAGCGGCGCGCAATCTCGCCGTCGAAGACGTCGGAAATCTCGGCCGCCACCATTACCGCCAGCGCCGCGATCAGCGCCCACCGTGCATTCGCCGTCACCAGCGCCAGCACCACCGGACCCGCCAGGCCGCGCAACACGCTCAGCACGTTGGGGATCGTATAGAGCGCCCGCGATGGCGTCATAGGGCGGTTGTCCTTGCTGTTGGCGAAGCGCCCAGCGGCGTCCGCCCGGCGCCCAAGCCCGCCGGTCCGCCATCAGGCACCCGCGCGAATGGTCCGTCTGCTGTGGTGTTCACAGACCCGTCGTCTTTGTATCAAGCGCGTCGTTGTAGGCAAGTAACTCATCGAAATCCCAATGCATATAGCCCGCCTTGGCCCCCCAGGCCTTCGAGCACGCGAAGTGCCGCAGCGTATGCAACCGGGAGACGACCAGGGCTTTGCCCGCCGCATGCACCGCCGCGCAGGCCTTCGCCATGAACGCCTCGCTGCCATGGCGACGGATGGCGATGCCGTCGACCGCGCCCAGCCCATCGAGCCCGCGCAACCGCAAGGGCGGCCACTCCGGCGCCCCGACGAACGCCGTCCCACCGGCGACGAGCTCGGTGTGCAGCGTCACCGATGTCGACCGGTTGATCGTCTTCACGTGCTCCAACATGCGCAGCGAAAAGCCGTCGATCCAGTAGCGGCCCCTGACGCTGGTCTCCAGGAAGGTCAAGGCACGCTCCAGCGCCCGTTTCCAGTCGCCGCGCCCGACCTTCAATTCGATGACGAGATAGCCGCCGGCCTCACCGGCAGCCCGCGCATCCTCCAGCGTCAACACCCGTCCCTCCGCGATCTCACGGTCCAGGATGTCGGGTGCGAGCGTATCGATGACATAGCTGGGGTGGCGGAAATAAAGCCGCTCGCGGCCCGCGCTCATGTCCCAGCAAAGATCGCCTTCGAAAATGTGCGTCCTGGCTGGATGGCGCCGAGCCAGGTCCAGAGTCTTGCGATACTCCGCCGGGTCGTTGAGCGCGCGATGATGGACGAAACCGTAGCCTCGGAACGTGTCGAACACCATGTCCCGCGCTCATCCCTGCCGTGTGCCGCGGATGACGCTGGCGGCATAGTCGACGAGGGAGTAGCCCGTCACCACGACGGCCACGAGCAGCGCCAGCCACAGCCCGGTATCGACCAGCGGCGCCAGCGTTGGACCCCAGATCGCATGCGCCAGAACCACCATCAGCTGCGCCGCGCCCTGCACGATGGCCTTCCACTTTCCGCTCGATCGCGCAGCCATCGTACCGATGGTCTGCTCTGCGGCCACGCGCAGGTAGGACACACTGACATCGCGCCACGCGATGATCAGGAACATCCAGACCGGCATCCAGTGATTGGCGGCAAAGGCGGTAAACACGGAGATGCGGTAGAGGCTGTCGGCCATCGGGTCGAGTATCTTGCCGACCGCCGACACCTGCCCGGTCCGGCGCGCGAGGTACCCGTCGACACCGTCGGACACTTCCGACAGAACCATCAGCACGAACGCCGTCCACAGCGCCCACGTCGACCCGTCCACGATCAGGAAGATCACCGGAATGGCAACGATCACGCGCAGCCATGTGATCGCGTTGGGCAGCGTCCATAAGCCCAGCGGCTGGATCTTGCGGCCGTCATGTGTCGTCGATTGCTGCACGCACCTCGTCCCTGTTTACGACGCTGCCGCTCACCGGCGACGTCGGGCCGTGGCATCGGCCGTGACATTGGACCGTGACATTCGGCCATGATTTCAGGCCATCACCGGTCCCGCACAACCGGTCCCGCACAAGGACCTGCCCCCGCAAAGAGCGGTTCCGATCTGGATCCGGGCCCTCGCGCTATCCTTGAGCCACGACAACGCACCGCGCACAGCCAACCCCCTCAACCGTCGCTGAGGTGGAACCAAGCCGGCACCAGCGCCTTCACCGACCACACTACCCTACCCGATGGCAGCGTGTAACCACTTTCGCTGGACGAATAAAGGATGCTGCGTCAACAGGTTGCGAAAGAGCCCCAGCCGGCAGTCTCACCCCTTACGCCGCGTCTTGTACTCGATCTCGAGCACCTCGATGTCGACGTCACCAGCGTTATACGCGTTGTGCTCCACCGGCGCCTCGATATAGCGCGTGGCGCCCGGCTTGTAGTCGATGTCCATCGCGCTGCCGTCCGCGAAGTCCAGATGCAGCCGCCCATGCGACAATTGCACGGTCAGGTAGTCGTTCTCGTGCCGGTGCCAGCCGGTCTGCTCGCCGGGCCGCAGCTTGAACCGCCACACGACGGTATCCTCGTTCTCGTGCTCCAGCGTCGGCACCGCGACCTTGCGATCGGACGCGGTCTGGCGGGTCTTCTCAACGAGCTTCAGCGACATGCGTGTTTCCTCCTGAGATCCACTGCGGCGGACCTGGTCCGGCCGCCGTCGTTAGTTCTTCTTGAGACCGTCCCACCAGGCGCAATGCCCGACGCCGATCTCGAAATTCCCATCGACCACCTGCACTGGCTCGCGGATGCCGTCCGCCGCTGCTTTCGCCCTCAGCTTGCGCGCCTCGGCAAGCACCTCCGGCGACACCCATGTGCGGTCATGCCCCCACAGGCTGGGGCCATATTTCATCTCGAACGGCTGCCACGTCGCCTCGTCGATCGTCAGGCCGCCCCAGCCGTACTCCATCAGGAAGTCCGACGGCGTGTTGGCATAAAACGACATCATCCGATCGTTGGTGTGCCGGCCGAGGCTCGTCCCGATCCGGCCCGGCTCGGCCATCGCACGATCGTAGGTCTGCCCGACGTCATCCATGCTGTAGAGCTCCATCATCAGGTGATGAATACCCGTCTTTCCCGTCTCAATCATCGCCAGCGAATGGTGACGCGGATTGATGTGGAAGAAAAACGCCTTGAACGGCGACAGCGTGTAATCGCTCAAGCGGAAGCCGAGAACGTCCTGATAGAACCACTGCACGTCGTCGATGCTCTTCACGTGCAGAACCGCATGCCCCATGCCGAGCGTGCCCGTGCGGAATCCGACGATCTTGCGCGGCGACGCGAATGGCGTGTCCGCGATCTCCGCCCCGCAGAACGCCTCGAGCGGCGTGCCGGCCGGATCGGCGAAGCGAATGCCGCTCGCCACCCCGCGCATGTCCGCCTCCGCACGCGGCACGCGGGCAACCTGCACCTTGGCGGCCTCAAGACGGCCGGCGAGCTGATCGAGCGCGGCCTCGCTCTCCACCTCCCAGCCCAGCACATGGGGCGGCAGTTCCTCGCGCGAAACCACGATCCGCTGCTTGCGGTCGTCCATGCGGAACTTCAGCGACGAGGCTGTTCGTTCGACCAGCTCCAGCCCGAGAAAATCGGGTCCGAAACTCGCCCAGTCGTCGAGCTTGTCGGAGCGGATGCCCACATAGCCGAAGGATGAAAGCGACATGGCGGACCTCCCGGAACCGGATCACGATTTGACGTGATCTAGCGGCTCCGCCGCGCGGGCTGTCAAGTCCGGCCCTCGACCCCGCCGAAGCCTACCGACTCAGCGGGCGCCTGGCGGCAAGGCCCTCACCTTTTGCACGGCCGCGACCAGCGCATAGGAAATGATCATCAACAGGAACCAGGCCCCGAGCTTGGCCGGCGACACGAGCGCCCAGCTGCTCTTCTGGTCCGGGTAGATCCAGGCCCGCGCGAAGGTGCCCAGGTTCTCCGCAAACCAGATGAACAGCGCGACCAGGACGAGACCGAGCAGGAGCGGCATCCGCCGGTGAACGCGCCAGATGCGGTAATGCACCCACGCCGGCCCGAACAGCACCGCCGCCGCCGCGAACAGGCCCCCCCTCACATCGACCGTGTAATGGTGCGTGAAAAAGTTGACGTAGATCGCCGCCGCCAGCAGTCCCAGCGCCCAAAGCGGCGGGTGCCGCGTGAACGCGAAGTCGAACAAACGCCAGACGCGCGCCAGATAGCTGCCCACCGCGGCATACATGAAGCCGGAGAACAGCGGCACACCGGCGATCCTGAGCACGCTCTCCTCCGGATAGATCCAGGATCCGACCGCCGTCTTGAAGATCTCCATCATCGTGCCGACGACGTGAAACACCAAGATGACCTTGGCTTCCTCCAGCGTCTCCAGCTTGAAAGCGAGCATGCCGGCCTGGATCGCGATAGCGGCGATGACCAGGAAGTCGTAGCGCTGAAGCCACGCGTCGCGCGGATAGAAAAGATGCGTCCCCACCAACAGCGCCAGCATCAGCCCGCCGAACAGGCACGCCCAGCCCTGCTTGATGCCGAAGCGCACGAACTCGTAGACGAACGTGCGCGGCCCCGTCGCCTCCGCCCACCGCCCGATCCGCACTTCTACCGCAATGAAGCGGGCGAGCGGCGCCCACGTCCGCGCAGCCGACGGGCGGGGCGCGGCAACCTCGGAAATCCCCGGCCGATCGCTCGCCGCCGGCCCGGCCGCGACGCGACGCTCTGGCAACTCTCCATCCTGCACGGAACCGGGCCTCCGCAAACACGATCCCGCCATACGGACAAGGACCTTCCGGCCCCTGCCTGCCCGCTCAGTGTGTCGGATTTGCGAAAAGCGCGCCGCCCTACTCCGCGGCTTCCACGCCGCGATAGCCCAGCGCCTCGTTGAGCTTGGCGATCAGATCGGCCGCCGCCTCGGGGATGTTGGTACCCGGACCGAACACGGCCTTGGCGCCGGCCGCGAACAGCGCAGCGTAGTCGGCCGGCGGGATCACGCCGCCAACCACGATCATGATGTCGCCGCGCCCTTCCTTCTCCAGCGCCGCCTTCAGCTCCGGCACCAGCGTCAGGTGCCCGGCCGCCAGAGAGGACGCGCCGACGACGTGCACGTCGTTTTCCACCGCCTGCCGCGCGACTTCCTCCGGCGTCGAGAACAACGGCCCGATGTCGACGTCGAAGCCGAGGTCGGCGAACGCCGATGCGATCACCTTCTGCCCGCGGTCGTGCCCGTCCTGGCCCATCTTCGCGATCAGGATGCGCGGCCGCCGCCCGTCGTTCTTCTCGAACGCTTCCACCAGCGCCATCACTTTGGCGACGTCCTTCGTTCATGCTGCCGGCCTCCGCGCGATAGACACCCGAGACCGCGCGGATCTCGGCCCGATGCCGGCCGAACACGGCCTCCAGCGCGTCCGAGATCTCGCCCACCGTCGCCTTGGCGCGCGCGGCCTCTGACGGCGAGGTCGAGCAGGTTCCCACGGCCCTTGGCCCCGTCCGTCAGCGCAGCGAGCGCGGTCTTCACCGCGCCGGCATCGCGCTCCGCCTTGAGCCGCGCGAGCTTTGCGAGTCTGCTGCTCGCGCACCTTCGCGTTGTCGACCTTCAAAATCTCGATCTCGGCTTCGGTGCCGACGCGGTGCTTGTTGACCCCGACGATCGTCTGCCGGCCGGAGTCGATGCGCGCCTGCGTCCGCGCCGCCGCCTCCTCGATGCGCATCTTCGGAATACCCGCCGCGATCGCCTTCGCCATGCCGCCGAGCGCTTCCACCTCGTCGATATGCGCCTTGGCCTTCATCGCCAGCTCATACGTCAGCCGCTCCACGTAATGGCTGCCGCCCCACGGATCGGCGACGCGGCACGTCCCCGTCTCCTGCTGGATGAAGAGCTGCGTGTTGCGCGCGATCCGCGCCGAAAAATCGGTCGGCAGCGCGATCGCCTCGTCGAGCGCGTTGGTGTGCAGCGATTGCGTGTGCCCGTGCGCCGCCGCCATTGCCTCGATCGCCGTCCGCGTCACGTTGTTGAACACGTCCTGCGCTGTCAGCGACCAGCCCGACGTCTGGCAGTGCGTCCTCAGCGACAGCGAGCGATCGTCATTCGGCGAAAAACCGCGCTTTATGAGGCCCGCCCACAACAGGCGCGCAGCCCGCATCTTCGCGACCTCCATGAAGTAGTTCATGCCGATCGCCCAGAAGAACGACAGCCGCGGCGCGAACTTGTCGATGTCGAGCCCGGCCTCCACGCCCGCGCG
This sequence comes from uncultured Alphaproteobacteria bacterium, assembly GCA_963697205.1. Lineage (GTDB taxonomy): Bacteria > Pseudomonadota > Alphaproteobacteria > Rhizobiales > Hyphomicrobiaceae > CAVONB01. The sequence continues at coordinate 23,248 of CAVONB010000003.1, read as the reverse complement.
CGCATATTCCACGCCGTCGGCCAGCGTGTAGGCGAGCTCCAGGTCCGCCGTCGCCCCGGCCTCCTGCATGTGGTAGCCCGAAATCGAGATCGAGTTGAACTTCGGCATCCGCTCGGAGGTGTACGCGAAGATGTCGGAGATGATCCGCATCGAGGGTGAAGGCGGATAGATGTACGTGTTGCGAACCATGAACTCTTTGAGAATGTCGTTCTGGATGGTCCCCGAAAGCTTGTCGCGGGTGCGACGCCCTGCTCTTCGCCCGCCACGATAAACAGCGCCAGCACCGGCAGCACCGCGCCGTTCATGGTCATCGACACCGACATCTGGCCAAGGTCGATGCCCTCGAACAGCGTGCGCATGTCGAAGATGGAATCGATCGCAACCCCGGCCATGCCGACGTCGCCCTTCACGCGCGCATGATCGCTGTCGTAGCCGCGGTGCGTGGCGAGGTCGAAGGCGACCGACAAGCCCTTCTGCCCGGCTGCGATGTTGCGCCGGTAGAACGCATTGCTCTCCTCCGCCGTCGAGAAGCCCGCGTACTGGCGGATCGTCCACGGCTGGGTGACGTACATCGTCGGATAGGGCCCGCGCAGATAAGGCGCGATGCCCGGATAGCCGTCGAGGAAATCGAGCCCGGCCGTGTCCCGCGCCGAGTAGACCGGCTTGACTGCGATCCCCTCCGGCGTCTGCCACGCCTCCCCACCTGTCGTCCCGCCCACCGCGGCGGCGCCCCCTCCCGCCCCAGCCGAGGCAAGTTCGATCGTGCTGAAATCCGGGATACGGCTCATGGTGCGAGGCTCTTCGAGGTCACATAGGTTCGACAGGCGGTGCGCCAGACAAGCGCCCCCGCGCGTCCCGGTCAACCCCGACGAGTGTCGCTGACAGCACGCGCCGCCCCGTCGGGCGCGACTGCGCCCCGTCAGCCGCCACATTGGCCGCTGGCGCCCCGCCATCCCTCGTCCTGCCAGCCCGCAACCCCGGTGCCACCCCTCAGAGCTGGGCCATATGCTTGCCGAAGATATAAAAACCCATCGCCGCGATCAGCACCGGGATACCGAACACGTGCAGCGCGAGCAGCGCCCGCCTCAGCCACGTCCGCCCCGCGACCCGCCGGTTCACCAGCACGATCGAGATCGCGATCATCACACTCACCATCATGTAGTCGAACACGAACAGCCGGTCCGACAGCGTCGCGGTATCCGAATCGAGCTTGGGCAGCGACAGATAGAGCGCAACGGCCGAAAGAAGCGCGGTCACCTGGATCGTCACGATCGCCTCGAAGTGCGACAGCGGGATGAAGATCGACAGGTAGGCCACGATCAGGATGAACGCGAGCGGCACCACCACGCGCAGATAGTAGTCGGTCGTCTGCCGCTTCATCGTCCAGGCGTAGCTCGCCTTGTAGAACGGCACGACGCTGGGGACGTGCGTGTAGGCGTCGATTACCGATACGAAGTCCTCGTCGTAGCCGACATACTGTGACTTGGGCTCCCAGCCGTCGGTCACGAACTGCGTGTCGCGCAACTCCGGCGGCGGCGGCTGCACGATGAACGACGCATCGCTGCGCTTGGGTTGCAGGTCGATCGAAAACCGCTGCGTGTCGAAGGGAAAGTTCGACAATTCCGGCTCGAAAATGAAGCGACCCGACACCTTGTAGATCTTCATGTCGTTGGGATAGGCCGCGCTCGGCTTGCCGTCGTGCACCGCCTCCACCGTGATCTGGCGCCCGTTGGTGCGCGGATCCAGATAGGCGTTGGCGAAGTCGATCCGCGAGATGTCAGCGCCCGGGTTGTTGCGCATCGAAAGGTAGAATTCGGCGAAGAACGTCTTCTCGTTGTCGTCGATGCGATGCGCCTTGATCAGGTCGACGTCGGTGTAAAGCGTGTCGATCTCCTTCAGGCTACCGTCGCGCAGGCGCACGAACTGCACCGGCGCGAGTTGCGTGCGCCGCAGCCCTTGCGGCAGGATCACGACGAACGGCGTGCGCGCCGCGGCCCGCGACTTGGGATCGAACGACCAGTTCTCGAAGCGGCCCTTGTAGGCGCCGCGTCCCGCCGCATAGCTCGTGGTCAGTTGCTGTCTGATGCGCGTGCGCAGGACCTGCAGGTTGGCGTTGCGCTCAGCGCTGCGCCCGGCAGCTGCGATCAGGCCCACCATGTCGGCAAACTGCGCGCCGATGCCGATCGCGCGCATGTTGTCGCTGGTCAGCGGATCGGGCACCCCGGTATCCGTCCGCTCCTTGCACTCGCCCGTGGCCCAGCCCGGCGCCGCAGCGATCTTGCGGCCTTCGAAAACCCAGTCTTCCGGCGCATCCTGGGCGATGCGCTGGCGCACGCGGTCGTTGTCCAGCTCCGGCAGCCGATCCCAGGCAAGCTGATAGATCGCGTTCGGCCAGCTGAAGGCGACGTCCTCGGGCAGCCCGTCGATGCGCCCGGACATGAAGATCGCCGGCGTCGCCCCGGCCGCCCGCATCGCTTTCATGACGGCGCCGGTGCGCGTCGTGCCGATGCTGACCACGACCACGTCGGCGCCCTTGACCTTGAGGTCTTCGACCGCGGCATTGACGGCCGCCGCGTCGAGCTTGTTGTCCTTGACCGCCAGCCGGTTGTCGGAGACCACCGCGCCCGCCCCCAGCGCCGCCTGCAGTCCGTCGCCCAGCGCGGTCGAGAAGACCGAGCCCTGCAGCCCAAGGAAGGCCGGCCGCTCGAAGCCCAGGCTCTTCAGGAAGCTCACCGTCACCGGCACCCGCTCTTCTTCCTGCGAGGACCGCGTCGTGAACACGTTGGGATAGGCGGCAAAGATCTTGTTGACCGAAATGTCGGACAGGAACGGCACGTCGCTTCGGCCGATGGCCGGCCCATGCGCCTTGAACACCGCTTCCGCCCGGTTGGAGCTGGACAGGCCGATCATGGCGAGAAGCTGTGGATCGGCCAGCGCCGTGGCCACGTTGGCGATCATCGGCGCTTCCTCGCGGCGATCGTCGAGGAACTTCAGCGCAAGCGGGCGACCATGGATACCGCCCGTGCGGTTGATCCGGTCCTGCTCGGCCGTCGCCAGCCGCATGATGGCCGCGACGTCTCCGCGATCGTGACAGACATCGGTGCGCGATCCGACAAATACGGCAACGCTCAGCGGTGGCCCTTGCGCGGCGACCGCCTTTTCCTGGCCGAACGCGGGACGCCCCGCGCTACCGGCCAGCATCCAGATTGCACCGAGCAACACCGCGATGCAGCGGCACAAAATGTTGGTGGTCATCAAGTCCCCCTGGGAGCGCACGACGCACGCGGCGCGGCCAGCCGATAGCTGCCGCCCACGTCGCACGACGCGCAAAGCCGCCCCCCTCTGACGCTTGCGCACCTCGGCCAATCTAGCCCAGGTCACGCCTTCCCGGCCAGTCGCACTCCTGTGGACCGAAGCGGACAAACCGCCGCCGGCCGCGGCGGAGCCACGCAATCCAGCCATGACATGCCGCCCCTTGACCCGCCGCCACCAGCCACCGAGTGTCCCTCCCGACGCACCGGTGCTCCCGGAGCGCGACCCTCCGGCAATGAGGCAGGCATGGAAGTCAACGTGTCGCAGGACGAGACACGACCGGCTGCGACCGAGCGCCAGCGTGTCCGCCTGATCGTCGGCGTCCTGATGGCGATGCTTCTGGCCGCCGTCGACCAGGCCAGCGTCGCGCCCGCCGTTGCCATCATCGGCGCCGACCTCGGCGACACGACGTTCCTGTCGTGGGTCGTGTCGGCCTATTTCGTCACCGCCACGGCCGTCACCACGCTCTACGGCAAGTTCTCCGACCTGCGTGGCCGCCGCTTTGCCCTGTTCGTGGCGATCGGCGCCTTCCTGTTCGGCTCCGTCGTCTCCTCCGCCGCCCCAGACATCCTGACCCTTGTCGCCGGGCGCGCCATCCAGGGCCTCGGCGGCGGCGGCCTGCTGGTCCTCGCCATGACCGTCATCGGCGACGTCGTGCCGCCCGCCGAGCGCGGCCGCTACGCCGCCTACATCTCCGGCGCCTGGGCCGTCGCCAGCATCGCCGGCCCGGTCATGGGCGGCGCCATCGCCGAGCATCTACACTGGCGGCTGATCTTTCTCGCCAACCTGCCCTTGGGGGTCCTCGCGCTCGCGATCTGTAACCGTCCCCTGCAGCGCCTCGCCTGGCAGCGCCGCGAGCACAGCCTCGACATCGTCGGCTCCGTGCTGGCCGTCGCCACCACCGTGACCATCATGCTGACCCTGACCTGGAGCGGCCCGCACACCGGCTGGACCTCGCCGCAGTCGCTTGCCATGCTCGCCGCCGCCGTCGTCCTGTCCGGCCTCTTCGCGCTGCGGCTCGCCCGCGCGCAAGAGCCGCTGATCCCGCCCGGCGTGCTGGCCAACCGGACCGTGGCCGCCACCACGCTCGCCGCCTTCTTCGTCATGGGCGCCTACACCGGGTTGACGGTCTACCTGCCGATCTACCTGCAACTCGTGCACCGGCTGACGCCATCCCTGGCCGGCTTCGCCCTGATCCCGTTCATGGCGGGCGCCGTGCTGGGCTCGCTCATCGTCGGCAGACTGATGTTGCACGTCAAACGCTACGTCCTGACCGCCGTCCTCGGGATCGCCGCCGGAGCCGCGGGCCTGTTCGGCTTGGCGTTTTCGGCCGGCGACCTCTCATTGACCCATATCGAGTACTTGCTGCTCCTCATCGGCACCGGCCTCGGCGCCAACTTCCCCGTCACGACCGTATCCGTACAAAACGCCGTCGAGCTCAAGGATCTCGGTGCGGCAACCGGCGTGCTCCAGTTTTCCCGATCGCTCGGCAGCGCACTCGGCATCGCCATGCTCGGTGCCGCCGCTGCACATGCCCAGATCGGTGTCACGATCGGCGCGCGCGGCGCCGCCGCCGCCGGCCCCACCCTGCCCGCGCTCGACGGCGCAGTCTTTGCGTCCATCTACGCCCTGGCCGCGCTCAGCGCCTTCGCCGGCATGCTTTGCCTCGCGCTCGTCGAGAGCAAGCCGCTGAGAAAGCGCTGAACCGAGCCCGCCGGAAAAAACGATAGCGGCGGACGCACTCGACGCCCGCCGCCATCGTTCGAGCTGTGAAATCGCCCTGGAACCCTTACTTCATCGGCTCCGATCGCCGCATGTGATCCCAGTTGAACTTGTAGTTGACCGACACGCGGCCGGTGTGGATCGACGGCTCGAGCTCCGCGTTGATGAAGGTATTGAGGCCGAACGGAAGGTTGAGGCGCTCTGCGTCGAGCTGCGTGAAGCGGTACTCCGCCTTCAGCGACCAGTTCGGCGCGATGTTCGTCTCCACGCCACCGCCCACGACATACCCGCTCATGCTCGGCACGCCGATGGCGAGTGAGCCCGTGAGCGGCCCGGTCGCGCTGAGCGTCAGATCCGAGACGTCGGCCTGCGTATAGCCGACGAGGCCGTACCAGAGGGTATCAGGCGTCGCGAGGAAGCCCGCGCGCGCACCGATCGTCCACTGGTTCTCGAGCTTCACCTTGCCGGTCACGTTCAGGTTGCCGAACGGCGGGATCGACAGACCCAGATCCGTTTCCAGGTCCGCGAAGTCGTAGTCGAAGAACATGCCCATTACGATGCTGGGATGAACCTGCATGTCCGCAGCGACGCCGACCGTGCCGAGGAATCCCTCGCCGCCGATGCCGTCGAAATTGAAGTTGAACAGTCCCGGCTGCAGCGCCGGTCCCGGACCGATCGTCAGGTCGTGGTTGATGGCGCCCGCACCGACACCGACGCCGATGCTGAAGCCGGTCCACTTCGACTGGGCCTGCGCAGCCGGAGCGGCACCGACGGCCGCCAACAGCGCAAGTGCAAGCACTTTGCTCGTGAGTTTCATTCGATCGCCCCCGCGATTTTCAACATTTGTTACGAAACAACTGTTCCGCGCTTGCGATGAGTCGGCCGGAGGCAACTAACAACCCGCAGATGTGAGACGCGCACGGAAACACCTGCACACGCGCATTCATGCGCGTGTGCGCCAATCAAACGTGACGGCAAATGCACTGGAAAAGGTCTTCGTATTCAGCCTCTAAGCACGAGGCGACCCGAAGCAGATGTGGGCTGATGAGCTTTGGACGCTGTTTATTCGCGACGTCAGCCCACCAATTGGGGATACCGGTGCAGTGTGTCCCGGACTCACCGGCGCGTCAGCGTAAAGACCCCCGAGCCGGCCTCGCCCCTCAGCGTCACGCGCTGGCTGTTACCGCTGACCTCCACGACGATCGAGCCGTAGGTGTTGTACTGCACGTTGAAGATGTCGCCGCGATAGGTCCCGCCACCCCGGTCCAAGACGGTGGCCGACTGCGAAACGCTGCCCGACGGCGAGGCACACGTCGCATTCAGCGTGTAGGCATCTCCGGAAATCCGGGTGTACGTCGCGCGGCAGGTCACGCGCTCCTTGTCGCCCGAGGCGTAGGAGACATAGCCGCTACCCCGCCAGGTGCCTTCGATGCTGCTCGATTGCGCCTGTGCGGCCGTCGCAAGCAGCGCCCCGGCCGCCAGCACGGCGAGAGGGCGGAAGACGGCGTTGCGCGCCCATTGCGCCGCCGACCGCTCGCCCGACCGACGTCTCCCGTCCGCCATCCCAGACGCCGACATACGCACCTCCCAGACCAACCACGCCAACCGCCGCCGTGTCGAATGCGACGGGCGGCGCCACCACTACCGAACAAGGTTCACTGAAAATATAGACGACGTTGTGGTGATTGCCAGCCCGGGCGGGCGTTGGCCTTTACAGCAGGCGCTTCAGTTCCGCTTTAAGCCCGGGGGCCAGATCGTCACGCGCCAGGGCGTAGGCGATGTTGGCCGTCAGGAAGCCGATCTTCGACCCGCAATCGTAGATACGCCCGTCGAAACGAACCGCGTGGAACGGCTGCTTCAATTCGTCGGCCAAGCGGATCATGGAATCGGTCAGCTGGATCTCCCCGCCCGCGCCCCGCTGCTGCGTCGACAGCAGGCCGAAGATCTCCGGCTGCAGGATGTAGCGCCCCGTGATGTGCAGATTGGAGGGCGCGGTACCGCGCGCGGGCTTCTCGACCATGCCGGTGATCGGCGACACCTTGGCGTTGCGGTCCTCGACGCCCACGATGCCGTAGAGATGGGTCTGGTCCTCCGGGACGGGCGAGACCGCGATATGGTTGCCGCCGTGCTGCTCGTAGGCCGCGATCATCTCCGCCAGACACGGCGGCGAGCCATGATGCAGCATGTCCGGCAGCAACAGCGCGAACGGCTCGTCGCCGATGATGTCGCGCGCGCACCAGACGGCGTGGCCGAGCCCGAGCGGCGCCTGCTGGCGCGTGAAGCTCGTCTGCCCCGCCTCCGGCAGGTCGCGGCTCAGAAGCTCCAGCTCGCTCTTCTTGCCGCGCTCGGCCAGTGTCCGCTCCAGCTCGAACTGGCTGTCGAAATGATCCTCGATCACCCCTTTGTTGCGACCCGTCACGAACACCAGATGCTCAATGCCCGCCGCGCGCGCCTCGTCCACGACATGCTGGATCACCGGCCGGTCGACGACGGTCAGCATTTCCTTCGGCATGGCCTTGGTCGCCGGCAGAAACCGGGTTCCCAGACCCGCCACCGGAAAGACGGCCTTGCGAATTCTTTTGCGTTGAGCAGACATCGAGGGCACTCCGAGGGGGCGGTAAGTTCAGACGACGGTGGACTGGCACGAATCTGGCAGCCCGAAAGCCGGCATGATCAGACGATAGAACGCAGCAAATCGATGGTTGACCGCGCTGCATGAGCCGGGCCAATCGACACGCTGGCAATCCTTCGCAAGGGCGAACTGGAGTTGCATCGGCAAAGTTCCGGGCACGTTGATGCGTCCGATTTCGTCCGATGGAGCGTCAAGGCACAACTGAGGCACAGCGATGACCATTCTCGTGACAGGCGGCGCCGGCTACATCGGCAGCCATATGGTGTTGGACTTGCTGGATGCCGGTGAGCAGGTCGTCGTCCTGGACAACCTTTCCACGGGCTTCCGCTGGGCCGTGCCGAAGGCGGCCAAGCTGGTTGTCGGCGATATCGGCGACGAACCTCTGGTCACGCTCACCGTGCGCCAGCACAAGGTCAAGTCCATCATTCATTTCGCCGGCTCGATCGTCGTCCCGGAATCGGTCGCCAATCCGTTGGCGTACTACCACAACAACACTGTGAAATCGCGCGGGTCTGATTGAAATCGCGGTAAACAGCGGCGTCGAGCATTTCATCTTTTCTTCGACCGCCGCCGTCTACGGCAATCCCGAAAAGGTCCCAGTCGCCGAGGACGCCCCCCTCAATCCCATGTCGCCCTACGGCTGGTCCAAGCTGATGACCGAGGTCATGCTGCGCGACACCTCGGCCGCCCACGGGTTGAAGACCGTCATCCTGCGCTATTTCAACGTTGCAGGCGCCGATCCGCAGGGCCGCGCCGGCCAGGCCACGCCCAAGGCCACGCACCTCATCAAGGTCGCGTGCGAGACCGCATTGGGCAAGCGCCCCTCCATGGAAGTGTTCGGCACCGACTACCCCACCGAGGACGGCACCTGCGTGCGCGACTACATCCACGTCACCGATCTGGCGCGCGCGCACGCCGCCGCGCTGAGCTACCTGCGCGCGGGCGGCGCAACCGACACCTTCAACTGCGGCTATTCGAAGGGCTATTCCGTGCATCAAGTGATCGATGCCGTAAAGCGCGCCTCCGGACGCGACTTCCCAGTCAAGATTTCCGGCCGCCGGCCGGGCGATCCCGCCGCCATCGTCGCCGCCTCCGACAAGATCCGCCGCACGCTCGGCTGGTCGCCCGCCCACGACGATCTCGACGAGATCGTCGCCCGTGCGCTCGCCTGGGAAAAGCAGCTCGACGAGAAGCGCGCCTCGGCCTGATCCCTCAACCCGCCGTCGCTCATCTGCCGCCGTCGCATTCTCGCCGATTATGTCCGCATAGTTCGGCCTGGACGGAGACAATTCGCAGACGCGGGCCCAGCCGGGCTGGCTGGGCAGGAGGAGCGGGACGTTGGCGGGCCAGACAACTGCGACGCGCCCGGTATGGGCCGAAGCGAACACGCGGCTACGGCGCATCGCCAGCAGCCTGGGCGATTGCGCGTGGCGCGGCGCGCCTCAGCGCGCGCCCGATCTCGCAACCCGCCATGCGCCCAAATTCGCACTTGAGCACCTCCGGCCAATTACACGCGCAGCCGTGGCCCTACTGCTGGCGACCTTCGCCCATAGCGCATCCGCCGCCGACCCGTTCCGCACCTTCCTCGATGCCATCTGGCCCCAAGCCCAGAAGGCCGGCGTCACGCGCGCCACGTTCGACACCATCACGCGCGATCTGAAGCCCGATCTCTCTTTGCCCGACCTCGTCATTCCCGGTCGCAAGACGCCCGCTCCCGGCCAGGCCGAGTTCGTCCGCCCCCCGCAGGATTACCTGAACGCTAAAACGCTCTCCCGACTGGCCCAGACCGGACGCACGCTCTCCGAACGCCACAAGGCCGTCCTCACCCGCATCGAGCGCGAGATCGGTGTCGATCGCAATCCCCTGCTCGCGATCTGGGGCCGCGAGACCGCCTTCGGCGCCTACAAGCTGCCCCACGACGGCATCCAGGTGCTGGCGACGCAGGCCTACACTGGTCGGCGCAAGGAGCTTTTCCTCAACGAGTTCGTACTCGCGCTCAAGTTGCTGCAGGACGGCGTGCCGCGCCAGGCGATGCGCGCGTCATGGGCCGGCGCCATGGGCCTCACCCAGTTCCTGCCCAGCGAGATCATCCAGCACGGCGTCGACATGGACGGCGACGGCAAGGTCGACCTCGCCGGCTCGGTGCCCGACGCGCTCGCCTCCGCGGCGCGCCAGCTGAAGGCGAAAGGCTGGGTCACCGGCCTGCCGTGGGGCTTCGAGGTGACGAGCCCGCTCCCCGCACAGTGCGCACTCGAAGGCCCCTGGCAGGCGCGCAGCCTTGCTGCCTGGGCAAAGCTCGGCTTCAAGCGCCGCGACGGCAAGGCCTTCGCGCCACAGCACCTCGACGTCGAGGCCTATCTGATGCAGCCGGCAGGCGCCTTCGGGCCCGCATTCCTCGTCACCGAGAACTACAAGACCTTCCGCCGCTATAACATGTCCGACCTCTACGCCACCTTCGTCGGCAACCTCGGTGACCGCATCGGCGGCGGCGACGATTTCCTCACACGCTGGTCGGACCCGCGCCAGCTCGCCACCCGCGACATCGAAGCCGTCCAGCAGCACCTCCAGCAGGCCGGCCACGCGCGCATCGACAAGATCGACGGCAAGATCGGCAGCGCCACGCGCGCCGAGATCGGCGCCTGGCAGACCGCCAACAAGGTCAAGGTGGACTGCTGGCCGACGACGGACCTGCTCGGCGCGATGCGGCGCGCCCGCCCGTCCGGGCGATGACATGATGAGGCCGACGCAATGGCAATGCCGACGACGCCTCCCGGCATCCTGACAGAGCTTCGCGACACCCGCGGGCGCCGTCGCGGCATCGCGTTCGCCCTGGTGACGGCCGTCGCGCTCGCACACCTGCTCGCGGCGTCGGGCACGGCGACGGCGCGTTCCGACGCGACCGATCCTGCCTTGAGCCATGACTCCGGCTTCGCCGCATTTGTCGAAGCCCTGCGCCCTGAAGCCTTGAAGCAAGGCGTCAGCCGGGCAGCTTGGCAGCGCGCGCTTCCCTATCTCGCCTGGCGCCCCGAAATCCTGCCGAGGATCAGCGCTCAGCCCGAGCATACGCGCTCGACCGGCGCCTATGTCCGCGCACTCGTCTCGCCGGCACGCATCGCCGCTGGCCGTGCCGCCCTTACCGCCCATGGCGACACGCTCGCCGCCGTCGAGTCACGCACCGGCGTCGATCGCCACGTCCTGCTCGCCATCTGGGGAATCGAGACCAACTACGGCGCCACCACCGGTGGCCACAATGTCCTCGCAGCCCTCGCCACGCTCGCCTACGCCGACCCACGCCGCGCTGCGTTCTGGCGCCGCGAGTTGATCGCAGCACTCGCCATCGTGTCATCCGGCGACATCGCGCCCGAAGCGATGAGCGGATCGTGGGCGGGCGCCATGGGCCTGACGCAATTCATGCCATCGACCTACCGCCGTCATGCCGTCGACTTCGACGGCGACAACCGTCGCGACATCTGGCGGAGCCCGGCCGACGCGCTGGCGTCCGCGGCCAACTACCTCAGGCGATCGGGCTGGCAGTCCGGCGCACCCTGGACGATCGAGATGACGCTACCCGCGGGCTTCGATTTCGATCACGCCGATCCCTCCGCAACATTGCCGCTCGAAGCCTGGCAGCTCATCGGTCTGACCCGACCGGCCGGACGCGCGTGGCCGCAATCGGCCGAGCTTTTCAGGTTGTTGCTGCCGGCCGGCGCGCAAGGTCCCGCACTGCTTGTCGGCGCAAATCATCGCGCCATCCTGCGCTACAACGCATCGACCTCTTACGCGCTGTCGGTCGGCCTGCTCGCCGATGCACTGCGCGGCGCGCCGCCGCTCGCCGCATCCTGGCCACTCGAGGATCGCGGCTTGGGACGCGAGGAACGTCGCGAGCTGCAGGAACGCCTTCTCGCCCTTGGCCACGACACCGGCGGCGTCGACGCCGTGCTCGGCCGGCAGACGCGCGCTGCGATCCGCGCCTTCCAGCGCGCCAACGGCTTGCCAATAGATGGGCACCCGAGCGCACGCCTTCTGAGTATCCTGAGGGGGCAATGAGCGCTCTGCCGTGCACGCAAGTCAGACGCCGGAGGCTGCTCCGCCGTTGAGTGAACCGCCCACGGCGCTAGAAATTGGGTTCGTTTCGCAGAATGGCAGGCCCGCCGTTTGGGTGCGTTTCACAGGTCACAGGGTTAAACAATGCCCTATTAATTGTATCAACAACTTCTGGCAGATGAAGCCTTGCGCCTGTCGACAGAGGGGCTCCTTTGGTTCCTCCAGCAGCTCGTGGCGGATGCCGCCCCGGGAAACGACGATCGCCGAATCGTCAATGCCCTTGACCGCCCAGCAGAAAGGTTGCAGCACCACTGCGCGACGTAGCGGCCCCGGCGAATTCGGCAATAGCGCCCCCCCCCCCCCCCGCCCAGTGGAAAGAGTCGAGAGCTCTGCCTTGAAAAGATTACAAAAATTGTTTTCGACAGGCTGCCCGACGCTCCGTACCGACGGGGCGACGCCCCGCCGCATAACAAGAAGCTTGCGCCGTCGTCAATTCGGGGCCTGAAGGTTGTGCCAAACCTCAGCATGGCACAGGCAACGTTGAGCAAGCGGTCGGCAACCAAGCGCAGGGGCCGGCCACGGCAGCGCCCCCAAGCCGACGCCGCTTTGGGCGGTCGCCCACAGGATGCTCTTCGTTCCCCTATCTTAGCTCCGCGCGCCCTGCGGCGGGCCTCAACAGAACCGCGTGACAAAGCGATCAGGGGACGCAACTCCCCCGCTTCAGCCTTGTGACCTGCTCGCCACAGCAATCGGCAGCCGTTGGGCCGCCGGGCGAGCAAATCAATTGACGCGATCCTCGGGGTGCGTATCTTGTGGATATCTTGCGGATTTTGGTTAAGAGTATCTTCCTGGGTCTGAGTGCGGGGTTCGTTCATGAGCGTTGTCCAGTTTAAGACGGCAACTCGGCTTGGCGTTCGGTCGGTGGACTACGCTGCCGGCCATTGTGCAAAGAAGGCTGCCAAGATTTGCGGCGGCATCAACGGATCCAGTCGCGTTGCGGTCGATGATGATCGCCATGGACTTACCCCAGCAGCCGTATCCGTCATCATCGTAACGTTCAACAGCGCCCACATTCTTGAGCGCTGTCTGCTGTCGATCCCGGCAGAGTGCGAGACCATCGTCGTCGACAACGCGAGCGCCGATGAGAGCGTAGGGATTGCGCGCCGGCACGCTCATATTGTGATCGCGAATGCTGATAACGGCGGCTTTTCGGCTGCCTGCAACGCTGCCGCAGCGGCGGCGAGCCGGCGTTATCTTCTGTTTCTGAACCCTGATGCATTGCTGACGCCAGGAGCCATCGAAGCGCTCCTGCGGGCCTCTAAGCGCCACCCGGAAGCTGGCGCCTTTAACCCCGTGCTTGTGAGAGCTGGGGATTTGGCAAATCGGCCCGCCCAAGCTCTCGACGTCGAACTGGACAAACTGTCGGGCGCAGCCCTGTTCTTGCGCGCCTCGACCTTCCAGGCCATGAGCGGCTTCGACGAGCAGCTGTTCTTGTACTTCGAAGATGAGGACCTTAGCCGTCGCCTGAAGGAGACCTACGGCAGGCTCTACGCTGTGCATGACAGCGTCGTGGTCCATGACGCCGGGAACGGAGCGCGCCTTAATGCGCGACAGCAGTATGCCAAGTACCGCGCTTACGCCGCCTCCCGGTCCGCATTCTGTGCCAAGTACGGAGAAAATATCCGGCCTGCCGCACTCGCCGCTAGACAAGCGGGCAAGGCGCTCGTGCGTCTTCTTGGTGGTCGTCGCTACGACGCGGCGAAGCTCATGGGCCAAGCCGTCGGCTATGCCGTCGGCCAGCCGAAAAAGCCGGTTCGCTCGACGCACACTGTTCTGCCAATCCGGCGGACACATACTGAGACGATCGCTGAACCGCGCGTCGGCCGACCCGCCGTGACGATCTTGATGACGGTCTACAACGGCGAGCGCTTCCTCAAAGCCCAAATCAATTCGATCCTGACCCAATCATTTGCCGATTTCGAACTTTGGATCGTGGATGATGGATCTGCCGACGGCTCTCGTCGCATTCTGCAGGACTATGCAGACGCCGATCCGCGGATCGGGTTGATCGCGCATGCCCTCAATCGCGGCCAGAAGGCAGCCCTCGTCACCGCCTTCCAGCGCGCAAGAGGCGATCTCATCTCCTTTGCTGATCAGGACGATGTTTGGCACGAGGACAAGCTGGCGCGCCTCGTCTCGGCCATTGATGGACGCACGGCGGTCTATGGATCCTCACACCTCATCGATGATCAGGGTGCGCCACTTGGCGGCACCCTCCTTGATCACCTGTCCACGACGGTATCGGGTCATCGCAATGTGAAGTTCCTGTTCAAGAACTCGGTCTCCGGTCACGCCCTGCTCGTACGACGGAATGCCATCGATCCGGCGATGTTCGCCTTACAGCGGCCCTATGATTGGGTGATCGCAACGCTAGCCTCGTTCGCCGATGGCATCGACTACGTGCCAGAGGCCAGCACGTATCACCGCATGCACGACAAGAACCAGTGCAACAACCTTACCGGGCCCCGCCGCGCGCAGCGGGCCAGTTGGAAAGCAAACAGCATAGGTCTGATCGAGTGTCTGGATGCTCTGATTGGATCTGGCACCCTCGAAGAGCACGATCATCGTGCCTTCCGTAATCTCAGAGCACTTCTGGCCCAAAATGTCGCTCAAGGCGGGGCGGCGTCGCCGCGGTCCTACGCCTTTTCTCATCGTGTGATGGCGCTCCTAAATCCCCTCACCGTAGACGGGTCTGATCGCGTCTTTCTTGGCCGGCAACTGCGGAGCCTGAGCCCAAAGGCGGTGCAGATTGCGCATAGGGTGATGACTTCCCTGGCATCTCCTCGCGGCGGTGTTCGGCGCTCGGCTGGCGCGAGCGCAGAAGTAGAAGCAGAAATGTGGATGCAACTCGGCTGCACCTAAAGCCGTTCCAGCGGCGTAAATTTGAACGAGGCCACCAGGAAGCATGGAGAGCGAAGACGGTAATTGCTTCAGGCTCTGAACTTCACAGCTGCAGATCTTACCGGAGGCATGCCCAAATTACGGGAAACGCAATGAAGATCCTCGTAACGGGCGGATCCGGTTTCATCGGATCGGCAGTCGTGCGGCATTTGGTGCGCGACCACGGGATCGATGTCGTCAATGTTGATAAACTTACCTATGCAGCAACACCATCTAACCTCAACCGGCAGCGGCAGGGCCACGGCTTCGCGACCCTGACGGTCGCCGCCGTGACCTCAACTGTCAGGTGAATACCGTCTCAGCACAAGCCCGTAGGTTCAGGCTTGACCAATTCCACCAATCCTCGCATGCTCGTCGACGTCCACAATCGTAATTACAATCTAAAACCTAGAATATCAGTGATGCGCTGATCGATGCGACGACAGGAATTTGACAGGCAAATTCAGCTTGCACACGGCACCGACGCAATACTGGATTTCACGTTAGCTCCACACGTGACGGTGGTACCACTTGCATTGTGCAACAGCGAGAATCCACGCAACGGTAATTGCGATCCCCGCTTGTCGTTGGGCTCAGTTCCGGATAAAGGCCCACTCAGCAGGAAAACTGCTGTACCGATCAAGTGATATTGAACGCGTGCATCTAATCCCGCGCAAAAGTCTCCATTTTAGACTGCGGCACGTCAGACGGTCGCGCTTACTTGCAAAAGTTTTCCGACTTGAGAGCGTTGACGGCCGATTGAGCCTACGTCTCTCGCACGGCTCATCGTCGCAATTATCTCACAGCCCTGGCCAATCTCACGCCCAATGGATCGGCGCTTGAGGTACCGATCGAGCGCACCGAGGAGCAGGGTGCAAGATTGGAGATGCCGAAACTATCGAATTGGCCCGTCGCCGTTGTTATATATATCGAACAACCTAACGCCTGGATTCTTCTTGAACCAGTCATAGAGTTCTTATGCATTGAAGCGGGAGCGGCGTTAGTCCTGGCGTCGCCCACCATATTTCCAGAAATTGAAATTAAGGCGCGAGCAATAAGCAAGAACGCGATTACTGTTCTGGCATGCAACGAAGCAGAGGCTTTGTATCAACTACTTTACGAAGGAGCGCTCGATCGGTTTCAAGCAATCTTAAAGATCTACGCCCCCTCGTCGAGGCCGATGAGCGTCGACGATTTCGCAAATTTCGTTATGGCGCACGCAGCCTTGTCTGCCCTTGCATCAACACCCCGACACATTCTGTCGGCGCTGCATCATCTTGAGGCGGACCCCGACATCGGTTTAATTGCACCAGCAGCGACCAAAGAATACGCCACTTTTCTGGCGATGAACAGTCGCCTATATGAAGAAATATGTGATCTCCGCCACCGTTTAGGGCTAAAAATCGGAAAGGGCCTAACTTATTACTCAGGAAGATCCTACTGGATTCGACCAAAAGCGCTCGACGCAGTTCGCGACTTGAACCTATCCGGTGCTGAGCTGGCGTACAACAACGAGCACCATCGTCTCGCTCTAGAATATTCCCTCCCGAGCCTCGTAATGGCCGCTGGTTTCAAAGTGAAGGAGGTTGAGACTGATGAGCCCTGGAAGGCGGGGCGCGATGTTGGAGAAGCCTTTTGGAGAACGGTGCGGCCGGTTGGAGAAGTACGCGGTCGACGGGTCTGTTTATTCGTCGGAATGGCAATGGACCAGGGCTTTTCGGAGCCAGCTCGATGCTACATGCGCGCACTGAAAGCTGTCGGTTTTACCGTCTACGCTCTAGGTGTGATTTCTCCCGGTCGGCAATCCGCTCCGGACCCGGGCGGGGACTGCGCCGATGCCTATTCGATCCGCGCCAACGAAGGTTACGACTTCGCACTCTGGGCAGCTGCGCTGCGAAACAACCCGACGCTTTGGGAAGCAGATTGGCTTCTGCTCGCCAACGACAGCCTCATCGGTCCGCTGAGCCCACTAGGCACTCTTGTCGAGCAGATCGAAGCGTCGAGTGCCGATGTACTCGGCCTCACTGAGAGCCGTCAAATCCGGGAGCATCTTCAGAGCTATTTCATCTTGTTTAAAGCTGGAGCAATGCGGCATCCAGCATTGCGAACATTCTGGAAAAATGTTCGGTCCCTCCCCACAAAGAGCGCGGTCATACGGGCCTACGAAGCAACGCTTACCCGCAAACTGCGGTATTCTGGACTAATCTGTGAAGCGGTATTTAAGGTGCCCAGCGGCAGTGACGTCAATCCCACAATCGAGCACTGGAAACACTTGCTACGCATCGGCTTTCCATTTCTAAAAACCCAGGTGCTAACCGAAAATCCGACGGGCTCAGACTTCACCGACTGGCGAAAACTCATCGCCAGTGCAGGTTATGACGTCGCTGACGCTGAAATCCTTTCTGAAGAGCAGAGCCAAATTTCCCGCAGCATTGGCAGATCAAAGGGAGAATCGGAATTGCAGTTCATAAATTCGAAAGTTGATGAACCGACCTTTGCCCCCTCTCTGAGACAGCGTGGCTTGAGCACGGCCCCTTTGCGAAATGGCTTGTGCGGAAAGCGAAGCCTAATAGCATTGTAGAATTGGGCACGCATCACGCCTATTCGTACTTTGCAATGTGCGAAACCATTCTGACGGAAGGCATCGATTGTAAAAGCATTGCCGTCGACACTTGGCGCGGCGATGAGCATTCTGAATTCTACGGAGACGACGTCTACAATGACGTCGTTGCTGAGAATAAAAAGTACGAGCACTTTAGTAAGCTTATGAGAATGACATTTAATGAGGCGTTAGCATCAATTGCGGATGGCAGGCGTAGATCTTCTGCACATAGATGGTCGACACTACGATGAAGACGTGAAGGAAGATTTTGAGAGTTGGCTTCCCAAATTGTCCGCTTCCGCGATCGTACTCTTTCATGATACAGCAGTTCTTGAGCGAGGCTTTGGTGTACATAGGCTATGGAGTGAACTTTGTGACACTAGACCCTCTCTGACTTTCACTCACGAAAAGGGTTTAGGCGTATTGTTCTGGGGGGCTAGCATCCCTCCGGGTCTTCAGCAGCTAGTTTCACTTTGGCAATGCAATGAAACTGCTAAAATGATGACGGTCGACTATTTCGCTGCGGTAGGTACTTTGATGAGTAGGGGCGCCTCTCTTCGATTGGCGGAGATAGAGCTGCAGAAAGCTCGAGAGCGACGGTCACGGTCACGACCAATTAAGTGGATGAGACGAACGTTGAGGGCTACAGTGAATCAGTAGCGCCCAACCCGGAGCTTTCAATTCCGAGCCGAGCAGGCTGTTGAACTTCTCGCCACCTGATTACCCAGACTGCTCCTCTGATCGCCACAAACCGCTGATATGACGTCGTTCGTCGTTCGAGCGGGAGGTCATGATGGCGCGCAATCGGGTGCAGTTCCAGAAGGGACTGAGCATGGCGGAGTTCAACGAGCGGTACGGGACGGAGGAGCAGTGCCACGCCGCGCTCGTCAGGATGCGCTGGCCGGACGGGCTTCGTGTGCCCCGACTGCGGCGGCACGCAGCACAGCTATTCGCACGACGCGGCGCATCTTCCAGTGCTCGGCCTGTCGCGTGCAGACGTCGGCGAAGTCGGGCACGATCTTCCACAAGTCGAAGACGCCGCTGACCAAGTGGTTCCTCGCGATGCATCTCATCACCACCGCCAAGAACGACATCTGCGAGCCTGGAGCTGGCGCGTCAGCTCGGACGTGAAGTGGGACACGGCGTGGCTCATCAAGCAGAAGCTGATGGAGGTCATGCGCCAGCGCAACTCGATCTACAAGCTCGCCGGCGACGTGCAGATCGACGATGCCTATCTCGGCGGCGAAGCACCGGAAAAGCCCGGAAAGCAGGACGTGGAGCGGAGAACAAGATCCCTTTCGTCGTGGCCGTCGCGACGCGTGACGGCAAGCCTGTCTACACGCACGTGCGGCGCGTCGTGGGCTTCACGAAGGAGGCCATCCGCGACTACGCCGACGGCCAACATCGTACGCCGGCAGCTGGGTTGTCAGTGACGGTCTCGGCTGCTTCCTTGGGCTCGCCGAGGCGGGCATGCGGCACGTGCCGATCGTCACCGGCGGCGGCCGCCCCAAGCATGCGCTGCTTCACTGGGTCAACACCGGGCTGGGCAATCTCAAGAGCGCGATCATCGGCACCTGCCGCAGATTCGATGTCCAACACACCGATCGCTACCTCGCCGCCTACGAGTGGCGCTTCAACCGCCGCTTCGACCTGGACAAGAATATCGAGCGATTGGCTCCCGCCGCTGTGAGGACTGCGCTTCAACCTTACAGATCAATTGTACTCGTCAGAGGGCCACCGGAGATGATGGGGTAATCACCAGGGGCGTTATAGCGTCATCGACCCACAAGGAGCACGAGTTGGTCGATTAATCTTTTTGCCAGAAGGCACGCAATGATTGAAAATATTGTTGTGTACACTGTAATTTTTGGTGATGGCTATAGCCTGCCGCCATTTGTTCCTGCGGAAGGCGTGGATCATATATGCTTTACCGACCAAAATGATCTTGAGGCTCGGAACTGGCAAATTCTACGCGTGGCTCCGATGCTCCCGGATGATCTACCGCGCAGCTCTCGAGAGCAGAAGATCCGTGCCCATCGGTGGCTGAGCGGCTATGATGCATCCATCTATATCGATCCTTCAGTAGTATTAACAAAATCTGCCACCGAGATTTGGAACAAAATGGTGCCCGATCGGGAGATTTTCTTCGGCTGTTTTCGACACTCATTTCGCAGCAGTCTGACTGAAGAGTTTGAGGCCGTGCAACAGCAGCAGCTCGATACTCCCACTGTCATTGCGGAACTACATTCTACAATCCGCAGACACAATTTAGAGCTGTTTCAGCAGAAACCCTTTTGGGGAGGCTTGATTGCGCGACGGCACAACGATCCAAGGTGCATAGAGGTCATGGAGCTCTGGCACTCACTTGTTTTGCGATACTCGCGGCGCGACCAGCTGAGTCTCCCGGTAGCACTGGCCGCTTCCGAAGCGCGCCAAATTTTTTCGCTGGAGCAGGATATCCAGCAATCATCTTTTCATCATTGGCCTAGGGCTGGATACCGGCGCCCCCTTCGCTACTATCGAGGCTTTCTACCATATTCTGAGTACCGGCTACCGTTTAGCGACGGGAAAGAACCGAACGACCCAAAGAGGACTGCGGAAATAGTCTCCAGTAGTAATTTATTCAAAAGAGGCGCGCTGAGGTGTGCCTTCCATCGCGAGGGCAGTCCCAGGCGGTGGTTGCGGCGCCTCCTTATGCAAGATAAAGCAGGTGGTCAGGTTCGGGCTCCATTTCGGCGTATTGTATTCAAGAAAAGAGGAACGCCACGACAACTTTTCTCTCACTGGACCGAGCTATCGGATCCGCAGAATTTCAAAATGAACGAAGAACTGGCAATGGAGGACTGGCGGAGAACATTGGATAACCATCTTCTTTCATCCAATAGTGCTGCGCTCAAGTTCTTGCGGGAAAAAGGACGCACTCAACTTCACCCAATCGCTTATCTCGCCACAGAGGCAATCTTAATTGCCAGGGAGCAAGGGTTCGCAGCTTCACTGAAAAATTTCCGAGCGCTTGCTGACTATCACGAGAAAATCGGGCGAATTGATTTTCCAAAGTCTCTCACTAGCAAATCAAAGCCGTCTCGCCAAGGGCCAATAGCAGAGCCAATAAAATACCAAGCAATTGCGGAAAAAGTGGTAGTATACACGGCCCTTTTCGAACCGAACCAATGCCTCCATCCGATTCTGACTGAGCATCAAAATTTAAATTTTATTTGCTTTACCGATCAAGACATAGCGGCTCGTGGCTGGATAACAATGCGGCATCCGCCGCCCTTCGAGGATAAGGATCTGTCGTCTCTCTATTTCAAGATACTTGCCCATGAGCTTTTTCCTGATCGAGAAGCTTCTCTTTACATCGACCCCAACACTCTCTTAATGGGGCGCCTGGAAGCGATGATCGGGCGATGGTTGGCTCATCACGATATTGTAATGTGGCGGCACCCTGAGCGTTCCGATATAGGCGCAGAAGCTGAGCAGATGATACTGCAGCAGCACGATCGGCCAGACATTATTTGTGAGCAGATGATGAATTACCTTGCCTCTGGCACTCCGCGCGCTGCCGGCCTATACGACACCTCTTTCATTGGCGCCGACATGATTCCCTTGCCGTAAGGAAGTTGATGGAGGCTTGGTGGTGTGAAATCAGAAAATTCTCGAAGTGCGATCGGATTAGTTTATATCATTTGGTGCACGGGCGAAGGAAAAGACCCAAAGTACTTCCCGGAGCTCTTGGTACGGCGCAAAATAATATTTGGAGCAGCCGGACAGCGGCGCGGCGCTATAGCGTTGACACTCCAAAAACGATGATGAGCAAACCGCGAATTGTTTTTTTGTATGATGAGGAAGCAAAAAATTATGGCAGCGCCGCAATGCGCGTTTTTCAGCTTGCGGATATTTTGCAATCCCGGTTGGGAAACTTCATTCAAGTCGAAACCGCAAGCTCTCTACAGAACCCCAAAAATAGCCTTGTGATTGTCTCGAAGCAAATGATCGATCGCCTCAACTGTAGTGACTTAATCAAACTACGACGGAAAAATGTAGCTATTGCAGCAGATCCTGTTGATGGAAAGATCGCCCCCGAAAAGATCCCCCTCTTTGACTTCATTGTCGCCGCCTCCCTAGGAGCGTACAGGCATTTATGCGAAAGCTCTAGCGGTCCTCCTGTGTTCTTATTGACCCACCATGCAGATACTAGAATCGGTAGATTTTCTCTTCCAAACGACCGAGCTAGAATAGGATACTTTGGTTTGCTAGGTAACACAATGGGAACTAACCAGCTCGATAACATCGTAGATTACAATCCGATCGACACCACAGTTCAAAATACACGCTGGATTAACCTTCTTGCTCAATACAATGCTCATTTCGCCCTACGCCAAGCACGAAATATAGATGGATTCAAACCTTTCACCAAAGGATTTGTTGCGGCAAAGTGCGGCGCTATCATAATTTGCGAGCGTAACGTAGGGGATAATTCTTATTATCTAGGTGATGATTACCCTTATTACGTTCCGAGCACTGAGATCGATGAGGTCGAGCGATTTTTGCTTGAAGTACGTGGGAGCTTTGGGACGCCTACTTGGATGCATGCTTTGGAGATTATGGAATCTGTGCGGCGTCGCTCGTCTGAGGATTGGATTGCTAGAGAGTTTACTGAGATCACAAATGCCGTTTTTACATAGCGAATTAACCTCTTTTGTTCGTGATGGGTGTACAAGAACAGTAATCACCTGACACTCGCCGCTGCCGACTGAGGGTCAGGGTGCATGCCTCTCCCCTTAGGCCGTTGAACTTCTCGCCTGCTGACAGGCTTCGGCGAATATGAACTCGTTGGGGCTCCACGTCGAGGGGGCACGGATGCCGATGACGTACGGTATCTTTCGCACAATTGATTGAAGGCTGGCGGCCCGAACTCGGGCTTTTCTGGTGATTGCGAAGTCAACCCGAAGAGCCAGAGAAGGAAGCCACCATGACGATCGAGGATACGCCAATTCCGGGACCGCTCAACAACGTGATCCGGATCGATGACGAGCGGATCAAAGGACATCTGGACCGGGTCGTTCGCGGCACGGTCGAGGAGACGTTGAACTCGCTCCTGGACGCCGAGGCGGACCGGCTGTGCAACGCGCAGCGTTACGAGCGGACCGAGGCGCGCCGCGACACGCGAGCCGGCCACTACGAGCGCAAGCTCCAGACCAAGGCCGGCGAGGTGACGCTGAAGGTGCCGAAGCTGCGGCGCCAGACGTTCGAGACGGCGATCATCGAGCGCTACCAGCGGCGGGAAGCGTCTGTGGAGGAGGCGCTGATCGAGATGTACCTGGCGGGCGTGTCGGTGCGGCGCGTGGAGGACATCACGGAGGCGCTGTGGGGCACGCGTGTCTCGCCATCGACGGTCAGCGACCTCAACAAGAAGATCTACGCGACGATCGATGCCTGGCGGAACCGGCCGATCGAGGGCGAGCATCCCTACGTCTATCTCGACGGCATCGTGATGAAGCGCACCTGGGCGGGCGAGGTTCGCAATGTCTCGCTGCTGGTGGCGATTGCCGTCAACGCCGAGGGCTATCGTGAGATCCTGGGCATCGTGGAGGGCGCGAAGGAGGACAAGGCCGGCTGGTCTGGCTTCCTGAAGCACCTGAAAGAGCGCGGCCTGAAGGGCGTGCGCCTGATCGTGTCGGACGCTTGCATCGGGCTTGCCGAAAGCGCGGCGGAGTTCTTCCCCGATGCCGGCTGGCAAAGATGCGTGGTTCATTTCTACCGCAACGTTTTCAGCCACGTGCCGCGCCCGAAGATGCGCGAGGTGGCAGCGATGCTGAAGGCGATCCATGCGGCGGAAGACGTGCACGCGGCGCGCGACAAGGCGGGCCAAGTGGTCGCCAAGCTGCGCGAGCAACGGCTCACGCGGGCAGCCGAACTCGTCGAAGCCTCGATCGCGGAGACCTTCGGCTATTACGCTTTCCCCGAGGAGCACTGGCGCAGGATCAGGACGAACA
>CAVONB010000002.1:305000-447154 GCA_963697205.1 uncultured Alphaproteobacteria bacterium | reverse complement strand
TGAATGGGGTGGCACTCGTGTTGCGCATCTGACGCTTGGTCCCCTCTTTGCGGCTAGGTGTGCAAGCAAGCGTCAGATGCCAAAAGCAACACGAGCATCATTGACTTGCTAGTGATCCTTGCGTCTCAGACACTTGCTCGAAAGCGCGCCGCAAGGGGAGGCAAATGTCTGAGACGGAACACTAGGCCGATCGTTTCAACGTGGTCGCGTGCCGTGCCGGGCCGTCTGTGTGCGGGCCGTCCAGCCGTGAGAGGCGGTGCTCGTGTCGATGGCGCTCGTCGTCGTCGTTTTTGCCGCTTCGGTGGTGATGGCGATGCCGCTCAGTCGCCATGAGCCAGCCAGCGGCCGATACTTGAGATCGTAGACCAGACGCAACGGCGCGGTGGGCAGGTAGCCCTTGAGCCGCAGCGTGTTGGTCTTGTCGAGTGTGGGGTCTGCGGAGAGCTGCGGCGTCAACAGTGCGGCCGACGACAGGACGAGGCCTTTCCTACGGAAGTCGGCGAAGATCACCGCCAGATCCGCGGCGGTGTGATTGGCCTGGAAGCCGGGGTCGGCCAGATCGCGCAGCACGCTGTAATTGCCGCTGCGGTTGGCGTCGTCGAGTGACAGCAGCGTGGTGCGGATCAGGTCGTGGATCAGCTCCGCGCTCATGGCGGGGGTGGGAGAGGCGGCCTGGCGGGCGGCCTCGCGTTCGAGCCCCGAGGCGGGGCGCGGGCTGGCGCGCACGGCATCGGCGCGTGCCAACTCGGGGACGAGGACGCCGGTCACGCCAGCGGCGAGCGCGGCGAGCGTAAGCCAGGGGCGATCGGCGAACCAATGCGAAATGCGTTGCATTTTCGGGAACTCCTCGCGCGTTGCCATCTCGCTCAGCGCCACGTGAACTGCAGTCCGACGCGGCCGCCGACGTTCTGGTCTGTGGTCGAGACGCCGAGACCGCCGGAGACCGCCATCGTCGTGCCGTTGCCGAAGACGTTGCGGTCGAGGACGGCGATGCCGCTCAGGCCGAAGGCGTGGTGACCTTCGTAGTTGCCCCAGTTGACGCGCATGCCGAAGAGGTCGCCCGGTGCCAGCACGGGATCGCCGGTCGCCATCGCCACGGCAACGCCCGACAGCGCCTTGGCCGACTGGCGTTCGGCCTGATCGATGCGGCCGTCGAAGTTGGCGACCTGGTGCTGGACCGAGGTGACGGTGGTCTCGACGGTGCCGAGGCGGGTGTCGATGCCGTCGATGCGGGTCGTGTTGTTGGTGATGTTGGTGGTGTTGTTGGTCACGCGATTGTCGATGTTGGCGATGTTGGTTTCGTTGGTCGAAACCCGCCCCTCGACGGTCGTGACGCGCCCGCCGAGCGTGGTGATCTCGGTCGTGTTGGTGGTCACGCGATTGTCGATGTCGGCGATACTGGCCTCGTTGGTCGAAACCCGCCCGTCCAGGCCCGTGATCGCCGCCTCGTTGAGGCCGACGCGGCCATCCAAGGCCGTGATGCTGGCGCTGTTGCCGTCGACCTGCGCCTGCAGCGCGCCGGATTGCGCGGTGAGGCTTGCCGCCGACGTGACGCCGGCTGCGGTCAGCGACGAGGCCGTGGTGCCCAGGACGATCTGGTTGTCGCGGGTCGTGGCCGTGCCAGCGCCGAGGGCGAGGGCATTGACGTGCCCGGCCTGAGCATTGGCGCCGAGCGCGGTGGCCTGGACCGCCGTCGCCTGAGCGTTGGCGCCGAGCGCGATCGTGTCGACGGCCGTGGCCTCGGTGGCGTAGCCGAAGGCGGTCGAGGCGGTGGCGGTCGCCATGGCGCTGGCGCCGTTTGCGGTGGCTTGCACGCCCTCCGCGCGAGCGCCGGCGCCGGTTGCTGTGCCGCTGTCCTGGGTCGCGCGTGCGCCGCGACCCAGTGCGACGGTGTTGGTCGCCTGGGCCTGGGCGGTGTAGCCGAGGGCTGTGGCGTTGATGCCGAGCGCGGATGCGGACGCGCCGACGGCGGTGGCGTTGGTCTGCTGGGCAATCGCGGCCGTGCCGATGGCCGTCGTGTTGGTGCCGTCGGCGGTGGTCGCGGCGCCGACGGCGGTGGCATTGCCCGAGCGAGCGCCGGCCGAAGCGCCGACGGCTGTGGCGTTGCCGGCCTCGGCCTGGGCGGAGGCGCCGATGGCGGTGCTGTTGTCGCCACTCGACAGCGAGAGGAGCCCGAGTGCGGCGGCGTTCGGTGCCGTTGCCATCGACTGTTCGCCGAAGGCCGTGGTGCCATTCGCGCTGGCCGCCGCGCCGGCGCCGCATGCGGTGGACAGGGGCGCGGCGAGGGCGCCGGCTGCGGTGCCGGACAAGGCATCTTGGCAGACGAATTGGGCGCGGGCTGCGGGCGTTGCGACCGTGAGGCCGGCCAACAACGCCGCGGCGCCGCAGGACAAGCGAAGGGCTGCGGGATCGCTTGGGAGAGAGGCCAGCCCGGGTGGTTGGCTCCTCGCTCGCCCTGCGGGCGACGTGACCAGGAAACGCATGACAATACTCCTGACAGTGACAGGCCGATCCCGCGCGTGGGGCGTGGGGCGGCTCGGGCCGGATTCGCAACCCTGCTGGTCCGGTGTCCGACAATCTCGATTTCAACTTAAAATAGTAAATATTGCATTAAGCATACTTTTGGTTGTTCTTGGCGCGGGCGTCTGGGTGCGCCGGGTTCGCCACCCGATCAGCCCCAAATCGCCATGGCGAGGCCGCGCGCGTCGCGGGGTGGTTCGGCGGGAAAGCAGCGCGCGGTGCCTGCGGCGATGCGGGCGGCGGTCCAGGATGCGGCGGCGGCGTCGAGCAGATCGTCGGGGCCGGCGACACTGCGGCGGTGGTCGGGCAGTGTCGAAAGGAAATCCGGGTCGTAGCCCGCGCGTGCGAGCAAGCCGCGCCGCAGCGCGAGGCCCGGCGCATAAGGTTGCGACTTCACCTTCTTGGGCTCGGTCAGCGGCGCCTCTGCGTTCATGGCCCAGAACGCGACCTCGGGATGGACCTCGTAGACCCGGCGCTGCAGCGCGGGCGTCATCAACGCATCGATCTCGCGGATTTTCGGGAACAGGTTGAAGCACTGCTTCGACACCTTGCGCGGGGGATCGGAGTGTTCGAGCGCGGCGGCGCAGGCGTCGTGATACGCGTCCTGCATGACGGCGGCGCGCGCGGGCACCGCGAAGATCGCAGATTGCCGGCCGCCGAGGTTGGCGCGCGCGGCGACGTCGCAGAGGCGGCCGCCCAGGCGTGCGCGCTCGGGCAGACCGATCGGCATGTCGATGGCGACGATGCGCGGGGCTTCGGGCAGCGCGAGGATCTCAGCAAAAGACGCCACGATGCGCGATCTCGCGGTCGCTGGATCGCCGAGCGTTCGCGCGACGACGAGCCAGCCGCCGCGGCAGCCGTCGACGCCGGCGATCCAGTCGGTCAGGCAAATCCGGGACGATTCCATGTTCGCAGTGTTGCGCAGCGCGTCGCGGGTGGCAGCCCGAAAAATGGGGACGGAAAAATGGGACGGGAAAAATGGGGGAAAAATGGGGACGGTTCCATTTTGCGCCTTCTGCGCAGCGTCAGGGTTTAATTCCTGGGCAAAAAGGAACCGTCCCCATTTTTCTGCAGGGGAGATACAAGGCGAGCCATCGTCGTGGGGGACTGGCCAGTGGAAGAGGAGCGGGGCGTCGGGCCTCGCTTTGCACAGTGGATTGGCATGCGGCCCTGCCGCGCGCCTCGACTTCTCGACCCATGGTCCAGTGCGTCGTGGCACCTGCGGCCGCCCTGACCTGCCCCCGTTCCTCGGACCACCGGTTATTTGAATCTGCCGGTGATCCGGCCCCACGATGGGCACCGGTATAGGCACTTTGCACCACAGCCTCCGATGGAGCAACGGGCCGGTCTGCGGAGTGCGCAACACACGCAGCAGACCGGCCCGGTACGGGCCGCGTGCGTCGGCGCCTGCGAGGTTCGATCTCGCCCGCCGTGATCTTCGTCGCGTAGGCCGCCGGCGTCAGGTTGCCGAGCCCCTGATGCGGACGATCCTCGTTGTAGTGTCGACGCCATTGCTCGATCAGCACGCGAGCCTCGTCTCGACTGCGGAACCACTCTACGCTCAGGCACTCGTCGCGGAACTTGCCGTTGAAGCTCTCGCACGTGCCGTTCTGCCAGGGCTTGCCAGGCTCGATCAGCGCACTCTTGATGCCGGCGTCCGCTATCCATTTCAGGAGCGCGCGAGAGACGAACTCCGGCCCGTTGTCGGACCGGAGCACCTTCGGCGGACCACGCACGGCGACGAGGCGCGCGAGCACCTCGATCACGCGACGTGAGCGGATCGAACCCGCCACGTCGATCGCCAGGCCTTCGCTCGTGCCCTCGTCGACCACGGTCAGGCATTTGAGCTGTTGGCCGTTCGCGGCATGGTCGAACACGAAGTCGTAGGACCACACTTGGTTCGCAACGACGGGTCTTTCTGGAACATCGCGCTCTGTACCACGGACGCGCTTTCGTGGCCGCTTCTTCGGAAGCTGCAGCTTCGCCGTGCGCCACAAGCGGTGCATGCGCTTGTCATTCATGACGAAGCCCTCGCGTTCGAGATAGACCTGGATGCGCCGATAGCCGAAACGCGAATATTGCCCAGCCAGAGCCGTCATCCGCTCGATCAACGGAGCGTCTGCCGCCGCCTTCTTGCTCTCGTACTTGAGAGAGCTGCGCGCGGTCTTCAAAAGCGCCGTTGCCCGCCGTTGCGAAAGGCCCCGGCCCTCCGCAAACGCAACGCCACTGCGGCGGGCCGCGACGCTCACCATTTTTTGCGGCGATCTCCTTCATCACCTCGATCTCGAGGTCGCGTTCGGCGACAATCTTCTTCAGCCGCGCGTTCTCGATCTCAAGCTGCTTGAGGCGGCGCACTTCGTTGGCGTCGAATGCGCCGAACTTCTTCTTCCAGATGTAGATCGTCTGCGCCGAGATCTTGTGCCGCTTCGCAACGACCTCGGGCGCATCACGATCGCACTCCCGCACGATCGCCACCTGCTGCTCTTCCGTGAACCTGCTCTTGCGCATGCTGCTCTCCGATTCGGAGGCAGACTCTCAAATATTCCCTGGCCCGAAAAGTGGGGGGCAGGTCAATTCGGCGGCGTCCTGCACAGCGGCCTGTCCCGTAATGAGCTGGTTTCCGGTTCGCAATTCGACGACACGCTCCTTGGCGGGGCCGGGGACGATCGCATCAATGGTGATTCCCTCAGCGGGGATCTGGTGCTCGGCCCAATCGGTCATGACGTGCTCGACGGTGGGGAAGGCAACGACACCCTTGATGGTGTTTGGGGCAACGACACCCTGTTGGGCGGTGCGGGCAACGATAACCTCTACGGCAATGAAGGTGATGACATGCTCAACGGCGGATCGGGTGACGACGATCTCGAAGGTGGCGACGGCGACGACCAGATGTTCGGCACGGATGGCCACGACACCCTCATCGGCGGCGGCGGGGACGATACCCTGAATGGCGGCGACGGCAACGACACCATCGAGGACAATTTCGGCAATAACCGGCTCATCGGCGGCGCGGGCGACGACTCGATTCATGGCGGCGTGGGCAACGACACGATCGTCGCGGGCGCGGGCGACGACACGATCCGGACGGTGGGCTTCGGCGGATCGATCATCTATGGTGGCGATGGCAACGATACGATCTTCTTCGGTGCCGAGTACGAAGGAAGCGACAGCATTTTCGGTGGCGCGGGCGACGACATCTTCATCTCGGCGGGCGGTGGCACGGGTGCCGTGCTCCGCGGCGGCACCGGCTGGGATATGCTCACCAATTTGACCCTGGAACTCTACCAACTGGACATCGCCGGCATCGAGGAACTGCAGTCCGATGGCACAACGTTCATTGCAAGTGTCGAACAACTGAAGTCCTTCAAGACGATATCCAGCGAGGACGGCAACATCAGCGCCATTTTGTCGGGTGCGGGCGGTGCGATCGACTTCAGTGGGAAGTGGTCGGGTGTCACGACGGGCACGGTCATCGCGGACGACGTCGAGAGCGGCGTGCGGCTGACGGGCGGCGATACGAAGGACATTTTCTCCGGCTCGGGTTTCGACGACGTGCTGATCGGCGGCGCCGGTGACGATCATCTGTTCGGCGACGCGCCGCGATCTCCCGGCACCATCCCCGAGACGATCAGCAACGACATTCTCTGGGGCGGTGCGGGCAACGACGAGCTTTACGGCGGCGGCGGCAACGACAAGCTCTACGGCGGCGATGGCAACGACCTGCTCGGCGGTGGCGCGGGCGTCGACTCGATGACGGGTGGAGCGGGCGATGACACCTATGTCGTCGATCAGCGCGACGACGTGATCGTCGAGGCGGCCGGCGCTGGTGCCGATACCGTGCGCAGCTTCGTGTCGTGGACGCTCGGCGACAACCTCGAGCATCTGGAATTGACTGGCACGCGCGCCACGTTCGGCGACGGTAACGCGCTCGACAACACGCTGACCGGCAACCGCGCCGGCAACACGCTGTCCGGCAAGGACGGCGA
Organism: uncultured Alphaproteobacteria bacterium; assembly: GCA_963697205.1. Classification (GTDB taxonomy): domain Bacteria; phylum Pseudomonadota; class Alphaproteobacteria; order Rhizobiales; family Hyphomicrobiaceae; genus CAVONB01. The sequence continues at coordinate 440,648 of CAVONB010000002.1, read as the reverse complement.
CGACACGCTCGCCGGGAAGGGCGGCGCCGACCAGTTGTGGGGCGGCGCCGGCGTCGACCGGTTCGTGTTCGACACCGCGCTTGGGCCCGATAACATCGACCGCGTGCGCGACTTCGCGGCCGGCGAGGATACGATCGTGCTCGATCACGCGGTGTTTGGCGCGCTCACGCCGGGGGGGCTCGCCGCTTCAGCCTTCCAGTCGGGCAGCGCCGTCGCCGCATCGTCTACCGCGCGCATCCTCCACGACACAGCCACCGGCGCGCTTTATTACGACGCCGACGGCACCGGCAGCGCCGTCGCCCAGCAATTCGCGACCATCAAGGCGGGCCTCACCCTGTCCACCGACGACTTCAACGTCGTGTGACTCTGGTTGGGGACACCCACCACTTTCCTGGGCAAGCGCGCGCCTGCGACCACGGCGGTGGGGCGGAAAATGGTGGGTGTCCCCAGCCTCGCCCGCAGCCCGTCCCACTCTACTCATAAAAAGACGGGGGGGGCGGAGGGTGTCCCTCCGACCGGGGCGCGGGGCGGGAGCCCCGCTCGCGCAGCGATCACCGCCGCCGCCACGCGTCCTCAAGCCGCCAGCAACCCCACCGCAGGCGCCGCCACGATCGCCGCCGCGCAGGTCGTGAGGTCGAGTTCGTCGCGACCCACGCTGGCGCCGATGGCGGCGTCCACGCCGGCCACCGCGCGCGCCATCGCCGCGTCGAGCGCGAGCCCCGCCATCGCGTGGCCGAGCAGCAGCCCCGACATCAGGTCGCCGGTGCCATGCGGGACGTGCGCCTCCTCCGCGACGCTGGCGATGGCGGCGCGGCCGTCGGCGACGAGAAGGTTGCCGAGATGGTCGCCGGGTAGCGGCACCGATGTCGCGATCACCGCGCGCGATGGCAGCATCCGGGCGGCGGTGACTGCTTCGGGCGCCGACGTCACGGGGTGCCCGCAGAGCCAGGCGAGTTCGAAGCGGTTGGGCGTCAGGATGTCGGCCAGCGGCACCAGCGTGTCGCGGATGGCGGCGGCGGCGGCGGGGTCGATGTAGACGCCCTTGGGATCGTCGCCGAGGATCGGATCGCACAGGTAGTGCACGGTGCGGTTGGCCCGCATACGCGCGAGGATGTCGGCGACGAGAGTGACGTGATCGGCGGTCGGCAGATAGCCGGAGAGGACGGCGTCGACGTTGGCCAGCCAGCCGTTCTCCTCCAGCGCGTCGAGCATCGCCTCCAGCGCGGTCGCCTTGAGGCGCGTGCCCGCGCAGCGGTCGTGGCCGGGGTGGTTCGACAACAGGATCGTCGGCAGCGGCCACACTTCGTGGCCGAGCGCCTGGAGCGCGGGGACGACGGCGCTCAAGCCGACGTGGCCGCGGACGACCTGCGAGGAGATGGCGAGGATCACGGCCATGCGGTGCGTCGTCCGTTTCGGGTCGGTCAGATGATGTTCAGCGCGACGACGGGGGCGTTGCGCCGCAGCCGGTCGTCGCCGCAGTGTGCAAGATCGAGCGTCACGACGCGGCCGTCAATGACGCGCTCGGCGACGGCGCGACACGGGTTCGGCCCAAGCTCGGCCCAAGCTCGGCACGGGTGGGGGCGGCGTGATGCGGCCGTGACCGGAAGAGCCGTTGCAGAAAGAGACGTTTGCGTCGCCGGGGTGCGGGCCGATGACGACGTTGCGGTCGAAGGCGTTGGCGTCGTCGTGGCCGGCCCCGGCCCCCGCCAGCTTGATGGCGGAGAATGCGGGCACGCGTAGGGCGAGGCTGGGGCAGATCCGATCGATGAAGCCATCGTGATCGATGGCTTTGCGGGCGGGGCGGGGCGCCGGCGCTGGTGTCTGGTCAATGGCCAGTGGTCAGTCGTCAGGGCAGGGGGGCGGGGTGGTGCCGTGGTCGGTGCGGGACGTCGAGTGGATGCGCCTCGTCCGAATGTCGCGGTTGCCGCAGGGTTGGCGCGCTATTGTGCTTCGACTAGGGTCCGCGGCGAAGATCCACCGCCATTCCAGATGAGGGAGTTTCATCCCATGCACGTCCGCCCGCGCCGCAGCGTCCTCTATATGCCGGGGTCGAATGCCCGGGCGCTCGAGAAAGCGAAATCCTTGCCGGCGGACGGCCTCGTTCTCGACCTGGAGGATGCGGTGGCGCCGGAGGCAAAGGACAGCGCGCGCGAACAGGTGACGGCGGCGGTGAAGGCGGGTGGCTACGGCCGGCGCGAGCTTGTGATCCGGGCGAATGGGCTCGACACGCCGTGGGGCGAGGCCGACGTGAAGGCAGCGGCGGCGGCAGGGCCGGATGCGGTGCTGGTGACGAAGGTCGCCTCGTCCGCCGACGTGGAACGGGCTGAAGCGCTGATGGCGGGGGCGCCGGAGAGGACGCGGCTGTGGATCATGATGGAGACGCCGCTCGCCATTCTCGATGCGCGCGCGATCGCGGCGGTCGGCGGCCGGCGCGGCTCGCGGCTCGCCTGCCTCGTGATGGGCACCAATGACCTCGTCAAGGAGACGCGGGCGGAGCTCGACGGCGACCGGACCGCGGCGCTCTACTGGCTGTCGGCGGCGGTGACGGCGGCGCGCGCCTATGGTCTCGACGTGCTCGACGGCGTCTACAACAATTTCCGGGATGCGGACGGTTTTGAGCGGGAATGCCGGCACGGGCGGATGCTCGGCATGGACGGCAAGACGCTGATCCATCCCGATCAGATCGCGACGGCAAACGGGGTGTTCCGGCCGAGCGAGGCGGATGTGGAAGATGCTCGCGGCATCATTGCGGCGTTCGCGGAGCCGCAGAACAAGGGTAAGGGTGCCATCACCTACAAGGGCCGCATGGTCGAGATCCTGCACGCTGAGATCGCGCGGCGCACGGTGGCGATCGCCGAAGCGATCGCGGCGCTGGAGGCGTCGTCGTGAGCGCCAAGACCAACCCGGGCAATTTCTTCGAGGACTTCCGCGTCGGGCAGGTCATGCCGCATGCCACGCCGCGCACGCTGACGGCCGGCGACCAGGCGCTCTACCAGAGCCTCTATGGCAGCCGGTTCGCCGTGCAGTCCTCGGAGGCCTTCGCGCGCGCCATCGGCTATCCGCGCCAGCCGCTCGACGATCTCCTGGTGTTCCACACCGTGTTCGGAAAGACGGTCGCGGACATCTCGCTCAACGCGATCGCCAATCTGGGCTATGCGGACTGCCGGTTCCTGGCCCCGGTGTTCGCGGGCGACACGCTATCGGCGACATCGCAGGTGATCGGGCTCAGGGAGAATTCCAACAGGGAATCCGGCGTCGTCTACGTGCGCTCGACCGGCCGCAACCAGGACGGCGTGGTGGTGCTCGACTACGTGCGCTGGGTGATGGTCAGGAAGCGCGATGCGGGAGCGGTGGCGCCGGAGGCGTTCGTGCCGAAGCCTGCTGCCAGCGTGGCGGCCGACGCGCTCGGCGGTGCGGTGCCCAGGCTCGCGCGGGCGGCCTACGACACGACGCTTTCGGGCGCGCGGCACCTGTGGGGGGACTATGCGCCGGGCGAACGCATCGACCATGTCGACGGCGTGACGCTGGAGGAAGCCGAGCAGCAGATGGCGACGCGGCTTTATCAGAACACGGCCAAAGTGCACTTCAATCAACACACCGAGAGCCAGGGTCGGTTCAAGCGCCGGCTGATCTACGGCGGCGTGGTGATCTCGATGGCGCGGGCGCTGTCGTTCAACGGCCTGGCCAACGCGTTCCATGTCGCGGCGATCAACGGCGGCCGCCATGTCGCGCCGGCGTTCGCCGGAGACACGATCTATGCGTGGTCGCAGGTGCTGGAGCGCGCGGACATCGCCGGCCGCGACGATATCGGCGGGTTGCGCGTGCGTATGGTGGCGACCAAGAACCGGCCGTGCGGCGATTTCCCGCTGAAGGCCGAGGATGGCAAGGCCGACGCGGACGGGGTGATCCTCGATCTGGACTGGTGGCTCGTCCTGCCGCGCTGAAAGCCGACCTCTACAACCCGACGTTCCCAGCGCCCGGCGATGCCGCCGGGCCGGTCGCGCGTTGCGGCGCATGCGGCGATTTTGTCGTATCGGCAAGGCTGTTTTGAAATGCCGGTCAATCAGTTGTTAGGCAGTTTTGTGGCTTGATGAAGTGCGAGTGCGCAACAGTGCGCGCCAGCGATGCATCGGCTTCACACGGCCACCTTCCGGCAGTCCCGGGCGGATTGCCGTCGAGACGAGGGGTTGCTAGCGCCCGGAATGGGCGACGTGCGCAGCGTTGCGCATGCCGGTCACCGCTGTGACCGATGCGGGAGACAAGCGGTGTGACCAAGCGAACGGCTGTCGTCGGGGCGGGATTGGCGGGACTCGCGTGCGCGCGGGTTCTGCGTCGCGCCGGCTGCTACGTCGAGGTCTTCGAAGCCGACCGGATCATCGGCGGGCGGCTGGCGACGACGCGGCTGGGCATGGCATCGCTGGATCCCGGCGCGCAGTACGTGACCGCGCGCTCGACGCAATTTCAGAATTATCTCAAGGAGTTGGCGGACAGCGGCTACGTCGCGCGGTGGCTGCCGCGGTCGTCGGCCGGCGAGGGCGCGGGCCAGATCCTGCCGTGGTACGTGGGCACGCCGGGCATGGCCTCGATGGTCCGCCCGCTGGCCGAAAGCGTGCGCATTCACGCCAGCCGCCGGGTGCATACTATTCAATGGGCGGATCGCGGCTGGCACATCTGGTTCGAGGACGAGACCTCGATCGGGCCCTTCCATGCGGTAGCGATCACGGTTCCGGCGCCGCAGGCGCAGGTGCTGCTCGGCCGCCTGGATGCGCTGGCCGAGCCGCTGTCGCGGGTACGCATGACGCCGTGCTGGTCGCTGATGGTGGTGCTCGACGAGCCGGCCTTTCCCGAGCAGGACGTGTTCTCCGACATGTCGGAGGTAATCCGCTGGGTGGCGCGCAACAACACCAAGCCGGGTCGAGCCACGCGCGGCGAATCGATCGTCGTGCACGCCTCGCAGGCCTGGAGCCGGGAGACCGAGGACGTCGACCCGGAGACGGTGGCGGAGGAGCTTTGGGCTGAAGTCAGCCACGTCGTCGGCCTCAGGCCGGTTCGGCCGAGCCATATGGTGGCACACCTGTGGCGCTATGGATTTGCCGAGCAGCAGCTGGGTGAGAGCTGCATCTTCTCGTCGGAGCACCGCGTCGGCGTGGCCGGAGACTGGTGCCTGGGGCGGCTGGCCGAGCACGCTTTCGAGAGCGGATCGAGCCTGGGCCGGGCTATCGTGGCGGCCCTGTCGTAGCGACCAACGGGGGCCCGGGGCGGTCCCCTGGAGGTCCTCTGTAGGCCCTCTTGAGGTTGGCGCATGCCTCCGATCGTGGCGCTGTCCACGGCTCTTGCGCACAATTGCCTGCCTGACCTGTCGATACGCGAATTGCGAGCCCGGCTGGTGCGCGCTAAAAGGCGCCGGGGTCCGGAGGCATGGAGAGACGGATGGCTGACGCTCGGATTGAAGGAAAAGGCACGGTGGAGCGCCCACTCTCGCCGCATCTGCAGGTGTATCGGCCGCTCATCAACATGGTGATGTCGATCGTCCACCGGTTGACGGGCATGGCCCTCTACTTCGGCACCCTGATCCTGACGTGGTGGCTCTACGGGGCGGCTTCAGGCGAAAAATACTATGCCTTCGTCAATGGCTGGGTGACGTCGCCGCTGGGCCTGGTGGTGCTGCTCGGGTTCACCTGGGCACTTTTCCATCATCTGGTCGGCGGCGTGCGGCATCTGATCTGGGATACAGGTCGCGGCCTCGATCTGCCCACGGTCAATCTATTGTCGTGGATGACGATCCTGGTGTCGGTGGGGCTGACGGTGCTGTTCTGGGTGTTCGTCTACGCGCAGCGCGGGGGAGCCTGAGCCATGAACCATACCGGTAAGATGCGCACGCCGCTGAAGAACGTCCGGCGGCTGGGATCGGCCAAGGAAGGCGCCGATCACTTCTGGATGCAGCGCGTGACCGCGGTCGCCAACCTTGTGCTGGTCGCTTACCTGCTGTGGGTCGTCGCGACCATCGTCGGCGCCGACTACGTGGTCGTGCGCCGCATGCTTGTCAAGCCCGCTGGTGGCAATCCCGATGGCGCTGTTCCTCGTATCCATGGCGATGCACATGCGGCTCGGCATGCAGATGATCATCGAGGACTACGTTCACAGCGAAGGCGCCAAGATCGCCCTTCTCCTGCTCAACACCTTCTTCTCCGATCCTCGTCGGTGCGGCCGGACTTTTCGCGGTGTTGAAACTGAGCTTCGGAGCGTAAATACGATGGCGGCGACGACCAAGGGCAGCAACGGGGCCTCGGCACCCGCGATCAACGGCAAGGCCTATCCGATCACCGATCACACCTACGATGTGGTCGTCGTGGGCGCCGGCGGTGCGGGGCTTCGCGCCACGCTGGGATGCGCGGAGGCGGGACTCAAGACAGCCTGCGTGACCAAGGTGTTTCCCACGCGCTCGCACACGGTGGCGGCGCAGGGTGGTGTTGCCGCGGCGCTCGGCAACATGGGCGCCGACGACTGGCGCTGGCACATGTTCGACACCGTGAAGGGCGCCGACTGGCTCGGCGACCAGGACGCGATCGAGTACCTGTGCCGCAACGCGCCGGAAGCGGTCTACGAGCTCGAGCACTACGGCGTGCCGTTCAGCCGCACCGAGGACGGGCGGATCTACCAGCGTCCGTTCGGCGGCATGACCACGGAGTTCGGCGAGGGGCCGCCGGCGCAGCGCACGTGCGCGGCTGCCGACCGCACCGGTCATGCCATGCTGCATACGCTCTACGGCCAGAGCCTCAGGCACTCGGCGGAATTCTTCATCGAGTATTTCGCGCTCGACCTGATCATGGACCAGGACGGAGCCTGCCACGGCATCATCGCGCTCAATCTCGATGACGGCACCATTCACCGCTTCAATGCCCGCAAGACCGTGCTGGCGACCGGCGGTTACGGGCGCGCCTACTTCTCGTGCACGTCGGCGCACACCTGCACCGGCGACGGCAACGCGATGGTGCTGCGCGCCGGCCTGCCGCTGCAGGACATGGAGTTCGTCCAGTTCCATCCGACCGGCATCTACGGCGCGGGCGTGTTGATCACCGAGGGCTCGCGCGGCGAGGGCGGGTATCTGACGAACTCGGAGGGCGAGCGGTTCATGGAGCGGTATGCGCCGCACGCCAAGGACCTCGCCTCGCGCGACGTCGTGTCCCGCTCGATGACGATCGAGATCCGCGAGGGCCGCGGCGTCGGCAAGGACAAGGACCATATCTTCCTGCACCTCGACCATCTCGATCCCAAGATCCTGGCCGAGCGCCTGCCGGGCATTACGGAGAGCGCCAAGATCTTTGCCGGCGTCGATCTGCGTCGGCAGCCGATCCCCGTCATTCCGACGGTGCACTACAACATGGGTGGCATTCCGACGAACTTCCACGGCGAGGTGCGGGCTGCGAAGGGCGGAGACGCCAACACTTACGTGCCGGGTCTGATGGCCATCGGCGAGGCGGCGTCCGTGTCCGTGCACGGCGCCAACCGACTCGGCTCCAATTCGCTGATCGACCTCGTGGTGTTCGGCCGTGCCGCCGGCCTGCGCGCAGCGGAGACGACCGAGAAGGGCACGGCGATGCCGACACTGCCCAAGGATTCGGCTGAACGTGCGCTTGCGCGGCTCGATCGTCTGCGGCACGCCAACGGCGGCACGCCGACGTCGGCGCTGCGGCTGCAGCATGCAGCGCGTGATGCAGACCAACTGCGCGGTGTTCCGCGACGGCCCGATCCTCGAGGAAGGCGTCAAGCTCATCAGCGAGGTCTGGAAGGCGAGCCGCGACATCCGCGTCACCGACCGCTCGCTGGTCTGGAACTCCGACCTGATCGAAACCCTCGAGTACGACAACCTGATCGCGCAGGCGGCGGTCACGGTCGCGGGCGCACGCAATCGCACTGAAAGCCGCGGGGCGCATGCGCGGGAGGACTATCCCGACCGCGACGACGCCAAGTGGATGAAGCACACGCTGGCCTGGGCGGATATCGAAGCCCAGGCGGTGCGCCTCGACTATCGCGCGGTGAACACGTTCACGATGACGAACGAGGTCAGCTACATCGAGCCCAAGGCGCGCGTGTACTAGAGGGTTTGCGCTCACAGGGCGGCCGCGTCCGCGCGGGGATGCGGGCGTGCCCTCGGTGGCACACGTTAACGTTCATGCGCGATCGCGTGCACCAACTGGGTTGTGGTGCGCGGGGTTTTTGCGGTTCCCTCGACGGTGTGCGGCTCCGGTTTGTGCGGACGCCCAGATGGTCGCGGGAGGTGGTGTCATGCGCATGTGTCCGGTTCGCGGGAAGGCGCGCGGTGGGCGCGCGGCGCGCAGCGGCTGGCAGAGACCGTTTCGGCGTGTGGCATTGGCCGGCCTGGGCGCCATGGTGGCGGCCGGGCTCTTGTCACTGGCTGCTCAGCCGGCGTCGGCCCAGCAGCCGCCCGATCCGCAGCGCGACTGTCAGACCGTTCTGCAATGCTCGTTCACCAAGGGTGGCGCCTATCGGGGCTGCATCTCGGCCTATTCCTGCCGGACGTGCCGGTTCGTGCCGACGCGTTGCCAGGTGGGACCGGGCGATCAGCGGCGGACGTGCCGGCGGCTCGTGTGCTCGTGGGATGGCTGAGGTGACGGTGTAGCATCGCGCGCGCCGGTGAGGCTGCGGTTCAGGTTGCAGACCTGTGGTGTTGAGGCGTGTGGCGGGTCGCGTCAGGCGTTGCGGACGAGGCAGCTATAGATGCCGCCCAGGAACGTGGCGATGACCACGGCGACACCCGCGAATGTCTGCCAGGGGAGCTCGAAGCGGAAGGCGATGTCGGCGACCTTGAGGATCGCGCACCAGATGGCGGCCGGGATCAGGGCGGTCAGGAGCATGCCGGTCACGAAATCCCCCATCGACATGCCGGAGACCGGTACGTCGGTGTCCAGCACGAGGGCCGAACCTTGCAGGATCCGCGGCAAAACGACCATAAATGCACTCCACTCCACGATTCGCCGGATCATCAATACGCGCTGACCGGATAACCGAGGATAAAGTCCCACCCCCTAAACATCCCTTAATCGACATTGATGTCGATCAGGTGTCACCAAAGTGACATCTAAGGCTTCGAGTGTTCAGACTTGAGGTCGTACGTCAAGTGCCCGAATTACAACCCCCCGGTAGTTTTCACCAGTTACGGAATGCGGTCTCCGTGACAGGCGTGAGCGGTGGCTGGCGCTCGGCGTAGGCCAGAAGGTTGTCGACGACAAGCTGAGCCATCAGGTTTCGCGTGTACTGAGACCCCGATCCCACGTGTGGTGTGAGCACAACGTTGTCGAGGGACAGAAATTCCGGGCTCAGTTTGGGCTCGTTGACGAACACATCGAGGCCCGCCGCCTCGATGCGGCGTTCTCTGAGGGCCGAAATCAATGCCGCTTCGTCGATCACCGAGCCTCGGGCGACGTTGATCACCACGCCGCGCGGACCCAAGGCGGCGAGCACTTCAGCGTTCACCATCTTGTTGGTCTCGGGTCCGCCGGGGGTGACGACGATCAGGGTGTCCACGGCCTTTGCCAGCTCCGTGAGCGTGGCGTAGTGCGGATATGTCACACCCTGTTGTTTCGAGCGGCCATAGTAGCTGACCGGCAGGCCGAATGCCTCGCAGCGCCGCGCGATCGCTTTGCCGATGCGGCCGAGGCCGGCGATTCCGACCGAGCGGTCGCGCAGGGATCCCGGCGTCAGGCGGTAATCGCCCTTTTCGCCCCAATGGCCGCCGCGGAGGTGGTTTTCGGCCTTCGAGAGCTCGCGCACGGTCATCAGAAGCAGGCCGAGCGCGGTATCGGCGACCTCCTCGGTCAGGACGTCCGGCGTGTTGGTAACGACAATGCCGCGGGCTGCGGCGGCAGGGGCGTCGATGGAATCGTAGCCGACACCGAAGTTGGCGATGACGCGCAATTTCGGCAGCCGGGCGATCATGGCCGCATCGGTCTTCACGCCGGTATGGCCACCAGTGCACACCGCCTCGATCTCGGGACCGACACGGGCCAGCAGCGCCTCGCGGTCGTCGGCCTGCCAGAGCCGGTGGACCGTGTAGACGGGTGCGAGCCCCGTCTCGATGAGCGGCATCATGGGACCTGTCATCAAGAGCGCGGGCTTGGACATTTGGGGCTCCGGTCTGGCTTGACCGCCGATCTTGTCGGATGGTCGGGGCGGATGGTCGAGGCGGGCGGGCCAATGCTTGTCCGGCCGCTACTCTGGGGCCTCGTAGCATCCCCGACGACGTGCCACAATTGACGGCGCGGCCACCGGGCGAGGACGGACCGCAACGGCCAGGCACTCGATCAGGACGGAAATGTCGACGCAGCGCACGCCTTACGACGTCGTGGTCATCGGCGGCGGGCACAACGGACTGGTGTGTGCCACCTATCTCGCGCGCGCCGGTCTCGGCGTCCTCGTCGTGGAGAAGAACGCGGTTTTGGGCGGGGCGGCGCTGACGGAGACGTTCCATCCCGGGTTTCGCAACTCGGTCGCGGCGTACACGGTCAGCCTGCTCAATCCGAAAGTGATTCGGGATCTCGATCTCAAGCGACACGGTCTCACGATCGTGGAGCGGCCGGTGGCCAACTTCTGGCCGATCGACGCTGCGCGCGGGCTGGTGATGCCGTACGGGCTGGAGGCCCGGCAGCAGGCGATTGCGGCGTTCTCGCCGCGTGATGCGCAGCGGCTGCCCGACTACGATGCGGCGCTGGGGCGCGCTGCGGCGGTGTTGCAGGACCTCGTGTTGCGCACGCCGCCGAACGCAGGCGAGGGCCTTGCAGGGCTCGTCGGATCGCTCGGGCTCGGGCGGCGCGTCTATGGCCTGGGCATCGAGGACCAGCGGCTGCTGGTTGATCTGTTCACGCGCAGCGCGGCGGACTTTCTCGACGGCTGGTTCGAGAACGATCACGTCAAGGCGGCGTTCGCCTTCGACGGGATCGTGGGCGCGTACGCGGCGCCGTCGACGCCGGGCACGGCCTACGTGCTCCTGCACCACTGCTTCGGCGAAGTGAATGGCAAGATGGGCGTGTGGGGCCATGCGGTGGGCGGCATGGGTGCGATCAGTGCGGCGCTCGAGGGGGCGGCGCGTGAGGCCGGCGTGCACATCCGGACCGGCGCGCAGGTCGGCAGGGTCCTCGTAAACGACGGGCGGGCGAGCGGGGTGGTGCTCGATACGGGCGAGGAGATCGCTGCGCGCGCGGTGGCCGCGGCGGTGGGCGCCAAGCCGCTGATGCGCGACCTGGTGCCGGCCGATGCGGTGCCCGCGGAGGTCGGCGCGCGCTTCCAGGCGATCCGCACGGGGTCAGGCACATTCCGCATGAACGTGGCGCTGTCGGCGCTGCCGGATTTCACATGCCGGCCCGGGACGACGGCTGGGCCGCATCACGGCTCGGGAATCGTGATCGGACCGACGATGGGATACCTGGAACGGGCCTATCTCGATGCGCGCGCGGACGGCTGGTCGCGCGAGCCGGTGGTGGAAATGCTCATTCCCTCCGTGCTCGATCCCAGCCTGGCGCCGGCCGGCCAACACGTCGCGAGCCTGTTCGTGCAGCATGTGGCGCCGCGTCTGCCGGCGCCGCGGTCGTGGGCCGATCCATCGGAGAAAGAGGCGTTCGCGGATCTGGTGATCGCGACGGTCGACCGGCATGCGCCGAATTTTGCAGCAAGCGTGCTGGCGCGCCAAATCCTGTCGCCGCTCGATCTGGAGAGGCGGTTCGGGATGGCGGACGGCGACATTTTTCATGGCCAGCTCGGGCTCGACCAGCTGTTTGCGACGCGACCGGTGCTCGGCTATGCGCGCTACCGCCTGCCGCTTGCCGGTCTCTACCTGTGCGGGGCGAGCGCGCATCCGGGCGGCGGTGTCACCGGCGTGCCCGGCCATAATGCGGCCCGGGAAATCCTGGCAGATCGCAGGCAGTGGCGTGCGGGCCGCGCTGGGGGCAGTCAGATGTGGTCATCGGACCCTTTGGTGTTGCCATGGCGCAATAAAAAGTGAAGGTGATCGTGTGGCACGCTGCGGTTCGCCGATCTCGCCAAGGCGCGTCGATCTGCGGTACTGTGCTTCACATTGCGCGACTCGGCCGTCCGAATTGGCGGCTCGCGCGCCCTGACATGGGATGAGGTGGTATGGCTCGAAGCCTTCCCCGCGCTGTCGGTCTTCTTGGGTTGCTTGCCGGATGTTGCATCCTGGCCGCCGCCGTCGTGCCCGACGCGGTGGCGCGCACGCCCGACAAGCCGATAGCGACCGTCACGGCGCAAAGCTCTGGCGCGCGGTCCCTCGTGGGGAGCTACCTGGCGGCGCGCTTCGCCAAGGGCGATTACGACACCTCGCTGGCCGCGGGCTACTATCAGGCTGCGCTCGATCGAGATCCCGACAACGGTGTGCTGATCGAGCAGACGTTTCTGATGGAGGCTTCGGAAGGCAACTGGGCGCGTGCCCTGCCGCTCGCCCGCCAGATCGTCAAACGGGTGCCGGTCCATCGCACGGCGCAAACGCTGCTGGCGCTCGAGGCCTTCAAGGCAGGAGATTTCGCGCGCGCGGATGCACATCTCAAGTCGGCTGCCAACTCGCCGATCGGCGAGCTCACGTCGTCGCTGGCGCGGGGTTGGGTGCAGCTGGCCGACGGCAAGCCGGATCAGGCCCTGGCGGCGCTGGAGATCGGCAGACAGGCAGACTGGGCGCAGTACTACCTTCGCTATCACAGGGCTTTGATCGCGGATGTGGCGGGGCGCCGGCCGGAGGCCGCAGCAGCCTACGAGCAGATCTTCAAGCAGGACCCGCGCGCGCTGCGCACGGCGCTGGCGTATACGCGCCATGCCGCGGCGTCCGGCAACGCGGTGCTTGCGCGCCGGATCATCCGCACGCACATCGCCAAGGTGTCGGGCGAGGGGCATCCTTTGGCGCGCGCGTTGCGTGACGAGCTTGCACGCAAGGCGGCGCCGCGCCCGAAGCTGTTGGTGGCGACACCGCGGGAGGGCCTGGCGGAAGTCTTCTATGGACTGGGCGAGGCGTTGACGTCCGAAGGCGGGCTCAGCGTGGGCGTGATCTATCTGCGTTTTGCGCTGTTCCTCGAGCCGCGTTCGCCGTTCGCCCTGGCGGGGCTGGCCAACGCGTACGAGGCGACGAAGCGCTACGACTCGGCGATCGAGTTCTACGATCTCATTCCCCGAGGCACGCCGCTGGCGACCTCGATCGATATCCGCAAGGCGCTCAACCTCAACTCGCTCGATCGGGTGGAGGAAGCCAAGACGCTGCTGGAGCGCGTGGCTGCGCAGCATCCGCGCGATATCAGGCCGCTGGATGCACTGGGCAGCGTGATGCGCGCGCACAAGCGCTACGACGAAGCGATCGGCTACTACGACAAGGCGATCGCCTTGATCAAGAAGCCGGAGAAGCGTCACTGGACCTACTACTACGCGCGCGGGACGTCCTATGAGCGCGTGAAGAAGTGGCCGCAGGCCGAAGCCGATCTGCAGCGCGCGCTGAAACTCGTGCCCGACCAGCCGCTCGTGCTGAACTACCTGGGCTATTCGTGGATCGACCAGAACCGCAACCTCAAGCAGGGCATGGCGCTGATCGAGAAAGCCGTCTCGCTCAAGCCCGACGACGGCTACATCGTCGACAGCCTCGGCTGGGCGCACTACCGGCTCGGCAACTTCAAGGAAGCCGTGCGGCATCTGGAGCGGGCGGTCGAGTTGAAGCCGGAGGATCCGGTGCTCAACGACCATCTGGGTGACGCCTTGTGGAAAGTCGGCCGCGAGCGGGAAGCGCGGTTCCAGTGGTCACAGGCGCTGACGCTCAAGCCGGAGCCCGAGGATGAGGTGAAGATCCGGCGCAAGCTGCTCGAAGGCCTGATCGAGGCCGGTCAAGCCAAGGCGCCCAAGAAGCAGAAGCAGGCCAGCCGCATCCAGGACCAGCGCAAGCGGGCGGAAACGCCGTCGCCGCGCTCGGGTCTGCCGGAGTGACGGTCTGAGTGTCGCGTCGCGCTGGCCGCGGACTTCCAGGTTGTCCGCGACGCAGGCACGATGGTCGCCGGACGGGCCGGTGATGACGTGGCGTGCGGTGGCGCGATCGGCAGTGCGCGGTGGCCGCGTGTCTCGGTGGGCTCTTTTGGTGCACTCTCTCAGTGCGCGTTCTCGGTGCGCTGGCAGCCTGGTCCTTTAGCGCCCCTTCCTCTCGCGACCGCTGCACCATGCCCGAGATGATCGAGACCGCACCCGCCAAGATCAATCTGACACTGTCCATCCTGGGACGGCGGCCCGACGGCTTTCACGCGCTGGAGAGCCTGGTGGCGTTCGCTGGCGACTGCGGCGACGTGGTGCGACTCTCCGATGGTACGGGCGAAGCGCGTCACCGGTCGGGCCCGATGCTGCGCGTGGACGGGGCGTTCGCGACCGGCATCGTCGGCGAGAACCTGCTGCAGCGAACGCTGGCGGCGGTGTCGGCTGCCGCGCCGGGGTGCCGATTGCCGGACGTCGCACTCACGAAGATGCTGCCCGTGGCGGCGGGGCTCGGCGGCGGCTCCGCGGACGCGGGCGCGCTGTTGCGCGCGTTGCGTCGCTGGGGGTGGGACCAGCAGGTGGCTGCGCTGTCGGCGCTCGACTGGGCGGAGATCGCGGCGGGGCTCGGCTCGGACGTGCCGGTCTGTTTTGACGGCGTGCCCGCGGTCGTGACCGGGCGCGGCGAACGCATCGACCCGGTGCCGGCACTCGCGCGGCTCGATCTTGTGCTTGCCAATCCGCAAGTCGCGGTGCCCGCTGACAAGACGGCGCAGGTGTTTCGCGCGCTGGCGGCGGGGCCGGTCGCGGAACCGGCTGCGCGGAGGGTCGATACAAATGCGCTTAGCGATCGTTCGGCGCTGCTAGCGGTGATGGCGCGGTGTGGCAACGATCTGACGGCAGCGGCGCTGCGAGTGGTGCCCGAGATCGGCACGGTGCTGGCGGCGCTGCGGGACGTGCCGGGGTGCCGTCATGCACAGATGGCGGGTGCGGGGCCGACGTGCTTTGGCGTGTTCGACAACGCGCAGGCGGCTGCGCATGCGGCGGGTGCGCTGGCGGCGGCGCAGCCGGGCTGGTGGGTGCGGGCGAGCCGGCTGGCAGCGGTCTGAGCCTCAGCCGCGCAGCGCGCGGCGGCGGCGGATCGCAGGGCGGCGGGTGTTGGGCGCATCGTCGTCTGCATCGTGCTCTACAGGGACGGTGGACGGAGCGCGGGCGTTGGGCGCGCACGGTGCGCCGACGGCGAGGCCCCAGACGAGCGCCATCTCGAGATAGAGGTGGCGCCAGTGGTCGGTGTCGATGATCCAGCCCTCGAGCACGTTGCCGGTAAAGGCTGCGACTGCGATGGCGAGCAACGGCGCGGCGGGGCCGCCGCGGACCGCCGCCTTCAGGCCGACGGCGAGGGTTGCGATCATGACCAGCAGAAACAATCCGCCGCCGAGCCAGCCCGCGTTCATCATCATGCTGAGGTAGACGCTGTGGGCCTCCTCGTGATGGTAGTTGGGCGCGAAGGTCAGCGCGCCGATGCCGAGCGGATGAGTGGCGATCAGGTTCAAGGCCTTCATCTGCCCGCCGAAGCGGCCTTCAGGGCCGCCATCGTAGCTCTGAACGAGCGAGGCCCGCTCGGCGAGCAGCGAGGCGACCTGCTCGGTCTGCAGCGCGATGGCGATGACGGCGATGATGGCGAGCGTGCCTGCCGCGCCGAACAGCACCATGCGCTGGCGGACCGCGCGTCCCGACGTGATCAGCGTGAGCACGGCCCAGATGGCGATGGCGACCAGCATGTTCGCCCAGGCGCCGCGTGAGAAGCTGACGAGGCAGGCGAGCGCGAGGATGGCGGCGAGCGGCAGGGCGACGGCGGCGCGCGCGGTCGAGCGCGCCACGCCGAGGTGCAGGGCATAAAGCATCGGCACGACGAGGTAGGGGCCAAAGACGTTGGGGTCCTTGAAGGGGCCGGTGGCGCGATCGTAGCGCGTGAAGAGGTCGTAGGCGCCGTCGATGAGCGAGAAGTAGCCCGCGAGGCCGGCGAGTGCCGCGACCATGCCGCCCCACAGCCAGCCGTCCAGGATCAGCGTGGTGTGAGCCTTCGGGCGGGCGGCCACGAAGCCGGCGATGACGACCGCTGCGACCGACAGGAAGACGGAGATGCCGGTGTGCTTGAGCGCCTTGGCAAGGTCGGGCGCGAGAGTGGCGGACAGGACCATCGACGCGGCGATGATGAGCCACAGGCCGAGCAGCGTGACGAGGGCGGGCGTCAGGCGCATCAACCCGACGGCGGGCAGCAGGATGACGAGGCCGGCGAGCAGTGCGTCGACGGGTGCCGGTTCGGAGAAGACGACGCCGCTGGTGAGGAAGGCGAGCCAGACGAAGAGGAGGCTCGCGCGGTGCACGAAGCTCTTGGTCGATCCGGTGGCGAAGCTTGCTTCCAAACCGGTGAGCGCGCTGGTGCCGGCGTGAAGCATCAGTAGGCGTTCTCGGTCTTGAGGAGGGCGAGCGGGGTCTTGGCGAGAATGTAGAGGTCGAGCAGCGGGGACCAGTTCTCGATGTACCAGAGGTCGTGGGCGACGCGCTGCTCGAGCTTCTCCTCGGTGTCGGTCTCGCCGCGCCAGCCGTTGATCTGCGCCCAGCCGGTGATGCCGGGCTTGACCTTGTGGCGCGCGAAGTAGTGGCGGGTCACGTCGGCGTAGAGGCGGTCTGCGGCTTTTGCCTGCAGCGCGTGCGGGCGCGGGCCGACGAGGGAGAGATCGCCCATCAGCACGTTGAAGAGCTGGGGTAGTTCGTCGAGGCTGGTCTTGCGGATGAAGCGGCCGACGGGAGTGACGCGCGGGTCGCCCTTGGTCACCAGCCGGGCGGCGTTGGCGTCGAGATCGCCGATGTGCATGGAACGGAACTTGAAGACGTCGATCAGCTCGTTGTTGAAGCCGTGGCGCTTCTGGCGGAAGAAGACGGGGCCGCGGCTGTCGAGCTTGACGGCGGCGGCGATGGTGGCGAGTACGGGGGCGAGCGCCAGCAGGGCGAGTGCGGCAACCGTGCGGTCGAACACCGATTTGACGACGCGGCTCCAGCCGGTGATCGGCTTGTCGAAGACGGCCAGCATGGGTACGCCGCCGACGTGAGTGTAGGCGGACGGCGAGAGACGGAGGCGCGAGGCCAGAGCGGGGATGCGGATATCGGCCGGCAGCACGCTCAGGCGCTCGAAAATGTCGCCTAGACGGGCTTCGGCGGTGACGGGCAGCGTGACGATGATGGTGTCGATGTCTGAGGTGCGGACACACGCGACGAGCTCTGCGAGCGTGCCGATACGCGGGTAGCCGGCGATGTCGATGATTCCGTCACGCTCGGGGCCGCGATCGTCGAAGATGCCGAGGATCGACAGGTCGCAGTCGGGGTTGGCCTCCAGACGTGCGATCAGCTCGCGCGTGGTGGCGCCCGCACCGTAGATCACGGCGCGCTGGCGCAGGCGTCCGTTGCGCGTCCAGGCATCGACGCACCGGGCAAGGCCGGCGCGCAGGCCGACGAAGGCGATCACGCCGGTGAGCCCCCAGGCGGCAAACCAGATGCGCGAGTAGGCGGCGCCCGACTTGGCGAGGAAGAGGCCGACGGCGATGGCGCACAGCACGATGATCCAGGCACCGATCTGGCGCGGCAGGGCGAGCAGGGGGGAGCGCAGCAATTCGGGGCGGTAGACGCCGAGGGCATTCGACGCCAGCACGGTCAGGAGTGCGGGCAACAGCGTCGCCAGAACGTAGGCGAGGTCGGGCATCGGCCATTGGTCTTCGGCGTAGCCGGCTGCGATGGCCAATCCGAGTACGACCAGGAACAGGAAGTCGAGTGCGGCGGTCAGGCCATGCAGGAGGCGGCCGTCGAAGCGGCGGCTGGCGGCATGCAGGGGCGATGCGGACAGGCGTCCGGAGATGCCGGCGAGGTCATGGTCGAAGGTCGGTGCAGTGGTCAGGGTCATGGCCGCGGTTCGTTAGGATGTGTCCAGACGACCGAAGCAGCATCCGTGCCAGCGTTAACCCGTCGCTAAGCGCTCCGATCCGACACAAAAAATTAACATTCCGCCGGTGATCGCCGTTCGCGCCCGGTGGACCGGGCGGGGGGCGTTCCGATTGCGCAGGAATGACACGACGGAGGTGTGGTGACGCTGCCCGATCGTCAGCGTTCAGCCAAGGCGCGCGCGTAGAAGGCCAGCACGGCATCGGTCATGGCCGCGACCGTGAAGCGATCGCCCATGGCGAGGGCCAGACGATCGGCCCGAGCGGTGGCGGCGGCGGGGTCGTCCAGGACCGCGCGCATTGCCCGGGCCAGGGCGTCCGCGTTATCGGGCGGCACCAGTGCGGTGTCGGTGCCGGCCACGATCTCGGGAATGCCGCCGACGCTGGTGGCGATCAGCGGGACGCGCGCGGCGGCCGTCTCCAGAACCACATAGGGCAGGCTTTCGGCGCGGGAGGGCACGACCATCGCCCGACCGGAGGCGAGCGCGCTGCGGATCGGGGTCGCGCCGCGGAAGGCGATGCGATCGGCGATGGCAAGCTCGCGGGCGCGCGCCTCCAGCTTCCCGCGGTCGGGGCCGTCGCCGAAGAGGTTGAGGCGGATCGGGTGATCTGCGTTCACGCGGGCGAAGGCGTCGAGCAGGACGTCGACGCCTTTGATGTCGCGCAACTCGCCGAGGTAGAGGAATTCGGCGGCATCCGGCGCGGCGGTCACGGGCTCGAATTCGGCCGGCAGCAGGCCGTTGGGGATGACGAGGCGCGGGATGGTCTCGACCTTGATGCGCTCTTCGTAAAGGCGTCCGGCGTAGGCGCTCTCGAAGATCAGTCCGTCGGTGACGCTCGCCAGCCAGGCTTCGATGCGGGTGAAAATCCAGCCGATGGGGTGGCTAGGCTTGTAGTGCAGGGTGCCGCCGTGGGGCGTGTAGAAGGCGACCGGGCGGCCGCTGCGGCGGGCGATCCGGGACTTGGCGAGCCGCGCGTAGGCGCCGCCTTTGGCGCCGTGGCCATGCAGCACGTCGGCGCGCAGCGCGATGGCGAGGTCGGCGACCTTGTTGCGCACGACGCCATCGGAGGGGCTGGGATCGCGGCGCATTGCGATGCGGTGCAGGCCGAGCCGAAGCATGGGCTCGAGTTCGGCGAGGCGCTTGTCGGTCAGGCCGTCGCTGGTCGTGGCGTCGCACACGACGCCGACGTGATGGCCGCGCGCGACCTGGGCGCGGGCGAGATCGCGCACGTGCCGGAAGAGGCCGCCGACGGGCGTGCGCATGACGTGAAGGATGCGCAGCGTGGAGGGATTCCCGGTCGAGATGCGCGGGAAGTCGCCTGGTGAGAGGCGCATCAGAAGAAGCGCTCCCGCACGTAGATGGTATCGCCGGGCTCTACGAGATAGGTGGCGGGCGCCTGGAACTGCTCGACGTAGCCATCCTTGCGACGGCTGACGCGGAACCGCTCCTCGCTGGCGCGCTCGGTGTAGCCGCCGGCGATGGCCACTGCGGTCTCCACCGTCATGCCGCTGACGTAGGGGAACTGGCCGGCGTTGCGCACCTCGCCCAGAATGAAGAACGGCCGGTTCTGGAAGATGTCGACAGTGACCTGGGGATCCTTGACGTACTCGACGGCGAGCTTCCTGGCGATCAGGCGCTGCAATCCGGCCGTCGTCTGGCCGCGCACGGTGATGTTGCCGATCAGGGGAAAAGCGATGCGGCCGGCCTGATCGATCGTGTAGAGGCGGGAAAGGCTCGGCTGGCCGTAGACGAAGATGCGCAGGCGGTCGCCGGTATCGAGCGTGTAGGGGCCGACGCTGGCACCTTCCTGCACGTCGGGCACGTCGTGGCGCGCGGGGACGACGACGGCTTCCCAGGAGGGCGCGTGCGCGGTGAGGTCGGGCCGGGGATGCCCCCCGAGGGCGCAACCCGTCAGCAGCATGACAAGCGGTACGATGGCGAGGCGACGCAACATCTGTGGATTTTCCTACGACGGAAAGACGTGTCGCCAGTGATAGCCCCGCGTCCGTTAAAAAAGGCTTTGCGGCTGTGCCGGGCTCGATCAATCGCTCTATCGACTTAACAATATCCTTACGCAATGGGGACAGACTGGCGCGGATTTCAGCCCTCCCGACCGGTAAGGCAATGTCCGTGCAAGCTCATCCATCCCCCGACGCGATCGACGTGACGAACGTCTTCGGTGCGCTGCGTCGCAGTCTTCGCACCATCATCATGCTGTCCTTGCTGACGGGCGTGGTGGCGTTCGGCGTGTTCGCCTTCATGAAGCCGATCTACACGTCGGAGGCGCAGATCGCGATCCTGGCGCGCTGGGAGGCAAACCCGTTTGCCGATCCGCAGAAGGATGGCGGCGGCGACACGGTCTCGGTGCGCATGGATCGCGAGGCCATCAACACGCATGTCCGCGCGCTGCAGGCGCCCGACCTTGCGCAGAAGATCATCGACGAGTTGAAGCTAGCCGAGCGGCCGGAGTTCGCGCAGGCCGGTGGCGGCATGATTTCCCGGCTGCGCAGCTTCATCTCGGGGCGCGGACCCACCCAGCCCGCCAACGCCGGCGATCAGGTGCTGACAACGTTCCAGAAGAAGCTCCAGGTTTTCCCGACGAAAGAGAGCCGCGCGATCAGCGTGCAGTTCTCGTCCAATGATCGGGATCTGGCTGCCACCGTCGCCAACCTCGTCGCCGAACGCTATCGCGACACGCTGGCATCGCGCACGATCGTGGAAAGTGGCGACGTCCAGAAGGCGTTGGTGCCGCGAATCGAGGAGCTGAAGAAGGAGACGTCGGCGGCGGACGCGGAGGTCGAGCGGTTCCGGGCGGCGGCCAATATGTTCCGCGGCGGGGCGCAGATCAATCTCAACGAGCAGCAGCTTTCGGAGCTGACGGCGGCGGAGAGCAAGGCGCGCACGGAGCTGAGCGAGGCGGAGGCGCGCGCGCGGGCGGCCGCTGTGCTGCTGAAGAAGGGCGTGGCGGAGGGGCTGCCCGACGTGCAGCGCTCGCCCAACATGCAAAAGCTGATCCAGGATCGCGCGCGCATCGAGGCCGACATCGCCAAGGCCAAGGCGACGATGAAGGAAGGCCATCCGATCGTCAAACAGATGCGCGCGGAGCAGAAAGAGGTCGAGCAGCAGCTGCGCGTGGAGATCAAGCGCGTCGTGGAGAGCCTCGAAAAGGAGGTCGGCGTCGCCAAGCTGCGTCTCGATGCGGTGCGTGCGGGCTTGAGCGAGACCAAGACGCTGGTCGCAAGCACGGGTGCGGACAAGGCGCGGCTCGCGCAGCTCGAAGCCAACGCGCGCGCCAAGCGCGGCGAGCTGGAGCGGCTGCAGGCGCAGTACGAGGCCAACCGTGCGCGCGCGGATCGCCGCGTCGTGCCCGTCGCGGTGCAGATCATCTCCAAGGCGCGGCCGGCGGCGCAACCGAGCTTTCCCAAGCCCGCGCCCTTTGCGGGCCTTGCAGCGCTCGCCACGTTCCTGCTGGCGACGGCGGTCTCACTGGTGCGGGCGCTGGCGATGGGCGCGCGCGGGGCTGGGTCCTCCGCGGTGGAAATCGCGCCGGCTGCCCCGGTTGCGCGCAAACGCGCGACGGCGACGCCGGCAGCTGCCGAGCCGGTGCCCGAACCTGTGAAGCGGGCGGCGGCAACGTCAAAGTCTGCCGTGCACGAGGCGGTGCAAAAGATTGCCGGGCTCGGTGGACCGGATCGTTCAGTGCGCACGCTGGTGGCGGGTGCCACGCCGTCGATCTCGGCTGCGGAATGTGCTTTGGCCATCTGCAACGGCCTGGCCGACGGCGGTGCGGCGAGCGTGCTACTGATCGACATGTCGAATGGCGCCGACAGTCTGGCGCGCGCGGCTGGCGTGCTGGAGCGACCGGGCGCGGGCGAGCTGTTGGCGGGCGAGGCGGGCTTTGAGACCGTGATCCGCCCTCTGCCCGGTGCGATCGTTCAGCTGATGCCAGCCGGCGCCGATCTGGCCGGTGCGCTCGTGCGGTGCGACGTCGACCGGCTCAATCTGTTGCTCGATGTGCTCGACGAGGCCTATGCCTACGTCGTCGTCGCGGGGCCGCATGCGCTCGCGTGCGCCTTGTTCGAGGCGTTGGAGGGCCGGTTCGACATGGGCGTCGTTGTGGACAGTGCGTGGCGGCGTGCGGCGCAGCGTGGCCAGGACGATGCCGGGACCTTCCTGGGTTTTGAGGTGGCGGGCCTGGAAATCGTGCACGTTTCCATGTCGCAGGACGGCGAGGCGGTGGCGGGCGCGCGCAAGGCGAACCGGCCGGCGCGGGGAACGCGGGCGGCCTGAGGGCGCGACTTTCGGGGACAGCAGCACGAGGGAGGCGCTGCGATGGGGACGTCGACAACATTGACGCGCGCAATTCTCAGCGGATTGCATCACAGCGGCGCGGCGCGGCTGGCTGCGCCGCTGACGCAGGGTGTCGGCGTGATCTTCATGCTGCATCAGGTGTCGCCGATTGCGCCGCCGGACTTTTCGCCCAATCGCATCCTGACCGTGACGCCCGACTTTCTCGACGCCACCATCCAGCATGTGCTGTCGCTGGGCTACGACATCGTGACGATGGACGAGGCGCATCGCCGGCTGAGCTCGCAGGAGAGCGGACGGCCGTTCGCGTGCTTCACGTTCGACGACGGCTATCGCGACAATCGCGAACATGCGCTGCCGATCTTCCGCCGGCATGGCGTGCCGCTGACGATCTACATCCCGACCGATTATCCCGATGGCCGTGGCGACCTGTGGTGGCTCGCGCTGGAGGAGGCGATCCGGCGGCTCGACGTCGTCGCCGTCGACATGGACGGCGACAAGCGACGGCTGCCGGCGGCATCTGTGGCGGAGAAAATCGCGGCGTTCGACACGGTCTACTGGTGGCTGCGGACCCTGGAGGAAAAGCGCCTGCGCAAGGTGGTGGCGGGGCTTTGCCGAACCGCCAACTTCGACGCGGGTGCGCTGTGCCGCGAGCTGATCCTGTCGTGGCCGGAAATCCGCGCAATGGCGGACGACGAGCCGCTGGTCACTTTCGGCGCGCACACGCAAGGGCATTGGGCGGTGGCCAAGCTGGAGCCGGAGCGCGCACGCGCGGAGATCACCGGCAGCATCGCCCGGCTGGAGCGCGAGCTCGGGCGCCCCTGCCGGCACTTCTGCTTCCCCTATGGCGACGAGACGAGTGCGGGTGAGCGCGACTTTGCGCTGGTGGCCGAGGCCGGGATGGCGACGGCGGTGACGACGCGCAAGGGTCTCGTTCATGCGCACCACCGCGATCAGCTGACCGGGCTGCCGCGCCTGTCGCTCAACGGCGACTACCAGGACGTGGGGCTCATCGATGCGCTGTTGAGCGGGCTGCCGTTTGCGCTGCTCGACATGGGCGCGCGCATGCGCCGGGCGGTGCGCGGTGCCCCACCTGGCAAGACGGCCGCGGGCTGACGCGGCAGTGACGACATCTGGTCGGCCGCCCGGTCCGGCGCTTGCCCCGGCGCGTGCGCTGGGTGATGGCGTCGCGGTGCGGGCGTTGCGATGCCCTCTTCCAGACCGAGGACATTTGCGCCATTCTCGGCAGCTCGCCGGACGGCAGCGGCGTCGTCAGCCGGCCGCGGACGTATCAGATCGCCAGGAGGAAGTCGCCCGATGATGAAGCTCATGTCCTCGCCGTTGTCGCCCTATGGCCGCAAGGTCAAAATGACGGCGTTGATCAAGGGCGTCGACGGCCAGATCGATGCCCAGCTCGCCGATACCAACCAGCCCAAGAATGACGCGCTGCGGCAGCAAAACCCGCTGTCGAAGATCCCGGTCCTGGTGTTGGAGAACGGACAGAACATCTACGACAGCCACGTCATCTGCGAATATCTCGACAGCCTTGCGCCTTCGCCGGTGCTGTTTCCCAAGAGCGGGTCGGAGCGCTGGACGGCGCTGACCAACGGCGCGCTCGGCGACGGCATGATCGATGCGGCGATCTTGATGGTCTACGAGGCGCGTTTCCGGCCGGAGGGCATCCGTCACCAGCCGTGGCTCGACCGCCAGCAGTCGAAGCTCGACGGCGCACTGGAGGCGCTGGAGGCCAATCCGCCAGCCTTCAACGGCACGCCGGACTACGGCACGATCGCGATCGCGGTGGCGCTCGGCTATCTCGATTTCCGTCACGAAGGCAAGTGGCGCGCCAAGCACCCCAAGCTGGTCGCGTGGCTCGACAAGTTCGCCGCCGCCGTGCCCGCGTTCGAGAAGACGCGGCCCGTGGCGTGAGTGTGTGCGGGTGGTGAGGGCCGGGGCGGTGGTGGCCTTCGGCCAATGAGATTTTTTTGATTGCGCTTCCGACACCCCTGCGGGGAGCCGGCCGGAAGCGCATTCGCCCCTCATGCTCCCCGACCAGGATCGCGCTTTGGATTTGCGCGCCTGCGCACGCGGGCTCCTGGACCTGCTGTTCAGATCGACACTCGCGGTTCGCGCCGGATTTTCCGCGCCGCCCAACGCAGCCCAACACCTGTCATCCCGGCCGGAGCGATCCGGCGATGCCGTAGCGTGGGAGAGCCGGGATCCAGGTGTGGGGCGAGCGCGGCCAAGGAAGTGCCGGGTCCCGGATCGCCGCGCCGTCGCTGTCGCGCTGTCGCTGACCTGAGACCCCATTCTCCTCCACTCAGAGGAAAAGTCCTGGGGTGAAGTTTTGCCCTTGGATGGCGGTTGCCGCAAGGGCGAGATGCCGGGTGCGGTAAGCCTCCGGCGTCAGGTTCGCGAGCGCCGAATGCGGGCGCACGCGGTTGTAATCGTCACGCCACTCGGCCAGCAGCAATCGGGCCTCTGAGAGCGATGAGAACGCCGTCTCGTTGAGGCACTCGTCGCGCAGGCGGCCGATGAAGCTTTCCACGAACGCGTTCTGTTGGGGCTTTCCGGGCGCGATGTAGTGCCAGTCGATGCGCATCTGCCGGCTCCATTTCAGGATCGCCATGCTGGTGTACTCCGTGCCGTTGTCGGACACGCACGACTTCGGCTTGCCGCGCCGCGCGATGACGGCATCCAGCTCACGCGCAACGCGGGGGCCCGAAAGTGAGGTGTCGGCCACCAGTGCGAGACACTCGCGCGTGAAGTCGTCGACGATCGCCAGCACGCGGAAACGCCGGCTGTCGGTGAAGCTGTCCGACACGAAGTCGAGCGACCAGCGCTCGTTCGGGCCGGACGGCAGCGCGATCGGCGCCCGCATGCCGAGCGCCCGCTTGCGCCCCGACCGCTTCCTGACCTTCAGCCCTTCTTCGCGGTAGATCCGGCGGAATTTCTTCTGGTTCATCTTCACGCCCTCCTGGTCCAACAGGAAATGCAGACGCCGGTAGCCGAAGCGGCGCCGATGGGCGGCGAGCTCCCGAATGCGGAGCCGCACATCGGCGTCGCCGGCGCAACGGTGGCGGTAACGGATCGTCGAGCGATCGACATTCAGTGCGGAGCATGCCCGCCGCTGGCTCACCGCGTGCACCTGGCACGCGTGCGCCACGGCCTGCCGTCGGGCGGCGGGCATCACCACTTTCGGCTGGTCACGTCCTTCAAGATCGCATTGTCGAGCATCGCCTCGGCGAGCAGCTTCTTCAGCTTCGCGTTCTCGTCCTCCAGTGCGCGCAGGCGCTTGGCGTCCGACACGTCCATGCCGCCGAACTTCGCCTTCCACTTGTAGAACGTCGCCGAGCTGATGCCGTGCCGGCGGCACACATCCGCCGTCGGCTGCCCCGCCTCCTGCTCGCGCAGGACCGCGATGATCTGCTCCTCGGTGAACCGCGACTTCCTCATCGTCCGTCTCCTTCCTGGATCGACGGACTCTACCCAAATCTGGAGGAGTTTGCGGGTCTCAGGTCAGCCTGTTTGAGGCATCCAATTTCTGCGTATCTGGGGGGGGGGTATTTTGCATAGCTCGCTTGCCGGGACTTCACGCGTTGGCAACCCGTGCGTGGAAGGATGGTCCTGCAGCGAGACGATGGCACGAGGATCACGCGATGGCCGACTTCGAGTATACGCGCGAGGACGACACGCTCGTCGGTACGAGCGGCGACGATATGATCAAGGTGGTAGACGACCTGGATTCCGATCACATCGGCCTGATCGACGGTGGCGAAGGTTATGACACCTTAACCTATGAAAGCGGAGGAGTGCTCGATCTTTCGCAGCTTGAGTTGACGAATATCGAAAGCCTGGACATCAACCACGGACGGCTCATGATCGAACAATTGGCTTCATTCGAGGATGTATCCGTTGTTGGAATTTTGAGTCTGGTTGGTTCTGGTGGTGCCGTCGAAATGATTGGTCCTGGAGCGTCGAACCGTGACTTCATTGCTGTCATGGATTGCCGTGAGTTGACGTCGGGCTTGCATGTTGACGGAGGTTTAGCTGTCGTCGGGAGCAGGTTCGCGGATGTCATGGTCGGTGGGAGTGACTATGAGGGCCGTGGTGGAAACGACAATCTGTCCGGTAATTTCTCTCCCGATCGTCTCCTTGGTCAAAGCGGCCGAGACACGATTTTCGGTCACGCCGGCAACGACACCCTCAACGGCGGCAGCGGCGACAACTCGATGATGGGCGGCACTGGCGACGATCTCTACGTCGTCGACGCGCGTGGGGACGTGGTGGTCGAGAACGCCGGCGAAGGCATCGACACCGTACGGGCGTCGATCTCCACCGCGCTCGGCGACAACGTCGAGAACCTGGTGCTGACAGGCGGTACGTGGCGCTGGGGCGACGGCAACGACCTCGACAACGCGCTGACCGGAAATTTCAATCGCAATGTGCTGTCGGGCAAGGACGGCGACGACACGCTCAATGGCCGCGGCGGCGCGGACACGCTGTGGGGTGGCGCGGGCGACGACCGCTTCGTGTTCGACACCACGCTCAACGGCCGCAACGTCGATGCGATCCGCGATTTCGGCAACGGCAACGATGTGATCGTGCTGGGCGCGAACGTGTTCGCGGCGCTCGATGTCGGTGTTCTCGATGCAACGGCCTTTGAGGCCGGCAACGGCGTCTCACGCAGTGCCGAGGCACGCATCCTCTACAACACCGCGACCGGCGCACTCGCCTACGACGCCGACGGCTGGGGCAGTGGTGCTGCCGTGCAGTTCGCGCTGCTGCAACCCAACCTCACGCTCACCGCGGACGATTTCGTCGTGGTGTGACGGCCGGGGGCTTGGCTGGGGACAGTCACCATTTCCGACACCGGGCCCATCTCATCCTGCGCCCGTCAACGGAAATGGTGACTGTCCCCGGGCGTACTCGCGGCGTGGGCAACACGGCTCACTGACTGAGCTCACGGCAAACGCGACGGCTGAGAATTGTTCCTGTCCCCATTTTTCTCACAGCCTGGCCGTTGCGGCGTCGAGCCATTTGCGGTCGGCGGGGGCGAGGTCGGGGCCGAGCTCTGAGCGCACGCGGGCGTGGTAGGCGTCGAGCCAGCGGCGCTCCTCGGGGGCGAGCAGGTCGGGCACGATCAGGCGGCGGTCGATCGGACACAGCGTCAGCGTCTCGAAGGCGAGCGTCTCGCGGTCGGCGCCTTCGATGGTCTCGGGCGGCGTGACGAGCACGAGGTTCTCGATGCGGATGCCGTAGGCGTCGGCCTTGTAGTAGCCGGGCTCGTTGGACACGATCATGCCGGGCTCGAGGGTTGCCATGCCACGTCTGGAGATCGACTGCGGGCCTTCGTGGACGGCGAGGTAGCTGCCGACGCCGTGGCCGGTGCCATGGTCGTACTCCAGCCCGTGCGCCCACAACGCGCGGCGCGCGAAGGGGTCGAGGTCGATGCCGCGGGTGCCCTTGGGGAAACGTGTGGTGGCAATGGCGATGTGGCCTTTGAGGACCAGGGTGAAGCGCGCCTTCATTTCCGCGGTCGGGCGGCCTATGGCCATGGTGCGCGTAATGTCGGTGGTGCCGTCGAGGTATTGTGCGCCGGAATCGACCAGCAGCAATTCGCCGGTGGCGATGCGCCGCGTGGTGGCGTCCGTCACGCGGTAGTGGACGATTGCGCCGTTGGGTCCGGCGCCGCAGATGGTGTCGAAGCTGATCTCTTTCAGCGCGCCGGTGTCGCGGCGGAACGTCTCGAGTTGGCGGACGACTGCGATCTCGTCGAGCTTGCCGGTCGGCGCTTCGCGGTCGAGCCAGGCGAGGAAGCGAACCATGGCGATGCCGTCGCGGTGGTGGGCTGCGCGCGCCCCTTTGATCTCGACGGCGTTCTTTATCGCCTTCAGCGCGATGATGGGATCGCGGCCACGGGCGATGGCTTTGGGTCCGCCGAGGGCGGAGACGAAGGCGATGGCGGCGCTGGCGGTGTCGACGCGCACGCGCGCGCGGGCGTCCTTCAAGGCGGCGAGGCGGGTTGGCAGTGCTTCGGGGGGGGAGATGTCGGCGAGCTTTGCGAGGTGCTCGCTGGCGCGCGCGTCGAGTTTGGCGGGCGCGATGAAGATCTCGGGGCGGCCTGTCGCGGGCACGTAGGCGAAGGCGAGCGCGACGGGGTTGTGGGCGACATCGGAGCCGCGGATGTTGAACAGCCAGGCGATGCTGTCGGAGAGCGTCAGCAGCACGCCGTCCTGTTTGTCGGCGGCGAGGATCTTCTGCACCTCGGCGATCTTCCGGTCGGCGGCCTGCCCGGCGTAGCGAGTGGGGTGCGGGGTGACACGGCCGAGCGGCGGGGGCGGGCGGTCGCGGCCCCAGGCGCGGTCGACGAGGCCGCGCGTGGGGGCGAGCTTCAGGCCAGCGGGAGCGATGGCGGAGCGCAGCGCGTCGATCTCGTCGAGCGTGTGCAGGCGGGGGTCGTAGCCGATGCGGGCGCCGGTGCCGAACTGGGCGAGCAGCCAGTCGGAGAGCTTGGCGGGCGGGGCCTGTTGGATCTCGAAGATGTCGGTGTCGACCTGGCGAGGCGCCTGCACAGTGTAGCGGCCGTCGACGAGGAGCAGGGCTGAGGTGGCGCCGACGACGGCGAGGCCGGCAGAGCCGGTGAAGCCGGTCAACCAGGCGAGGCGCTCGGCTGAGGCCGGCACGTACTCGCCTTGGTGCTCGTCGGCGCGGGGCACGAGCAGTGCATCGAGGCGGGCGGCGGCCAGCAGGCGGCGCAAGCGGGCGACATGGTCGGCGGCGGCGTGGCTGGACGCGGGCGCGTCAAAGGACTGGTACATCCGGGCTTCTCCGGCGGTTGGGCGGACACGGGGGGCGGCGGGGCGTTTGGATCGCGGCGGCGCACGGCGATCCGGGCTTGCGGGTTTCAAGCAGATGCAACCCAGGCGCGGGGGACGGGCGGTCACGACAGGAACAATGGCCTTGTGATGCCCCAGCCGATGGCCCGACGCAATGAATGTGACGGGAATTGCGGCCGCGGGTGCGACCGATGCGCCCTGCATGCACGCAGCGCATTGCTGCGTTGCCGCATAAAGCCTTCCGCATGTGCGAACAGGAGACTATCTACTGGTCAACCTTCCGGGTGACAGCCGCAAACGGCGCGCCCGGGCCAGACAAGAGGGTTGAGAGACATGAGCACACATACCATCACCACCGCCCCGGTGGGCGGTTTTGCCGTCGAGCGTGCCGCTTCGACCGGTGCCAAGCCCGGCAAGGGCTTCTTCCGTCGCGTCTTCGAGGCCATGGTCGCCTCGCGCGAGGCCGAGGCTAATCGTCTGATCCAGCAGTATATGTCGCGCCTCAGTGAGCAGGAGCGCAAGGATCTGGGCTATCCGGCCGACGGCCAGCGCGGTCGCTGAGGTTCCACGCCCGATCACACACGGTCACAGCGCCGTCGGCACCGCGCGAAGCGGTGCCGACTGCCGGTGTCAGCCATCCATCACCCCATTCGAGCCGACGGGCGGGCGCGTGCGCCGCGGCCGGCGCGTCGTGTTGCGTTGCAGCATTCGGCGCGAGCCAGGAGAGTCCATCATGGTTGCCAAGTCCCATACCTTCGAGACGTTCGACGCGGGCGCGCCGGCCCAGTCGCTGTCTGCCATCAGCGCGCTGATGCGCGGCCACTTCGCCGAGGCCGTGACGGCGTGGCGGGAGGCCGCCGAGGTGCGCACGCTGTGCCGCGAGTTGACGGGATTGAGCAATCGCATGCTGCTCGACATCGGCGTGACGCCTGAAGAGATCGCCCGGCTGAGGGCCGGCGACCGCTTCTTGCCCGGTCGCTACACCGCCTGAAACCGCCTCACGCGCGCGTCCCGTCAGCCTGTGCGGCGGACCGGACGATGCGCGGGTGCCCATTCGCCGTGGCCCGCTGGGCAATTGCCGCTGCGGTGGCGCCCGGTTCGTCAGTCGTCTAACGCGATTGGCGGCCGAACGCGTCGTGCCTGCGGATTGAGGGTCAGCGTCGACCAGCCCGCCGTCACGTCGTGGCGCTGGAGTGCGAGGCCGACGGCGCGATAATTCGCGATCACATCACGCGCCTGCGTGGTCAACAGCCCGGAGAGGACCAGCGTGCCTCCCGGGCCTACGGCGTTTGCGATGTCGCGTTTCAGAGCGATCAGCGGCCCGGCGAGGATGTTGGCGACGACGAGGTCGAAGCGCTGACCGCGCAGGGCGGGATGGGCGAGGCCCGCCGCGCAGACCACCCGGACGCGGTCGGCAGCGCCGTTCAAGTGCACGTTCTCGCGCGCGATCTCGGCGGAGCGTGGATCGATGTCGCTTGCCACGATGCTGACGCGCGGCATGGTTCTGGCGGCGGCGATGGCCAGCACGCCGCTGCCGCAGCCCAGGTCCAGCATGCGGTGAACACGCGTGCGGCGCGCGATGCGGTCGATGGCGGCGAGGCAGCCCTGCGTGGTGGCGTGGTGTGCGGTGCCGAACGCCTCGCCGGCTTCGATCTCGATGGCGTTGGGGCCGTGCGCGACGCGGCCGCGATCGTGGCTGCCGTGGACGACGAAGCGACCGATTACCACCGGGGGCAGGGCGGCCTGCGAGATCGCAACCCAGTTCTCCTGTGGCACCGGGGCGACGACGATGGCGGGCGGCGGGCCGCCGAGAGCATCGACGAGCGTGGCCGTCAGGTCGGCGGCGTCGGGCGGTTCGGCATAGTAGGCTTCGATGCGCCAGCCCGCGCCGTGCTCGAACAGCGTGACGGCGTCGGGCAGGGGCTCACCCAGCTCGTGCAGGAAGCCGGCGATGGTGTGGGCGCGATCCTTGTCGGCCAAGTCGATGCGCACGACGCGCTGGGGCGGCACGTCGGCGCCGGAGGCTTCATTGCTCACGCGGCGCCGTCCTCTTCGACGCGGCGCATGTCCTCGACGCCTTCGCCCTCGGTGGGATCGGGCAGCATGTCGAGCAGTTGGTCCCACATGCCGTCGATGTGACGGGCGGCTTCGCGCGGGGGCAGGGTATGGAGGATGCCGTCGGCGCCCTCGGTGACGAGGCCATCGCGCATCAACCGATCGAGGGCGTCGCCGAGGTCGAAGTCGACGTCGGTGCCGAAGCTCGCGTGCAGGTACTGCTCGATGGCCAGGTCGATGGCCTTGAGGTCGCGGCGCGTGGCGCGTTCCTTGGCGAGCACGCAGTAGAGCAGGATCTCCTCCTTGAAGTCCTCCTCCGCGGCACGATTGGCGAGCTTGATCATGGCGCTGCCGTTGTCGGCGAGCGCGTGGAAATAGAGATTCTGGGCCATCACCACCATGTAGCGCTGGCGCTGGTTGGTGAAGTTCATGAACTGGCGGAAGGCGATGCCGCCGAGGCCGAACACGGCGCCGGCTGCCGTCACCGGGTTGGACGAGATGAGCGCGATCTTGCCGGCCGCGCCGACGGCGCCCATGCCCAGGCCGCCGCCGGCGGTGACGCCGAGCTTGATCTTGTCGAGCAGGCGGAAGCGCACCTGCGTGTTGGGGAAGATCATCTCGATGTCGCTCCTCGGCACGTTCTTGAAGAGCTTCATGTAGATGTTGTCGTCCTTGACCTCGCGCGGCACCAGCGCGCGCGCCTTCTGGACGCGCTTTTCGGCCTCCGATCGGGTGAGCTTGTCGCGCTGCATCAGCTCGCGCACGCGCATCTCGGCGGGCTTCAGCTTGAACAGCAGGAAAAGGCGGCGAAAGATCGGGACCTCGAACTCCTCCTTGCGCATGAACCGACGCCAGTGGCGGCGCTCCTCCGTCCGGGTCGAGGCGCCGCGATAGAAGATCATGATCTCCTCGAACGCGTCGAGGTCGACGAAGAGGTCGAGGCCGTAGTGCGACTCCCGTGTCAGGATCACCTCGACCTGCTTGGGATCGATCTCCTCGTAGTTGGCCTGCTGGAGCAGCTTGCGCATGCGCGAGACGACGCGTTTTTGCATCGTCATCTTTTCTTCGACGGTGAACTTGCGCGTCTGCAGGAGGTCGCTGTCGGGACTGAACGGCTCGTAGGCCGGCTCCAGATCGACGAGTTCGGTGGCGTAGCTCTGTTGGCGCCAGTAATCGAGGTAGCGGAAGAAGCGCCGGGCCTCGATCGCCTCGCCGGGGCCCCAGGCCTGCGGCCGGGTCAGCCGGTCGACCAGGGCGTGGCGGGTGATGGGGATGAAGCGCTCGCGGCGGCGGGTGTCCTCGGGGCCGAGCACGTCGCGCAGGTCGTGGGCGTGGCCGTCGGCGGATTGTGCGGCTGCTGACGTGCGCGGCTCGACCACGGACGGGACCACGACCTCGCGGGTCATTTCCGGCGCGACTTCGCGTGCGAGCACGCTCGCCGACGACATGCGTGCCGATGACATGGTCACTGATGACATGGTCGAAGCCTCCCTACACGGACTCCGCGCCCCAACCCTACTGCGCGATCCCCCAAACGCCGATCGCGCCGCAGCTCGCCAATATCATTGGTTCTAGCGGCCGGGAGACGGACTTGTCGAGACTAAGCACCTGCAAGGCGCAGCATTTTGGCGAAGCGTGGCCGACGGGTCCTCGACCGGCAAAAAAAGCCTGACTACACTCCGGCTGGCCTGGATTGATCCGTGTTCAGGGGCGCGATCCCGGGGGAGGGGGCGGGTCCCGGCAGCAGGTCCTGGTGGCACTGGGGCGTGTGGGGTGTGGGGGAGCGTGATGCAGCAGCCCGAGGTTTCCGGCGAGCTGACGGAGGCGGAGCGTGCCTTGCTGGCGGCCGTCGCCCGGGGGGAGCTCGCCGATATGCGGCGGGCGATCGTGCGCGGCTCGGTGCTGCGCGAGATCCTGCTGGAGCGGCGGCCGGGGATCGTGATCCCGCCGGCCGGCCTCAGGATCAGCCGCGTCATCGTCGACGGCGGGCTCGACCTGGAAGGCGTGACGCTGACCAAGCCATTGTTATTGTGGCATTCGCGCATTCAGGGCGCGTCCGACGCCGGCACGCTGGTGATCCGCGACGCGCGGCTGAAGCGGCTCGGACTGCATTCCTGCACGGTCGAGGGCTTGATCATGGCCGACCGCGTGGAGATCGAGAGCGGGCTCTATCTCGGCGGCGGGGTCGTCAGGGGGCACTTGCAGATCCGCGGCGCGCAGGTGGGCGGGGCGCTGGGCATCGACGGCACGGAGATCGGCGACGGCAAGACGGCGCTTCTGGCGGCGGGGCTGACGCTGTCGGGGCCGCTGATCGTGCGGCGGGGCCGGCTCTTGGGCGAGGTGTCGTTTCCGCGCTCACGCCTGGGCGGCGGCCTTTATGCCGAGGATGCGGTGTTCTCGCACTCGGGCCTGGCGGTCGACGGGGAAAGCGCGCGGCTGGAGGGCGACCTGCTGCTCGATCGCGCGAAGATCGCGGGCGGCTTGCGGCTTGCCCATGCGGCGGTGGCCGGGCGCATTGCCGCCGATGGCCTGGAGGTGAGCGGCATTCCCGACAGCCTGGTGGCGCCGGGGCTGTCCGTCAGCCAGGGCATCAGCATGGCCGGGGCGCGGTTTTCGGGCACGGTGCGGCTCGACGGCGCCGACATCGGCAAGGCGTTCCGGGCGGAGGGGCTGGAGATCGATGGCGGCGAGGCGGCGATCGTGGCCGACGTGATCGCGATCGGCGGCAACTGGGAGCTGGCGCGGGCCCGGCTCACCGGCTGTTTCAACCTGCCGGGGGCGCGCATCGACGGGCAGCTGAGGATGACGGAAGCCAGCGTGGCGTGCGGGGACGGTGCGATCCGGGGCGACGGCGCGATCATTCGCGGCGGGGTCTTCCTGTCACGGTCGGCGCTGACGGGCCTCGTGCGGTTTCCGGCCGCGGAGCTCGGCAACCAGTTCCGCCTGCGCGGGGCGACGCTGAAAGTCGATCACGGGGCGGCCTTGTTGCTGTCGGGCTCGACGTTTGCGCGCGACGTGGAGCTCAACGGCGGGCTGCAGAGCAGCGGCGCGCTGGTGCTCGACCAAGTGGTGATACGGGGCGTCTGCGACTTCAGGGGCAGCATGCTGAAAAGTGCCGCGCTGGCGCGCGGCGGCGGGCCACCGGCGCGCGGCGACCTGCACGATCACACGCGGCGGACGGACGAGTTGGTGGTGAGCCTCGTCGATGCGGAGATCGATCGCTTGCAGATGCCCGACCGCGCCGCGGAGCGGCCGCGCGGCATCGTCGATCTGTCGCGGGCACGGGTCGGCAGCTACGACGACGCGCTGGACGCCTGGCCGCCGCCGCCTGGACAGAGGGGGCGGTCGAGCGATGGGCGCGACATCGATCACCTCGTCATCGACGGGTTCGTCTATGAGCACCTGACCGCGCCATCGGGCAGCCGTCCGGCGTCCGGCCGCGCGCATCAGCGCGACGAGCGGGTCGCCGCGCAGCGTCTCCATTGGCTCGAAGGGCAGGACGCCGACAGCGTGGGTGCCCGGTTCAAGCCGCAGGCGTGGGTGGCACTTGCCGAGCGCCTGACGGCACAGGGCTATCACGAGGATGCGCGCATGCTGACCATCGCGCGGTTGCGCCGGGAGCGGCGCAGCGCCAGCGCCAGACTGGGGCAGCGGCTGCAGGGGGCGATCCTCGATCTCGTCGCGCTCTATGGCTACAACCCCTGGCGGACGATCGCCTGGATGGTGGGGTTCATCGTGATTTTCGCCGGCATCTGGGGCTGGGCGGCGAGCCATTGCACGCCGCGGGGCTGCGTGGAGGGCGAGGAGGTGTTCGTCGTGACGAGCCGGGACGGGTATGCGCAGGACGGGTTCGCGGACCGCTATCCCGCGTTCAGCGCGCTGGCCTACTCGTTCGACCTGTTCGTGCCGTTCGTGTCCATCGGCTACGAGAACCACTGGCGGCCGAACCTCAATTTCAAGCCGCTGGTGACGGTGCCGGTTCCCGATGTCGCGGGATTTATCGGTCTGGCCGGTGGGCAGGGGCTGACCGCAGTCACCGTGACGGCGGGGGGGCTGCTCTACCTGTTGGGCGTGATCGAGATGCTGATCGGGCTGGTGCTGACGTCGCTGGCGGTGACGGGATTCACGGGGCTATTGCGCGGGGGGCAATAGCGGGGCACGCGCCTTGGTGCCGGAGGGGTGGACCGGTGGGCGGCTGGTCGCGCATCTGGGCCGTGCATCTGGGCCTTCGGATGGCGGCTTGCCATTGAACTTGGCCATTGCGGCCGGTATAACGCCCGCGCGCCTGATGATCGGGCGCGACGCCCGCCCTTGGCACCCTTGGAGGCCATGGCGGGGCGGTGCGGGCCGTCAGGCCCTTTTTTCTTTTGGAGATCAAGACCATGGCTGAGAGCCAAGCAGTTGAGCTGGCCGCCACGGCACGCACGCGAGGCGGTAAGGGGTCCGCTCGCCAGGCGCGTCGGGAAGGGCGGGTGCCGGCGGTGATCTACGGCGACAGGCAGGCGCCGATGATGATCACAATGGACTACAACACGCTGTTCAAGCAGTACATGAAGGGTCACTTCACCTCGAGCGTGCTGACGATCGACGTCGACGGCCAGAAGGTGCAGGTGATCCCGCGCGACGTGCAGGTCGATCCGGTGCGGGATCTTCCGATCCATGCCGATTTCCAGCGTGTCGGCCCGAACAGCCGGATTCGCGTCAACGTGGCGGTGCGCTTCGTCAACGATGCGCTGTCGCCCGGCCTGAAGCGCGGCGGCGTGCTCAACATCGTGCGCCACGAGGTCGAGGTGACGTGCCCGGCCAATGCGATCCCCGCCTACTTCGAGGTCAACCTCGACGGGCTGGAGATCGGCCGCTCGATCCACATCTCGTCGGTGCAGATGCCCGAAGGCGTGCGCCCGACGATCACGAACCGCGACTTCACGGTCGCCACCATCGCCGGTGCCGTCCGCCAGGACGACGATGCGGCGACAGCGAGCACGGAGGCGGCACCTGCGGCGGCCGCAGGTGGCGACGCCAAGGCGGCACCTGCCGCCGGCGGCGACGCCAAGAAGAAGTAATCGACCGTCAGGTCGAGTGGCCGCCGGTCATGACCGGCGGCCTGAAGGGCAGCGTGCGCGCTGCCTGTTGCTGGCGGGCCTTATGCCCTGGTTGCGCCCGGCGCGTCGCAGTCATGCGCCCGTGCCACGTTTCGCGGAGCGGCGGCCATGAAGCTGATCGTCGGCCTCGGCAATCCCGGCGACAAATATTCCGGCAATCGGCACAACGTCGGCTTCATGGCAGTGGAGCGGATGGCGGATGCGCACGGCCTGCCGGCATGGCGCAAACGGTTCCAGGGTCTGGCGACGGACGGTGAGATCGGCGGCGAGCGCGTGTTGCTGCTGAAGCCGCAGACGTACATGAACGAGTCGGGCCGGTCGGTCGGCGAAGCCGTTCGCTTCCTGAAGATCGCGCTCGAGGACGTGATCGTCGTCTACGACGAGATTGATTTGGCGCCGGGCAAGCTCAAAGTCAAAGTCGGGGGCGGCAACGCGGGTCACAACGGCCTGCGCTCGATCTCGGCGCTGGTCGGCAACGATTACGCGCGCGTGCGCATCGGCGTCGGCCATCCCGGACACAAGGAGCTCGTCGCGGGCTACGTGTTGCGCGACTTCGCCAAGGCCGACCGGGCGTGGCTCGATGCGCTGCTGGATGCGATTGCGGCGGAGGCGGGCGACCTCGCCAAGGGCGACCTGGCTCGGTTCACATCGGCGGTGGCGCTGCGGCTGGGCTCGGCAGATGGAGGGGGCGACGGCGCAGACGACGCGCGGGGCGACGC
Source organism: uncultured Alphaproteobacteria bacterium (assembly GCA_963697205.1). GTDB lineage: Bacteria > Pseudomonadota > Alphaproteobacteria > Rhizobiales > Hyphomicrobiaceae > CAVONB01. The sequence goes on along the minus strand of CAVONB010000002.1, from coordinate 403,609 downwards.
CGGGGGCGGGCCTGCCGCGCGGCGAGAGCCGGGGGGCCGTGCGAAGGACGCGAAGGCGGGCGAGGCCACCGCGCCGCGCGGGCGTGGGGGGCATCCCGCGGGCGAGCGCGCGGCGAAGCGCCAATCGGCGCTGGCGGAGAACCTGCGCAAATGGATGGCGGGGCGCAAGCCGGACGGGGATCGCTGAGGCTTTGGCTCCGGAGCACCGGCGCGGGAGGCGCGCGGGGCTGGGTCTGCTGCGGGCGGTAACCATGGGGCTCGCCATCACATCGTCGCATCGCCGGGGCTAATATGCTGGCGTTAGGCAAGCCGGAGCGACGGCGCCGCGACGAAAGGCCATTCCCCTGACGATGTCTGGCGATCCGCAAACGCAGCGCAAAGAGCGTGGTCGCGGTGTGTTGACCGCGTTCCAGCGTGGCAACCGCCTCCGAAAGGTGTGGGGCTGGTTGACGGCGGGAAGTACCGGCGATGCGGTGGTGGCTGTGACGAGCCTCGTGGTGCTGACGGTGACGCCGGTGCTCGTGATCGCGGACGCGGTCCAGAGCCAACGGCGCGGCGCGGTCGCGCAAGCCGTGCTTGCGGCGACGCCGCAGGCGGTCGCCGGCCGGGCGCTGGGTGACGCGGCGATGCTTTATCAGGTGGCCGGACGGGACAAGGCGGGCCGCATCGGCTGGTTCGACTTCATCGTGCTAAGCGGCGACACCGTGTGGGTGCGCGGGCGGACCGACCAGATCTCGCGCGATGGTGCGCTGATCGAGGCCGATGCCTTCAAGAGCGCGGTGATCGACCGGGAACTCGGCGCGCGCATCTCGGCGGCGCGTCAGCTGATCGCGGTCGGCGTCGCTTCGGTGGAGGGCGCACAGGCCGCAGAGGAAGCGCGTGCGGAGGAGCGGGCGCGGACGATCGCGCGCTGGCTGACCGAGGCCGTGCCGGCGACGGTTCCCGTCTGGGCCCTCAATCTCGGTCAGTATCAGGGTCTGTGCAGCGGCTGCGACGTGTCTGTGACCGACTGGCAGCGGCCAATCATCGTGGTCGGGCTGGTCAATGCCGACGTCGGCGTCAATCTCGCCGAGGCGCTGGCGGATGCGCTGCGCGGGCGGGCAAACCTGCCGAGCCCGTCGCGCTATTCCCGGTTCTCCTTCGTGCGCGAGCGTTAGGACCGCATCGGTTCCAACGCTCTGATGCTCCTGACTGATTCGGTGGCAGGCGAGGGCATCTGTAAAGTTATCCACAGCAATGGGCGTGCGTTCATGAACTGAGTCGCAAGAGGCGCCGTTGTGATCATACCGGACCGAATGAAACTGAGTTCTGCGTACCGGTCGAGCGTCGTCCAGGTCTTGTTCCGCGTTGGGTCGGCGCTCGAGGTCACGGGTTTGGGGGACGGCGCCCGTCCGATTGTTTGCGCGTTCAAGGGCAGCGTGTCGTCCGGGGTTTGCTCGCGATCTTCGGTGTCGAGCGTGCGTGTTGCGTCAGCGTTTGTAGAGTGGCGTTCGTGTGTTCAGTATGCGTAAGCGTGGACCTTGCGTGACGACGCAACCGCGCGTCGGGGGGCACTTCGGCAAGTCGCCGGAGGCTCGCAGGACCGGGACCCGCCCCGGGCCTCGAGAGGCGCCCTTGGCGCGGGGATGCGATGAGATCGACCCGGTAGCCCTCTGCCGGGACTGAATTGAGAAGACTAGCGCAGGCCACAGGGTCCACAGGACCCGATCTCAGCACCGGAGCGAGCCCTCTCGCTTCGGTGTTTTTTGTTGTCCGGCCCGAACGCTCAGAAGTCCAGATCGGCGTAGTGCCGCGGCGGCGGCAGACCTGGCACGCGATCGGCGAGCAATGGCCGGAAGGCGCGGCGGGATTTGACGCGGGCATACCAGGCGCGCACTGCGGGGTAAGTGTCCCACGGCACTTCGGAGAGGTAGTCGATGGTCGACAGGTGCGCGGCGGCGGTAAGGTCTGCGAAGGACAAGGTCTCGCCGGCAAGCCAGCGGCGCTGGTCGGTGAGATAATCGAAGTAGCTCATGTGGTAGCGCAGGTTAGCACGGATGGCGCGCATGATCTCGGCATCGGGCGCGCCGCTGCCCACCTGCACGCGGGCGTAGATCTTTTCGGTCAGCAGTTCGCGCGTCACCTCGCGGTCGAGCTTGCGGTGGCTCCAGTCGACCAGGCGGCGCACCTCGGCGCGCTCCTCACGGTTGCCGGGGAAGAGCGGGACGGTGCCGCCGTCGGCGGGATGGGCGCGGACCTCCTCGGCGGCATACTCCGAAATCGCATAAGCGCCGCACAGGATGGAGGCGTCGGCAAGCTCGAGCACGGGAAGCTCGGCGGCCGGATTGAGGGCCAGGAACTGCGGTCGCATCTCCCAGGGGTATTCCTCGGCGAGCGCGAATTCGAGCCCGAGTTCGGCCAACGCGAGCCGAACCGACCGCGAGTGCGGGCACAGGCGATAATGTGTGAGCTTGTGCATCGGCCTCCCGCCGCTCGAGTTATCGCCTGTTTCCTGCGCCACGCCGCTTCCCGCTGCGAATGAACCGTGTTTGCGATGCAGGTCCGACTGCGCGAACCGGCGCCTGCCCGCCCCCATCCTTCAACCAATCGAGTAGGCTGGCGCGCGGACACGCCCGGACGCCGGTGAACCGCGACAACTCGTAGGACACGCAACCCAAGATTCGCGCCGGCCGCAACCGGATGCGACGGTGTTGCCATGTCATCGTGGTGGAATCCTGATAGAAGAAGCCCGGCTGGGTGACCGTCTAAGCTGTCGGTTCGCCTGCGGTGCACGGAGGGGCATACACACCCCGCCTTGGGGCGCACCGGAGAGGCTTCTCACTGGGCTATCGCATGGCGACCTGGCACGTGCTCCTGCTCGGCCTTATCGAAGGGCTGACGGAATTCATTCCCGTATCGTCGACCGGCCACGTGCTTCTGGCGGGCACGTTTCTCGGTTTCTGCTCGCCGGGAAAATCGTTCGAGATCCTGATCCAGCTCGGTGCGATTCTTGCGATCCTCAGCGTCTATTTCGGTAAACTGTGGCATCTGATTGTGACGCTGCCGTCGAGCCCGGACACGCGCCGGTTCATTCTGGGCATCCTGATCGCCTTTCTGCCCGCGGCCGTGATCGGCGCGGGGCTGTCCAAATACATCGATGCGCTGCTTGAGACGCCGCTGATCATCTGCGCGACGCTCATCATCGGTGGCATCATCCTGCTCGTGGTCGATCGCATGCGTTTCCAGATCGTCTACGACGACGTGACCCAGATTCCGCCGAAGGTCGCGCTGGCGATCGGGCTGTGCCAGTGCCTTGCGATGATTCCCGGCGTGTCGCGGTCGGGTGCCACGATCGTCGGCGCCATGCTGCTGGGGACCGACAAGCGCACGGCGGCGGAGTTCTCGTTCTGGCTGGCGATGCCGACGATGGCGGGCGCGTTCACGTTCAAGCTGGTCAAGCACTGGTCGGAGCTGTCGAGCACGGATGTGGCAAACATCGCGCTCGGCTTTGTCGTCGCGTTCGTGTCCGGCGTGTTCGTGGTACGCTACCTGCTCGACTACGTCAGCCGGCACGGGTTCGGACTTTTCGCGTGGTGGCGGATCCTGGTCGGCGGCGTTGCGCTGGGCGCCTTCCTGGTGCTGGGCACGGAGCCGAGCTGCCCGTGATCCGGCGCGGTGCGGACACGAAACCGTACCGGCGCGAGACGCTCGAGACAAGATATCCGGCAGTACCGGGGGGCGCGTCAGGCGGCGTGCGAGGCGGCCGGCGTGGTCAGGATCGCATAAATCGCGGCAGCGTCGCGGGCGGCGCGCAGTCGGTCGATATGCGAAGGCTCGCGCAGGATGCGTGAGATCCGCGCCAGCGCCTTGAGGTGGTCGCCGCTGGCGTGCTCAGGGGCGACGAGCAGAAACACGAGGTCGACGGGCTGGCCATCTACCGAATCGAAAACGATCGGCTCGGCCAGACGCGCGAACACGCAGACGATCCGGTCGATCCCGCGGCATTGGATGTGCGGGATGGCGATGCCGCGCCCAAGGCCCGTGGAGCCGAGCTTTTCCCGCTGCAGCATGTGCTCGAAGAGATCGCGGGTTTCCAGGCCCGTCAGCTCGGCGGCGTGCGCGGCGAGTTCCTGCAGCGCCTGCTTCTTGTTCTGGACGCGCAGCGAGGCGACGACACCTTCGCGCGTCAAGAGATCACCGAGTTCCATCCTGCGACTTCCTGTTTGGGCCGGAAGGGCCACCGCGATCGTCTGCGCCGCCCGCCTTACCCGCCGTCCAGCACCATCGCCGCGCCTGTCGCGACATTCGAGGGCAGGTCCCGCCAACGACGTCCATCGACGCCTGAACACTTGTCATGGGTCGCATCTGCGACCATTTCGTGACGCCCGCTGAGGAGCGCTGTCCCGGGCCTCAGGCCGATGCGCCGACCGGACGCGGCTATGCCGGGACGTCCTTCGGCGAAGGTTATATAGGCCGTGCGACACTCGTACGAAACCACCCAAATGGACCGACCGATAGCTGCGGCAAACCGTCAACGTTAAGAGCACGATTCTTGCAGATCCGCTGCGGCCGGCGTGCGCCTGTCCCCTAGAGATTTGTGCGCTGCGTGACAGGCAGGGTCAATCGTAGAACGTTGAGCACGCTGCACAAATTCCGGGCAGAGGGGCTGGATGATGGGGGCGGGGATGGTGCCCGGTGCGGCTGTCTCAGACCGCGCTGGCCATGCGCGCTTCCATGCGCTTTTCGCGTCGGCGCTGGACGGAAGAGGGGATGCGCATCGCTTCGCGGTACTTGGCGACCGTTCGGCGGGCGATGTCGATGCCCTCGCGCTTGAGGAGGTCGACGATGGTGTCGTCGGACAGGACGGCTGCTCCGATTCGCGCTTCGATCAGCTGGCTGATCCGGTGGCGGACGGCCTCGGAGGAGTAGGCCTCGCCGTCGGCGGCGGAGGCGATGGCCGATGTGAAGAAGTACTTCAGCTCGAAGATGCCGCGCGGCGTCGCCATGTACTTGTTGGAGGTGACGCGGGAGACGGTCGATTCGTGCATCGAGATGGCATCGGCGACCGTCTTCAGATTGAGCGGGCGCAGATGCTGGACGCCGTAGGTGAAGAAGCCGTCCTGCTGGCGCACGATCTCCTCGGCGACCTTCAGGATGGTGCGGGCGCGCTGATCGAGGCTCTTGACCAGCCAGTTGGCCGTCTGCAGGCAATCGACCAGATAATCGCGATCCTTGGTGGCGGTAGCCGTCTTGGAGACCTTGGCGTAATAGCCGCGGTTGACGAGCACGCGCGGCAGCGTCTCGCTGTTGAGTTCGATCAGCCAGCTGCCGTCGGACGCTGCCCTGACGATCACGTCCGGCACTACGGGCTGCACCTGCACGGAGCCGAACTTGAGGCCCGGCTTCGGGTTCAAGTGCTTGATCTCGGAGATCATGTCGGACAGCTCGTCCATGTCGATGCCGACGGCGCGCTTCAGGCCGGCGAGGTCGTGGGCGGCGAGCAGCGGGAGGTTGTCGAGCAGGCGGGCGATGACGGGATCGTAGCGGTTGAGCTCCTTCAGCTGCAGGGCGAGGCATTCCGACAGCGAGCGTGCGGCGACGCCGGGCGGATCGAAGGTCTGGAACTTGGCCAGGACCCGCTCGACGAGCTTCACAGGTGCGCCGAGGCGTTCGGCGAGTTGGGTGAGGTCGGCGGAGATGTAGCCGGCTTCGTCGACGACATCGACGAGGAATCCGGCGACGATGCGTTCCACGGGATCGGGGATGGCGATCTGGACCTGCTCGGCGAGGTGATCGCGCAGGCTCAGCTCGGCCGTCGCGTAGGCTTCCAGATCGACGTCGTCGCCATCGAACGAGCCGCCGCTGCCGCGCATGGCGGTCCAGCTTTCCGCGCCGAGGCCGAGGGGGCGATCGGCGAACGGCGTCGCCTCGGAGGTGGAGCCTCCCAGCTCGGCCTTCGACATGTCGGGATAGACGTTTTCGAAGTCGGTATCGAGGGCCGCGCCTGCGTCGGTGCGCGGGGTGGCTAGATCGAGCCAAGCGTCACTGCTTGTGGCGTCGCTGGCTTCGTTGCGCGGCTCCTCCACCGTTTCCAAGCCGCGGCGCTCGGCGGGATCGCCATTTTCCGCGCGCTCCAGCAGCGGATTGCGCTCCAGCTCGGTCTCCACATACGAGACGAGGTCGAGGTTCGACAGCTGCAGCAGCTTGATCGCCTGCTGCAGTTGCGGCGTCATGACCAGCTGCTGGCCTTGCCTGATCTCGAGCTTGTGCGTCAGCGCCATGAGGTTGCCGAAGGGCCGTCGGTTCTTGGGGCTTTACCCGGTTTGTCCGCTCCAGCCTATACTCAACCGCCGTTAACGAACATGTCGCCCAGGTAGACGCGGCGAACGTCTTCGTTATTTATGATTTCCTGAGGGTTACCCTGTGTCAGGACCTGACCCTCATAGATGACGTAGGCGCGGTCCACGAGGCTCAGTGTCTCGCGGACGTTGTGGTCGGTGATCAACACACCGATGCCGCGCTCGGTCAGGTGGCGCACGAGTTGCTGGATGTCGCCCACGGCCAGCGGGTCGACGCCGGCGAAGGGCTCGTCGAGCAGCATGTAGGACGGCCGGGTCGCCAGCGCGCGGGCGATTTCGCAGCGCCGGCGCTCGCCGCCCGACAGCGCGATGGAGGGCAGCTTCGCTACGGTCGGTGATGCGGAACTCCTCCAGCAGCTCGTCGAGTTGCTCGCGGCGTCGCTTGCGGTTGGGCTCGACGAGCTCGAGCACGGCCATGATGTTCTGCTCGACGGTCAGGCCGCGGAAGATCGACGCTTCCTGCGGCAGATAGCCGATGCCGAGGCGGGCGCGCTGGTACATCGGCAGGCGCGTGACGTCGCGGCCGTCGATGGTGATGCGGCCTTCGTCGGCGGGTACGAGGCCGGTGATCATGTAGAAGACGGTGGTCTTGCCGGCGCCGTTGGGGCCGAGCAGGCCGACCGACTCGCCACGACCGACGGCGAGGCTGACGCCTTTGACGACCGGTCGCTTCTTGTAGGTCTTCTTGATGGCGTGAACGGTCAGCCAGCCTTCGGCGGCGACCGGCTCGGGGCTGTCGTAGTCTCCGTGGTCGACGGCGTAGCCGTCGTCGTAGGGGGCTTCGTGGGCGCCGTGCGGCTCATAGGCGTAGGCCTGATCGTAGCCATTCGGCGCGTCGTGGCGGTGGTCCCCCGACCATTGCCCCTGCCGCGACCAGTCCGCGTTGGCGTCGTGGCCGGCCGGTGGCGACCAGTCCTCGCCGGGCAGCGGCGGCGGGGGAGGCTTCATGGGTATGAAACGGGCCAACGGAGGTCCTCGAACGTGGCGTGCGCACAGGCACTCGCGGCTGGCGACGGTCAGGCCAGGGTGCGGTGCTCATGTCGCGCCCGTGTCCCGGCCCGCCGCGCACGACGAACGCCTCCACTTTAGCGAGAGCATCGCGGCGATCTTGCGTCAACGACTATCGATTGAACTGGAAGGCCGGCTCGGCGGATGCTGCGGGCGCTGCGGGCCGTGCTTCGGCCTCCGGCTTCTGCTTGGTCCGGTTGGCTCGCAGCCGGTCGGGGTAGATGATCGCGCTCGGCCGGCCGCCGCCGCTCTGGGTAAAGATGCTTTGCGATTCCGATCCCGGCACGGTCGCCATAACGTACTGGCCGGTGGTGAGGTCGATGGCGAGCTGCGGGGCGCGCACCGAATCGCGGCCCTGGGCGATCGTGACGTTGCCGCCGAGCACGATGGTGTTGGCCTTGACGTCGAAATTGGCCCAGTCGCCGCTCGCGCGCTGGCCGTCCCGACCGGTGACGACGACGCCCTTGCGGGCCTCGATCCGTGTCAGGCGGGCCTGGCCCTTGGCCGGCTCGCTGCCGCCGGGCGTGGCGGCGAACGCGAGGCCGGCGCCGCCTGCGTAGATCGCGGTCAACTCGGCGGTGCGGACCTTGAAGGCGTCCTGCGCGGCGTGCACGTCGCCCCGGAAGATGGCTCGGTGGGCGCGATCATCGACGTCGAGCCGGTCGGCGTCGATGACGATGGGGGCTTCGGGATTGGTCTTGAAAGCGCCGGATCCCAGCAGGCCGGCGGCCCCACCGGACGCCGGACCTGCGGCGGGCTTGGTTTCCTTCTTCGCCGCCGCGTTGCGGCGCCCATCGGGCTGGACGAAGCGTGCCCAGATGCGCCCGCCGGGGGTCGTCACCTGGGAGCGGCCGGCTTTGCGGTCGAGCCAAAGCCGCCCGCCGCGCAGCTCGTTCTTGCCTTGCACCAGCTGGACGTTGCCGGTGAGCAGGACGGTCTCGGCCTTCTGGTCGAGGTCGGCGGTATCGGCCAAGGCGCGGCGATCGGCGCCGGCCGACATCGTCACCTTGCCGGCGAGATGCGCGCGCTCGGTTTCGACGTCGAAGTGGGCTGTCTCGGCGGTGACGCGGTCGGGGCCCTGAGTCAGGACGACGGGGGTGCGCGAGACGATGGCGCGCACCTTCGAGGACGGCGAGGCGGCGGTAATGGCGGGTGTGGGGGCGGGCTTGGCGGCAGCGGACGGCAGCGCGGCCTGGCCGGTGTAGGCGATCTCGAGCTCGGCGCTTTCGAGCTGGCTCGTGCCCTGGCTGGCGCGGACGCTGCCGCGGAAGGTCGCGGTCTTGGCGATGTCGTCGACGACGAGTTGCTCGGCGGTGACGTCGACGGGGACATCGCGGCGGCCGAGCGTGTCGCGTGACGCGGCGGGCGTCTCGGCGGTGGTGGCGGCCGTCTTGGGGGCCTGGGCCTGTGGATTGAGGCGTGCGGCGACACCGGCGCTGAAGGTGACCTGGCGCTGTTTCTGCTTCAGGACCAGAGCGTTGGAGCGGATGGTGCCGGCGGGCATTTCGACCATGACGGGGTCGGAGGACGTGACGGTTGCGTCCTTGGTGGCGACGCGCGCGCGCTGCAGGACGGCTTTCAGTCCGTTGTCGCCGACGATGTCGATCCCGTCGCGCAGCTCGAGCGTGTTGGCGGTGGTGTCGAAGGTGCCCGCGGTCGCGGAGAGGCGGGTGACGGATTTGTCGGGCTGGACGATTTCGCCTTGGATGCCGGTGAGCTTGATCGGGGCTGTCCGGCTCATAACGTCCTGCTGGGCGGTCTTGGCCGTGACGACGAAGCGGCTGCCGTCCTTGTTGAAGCCCTCGTAGCGGGGGTTTTCCATCTTGAGGTTGTCGGCGGTGATGGTCGGCATGGCCGGCAGCGTGACGCCGTCGATGCCCATCGAGAGCTTCATGGCCAAGCCGTAGTAGCCGGCGAGCGCCAGACTGGCGAGCGGCAGGCCAACCCTGAGAATGCGCACGAGAAGGGTGTGGCGGGCGGCGGTGCGGAAGGCGCGGGTGCGATCGGTCGCGGCGGCGAAGCCGCGGCGTGGGCGGCCGTCCTGGCGGGCGAAGTCGGTCATGGAGGCCATATGGCAGTCTGCCCCGTCGCGCACCGTACGGCTGGAGACTCGCGTGCTTCAGCGGATTCGATGGCCTGAAATTAGGGTGAGATTGGGACCCTGGGCAATGATGTCGGTGCCAGGCGCCGCTCAGAACCGTGGAAGGGGGCCTTCTGGGCGAGAAAAGCGGGGCGGGCGCGGAAAGAGCGGGCGGTCGGCTCAGTGGGCCAGGATGTCGATATCCTCGAAGCCTTCGAGGTCGAGCCGGGCGCGGGCCGGCAGGTAGGCGAACGTCGCCTCCGCCAGCGCGCGGCGGCCGGAGCGGTCCAGCATGGCGTCGAGGCGGGCCTTGATCTTGTGCAGGTGGAGCACGTCGGAGGCGGCATACTCGAGCTGCTGGGGGCTCAGCTGCGCGGCGGCCCAGTCCGAGCTCTGCTGCTGCTTGGACATGTCGAGGCCGGCGAACTCGGCAGCGAGGTCCTTCAGGCCGTGCCTGTCGGTGTAGGTGCGGACCAGCTTGGAGACGATCTTGGTGCAGTAGACGGGTGTCGTTACGACCCCGAGATAGGCGTCCAGCACGGCGACATCGAAGCGGGCGAAATGGAATATTTTCAAGACCTTGGGGTCGACCAGCAGCGCCTTGAGGCGTGGCGCGTTGTAGGTCTCGCCGTCGAATTTGACGAGGTGGGCGGTGCCGTCACCGGCGGAGAGCTGGACGAGGCAGAGGCGGTCCCGGCGCGGCTTGAGGCCGAGCGTCTCGGTGTCGATGGCGACGGAACCCTTGAACGTCACGCCAGCGGGCAGGTCGCCGTGGTGGACATGAATGTGGGATGGCTGCGTCGCTTGGCTCACGGCCGGCCTCCGAGGCGGGATCCAAACCGTTGTGCCGGCCCCGCGTCGGCGCGTTCGAGGCGTGGCCGCCGCAGCGGCGCGGCAAGTGATGGTGCCCAGAAGAGGACTCGAACCTCCACGGTGTTACCCGCTAGTACCTGAAACTAGTGCGTCTACCAATTCCGCCATCTGGGCACGGCCGCATGAGTTAGTGGTCCGGCCGGGCGTTGTCAATTGTATCGCCGCGGCAAAGGCCGTCCAACGCACAGCGATTGACTTTGCCGGCCGCGCCGCGCGAGAAACCGGCTCCTGTACCATGAGACACGAGGAAGGGGCGCGCCCATGTCCGCAGCCGATGTCACGAGCCTGAAGGCGACGATCGAAAAGGCCTGGGAGGCGCGCGAGGGGATCTCGACTGCCACCAAGGGCGAGGTGCGGGACGCGGTCGAGGCCGCGCTCGACCTGCTGGACGGCGGGCGGCAGCGCGTGGCCGAGAAGATCGACGGCGCGTGGGTCGTCAACGAGTGGCTGAAGAAAGCGGTGCTGCTGTCCTTCCGGCTGGCCGACAACGAGATCATGCCGTTCCAGAAGAGCGGCACCTACGCCAGCCGCGCCTATGGCTGGGACAAGGTGCCGTTGAAGTACACCGACTGGAAGCCCGAGCAGTTCAAGGCCGCAGGCTTTCGCGCGGTGCCGGGCTCGATCGTCCGGCATTCGGCCTTCATCGCGCCGGGCGTCATCCTGATGCCGTCGTTCGTCAACCTGGGCGCCTATGTCGACAAGGGGACGATGGTGGACACCTGGGCGACGGTGGGAAGCTGCGCGCAGATCGGCCGGAACTGCCACCTGTCGGGCGGTGCTGGCATCGGCGGTGTGCTGGAACCGTTGCAGGCCGGCCCCGTCATCATCGAGGACAACTGCTTCATCGGCGCGCGCGCGGAGGTCGCCGAAGGCGTCGTCGTGGGCGAGGGCTCGGTATTGTCTATGGGCGTCTACCTCGGCGCGTCGACCAAGATCGTCGATCGGGCGACGGGCGAAGTGTTCATAGGGCGCGTGCCGCCCTACTCCGTCGTCGTCTCCGGCACGATGCCGGGCAAGCCGCTTCCCGACGGCTCACCCGGGCCCGGTCTCTACTGCGCCGTGATCGTCAAGCGCGTCGACGAGAAGACGCGCTCGAAGACGTCGATCAACGAGCTGCTCAGGGATTGAGGGCGCGCGGGCGGGCCACGTCTTCGGCGACGATGCGGCCGGCCTGCATGCGCAGCACACGGTCAGCGAAGCGCGCGGCCAGATGTGGCTGGTGCAGGGTGCACATTACTGCCAGTCCGCGGCTGCGCGTCAGGCCATGAAGGAGTGCGAGGACCTGCTCGGCGGCGTCGGGATCGAGGCTGGCGACCGGCTCGTCGGCCAGAACGATCAAACTTTCCTGCGCCAGCGCGCGAGCGATTGCCACGCGCTGCTGCTGACCGCCCGACAGCGTGTCGGCACGCTGGTGCATCTGCTCGAGGAGGCCGACAGCGGCCAGGGCCTCGGCGGCGCGGCGCTCTGCGTCGGCATCGAAGGATCGCAACAGCACACGCCACAGCGGCGCCGTCGCGAGGCGCCCGGCAAGCACGTTGTCGAGTGCCGACAGTCGGCGGACGAGATTGAACTGCTGGAAGATGACGCCGATCCTGCGGCGTGCGTCGGCGAGCGCGGGGCCTTGGAGGTCGCGCATCGCGCAGCCGTCGAGCGTTATCGTGCCAGCGTCGGGCTCGACAAGGCGAGTGAGGCAGCGGAACAGCGTGGTCTTGCCCGATCCGCTGGGGCCGAGCACGGCTACGAACTCGCCGGCACGGACGTCGAGCGTGGCTTCGTGTAGGGCGGCGCGGCCTGCATAACTCTTGGCGAGCCCAGAAACGGAGAGCACGGGGTCGCTCATACGAGCCTCCGGCGCAGCCAGGCGCTGATGGCGTCGATGGCGGTGACCATGAGCAGAACCAGAACCAGAATCGTGAAGACGCGATCGAAGAGCAGCAGGTCTACGCTGTTCTTCAGTTCCTGACCGATGCCACCAGCGCCGACCACGCCGAGCACCGTGGATGCGCGCACGCTCCATTCCCAGAAATAGAGCGTGTGAGAGGCGAGGCTCGGCAGCACGTCCGGGACCAGGGCATAGCGGATCGTCTTGAGTCGGCCTGCCCCGGTCATGGTCACCGCTTCTATAGGGCCGGGCTCGGCGGTCTCGATGGTTTCTGCCCACAGCTTGGCGATCGAGCCTGCGGCATGCAGGGCCACACCGAGCACTCCGGCGAAGGGGCCGAGGCCGACGGCGGCGACGAAGATCAGGGCGAAGACGAAGGAATTGATGCCGCGCAGGGCGTTGAGAAGGGTGCGGGCGGGATAGTAGAGCCAGCGCGACGGGGTGACGTTGGTGGCGGCGAGCAGGCACAGTGGAAGTGCGATCAGAACGCCGAACGAAGTGCCGACGGTTCCCATGGCCACCGTCTCGGTGGCCCGATAAGAGAGGGTGGCGAGTTCGGACAGGTCGGGTGGCCAAGCGCGCGCAAGCCACGCGCCCAGTCGCGGCAAGCCCTCCCACAGGCGCGCTGGACTGACGTCGGCGACGTGCAGGCAGACGACGTAGGCTGCGGCGGCCAGCGCGAGAAGCCCGGCAAAGCGCAAGCACTCGCCGGGACTGCGCGATGGACGTATGGTTTGAGGCAGGGTGCCGTGCACGGATCGGCTACTTCGTGGCCATCTTGGGTTTGATGCGGCCGACGGCGATGCCGGCGTCCTCGATCAGCTTGTAGCTGGCGTGGTTGGCGGCGACCCAGCCGGTGTAATTTTTCGGCATTAACTTCTGTGCCTGTGCCTCGGAGATCGCGAGCACGGCGTCCTGTACCTTTTTGGCCAATGTCGCGTCGAAGCCCTCTCGCACGACCAGAGGGTCGTTGGGTAGCGGGTCGGATTTCCAGACGACGGCGAACTGGCTCGATTTGATCGTGCCGCGATCCACCAGGCTGTTCATGTTGCGGTCGTAGTCGGAGGCGAGATCGACCTGGCCGTTGACGACGGAGAGGATCTGGGCGGCGTGGGAGGCGCCGTCGCGGTACTTGAAGAAAGCCTTGGGGTCGATGCCCTGCGTCTTGAAGTAGTGGGTGGGCACCAGCCATCCCGAGGTGGAGCCGACGTCGGCGAGCGACAGCCTCATGCCCTTGGCGTCCTGGGGCCACTTGGCGATGCTGATGTCGGGACGGGCGACGATGATCGAGTGGTAACTCGGCTTGCCCTGGTATTTGACTGTAGCGATCGCCTGCGCGCCGCCTTCCGCATGGGAGAGCACGTAGCCCCACGGCCCCATCCAGGCGATGTCGGCCTGCTTGTTGGCGAGCGCCACGGCGATGCCGGCCCAATCGGTAGTGACGGCCAGCTCATAGGGTTTTCCAAGCGCGTCGGCGATGTGCTTGAAGAACGGCTCATAGGCTTTGCGGGTGTCGGTCGCGGTCGGCTGGAAGGGACCAACGGCGAAGCGCAGCTTGTTCTGGGCTGAGGTGGATGCGGTGCCGGCACCGAGCGCCACGGCTAGGGTTGACAAGCGCAGGGCAAGACTTGAGAGGGAACGCATGCTTTGTGTGGCTCCATGGACCTGACGGAGACGTCTCCTAGCAGCCGATGGCGCCGGGACGGCATCAACTGGGATCAACAAAGATTGATGCGGGCGCGATCGGGGCAGCAGCACGCGGGCGGCCGCGGGCAGGGGGGAGGCGCCTGACGCGGGAATCGATCAGTCAGGCGACGTTTCAGTCGGATTCGTAGAAAAAGCGCATTAGCTCGACGGCGGACTGGACGCGATTGCGGAAGGCGGGGCTGTCGAAGGCCTCGTCGGCGATGTCGGCGAAGCCGGGGAGCGCGGCGATGCCGGCCGGGGTGACGTTCTTAAAGCCCATCGACCAGTCGGGGAATTGGCGCTCGGGGGCGTCGCCCTGTTCCAGGATGATCTTGGTGTGGTGGCGCTTGTCGGCGACGATGCGGGCGTAGGTCGCGCGAACGGCGGCCTCGTCGCCTTCGAGGAGCTGCAGGAAGCTGCCCTGGTCGTAGCGTGGCGCGTACTTGTAGATCAGCAGTCCGCTGATCCCGGCGGCGGTGTTCTTCTCGCGGCTCTTGCGCAAGATGCCGGCGAGCTCGGCCTCGCTCATGGGCTTCTTCGCTTCGCTGACGTAGACGATGTAGAACATTGGGCTCCTTAGGCCTCGTCGATTCGGTGGTCGCGGCGTCATCGGCCGCGGCTGGCGCCATATGTGCGCGCGGCCTGCGCGCCTGGTGCTTATACGACATCGACGCGCGCTTGGCTCAGACTGTCGATCGTATGTCCCCCGCGCGCGTCGCCCCATGTCGCCGCGCCAAGACTGTTTTCCCCTCGCGGTTGGTGCATCGGGCCATTTCAAGATTGACGCTCGAGGGATCAGCGGGGATTCTGTCGCACGTCAACGACAGCGCAAGGGAGCAGGCGGCAGGATGGCGACGACTTACGACGCTAGCCAGGGGCCGAGGATCGGCCGTTTGATGTTCTGGTTGAGCCTGGCCTTCGTCGTGTCCGGCGCGCTGGCGCTTTCGACATTCGTGGAGCAGAACCTCGGGCCCTCGGCGCTGGGCGCGAGCCGTGGCTTCTGGCACGGCGTGGTCTGGATCACGGCCTTGGTGATCGCCTGGATGGCGGCGCTGCGGCGGTTGCGCGATCGCGGCCGTTCGGCGCTGTGGCTGGTGCCCTTCATCGCCGGACCGCTGACGGCGGAGGCGATCGCCGTCCTGCTGCGGGGGCAGGGCGTCTCGGCGCCGTGGCCGCACGCGGCGAGCTTCATCAGCCTCGTCCTGACGCTGTGGGCGCTGATCGAGCTCGGCCTGATGCCTGGGCTTGCGCGCGGTGACGAGCGCGTGCCGGCCGCACCGCCGCCGCGGCGCACCGAAGGCGAGGACGATGCCGTGCAAGGGACCGCTGCGACGTCCCAGTCCGTTGGCGGAGGTGCCTCGCGCGCCGGGCGTCCACGGGCGGCGGGCGGGGCGACCTTGGGCTCGCCTTAGTGTGTTTCCGACTTGCGTCGAAACACTGTTTTGTTTTTCGCTCACGGCGCGCAGCGCTTCCGCGGGGCCGGCCTGTTCGGCCGGGCCGCCTTGCGGCCTCGACCGCTGCGCGGTCGGGAGAAGGCCCATCGGTTCGCTTTCGCGGCACGTGGCGTCTCTTTAGGGGGCGGCCGGGCCCGTGTTGCGGCCTGTCGGCTTGGATTCCATCGAGGTCTGACGTGCTATAGATTTGACCAGATCGATCCGGTTGGCGCCGACGCCGACGCCGACCGCCGACGCCGATCGGCGGCGCAGGACGGCAGGTTTGGGACAGGCAGCCTCGGTATGTATCGCGCGCTCGATCCAGAAATGATCATCGGCACCGTCGCGACGCTGGAGGAGCGGATCGGGGAGCGGTTTCCCGAGGCCGGACTGCGCAAGGTCGCGCGCGAACTGATCGGGGTTGCCCAGGCCGCGCAGTCGCGGATCGCAGATATCACGCGGCCTAACATCGGCCTGCGGATCGCTTCGGGGCTGGTGATCGCGGCGGGCGTGGCGCTGCTGGCGACCGTGGTCGCCCGGCTGAAGATCGAGGGGGCGAGCACGGAGCTGTTCGGCATGATGCAGGGCATCGAGGCCGCAGTGAACCTCGCGATCGTCGTCGGTGCCGCCGTGCTGTTCCTGGTGACGCTGGAGAGCCGGCTGAAGCGGGCCGCCGCGCTCCGGCACCTGCACGAGCTCAGGGCGATCATCCATGTGATCGACATGCATCAGCTGACCAAGGATCCGAGCGTGGTGATCGAAGGCGGTCCGGCGACGGCGCATTCGCCGCAGCGCACCATGACGCCGTTCGAGCTGACGCGTTACCTCGACTATTGCTCGGAGCTCTTGTCGCTGACGGCCAAGGTCGCCGCGCTCTATGTGCAGAGCTCGACCGACGTGCAGGTGATCGACGCCGTCAACGATATCGAGCGGCTGACGACCAGCCTGTCGTCCAAGATCTGGCAGAAGATCACGCTCGTCCAGTCGGCCCGGTTGGGCGAGGCGGCGGCGACGCGTGCGCCGGCGGCAGAGGTGGGTCGCGGCGGGTGAGGCTTTCCCGGATAGCCGAGTGGTTCTAGTGTCCGGCACCGACCTTGGTTTTTTGTTGCCCCCAGATCACCCCAGAGAGCCCGCGCCGCCCGCCATGACATCCCACGACGCAGATCCCGTCGCCCTGACGCAAGCGCTGGTGCGCTGTCCTTCGGTCACGCCGGAGGAGGGGGGCGCGCTGAGTGTCCTGCAATCGGTGCTGGAGCCGGCGGGCTTCGAATGCCACCGCATGACGTTTTCCGCGCCGGACACGCCGGACGTGGAAAACCTTTATGCCCGCTACACGCCGCCGGGCGGGCAGCCGGGCCGCAATCTGTGCTTTGCGGGCCATACCGACGTCGTGCCCGCCGGCAACGAGGCGGCGTGGACGGCGCCGCCGTTCGGCGCGGAGATCCGCGACGGTTTCCTTTGGGGCCGGGGGGCGGTCGACATGAAGGGGGCGATCGCGTGCTTCGTCGCAGCTGCGCTGCGCCATATCGCGGGGCCGGGCCTGTCCAAGGGGGCGATCTCGCTGCTGATCACGGGTGACGAGGAAGGCCCTTCGATCAACGGGACGGCCAAGGTGCTCGGCTGGCTGATGGAGCGGCAGGAGCGCATCGACGACTGCATCCTGGGGGAGCCGTCCAATCCCAAGGCGCTGGGCGACGACATCAAGATCGGCCGGCGCGGCTCGCTCAACGCCGAAATTGTGGTGGCGGGCAAGCAGGGGCACTCCGCCTACCCGCAGCTGGCCGACAATCCCGTGCCGAAGCTCGCGCAGTTCATCACGGCGTTGTCGTCGCAGCGGCTCGATCACGGCACGGCGCACTTCGAGCCGTCGAGCCTGGAGGTGACCGTGATCTCGGTGCCGAACACTGCGACGAACGTGATCCCGGGTGAAGCGCGCGCGAAATTCAACATGCGCTACAACGACAGCTGGACGCGGGCGAGGCTGGAAGCGTGGGTCAGGACGCGCTGCGATGCGGCGGCGGCGGCATGCGGGGGCGCGCGCTTTGCGCTGAGCTTCTCGAGCACGGGCGACGTGTTCGTGACCGAGCCCGGTCCGCTGGTCGACATCATGCGCGGAGCGGTGGCGAAGGTGACCGGTCGCACGCCCAATCTTTCGACGGGCGGGGGCACGTCGGATGCTCGCTTCATCAAGGATACATGCCCGGTGATCGAATTCGGCCTCGTCAACCAGACGATCCATTCGGTCGACGAGCGCGTGGCGGTGGAGGATCTCATTCGCCTCACCGAAATCTACCAGGACTTCATCGCGCGCTACTTCGCGCGCTGAAGCCAGCAGTTACTATTGCGACCGGTGGAGGGATCCGCCGAGCAGACGATCCCGGCAACGAAGGAGTGCGCCCGGTGGCGACGGTTGGTTACGGCGAGGAGGCGGCCGGGGATATCGATTCCCGCAAGGCTTGGCTCAGGCTGGCTGCGGCGCTGGTGCTGGGCATCGTCGGCTGCACCGGCATGTGGTCGCACATGGTCGCGCTGCCTGCGGTGCAAGCGGAGTTCGGTGCGAGCCGGTCGGAGGCCGCGCTGCCGTTCACGCTGGCGATGATCGGTTTCGGCGTTGGCGGCATCGCGATGGGCCGCGTGATGGATCGTTTCGGCGTGATGGTGGCGATCGTGATCGGCAGCGTGCTGCTGAGCGTGGGCTACGTGGCGGCGGGGTTCGCGCGCACGCTGACCGAGTATGGGCTGGCCTACGGGCTGTTGATCGGGCTCGGCACGTCGGCGCTGTTTGCGCCGCTGATGGCCGACATCTCGCACTGGTTCCACAAGCATCGCGGCATCGCCGTCTCGTTCTGTGCGTGCGGGAATGCGCTGTCGGGGACGGTGTGGCCGCCGATCCTGCAGCACTACATCGCCACGGACGGCTGGCGGGCGACGCATATCGGGTATGGGCTGTTCGCGATCGTCGCGTTGCTGCCGCTGGCGTTTGCGTTTCGCACGCGCGCCCCGCAGTTGACGGCCCGGCAGGTGGGGGCTCCGGCCTGGCAGACGCGGCCGATCAACCTGTCCTCGCGCGCGCTGTTGGTGCTGCTGATGATCGCGGGCGTGGGCTGCTGCGTGGCGATGGCGACGCCGCAGGTGCATCTCGTCGCATACTGCGGGGATCTCGGCTACGGGCCGGCGCGCGGTGCGGAGATGTTGGCGCTGTTGTTGTTCATGAGCGTCGTCAGCCGGGTCGCGGCGGGCTTCATCGCCGACCGGATCGGGGCGCTGGAGACGCTGCTGTTCGGGTCGACGATGCAGGCGGTCATCCTCCTGCTCTTCCTGCCGTTCGACGGGCTCGTCTCGCTCTACGTCATCTCCGCGCTGTTCGGCCTGTTCATGGGTGGCATCATTCCCATGTACACGCTGGTGGTGCGTGAATACTTCCCGCCGGGGGAAGCCGGCCAGCGGGTCGGCACCGTCATAATGGCGACGCTGGTGGGCATGGCGTTCGGCGGCTGGGTGACGGGGGCGATCTTCGATGCGACGGGGTCCTACAACACGGCCTTCACGCACAGCTTCGGCTGGAACCTCGTCAACATCGCCATCATCGGTTTTCTGATCTGGAACACGCGGCGCGCGCGCGGCCTGGCGATGGCCTGAGGCCGTCACGGGCCCGTGTGGTCTGCTCCACGGTCGCAACGCGCAACTGCGGGACATCGAGACATGGCCGACACGGCATTGCGCGAGGACCCGATCGACGGCCGCGAGGCGTGGTTGCGGCTTGTCACCGCGCTTGCGATCGGGGCGATCGGATCGACCGGCATGTGGTCCGTGGTGGTGGCGCTGCCGGCGGTGCAGGCGGAGTTCGGCGTCGCGCGAGCGGATGCCTCGCTGCCCTACACGCTGACGATGATCGGGTTCGGGATCGGCGGCGTCTTCATGGGGCGGCTGTCGGACCGCTACGGCATCCTGGTGCCGGTGCGTATCGGCGCGGTGGCGCTGTTGGTAGGCTACGTGGCGGCGGGCCTGTCGGGCTCGCTGTGGCAGTACGCGCTGGCGCACGGGATCTTCATCGGGCTCGGCAGCTCGGCGATGTTCGCGCCGCTGATGGCCGACATCTCGCACTGGTTCCGCCGCCGGCGCGGCATCGCGGTGACGGTGTGCGCTTCAGGCAATTATCTTGCGGGTACGATCTGGCCGCCGATCCTGCAGCACTTCATCTCCACGGAGGGCTGGCGGGCGACACTGATCGGCTACGGCATCTTCTGTTTTCTGATGCTGTTGCCCCTCACGCTCGGTCTGGCGCGCAAGCTGCCCGTTGCGGGCGAGGCGCTGCGACCGACGGCTGCCTCGGCGCTGGCGGCACGTGCGCCGGCTCGCGATCTCGGTGTTTCTCCGCTTGCGCTGCAGATGCTGCTCGTATGTGCGGGCGTTGCGTGCTGCGTGGCCATGTCGATGCCGCAGGTGCATCTGGTGGCCTATTGCAGCGATCTTGGCTACGGGGCGGCGCGTGGCGCGGAAATGCTGTCGGTGATGCTGGGTCTGGGCATCGTCAGCCGGTTGCTGTCGGGCGTGATTTGCGACCGCATCGGCGGCGTGGCGACGCTGCTGCTCAGCTCGTTCCTGCAGGGCGTGGCGTTGCTGCTCTACCTACCTTTCGACGGGCTCGTGTCGCTCTATGTCGTGTCGGGGCTGTTCGGTCTGTTCCAGGGGGGCATCGTGCCGATGTATGCGATCGTCGTGCGGGAATACTTCAAGCCGGAGGAGGCGGGCGCCCGCGTCGGTCTGGTCATCTCGGCCACGCTGTTCGGCATGGCGCTGGGGGGATGGGTGTCGGGCGCGATCTACGATGCCACGGGGTCTTATCATTGGGCGTTCCTCAACGGTGTCGTGTGGAACGCGCTCAATCTTGTCATCGTCGGCTGGCTGCTTTTCCGGTCGCGGCAGACGCCGCTGGCAGCGGCGCCGGCGTGAGAGGCGTGGCGGTCGCGTGCCTGCGTTCGGCCGACCGTGGCCGACGTCGTGGGATTCAAGGTGGCGCGGCCGTCTTCGATCTAGGCTCAATGGCCAATATGGTCCAAGGCGCGTTCGTGGAAGAGTGCGGGGTGTGAACGCGGACAGCGTTCTGTTTCACCTCGCGGGGGTCACATGGGCGCCGATACGCTGCGCGACCGGGACACTCACGGCGCCGGACGGGCAACCGTCAGCGGCGATGCCGTTTCGACGCACGAGAAATCCGTTCTCGACCGACTGGAGCTGGAAGACATGGTCGTGCGCCAGTCGGCGGGCGCGAGCCGTGCGTCGACCTGGCTGCAAGTGGCGGTCGTGGTGGCGCTGTTATGCGTGTTCGCGCTGGCGTTCGTGGGGCCGTGAGGGCGAACGCTGGTCAGCGGAAGTGCTTGGACAGCTTCAGGCCCTGGGCTTGGTAGTTGGAGCCGAGGTCGCGTCCATAGAGGCGCTCGGGCGGCTCGGTCAGGCGCTCGTAGACGAGGCGGCCGATGATCTGGCCGTCCTCCAGGATGAACGGCACCTTGTGGGAGCGCACCTCGAGCACGACGCGGGAGCCTGCGCCGCCGGTGTCTGCGTGGCCGAAGCCCGGGTCCATGAAACCGGCGTAGTGGACGCGGAACTCGCCGACCAGGGGGTTGAAGGGCAGCATCTCGGCGGCGTGCGTCGGCGGGATGCTGACGGCCTCTTTTGACGCGAGGATATAGAACTGGTCGGGGTCCAGGATCAGGCGCCGATCGGTGCCTTGGACGTAGATCGGTTCCCAATAGTCGTGCGTCAGGCAAGCGCCGGGGCGGTCGACGTCGACGAGGCCGGTGTTGCGCTTGGCGCGATAGCCCATCAGGCCCTTGCCCGGCCCGTCGGGGTCGGGGGCGAGGTCGACGGACAGCGCGATGCCGTTGTCGATGTCGGTGACGCCGCCGGTGACGAGCGCTTGTTTGGCATTCAACGCGGCGAGGGCGGCGTCGCTCTCGCGGGGGTCGCCGATGCGGAAGCGCAACTGGGTGAGCTTGGAGCCGGTGCGCACGACGACGGGGAAGGTCTGGGGGCAGATCTCGGCATAGAGCGGGCCGGTGTAGCCCGCCGGGATCTGGTCGAAGGCGGAGACGCCGTCAGCGATGACGCGGGTGAAGACGTCGAGGCGGCCGGTCGAGCTCTTGGGGTTGGCGGAGGCGGCGACGTGGCCGGGCAGGTCCAGGCCTTCCAGCAGCGGCACGACGTAGACGCAGCCGGTTTCCAGAACGGCGCCGTCGGCCAGGTCGAAGCGGTGCAACGCGAACGTCTCCAGCTTGTCGGATACGCGCTGGCCCGGGCCCGGCAGAAACGACGCGCGCACGCGGATCGCGGTGCGGCCGAGGCGCAGGTCGAGGCTGGCGGGCTGGATCTGGTTGGCGTCGAGGGGCCCACCGGTCGAGACGGCGCCGTCGGCGACCAGGCTGCGGATCTCCTGAATGGGCAGGATGCCGGAATCGGCGCCCGCGCGCACGGCGGCCGGCGGCGTCGGCTGCGCACCGGCACCCGCCTTGCCCGCGCCGGTGGCTGTCCGCCGCCCTGTCGCCGTCCCTGCCTTGGCCATGCCGCGTCTCCTGGTTTCGGTCGCGGCATCTAACGCAGACTCGGTCGGCAATAGAAGCACCTGCAACGCGATGATCCCCGGTTTACGGGGCGGGGCTGGCGTCGGCGGGTGTGCGATGGCCCTCGCCAAGCCGCACAGTGGCCTGTATAAGCCGTCCGTCCGGATCGGCCGAGGCTGCCGGACAACGTGCGACCCTGCTGGACGACATCCCGGCTGTGGCCGCCATTATCTCTCTGTTTTGAAAGGATAAACCGATGTCGCTGGAACCTGCTCGCAAAGCCGAGCTGATCAAGTCGTTCGCCACGAAGGAGAACGATACGGGCTCGCCCGAGGTGCAGATCGCGATCCTCACGGAGCGCATCAACGGTCTGACCGACCATTTCAAGACGCACAAGAAGGACAACCACTCCCGGCGCGGCCTGTTGAAGATGGTCAGCCAGCGCCGTCAGCTGCTCGACTACGTCAAGTCGAAGAACGTGCAGCGCTACCAGACGATCATCGAGAAGCTCGGCATCCGCCGCTGATCCGCCTCACGTCACGTCAGCGGGACCATGGTCCGCGGTTTCCCGCGGCTGTGGCGCGTTTGCGCGTGCGTGGCGTTGTTCATCTGCAAGTTGCAGTGGGCCGGGCCGC
Organism: uncultured Alphaproteobacteria bacterium; assembly: GCA_963697205.1. GTDB lineage: Bacteria > Pseudomonadota > Alphaproteobacteria > Rhizobiales > Hyphomicrobiaceae > CAVONB01. Next base: position 381,114 of record CAVONB010000002.1, on the reverse strand, counting down.
CATAAGGGGCTCGGCGCGCGTCCCGTTTGTGCTAGAAGCACGGGCACAGACACGAGATATCCCAGACCGAACGACCAGTCCGACAGAACGAAAGACGAAAGCATGTTTGACATTCACCGCGTGGAAATCGATTGGGGCGGCCGCAAGCTGAAGCTCGAGACCGGGCACATGGCCCGCCAGGCCGATGCCGCCGTCTTCGCCCAGTATGGCGAGACCAGCGTGCTCGCGACCGTCGTCGGCGCGAAGTCGCCGCGGCCCGGCATCGATTTCTTTCCGCTGACCGTGAACTACCAGGAAAAGACCTACGCCGCCGGCAAGATCCCGGGCGGCTTCTTCAAGCGCGAAGGTCGTCCGTCCGAGAAGGAGACGCTGATCTCCCGCCTGATCGACCGGCCGATCCGTCCGCTGTTCGTCGAAGGCTTCAAGAACGAGACGCAGGTCGTCGTGACGGTGCTGTCGCACGACCTTGAGAACGATCCCGACATCGTCGGCATGGTGGCGGCGTCCGCCGCCCTGACGCTGTCGGGCCTGCCGTTCCTCGGCCCGATCGCGGCGGCGCGCGTCGGCTTCATCGGCGGCGAGTTCGTGCTCAACCCGATGCTCGACGAGATGCGGGAGACCGCGCTCGACCTCGTCGTCGCCGGCACGCAGGACGCCGTGATGATGGTGGAATCGGAAGCCAAGGAGCTCTCCGAGACGCAGATGCTCGAGGCCGTGATGTTCGGCCACAAGCACTTCCAGCCGGTGATCGACGCGATCATCAAGCTGGCGGAGACCGCGGCCAAGGAGCCGTGGGACATCAAGCTGCCCGACATGAACAAGTTCATGGGCCAGGTGCGCGAGCTGGCCGAGGCCGACCTGCGCGTCGCCTTCTCGACCCAGGAGAAGGGCAAGCGCAACGATCTCGTCGACGCGGCCAAGGACAAGGTGATGTCGGGGATCACAATCCCCGAGGACCAGCCGGCCGACAAGCAGCTGCTCGGCGCCACGTTCAAGGCGCTCGAAATGGAAGTGATGCGCGGCACGGTCGTGAAGACCGGCGTGCGCATCGACGGCCGCGACGGCAAGACCGTGCGCCCGATCCTGTCGGAAGTGCACGTGCTGCCGCGCGCGCACGGCTCGGCGCTGTTCACGCGCGGCGAGACGCAGGCGCTGGTGGTGGCGACGCTTGGCACCGGCGACGACGAGCAGTTCATCGATGCACTGGAAGGCACCTACAAGGAGCGCTTCCTGCTGCACTACAACTTCCCGCCCTACTCGGTGGGCGAGACGGGCCGCATGGGCTCGCCCGGCCGGCGCGAGATCGGTCACGGCAAGCTTGCGTGGCGCGCCGTGCGTCCGCTGCTGCCCGATCACGACGAGTTCCCCTACACGATCCGTCTCGTCTCCGAGATCACGGAGTCGAATGGCTCGTCGTCGATGGCGACCGTGTGCGGCGCCTCGCTGGCGCTGATGGATGCGGGCGTGCCCTTGAAGGCGCCGGTCGCGGGCATCGCGATGGGCCTGATCAAGGAGGACAACGACTTTGCCGTGCTGTCCGACATCATCGGTGACGAGGACCACCTCGGCGACATGGACTTCAAGGTGGCGGGCACCGCCAACGGCGTCACGTCGCTGCAGATGGACATCAAGATCACCGGCATCACCGAGGAGATCATGCGCATCGCGCTCGATCAGGCGCGCGACGGCCGCATGCACATCCTGGGCGAGATGTCGAAGGCACTGACGGGTGCGCGCACGGAGCTCGGCGAGCATGCGCCGCGCATCGAGACGATCACGATCCCGACCGACAAGATCCGCGAAGTGATCGGCTCGGGCGGCTCGGTGATCCGCGAGATCGTCGCGGAGTCGGGCGCCAAGATCGACATCGAGGACGACGGCACGGTGAAGATCGCCGCAGCCAAGCGCGAGTCGATCGAGGCGGCGCTGAAGCGCATCCGCGAGATCACGTCGGAGCCGGAAGTCGGCACGATCTACCGCGGCAAGGTCGTGAAGATCATGGAGTTCGGCGCGTTCGTGAACTTCTTCGGCGCCAAGGACGGCCTGGTGCACATCTCGCAACTCGCCCCCGGGCGGCCCGAGACGGTGCAGTCGGTCGTCAAGGAAGGCCAGGAGGTCTACGTCAAGCTGCTCGGCTTCGACGATCGCGGCAAGACGCGGCTGTCGATGAAGATCGTCAACCAGGAAACGGGCGAAGAGATCCCGCGCGCGGAGGGCGAGCCGGAGGAGCCGGCGTTCGAGCCGCGCGGCGATCGTGGGCCTCGTCGTGGAGGCGGCGATCGCGACCGTCGCGGTCCGCGCCGCGAGCGCGACTGATTGCTTAAGGGAAAGGAAAATCGAGACAGGACGGCCGTCCTATCTCGCCCCCTTCCACGGGCGGGGCCTTTCTGAAAGATTTCCTGTCCCCATTTTCAGCCGCCGGGCCCGCCCGGCGGCTTTTTACAACGCGTGACGCCATGTCCAAGATCCTGCCCGAGCTTGCCGAAGCCGATGCGCCGGACTCGATCCGCTGCGTCTACGCCGCTTTGCGCGCGGGCGCCTCCTCACCCATCGCCGCGCTCATCTGGCGCCACATCGCCACGCATCCCGGCGTGCTCGAGGCGTGCTGGGCGTCACTGCAACCGCTGTTTGCCGCCTCGCGGCTCAGCAACACGGCATGGCGCATTGCGCGTGAGACTACGCCGCATGAGCTGTTGCCGCACATCGGCCCCAGGGCACGCGCTCTGCTCGGCATCACACCCGAGGACACGACGACGCTGCTGGCGCTGGTCGAGGCCTACAACCGCGCCAATCCTGTCAACATGCTGGGCGTGATGACGCTGCTGGCGCGCATCGATATCGACGGCCCGCCAGAGGCCGTGCCGGCCTTCACGCCGCCGCCGCCGCTAGCTGCGATCACGCGCGCCATTCCGCGGATGACGCCGCCGGCCGAAATGAGTAGCGACGTGCTGTGGGTGTTGAACGATCTGGGATTTGGCGATCGCTCGCAGCTGCATCCCGTCGTGCCGAGCCTTTATCGCCACCTGACCGGCTGGCCGGCCTATCTGGCCTTGCTGCACACCAACCTCGCGCCGAAATTCCGTGACGGCGCGATGGCGGACGCCGTCGACCGCGTCAAGCGTGCGATGGCGGCCGAGGCCGCAACCCTCGCGCGGACCATCGCGCCTGTCGAAGCGCTGGCAGACAAACCGGCATTGCAAGCCACGATGCGCCACTTCGCAGGCAACACGATTCCGATGATGATCGTGGTGGTACGCGGCATGGCCGACCAGCTCGGCGATTGACGCCTTCACGACCTCATTCATCGCGGATCATGTGTCGTCTTCAGACGAATAGAACTCGATATCCGCGTCGAGGCCTTCGAGGGGCTCGGCGGCGTGCTCCTCGATGCTGTCGAGGGCTTCGGCCAGGAAGTTCGCAAGAAGATCCGGGTTCTGGCGGGCGTCGCGTGGCTTCTGATAGCCCATCTCATCGCCCGAGGCGATCAGGATCAGTTCCGGCGTATCACGGTGGAACGCGAGGATGCGTAAATCGCTGCGATCCTGTTGCGGAAACACGCCGTCCTCGGCGCAGACGAGATAGGGGGCGTAGGCGATGCGGTTGGCCTCGTCGCTGAATTCGGCATCTTCGAGATAGTCGGCATAGCTGCGGGAAATGCGCTGCGGGGCGAACAGGCAGAATTCTTCGCTGCCGCCGCCGATCGCGAAGTGTCCGAAGGACTGGACGAACGCCCGATACGCGTCGGGAAAGCGGAAGCCCTTGTCGGCTTCGATGCGGTCGAACTCGGCGGCGGGAACCGGCGCAGAGATCTCGACCTTGAACCGGCGGACCCCGTTGATCCAGTCGGAACCGGCGTCGTCCTTGAAGGGCTCCCACCGTGCGAGCGCGTCGTCGATCCTGGCCTTGAACTGTCGGATGCGGTCTTCGAGCTCGTCCATTTCCTGTCCTTTGACGAGAATTGATGCGTCGCGCAGTTTACGTCCCACCGCATTGGGGGCGTTCGGATGATCTGTATCATATAACGAGGGCGCAAATTCGAAAGGTGGGTCATTGGCGGCCGGTCCCGGCGCCGGCGGACGCGCGCGCCGTCCCAGGCCCGTCAGACCGCGCATGCTTGGGCAAGGCTCGGGTCCAGGCTCGGGCGGTGACTTAGTTCGAGACGGGGGCGCTGCCTTCCCCCATCCGCCGCCCATCACGATTTCGGGGCAAAGCGCGCCGGTAGCGCGGTGGCGCGGGCGGATGTAGGGTCCGGCCAGAAGTGGCGAGCGGTGTCGGCGATGAGTGAAGCGGCAAGTGAAATGGCAAACGAGGGTCCGCGGCCGGAATGGGCGGCGGCCAGGCGCATCGTCGTCAAGATCGGCTCGGCGCTGCTGGTCGACCGGGCGACGGGACGGCTCAAGTCGACGTGGCTCAACTCGCTGGCCGACGACGTCGCCGAGCTTGCGGGGGCCGGCAAGGAGATCGTGCTGGTCTCGTCGGGGGCGATCGCGCTCGGGCGGCACGTGTTGAAGCTGCCGAAGGGGGCACTGGAGTTGCGTCAGGCACAGGCGGCTGCGGCGGTGGGGCAGATCAGCCTCGCGCAGGCCTACCAGGAGCAGCTCGGCGCGCGAGGACTGACGGCGGCGCAGGTGCTGTTGACGCTCGGCGACACCGAGGAGCGGCGGCGCTATCTCAACGCCTGCCACACCATCGATACGCTGCTCGCCGCGCACGCGATCCCCGTCGTCAACGAGAACGACACGGTGGCGACGACGGAGATCCGCTACGGCGACAACGATCGGCTCTCCGCGCGCGTCGCCTCGATGGCCTCGGCCGACCTGTTGGTGCTGCTGTCCGACATCGACGGGCTCTACACGGCGCCGCCGGCAACACACCCGGCGGCCCAGCACATCCCGCTGGTGACGGAGATCACGGCAGACATCGAGGCGATGGCCGGCGATGCCGGCACGGAGCTGTCGAAGGGTGGCATGAAGACCAAGATCGAGGCGGGCAAGATCGCGCGCGGGGCGGGTTGCGACATGGTGATCGCGCTCGGCAATGTGCTGCATCCGCTGAGGGCGATCGCGCAGGGCGGGCGCTGCACGTGGTTCCTGGCGCCGTCCGATCCGGTCACGGCGAAGAAGCGCTGGATCGGCGGGCAGCTCGAGCCGTCGGGCGTCATTGTGGTCGATGCGGGCGCGGAGAAGGCGCTGCTTTCAGGCAAGAGCCTGCTGCCGGCCGGCGTCAGCCGCGTCGAGGGCGATTTCGAGCGCGGCGACGCGGTGATCATCCGCGCGGTGGATGGCCGGGAGCTTGGCCGCGGGCTCGTGGCCTACGGCATTGCGGAGGCGAAGAAGATCCTCGGCAAGAAGTCGACGGAGATCGAGGCGATCCTGGGTTTTGCCGGTCGCGACGAGCTGATCCACCGCAGCGACATGGTGGTGCATCGCAAATAGCGGCGCGGGGCGGTCCTTTTTCATCCGGCCTGCGAAGGGATGGACGCTGTGTTGCGCGGGGAGACGGTCATGGAACGGCGCGGTTGGCGCTGCGGACCGATTGGCCTACGCTGCGGGCGCAGGCAGGGCGGTCGCCGGGACAGGTGGGCGTATCTGCCCCATCTGCCTGGCCCGTCGGGGCGACCGTGGGCCGGGCGTGTGCCAGCAGGGAGGTTTCATAGTGAGCAACGAAAAAATTCTCGGCGCCTGGTTCCGCTATTTTCCCGATCACTATCTGTGGTCGCAGTTGATGAATTCCAGCCTCAACCTGATCGCGATGGGGGGCGGCAACCTGCAGGAGCTCGATCAGATCGGCCGGCGGCTGGAAGGCCGGGTGGGCGACGGAAAGGCTTGGCGGGAAGCCTGGGAGTGGATGGCCGACAAGACGCTTGCGATCGCGGAAGCGGAGGCGGCGAAGGGGCACAAGAAGACGGCCGCAGACGCCTACATCCGCAGTGCCGTCTATCGCTACAAGTCGGAGCCGTTCACGCCACCGACGGATAAATCGAAGTTCGCCGCCTATCGCAAGCTGCTGCCGCACTTCGAGACGGGGATGAAATATCGCGTGCCCGGCTTCGAGAAGGTGGAAGTGCCCTATGAGGATTCTAGCCTCGCCGCCTACTGGCTGCCGCCGAACAACCCGACGGGCAACGATCCCGTCGTGGTGTTCTTCGACGGGCTCGACGCGTCCAAGGAGATCACCGTGCTGTGGGGTGCACTCGACCTCGTCCAGCGCGGCATTGGCGTGCTGTGCGTCGACGGGCCGGGACAGGGTGAGACGTTGCGGCTGAAAAAGATCCCCTCGCGACACGACTACGACGTGGCGGGCACGGCAGCCTACGACTACATCTCCAAGCGTCCCGGTGTCGATGCCTCGCGCGTCGGTATCATGGCTATGAGCTTCGGCGGCTACTACGCGCCGCGCATCGCTGCGTTCGAGCATCGCTATGCGGCGTGCCTGGCTTGGGGCGCGCACTTCGACTACCACGAGGTGTGGGTGCATCGGCGCAAGGTGCTGGAAAGCGGCGGCACTGTCGCGTCCTCGGCGATCTGGCAACTGCCCTGGGTGCTCGGCAAGCCGGACATGGACAGCGCCATGGAGAAGTGCGCCAACTACAAGCTCGCGGGCGTGGCGGAGAAGATCCGCATGCCGATCATGATCATCCACGGCAAGGACGACAACATCGTGCCGGTGGTGCAGGCCGAGCGGCTCTATGCGGCGTGCGGGTCGAAGGACAAGGAGTTGAAGATCTTCACGGTGGAGGACGGGGGCAGCCAGCACTGCATCTTCGACAACCTGCCGATGATCTCCAACTTCATCGCGGACTGGTGGATGGACCGCCTGGTGCGGCGCGCCTGATGATGGGACGGCCGCCGCCCGGTTCCGGACCGGCGGCGGCCGACCTGCTCGCGGTGGCGCGTGGGGCTTGCCGTGGCGCGCGAAATACATGATTTTCCAGTCATGCAGCAGAAGCACACAACATCAAATGTCGCGGGCTCGGATGTCGCGGGCCTGATGGCCGAGATCGGGCGCGGGGCGCGGGCCGCGGGAGCGGAACTGGCGATCGCGCCGACGTTCCAGAAGGACGCTGCGCTCAACGCGGCCGCGCGGGCGCTGCGCGAGGCGGCGGCGACAGTTCTTGCGGCGAATGCGCAGGACCTGGAGGCGGCGCGCGCGGCTGGCCGGCCGGCGAGTTTCATCGACCGTCTCGCGCTCGATGAAAAGCGCATCGAAGCCATCGCCAAGGGGCTGGAGGATATCGCCAGCCTCGATGATCCGGTGGGCCAGGTGATGGCGGCCTGGACGCGGCCGAACGGGCTCAAGTTCGAGCGCGTGCGCGTGCCGCTGGGCGTGATCGGCATCATCTACGAGAGCCGGCCGAACGTGACGGCGGACGCGGCTGGCTTGTGCCTCAAGTCGGGCAACGCGGCGATCCTGCGCGGCGGCTCGGAGAGTCATCATTCCAGTGTCGCCATTCACGCGTGCATCGTGGCCGGTCTCAGAGCGGCGCAACTGCCCGAAGCGGCGGTGCAATTGGTGCCGACGACGGACCGAGCGGCGGTGGGCGAGATGCTCAAGGGCCTCGGCGGGGCGATCGACGTGATCGTGCCGCGCGGCGGTAAGAGCCTCGTGCAGCGTGTGCAGGACGAGGCGCGGGTGCCGGTGTTCGCGCACCTGGAAGGCATCTGTCACACCTACGTCGATCGCGGCGCGGACATCGACGAGGCGGTCGCGGTGGTGGTCAACGCCAAGATGCGGCGCACGGGCGTGTGCGGGGCGACGGAGTGTCTGCTGGTCGATTCCGGTGCGCACGAGGATTACCTGACGCCGCTGGTCATGGCGCTGCTCGATGCCGGCTGCGAGGTGCGCGGCGATGCTGCGACGCAGAAGGTCGATCCGCGCGTGAAGGCTGCGCAGGATGACGACTGGGGCCAGGAGTTCCTGGACGCGATCATCGCGGTGAAGGTGGTTCACGGCGTGGACGAGGCGATCGCGCACATCAATCGCTACGGCTCGCAGCACACGGACGCCATCCTGACCTGGTGCAGCGGCACGGCGGAGCGGTTCGTCAAGCGCGTGGACAGCGCGATCGTTCTGGTCAACGCCTCGACGCAGTTCGCGGACGGCGGCGAGTTCGGGTTCGGTGCGGAGATCGGCATTTCGACGGGGCGCATGCATGCGCGCGGGCCCGTGGGCGTGGAGCAATTGACGACGTTCAAGTACGTCGTGCGCGGGGCCGGGCAGATCCGCCCGGTGTAGTCAGCGATCGAGTGAGGCTCACCATGGCGATAGCGCCGTTGCACCGCGTGACGAAGGCGAGCGACATCGTCTGGGGCGGCGGCGGACATGGGCGTGCCAGCGCAGGCGAAGAGCGCGCGCGGCTCATGCATCGCCCGCTCGGCTCAGTACACATCGGCTACGATCTCGTCAGGCTTGCGGCGGGCGGCCACATCGCGGCGTGCGTGGCGGCCTACGAGACGGGCATCTATGTGCTCGACGGCGCGCTCGACGTTCTGCGCGACGGGCGGGCGATGCGTCTCGCAGCAGGGGATTTCGCGCTGATCGGCACAGGCGTGGCGGCGACGATGCGGAACACATCGCCGGACGAGGCGCGTTGGGTGGAGATGATGGCGCCGCAGCCGAAGGCGGCGGACGGCTGGCAGGATGTGTTCGCCCTTCGTGGTACGGACTGGCCGGCGGCGTGCGATGGGGCCGACTTTCGCGATCCGCGGACGCGGCATTCCTGCCAGACGGCGCATTTCAATGGCCAGATGGCGCCGTCCGCGCATGTGCACGGCGATCTCACCGGCTTTGCCATCAAGATGCTGATGGACAAAGAGTTCGGCGCCGTTCACTTCAACATGTTCGTGATCGAATTCGCGGACGGCGGCCTGTGCAATCATCACGATCATCCGTTCGAGGAAGCCTACCTTCTGCTCGACGGCAGGGTCGACATCACGTTCGACGGCGTCGACTACGTGCTGGAGCCCGGCGACTTCGCGTGGACGGCGGTCGGCTCGCGGCATGCTTTCTTTCCGAAGGCGGGGCAGCCCGTGCGCTGGCTCGAGATCCAGGCGCCGCAGCCGCCACAGCGCGAAGGCATGCGCTGGCATGCGCGCTGGGAGTATCTGGCCAACAAGCTCAAGAGTTAGGGACGGGACATGTCGATTGCCGGTTCGTCTGCGCCTGCCGTTCACGGGCACTGCCATCCGCGCTTTGCCGACGTGCGTGCGGCGCTGGAGGCCAACTTCGCAAGCCGCAACGAACTGGGCAGCGCGGTCTGCGTTTATCACCAGGGCGAAAAGGTCGTCGACCTGTGGGGCGGGTTTCGCGATGCGGCGCGCACGAAGCCGTGGGGCGAGGACACGCTGTGCCTGATGTATTCGATCGGTAAGAGCATCACGGTGCTGGCCGTGCACATGCTCGTTGACCGGGGGCTCATCGATCTGGAGGCGCCGGTTGCGACCTACTGGCCTCAGTTCGCGCAGGCCGGTAAGGCCGAGATCAAGGTGCGCCACATCCTTTCGCACAATTGCGGTGTTTGGCGCACGGATGCTTCGGAGCCCGGCGACGTCTACGATTGGGAGAAGATGATCCGCGTCATCGAGGTGCAGGCGCCTGCGTGGCCGGTCGAGACCAAGGGTGCCTACAACACCATCAACATCGGTTTCCTGGGTGGCGAGGTGGTGCGGCGCGTGACGGGACAGCGGGTGCAGGATTTCGTTCACGCGGAGATCTGCGGGCCGCTGGGCGCGCGCTATTTCTTCGGCGTGCCAGAGGCGATGCTCGAACAGTGTGCCGACATTGTTCCGAATCCGGCGGGCAACGTGCGGGCGGCGGCGAACGATCCCGACTCCAACATGTCGCGGGCGACGCGCTGTTTTCCAAAGCCATTCGGCACCGAGGAGCAATCGAGCCGCCGCTTCCGGCTGTCGGGCATTCCCGCGATTGCGGGGCACGGCGAGGCGCGCGGGATGGCGCGGATCTATGCGACGCTTGCCGAGGGCGGGACGCTGGATGGCGTGCGGCTCCTTTCGGGCGAGGCTATAAAGCGGGCGGCGACGCGGCAATGGTCGGACATTTCGGAGGGTCTGCTCGGCCGGCCGATGTCGATGGCGATGGGTTTCATGCGCAATCCGCCCGACGGCTTTGCCCTGTTCGGGCCCAGCGACGACGCGTTCGGCCATTCGGGTTCGGGCGGGGCGCGCGCTTTCGCCGTGCCGTCCCAGCGGCTGGCGGTGGCTTTCCAGTCGAACTACCAGAGCGAGCAGCGCAGCGTGGGCGAGCGGACTGAAGCCGTCGTTCGTGCGGCGTGCGCGGCGGCGACCTAGCCGGTTCCGCGATCGGGCGGGCCGACACGCGGCGTGCCGAAGCGGGGCGCGGCTGGCTGTGAGCCCGGTGCCGTCAAAGCCCGACAGAAAGCGATGGCCGGTGCGCGGCAGAGCGACTAATGCTTGATGGGGTGCGGGGTTGACCGCCACCCTCCCGCCCACGACGGACCTCGCCCGTGCAGACGTTTCTCATTTTTCTCATCGCCTATACGCTCAGCCAGTTCTTTCGCTCGTTCCTGGCGGTGATCGCGCCGGAACTGGCGCGCGAGCTTGTGCTGTCGCCTGCGGACCTCGGTAACATCTCGGCCATCTGGTTCGTCGTGTTCGCGCTTGCGCAGTTTCCGGTCGGGATCGCGCTCGACCGCATCGGCCCGCGGCGCACGGTGCCGGTGGCGATGCTGGCGGCGGCGGGCGGGGCGCTACTGTTTTCGCAAGCGCGCGGCGTCGAGGACTGCCTGATCGCGATGGGGCTGATCGGGCTCGGCTGCGCGCCGATCTACATGGGCGCGCTTTATGTATTCGGGCGGATCTATCCGGTGAGCCGCTTCGCGCTGTTGTGCTCGTGGCTATTGGGCATCGGCTCGGCCGGTAATCTGCTTGGCACGACGCCGCTTGCCTATGCGGCGAGCACGGTCGGTTGGCGCGCGGCGTTCGTCTACATCGCCGGGGCGACGCTCGTTTCCGCGCTGCTGGTTGCGCTGTTCGTGAAGGATCCGCCGCGACTGGAAAAGTCGGCCGGCTCGAGCGGTCTGCTCGGCGGTCTCGGGGAGGTGCTCGCAATCCGCGCGCTGTGGCCGCTCATTCCGATCTCGCTTGCAAGCTACGGCATCGTCGCCGCGGAGCGCGGGCTGTGGGTCGGGCCGTTCCTGTCGGACGTCCATGCGCTCGATCCGGTGGCGCGGGGCAACGTCGTGCTGGTGATGGCGGCGGCGATGTCGCTGGGCGCGCTGGCCTACGGACCGCTCGACCAGTGGCTCGGCACGCGCAAGTGGATCGTGGTCGGCGGCAACGTGGTGACGGGCCTGGCGTTTCTCGCGCTGTCGCTGCCTCTTGGCGGCTCACTGGAAGCGACGACGATCCTGCTGGCCGCGATCGGCGCGATTGGCATGACATACGGTGTGCTGATGGCGCACGGCCGTGCCTTCATTCCAGAGCATCTGCTGGGGCGCGGGATCACGTTCCTCAATTTTCTGTTCATCGGTGGCGCGGGACTTTTGCAGCCGATCTCGGGGGCCTGGGTCGACGCCTTGAAGCGCCAGGGGCTGGCGGATGCCGACGTCTATGCGCGGCTGCACATGGCATTCGGCATCGCCTTGCTGGCGACGACGGCGATCTATCTGGTGTCGCGTGACCGGCACAAGTGAAGCGGTCTCAGCGGCCGGTTGTGGCAAACACGGCAAGGCGGCGGCGCAATGCAGCCGCACCGGTCTTGATGCGACGGCAAACGCTCGCCTCGCGACGGGCAAGACGCTCGACCTCGAGCATCATGCGGGTCTCACTGTCGAGATCGTAGTCCATGCCGGTCCCCGAGGTTGCTGCGCGAAAGAGTTACGAGCAGGCGCATGCAAGCTGCGTTCCGGTATAGGTTGCGGTCGGGCGCCGTGCAATGAATTGATTAAGGGGTTGTTAAAGAAAATAACCGCGCCGTTTTCCAACGGCGCGGTTTCGTTTCGTTTCGGAACGGACGTTTACCGTTTCTTAACGCGTCAGGCGGCTGCTGCGGTCTTCACTGCCTCGCCGTTGATGACAAGGCTGCCGTCGCGGACGGTGACGGAGATGGTGTCGCCATCCTTGACGCGACCCGACAGGATCTGCTCGGCGAGCGGGTCCTGGACGTGCTTCTGGATGACGCGCTTCAGAGGACGAGCGCCGTAGGCGGGATCGTAGCCGCGGTTGGCGAGCCAGGTGCGCGCGTCGTCGTCGAGGCTGATCTCGATCTTGCGATCGGCGAGCAGCTTCTTCAGCCGCACCATCTGGATGTCGACGATCTCGGCCATCTGCGACCGCTGGAGGCGGTGGAACAGGATGATGTCGTCGAGCCGGTTCAGGAACTCCGGCCGGAATTTCTGGCGCACCTCCGCCATCACGTAGGGCCGTGCCTCCTCGACGTCCTTGCCCTCGGCGAGATTGACGAGGTACTCCGCGCCGATGTTCGACGTCATGATGATCAGCGTGTTCTTGAAGTCGACCGTGCGGCCCTGGCCGTCCGTCAGGCGGCCATCGTCGAGCACCTGCAGGAGCACGTTGAAGACGTCGGGGTGCGCCTTCTCGATCTCGTCGAACAGGACGACCTGATAGGGCCGCCGGCGGACGGCCTCGGTCGAGCGCGCCACCTTCCTCGTAGCCGACATAGCCCGGAGGCGCGCCGATCAGGCGGGCGACCGAGTGCTTCTCCATGTACTCGGACATGTCGATGCGCACCATCGCCTGCTCGTCGTCGAACAGGAACGCGGCGAGCGCCTTGGTCAGCTCGGTCTTGCCGACGCCGGTTGGTCCGAGGAACATGAACGAGCCGATCGGCCGGTTCGGGTCCTGCAAGCCCGCGCGCGCACGGCGGACTGCGGTCGACACCGCGACCACGGCCTCGTGCTGGCCGACGACGCGCCTGGCCGATCACGTCCTCCATGCGCAGAAGCTTCTCGCGCTCGCCCTCCAGCATCCTGTCGACAGGCACGCCGGTCCAGCGCGAGACGACCTGCGCGATGTGATCGGGCGTCACCGCCTCCTCGACCATCGCCGTCTTGCCGTCGCTCGCTTCGACCGCAGTCAGCTTCTTCTCCAGCTCGGGGATGACGCCATAGGACAGCTCGCCGGCGCGCGCGAGGTCGCCGCGGCGCTGCGCCTGCTCGAGCTCGATGCGGCGCTGGTCGAGCTCCTCCTTGAGCTTCTGCGCGTCGCCGAGCTTGTTCTTCTCGCTCTGCCAGCGTTCGGTCAGCGATCTGCGAACGCTCCTCGAGGTCGGCGATCTCCTTTTCGATGCGCTGCGAGGCGATCCTTGGAGGCGTCGTCGGTCTCCTTCTTCAGCGCCTCGCGCTCGATCTTGAGCTGCATCGCGCGCCGGTCGATCTCGTCGAGTTCCTCGGGCTTGGAATCGACCTGCATCCTCAGGCGCGACGCGGCCTCGTCGACGAGGTCGATCGCCTTGTCCGGCAGGAAGCGGTCGGTGATGTAGCGGTTCGACAGCGTCGCCGCCGACGACGATGCGCAGAGTCGGTGATGCGCACGCCGTGGTGCAGCTCGTACTTCTCCTTGAGGCCGCGCAGGATGGAGATGGTATCCTCGACCGTCGGCTCGGCGATGAAGACAGGCTGGAAGCGCCGCGCGAGGGCGGCGTCCTTCTCGATGTGCTTGCGGTACTCGTCGAGCGTGGTGGCGCCGACGCAGTGCAGTTCGCCGCGCGCGAGTGCCGGCTTCAACAGGTTCGACGCATCCATCGCGCCGTCCGCCTTGCCGGCGCCGACGATGGTGTGCAGCTCGTCGATGAACAGGATGATGCCGCCCTGCGCGGACGTGACCTCCTGAAGCACGGCCTTCAGCCGCTCCTCGAACTCGCCGCGATACTTCGCGCCGGCGATCAGCGAGCCCATGTCGAGGGCGAGCAGCTTCTTGTCCTTGAGGCTTTCCGGCACGTCGCCCTTGACGATGCGCATGGCGAGGCCTTCGGCGATGGCGGTCTTGCCGACGCCGGGCTCGCCGATCAGGACGGGATTGTTCTTGGTGCGCCGCGACAGCACCTGGATGGTGCGGCGGATCTCCTCGTCGCGGCCGATCACGGGATCGATCTTGCCGTTGGCGGCCGCTTCCGTCAGGTCACGCGCATACCGCTTGAGCGCGTCATAGCCTTCCTCGGCGGACGCAGTGTCGGCCGTGCGGCCCTTGCGGATGTCATTGATTGCGTTGTTGAGCGCTTGCGCGGTGATGCCGGCGGCGGCGAGCAGCTTGGCGGCTTCTGAGCCCTGCTCGATGGTCAAGGCGACCAGCAAGCGCTCGGCGGTGACGTACTTGTCGCCGGCCTTCTCCGCGATCTTCTCGGCCTGGTCGAAGACGCGGGCTAGGTCGGGCGCCAGATAGAGCTGGCCGGCGCCGCCGCCCGACACTTTCGGACGCTTGGCAAGTAGGCGCTCGGTGGCGGCGAGCGCCTCCTTGGGGCGGCCGCCGGCGCGGGTGATGAGGTTCGACGCGAGGCCTTCCTCGTCGTCGAGGAGGACTTTCAGGAGATGTTCGGGGGCGAACTGCTGGTGGCCTTCGCGCAAGGCGAGGTTCTGTGCGGCCTGGACGAAGCCCTTGGCGCGGTCGGTATAGGTCTCGAAATTCATTGTGTCGTCTCCTTCGCGCGTCGCTCTCGCCCATGTGGCACGATGAGAAACGCCGGTTCGTCAGACTGTGTTGCGTTGGAACGTGGCTCCAGCCCCGAAGGCACCGGACGCCGGACGCGCGCAACACGCCTGATATAGGTGCCGCGCGCGTGAGCAAAAGGGCCATGACCTGGCGCAAGGCGCGGCAGGCGGGCGCAGGCCGTCGCCCGGGACCAAAGCCCGCCGCGCCGCTGGGCGCCGACAAGCTCTTGCGGACACCCACGAAAGAGCCGATGCTGCTGCAATGCAGCATAGCGCACCCGACGTCACCCCCAGCTTCGGCCGGCCGCACGCCGGCCAACCCAAGGCCCGGCCATGATCGACGCAGCCGACGCCGGCCGCATCGCCGCCCTCTACCGCTATCCGGTCAAGGGCATGTCGGCGGAGCGCCTCGAACGGGTCGATCTACAACCCGGCGAGACGATCCCCTTCGACCGCGCCTACGCCATCGAGAACGGGCCCGGCCGCTTCGACCCGGAGGCGCCCAGGCATCTCGCCAAGATCAACTTCCTGATGCTGATGCGCGACGAGCGGCTGGCCACCCTTGACGTCCCGCTTCGATCCGGATACGCAGACCCTGACCATCCTGCGCGACGGGAAGCAGGTCGCGCGCGGCAACCTGTCGACCGCGATCGGACGCAAGCTGATCGAGCAGTTCATCGCCGCCTACATGAAGACCGCGCTGCGCGGGGCGCCACGGATCGTTTCTGCCGAGGGGCACAGCTTCTCCGACGTGCCGGTGAAGTGCCTGCACATCGTCAACCTCGCCTCGGTGCGCGAGGTGGAGCGCGCCGTTGGGCGGCCGGTCGACCCGCTGCGGTTCCGGGCGAACGTCTATCTGGAAGGGCTCGCGCCGTGGTCCGAGTTCGACTGGCTCGATCTGCGACATCACGCTCGGCGCGGCGAAGCTCACGGTGTTCACCCGGACCGTGCGCTGCGACGCGACCAACGTCGATCCCGCCACGGGGCAGCGCGACATGGCCATCCCCGCCGTCCTCACCCGCCACTGGCGCCACAGCGATTTCGGCGTCTACGCGAAGGTGGTCGACGGCGGCGCGGTGGTGGTGGGGGATCAGGCACGCGCAGGGTAGGCGGCGAGTTTAATGGAGCCGTCCCGAATTATCCATGGACGGGCGAGGTGTACGAGAACCTGCCGGGTGTGGTGGCAGCGATCGCGCAGGCTCTCGGCGGCGAGAGTTCGTGACCGGTCACCCCCACCTGGGAACGCCACGCTCTTAGGCGGCCGGTCGAGGTGTTGGTTGCGGTCGAAGTGGGCCGCCTAAGAGCGTGGCGTTCCGTCCTCCCCCCTCAAAGGGGGAGGAAAAGAGGCGGTGCCCGGTCATGAGGCGGTAGGGGCGGCCGATGTGCGTCGCTCCCGCTCAAAATGGAACGGTCCCCAAATTCGTGCTAGCGGGTGCGGCTGCAAGTCAGACCCCTCGACGATTCGGACCCTCCCCATGGTGCATGCCCCGCCTCCCACACCCGCCCAGAACCACGTCCGCATCACGCGCGCGCTGATCTCGGTTTCCGACAAGACCGGCGTGATCGAGTTCGCGCAGGCGCTCGCCAGGGGCGGCGTCGAGCTGCTCTCGACCGGAGGCACGGCGAAGGCGCTGAAGGATGCAGGGCTCGCGGTCGACGGACGTGTCGGAGCACACGGGCTTTCCGGAGATGATGGACGGGCGCGTCAAGACGCTGCATCCGACGGTCCACGGTGGACTGCTCGCGATCCGCGGCAACGCTCAGCACGAGGCCGACGCCAAGGGACATGGCATCGCGCCGATCGATCTCCTGGTCGTCAATCTCTACCCGTTCGAGGCGACGGTGGCGAAAGGCGCGCGGCTACGACGAGATGCGTGGAGAACATCGACATCGGCGGGCCGGCGATGATCCGCGCGGCGGCGAAGAACCACGCGGGCGTCGCGGTCGTCGTCGAGCCGGAGGACTATGCCGCGGTGCTCGCCGACATGACGGCGCACGACGGCGCGACGACGCTCGCGCTCAGGAAGCGGCTCGCGGCCAAGGCCTACGCGCGCACGGCGGCCTACGATGCGGCGATCTCCAACTGGTTCGCGCGCGAGCTGGCCGACGCGGCGCCGACCTTTCGGGCGTTCGCGGGGCGGCTCGCGCAGACGCTGCGCTACGGCGAGAACCCGCATCAGACGGCGGCGTTCTACGTCACGGGCGAGGCGCGTCCGGGCGTGGCGACGGCGACGCAGCACCAGGGCAAGGAGCTGTCCTACAACAACCTCAACGATACGGACGCTGCGTTCGAACTGGTCGCGGAGTTCGCGCCCGATCACGACGCGGCGGTGGCGATCATCAAGCACGCGAACCCCTGTGGCGTAGCGGTCGGCGGCACGCTGCTCGATGCCTACCAGGCGGCGTTGACGTGCGATCCGACGAGTGCGTTCGGCGGCATCATCGCGCTCAACCGCACGATCGACGGGGCCGTGGCGGCGGAGATGGTCAAGATTTTCACCGAGGTGGTGATCGCGCCCGACGCAACGGACGAGGCGAAGGCGATCTTCGCGACGAAGAAGAACCTGCGGCTGCTGACGACGGGCGGGCTGCCTGATCCGCGCGCGAAGGGGTTGATGGCGAAGACGCTCGCCGGCGGGCTGCTGGTCCAGTCGCGCGACAACGGCATCGTCGACGATCTCGTGCTCAAGGATCGTGACGAAGCGCAAGCCGTCGGAGCGGGAGATGATGGATCTGAAATTCGCGTTCCGCGTCGCCAAGCACGTCAAGTCGAACGCCATCGTCTACGCGAAGAACGGGGCGACGGTCGGCATCGGCGCCGGGCAGATGAGCCGCATCAATTCGGCGCGGATCGCGGCGTGGAAGTCGGAGGAGGCGGCGAAGGCTGCGGGCGAGATCATCCCGCTCGCGAAAGGCTCGGTCGTCGCGTCGGATGCCTTTTTCCCGTTCGCGGACGGGTTGCTCGCCGCAGCCGAAGCGGGTGCGACGGCCGTCATCCAGCCCGGCGGTTCGATGCGTGACCAGGAAGTGATCGACGCCGCCGACAGGAAGGGCCTCGCGATGGTCTTCACCGGCATGCGCCACTTCCGCCATTGACGGCGACTGCGATGGCGGGAGCGGTTTCCCTTAGGCCCGTGATAGGCAGCGACCGCGCGCGTATCGACGCGTGGTTGGCGCTGCCCGACGTGCAGCGCTGGTGGGGCTCGGCGGCGACGGCGGCGGCGGAGGTGCGCCTGGCGCTCGGCTCGTTGTCGGCGCTGTGCCGGATGATCGAGTTGGACGGTGTGGCGATCGGGTATGCGCACGCGGTCGATGCGGGGCTGTGGGGCGCCGATCTGCCGCCGGAGGTGACACCCGGCACCTGGGACGTCGATCTCTTCATCGCGGATCGGGCGCAGCGGGGGCAGGGGATCGGGCAGGCGGCGCTGTCGGCGCTTGTCGCGGAGGTGTTCCAGACCACGCTTGCCATGGCGGTCTGCGTGTTCGTGTCGGTTCGCAACGAGGCAGCGGTGCGCGCCTACGAGAAGGCGGGCTTCCGATGGGTGCGGGTGTGGCCCGATGCCGTACAGGGCCCGAGTTGGATGCTGGTCCGGGAGCGGTCGGCAGGGTCGGGCGGGGGCTGAGCAGGCGGGTGCGCGCGATATGCTCCGACGTCGCCCTGCCTTGCATCCGCCGTGGTGGAGCGGCATAACCGGGCGGCAAACAGTTCAACGCACGAGAGAAGGACACGTACATGCGGGCTCGAGGGATCGGCATGGTCGCGCGCGGCCTGATGGGGATCGCGGTCGCGGGGCTGGTGGCCGCCGGTCTCGGCGTTCCGGAGTCGCAGGCGCAGCGTGCGCCGAACACGTCGGGCCGCATGTTCGATCAGGATCGCGGCGAGCGGCGCGAGCATCGCGCAGGCGATTTCGACTACTATGCGCTGGTGCTGTCGTGGAGCCCGACCTACTGCTCCAGTCAGGATCGCAAGACGCCTGATCCGCAGTGTGAGCGCACAGACGGGCGGCGTTACGCCTTCGTGCTGCACGGGCTGTGGCCGCAGTATGAGCGCGGGTACCCCGAATACTGCCCGAGCCGGCGCAAACCGTTCGTGCCGCGGCCGCTGATCGACAGCATGCTCGATATCATGCCCAGTCCCGCGCTCGTCATTCACGAGTACCGCAAGCACGGCACCTGCTCGGGGCTGACGCCGGAAGGCTATTACGGGCTGTCGCGCCGGCTGTTCTCGCAGATCGAGATTCCACCGTCCTACGTGAACCCGATGGAAAATCGTATGGTCGCGCCGGCCGACCTGGTCTCCGACTTCCTGCGCGCCAATCCGAAGATGAAGCCGGACATGATGGCGATCTCGTGCGGGGGCTCGGGCAATCGGCTGCGCGAGATCCGCATCTGTTTTTCCAAGGATGGACAGCTGCGCTCATGCGGTCGCAACGAGAACCAGCGGCGGATGTGCTCGGCCAACCGGATGTTCGTGCCGCCCGTACGCAACATGCGCGGGAGCGAGCCGTCCCAGGGCGGCAGCCGCCAGGATGGGCCGCTGCCGGGTCCGCGGATGGTGCCCAACACCGGCCGCTCGCTCTGAGCACAACGGGCTCGCGACGGCTGTGTGGCCGGCCGGCCGCTGTGGATGAAGGCTGAAGGGCCACACCTGTCGGGTGCGGCAGGATTGTCATCGGTGGCGACTCTTCCAGACTGATCGGAACAGGTTTTTCCGATTCGTCGCTGGAAAGGACGCATGACCGATCCGAGCCGCTTGCCGCCGGCCATCGAACAGCGCACGGCGCCGCCGCCGCGCGCGGGCAAGCTGCGGCCGCTCGCTCAGCGCGTGTCCCGCGTGCCTCCGCCGCCACCCCCACCATCACTCACGTCCATGCCAGGTGCACCACCGTCGGCGCGGCCGAGCGATTGGGACCGTGTGCTCGGTGGGCTTCGGCCTGCGCGGGCCGCGGGCGATGCGCGCCCGGTTGCCGCGCACGAAACGTCCCATGCGCCGGCACGCGCGGTCCAGGCGACTGTCGTGCCGGTCGCGCCGCCGCCGCAGCGGTGGTGGCGCCGCCCGATCGTGGCGGGCGCGCTCGGTTTTGCGCTGGGCGTGGTGTTCTGGCATTTCGTCGGGTTCTGGTCGTTCGTGGGTGCGGTGGTGTTCAAGCCGGAGGCCGGGACGTCGACCTATGCGGCGCGGCCGAGCGGGGCGGGGGACGACACGGTCGTCCGCATCGGTGGCAAGCCGGCGACCACGCTTCACGGCGGTCTGCCGTCGGGGTCGCTGCCGTCGCAGTCGGTCAAATGCGCGACGTTGCGGCGCGATCGCGCGACCGGGCACACCACGTTCGAGCCCTGTCCGCAGGCGACGCCGGGGACCGAGATCGCGCGTGAGGCGAAGGTCGGGTCGGTGCAGCCCGTAGCGCGGCGCAGCGATCTGGACGCTGGCGCGGGCGGGACAGCACCAGCGGTTGCGGGCTGGTCGGCAACGCGCGATGCGGCGCGGCCGCAGGCGCGGTCCGCGGGTGATGCGATACGCGAGACTTCGGACGACCGGTCGTTCAATCCGCGCCGGTGATCGCGGGGCGGGTGGCGGCTGCCCGCGTTATCCCCAGTGGCGGGGGCGCATGGGTGTGCGTGCCTTGCTTCGGCCCCGTTTCCTTGGCCACGTTGCGGCGTTTTGCGGGCCTGACGGTGGCATCGGCCCGCGCCAGCGGTAGGAGGGGGCGATCGCCATGACCTATGAGGCCGGACAACGCTGGACGTACCGAACGCCGGAGGGTTTTGAAGACTCGCGGCTGCTGATCGGCGCCGTCGTGCGGTTCGATGATCATGCGCCCATCTTCTGCTGCGCGGTGACGGATGCGCCGCGCCGGTGCGCGGACGGGACGCTGGAGGCGGTGACGATTCCGTTTCTGCCGATGAGCGAGGAAGCGCTGCGCGACACGGTGGTGGCGCCCGACGGCGGGGGGGCGGTCGACGATGGGTTCGCCACGGCGCTGGCGGAATGGCAGACCGATGCGCGTGGGCTCAGTTGCTTCACGGTGCCGTTCGAGGGATTTCTGGACCGCATGATCGCGCTGCAGATGGCGGCGATCGTCGGGCGGCCGGCGGCTTAGGGGCTATTTTGCGCTTGCGTCGCGCAGCCGCGCTCTCGGCCGCTGTGCGGTCGGCTCGAGACTTATCGGACCGTTTGCGTTTGCGGCGCGACAAGCGTTGGCCTGCGGGCCGGATGGCGGCCCGCAGGCTTTAAATCCCATCACAATGTGACGGCGAGCGCCGGGGCGGCGGGTCAGAATTTGAACGCGATGCCCGCGCGCACGGTGTGGAAGTCGGGATCGAACGTGTTCGGGATACCGGCGTGGCTGACGCGCTCGGCGTCGAGGTCGGTATAGACGTACTCCAGTCGCAGCGACCAGTTCGATGCCATCATGTACTCGGCGCCGCCGCCGAGCTGATAGCCCCAGAACGTTTCCGACGATGTCCCGATACCCGACATCGTCAGATCCATGTCCGCCCAGGCGACGCCGGCCGTTGCGTAGGCCAGCAATGCGGGCGACAGCAGGACGCCGAAGCGACCGCGCAGCGAGCCGAAGACATTGACGTCGCTGCCGAGCGCGGTGGCGAGCGCACGGCCCGATCCGGACAGATTGCCGGTGCCGATATCGCCTTCGAGGCCGAGGACGGTGCCGCCGGTCTGCCAGTTGTAGCCGGCGAACAGCGTGCCCATGCCGCCATCGGTGTCGAAATTGAAGTTGCCGGATGCGCCATCGACGCCGGTCGTACCGCTGGCGTAGCCGAGGGTGCCGCCGAAGTAGAAGCCGGTCCAACGCTCGATCTGCATCGGCGCGCCGTAATAGGGCTCAGGTGGCGGCCCGCGGCGTGCGTAGGGTGTGCCGAGGTCGGCTGCCGATGCCGCGCTTGTCAGTACGGTGGCGGCCGCCATCGCGGCCTGCGCGACCTTGAGTGCCCGAATTGTCATGATGACGGCTCCATCGCTCGTCCAGCGGGCAGTGCCCGTTCTGGGCGCGCTGCCTCGGCCGGCCCTCTGATTCACTTGCCCCGAGCCCCGATGCCGAGCGGTCTAGTCCCAGAAGTTGGCGAAAAAGCGAGGTCATCACGACGGCCTTGCGGCAGCGCCCAGGTGCGGCGGGCGGCTCGCTGTCAGCCCGTTCAGCGCAGGGTCAGCCCGTTCGGCGCAGGCGCTCGACGCGCCACGAGGTCGGGGCTGCGCCGACGAAGCCCAGTCCGGGCTCGAGGTCGCGGTCGTCGAGGCTGGTCGGGTCGAGGCTCCAGCGGGCGGCCACGCGCATGACGTGATCCTCGGTCGGATAGAGGACGATCTCGCCGCCGGCGTCTCCGTGCCGGTCGCGCACGCCGCGCAACTCGAACAGCTTCAAGCCGAGCGCGCGCTCGGCCGGCGTGGGCTTCCCCTTGTTCCAGATCATGCCTTCGTCGCCGATGGCGAAGGCGCGCACGAGGTCGCCGTCATGGAAGCGGGCCCAGGCGTAGTAATCGATCAGGGGGTAGGTGAAATAGTACTGCACGTCCTCGAACGCCGCGGCGAGATCGAGCAACAGCGGCGTTGCCTTGTCGACGAAGCTGCGGCCGAGCGGTTGGGGCAGGGGCAGGCCAACGACAAATGTCCAGCCGTCGACGGGCGGCGTGACGAAAACGTGGGTCTCGCCGAGGTGCTCGTCATAGACCGTGCCGATGCCAGAATTCCAGTTACAGGGACGGGCATCCGTCAGGCCGACCGCAGCGGCGACGGCGGCGGTGTCGGTCGATCGGATGGCGAGCCAGGCCATCTTGTAGCCGAAAGCGCAGGGGTGGTCGGGCGTGGTTTCGAACGTCACGCGGTCGGCCCGCAGCGTCGGCCGCACGAGAAGCGCGGCGAGCGCGATCGTCATCACCAGCATCGCTGCGACAGCGAGAAGCACCGGTCCGATCCTCCGTCCCACCGATGCGGGAGCGTGCAGAGGCGGCGGGCATCGAACAATAGGCGGCGTTGCGATGGCCTGTGGAAAACCGACCGTAACCGGCTGCCGGGCGCATTGTTCGTGGTGGAGCGAGACCGGCGCGCAACAGCTTTGGCAGCGGGGTTTTGGTCCACGACCGTTACGCTACCGGTCCCGCGAGGTGGGCGCGCTCAAGAGGGCGTGAGCGCGCTCGCCCGGCCCGGTTTGTCTCGCCTTGGAGGGACATCCCGAAAGCCTCGGGCACGATAGCGGCACCGCATGACGGGGAAATGTCAGCGTCCGCACGATGTGGGCGGCTGCGACGTTGCGCGATGCGCGCCTTTTCCCGGACGCCGGGGACAGGCATGCTGGGCATGGGCACGCAGCGTGCACGGGGCCCGCGCGGCCCGTCGTTGGCGATCGAGCAGGGAGCAGTGGCGATGACAGCATCAGGATCGGTGCCAGGCGTGCAAGGCGGCGGCCCCTGGACCCACCGTCGATCGCCGGCGGTGGCCGACGACATCGACTTCGAGGTCAAGGGCCGGGAGATGCAGTTCGTCGAGATCGAGCTCGATCCCGGCGAGAGCGCGATCGCGGAAGCCGGCGCGATGATGTTCAAGGACGCGGTCGTCGAGATGGACACCGTGTTTGGGGACGGCAGTCGGGCGAGCGGCGGGTTTTCTCGGCAAGCTTGCGACGGCGGGCAAGCGCATCCTGACCGGGGAAAGCCTGTTCATGACGCTCTTCTCCAACGAGGGGCGCACGGGCAAGGCGCGCGTCGCGTTCGCGGCGCCCTATCCCGGCACTATCCTGCCGTTCCGGCTGGACGATCATGGCGGGCAGCTGATCGTGCAGAAGGATGCGTTCCTGTGCGCGGCCAAGGGCGTGTCGGTCGGCATCCACTTCCAGCGGCGCATCCTCACCGGGCTGTTCGGCGGAGAGGGCTTCATCATGCAGAAGCTGGAGGGTGACGGCTGGGCGTTCGTGCATGTTGGCGGCGCGGTGATCGAGCGGGAACTGGCGGCTGGCGAGGAGCTGCACGTCGACACGGGCTGCGTCGCGGCGATGTCGGCTGGCGTCGATTTCGACATCGTGCGTGCGGGATCGATCAAGTCGATGATCTTCGGCGGCGAGGGTGTGTTCTTCGCGCATCTGCGCGGGCCGGGGAAGGTCTGGATCCAGAGCCTGCCGTTCTCGCGCCTGTCGGGGCGCATCCTGGCCAACGCCACGGCGCTGGGCAAGAGCACGGGCGAGGGATCTGTGCTGGGCGGACTGCTGCAGGGCGATCGGGATTGAGAGACGGGATTTGGGTGCGAGCGTGCCTCGAAAATGCAAGAAGCCGGCGCCTGGGGGGCGGCCGGCTTCTCAAACGGGCTCTCCGGGGACTGTCGTGGAAAGCCGTCGCTGCGGTGATTGTCGCCTGAAGGTGTGGCGGCCTTAGAAGGTGACCTTGGCGGAGGCGACGAAGCGCTCGTCGCACTGGAAGACTGGGCCGCCACCAGAGAAGCAGCTGGTCTGCCCAGCCGCGTTGGAGATGTCCGTGTCCCAGTACCGGAAGTCGAGCGTCAGGGCGTCGACGCCGAGCGACAGGCCGATGTTCCAGTACATGTAGCTGTCGTCGCCGTTCGCAGCGACGAAACCGTCGTTGACGTCGCCGAACGAGGCGCCGAGCAAGCCGCCGATGGTCGGCGTGAACGCGCCGAATTTGGGGAGCTCATAGGCGATGGCGCCCTCGACGGACGTTACTGCACCCTGCTTGCCCGTATACTCCGGCGAGTAGAAGACTGTCACACCAGTCGTGAGGTTCTGGAAGGGCGACGTGCTCACACCAGCCTTCAGCTCGACGTAGTCCAATTCAAGGGTCACGTACGGAGCTTTGTCGCGGGCGCCGGGGTACATGTAGTAGATGACGCCGAAATCGAAGTTGAGGCGGCCCCAGGTCGGCTTGATGCCGGCGTAGAGATCGAGCTCGGTGGTGGCAACATTGCGGTTGAAGGCGCCGCCCCATTCCGAATCCAGACCAAAGTCGATCATCGAGGCCCAGGCGCCGGCGTAGAAGATGCCGTAGCCGATATCGATGCCGCCCTGGAGGGCCGGCTTTTCGTCGCGCTGTGACAGACCACGGAAGACGTAGTCGCTGGTCACGCCAATGTTCATGGAACGCGACCAAGTCCGACCTTCGGAAGCCGGCTGGTCCTTGACGCTGCCGCCCGCGATTGCTGGCAGCGCCAGCGCGCCTGCCATCACACCTGCCAGTGCCAGCCGCGAAACGGGGCGGCGGTATGTGCTCATCATCTCTTAAGTCCCCCAGGAGCCCGAACGGGCCAGTTCCCACTCAATCGCCACACGAGGCCGCACAACCGGCGTTGAATTCGGTGACGGGCTGGAGGGACTTTGCTGCGCGTCGCGGGGCGCCGGCAATGGGAAATCACGAGGCTGAGGGTATTGAAACAGCCCCTGTCACAATGGCGCAACGAATTGAAAGAATTGCCCGTTTGGCAGTCAGTTTGGTGCGCGAACGGTAAGCGCCCCGTGACGTGAAACTGCATAAGCAATGGTCGAAATGTTCAAAAAATAGACATATTGCAGCGCGTGCGGATCGACTTGGCTTTGGCCTGCGTCTTGTGGCTGCGCCATGGGCGTGGCAAGTGCAGTCGCAGGGTCGGTCAGCCGGCAGGAATTTGGGCTCAGCAGCGCGCGGAGGACGGCGGGCCGTGAGTACGGATACAACTCCACGGTCGTCGCAGGGCGTCGCCCTGGTGACCGGGGCGGCACGCCGGATCGGGCGGATCCTGGCGCTCGACCTGGCCGCGCACGGTTGGGCGGTGGGCGTACATTATCGCGGATCTTCGGCGGAAGCCGACGCCGTGGTGTTCGCGATCCGGCAGTCGGGTGGACGTGCGGCGGCGCTGCAGGCGGATCTCGGCCGGCTCGACGACGTGGGCGCGCTGGTGGCGCGCTGCGCCGATGCGCTGGGCGTGCCGACCTGCCTCGTTAACAACGCCTCGGAATTCCTGAGCGACACCGCCGAGGACATGACGGCGGCGACGTGGGCGGCGCATCTCGACATCAACCTGCGCGCGCCGGTGTTCCTGGCGCAGGCGCTCTATCGCGCTCTGCCGGCCGAGACGAGCGGCAACGTGATCAACATCATCGATCAGCGGGTCTGGCGGCCGACGCCCGAATTCTTCTCCTACACGGTCTCCAAGGCGGGCCTGTGGACGGCGACGCGGACACTTGCGCAGGCACTGGCGCCACGCGTGCGCGTCAACGCGATCGGGCCGGGCCCCGTGCTGCAGAGCGTCCACCAGACGCCGGAGGCCTTTGCCGCGGAGTGCGCGGCGACCTTGCTCGGACGCCAGACGCGGCCGGAGGAAATCGCCGATGCGGTGCGTTTCATCCTGTCGGCGCCGGCCATGACGGGGCAGATGATCGCGTTGGATGCCGGCCAGCACCTGGCGTTCACGCGCACGGGGCCTGATGCATCGGATCGCCAGGGAGAGGGTCAGTGAACGAGCGCCGCGTTTTCATCCGTGATCTGGAGCTCATCGCCAGCGTCGGCGTCTACGAGCACGAGAAGCGCTACGAGCAGCGGGTCGTGGTCTCGCTTGAGCTTGCCGTGGCTGACGATTACGACGGGCGATCAGATCGGCTCGACCTCGTCTACGACTACGACGCGGCGATCGCGGCGGTGAAAGGCACCATCGACGAGGGCCATGTGCACCTGATCGAGACGCTGGCCGAGCGGATCGCGGCGCGTTGCCTCGCCGACGGCCGCGTGCGGCAGGTGCGCGTGCGCATCGAAAAGCCCGATGTGCTGCCGGCGTGCCGCGGGATTGGCATCGAGATCGAGCGCCCGAAGCGAAGGGGCTGATCTTTCGCGCTTTTCTAATGTCTGGGCTAATTTTCGGCCGGTTGCGCGAGCCGCGCTGAGCGCCTGTGCGCTTGTATTTTGCCACATTTCCTCCTCCACCCGTCCGAACTCGTGCCGCAAACGTGCGCGACGACTGACGTGGGGTGTCTGGTGGGGCACATGGGGGCTCACCGGTAACGGGTCGTTAACGCTAATGATTTATGAACTCGGGCGTGCGCTCCCGTCGCAATTGCGAACGTTCCAGTCTCGAGTACGCAAGGGGGAATACATGTTCGGTCGCGCCTTCTTTTCGTTGGCCCTCGCCGCAGCAGGCATGCTGTCCGGCTTCGGCATCGCCTTCTCCACCATCTCGATCTTGACGGCTCGAACGGCGGAAGCCGCCGATCTGCCGTTGATCAAGGCCTCGCGTGACAACGCCGTGCCCCAGTGCGTGACGCCCGGTCGGTTGATGGCCATGACCCGCGATCGCAACGGCAAACTCGACGATCGCTTCGGCAAGATCGCCATGGAGTACATGCGCCACGGCGAGACGCTGGGCGTGCGCTGGGACTATGCCTACTTCCAGATGCTGGTCGAAACGGGCAACCTCAGCTTCCGCCGCGGCAATGGCCGGTGGGGCGACGTGAAGCCCGCGCAGAACAACTTCGCGGGCCTGGGGGCTACGGGCGGTGGGGAGCCCGGCGAGCGCTTCGCGGACATCTCCTCGGGCGTCAAGGCGCACCTGGAGCACGTGCTGATCTATTCGGGCGAGCGCATCGACAATCCGACCGCGGACCGCACGCGCAAGGTCCAGGAGTGGGGGATCCTTACCTCCTGGCAGAAGCGCCTGGGTGGGCGGGTCTCGTTCACGGACCTGACGCGGAAGTGGTCGCCGGGTGATCGTGGGTATTCGCGCGACATCGCCTCGGTCGCCTCGCGCTTCTTCGACGATTATTGCCGCAAGCCCGATCCCCATCCGGAAATGGTGGACGAGCTGCGCGGCATCTCGGTTACCTCGACCAAGATGGTCGAGGCGAAGGGTGCAGAGATCGCGCGCCGCGCGGTCGCGGAGGCTCGCAAGGAAACAGCACCTTCGGCGCCGCCGTTGGCGCTGGGTGCGCCCTTGGTGGATGCCGGCCGCGGGCTGACGGTGCTCAACGCGCCGAAGGCGGAAGCGCCGGTGGACAGCAAGGCCGCATCGGCGCCGATCAAGACGGCGGCCGCGGCAGGCCAGGCCGCGCGCTCGTTTGCGCCTCCCGCAATGCCGCAGGCCAAGGCTCCGACCGGCTGCAAGGTCTGGACGGCCAGCTATGGCGGGCAGAGGTCGATCATCATCAAGGCGGTGGCCAATGGGCTCGTGAACTACACCGTGCTGGACGTCAACGAGGGCGCGGAGAAGCGTGAAGCCGATGCCTACATCGCCGCCTATGCGCGCGGCGGGCAGACGGTCGGCGAATATTCCAGCCAGAACCAGGCGCTGGACAAGGCATTCGAGCTTTGCCCCGAAGGCTGAGCGTACGCGGCTGACTTCGGACGGACAAAGTCATGAGCTTCGAGACAATGACGCGCCGGGGCCGCTCGGGTCAGGGCGCGCGGGCAGACGAGGAGCGGACGCGCTGGCAGGCGCGCTCGCCGGCCGCGATCGCGGTGACGATCGGCGTCGTGTGTGGCGCGATCTGGTTGGGCGGGACCACGCCGGCCTGGGCGACAGACGGGCCGCCGCCGATCCGCACCCAAGCCAACAACCGTGTGCCGGCGTGCGTGACGCCGGACCGACTGATGGCCTATGTCGCGTCACGCAATCCCGCGCTCGAGCCGAAGTTCAGCGACATCGCCACCCACTACCGCGAGCACGGGCAGAGATGGGGCGTGCGCTGGGACTACGCTTTCTTCCAGATGCTGCTGGAGACGAACTACCTCAAATTCCGACGTGCCAATGGTCAGCGCGGCGATGTCCATCCGCGGCAGAACAACTTCGCGGGCCTGGGGGCGACGGGGGGCGGCGTTCCCGGCGATAGTTATCGCGATGTGTCGACGGGTGTGCGTGCGCAGATCGAGCATCTCGTCGCCTATTCGGGGGAGCGGGTGCCCAACCCGGTCGGGGCGCGCACGCGCTTGAAGCAGGACGATATCATCGCGGTGTCGCGCAAGCTCACGCGTGCGGTGACGTTCGCGGATCTGCGCAACCGCTGGGCGGCGGACCGCAACTACGCGCGGTCGATCGAGATGGTGGCGACACGCTTCCGCGAGGATCACTGCAACGGGTCGCAGCGGCCGGCCCCGCGGGAGACGGCCGCGCTGCCGACGCGTGCGCGCGACGCCGCGCGAACGGGTCGTGCGGACACGACGGCGGCCTCTTCGTTCTCTCGGCCGCTGCCGCCCCAGCCGATGCCGGCGGGCCGCGGTGTCGCATTCGCGGCCACGGCAGCGCCGATCGCTGGCGCGCTCGCGCGCGAGGCGCGCGGAGCAATGCCGCCGCCTGCGGCCGTCGATGCGGGCAGTTGCCGGATCATGGCGGCGAGCTATGGCGGAGAGAAAACGGTGCTGATCCGCTCGAATGCGGGCGGGGAGACGCACTATACGCTGCTGACGGTTCTGGACGGTTTCGAGCGGTCGCTGACGGCGAGCTATGTCGACCAGCATGCTCCCGGTGGAACCCCAATCGGGACTTATGCGACGCGCACGGCGGCGCTGGCCCGGGCGCAATCGCTGTGTCGCTGAGCGGCTTTGTTGGCGCCATTTGAAAGCGGTCTCGTGTTCTGGCCCCGACCCATTGCGTCCCACTGTCGGGCGCTCGCGTGCTGTCGGGTTGTTGGGTAGCTGCTGGCGGTTGGCCTCGGCTGGCCTCGGGAGTGTTTCGTAGCGTGGAAACCACACCCCGGTCCGACTGAAATGGCGCGCCATCCGTTGTCGTTGTCAGCGGTCGTGCGATGTTGCAGGCTCGCCTACGTTCCAGCCAATGGAGGGGCAGATGTCCAATCGGCGTAATCTCTGGCTTTGCGGCGCGGTCGTCATGGCCGGGCTCGCTGCGACCCCGGCATGGTCTGCCGGCAAGTGCATCAAGGCGGGCGGTCAGGGCAACGGTATCACTGAGGGCATCGCGCAGTTCATGGCCGATGCAGCGCTGAAGAACTCCGCAAAGGCGTGGGGCGGCGACAAGGTCAAGATCGGCAAGGTTAGCCAGCGCTGCAAGTTCGATCTTGGCTTCGTCTGCACGGCGACGGCGCGCGCCTGCAAATAGTCCGGGATCGTGCGGGCGACCGAAGGGTCGCCTCGTGCGGCATGCGCCCAGTCACGACATGCGGCGTCCGCGCCTGATCGCCGGGCTTCGTTCATTGGTTTACTCGTCTTTCCGCAATCGCCTGTCGGCGCACTTGCCTGATGCAGCGCGCTTGGCGGGTGCGTCGTGTTTTGCATTGCGGGTCGCAGGCGGGAGCGCAGGTGTCTTCCTTTCTGGCGCCTTCGTTGCCGATCGTCCTTGACCGGCTTTCTTGAGCGGCTCGCCTGGACGGGCCGGGCCGCCGCCATGGGCGACTTCGGGGCCGGTGGGCTCGCCAATGCTGACGGGATCGCTGGCGGGAAAGGTGTCCTTCAAGGCTCGCGTCAACTCCCGGTCCTCTTCGATCTCGCGCTGCGTGCGGCTGTTGCGCCGCGTGCGTTTCGCCGAGGTGTGTGTTTCGCTCATGTTCGCGCTCTCCTTGGTCGATGGCCTGTGAAGGGCCAATGCGCGTGTGCGGTGATGGTTCCATGATGGCGGCGACGTGCCGATGGCTGCCGCCGCCGGCGGTGGACGGAAACGGCTGTCGGGGATGCTCGAGGGCGGGACTGGTCGCCTCGGATCGAACCGGATAGGCTTTGCGCGCCGTGCGCAATCTGGCGCGGCGTTTTCACGTCCGGGAGCAGACGATCATGGCGGACACCTTCGACACGCTTCTGGTGGGCGGCACGGTCGTCAATCAGGACGGCAGCGGCGCGCGCGACATCGGCATTCGCGACGGGCGGATCGCAGCCATCGGGTCGCTTTCGGCGACGTCGGCGGGCACGCGTATCGACTGTTCGGGACTGACCATCCTGCCGGGCGTGATCGACACGCAGGTGCACTTTCGCGAGCCGGGCCTGGAGCACAAGGAGGACCTGGAGACGGGCTCGCGTGCGGCCGTGCTGGGCGGCGTGACGGCGGTGTTTGAGATGCCGAACACGGCGCCGCTGACGACGTCGGCGGAGATGCTGGCCGACAAGATCGCGCGCGCGCATCACCGCATGTTCTGCGACTTCGCCTTCTTCGTCGGCGGCACGCGGGAAAACATCGCCGATATCCCCGATCTGGAGCGTCTGCCGGGCGCGGCGGGCATCAAGGTGTTCATCGGCTCTTCGACGGGCAATCTGCTGGTCGACGACGAGCCGTCGCTGGAGAGCATCGTGTCGACGATCCGGCGTCGTGCGTCGTTCCATTGCGAGGACGAGGCGCGACTGAAAGAGCGCGCGCATCTGAGAAAGCCCGGTGATCCGTCTTCGCATCCGGTGTGGCGCGACGAGACGGCGGCGCTGATCGCGACCGAGCGCCTGGTGAGGCTTGCGGAGAAGTACCGGCGGCGTGTGCATGTGCTGCACGTGTCGACGGCGGAGGAGATGGCGTTTCTCGCCCAGCATCGAGATTGGGCGAGCGTGGAGGTGACGCCGCATCATCTGACGCTGGTGGCGCCGGATTGCTACGAGCGGCTCGGGACCTATGCGCAGATGAACCCGCCCGTGCGCGATCAGCGGCATCGCGATGCGATCTGGGCGGGACTTGTGTCCGGCGTCGTGGACGTGCTCGGCTCCGACCATGCGCCGCACGCGCGGGAGGAGAAGGACCACGCTTATCCCGCCTCGCACTCCGGCATGACCGGGGTGCAGACGCTGCTGCCGATGATGCTCGACCACGTCAATGCGGGACGGCTGACACTGCAGCGGCTCGTCGATCTGACGAGCGCGGGGCCACAGCGCCTGTTCGGGTTGGCGGGCAAGGGGCGGATCGCGGTCGGCTACGACGCGGACCTGGCGATCGTGGACCTGAAGAAGACGATGACGATCAAGAACGAGATGATCGCAAGCCGCTGCGGCTGGACGCCCTACGACGGTGTGAGCGTGACGGGTTGGCCGGTCGGTACGATCGTCAGGGGGCGGCGCGTGATGTGGGAAGGCGAGATTCTCGGCGCGGCGACCGGGGAGCCGGTCCGTTTCCACGAAGGCGTGTGAGGACCTTCAACCGCAGCAGGAGCGTCGCCATGAGCCGGCCGGATTACACTGTCGCCACGTTGGCGCACCTGGAAAGTCTGTTCGGGACGCCCGGCGAGACCGCGATCCTCAAGGAGCGTGCGGCGCTGACGCCGGCCTACCGACGGCTGATCGAGGCGGCGCCTTTCTTCGCCCTGGCGAGTGCGGGTGAGGGTGGGCTCGATTGCTCGCCGCGCGGGGATGCGCCGGGTTTCGTGCGGATCCTCGACGACACGACGCTCGCCATTCCCGATCGCAACGGCAACAACCGGATCGACACGCTGCGCAACCTGATCGCGGATCCGCGGGTGGCGCTGTTGTTTCTCATCCCGGGCGTGGGCGAGACGATCCGCGTCAACGGGCGGGCCGAGATCAGCGTCGATCCGGAGCTGATCGACAGTTTTGCGGTCGCGGGCGCCAAGCCCCGGGTCGTCGTCGTGGTTCACATCGAGCGCGTCTATTATCAGTGTGCGCGCGCCATCATGCGCTCGCACCTGTGGGATGCCTCTCGCCATGTCGATCGCAAGAGCCTGCCGTCGTCGGGCGACATCCTTTCCGGCATCAGGCAGGACTTCGACGGTGCGGCTTATGACGCGAGGATGCCGAAACTGCTGAAGGATGGCCTTTACTGAGGCCGGCTCATCGACGGCCTTCGGGCGCCGGGGGCGCGGTCTTCGCCAGCGACAGGATGTAAAGGGCCAGCGCGGACATCTCGTCCTGTGTCAGGTGGTGGTTGGGCATCATCGGGGGCACGCTCTTCAGCCAGGCGACGATGCCGTCGAGAGTCTGGCCGGGGCGTCGTGCGACGGCGGCAAAGCCGGGAATGCCGGCGGGACCGGCTTTCTCACCCTGGCCGGGGTTCATGTGACAGGTGGCACACAGACGCTCGGCCATCTGGCGGCCGCGCGCCAGATCGTCGGCGCGCGCGCCATCGTGGACCGCGGCGAGTGCCAGCACGAGGGCGCCCGCCAGGAGGCGCAAGGCATCTCGCCAGTCGGCGCGCGCGCCTGCCGCCCGCGTTGTGCGCGTGGCCGCGGTAAGGCTCGCGTGCATCGCCGTCGTGCTCACTCGGCTGCGACCTTTGCCTGCCGCTTGCGCCAGGCGGTGGTGTTGGCGAGCGTGGCGAGCGGTGACGTCATGCCGGGATCGAAGGGGATCGGCGCTTCGCCGCGTGCCACCTTGCGTGCCCAGGCCTGATCGGCGAGCGCGCCCTTTCCGACGGTGAAGAAGTCGGCTTCGCCCTTGGCCAGCAAGGTCTCGGCGGCGGCTGGGTCGTGCAGCTTGCCGTTGCCTACGACGGTGATGCCGCCGAACTTCTTGGCGAGGCCGGCGAGGCTCAAGGGCTGATCGAACACGGGAATGGCGCCGAGGTGCGCGGAGACGTGGATGAAATCGATGCCGGTCTTGGCGAGCGCGCGGAAGATGTACTCGGCATCCTTGACGCCGCCCGGCCACGAGTACGTGAGATCGTTGACCTTGGTCTGGGAGATGCGCACGCCGACGGGCTTGTCTTTCACCGCGTCGCGGATCGCCTGCATGATCTCGACGTGGAAGCGGAAGCGGTTGCCGATGCCGCCGTTGTACTCGTCGCGGCGCTCGTTGGTGTGAACGGTCAGGAACTGGTCGGGCAGGTAGCCGTTGGCGCCGTGCATCTCGACGCCGTCGAAGCCGATGTCGATGGCGCGCTTGGCGGCGGCGGCGTAGTTGGCGATCGCCTCGCGCATTTCATCGCGGGTGATCGCGCGCGGCTTCTGGAAGGGGCCGGAGCCGCCGTAGCGGTCGATCTGCTCGCCCTTGGGCTGGACCGCGGAGGCGGCGATGGAGCCGACCTTCCAGTTGTTGCCCTGGTTGATCGAGCCGCCGTGGAAGATCTGCAGGAAGATCGGCGTGCCGGCCTTGTGGCAGGCTTCGATGACGGGTTTCCAGGAGGCCTGCTGCTCGCCATAGGCGATGCCGGGCTGGTTGTTGTAGCCCTGAGAGTAGGCGACGTCGATGTAGGTCGCCTCGGCGATGATGAGGCCCCAGCCGCCGCGCGCGAACTCGGCGTAGTAGTCAATCATTTCCTGCGTCACCTTGCCGTCGACGGTGGCGCTCGTGCGGGTCAGGGGCGCGACCATCGAACGGTTCGCAAGCGGCAGGCCGCCGATCCGGCCTTCGGCGAAGACGTGCGGGTAGGCCTTGAGGCCGGGCGCGTCGGCGGGAATTCCGGAAACGGACATGGGTGTGCTTGCCTCGCGTTGATTGGGTTGCCTGTTGCGCAGGAGCCTAGCGCGGTGGGTGCGCGGGGATCAAGGTGTGGGTGGTGCCAAGCGGGTGCCGGGGACGAACGTCGGGCAATGCTTGGATGCTGGCGCGCATGCGTTCGATTGCGCTTGGTTGAATAGGTAATTATACGGTACTCCACCCGGCCTCGTCACAGCTGCGGCGGTTCGAGGGGGCGCAGGGCTGGGCGCCGGGCACAACCGGCCCAACGGCAACACCAGGGAGTTCGCCATCATGTCGGGTTTCGTTGTCAGGTGTCTTGCGGTCGCTGCGCTCGCGGCCGGGCTCGCCGCGCCGCTCAGCGCGCAAGAGTGGCCCAGCCGGCCGATCAAGCTGATCGTCAGCTTTGGCGCCGGTGGCGGCTCCGACATCGTGAGCCGCATCATCGGTCAGCGCCTGCAGGAGCGGTTGGGCCAGGCTGTCGTGATCGAGAACCGGCCCGGTGCCGGTGGCATGATCGGCAACGAGGTCGTCGCCAATTCTCCGCCCGACGGCTACACCATTGCCAACATGTCGGCTGGCCAGATCATCGCGGCGGCGATGAAGAAGGATCCTAAGTACGACACGCTGAAAGCGTTCGCGCCAATCGGGCAGGTCGCGACCACCACGCTGCTGATTGCCGTGCGTCCGGATT
The DNA here is from genome assembly GCA_963697205.1 of uncultured Alphaproteobacteria bacterium. Classification (GTDB taxonomy): domain Bacteria; phylum Pseudomonadota; class Alphaproteobacteria; order Rhizobiales; family Hyphomicrobiaceae; genus CAVONB01. The sequence goes on along the minus strand of CAVONB010000002.1, from coordinate 346,525 downwards.
ATCCCGCCAAAAGCATCAAGGAACTCGTCGCACTCGCCAAGGCGGATCCCGACAAGATCATCTTCGGCAGCCCTGGCTTCGGCGCGACGCAGCATCTGGCGGCCGAACTGTTCATGCAGACCGCAGGCGTGAAGATGCGCCATGTCCCGTTCAAGTCGTCGCCCAACGTCATTTCGGCTGTGCTCGGCAAGCAGATCGATGTCGTGTTCGATACCGTCACGGCGCTGACGGGGCAGGTGCAGTCGGGGGATCTGAAGGCGCTGGCGGTGACGAGCGCTGCGCCGTTTCCCACGGTCGCGGACATCCCGCCCGCGGCCGACGCGAGCGTGCTGCCGGGCTATGACGTCACGAGCTGGTACGGCTTCTTCGGGCCGCGCGGCATGCCGCAACCGATCGTTCAGAAGCTCAACCAGCACTTCAACGAGATCATCAAGGAGCCGGCTGTCGCCGACAAGCTGACCAAGGTCGGCGTGATCGTGCAGGGCTCGACGCCGGAAGCGTTCGGCAAGCTGCTCGCGGACGAATATGCGAAATGGGACGCCGTGCGCCAGAAAGCGGGCTTCGAGAAAAAGTGAAGGCGATGGCGGGACCGGCGTCTTGACCGGTCCCGTGGTGGTGGCTCACCCCTCCGCGGTCGTCGCCTTGCCGGAAATGGCGGCCTGGGCGGCGGCGAGGCGGGCGACCGGCACGCGGAACGGTGAACAGGACACGTAGTCGAGCGCCACCTCGTGACAGAACGCGACCGACCTGGGGTCGCCGCCGTGCTCGCCGCAGATGCCGATCTTGAGGCCGGGGCGTGCGGAACGCCCGCGCTCTGTGCCGATGCGCACGAGCTCGCCGACGCCGTCCTGGTCGATCGACACGAACGGGTCGACCTCGAAGATCTCCCTGGTTTGCGTAGTTTGACAGGATTGGCGCGGCATCGTCGCGCGACAGGCCGAGGCAGGTCTGCGTCAGGTCGTTGGTGCCGAAGGAGAAGAACTCCGCGCCGTCGTCGCCGCCGGCGATCTCGTCAGCCCTCAGTGCGCAGCGCGGCAGCTCGACCATGGTGCCGATCTGGTAGTCGAGCTTCGCGCCGGTTTCTGCCTCGACGGCCTGCGGCCGCCTTGCGGATGACGTCGCGCAGGATGTCGAATTCGCGGCGGTAGGCGATCAGCGGCACCATCACCTCGGGCACGACGGGCTTGCCGGTTTTCTTGGCCGCGTTGATCGCCGCCTCGAAGATCGCGCGCGCCTGCATCTCGGTGATCTCGGGATAGCGGATGGCGAGCCGGCAGCCGCGGAAGCCGAGCATGGGATTGAACTCGTGCAGCTCGGCGATGCGGGCTTTCAGCTTGTCGAGCGGCACGTTGAGGGACTTTGCGACGGCCTCGGCCTCGCGGTCCTCGTGCGGCAGGAACTCGTGCAGCGGCGGGTCGAGCAGGCGGATCGTGACGGGCAGGCCGCTCATGATCTCGAACAGCTCCTCGAAGTCGGCGCGCTGCATCGGCAGGATCTTGGCGAGCGCCGCGCGGCGGCCGGCCTCGTCGTCGGCGCAGATCATCTCGCGCATGGCGAGGATGCGATCCTCGTCGAAGAACATATGCTCGGTGCGGCAGAGCCCGATGCCTTCGGCGCCGAAGTCGCGGGCCGGCCTGGGCGTCGCGCGGGTGTGTCGGCGTTGGCGCGCACGCCGAGCTTCCGTGCCTGATCGGCCCAGCCCATCAGCGTGCCGAAGTCGCCCGACAGCGTCGGCTGGCGCATCCTGACGCGGCCCTTCAAGACCTCGCCGGTCGCGCCGTCGATGGTGATGATGTCGCCCTTCTTGTAAACCTCACCGACGCACTGTCAGCGTGCCAGCCCTGGCGTCGATGCGCAGCGCGCCGGCGCCCGACACGCACGGCCGGCCCATGCCGCGCGCGACCACCGCGGCGTGGCTGGTCATGCCGCCACGCGCGGTCAGGATGCCGGCGGCGGCATGCATGCCGTGGATGTCCTCCGGGCTCGTCTCGACGCGCACCAGGATGACGGAGCGGCCCTGCCCCTTCCATGCCTCCGCCTCGTCGGCGTCGAACACGATCTCGCCGGCGGCGGCGCCCGGCGATGCGGGCAGGCCAGTGGCGATCACTTCCTTGTGCGCCTTGGGGTCGATGGTGGGATGCAGCAGCTGGTCGAGGGCGGCGGGATCGACGCGCATGACGGCTTCGGTCTCGGTGATCAAGCCTTCCTGCGCCATGTCGACGGCGATCTTCAAGGCGGCCTCGGCGGTGCGCTTGCCCGACCGCGTCTGCAGCATGAAGAGCTTGCCGGACTGGATCGTGAACTCGATGTCCTGCATGTCGCGATAGTGAGTCTCGAGACGCTCGAACACCGCTTTCAGCTCGGCGTATGTGGCGGGCATCAGCGCTTCCAGCGAGGGGCTGGGGTCGTCGCTCTCGATGCGTGCGGCCTCGGTCAGCGGTTGCGGCGTGCGGATGCCGGCGACGACGTCCTCGCCCTGCGCGTTGACCAGGAACTCGCCGTAGATCTCGCGCTTGCCGGTCGAGGGATTGCGCGTGAAGGCGACGCCGGTGGCGCTGGTGTCGCCCATGTTGCCGAACACCATCGCCTGGACGTTGACGGCGGTGCCCCAGCTGTCGGGGATCTCGTGCAGGCGGCGATACGTAATGGCGCGCTGGTTCTGCCAGGAGCCGAACACGGCGCTGATCGCGCCCCACAGCTGCTCCTTGGTATCCTGCGGGAAGGGGTTGCCCGTGCGCTCGACGACGGCGGCCTTGTACTGGTCGATGACGTCGAGCCAGTCGTCGGCCTTGAGATCGGTGTCGAGGTTGAAGCCGGCGGTGTTCTTCACGTCGTCGAGGATCTCCTCGAAGATGTCGTGATCGACGTCGAGCACGACGTTGGAATACATCTGGATGAAGCGGCGGTAGCTGTCGTAGGCGAAGCGCTCGTCGCCGGCGCGGGTGGCCAGGCCCTTCACGGTCTCGTCGTTCAGGCCGAGGTTGAGGATGGTGTCCATCATGCCCGGCATCGAGGCGCGCGCGCCCGAGCGCACGGAGACCAGCAGCGGGTTGGCGGCGTCGCCGAACGTGGCGCCGACCGTTGAACCGACCTGGGCGAGGGCGGCTTCGACCTCGGCATCGAGACCGAATGGCAGCTGGCGGCCATTGGCGTAATAGGCCGTGCAGACCTCGGTGGTGATGGTGAAGCCGGGCGGCACGGGCAAGCCGAGGCTCGCCATCTCGGCGAGGTTGGCGCCCTTGCCGCCGAGCAGGTTGCGCATCCCGGCCTTGCCATCGGAATTCCCGCCGCCGAAGCGATAGACCCACTTCGTCGTGGCGTCTTGGGCCGCTTGCCCGCCATTCCGATGCATGCGTGTCGCTCCGCTCATTGTGCCGCTTCTCCCATGCTCAGTGCGGGGAGGAATAACGGCTGAGAAGACGGTTGCCTTGTCCGATTTCGGCAACCGGTAAACAGGGTGCCTTCGACCCACGGGCTTTAACACACCGGGTGCCAGGGCGTCCGGCTGCTTTGACGCGATCGCGGCTATGGCGCACCTTAACCCACGATTCCGGTATCAGCGCCAACACGAGCGGAGCCATGACGGACCAACTGACGCACGTTCTTCAGGCCCTCGATGCCGGCCGGCAGGCTGCGCTGGAGCGGCTGTTCGACCTGATCCGCATCGACAGCGTGTCGACCGACCCGGCTTACAAGGACCGCTGCCGGGCGGCCGCGGAGTGGTGTGCGGCGAGCCTCGGTGAGATCGGTTTTCAGGCCTCGGTTCGGCCGACGACCGGTCATCCCATGGTGGTCGGTCACTGGAAGGCGCCGGCCGGCGTGGCCAAGCGCCCGCATGTTCTGTTTTACGGTCACTATGACGTGCAGCCGCCCGATCCGCTGGAGCAATGGCTGACGCCGCCATTCGAGCCGCGGCTGGCCGACGACGCCAAGAACGGGCGGATCATCATCGGCCGCGGGGCGCAGGACAACAAGGGGCAGCTGTCCACGTTTTTCGAGGCGGCCCGGGCCTGGATCGCCACCACCGGCGCCCTGCCGATCGACGTCACCGTGCTCCTGGAGGGCGAGGAGGAATGCGGCAGCCCCAGCCTACCGGGGTTCTTGAAGCAGTCGGGCGGGGAGGTGAAAGCCGATTTCGCGCTCGTCTGCGATACCAGCCAGTGGGACAAGGATACGCCGGCCATTGCGACGCAGCTGAGGGGGCTCGCGGCCTCGGAGGTGATCGTGAAGGGGCCGTCGCGGGACCTTCATTCCGGGCTCTACGGCGGCCCGGCCCTCAATCCGATCCGCGCGCTGACGGCGATCCTCGGGGATCTGTGGGACGAGGACGGGCGGGTTGCGATCCCCGGCTTCTATGACGGGGTTGGCGAGTTGCCGGCCGAGCAGAAGGCGCAGTGGGCCAGGCTCGATGCCGCCGATTCGGCGCGCTTCCTGGCCGACGTCGGCTTGACGCGGGCGGCCGGCGAAGGCGGCTACAACGTGTTGGAACAGGTTTGGGCGCGGCCGACGGCGGAGCTCAACGGCATCACCGGCGGCTATCAGGGGCCCGGCTCCAAGACGGTGATCCCGGCCGAAGCCTCTGCCAAGCTGACGTTCCGGCTGGTGCCGGGCCAGGACCCGAGCAAGATCGTGTCGGCGTTCAAACGCTTCGCCACCGAACGGTTGCCGGCCGACGCCCAGGTGGAATTTAGAGGCAACCACGGCAGTCCCGCGGTGGGCTTCGACATCACGCTGCCCTACATGCAGGCGGCTGCCCGCGCGCTGGAGGCCGAATGGGGCAAGCCCGCGCTGTTCATCGGTATGGGCGGGTCGATCCCGATCGTGCAATCGTTCCGCGACGTGCTCGGCATGAACTCGCTGCTGGTCGGGTTCGGCTGCGACGATGACCGGCTGCACGCTCCGAACGAGAAATACAACCTCACCTCGTTCGAGAAGGGCGCGCGCTGCTGGGCGCGCATCCTGGCGGCGCTATCTTGATTGTGCCGGCGACTCCCCTCCGGGGAGCCGGCCGCCGGCACTGGGCTGCGCCGCTGGCGCTGGGCTTGAGTTTCCACGCCGGCGTGCGCTCCGGATGCCCGCCTGCATTCGCGCCGGAGAGCCGGCCGCCGGCACTGGGCTGCGCCGCTGGCGCTGGGCTTGAGTTTCCACGCCGGCGTGCGCTCCGGATGCCCGCCTGCATTCGCGCCGGAGAGCCTGCCGCCGGCACGGGGCTGCGCCGCTGGCGCTGGGCTTGAGTTTCCACGCCGGCGTGCGCTCCGGATGCCCACCTGCATTCGCGCCGGAGAGCCGGCCGCCGGCACAATGCTGCGCCGCTGGGGAGGGGGCTCGGTCAGATCTTCTGGTGGCGGGCCTGGGCGGCGCGCTCCAGGGCGGCGCAGGTGAGCTTGTCGAGCTCGAGGCGGCCGGCCAGCAGTTCCAGGAACCGGATCTCCTCGCGCCCGACGCGCATGTCGCTGGCCGCGACCTCGGCGGACAGTACGTAAGCGGTCTCGCGCATATGCTCAGGCAAGGATGCGGTGATGAGGTCGAGCACGCGGAACAGACCATTTTCGGAGGCCAGCGCGTCGCCGCATTCCCGCGCTTCGCCTTCGAACCAGGCGTGGTCGTAGCTGCGGAAGGGCGGCAGTTCGTGGATGATCGTTTCGATGCGCCCGATCTCCGCGTCGCCGATTTTGCGGTCGACGGCGGCCGTGGTGATCATGGCATAGATCAGGGCTTGTTGGGGGGTGAGCTGGCTCGCCATCACTGCGGGCGTTCTCCTGGGTGGGCTGCGTGCGTCGGTCGGGTGAGGTTTAGCCGCCTTGGGGCGCGAAGGCCAATGGGGGATCGCGCAGGCCGGGTCCCGGACCGCGATACCCCGCCCTTGTCGTCAGCGGGGCCCGTGACGGTTGGCACCCTTCCCAGCCCGGGGCGGCCTCGTGTATGGCTCCCGACAGGGTATCGCACGCGGGAAGGGCCGGCAGCAGATGACCACACGGCGGGAAACGGGTGAACTGGCGACCGTGTTCGGCGGTTCGGGCTTCGTTGGCCGGCACACGGTGCGCGCGCTGGCCAAGGACGGTTGGCGCGTGCGGGCGGCCAGCCGGCGGCCGGATCTGGCGGGTCACCTGCAACCGCTCGGCACAGTCGGGCAGATTCACGCCGTGCAGGCCAACGTGCGCTATCCCGATAGCGTCGCGCGCGCCATCGATGGTGCCACGGCGGTAGTCAACCTGGCCGCGATCATGACGCCTGGCGGCGCGCAGACCTATGCGGCGGTCCACGTGGAGGGGCCACGCGCGGTGGCGCGGGCTGCCAAGGCGGCCGGCGTGCGGCAGCTCGTTCACATGTCGGCACTGGGGGCTGATCCCAATTCGCCGTCGGCCTACGCGCGCAGCCGCGCCGAAGGCGAGGCGGCCGTGCTCGCGGAATTTCCCGAGGCGATCATTTTGAGGCCGTCCATCGTGTTCGGTCCGGAGGACGAATTCTTCAACCGCTTCGCGGCCATGGCGCGGTTGTCGCCGGTGCTACCGCTGATCGGCGGCGGGCGCACGAAGTTCCAGCCGGTGTTTGTGGGCGATGTCGCGCGCGCTATTGCGAATGCGGCGGCGGGACAAGGGCAGGGCGGTACGGCCTACGAGATCGGCGGCCCCGAGGTGCAGAGCTTCCGCACGCTCATGGAAAACACCGCGCGCTGGGCCGGGCGCGATCCCGCGTTCGTCAACCTGCCGTTCTGGATGGCCAGGCTGCAGGCGATGGCGTGCGCGATCCTGCCGAACGCCTGGCGGCCGATCACAAGCGATCAGGTGCGCTTGCTCGCGATCGACAACGTGGTCGGGGCGGATGCGATCTCGGATGGCCGGACGCTTGCCGCACTCGGCGTGGCGAGCCCGCAGGCGGCCGGGGCCATCGTGCCCGGCTACCTGGAGCGGTTTCGTCCGCGCGGGCAGTTCTCGCACTATCGCGGGTGAGGCTTTGCATTTCGACCCTTAGAACGCCAACGCCCCGGCGCGGATGCGACCGGGGCGTCGTCTTCTCGTTCCGGTGTTCGGTGTTCTGTGTTCAGTGCAGGCTGGCGATTTCCAGCGCGTCGCCCATGGCATGCCCGATCGCGGCCTGGCGTGTGTCGGTCAGGGCGAGCGGCGTCCCGTCAGCAGCATGCAAGGCATAGAGAGCGATGCCGCGTGGCAGCCCCTTGATCGCAGGGAACATGCGCTTGGCCTCGGCCGACGTCATGGTGCGGATGTAGGCCACTTCGCCGCCGCCGAGCTTGGCGAGTTCGCGTTCGCTCATCACGAGCGGCTCGGCCGCTTTGCTGCGGGCTTTGGCACCAGCTTTCCTGGTACGCTTCATCGACTTGTGTTCCATGCGCCGCTCCTTTTTCTTCGGAGGCTCAGACACAAGATCCTGCAGGAAGATAGGAACTCTCCAGCAGAACCCAGCATCGGACGATTCGCCCATCAAGGCTATCGTTTTCCATAACGAAAGTTCTGTGCCGATCCCGTCGCCGGTGTGGCGGGGTGAGTCGTCGGGGAACCGGCGGGTTCTCGGCGATCGCGTGCGCGGCCTCAGCCCTTGGCCCCGATCTCGATCTTGCGGACGAGGCGCTCGGGCTCGTGGCGCACCAGATCGATCGACAATAGGCCATGTCTCAGGTCGGCGGACTGGACCTCAATGCCGTCTGCCAGCACGAACGTGCGCTGGAACTGACGTGCGGCGATACCGCGATAAAGGAAGTCGCGCGACTTGTCGTCTTGTTGCCGGCCGCGGACCATCAGCTGGTTGTCTTCCAGCGTGATCTCGAGCTGGTCTTGTGTAAAGCCTGCCACAGCCAGCGTGATGCGCAAAACCTCTGCGCGGCCGTCTTCGCGCTGCAGGCGCTCGATGTTGTAGGGCGGGTAGCCGTCGCCGCTCTTGGCAGCGCGGTCGATCAACCGCTCGATCTCCTCAAAACCCAGAAGTAGCGGGTTGGAGAGCATGGTCATACGTGTCATCCGTCGAAAGCCCTTTTCGAAGCGACCTTCCTTGGGGACGCCTGCGGCCTTGGGCCTGTCGTCCCGTCGTTCGGACCCTTGCGGCGTCCACCGCCAGCCCGTCCCCGGCACTGGCATTTCACTGGCGTAGAGATATGGTGAGGGACCGCCACGTTCAAGGCGTGCCAGGCGCGGATCGCGAGCATATGGCCCGCGAGCAACCTCGGCGTGTATCCCCTCAGCCGAAGGCCGCCTGCGAACGTCCGGGCCGTCTTGCGCCTGCCTGCCAGCGGACCCGCGACGCGATGACTTTCGAGAGCGTGCTGATTGTGCTGGGGGCGCTGGCCGGCGGTTTCGTGAGCGGGCTGACGGGCTTTGGCACCGGGCTCGCAGGCCTGCCGTTCTGGCTGGCCGCGACGCCGCCGGTGGTGGCTGCCCAGCTCGCGGCGGCCTGCGGGGCGACCGGGCAGGCGCAGACCATTCCCCTGATCTGGCGGCATATCCGCTGGGCGCGTGCGCTGCCGCTGGTCCTGGGCGGCGTGGTCGGCGTGCCGTTCGGCACAGCATTGCTGCCGCACATCAGCGTGCCGACCTTCAAGCTGCTGGTCGGCGCCATCCTCATCTTCTACTGCGCGTTCATGCTGGTCGCGGGGCCGCGCCCGCGGGTTTTGTGGTCGAGCCCGTGGCTCGATGCGGCGGTCGGGGTGGGCGGCGGCGTGCTGGCGGGCGTCGCGGGGCTGTCGGGGCCGATCCCGGTGATCTATGCGAGCCTGCTTGGATGGACAAAGGACGAGCGGCGGGGCGTGTTCTTGGTGTTTAACGGCTCGATCCTGATCCTGGCGCTCGTGTCCAGCGCGGTGGCGGGCCTCGCCTCGGCCGCGTTCGGCTGGGCCTTGCTGCTGGCCGTGCCGGGCACGCTGGTCGGTGTCGCGCTCGGGCTGCGGCTCTACCGGCGGCTCGATGACCGCCGGTTCGACCGGATTGTGCTTTCGCTGCTGCTGGCTTCGGGTGTGGTGCTGGTCGTGGCGTCGCAGGCCGGCGGGCCGCCATAGTGTTGCCCGCGATGCCCGTGAAGGAAGGGCGCCGGCCGGGCTTGTCCCCCGTCCGTTCAGCCCTGTTTGCGAGAGGTCTCATGCCGAGGTTCAAAGTTTCCGGGCGCGCCGTCGCGATCGCCGCCGCTCTGCCCATGCTCGCCGCGATCGTTCCGCCAACGGCGGTTGCGCAAACGGCGAAGGACGAGAAGAAGGCGGCCGTGGTGCTGACGCCGGCCGAGATCGCGGAACGCGAGGGTCGCAAAGCCTGCAAGGTCGCGATCTGCGCGGGTTTTCACAATCGCAAGGCGGACGGCAGCGACATCGCCTGTAACGTCGTCAAAACGTGGCGCAAAGAGACGCTCAACGCGATGGTCTCCAAAGCCAAGGTGTCGTGGCCGTGGGGGCCGGTGACGTGCACCGCGGACGTCAAGGTGAAGCGGGAACTGCTCATCAAGGCGATGACGGAAGACAAGTATGAGGCGCAACTCGATCAGCACCACGTCGTATGCGAGGTCGAGCAGGAGAAGGGGCCGTCCAAGATCACGTTCGACTTCAAGCCCAAGGTCACCTTCGAAAAGGGCAAGGCGACGAAAGCCGCGCTCAACTGGGGGAAAATCGAGGCACCGGCACTGGTCAAGGGCGCGATGTGGACGGCGACGGCCACCGACAACACCTTCAACGTGCTGCAGGGCTCGATGGTCGAGGACATCAACGACTTCATCACGACCAAGTGCGACGAGGTAAAAGCCGACTGGCAGGGCAAGTAGCGCCCAAGGGTGTGTCCGGGGTCGACATGCCCGCTCGCGCATGCCGCGTTTCATGTCCGGCTGCATGCCCCTTTGCATGGCAGAGCTGCGAAGCCGGCGGGTGGCGGCGTCGCCCATCCGCCGCCGGCACGTTGCCATCGGGGCGGCGGATTGCTCTACTCCGTCCGGGCGGGTGCGCCATCGTGGGCCAATCTCAGCACGCCGCCAGGAGCGCGTGGCTGCCGATGTCGACGTCCTTTCCCAAACGCCTGGAAGCCTGGTCCGCCGCCGAGATCGCGCGCGGCATCGCGGATGGTTTCACGACGACTGAAGCCGTGGCGGAAGCGCTGCTTGCGCGGATCGGCGCGCGCGACGGTGCGATCAAGGCCTGGGCCGCGGTCGATGCGGAACTGGTGCGGAGCGAGGCACGCCAGCGCGATGCGCAGCGCGGCGGCCGCGGCGTGCTGCACGGCGTGCCGTTCGGCGTGAAGGACATCATCGAGACGGCTGATCTGCCGACCGGCATGGGCGCGGCCTACTTCAAGGGCTATCGCACGCGCACGGATGCGCCCTCGGTGGCACTGCCGCGTACGGCGGGGGCGATCGTGCTGGGCAAGACGGTGACGTCGGAGTTCGCCAGCCTATCGCCGGTGGAGACGCGCAATCCACACGACACATCGCGCATGACGGGCGTGTCTTCGGCGGGGTCGGCGGCGGCGGTGGCCGATCTGATGGTGCCGGTGGCGCTGGGAACGCAGACGGGCGGCTCGGTGCTGAGGCCCGCGTCCTACTGCGGCTGCATCGGTTTCAAGCCGACGTTCGGCGCCTACAACATCGCCAACGTCAAGCCGGCCGTGATCTCGTTCGACACGCTCGGCCTGCTGGCCCGTACGATGGAGGATGTGGCGCTGTTTCATGCCGTGCTGACCGGCGAGTTGGCGCCGGCGGCTGCGGCGGCGCCGACTGCGGGAGGCGCGCCGCGCATCGGGGTGTGCCGGACGCCAATGTGGGCGGATGCCGAGCCGGAGACCCATACGGCGGTCGAGGATGCGGCGCGCCGGCTCTCGGCGGCGGGCGCCACGGTATCTGACGTCGCCTGGCCTGCCGCGCTAGACGGGATGATGCGCTGGCGGGAGGCGATCACCAATGTCGACCGCGCCCACAACTACGCCCACGAGTGGCGCGTGGCGCCGGAGACGATCGGGCCGGTGATCCGGCGCAACATCGAGGATGGGCTGAAAACGCGACGTGCGGACTATAATCGCAGTCTGAAAGCGTTGGATGCGGCGCGGCGCGACGCGGAGGCCCTGTTCGAGGGCGTCGACGTGCTGCTGGCGCCGTGCGTGGTGGGCGTGGCGCCGCCACACAACGCGACGCAGGTCGATCCCGGCTTCCAGCAGATCTGGACGGTGCTGCACACACCTGCCATATCGCTTCCCACGCATGCCGGGTCCGGCGGGTTTCCCGTCGGCATCCAACTCGTCGCGCCGCGCTGGGAGGACCAGCGCCTCATCAGGGTCGCGGACTGGGTGCTCGCCACGCTCGGTCGCGCGGGCTGAGGTCTATAACCATCTGTGCGATGGCGGTTCGACCGCCGTCGCGGGAGACTGCCTCTTGGAACTACACAATTCATTCGAGGTGCCGCTGCCGCCGGCGGAGGCCTGGAACGTCCTGCTCGACATTCCGCGGATTGCCCCGTGCATGCCGGGCGCTGAGCTGACCGAGGTGGTCGACGACAAGACCTACAAGGGCAAGGTGTCGGTGCGGCTCGGTCCCGTAGCGCTCGCCTTCCAGGGGACCGCCACGTTCGAAGGGATCGATGCGCAGGCGCATACGGCAAAGGTCAAGGCGCAAGGCGCCGACACCAAGGGGCGCGGGGGCGCCAACGCCATCGTCACGTTCGGTCTTGAGCCGGCGGGCGCGGGATCGAAAGTGGTGGTCGACACCAACCTCAACCTGTCCGGCGCGGTGGCGCAGTACGGTCGCGGCGCGGGTATGATCCAGGCGGTGGCCGCGCAGCTGATCGGCCAGTTCGCCGAGAACCTGAGGGCCGAGATCGCGGCGTCTGCGCCCGCGCCGGCACCGGTGGCGGCGCCTGCAGGGGTTGCGGCGTCTCAGGCGGCGCCTGCGGGCGCGGATGGTGGTACCGCGCCAAGCGATGTGTCGACGGGGGCGGCACGTGCGCCCGCGGCATCGGCGTCTCAGCGCCCGGCGGCCAAGCCGATCTCGGGCTTTGCGCTGTTGTGGGCGGCGTTCTCCGACTGGGTGAAGGGTCTGTTCGGCGGCGGCCGGCGCGGGTGATGCACAGCGGGCAGCGATGCTTCTTTACAATTGCGGGCGCGGGCAACCTCAGGACGGTCACGACGCCATGAGCGGTAAAATCGCGGGACCGGAGATCGAGAAGCTGATCCTGCTGCTCGCGCGGCTGCCCGGACTCGGCCCGCGCTCGGCGCGCAAGGCGGCGCTCGCCCTGCTGAAGCGTCGCGAGGAGCTGCTCGAGCCGTTGAGCGCGGCCATGGCGGATGCGGCGGCCAAGCTCGGTCACTGCTCGCAATGCGGCAACGTCGATACGCTGGAGCCGTGCGCGATCTGCCGTGATACGCGCCGCGACCGATCGCTGATCGTGGTGGTGGAGGAGGTCGGCGACCTGTGGGCGCTGGAGCGCGCGGGGGCGGTGCGCGGTCTTTATCATGTGCTCGGGGGACACCTGTCGCCGCTCGACGGCGTCGGTCCCGACCAGCTCAATTTACCGCGGCTGATCGAACGGGCGCAGGGTGGGGACGTGCGCGAGATCCTGCTGGCGCTCAACGCCACAGTCGAAGGGCAATCGACGGTACACTACGTCACGGAGCTGTTGGCACCGCTGGGGATCACTGTGACGCGTCTGGCGCAGGGCGTGCCGATCGGCGGCGAGCTCGACTATCTGGACGAGGGCACGCTGGCGGCGGCGGTGCGGTCGCGGCGTACGCTGGGCTGAGCGGCAGGGCGATCAGCCGTCGTCGTCGTCGGGCGCGATGGCAGCGTCGTCGACGGGCAACGCCGGCTCCCTACGGATCCAGGACCTGACCCGCGTTTCCATTGCCGCCATGATCTCGACGGCGAGCTGGACGCCGGTGATGCGCTCGATGCGCGGCAGCGATGGCAGCGCGGAGACGTGCGCGACGAGCAGGCGGTCGCGCTCGCGCACTATCGTGACGACGGCGAGGCCCAGGCCGAGCACGCGGGCGGCGGATACCGCCATGCGCCGTTCTGATTTGAGCGCGCGCTCGCCGACGTCGCTCTCGCGGCCGTGACGTGTTTCGACGATGGCGACCACGGCCTCCCCGGCGACGACGAATTCCAGCCGCGTGCCTTTCTCGCGCGGCGGGGGCGTGGCGTCGTGTTCGTCGGCGGCGAGGTGAACTTCGAAGTCGGCGACCGGGATGCCGGACCGCAGCAGCACCTGCTCGACGGCGACACGATCGGTGAGGCGGGCGACGGCGTCGGCGGGGGTGAGGGAGAAGCTGCCCATCAGTTCGAGCTGGCGGAGGGCGGCGGCCCGCCGGCGGCCCGAGATGCGCGCGATGACGGCGTCGTAATGGCCAACGGCTGCGCCGCCCGACGTGATGTTTGCGCGGCCATCCAGGACAGAGAGGGTCAGGCGATCGACATCCAGTACTTCCAGCACGTGACCACGTGCGCTGGCGGCCTCTTCCAAAAGACGCGCGGAGGGGGCGGCGGGGCGCGACGTCAAAAGTGCGATGCGCAGCGAGCGCCGAACGGGATCGCGGCGCGGCAGGTGGCGATAGAGCTTGTAGCTCAGCTTCGGCTGGCGGAACGATGAGGCGGGGTCGACGAACATGTCCTCGCGGATGGCCTGGCGGCCGAGCAGCATGCGGTAGGCCATCGTCTCGCGGTTGGTCAAGGAGACCTCGACCGGCCAGTCGAGATCGCCGATGCGGGCCATGGTGGCGATGACGAAGCGCGTCTCCTTCTCGCCGTTCGAGCTCGTCACCTCGCGCCTGTCGACCACGGGCGCGGAGCAGTAGACCTCGATGTCGTCGCGGCCCGGGATGGGGTGGATGCCGAAGCGGACCTTGGGGGCGGTGGCGGGGCCGAAGGGTTCGACGAGGAAGGCGTGCAGTGCGGACGTGCGTGCGCCGGTATCGACCTTGGCCTTGATCGCGGGCAGTCCCAACTCTGGCAGCGCCAGCCATTCCTCCCAGCCCAGTATGAAGGGTGCAGGCACGGTTGGGATGGCTCCTCCTGGCTGCATGGCGGCGCTGGTGCCGGGCACGCGATCCCGGCGGTGGGACGCGGCAGCGTGGTTTCACATAGCTGATTGGCCGCGTGCGAGGCAACGCTGATGCGGGTTGCGGCCGGCTCCGGCGCGGAGTTGTGCCGCAATTTGGCGACCATGACCGGCATTGTCTAGTGTGGATTAGGGTCTGGAGGCTCTGGGCCAGGCGGCCCGGGACCGGGCGGGCGGCAGCGCATAGGTCGGGGTGTGGCCGGGCGCTCAGCACCCGGGTCTTCCGCTGCGGGAGCGTTTGGGCCATAGGTCATACGAGCGTGGTTGGCGTGTGGCCGGCCTCGCGATGTCGGGGTGGTAGGCGATATGCGAGGCGACTTCAGGATCGGCGTTGTGGTTCCCGCGCTCAACGAAGAGCAGGCGATCGGGCGCGTGGTCGGCGACATCCCCGATTGGGTCGACCAGGTGGTGGTGGCCGACAACGGGTCCAGCGACCGGACGGCGGAGGTTGCGGCGGCGGCCGGAGCGCGGGTCGTCGCGGAGCCCGAACCGGGCTATGGGGCTGCGTGCCTGGCGGGCATCGCCGCGCTGCCCGACGCAGACATCATCGTGTTCATGGACGGCGACTACTCAGATTTCGGCGGGGACATGGGCGACCTTGTCGATCCGATCGTCGCGGGGGCCTGCGAAATGGTGATCGGGTCGCGGGTGCTGGGCGAGCGGGAGGCGGGCTCGCTGACGCCGCAGCAGCGGTTCGGCAACTGGCTGGCGACCTGGCTCATCCGGCGGCTGTGGGGCGTCAGCTATACCGACCTTGGACCCTACCGCGCGATCCGGCGCGAGGCGTTGCAGCGTCTTGCCATGGCCGACCGCAACTATGGCTGGACGGTGGAGATGCAAGTCAAGGCGGCCGAGCAGGCGCTCGTCGTGATGGAGGTGCCGGTGCGCTACCGGCGACGCATCGGCGTGTCGAAAGTGTCGGGCACGGTGAAGGGTGCGGTCAGGGCCGGCGTTAAGATCCTGTTCGTGATCGGGCGCCATGCTGTGCGCCCGGGAAGACGTCTGGCATCGCTGCGCCAGTAGTGCGACGGCAGCAGTAGATGAAGGTTACGTCCACGTACGGTTCGATCCCGAACGATCGCCTTTCGCGTGCAAGCTTTCATTAATGAGCACGGCATTCGGTGCGAATGTCACGATATTGATCTCGTGGACGGCGACAAGCGAACGGTGCGCGCAGGTGCGTGCGCAGGAAGTACCGTGTTTGCTGGGCTTTCCGCCCGATTTCATACTTCGTGAACCATTATGAAGCCTTTCTAAAATTTCCCGAGAACTGGGGGCGCATGCGAATTTTTCCGACTGCTTCGAATATTTCGTGCAATTTTGCGGAAGTCATCAACTCCCCGGTAATCCGGCTCCGATAGCTTGTGCGCTGAAATGGGTGGCCGAGGTGCGTTCAGGCGGCGCAGTCGGCGGCAAACTGGCGGTAACGCGCAACTCTTGGGAGCTTGGGATAATGACTACGCTGAGCAATTTGTCGGTCGTCGAGAACACCTCCAACGGTACCGTCGTGGCGACCGTGTCGGGTGGGACTGCACCGTACACTTTGACGAACGATGCCGGCGGGGCATTTACGCTCGTCGACAATGGCGGCACCTGGGAACTCAGGGTCGCCAACACGGTCCTGATCGACTACGAGGCGTCCGGTCTCCATACGATGGCGGTGGAGATCACCGATGACGCCAGCGTGGCAACGACGCACACGCTGAACGTCACCGATGTGGCTAACGAGAGCGTCACCGGCACGGCGGGCGCCGACGAGATCAACGGCGGCGACGGTGACGACACGCTGTCAGGCGGTGACGGCAACGACCTGATCGACGGCGGCGACGGCAACAACTCCATGCTGGGTGGTGCTGGCGCGGATACGATCACGGGCGGCGCCGGCGACGACTACATCGACGGCGGTTCTGGCATCGATCGGATGATCGGCGGAGACGGCAACGACACTTATGTTGTCGACTTGCACGACGACGTGGTCGTCGGCGCACTCGGCGGCGGCGTCGACAGATTGATCCTGTCCGACGGCAGCATCACCGACATCAACAACGTCTATGAGGTGGCTGTCGGTATCGAGGACATCGCCATCGCCTCCGCGGCCGGCGTGGCCTATATCGAGGCGAACGGTGCCTCGAACACCATCTACGGCAACAACTCGGCCAACTACATCGACACCAACCTCGGCGTCGACACCGTCTATGGCGGCGACGGCGACGACACCTATGTCGTGCACAACTCGGCGACTGAGATCCATGAGCTGAAGGACAACGGCGCGGGCGTGTTCAACGTCGTGGCCAGCGGCACCGACCTGGTCATGGCCTCCGACGACTACACGCTCGTCGACAACAACATCGAGAACCTGACGCTGATCGGTACGAACGGCATCAGCGGCACGGGTAACGCGAACGACAACGTCATCACCGGTAACGCCTTCGGCAACCGGCTCGACGGCGGTGCGGGCACCGACACGCTCGCCGGCGGCAACGGCAACGACACCTACGTGATGCATGTCGGTGACGCCGACGTGATCTCGGAGACGACAACGGGCGGCTCGGCCGACCTGGTCGAGATCGCTGGCGACTTCAACCTTGGCCTCCAGGCGGCCAACGTCGAGCACCTGACCAACACCGACACCGGCGTCGGCCACCAGCTGGTCGGCAGCGACGGCAACAACCGCATCACCGGCAACTCGGGCGACGACGAAATCGTCGGTGGCCTCGGCAAAGACACCATGATCGGTGGCGACGGCAACGACACTTATTATGTCGACCAAGCCGACGACGTTGTGACCGAGATCGACGGCCTGACCGAGGGCGTTGATCGCGTCGTTGCTTCGGTGAGCTACGATCTGAGCCTGCGCGCCGCAGAGGTCGAGGATCTGGAGCTCGATACCGCGGCAGCCGATGTCAACATCAACGCGACCGGCAACGACTACGACAACGTGCTCATGGGCAACCAGGGCAACAACCGGCTTGACGGCAAGTTGGGTCAGGACACGCTGCTCGGCGGCGACGGCGACGACACCTATGTGGTGCGCGACGCGGCGACCGTGGTTGGCGAGTTCAAGGACAACGGCTTCGGTGTCTTCAGCGTCGCTTCGGCGGGCACCGACACGGTCGAAGCTCATGTCTCCTACACGCTGAGCGATGCCAACCTCGAGAACCTGGTTCTGGAGGGCAGCGACGACATCGACGGCACGGGTAACGCTGCGGCCAACGTCATCACTGGCAACTCCGGCGCCAACGCGATCGACGGCGGCGCGGGTGCCGACACGATGGACGGTGGCTCCGGCGACGACACCTACACTGTCGACAACGTAGGTGACGTCGTGACCGAGGCGAGCTCGGCCGGCGGCTACGACGTCGTCAACTCCAGCGTGTCCATCACGATCGGCGCCAACATCGATGAGCTGAACCTGATCGGTGCCGCTGCGCTGAATGGCACCGGCAACGCCAGCGCCAACCTGATCGTCGGCAATGCCGAGGACAACGTGCTGGACGGCGCGGCAGGTGCTGACACGATGTGGGGTGGTGACGGCAACGACACCTACCACGTCGACAATGCCGGCGACGTGGCGCTCGACGTCGACACCGACGGCACGACGCCGACGGCCGGCACCGACTGGGTGCTGACCGAGACCCAAGACATCGACCTGTCGGATGCGGCACGCTTCTCGGGTATCGACAACGTCAACCTGGGCAGCGGCACGCTGAACCTCGACGCGACGGGTACCTCGGGCGACAACGAGATCGTCGGCAACCAGGGTAACAACCGTCTCGACGCCGGCACCGGCGCCGACACGCTGACCGGTGGGCTCGGCAACGACGTCTACGTGCTCGACGGGCTGGACGACACGGTCATCGAGAATGCTGACGAGGGCGAGGACACGATCGAGGTCAATGCGGACTACTCGATCGCGGCCATGGTCGGCATCGACAACCTGACGCTGACCGGCTCGAGCGACATCGATGCCACGGGCAACTCCGGTGACAACAAGATCACGGGCAACTCCGGCGCCAACGAGATCGATGGCGGCGCGGGTGCCGACCGGATGGAAGGCGGTGCTGGCGACGACACCTACGTCGTCGACGACAACGCCGACCGCGTGATCGAGGATGTCGCAGGCGGCTTCGACTACGTCTCAGCGTCTGCGAGCTTCACGCTCGGCCTCAACGTCGAGGGTCTGCAGCTCACGGGCACCGACGACATCAACGGTGCGGGCAACGACTCCGACAACTACATCATCGGTAACTCGGGCGCCAACATCATCAACGGCGGCGACGGTGCCGACACGATGGAAGGCGGCGACGGCGACGACACGTTCTGGGTCAACGAGGTCGGCGACGTTGTCGATGGTGGCAACGACACCGACGTTGTCAAATCGGGCGCGATTTCACTCGATCTGGGCGACTACACCGACGTCGAGAACGCGGCCATCTCCGGCTCGGGTGCCTTCAACCTGACGGGTACGGCGGGCGACAACGAGCTGACCGGCGGCGGTGGTGCAAACCGCATCGACGGTAACGGCGGCGCCGACACCATGTACGGCGGCGGCGGTGACGATACCTACGTCGTCGACAGCGCCGACGACGTCGCGGAAGAGGCCGGAAACGGCGTCATCGCGGGCGGCAACGACACGGTCGAGTGGACCGGCGGCGTGGGCTTCACGTCCTACACGCTGGGCGACAAGATCGAGAACCTGGAGATGCTGGGTGCTGCGGTGTCGGGCACGGGTAACGCCCTTGCCAACACCATCACCGGCAACGCGCTCGACAACGTCATCGACGGCGGGACCGGCCGGGATACGATGATCGGTGGTGCCGGCGACGACACCTATTATGTCGATCACTTCCAGGACACGATCACCGACACCGCGGGTACCGCCGATACTGCGATCTCGACGGCCCGGTCATGGACCATGTCCGATGGCGTCGAGAACGGCGTCATCGCCGACGGCGGTCTGCGTCGCGACATGTTCGGCAACGACCTCGACAACGAGATCACGGGTGGCGATCAGGCCAACTGGATCAAGGGCGGCCTGGGTGCAGACACGCTTTCGGGCGGCGCCGGCAACGACACCTTCGTGGTCGACGCCACGGACGAGGTTGACGGCGGCGACGGCATCGACTGGGTCTACTCCAACGATGTCGACGTCGACCTGTCGAACTACACGGACGTGGAGAACATCAACCTCACGAACGTGAGCTCGACGGTGTTCAACGCGATCGATGCCACGGGCAATGCCCTCGACAATCGCATCCTCGGCAACGACGCTGCGAACTACATCGATGGCGGCGACGGCGACGACACGATGCAGGGCGCCAAGGGTGACGACACCTACGTGGTGACGAGCTCGACCGATCGCGTTCTGGAGTGGAAGAACCAGGGCACCGACACGGTCGAGGCGACGGGTGGAGCAGGCTTCACGGCCTACACGCTGCGCAGTAACGTTGAGAACCTGGAGCTTGGCGCCGGCATGATCACCGGCAAGGGCAACGGCCTCAGCAACGAGATCACCGGCAACGCGGCAGACAACGTGTTGAACGGCGCGGGTGGTCTCGACACGATGATCGGTGGAGACGGCAACGACACCTACTACATCAATCGGACCGACGAGGTTCTGACCGAGCTTGTTGGCGAGGGCACGGACACCGTCATCAGCTACGTCAGCAACTACACGCTCGGCGCCAATCTGGAAAACCTGACCCTGATGGGTCTGAACCGGAACGGCACGGGCAACGAGCTGGCGAATACGCTCACCGGCAACAACGCCGCCAACCTGCTCGACGGTGGCTTCAATACCGCTGGTGTCGATACGATGGTCGGCGGTCGCGGCAACGACACCTACGTCGTCAACCATTCCGGCGACGTGGTGACGGAGCTCAACGGCGGTGGCTACGACCGCGTGCAGTCTAGCGTGAGCTACACTCTCAGCGACTTCGTCGAGGTGCTCGAGCTGACCGGTTCCGCCGACATCAACGGCACCGGCAACAGTGGTGCGAACCAGCTGCTCGGCAACGCCGGTGACAACACGCTGAACGGTGGTGCCGGCAACGACATCCTCGACGGCGGCGCAGGCATCGACACCTTGATCGGCGGTGCGGGTAACGACGTCTTCCGTCTGAAGGACTCCGGTGATTCGGATGTGATCCAGGACTTCGTCGTCGCCGACGATACGGTCCAGCTGTCCAAGGCTGCCTTCGCGGCTCTGGGTGCAGTGGGTACGATCGACGCGACGGCCTTCGCAATCGGTGCGAGCGCTGGCGATGCCAACGACCGCATCATCTACAACTCCGCCAACGGCAAGCTGTTCTACGATGCGGACGGCTCGGGCGGCGGCGCGCAGGTCGAGATCGCCCAGATGACGGGTGGCCTGGCGCTGACCAACGCCGACTTCGTGATCATCTCCTGATCCTAGCGCTTGGTATCTGGTCAAGACACAAATCAAGAAGCCGCGGCATTCGTGCCGCGGCTTTTTTCATTGTCGGTTGGGTCAGCGCCGTTTTTGGCTGTCGCCTTTTGCGGGGCCGCCGGTCGCGCTGCCAGGCGCGGCAACCGGCAGGCGCAAGGCATCGAGCGAGCGGGGGGCGAAGTAGGGCACGAAGCCCTCGCGCTCGAGCGCAGTGCGGGCGGTGGACATTGCGGCGGGGTCGTCCAGATACTCGACGACAAGGACGCGGCGGCCGGCGCGCGTGGCGTTGGAGAGCCAGCGCAGGCTGTTGGCGATCTGGCCGGGACTGTTGGGCTGGCCCTCGGCCGGGCTGCCGTAGAACAGGTCCTCCTTGGCGATCGCGTCGATGGCCTCCAGGAAGGGCGGAACGAGCAGCAGCTCCTCGCCGTTCTGGGCGACGACCAGGGCGTCCGGCACCAGGCGCCGGGCGTGTGCGGCGAGCTTTTGGACGAGCGCGACCATGTCGGCTGCAGCGCTTGGGCGCTGGTCCTCGAACTCGTAGTAGGCGTCGACGCGGTCGAGATAGATGCCGTCGAAGCCCTGGGCGAGGATGCGGTCGAGATAGGCACCGGGTGCGCCGAACAGGAGCGCCTGCCATTCGGGCTCCCAGTATTTGACCTGGAAGTTGCCGGACCAGTGCTCGTTCTCGTCGCCGAGCCAGGGCGGGGCGAGCGGCGACAGCCAGCGGTCGGGCTTGAGGGGGGGCGTTTGCGGGCCAGGTTGCGGGGCAGTCGGCGGGACAGCGGCGATGGGGGGAGTTGCGGCGGCGACGGGGGGAACTGCAGCGGGGGGTGATCCAGGCGCGGCGGCTGTCGGGGCGGGGTCGGCCGGCGTGGTGGGCGTCGCAGGGCTGTCGGGCGTCGCGGTTTCGATCCAGCGCTCGTTCCAATAAAAGCGATAGTCCTCGGCTTCGCCGACGCTGAGGTAGGCGAGGACGAGGCGGCGCGATCCGTCCGGCTTGCGCTTGAGGCGGCGAATCTCGGCTGGCGTGTATCGCGCGTCGTGGCTGCCGTTGCGCGAATAGTCCATCACCAGCACATCGAAGGGGGCGCGCTCGGCGGCGCCGAGATCCAGGTTCTGGAGTTGATAGGCCCAACTGCGGACGCCGGACAGCAGCTTGGCGCGGCGGGCGGGATCGGGTTTGGTGGCAGCGGCTTGCTTGCGCGGTGCCTGTGCCTGAGCGTCGCTTAACGGCAGGGCAGGGACGGCGAGGGTAGCGGCGAGCGCGAGGGCGGCGGCACGGCGCACTTGACGGCCGAGACGCCAGCGGATCGGCGCTATAGTCCAGTGTGCCCGGTCCGGGCGATTGACTTTGGTCATGGGGGCAGTCTGCCACGGGCCCGCGCCGGCTGCTATCGTCCGGCCGTGGTCAATTGACCGTCCAGGCGCACGGAGAATTGACCCGAGCGCGGCGGTTCCTTATCTGACGGCGCATGGCCAAGCGAGAGATCATCATCCTGCCCGATCCGATCTTGCGTCAGCCCTCCCTGCCCGTGGAGCGCGTCGACGCGGAGATCGGCCGGCTGATCGACGACATGCTGGAGACGATGTATGCCGCCCCCGGTGTCGGGCTCGCGGCCGTTCAGATCGCCGTGCCACGGCGCGTGCTGGTGCTGGACGTGGCCGGCGATGACGAGGGTAAGGCGCCGCTGGCGATGATCAATCCGGAGATCGTGGTGCGCGGCACGACGTTGCGCAGCTACGAGGAAGGCTGCCTTTCGATCCCGGACGTGCGGGTGGACGTGGAGCGGCCGTCGGAGATCCGGGTGCGCTATGTCGACCGCGAGGGCAAGTCGCAGGAAATGACCGCGCGGGACCTGACAGCCACCGTGATCCAGCATGAGATGGACCATCTCGACGGCAAGCTGATCATCGATTTCCTGTCGCGGCTGAAGCGGGACATGATCGTGCGCCGCTTCCGCAAACAGTCCAAGACGGACACCGCGTGAGCCCGTTCGGGATCGGCATCGCGTAGATTGAAGCCCCCGAGGTGTCGCCGACATGAGCCTTCGCATCGTCTTCATGGGTACGCCTGATTTCGCGGTGCCAGTGCTGTCGGAGCTGATCGCGGCCGGTCACGACATTGCTGCGGTTTATTGCCAGCCGCCACGGCCGGCGGGACGCGGCATGGCCGAGACGCCCTCCCCTGTGCATGCGTTCGCGGCGACAAGCGGTCTTGATGTGCTGGCGCCGGTGTCGCTCAAGCCCGCGGATGTGCAGGCCCGGTTCGCCGCGCATGAAGCCGATGCCGCGGTGGTGGTCGCCTATGGGCTGTTGCTGCCGCAGCCGGTGCTCGATGCGCCGCGGCTCGGCTGCTTCAACCTGCATGCCTCGGCGTTGCCGCGCTGGCGGGGCGCGGCGCCGATCCAGCGCGCGATCATGGCTGGCGACACGACGACGGCGGTGATGGTGATGCGCATGGAGGCCGGCCTCGACACGGGGCCGGTGTGTCTTGCCGAGCATGCTGCGATCGGCCCCGAGGAGACGGCCGGGCAGTTGCACGACCGCCTGTCGGGGCTGGGGGCGAGCCTGATGGTGCGCGCGATGGCGGCGCTGGAGCGCGAGGCGCTTCATTGCACGCCGCAGCCGACGGACGGCGTGACGTATGCGGGCAAGATCGATAAGGCGGAGGCGGTGATCGACCTGACGCGGCCGGCCAAAGCGGTGCACGATCATGTGCGCGGGCTGTCGCCGTTTCCCGGCGCCTGGCTCGACGTGGAGATCGGCGGCAAGCGGGAGCGTCTGAAGGTGCTGCGGACGGTGCTGGTGGCGGGTTCGGCTGAGCCCGGCACGGTGCTCGACGACCGGCTGAGCGTGGCGTGCGGGGCGGGCGCGGTGCGGTTCGTCACGGTGCAGCGGGCGGGCAAGCGGCCGATGTCGGCGGACGAGTTGCTGCGCGGGTTTGCGATCCCTCAGGGGACGCGCCTTTGTTGAGGCGAGGGCCGGTCTGGCCGGGCCGACCCTTGGGGGCCACTCAGGGGCCGGCGATCGATCCAATTGTCAGTATTAACGATTGCTTCAGATGGCGCCGGGCACGACCGGGCGGGACCTCTAGACTGGCGGTAGATCTGCCAGCCTGATGAGGACACCCATGGTTTCTCGCGTCGCCTTGCTTGCCGCCTTCGCCATTGCCGCCGGACTGTCGGCCGCCTCGGCCGTGGCCGGTGAGCCCGAAACGATCCGCATCGAGCCGCGCCCGTTCTACGGCGCCACGGTGACCCTGGAGGAGGGCGTGCGCGTGTTCCGTCCGTTGCCGCCGACGCGTCGCGTGATTGTAAATCCGGGCGGCGCCACGCCGCTGACGCTGTCGATCCAGGACGTGCGCATCACCGAGGAGCGCATGGGCGGCGCGCCGTCGGCCAGCGCCTCGGCGTCTGCCTCCTCGTCGGGGGCGTCGGGTGTGGGCGGCTATTACCTACCGCGCGGCAGCGCGCGCAGTGGCGGTCATGGCCATGGCGGTGGACGCCCTGCGGGAATGCGCTGAGCGCGCCCCAGGTCATTCGTGGACGTTTCGAGCGAGGGCCGGCGCGCCATGCCGGCCCTTGTGCGTCGGGGATGTGCGGTTGAGCGAGGGGCCTTGCTCGTCTAGTGTCCGGGCTCCGACATTTGCTTGCCATTGCCGGACGCGCGACGCGATCGCGTGCGTCAGCCCCGGTCGGTCCATAGCCCCATGCCCCGTTATCGCATCACCGTCGAATATGACGGCACGCCGTTCGTCGGCTGGCAGTCCCAGTCGGATGGGGGCGCCATCCAGGACCGATTGACTGCCGCCGTCGCCGCCTTCTCCAGCGAAACTGTGAGCGTTCGTGGTGCGGGGCGAACGGACGCCGGCGTGCACGCGCTCGGGCAGGTTGCGCATTTCGATCTGACGCGGGCGTGGGATGCGTTTCGCGTGCGCGAGGCGATGAACCATCACCTGAAGCCCGCGCCCATCGTCGTCGTCGAATGTGAGGTGGTCGGCGGGACGTTCGACGCGCGGTTCAGCGCCACTGCGCGCCATTACCTCTATCGCCTGCTCGTGCGTCGGGCGCCGCCCGCGCTCGAGCGGAACCGGGTGTGGTGGGTGCCGCTGGAACTCGACGCTGACGCCATGCACCGCGCCGCGCAGACGCTGGTGGGACGGCACGACTTCACGACGTTCCGGGCCGCGGCCTGTCAGGCGCGCTCGCCGCTGAAGACGCTCGACAGGCTCGATGTGCGGCGGGTGGGCGCGGAAATCCACATCGACGCTAGCGCGCGCTCGTTCCTGCACAACCAGGTGCGGTCGATGGTCGGCAGCCTGAAACAGGTCGGGGAGGGCCGGTGGTCGGTTGGCGACATGGCTGCTGCGCTGGCGGCTGGCGACCGGGCGAGGTGCGGGCCGGTGGCGCCGGCGCGGGGCCTCTATCTGGTTCGTGTCGATTACGATGCGGCGGGTGCGGCGCGTCCGGGCATTGTGGGTCGGGAACTGACGGAAGACGACGAAGGGGCGGACGACTGAGGGGTCGCAGAGCGCAGAAACCGCAAATTTTCCGTGCGGTTGCCCTCAGCCGGTCCCAATTCGGCGTGACAGCTTGGCGACGGCGCCAGGGGGCAGACCACACTGCCCTTTGCACCGCGTCATCAGCTCGCCGCCATCGATGCGGCGCCGCCGAACGGGGGTTCGTACATGGTCAAGTTGTCCGCGCTGGCCGGCGCAGTGGTCGTATCCGCGGCCACCTTTCTCGCGCCGCCCGTCAGCACCGAGGCCGCGGAGCCATCGCCGGCATCGATCTCGACGCTGGCCGGCCGGTGGGCCGGTGCGGGGACCGTGACGCCGGCGCGCGGACCGGCCCAGGCGTTCAAGTGCGTCGTCACCTATATCTCGAAGGGCGCGCAGGGGGACCTTCAGCAGAACCTGCGCTGCCAGAGTGCCGACTACCGGCTCGATGCCGCCACGCGGCTGGTCATCAACGGCAGCCAGGTGACGGGCAAGTGGGAGGACCGGATCCACTCACTTTCGGGCGATGTCTACGGCCTCGTGACCAAGGACGGTTTCGACATCCAGCTGCAAGGGCGCTTCTTCCAGGCGAACATGGTGGTGGTCAGCAACGACTGCCAGCAGTCGGTCAAGGTCACGCCGGTGCGTGCCGACTACATTCGCGAGCTGGAAGCTTCGCTCAGGAAGTGCTGATCTGATCGCGGCCTGGCCCGAGCCGGCCAAGGTAGCGGCGCAGGCGGAACCCGCCATGCGCGGGACGCGTGCGCGGCATCAATAAACGCGCGCGGGGAAATAGCGCAGCATCAGCTCGTCGAGGCGACCGTTGGCGCGCACCTTCTTCAGCGCGCCGTCTAGCAGCAGCCGCATCTGCGGGTCGGACTTCGATACGGCGATCGCCATGCCGTCGCCGAAGTAGCGTGGCTCCAGGAACGGGCCGCCGCGCAACTCGCAGCAATCGCGCGAGGATGTGCCGTTGACCCACAGCACCAGACCGACGCCGTCGCCGAACAGGTAATCGGCCTTGTCCGACATCAGCGCCTCGCGCGCGGCCTCCTCGGTGTCGAAGGCGACGACGGCGCTGTCGCGGAAGAAGGCGCGCAGGTATGCCTCGTGGGCGGTCGATCTACGCACCGCGATGCGCCTGCCGTAGAGGGCGGAGGGGTCGACGTCGGTCTTGGTTTCCGTGCGCTTGGCGGCGAACCGCCCGGGCGTGTGGAAATAGCGCTCGGTGAAGTCGACAGCGGCGAGCGCGCGGGGTGTCACGGCGTGGCCGGCGATGACGGCGTCGGCCTCGCCGCGGCGCAGCGCCGTCAGCAGCTCGTCCCACGGTCGCGCCTTGATATCGCACGTCGCCTCCAGCTCGAGGCAGATGGCGCGCGCCAGATCGATGTTGAAGCCGACCAGCACGCCGTCCTCGTCCATGTAATTGAACGGGGCATAGTCGTTGTCGGTCAGGAAGCGCACGACGACACGGCGGCCGGGCTCGACCGGCTCTGCCGCGGCGGTGCCGGGAGCGGGAGGGGTCTGCGCGGCGGCGGTGCCGATCATGCCTACGATCATGCCACCGAGCACGGCGGCCAGCAGGACCGTCAGCAAAGCGAGGGGACGCGTGTGCCGCGAAGGGGCTCGCCGTATGCGGCCGACGCGGGGCATCGCGGGGCAGTCGAGGCTGGCACGGGCAGTTCGGGTCATGGTGTGTCGAGCGTCCGCGCTGTCGCATGATGGCGCACCACCGAGCCGTCCGGCGGGCACAAAGTCAAGGGTTCGGCGCGGGTGATCCACGCCGGCAGCTGGTCGATGCAAGCCGACGAGCCAGCGTGCGCCATCGGCTGATGGGCGGCGATCGCGGCGTTTTTCAGGTCGTGCGCCCGACGTCATGCGTATACGCTGCGATGCCAGGGGATCTCAGCCGTTCGGACTGTCCATCGCCATGCCACGCGCGTCGAAGCCGCGCCCATTGTCGCCGTATCGCTTTCTGGTCGGCCGCTGGGTCGACGCGGAGACGCTGGCGCGTGCGGAGCGGCTGGCGCCACAATGGGGATGTGCGCCGCATCACGTGCTGGTGGATCTTGGGGACCTTTCGGCGGACGCCTACACCGCGGCGTTGGCCGAGGCGGTCGGTGTTCCCGTGATCGATCCGCCCGTGGGCGCGCCGCTATCGCGCGCGCTTGCCGGTCATGTGCTCGTCAGCGCGCTCGACCGCGGGCCGGAAGCGGTGGCGGGGCTGGTGGGGGACGCTCGCGGCCGCGGCGTGGCGATGGCGTTGACCAGCCGGCCACCGCCGACGCGGTCGGAGTGGGAGGGCGCGGAGGCGGTCGCTGCCTGGGCCACGCATGGGCTTGCGCTGCGCCATCCCGCGCTGTCGGCGTCGACGACGGTGACGCTCGGTCAAGCGCTGGCGCTGACGGTGCTGGCGGGGCTCATGATCGGCGGATTTGTGATCGATGCCGAGCTGGCGCTGGCGACGCTTCTAGGGGTGCTGACGCTTCCCTTCGTGTTCGTCATCGCGCTGCGGGGGGCGGCTCTGGGCGAGCTGATCGGCGGGCGTCGTCGGCGGCGGGCGCGCCGGGCGGCGGGGGCGGCAGCGGGCGATGAAACTCTGCCGGTCTATTCGGTGCTGGTGCCGCTATATCGCGAAGCGCGGATGGTGCGCGATGTCGTGGGCGCGCTCAGCCGGCTCGATTACCCCGTCGACAAGCTCGACGTCGTGATCGTCGTGGAAGCCGACGACGCGCCGACGCAGGACGCGATCCGTCGGCTGGGCCTGCCGGCGCAGATGCGGATGGTGGTGGCGCCGGGCGGAATGCCGCGCACCAAGCCGCGCGCGCTCAACGTGGGGCTGGCGCACGCGCGCGGTGCGTTCGTGACGATCTACGACGCGGAGGATCATCCCGAGCCCGACCAGTTGCGCCGTGCGCTCGCCGTGTTCAAGGCGCGTGCCGATACGGTGGGCTGCGTGCAGGCGCGGCTCGGCATCGACAACGCGCATCGCAACTGGCTGACCCGGCAGTTCGCGATCGAGTATGCGGCCTTGTTCGATGCCATCCTGCCGCTGCTGGAGCGTACGGGGCTGCCGGTGCCGCTGGGGGGAACGTCGAACCATTTTCCGCGACGGCTGCTCGAGCACGTCGGCGCGTGGGATCCCTACAACGTGACGGAGGATGCCGACCTCGGCATCCGGCTGGCGCGGATGGGGTGGCAGGTCGCGGTGATCGAGAGTACGACGTGGGAGGAGGCGCCGCGCCGCTGGCGGTCCTGGCTCAACCAGCGCACGCGCTGGCTCAAGGGGTGGATGCAGACGACGCTCGTGCACATGCGCCATCCGCTGCGCCTGATGCATGATCTCGGCGAGGCGCGGTTTCTAGGCTTCCAGGCGCTGATGGGTGGGCTCGTGCTCGCCGCGCTGGTGCACCCGTGGTTCTATCTCTTGCTCGCCTATGACATCTGGGCCCATCGATTTTTCTCATGGCCGCAGACGCTGATCGGGCAATCGTTCTGGGGGCTCGCGTCGCTGAATTTGTTCGCGGGGTATCTGATCTCGATGCTGCTCGGGCTTGCCGCGGCGGTGCGGCGGGGGCGTTGGCGGCTCGGGCTCGCCGTCGTGCTGCTACCGTTCTACTGGCTCGCCATCTCGCTGGCCGCACATCGCGCGCTGATCCAGCTCATCCGACGGCCGTTCCACTGGGAGAAGACGCCGCATACGCCGAGGGCCAAGCGGGTCAACGGTCGGTAAGGCGGCCGCAGGGTGTGCGTTCGGGCCGTGCGCTCAGGGCGCGTCGCTATGGTGCGAGCGCGACAGGTGCAGCGCCTTGCGGAAGGCGCCGAAGCGCATGCCCAGATAGGAAAATGTCATCGCAAACAGTGACGCGCCGACGAGCGCGGCGAAGGGTGTCGTCGCGGGGCGCAGCAGCACGATGGCGGAGAACGCGGAGTAGTTGATCGCCGCCGACGTCCAGGCGACGGCGGCATAGCCGAGGAACTCCTTCAGCGTCGGGCGCACGGCGAGGCGGAAGGTCATGGTGCGATGGGCGAGCCAGCCGACGACCATGGCGCAGCAGATGGCGCCGAGGCGGGCGAGCAGCGGCGACAAGCCGGCGAAGCGGACGAGCCCTTCGAGCACCAGCGCGTCGGTGACGAAGGCGCAACCGCCCGACAGCACGAAGCCCGCCCAGTGGCCGAGCGCGGCGCCGCGCGGGGTGGCCAGCATCCGGTCGAGGTGCCTGCCTGCTCGCTGCCACAGCGGCTTCAGCATGATGCGCGCCTCACCTCTTTCCAGTCGACGGGCGGTCCGTCGGCTGCGCGGTCGGGGCGCCAGATGCGGGCGGCCATCCCGGTGTCGGCGGCGATGTGGGCCAGCTCGGCCTCGCGGCGGTCGGTGACGGGATCGAGCGCGATCAGGTCGGCGTCGACGTGGCCGGGGTGGCACATCAGGATGTGCAACGGGCCGGCGTGTTCCATGCCGGATCGGAAGTCGGCGGCGACGCCGTCGCGCGCAAATCCGGTGACGCCGGCGAACGTGTCGTTGGCGGGCAGCCCGGCACGAGCGACGGCTGAGCGGAAGCCGCGGGCAAGGCCGGCGAGTATCAGCGCCTTGAGGGCGGCGCGGCGGCGGCCGAGAATGGCCGCAGGGCGGTCGGAGGGGATGCGCACGAGCGGGGGCTCGCGCCAGTCGCGCTCACCGAGCACCTCCAGCACCGCGTCGCGGACGATGGGCAGGGCGTGCACGTGCTGGTGGCCGTCGAGGTAGTCGGGGGGGTGGCCGAGCGCGGCGCGGAATGCTGCGATTTGACGGCGCAGCTCGTCGGCAATCTCGGCGCGCGACAGCCGTCCCGTCAGCGCCATGCGTGTCAGCGTGCCGACGTCGGGCGGCCGGCCTTGCGGCGCGAGGGCGGGCATGGGGCCGAGGGGCGTGCCAAGCGTCAGGTCGAAATGCAGGCCGATGGCCACCCGGTCGCGCAGCGGGGCGAGGTCGGCGGCGTCGCGGCTCCAGCGGCCGAGTGTCGTCATCACGCCGGTCGCGGACAGACGCCGGTCACGCGCAAGCTCCAGGATGCCGGCCGAGACACCCGCGGTCATCGCGTAGTCGTCGGCGCACAGCACGATCACGGTCATGCGGCGTCGTTGCCGCGCTCGGGAACGAGCTGGCGCGCAGTGTCCAGCTCCACGGGATCGAGGTTGCGCATCTGGGCGCGCGCGGCTGGCGTTTCCTCCGAGTTGCCGACGCGCTCGGCCACGAGATAGAGGGGGCGCGCCTTGACCTCGTCGTAGATGCGGCCGAGGTACTCGCCGATCACGCCGAGGCAGATCAGCTGCACGCCCGACAACAACATGATCGAGACGATGACGGTCGGGAAGCCGGGCAGGTCGGAGCCGTAGATCAGGGTCTTGACCAGGAAGTACATCGCCGAGGCGAAGGCGCAGAACGAGACCAGCAGCCCAAGGTAGGACCAGATGCGCAGGGGCACCGTGGAGAAGGAGGCGACGCCGTCGATGGCGAAGTGCCAGAGCTTGCGCGCGTGCCAGCGCGAGGGGCGCTCGAACTGGGTGGGCACGACGAAGGGGACACCGATCGAGCGGAAGCCGATCCAGGTGTAGAGCCCCTTGTTGAAACGCGCGCGCTCGCCGATGCGGTTGAGCGCGACGACGGCTCGGCGGCTCAACAGCCGAAAGTCGCCGGCGCCCTCGGGCAGCTCGGTGCCCGACAGCGCGTGAAACAGGCGGTAGAAGCCCTTGGCGAGCATGCGCCGCAGCGGGCTGTCGGCGCTGCGGTCGATGCGCTGGCCGTAGACGATGTCATAGCCCTGACGCCACAGCGCGACGAACTCGCCGATTTTTTCGGGCGGGTGCTGGAGGTCGGCGTCCATGATGACGACGGCGTCGGCGTCGGCGTTGCCGAGGCCTGCGGCGACGGCGACCTCCTTGCCGAAGTTGCGGCTCAAGGAGACCGCGCGGATGCGGGGGTCTTCGGCGTTCTGCGCACGCAGTATTTCCAGGGTCCGGTCGGTGGAGCCGTCGTCGACGAACAGCACGTGCCAGTCGAGCGCGGTTGCATCCAATGCAGGCTTCAAGCGCTCGAGAAGCCGGACGAGGCCCTTTTCCTCGTTCAACATGGGAATGACGACGCACAACGTCGCGCGTTGCGTCGTCGTGCCTTTGGTGGCGGACTTATGATCGGAGACCATCGTTTCCTGTACCGCAATTTTGCGCCTCTGTCGGGGCGCCGAGCCTGCTATAGGACGAAAATGGCTTCATTCGGCCGGAAAATGCGAGCCTGATACTGTCTCATAGTTACATGAACCATTGGTGGCCAGTTCGGGTCACAGCCGAGCGAGATTTGCATGACCTGGCGCGACTACTGGAATTCCGATAGCCCGATCTACGTTAACGAACGCCACAAGCTGGTTCACTACCGGCGGATAGCCGAGGACATCGTGGCCCGGCTGGAGGGCGAGGGTCTCAGCGTGCTCGATTACGGCTCGGGGGAGGCGCTGTCGGCCGATCTCGTGGCAGGGCGGGTAGGGCATCTCTACCTGTCGGACGGGGCGGAGATGGTGCGCCGTCGGCTCGTCGAGCGCTTCGGAGAGCTCGGCAACGTAACGGTGCTGGCACCCGAGGACATGGATCAGGTGCCGGAGGGGGGGATCGACCTGATCGTCATCAATTCGCTGCTGCAGTACCTGGCCAAGATCGATTTCCAGGCGCTGCTGGCCCTGTTGCGCGGCAAGCTTTCGCCGGGCGGGCGGCTACTGATCGCGGACGTCGTCCCGCCGGACGTCGGGCCGCTGACGGACGCGATAGCGCTGCTGGCGTTCGGTAAGGCCCATGGGTTTGCAGGTGCCGCGCTCGCAGGGCTCGTGCGCACGGCTTTCTCCGACTACCGCAAGAAGCGCCAAGAACTCGGGCTGACGACCTACACCGAGGCGGACATGCTCGAGACGCTGAAGCATGCGGGCTTTACCGCTTCGCGCCATCAGCCGAACTTCGGGCACAATCAGGCCCGCATGGCCTTCCTGGCGCGCCGGGCGGCGTAAGGACGCCCACTCATCCGGCCGTGCCGGTTGCGATCCGGGCGGCGATGCAGCGGGCGAGCGCATCCTGCCAAGGCGGAAGCGCCAGGCCGAAGCTGCGCTGAAGCTTTGCGGTGTCGAGGCGCGAGTTCGCAGGGCGGCGCGTGGGCGTGGGGTATTCGGCGGTCGAGATCGGCTGGACGGGGGCGCTGGGCAAACCGTGGCGGCGGGCCTCGGCCATGATCGCCTCGGCGAAGCCGGCCCACGTCGCCTCGCCCGCATTGACCGCGTGATAGATGCCGAAGCGGGGATCGTCCTGGGCGGCACCGACGACGGCCCGGGCCATGGCGACCAGAATGTCAGCCAGGTCGGGCGCGTAGGTGGGCGAGCCGACCTGATCGGCGACGACACGCAACCCGGGGCGTTCGGCCGCCAGCCGCAACATGGTGGCGACGAAGTTCTGCCCCCACGGGCTGAACACCCAGGCGGTGCGTACGATCAGGTGGCGAGGATTGGCGGCGGCAACGGCCGCCTCCCCGGCGCACTTGGAGCGGCCATAGGCGCTCTGCGGCCCGGTCGGATCGTCTTCCACATAGGGTGCGGCCTTGCTGCCGTCGAACACATAGTCGGTCGAGACGTGAAGGAACGGGATGTCGAGGCGGGCGGCGGCGGCTGCCGCCGCGCCGGCGCCGGCGGCGTTGACGGCATGTGCGGCGTCGGGCTCGGTCTCGGCCCGGTCGACGGCGGTGTAGGCGGCGGCGTTGACGATGGCGTCGGGCGCCAGGGCTGCGAAGGTGGCGCGGAGGTCGCCGGGCGCGGTCAGGTCGAGGTCAGGCCGGCCGAGCAGGGTTGTCTCCAGCCCGGGTCGGCCCTGCAACGCGGCCATCCCGCGGGCGAGCTGGCCGGTGCGGCCGAGGACGAGAAGGCGCATGGGGGGCTCCTCATCGAATGATAGCGGACCCATCGTGGGTCGATCAGCGGTTGCATGGCCTGCGCCGTCACCGGTACGAACGAACGCGCCTTGGCCAATGGGGCCGGACGCTCGCTGGCCAGGTGGCCTTGGCGGGCGGGACATCGTGCAGGCCTTTAGCCCGTTCACGGGGCGAGCGCGAGGGGCAGCGCGAGGCGCTGGCGTGGTGTCGCTGGCCGCCGGCGGGGCGTGGCCGGCGCATTGGGGTGCAACCGCAACCCTTCCGGATGTCACAATTGATTCGAGCGCGATTTCGTAAGTCTCAGACGCAACACTGCAAAAAATCATTGCCGCTTGGGCCGTTTCGGGCCTGAGAGCTGTTCACGGAAAGAACTTCGCAAGGTCTTGGGCGCAAAGATCGGGTCAGGGCGTTGATTCCCGACCGCAGGCCGTCTTGCACATGCTGGTCCGTTTCAGCGCCGAATCAGTCACCGTCCTGCCGGCGTCATAGGTGCCTTGCGGCAAGGGGTACGGCCGGTTCCGGCCCTACGCGTGCGCGTTTGCGAGCGTCCCGTTGTCCGAGTCGAGCGGTGCCGTCGGCACCCGGTGTTCGAGAGGATCACATGCGACAGGTCGAGCGTGATGACGTCGGAGATGCGCTCCGCGTCAGCAAGCGGGCATTTCTGGCCACGGGCGGGTTCAGCCTCGTGCTGAACGTTCTGACGCTCATCGGGCCCTTGTACATGATGCAGGTCTACGACCGCGTCATGACCTCGCGGAGCGTGCCGACGCTCGTGGCGCTGTCGATCTTTGTTGTCATCCTCTACGGCCTCAGCGGGTTCCTCGACCTCGTGCGCTCGCGCATCATGACGCGCATCAGCCTCGCCTTCGATTCGATGGCGGCGGGTCGCGTATTCGACGCCTCCGCGCGGGTCGGCCTGATGAAGGGCCACGGGGGCGGCTATCACCTGCGCGAATTCGACACGCTGCGCCAGTTCCTGAGCGGTCCGGGGCCGGGCATCCTGTTCGACGTGCCGTGGATGCCGATCTACATCGGATTGTTATTCCTGTTCCATTGGTCGCTCGGCGTCGTTGCGCTCGCCTCAGCTCTTTTGCTGTTCTCGCTCGCCGTCATCACAGAGCGGCGCACGAGCACCGCCGTCGGCGAGGCGACGCTGGCTTCGCGGCGCGCGCATGAACTCGCCGAGGCTGGCCATGCCAACGCGGAGGTGCTGGCGGCCATGGGCATGCTGGCGAGCTTCCGGCAGCGCTGGCTGCATGCCAATCGCGCGGCGCTGATGATCCAGACGCGGTCGGGCAACTCGGTGGCGACGCTGACGGCGCTGTCGAAGACGTTCCGCATGATCCTGCAGTCGGCGATCCTGGGGCAGGGCGCCTATCTGGCGATCCATGGCGACATCAGCGCGGGCGCGATCATTGCCGGCTCGATCCTGCTCGGGAGGGCGCTGGCGCCGGTGGAGCAGACGATCGCACAGTGGAAGGGGGTCGTGCGTGCACGGCAGGCCTATCTGTCGCTGCGTGAATTGCTGAAAGCGCTGCCGGAGGAAAGCGAGCGGATCGAGTTGCCGCGTCCTTCGGGCCGGCTGGAGGTTCGCCAGGTCCGCCTGGCGCCGCCGGGTGCGCAGAGGATTTCGGTCTCCAACGTCTCGTTCTCGATCGGGCCCGGACAGGTGCTGGCGATCGCGGGGCAGAGTGCGTCGGGCAAGTCGACGCTGGCGCGTGCGCTGGTGGGCGTGTGGCCGGTGCTGGGCGGCGAGATCCGTCTCGACGGCGCCCGCCTCGACCAATGGGATCCGCAGCGGCTCGGTCAGTTCATGGGCTACGTGCCGCAGGACGTGGAGCTTTTCTCGGGCACCGTGCGCGACAACATCTGCCGGTTCGATCCGGAGGCCGACGACCAGAGGGTGATCGCGGCGGCGAAGCTGGCGCGCGCGCACAGCCTGATCCTGGACCTGCAGCAGGGCTACGACACCGAGCTTGGCGCTTTCGGCAGCCATCTGTCGGCCGGCCAGAAGCAGCGCATCGCGCTCGCGCGCGCGCTTTACGGCGATCCGCCGCTGCTGATATTTGACGAGCCCAACTCCAATCTCGACAGCGACGGCGACGCGGCGCTGATGGAGGCGATCGGCGAGCTCAGGGCCAAGCAACGTACGGTGATCATCGTCTCGCACCGCACGTCGGCGATTGCGGCGGCGGACATGCTGCTAATCCTGGAGAAGGGGCAGCAGCGCGCGTTCGGGCCGCGCGACGAGGTGCTGCGCAGCCTCGCCGGCCAGGGTGCCCAGCCTGGTCCGGCACAAGCGGTTGCGCAGCCTGTGCCCCAGCCCGTTGCTCCGCCGGCCTCCCAGCCGGTGGCCCAACCGAAGGCTCAGGGCGCACCTCAGTCAGCTCATCAAGCGGCACCCCAGACAGTTTCTCAGGCCGCACCCCAGGATGGGGCCGCGCGACCTGCCGCGCCGCAGGCGGCGCCCGCCCACGTTCCTGCACCACTACCCGCAGCCGTTCAGGCGCCCGCCACTGCGCGGGCTGCCGCCCAACACAAGGACGGCGCACCAGCGCGCGGCATGCCCTCGCCGCGGCCGGTGGCGGCCGTTGTGGAGCGCCAGCCGGATGCGGCGCGAACTGCGAAGGCAGCCGCGCCGCCGCGCCGCGAGCCCACGGTGGCGCCGGCCACGCGGGGCCAGGACGTCGCGGTCAAATCGGCAGCCATGCCGGGCCGCGCCGAAGTTGCAGGCGAGGCGGGGAGCGGCGCGGCGGAACGGGCGCGCACCCGCGATGCGGCCCTGTCGCGTCTGAGGGCGCGGATCTCGGCGATGCGCGAGGAAACCGATGCGGCCGAGGCCCATCCGCTACCGCAGCGGCGTGTGGGCGAGCGCAGCCCGTTCGGCCAGTAGGAGAAGCGTGATGTCGTCGAAAGATAAGGTGGCTGCCGTGTTCGAGACCCTTCGACGCAACCTATGGGCGCGCGAGAGCGCAGCGTCGGCCACGGTCGATGCCAGTGGGGGGGCGCGCGGGCTCCTGCAACGCCTGTCGGGGCTCGCCAGCGTGTTGGTGTTGCGGCTCGTCGACTGGATACGCGGTCCCGAGCAGCCCGCCGTCCAATTGCCGGCCCCGGCGACTGCGGGACCTCTGCAGGATTATCCGACCGCGGCGCCGTGGATCCGTATCGGCGGGACGGTGATGGTCGTCACACTCGGCACGCTGATCGGTTGGTCGGCGTTTGCGGGCATCTCGGGGGCCGTGATCGGCTCGGGCATCGTTGCGGTGGAATCGAGCATCAAGACGGTGCAGCACCTTGATGGCGGCATCGTCTCGGAGTTCATGGTCCGCAACGGCGACCAGGTGCGCAAGGGCGATCAGCTCCTACGACTGGACGACACGACGCTGCGCGCCAATCAAGGCATCGTGCTGAGCCGGCTCAACGAGCTGCTCATCCAGCGCGCCCGGCTGGAGGCTGAGCGCACGGGCGCGGATGCGATCGACGTGCCTGAAACGATCTCGGTGGCGGCTCGGACGGAGCCGCGCGTGGCGGCCTTCCTCGCCTCTCAGGAAGCGCTGTTCAAGGCTCGTCGCGACAAGCAGGGCGGCGAGGCGGCGCTGCTGAAGGAGCAGCGGGGACAGCTCGCCGATCAGATCTCGGGGTTGACCGCCAACCACGACGCGGCGTTGCGCCAGGTGGGGCTCATCCGCCAGGAGATCGAGAGCGTGCGGCCATTGCTGAAGCAGGGTCTTTACACGATGTCGCGCATGCTGGCGCTGGAGCGCGAGGCGGCACGGCTCGACGGTGACGTCGGGCGGCTGAAGGGCGACATCGCGCGCGTCAAAGGCGCGATCAGCGAGGTCGACGTCAAGATCGCCCAGCTGGAGCGCGAGACGCAGCAGCAGGTTGCCAACGACTTGCGCGAGGCGCAGGCACGGATTGCGGAGCTCGAGGAGCAACGCGTGGCGCTGGAGGACCGGCTGCAACGGATCGTGATCCGCGCGCCGCGTTCGGGCACGGTGCATAACCTAGCCATTCACACGGTGGGGGGCGTGGTGCAGCCGGCCAGTCCGATCCTGGAGATCATTCCCGAGGAGGATCGGCTGATCGTCGAGGCGCGCGTACTGCCCAACGATATCGAGCAGGTGTACGTCGGCCAGGAAGCGACGGTGCGCTTCCCCGCGTTCAACCAGCGCACGACGCCGGTTCTGGAGGGCAAGGTCATCAACCGTTCGGCGGCGACGCTGATCGACCGGGCGACCAACATCCCCTACTTCCAGGTCGACCTCGAAGTGCCGGCGCCGGAGCTCGCCAAGCTTGGTGACGGCAAGTCGCTGTTGCCGGGCATGCAATGCGAGGTCTACCTCCAGACCAGCGAGCGCACGGTGCTGAGCTATCTGGTGAAGCCGTTCTCTGACCAGCTCCAGAGGGCGTTCCGCGAGCGCTGAGGCGAGGTGGAAGGCGGGCTCTCTTCCGGTCGGGCGGCACGCGTATCGCCCATGGGGCCGGCGTGCGCGCCATCGGACTGGGCGACCGCGCCCAAGCGCTCCACGTCGCTTGATTGATGTGCGTCTTTGCGGCGAACGGCAGCAAACCCGCCGGCTGCCCGTTAGCCGGGCGCCATCGTCGATCCCTGGGCGGGCATCGTGGCGCGGGCTTCTCCCGGCGCCTTCTTCGCGATCCAACGCACGCCCTTGAGGATCTTTACGATCTCGCCTCGGCTGCGCGCTGCGCACCAGCTCAGCAGGATGGCGGCGGGGATGGTGAAGGCCGGTTTGGCCAGACCCATCAGCGCCAGCGTGCCGAGTTGCACGAGGATCAGCATTAGGACGATCGTTCGCTGTGGCAGCTTGGGCCAGACGTAGCCTTTTGCCGCAGCCCGGTGGCGGTAGACGACATAGACGATCCAGCGGGCGAGCGTGAACGCGGTCAGGACGACGACGCCGGCCATGCCGACGGCGGCGACGGCGAGCACGGAGAAATAGCGAAAGGCCTGCAGGCCGGCGTAGAGCCAGACGCGGGTCGCCTTGTCGACGCGGTTGTAGACGAAGTAGAGCGCGCGCAGGGCTGCGAGCACGCCGGCCCACGTGCTAAGTAGCACGGGGTCGAGACGGCCGCTGGCGATCAGGCTTGCGGCGAGAGCGAACAGGCCGGCGTAGATCCAGGCGTTGCGTTCGAAATGCGCACCGGCAAAGGCGGCGTGCGCCGGCGTCAACTGTGGCTCGGCTTCGTAGCGCTGCGCGCAGCGGTCGTTCTCCATGTAGCCGATCTCGTAGATGGCCCAGAACGACAGGAAGAACAGCGGCAAGGCCAGCATGACCTGCGGCGAGACGACGAGCGCGGTCGCGGCGGCCAGCACCCAGAGCACGAGGTCCTCGAGGAGGAGCCAGCGCAGGGCATAGCCGCCGGGATGCTTGATCTTGGCGGTGTAGCGGGTGGGGAAATAGACGTCCTCGAAGGCGTGCTGGAAGCGGGCCGCGGACCATTTCGTCCATACGGGCATCGCGCATCGGCGCAGCAGTTCGTGATCGTCGGCTGAATCGGTCACGACCAGGGATCGTGTCACGGTGTCGTGCCCGAGGCGGCGTTCCACGAGTGCGGCCTTGCCGGCCTTTCGGTCGCGGCCCCAGTCGAGGCGGCAGGGGATGGCGTCGTAGGTGCCACACCCCATGGCGTGCAGCAGTGGGCGGACGATGGGCGCAAATCCCAGCGTGGCGACGACGACGCCGGCTTCACGCTCGCGCAGGGCGGTCAAGAGCGCGGTATTTGTGTGCGCGCCAGCCAGCCGGCGGCAGCGCCACAGCCAGATCGCGTAGGTCCAAGGGAACAAGAGCAGGACAAGGCGCACACGCCAGATGTCGCGCGTGTGCAGGCCGCCGATCCAGCGCCACGGCGCGATGACGTCGATGAGCTTCATCACCGGGGCGGCCAACACGCGGGGGGCGGCGCTGTCGATGAAGTCTTCCGTGGAGTTTCGAAGGTAAAGCGTTTCGTCGAGATCGACGAGAACGGGGCCTTGGAACGTACGAACAGCGGTCAATGCGTCCGTTTCAGGGACTGTAGCATCGACGCCTTCGGCCTTCATCGATCGAATGGGCGACATGGGGTAAACATGCTCGGTCGGACTGACGCATCTTGATGCGCGGGTCGAGAAACCGACGCGGTGCATCCGACCAAAGCCTATCCGATGGCGCGATCTTCCGGGCACGAACTCGCGGTTGGTGATTAATCGTTTTGGCTAAGAGTTCCGTCCTCATAATTCTGGCTCTATTTCAGCACTCTGGCAATTCGCCGGAGCATCAGCCGGATGAGAGCCATGACGAGGAATGCGGCTGCGGTGCGCACGCGGTTCTCGTAGTCTTTGGCCAGACGCCTGCAGCGGCCGAGCCAGCCGAATGTGCGCTCGACGATCCATCGCCTGGGCAGAATGACGAAGCCTTTCGCCGCGTCGCACCGCTTGACGATCTCGAGCGGCAGGCCGGCGTCCTCGCGCACGGCTGTCGCAGTCGGATCGCCCTGATAGCCGCCGTCGGCGACGGCAAGCGCAAGCGTCGGGCAGCGCCGCGCCGCGATGGCAAGCAAGGGCGCGACCATATCGCGGTCCTGGATGTTGGCAGGCGTGATCGCGAAGTTGATCAGCAGGCCTTGCGTATCGACGCAGATGTGGCGCTTCTTGCCTTTGACCTTCTTGCCCGCGTCGTACCCGCAGGGGTCGATCGAGGCCCCCCTTTTTCTGCGCTTTTCACGCTCTGGCTGTCGACGATGGCGAGGCTTGCTGTCGCGTTTCGCCCCGCGAGTTCCCGCGCTTTCACGTAGAGCGCGTCATGCACACGCGCGAGCACGCCGTCGCGGTCCCAGCACACGAGGTAGTCGTGCACGACGCTCTTGGAAGGAAAATCCTTCGGCAGCTGGCGCCACTGGCACCCAGTCGTCAGCACGTAGAGGATCGCGTTCAACAGATCGCGTGTTTCCGGCACCGGATGACGCCGAGCTTTTCTCGGTGGCGGCATCAGCGGCGCGATGATCGCCCACTCCTCGTCGGTCAAATCGCTCGGATATCGGCAGCTCTTGCGCTCGTAGGTTGCCCGGTTATCGTTCGTCCACATCCTCGGCCCGCTCGCGAATCACGCGCACGGCCACACAGAATCACAACCGATTCCCGGACTTAAGAACTTTGAGGACGGGCTCTAATAGAAATGACTAATTTCGGGCCCGAATTGACGGTCCCATTGTGGTATCGCCGGGCGCTGCAGATTGCCGATGGCAACGCGGGATGGCGCGGTTCATGAGGACTTTCTGGCCTTCAACGCGGCGTGCGCGGACGCGCCATTATGGGCCGGGGGCTGCGGCCCGTCACAGTGCTTTCCAGCTGACCGGCGCGCGGCGCATCAGATCGTCGATGCGCGCGCGCTCCTTCTGGAAGTCGGCGAGCTGCCGTCCGGTGAGCTTGCGCTCACGGGGAACCTGGATCTTCAAGGGGTCG
The DNA here is from genome assembly GCA_963697205.1 of uncultured Alphaproteobacteria bacterium. Taxonomy (GTDB): domain Bacteria; phylum Pseudomonadota; class Alphaproteobacteria; order Rhizobiales; family Hyphomicrobiaceae; genus CAVONB01. The sequence continues at coordinate 306,194 of CAVONB010000002.1, read as the reverse complement.
ACGAAGCGGCTGTTGACGAGCACCTCGAAGTGAAGGTGGGGCCCCGACGACAACCCGGTGGAGCCGACGAAGCCGATCACCTGGCCCTGGCGAACCTTGATGCCAGAGCGGACGCCGGGGGCGAAGCGCAGCATGTGGGAGTAGGCGGTCTGATAGCCGTTGGCATGGCGGATGCGCACATAGTTGCCGTACTCGCCGCGGAAGCGGGCCTCCTCGATGGTGCCGTTGCCGGCAGCGAGGATGGGCGTGCCGGCGGGGGCCGCCCAATCGATGCCGTTGTGGGGGCGCCAGACGTTGATGAGGGGATGCTTGCGCATTCCGAAGCCGGACGTCAGGCGCGTGTTGTCGCCGCGTACGGGACGACGCATCAGGAAGCGTTTCGAGTTGTCGCCGAACTCGTCGTAGTAGTCGACGATGCCGTCAGGCGTGCGAAAGCGCCAGAACCGAGAGGTTTCGCCGCCAGCGGTGATCGAGGTGAAAAGTAGCTCGCCGGGCGGGCCATCGGTGGTCGCCTCGTCCTTCAGATCGAAGAAGAACTCCGCGGTGTCGCCCGGACGGATGCGACGGCGAAAGTCTGTGTCGTAGGCGTGCACGCGCAGGATCGAGAGGACGGTGTCGGCCTCGAGCTTTTGCTGCAAGGCGGAGTGATAGAGGCTCGCGTAGAGGTTGGAGGCCTGTGCGCCGCCACCGTCCTGGTCGGATCGCAACAGTTTGGGGATGGCGGGTGCTGCGGCGGCGACGAAATCACCGGAGGCGTCACGGGCGACGGAGACCTTGTGGTCGTGGCCGTCGGTGTAAAGGCTGAAGCGGACCGGATCGAACTTGTTCGGCTGCGTCAGCGAGGGCACGAGCGTGATGTGCAGCTCTGCGCTGGGGGGCAGGGTGCTCGCGGTGTAGATGCTGCGCGCGGCTTCGGCCATGCTCTGGGCCTGCAACGGTTCTGCGCCGGCTTTGACGAGTGCTTGTGCCAGCGACTGGCCGCGCGAGGGCTTGAGGACGCGCGTCTCGGCGCCTTCGAGCGTTTCGGGGTCGTCGTCTCCGTCGCCGTCGACGACTGTTTTCTGCAGAACGGTGGTATTGGGCGGGATCGGCTCGGCGATGCGGGCCTTGCGGTCGCCTTGCGCAGTGCGCAGCAGATCTGATCCTTCGGGTCTGAAGCCCGGCCGGATCAGGCCCGGCTCGGTCTCGGCCTCC
>CAVONB010000002.1:0-297500 GCA_963697205.1 uncultured Alphaproteobacteria bacterium | reverse complement strand
GATGTGCCCACGATGTCGGATGTGGACACAAAGGCGAAGCGGCGGAACAAGCGGTGGCCTGAGGCCCTGAAGCGGGAGATCGTGGCGGCGACGCTTGCGCCCGGCGCCTCGGTATCGGTGGTGGCACGCCAGTACGACGTCAACGCGAACCAGGTGTTCAGTTGGCGTCGCCGGTATGGAGCAGTGGAGTTGCAGTCGGCATCGCCGTCTCCAGCATCGATGCCGACGCTCGTGCCGGTGACGATCGTCGCGGACGCGCAAGGCGACGCAGTTGCCCGGCCTGCGGCGGTCGTGCCGGAGTGTGCCGACACCATCGAGATCGAGGTCGGCGGCTGACCTGCCCCCGACTTTTCGGACCAGCGATAACTTGAGAGACTGCCCTCCTGAAGGGAGAGGCAGATGCGCAAGAGCAGGTTCACGGACGAGCAGATGGTGGCGATCCTTCGCGAGGCGGACCGGGATCCGATCGCGGGCGTTGCGAAGAAGCACGGGATCAGCGAGCAGACGATCTACACGTGGCGCAAGCGCTTCGGCGTGCTGCAGTCGGACGATGTGCGCCGGCTGAGGCAGCTGGAGACGGAGAACGCGCGGCTGAAGAAGCTCGTCGCCGAGCGTGATCTGGAGATCGAGGTGATGAAGGAGATCGCCGCAAAAAAATGGTGAGCGTGCCGGCTCGCCGTTCCGGTGTTGCGTACGCGACGGGCCATGGCCTGTCGCAACGGCGGGCCTGCACGCTGCTCGGGGTTGGGCGATCGGCGTTGCATTACAGGTCGATCAAGGTAGTGAGGGATGCGCCCGTGTTGAAGCGGATGGCGGAGTTGTCTGCGCAGTATCCGCGCTACGGCTATCGGCGGATCGCGATCTTCCTCGACCGTGACGGTCACACGATGAGCTTTGGCCGCGCGCATCGGTTGTGGCGGCAGGCGCGGCTGCAGGTGCCGCGCAAGCGGCCGAAAAAGCGCGTTGCGACGGGCCGCCCGCGTCCCAACGCACCGACGGGAGCGAACCAGGTTTGGTCCTACGATTTCGTGTTCGACTGGTGCGCCAACGGGCAGCAGCTGAAGTGTCTGACGGTGACCGACGAATGGACCAAGGAAGGCCTGGCGATCGAGGTCGACGGCCGCATCCGGTCCGGACGTGTGATCGAGGTGCTGTCGCGGCTCGTGTCGCAGCGCGGCGCACCGCTCTATCTGCGCTCGGACAATGGGCCGGAGTTCGTGTCGCGCGCCTTGCTCAAGTGGATCGTGGAGCAGGGCATCGGCTCGGCATTGATCGATCCGGGCAAGCCCTGGCAGAATGGCACGACGGAGAGCTTCAACGGTAAGCTGCGCGACGAGTGCCTGAGTCTGGAATGGTTCCGTTCGCGGGCCGAGGCCAAGGTCGTGATCGAGCGGTGGCGCAGGCACTACAACGACGTCAGGCCGCATTCGAGCTTGGGCTATCTCACGCCCGCAGCCTTCGCGGCGGGGATCAAGGAGCAAGACGCAGCAGCACGTCGAGTGACGGGGCGGACCGCTGCGGTACATGGGGCCGTCATGCCGAAGACGTGCACTGGCACGACGCCCCGCCCCGACACGGCACCGTCCCGCAAGGGGCAACGAAAGGCAGCAGCCAGGGTGGTCGTCTCAAGTTAAAAGTGGTCCGAGGAAACAGGGCAGGTCACGGCGACTGTCGCATTCGCGTCGGATCAAGCTTCGACGGCCGTGCCCTCAGGCGTGTACTCGACGTCTTGAGGAAGCCATGATCCCGGTCCCATCGGGTGTGCGGGTGTGGCTCTCGGTGGGCCGCACCGACATGCGGCGCGGCATGAATGGGCTCGCGCTGCAGGTGCAGGAGACGCTCGGCCGCGATCCGTTCTTATGTGTCGGCTGACGTTATGTGGCGGAGGCGGCCGAAGGCCGTGCGCGGACGGGCCACGCTCTGCTTTCCCCGCCACATAATATTCCGTGCCTCTGGCGCAGCCGCAGGATCCCCTGCGGCGCAACGCAAGAGGGGGCACATGCTCGAGTTCTATTTTTCGTATCGCGGGGTGCTCAAGCGCCTCCGCAGTGGGGCGCTCGGCGCCGAGATGGATCGCATCGCGGGGGACCTGCACTCGCAAGGATACAAGCCAGCGTCCGCCAAGCTCTATCTGAGCCGGATTGCCCGGTTCGGCCATTTTGTTGCCGAGCGCTGCGGCTCCGAACCGATCAGCGCGACCATCGTCGATCGGTACCTGCGCACGCTCGGCGCCGGCTCTCCGCGGATCGCCGCAGAGACTGCGCTTCAGCACGCTCGACGAGTGGCGCCCAACCGCTTCGTGACGGCGGTGGCCAGGGTCGTCGACGATCCAGATGCTGCGCTATTGAGCTCGTTCTCCAACTATCTGAGCAAGGTGCGTGGTCTCGAGCCGAAGTCCCGCGATGGCGCTCTCCTGGGTGCGCGGCGCTTTCTGCAATGGTTCCGCATTCGGCACCCGGGCCAAGACCTCGGAACGATGAAGGCGCAGCACGTCATAGCCGCCGTAGAGCACCAGCTATCGCTGTCCGCGGCCTCGAGCACGCGCACGGCAGCAACGTCTCATACCCGAGGCTTTCTCCGCTTTCTGCATTGCGCCGGTCATCACCATCGGGATCTTTCACCCATCGTTCCAAGAACGCCCCACTGGCGGTTGGCCCATTTGCCGCCGCGGCTATCCTGGACAGAGGTTCGCCGTGCCATCGATACGATCGGCAGGGCAACGCCGATCGATGTTCGCGATCAGGCCATTCTTCTGCTGCTCGCGACGACAGGCATGCGCAACGGCGAGCTGCGCGCTCTTCGGCTCCAAGATCTCGACTGGCGAGCTGGCGAAGTCTTTATCCGGCACACGAAGGGCAAGCGCGACCGAGTGGTCCCGCTACTCGCGGAGACCGGCGCCGCGCTTGCCGACTACATCCTGAGGGCGAGACCGAAGGTCGATAGTGCGTATCTGTTCCTGACGTTCACCGCACCCGTAGGGCCGATCAAGTACGCGGCACCCGTGTCGCGGATCGTGCGGAAGCGTTTGAGGTGTAGCGGGATCGAGCTTGGTCGCGTCGCTGGTGCCCATCTTCTGCGCCACAGTCTAGCAACTGAGCTTGTCGAGCAACGAAGGCCGATCAACGAGGTTGCCGATCTTCTCGGGCATCGCAGCATCAACACGACGGCGCTCTACGTGAAGGTCGCGACCTCGCAGCTCGCCGACGTCGCGCTCCCTTTTCCGGGAGGCGCCGCATGACCGCCTTTGCCACTTTTCTCAGCGAGAAGGTCGAACGCCACATCGAGCTGCGCCGGTCCCTTGGCTATGCCTTCGACAAGCAAGCAGGGACGCTGCGGGCATTCGTACATCACGTCGTGCGATCCCAGCTCGATGGGCCTGCCACCCGGACTATGGCGATCGATTTCGTCCTGTCGTTCCGCGGCGCCGCCAACAGTCGTGCCGTTCGTCACGGAGTTCTCCGCCGGTTCTACGAGTACCTCGCCCTCTACGACGCACGAACCGAGGCCTTGGACCGCAAAGCGTTCCATAGGTCGAGGGCGATTCCGCCGCCGCGCATCGTGAGCGATGCCGAGCTTGCGTCGCTCATTGGCGCATGCAGGCTCCTTTCGCCGAGGCTGCCTCTCGTTGGCTCCACGATGGCGACGTTGATCGGACTACTCGCGAGCACGGGGTTGCGATCCGGTGAAGCGATCAGACTGGATCGCGACGATGTCGATCTAACCTGTGGGGTCATTCTCATCCGCAAGACCAAGTTTCGTAAGGACCGCCTGGTTCCTGTTCACCCAACGACACTGGCCGCTCTGCGCCGATACGCCCGCGGGCGCGACGCGGCGTTTCCCGCGCTCGTGGACGCGGGCTTCTTTCTCAGCTCGCGAGGCTGTCGTCTCTCGGCTGCCGGCTTGCAATGCAACTTCGTCAAGGCCCGCAAGTACGCCGGTCTCGACGATGGCAAGCCTCTGCGACCGCACGATCTGAGGCATCGATTCGCGGTGACCAGGCTCAGGCTCTGGCACCAGCAGCGCGCGGATGTCCAAGCGCTGCTGCCGCTCCTCGCCACCTATCTCGGCCACGCCAGCTACAGCGACACGGCGTACTACCTGACCAGTTCATCAGAACTCCTCGCCGTCGCGGCCGAACGCGCCTCCATCGACGGAGGTGCAGCATGAGAGAGGATCTTTGTCTGGCACCGCTCCTGGAGTTGTACTTCCGTCGGCGGCTGGCCAAGCAGCGTAACGCCACGCCTGCGACCATGGCCAGCTATCGCGATGCCTTGCGCATGCTGATCCTGTTTGCCGCCGGCCGATTGGGCAAGGAGCCGATCGCGCTGACGCTCGAGGAGCTCGATCAGGACCTCGTTCTCGCCTTCCTCGACGAACTCGAGGAGAAGCGGAACAACTCCGTCGCAACGCGCAATGCCCGGCTAGCCGCTGTTCGATCCTTCTTCCATCACGTCGCCGCCGCTGATCCCGCCGCCTTCGGTATCGCCCAACGCGTCTTGGCAATCCCCACCAAGAGGGCTCATATTTCGTTGACGCGCCACCTCACCAACGCCGAGGTCGAGGCCATCATCGCAACCCCTGCTCAGACGACACGCCGCGGTCGGCGCGATCGAGTTCTTCTGCTTTTCCTGGCGAGAACCGGCGCCCGCGTGTCCGAAGCAATCGGCGCCAACGCGAGTGATCTTCGTTTGCAGCGAGGGAGCCCGCAGGTGTTGCTTCACGGCAAGGGGCGCCGAGATCGTGTCGTTCCCATTCCTCGGGATCTGGTGCGATCACTGACTGAGCTGCTGAAGGAACGCGGGCTTGCTCATCACGAGCCGCAGCCAATCTTCGTCGGTGCCCACGGCGAGCGTCTGACGCGCTTCGGAGCGACGCACGTCGTGCGGCGAGCTGCGGCCGGAGCCAAGTCGATAGCACCGAGCTTGGACGGCAAGTCGATATCACCGCACATCTTCCGGCATTCTCTCGCCATGAAGCTCCTCCGATCGGGTGTCGATCTCCTGACGATCCAGGCTTGGCTCGGACACGCCCAGGTCGCCACAACCCACCGCTACGCCGCCGCGGACGTCGAGATGATGAGGCGGGGTCTCGTGAAGGCAGGCGTCTCGACCAACCGAAGTGCCCGCTTCCAACCGAAGGACGCTGTTCTGCGGCTACTGGAGAGCATCTGATATTATGTGGCGGGGAAAGCAGATCATGGCCCGTCCGCGCACGGCCTTCGGCCGCCTCCGCCACATAACGTCAGCCGACACATAAGAAGGGTTATGTATCGCGCCACATAACCCTTCGCCGGCGACCTGTTCGTGTTTCGCGGCGCCAGAGGCGACCTGATCAAGATCCTCTGGCACGACGGCCTGGGTATTTCCCTTTACGCCAAGCGACTGGAGCGTGGCCGCTTCGTTTGGCCGACAGTGAGCAACGGCAGTCTTGCCATTTCGGCCGCGCAACTGGGATACATGCTGAAGGGGATCGACTGGCGTAACCCGGTTCACACATTCCGGCCGGAACGCGCTGGATAGCTGTGCTTTCTGCGGGCAACGAACGGCAGCCTGTGATTCCCTCGGGGCATGGATTCGTCGTCCGACATCGAGACGCTGAGAGCGGCTCTGGCCGCCGCTGACGCCCGGGCCGCACTGGCCGATGCCGAGCTGGCGCTGGCCCGCGCCCAACTGGCCGACGACGCCGCGACGATCGCGCGACAGAACCTGGAGATCGCCAAGCTCAAGCGGCAGATCTACGGGCCGCGCTCGGAGCGGACGGCGCGTCTTCTCGAACAGATGGAGCTGGAGCTCGAAGAGCTGGAAGCCGACGCCACCGAGGACGAGCTCGCCGCCGAGCAGGCGGCCGCCAGGACGACGAGCGTTGTGCCGTTCACACGCAAGCGTCCGTCGCGCCAGCCGTTCCCAGAGCACCTGCCGCGCGAGCGCATCGTCGTGCCCGCCCTGACACCTGCGACTGCTGCGGCGGCACGCGCCTGCAGGAAGCTTGGCGAGACGGTTACCGAGACGCTGGAGGTGATTCCGCGACAGTGGAAGGTCATCCAGCACGTGCGCGAAAAGATGACGTGCCGGGACTGCGAGAAGATCAGCGCAGCCACCGGCGCCGTTCCACGTCACGCCGCGCGGCTGGGCCGGCCCGAACCTGCATGGCCATGCTGCTGTTCGAGAAGTTCGGGCAGCATCAGCCGCTGAACCGTCAGGCCGAGCGCTATGGCCGCGAGGGCGTACCGCTCAGTCTGTCGACGCTCGCCGATCAGGTCGGCGCCGGCTGCGCCGTTCTGGCCCCGCTTCTGAAGCGCATCGAGGCGCACGTGCTCGCGGCCGAGCGGCTGCATGGTGACGACACCACGGTGCCGGTCCTGGCGAAGGGCAAGACCCACACCGGGCGCTGCTGGGTCTACGTGCGCGATGATCGACCCTTCGAAGGCGGCGCTCCGCCGGCCGCGATGTTCTATTATTCGCGTGATCGCGGCGGAGCCCACGTCGAGGAGCACCTCTCGCGATGGCAGGGTATCCTGCAAGCCGACGCCTACGCCGGATACAACCGGCTGTATGCGGCGGAGCGAACGCCGGGGCCGATCCTGGAGGCCGCCTGCTGGGCGCACGCCCGCCGGCCGTTCTTCGCCCTCGCCGACATCGAGGCCAGTGCCAGCCGCAGGGCTGAGGGCAAGTTGCCGGTACCGATCTCACCGCTGGCGCTGGAGATCGTGCAGCGCATGGATCGGCTGTTCGAGATCGAGCGCGGCATCAACAGCAAGACGGCAGACGAGCGCCGTGCGGTCCGACAGGACCTGAGCCGGCCGCTCGTCGAAGAACTGGAAGCTCGCATGCGGGCCGAGCGGCCGAAGCTCTCACGCCGCAACGATCTCGCCAAGGGGATGGATTACATGCTCAAGCGCTGGCCCGCCTTCTCGCACTACCTCGACGACGGACGCATCTGCCTGTCGAACAACGCCGCCGAGCGCGCCCTGCGCGGTATTGCTCTTGGACGCAAGTCGTGGCTGTTCGCCGGCTCCGATCGCGGCGGCATTCGTGCTGCTGCCATGTACAGCCTGATCGTCACGGCGAAGATGAACGATATCGCCCCGCAGGCCTGGCTTGCCGATGTCCTCGCCCGCATTGCCGGGCATCCGGCATCGCGCATCGACGAGCTATTGCCTTGGAACTGGCGGCGACCGGACGCGACAGTCAACCAAGCCGCCTGAAGCTGGCCGCACCTGCGGCGCTCACCGGATGCTTACGGATCTCGCGCAGGATGCGCTCCAGCGGGTTGTTGGTTCTGACGCGCCGCCAGTGCTCCTCGGGGAAGGCATAGTAGCCGAACGTCTCCTCGATAGACTTTTCCACGAGCTCGGCTGCTCGCGTGAGCCGCTGCTCGCGCAGCTTGGCAATCACTTGGCCAGCCTTGTCGCGTGCCGCCTGCACATCCTCGGCCGCATGGATCGCCTTCAGCATCGCTGCCACCTCGCGCATCTTCGGGCGCGGCACGTGGGAGAAGACGTTGCGGTAGAAATGAACCACGCATCTTTGCCAGCCGGCATCGGGGAAGAACTCCACCGCGCTTTCGGCCAGTCCGATGCAGGCGTCGGAGATGATCAGCCGCACGCCCTTCAGCCCGCGCTCCTTCAGGTGCTTCAGGAAGCCCGACCAGCCGGCCTTGTCCTCCTTCGCGCCCTCCACGATGCCGAGAATCTCGCGATAGCCTTCGGCGTTGACGGCAATCGCCACCAGCAGCGAAACATTGCGCACCTAGCCCGCCCACGTGCGCTTCATCACGATGCCGTCGAGATAGACGTAGGGATGCTCGCCCTCGATCGGCCGGTTCCGCCACGCGTCGATCGTCGCGTAGATCTTCTTGTTGAGATCGCTGACCGTCGATGGCGACACGCGCGTGCCCCACAAGGCTTCCGTGATGTCCTCGACGCGGCGCACCGACACGCCCGCCAGATACATCTCGATCAGCGCTTCCTCGACCGACGCTTCGCGCTGCCGGTAGCGCTCGATGATCGCCGTCTCGAACGTCTGGCGCCGCAGCTTCGGCACCTTCAGCGTCACCTCGCCGGCCTTGGTCTCGAGATTGCGCTCGTAGTGGCCCGCGCGGGTGTCGCGACGCGCCTCGGTCCGCTCATAGCGCTGCGCATTGCACAGCCGGTCCGCCTCGGCGTCCAACAGGGAGTTCAACGTCTCCTCGACCGTGCCGCGAACGACCCGGTCCAGATGTCCCTTGATCCGCTCGTCATCGATCCGGATCACGTTGTTGAGCGGTCCCGGAATCGGCGTATCCTCTGCAGTCATGGTGGCTTCCTTCTCTTGGCTTCTGGTTGGTGTCGCAATCACCAGAAAACCCTGAGTTGGGGCCGCCAGCCTTTGACCTGAGACCCGCAAAATCCTCCAGATTTGGGTAGAGTCCGTCGATCCAGGAAGGAGACGGACAATGAGGAAGTCGCGGTTCAGCGAGGAGCAGATCATCGCGATCCTGCGCGAGCAGGAAGCAGGGCAGCCCACGGCGGACGTTTGCCGCCGGCACGGCATCAGCTCGGCGACGTTCTACAAATGGAAGGCGAAGTTCGGCGGCATGGACGTGTCGGATGCCTACCGTCTTATCCGTGGTGTCTTGATTCTGCGCGAGTACGCTACCGTCGGTCATGCCTCCGTCGGGCGCACGCCTCTTTCGGCCTCGCCACTGAGGCGAGGCGGACCCGTGCAGGTTCACTGGCGGTTGGCCGTCGCCGGTGCGATGCGCTATCTAGGACCTTCGGCGTCCGGGTGAGGCGCGGTGGTTGTTGCGGGTGAGGGGCATTATGAGGGAATTGCTCGGGACATTCGACTACGTCATCGTTGGCGCGGGCTCGGCCGGGTGCGTTCTGGCCAACCGGCTGTCGGCGGATCCGAATGTCCGGGTGCTGCTGCTCGAAGCCGGCGGCAAGGACAACTATTACTGGTTCCATATTCCCGTTGGTTATCTCTACCTGATCGGCAATCCGCGCGGTGACTGGTGCTTCCAGACGGCGTCGGAGGCCGGGCTCGGCGGGCGCAGCCTGCTTTATCCGCGCGGCAAAGTGCTCGGCGGATCGTCGGCCATCAACGGCATGATCTACATGCGCGGGCAGGCGCGCGACTATGACCTGTGGCGGCAGCAAGGCTGCGAGGGGTGGTCGTGGGACGACGTGCTGCCCTACTTCAAGCGTCACGAGGACCAGTACGCGATGGAGCCTGGCGCGTTCGACGACCTGCACGCGCGTGGCGGGGAGTGGCGCATTGAGAACATGCGCGTGAAGTGGGAGATTCTCGATGCGTTCCGCGAGGCGGCTGCCCAGGCGGGCATTCCCAAGACCGACGATTTCAACCGCGGCAACAATGAGGGCTGCGGCTATTTTCACGTCAACCAGAAGTCGGGGCTGCGCTGGAGCGCGGCGAAGGGCTTCCTGAAGCCCGTGCGACATCGCAAGAACCTTACGGTCGTGACGCAGGCGCACGTCGAGCGCATCCTGCTCGAAGGGCGGCGGGCGACGGGGCTGGTTCTGAAGGTGGCGGGCAAGTCCATGGGCGCGCTTGCGCAGCGCGAGATCGTTCTGACAGCGGGGGCGATTGGCTCGCCGCAGATCCTGCAACTGTCCGGGATCGGACCGGCGGCGCACTTGCGCAAGCTCGGCATCGACGTCGCTGCGGACGTGCCGGGTGTCGGCGGCAACCTGCAGGACCACCTGCAGCTCAGGTGCGCGTTCAAGGTCTCGGGCGTCAAAACCATGAACGAACGGTTCCAGAGCCTCGCGTCGAAGGCGATGATCGGGCTCGAGTATGCGCTGAGGCGAACGGGGCCGATGACGATGTCGCCGTCGCAGCTCGGCGCGTTCGTCAAATCCGACGAGACGCGTGAAACGCCGAATCTGCAGTACCACGTGCAACCGCTGACGTTGCCGAAGTTCGGCGACCCGCTCGATCCCTTCCCCGCATTCACTGCAAGCGTGTGCAATCTGCGGCCGAGCAGCCGGGGACATGTGCGGATCGTGTCGCCGGAGGCCGGCGTTGCCCCGGAGATCCGGCCGAATTACCTGACGACCGAGGACGACCGGCGCGTGGCCGCCGATGCGATCCGCATGACGCGGCGGATCGTGTCCCAGCCGGCGCTTCAGATGTATCGTCCCGAGGAGTTCCGTCCTGGGCCGGCCTACCAGTCGGAGGCGGAGCTGGAGGCGGCAGCCGGGGAGATCGGGACGACGATCTTTCATCCGGTGTCGACCTGCCGCATGGGCAGTGATGCTGCCGCGGTGGTCGATGCCAGGCTCAAGCTGCGCGGTTTCATAGGATTGCGCGTGGCGGATGCTTCGGTGATGCCGACCATCACGTCAGGAAACACGAACGCGCCGACGATGATGATCGCGGAGAAGGCGGCGGCGATGATCCTGGAGGATGCGCGCGGCCAGGGCGGGTGAAGCGCCAAGCGCCGGCCGGCGGGATTGGGCGTGTCTGGGGGGGCTTTGCAAGAGCGCCAATCCGGCTATTTCCCAACATGGTGAATGCGCGGTTAGCGGGTCTGCTGCGAGTGCGTTTCGGCGTGTCCCGGAGCATGACGAAGTGGCTCGTTCCGGCAAGCGCGTTAGCGAATCATCTACTTCATAGCGCTCACAAAATTGGTCAAAGGCCGCCCAAATTTACGTCTCATCATCCGATGCCTGACATTGATTGTGCATGCGGCGCCGATCGGCACCGCTGCGGTCCGGGGGTGGGGGACACCCCGCGCGGGCCGTCCATGTCGGACCAGGGAGAAGACAGACATGGCACGTCGAGACATGTCGGTCGCAGAGACCGAAACTTATGCGGCCCAGGGTGGTGCGCCGGATGCCTTGTTTCAGCTCGGGCTGAGGTACTGCGCGGGCCGGGACGTTTGCGCCGACCTCGTGGAAGCGCACAAATGGTTCAACCTCGCCGCGCTGCGGGGCAATGCTGACGCCAAGCGCTACCGGGTCGAGATCGCCCGCGAGCTCAGCAAGGCTGAGGTGGCCCAGGCGCAGCGCCGCGCGCGCGAGTGGCTTGCCGCGCACTGATCCGGCCTTGGTGGCCTTGATGCTCACGGCGCGCCGCCTCTGCGGGGGCGGCATGGTGCGCGGTCGAGCGGGGCTGATGGCCCGCGGCGCGGCCTGTCGGTTTCGATCGATTGAAGCGGGACGGGCGACAGCGCGCCGTCGAGCGGGGCTGACGGTCCGGATTTGCGCACACGGTCGCGCGATCAGCAGTCCTTGAACAGGGACGAAACGCAGTTCCAGCTCTTCTTGGCGGCCTGACCGACGGCATCGCCGGTCTGGCGGGCGGCCTCACCGACCGCGTCGGCCGCGTTGGACAGACCGTTTTTGGAGGACTTCGCCGTTTGCTCGGCCAGCTCCTTGACGGTGGCCGGGGGCGCATCGACATCCTTTTTTCGCGGCGTCTGGGCTTGGCTAGGCGGGACGGCGGGCGTTCCCGGTGCGGGGGTTGGCTTGGCCGCCGCCGTCGGGGGCGCGGCTGTGGGCGGCGCTGCAACCTTGCCGGAAGCCGGTGGCTTGACCGGCAGCTGGGCCGCTGGTGCGGCCGGTGCCGTGGTCTGTGGCGACGTGCGGGGCGGGGCGACAGCGGCCGTCGGCTCGCAGGGTCCGTCACTTGCCCGCCGGATCGTACAGCGCTCGTGCTGTCCCGCTTTTGCAATGTCCGCCATGCACTTGAGCTGGGCGCGGATGGCGTCCATCGTGCCGCCTTCCGGCCGACACCGATAGGTGGCCGCTGGGCTTTCGCAGACAACGCAGATATCTCCCGCGACGGCGCTGCCGGTCGAGGCCGGCGCCAGCGCGAGGGCGGCAGCCAGGGCGGAAGGCCATCGTGCACGACCGGGGCGGGCACGAGGCCTCACGTCACCGGCGCGGATGTATCCCGGTCTCCTCATGGGGTCGGCCATGCGTGGCAAACCCGGCAGGATTAGGGCGACGGTGGCGCCGCTGCGGCGGGATGGCCACCGTTTCGCTGCGGCTACGGCGTGCCGTTGCGCCCGTGGAGCCGGTAGGCGGGGCGTCCGGCCAGGCGGTCATAGTAGGCGGCGACTTGGGGCAATTCCGGCTTGGCGAACGCGACGGCGAACCAGCGGTTGACGAACAGGCCGACGGGGATGTCGGCGATCGTGAAGGCGTCGCCCATCAGGTATGGGCCGGTCTCGGCAAGCGTGGCCTCGAGGCGGTGCATCTGTTTCGTCCAGTCCGCCGCGCCGGCGGCGATGCGGGCGGGGTCCTGAAAATCTGGATGCTTGAGGTGGAGGCCGAAGAACACAGGGCGGACGCCGGCTGAGAAGTCCGTCGAGCCCCAATCCATCCAGGCCTGGATCGTGGCGCGACGACGCAGATCCGTCGGATAGAGATCGTGACGGGCGTGTTTTTCGGCGAGATAGCGAACGATCGTATTGGATTCTCGCAAAATGAAACCATCGTCATCAATTACCGGAACAACACCGAAGGGGCTGACAGCGCGAAATTCGGCGGAATCGGTTGGCGTGTAACCGCGGCCGAAATCGGCCCGGTCATAATCCAGACCGATTTCGTGGCAGAGCCAGAGCACCTTGCGCACGTTGATCGAGTTCGCCCGCCCGTAGATTTTCAGCATCGGCAGCCTCCCACAGTGTCCTTCGGCGCCGGCTGCGGTGCGCTGGCCGGGCGTTTGGCGCAGTCTAGAAATATTCTGGGGGAAGTCGAGACGGCGCGGCGAGCGTCACGGGGCGGCGGGGACCGCGGTCGGCAGGGAGGTGGGGCTGGATGCCCCCGACAGCGGTAGGCCGGCGGACACGTGGCGCAGGCCGTTTCTCAGGGTGTCTGGTGCGATGCAAAAAGGCGTCGGCTCATTGAGCCGACGCCAAGTCAAATAGGCAAGGGGTACTGTGGCTCGCAACCCGTACCCACGGGCCCAAAAGTGATCTTACCTGCCAAATTTGGTTAGGCGAAGTGGCATTCTGCCTGTTTTTTGCACTCCGATTGAAAACAGATCGTGGAATATGTCGCTAATCGGCACGGAAATGGTCATCGGTCGGAAGTGCGCATTTCCTGTGCATCCCTACCCGGCCGGACGGCGCTAGAAACCGCGGCGGCCGTGCCTCGGCGGGCTCCCGCGATTCGCCGGGTTCAGAAAATCTTGACCGTGCCGCGCTAGCCTCACGTCAGGTTTCAGTGTTCGAGTTTGCGCGTACCATGCCCAGTTCCAATCCGTTTGATCGTACCAATCTCGAGACCGTTCTGACGCCGGGGCAGGATGCCTGGCACAATGGCTCGGGGTCGATCACTTACAGCTTCCTGAGCCGCATTCCGGACTACTACGCGTTCGGCGTGGCCGGCTTCGAGATCTCGGAGTTCTTCGTTTCGGGAAACCCGATCGTCTCTCTGTCCAGCGAACAGCGGACCCTGGTCGATCTGGCGATCCTGGCTTTCAACGAGGTGGCCAACGTCGGGCTGGTGGAGACCACGGGGCTCGGCGAGATCACGTTCGGCGCCCATGCGTTCGACGACGAGAGCCTGTTCGGTTTCGCCTATCTGCCCGGGACGGCCGAGATGTCGGGCGACCTGTGGCTGAACAACTCGATGGACGTTGTGGCTGCGCCGGTGCTCGGTGACGAGGGCTGGGACACGATCCTGCACGAGCTTGGCCATTCGATCGGCCTCGACCATCCCTTTGACGGGGTCGTGCTGGACGCCAGCCTCGATTCCAGCCGCTACACGGTGATGTCCTACGACCCGCACCCCGATCAGCTCGGGCTGGCCTTCGAGGATCGGCTGTGGCCGGTGACGCCGATGCTCTACGACATCGCGGCGCTGCAGTCGCTCTACGGCGCCAACATGACGACGCGCACCGGGAACACGACCTATTTCGGCACTGGCGAGGAGAGCGCCTTCGCCTTAGCCGACGGCGGGGCGGTGATTGCGACGATCTGGGACGCGGGCGGGCGTGATAAGATCGACGCCAGCGGTCAGTCGGGCACGGTGGCGATCGATCTGAGGCCGGGTCATTTCTCCTCCATCGGCGCCATCGCCGACAACATCGCCATCGCATTCGACGCCCGGATCGAGGACGCCGCAGGCGGCTCCGGCAACGACGTCTTGACCGGCAACGGCGCCTGGAACCGGCTGGAGGGCAACCTCGGCAACGACCGCCTGTTCGGCCTCGACGGGTTCGATACCTTGAACGGCGGGGTGGGGAACGACAGCCTGGGCGGCGGCAACGGCAACGATCGCCTGTTTGGCGGCGCGGGACGGGATGCGCTGTGGGCCGGTGAGGGGCACGACCGTTTGTTCGGCGGCGGCGGCGGGGATCGCCTGGTGGGCAACGGCGGCAATGACACGCTCGACGGCGGTTGGGGCAACGATGTGCTGACGGGCGGGGCCGGCGCGGACGTGTTCGCCTTCGCAAGCGCGCCAAACCCCAGCTCCAACGTCGACCGGGTGGTCGACTTCACGGTCGGCGAGGACATCATCCGGCTGGAGGATCGGGTGTTCGCGGCGGTCGGTCCCGCTGGTCACCTGTCGGCAGGCGCCTTCCATGCCGGGGCGACGTCGAGCGCGGGCGGTGCTGCGATCATCTACGAGGATACGACGGGGGGCCTGTTTTACGATTCCAACGGATCGGCGCCCGGCGGCCTCGTCAAGTTCGCTACGCTGTCGGTCGGGCTCGCGTTGACGCACGACGATTTCGCCGTGGTGTAGGGGCGGCGTCGCTCGCCCCTTTAGCCCGCGCGCGCACGGCTCACGTGCGTGCGGCGGCCGAGGACCGCGGCGTCATTCCCACAATCCGTTGTCGGTGGTGGCGACGAACTGGGGATCGTCCTGCTTGCGGCGCTCAAACATCAGGAAGTCGTAGTAGCCGCAGCGCGAGCTGCCGGGGAAGGAGCGGCAGATCGCGGGGCGCGCGGTGTAGACCGTGCAGCGACGCTTTTCGGTGTCGAAGAAGCGACAGATGCGACCGTAGTGCTCGTCGGTCTTGCGGCGCAGGACGTGCTTTTCGCCGTGGGCCGATTTGGTGAAGCGCTTGGTGGCCTCCTCGACGGTGATTTCGTGATAGTTGGCGAGCCGCTTTATGTCGGCCGCCGTCACCGCGATGACGGGATATGAGCAGCAGTAGCCCGGGCAGTTGGTGCAATCGTAGAGCTTGCGCAAGACGCGATATCCTTCGTCGCTTGGCTGGGAGGTGCGGCAGGAGGGCGTAGCCCCTCGGGGCCTCCATCTCTAACGCAATGCGCGCCAATGGTCACGGGGCGTCTTTGCGTGACCGGCTGATCACGGCTGCGACGAGCGCGCGGGCGCATGGTCGATTGACCGGTCGCAGCGATGGTCTACGCTTTGCCGTATCGGGCAGCGCCCGGCTAGTGTTGCGTCACTGACGCTTGTTCCCCGGTTACTGCAAGCTGCTCTGCCAAGCGTCAGTAGCAAAAGCAACATTAAAATCAGCGTTTTGTTAGTGTTCCTTATGTCTCAGACATTTGCTTGAAAACTAGCCGCACAGGGAAGCAAATGTCCGAGACGGAACACTAGAAGGAGGCTATCGCATGGGGCACTTCAATCTCACGGGCAAGGTGGCGATCGTTACGGGTGGTAACGGCGGGATCGGCTACGGCATGGCCGAGGGGCTCGCGGCTGCGGGTGCCGACATCGCGATCGCATCGCGCAACACGGCGAAATCGAATGCGGCGGCCGAGCGCCTTCGCGCGACGGGGCGCCGGGTCGAGGTGGTGCAGGTCGACGTGGCCGACGAGGCGTCGGTGGCTGCCATGGTCGAGGAGACCCGGCGGCGCCTCGGGCGCATCGACATCCTGGTCGCCAATGCGGGCGTCAACGTGCGCAAGCCACCCCAGGACCTGTCGCTGGAAGAGTGGTCGCAAGTGGTGGAGACGAACCTTACCGGCCCGTTCCTGTGCGCGAAGGCGGTCTATCCGGCGATGTTGGCGGTGGGTGGGGGCAAGGTGATCGTGATCGGCTCGATGAGCTCAATTTTCGGCCTGCCTTTTGCGCCCGCCTATTCGGCAACCAAGGGCGGCATCGTGCAGCTGGCGCGGGCGCTGGCGACGGCTTGGGCCAAGGACAACATCCAGGTTAACGCCGTGCTGCCGGGCTGGATCGATACCGACCTCACACGGTCCGCGCGCCAGCAGGTGGCGGGGCTCAACGAGCGGGTGGTGGCGCGCACGCCGGCTGCGCGCTGGGGCGATCCCGCCGATTTTGCGGGCATTGCGGTGTTTCTTGCGAGCCAGGCGTCCGACTTCGTGACCGGCACGGCCATTCCGGTCGACGGCGGGTACTCGGTGCAGGGCGGGTGAGGGGCTGCGTCAGGCTGCCGGGTCGTGCTGCAATTGGAGGTGCGTGGAGCGCGCGAGCTTCTCCTCGATGGTCCACACCGGTCCGATCTCGCTGACCAAGTCGGGCGAGATGAAGCGGACGCCGATATCGTGGCCCGAGCTGTGACGCACCTCACAGCCGATTTCGAAGCCGATGGCGTCGATGATCAGGCGGAAGTTCAAGGGTAGGGTGTCGGCCTGGTCGCACCACAGCAGCGCGCCACCCTCCGAGAAATTGCGCACGATGCAGGCGGTCCGCGGACGCCCGTCAATGCAGACCCAGGCGTGGACCTTGCTCCAGCGCCGGCCGAACTGGCGCCTGTCGGCCATTCGCGCGAAATTACCCATGGTCACTCTCCACACCTGCCCGAGGTCGCTTCTCCCAAGGCGCACAATAAGTGCGTCGGCTGAAGGAACGTTTGACCGACCCGGCGAGACTTGAGACGACATTTGCGCGATAGTGCGTGAAAATTGGCAAGGTTTGCTTCGGGGTTTCTGGCGGCGGCTGGCAGGCGCGGCGGTGCGGAACGGGTGGGGCGGCGTAGGCCGCCGTCGGTGGTGGAAGAGCTGGGAGGTGTCGAGGATGGCAGTTGGCGATCGGTTGGAGGTGGATCTCGGCAGCATGCCGAAGGTGTCCCGCTTCAAGCTCGGGGACGTGACCATCACCAATTTCCTCGACGGGGCCGTGATCCGCGGCGCGTTCAAGGAGAAGTTCGCGCCCGACCAGCCTCAGGCAGCGCTGGATGCGCTGGCCGCGGAGAACCGGATCGCGGCCGATCGCATCCTGCATCCGTTCACGCCGACGCTGATCGAGACGGGCGGGCGGCGCATTCTGTTCGATACCGGCAACGGCGAGCTGACGCACGGCGTGGGCGTCGGCAACTTCAAGGGGCTGCTGCCGCAAGGACATCTGGTGTCGCATCTGGCGAGCGTCGGGCTCAAGGCGGGCGATATCGACACCGTCGTGCTGACGCACGGGCATCCCGATCACATCGGCGGACTGATGACGGGCGGGCGGCCGACGTTCCCGAATGCGCGCTACATGATCTCGGCGGCGGAGTTCGACTTCTGGTGCAACGGTCCTGAGGTGCGCGAGTTCCGCAAGCCGCATCGGCTGCTCTACAAGGCGTTCGTGGAACCGCTGGCGGAGAAGGCGACGTTCCTGAAGCCGGGCGACGATGTCGTCTCCGGCATCCGCGCGGTCGATGCCAAGGGGCATTCGGCGGGGCAGCTCGCGTTCCTCGTGGAAGGCGGCGGGCAGGGGCTGGTACTGTGGGCCGACGTGGCGATCCACTATGCGGTCTCGCTGCAGCGCCCGGACTGGCCGGTGGACGTCGACGACGACAAGGCCCAGGCCGTCGTCACGCGCAAACGCATTCTCGATCAGGTGGCGACCGATAAGCTATGGGCGATCGGGGCCCACATGCCGTTCCCGGCGGTCGGGTTCGTGGAGCGTGCGGGCGGCGCCTATCGTTGGGTACCGCACAGCTATCAGCTGCAGATGTGAACGGTGGTGCGGCCAAGATGAACCTCTCCTTCATGCTCAAGGACCGCGCCGCGCAGGGAAAGCCGATCCGCATCGGGCAGGTGGGCGCCGGCAAGTTCGGCACCATGTTCCTGTCGCAGGTCCGGCTGACACAAGGCATGCATCTGGTCGGTCTTGCCGATCTGATGCCGGCGCGGGCGCGGGAGCGACTTGCCGGCGTGCAGTGGCCGGCTGAGCAGTTCGCTGCGTCGAGCCTTGGCGATGCCTTGAAGAGCGGTCGAACATTCGTCACCGACGATGCCATGGCGCTGATCGCCAATCCCGACATCGAGGTGATCGTGGAGGCGACGGGCGACCCGGCGACGGGCATCCGCATCGCGCAGGCGGCGATCGCGGCGAAGAAGCACGTCGTGATGGTCAACGTGGAGGCCGATGCGCTGGCGGGACCACTGTTGGCGCAGAAGGCGCGCTCGGCCGGCGTCGTCTACTCGCTCGCCTGGGGCGATCAGCCGGCGCTGGTGTGCGAGCATGTCGACTGGGCGCGCGCGTGCGGCTTCACGGTTGTCGCCGCCGGCAAGGGCACGCGCTATCACCCGAGCTATCACGCCTCCACGCCCGACACCGTGTGGGACATCCTGGTCAAATACCTCGACATCCAGGACCGCAGCCACGTCAACCCGAAGATGTTCAACTCGTTTGTCGACGGCACCAAGTCCGGCATCGAGATGACCGCGATCTGCAACGCGACGGGGCTCGTGCCGCAGACGAATGGGCTGTCGTTTCCGCCGTCCTCGCGCTTCGACGTCGCCGACGTGTGCAAGCCCAAGGCCGACGGCGGGGCGCTGGAAAAGGCCGGCGTCACCGAGGTGATCTCGTCGGTGACGCGGGAGGACGCCGACGTGCCGCACCACCTCGCGATGGGCACCTATGTCGTCATCACCTCCGACAGCGATTATGCGATGGCGTGCTGCAAGGAGTACGGCTGCCTGCCCGACAAGACGGGCAAGTATGCCGCGCTCTACCGGCCGACCCACATGATCGGGCTGGAGTTGGGCATCTCGGTCGCCTCGGCGGTCCTCAGGCAGGAGCCGACGGGCGCGGCGTTCTGCTTCAACTCCGATGTTGTTGCGACCGCGAAGAAGGCCATGAAGGCGGGCGAGGTGCTCGACGGGGAGGGCGGCTTCTGCGTGTGGGGCAAGCAGACGCCGGCCGAGGTGTCGCTGGCCGAGGGGTTCCTGCCGCTCGGGCTTGCCAGCGACGTGAAGCTCACCCGCGATGTGAAGGAGGGCGAGCGGTTGCGCTGGTCGGACGTCGCCTACGACGCCGACGACGCGTCCGTGAAATTCCGCCGCGAGATGGAACGGGCGTTCCCGCGGCCGGGGGCGTTTTGACGCGATTGTGAGCGGGGGCGGCTGCCGCCGGCCTTGGTCGCACCCGTATCATCCACTAGTGTTGCACATCTGACGCTTGGTCCCCCTTTGCGGCTAGGTGTGTAACCATGCGTCAGATGCCAAAAGCAACACTAGCATCATGGAGTTGCTAGTGTTCCTCATGTCTCAGACATTTGCTCCAAAGCCCGCCGCAAGGTGAGGCAAATGTCTGAGACGGAACACTAGGCTTTTCCCGGTCTCGTGGCCCGCTGACGCGGGCCGGTGGGGCTGCCGTCCGCCGCGGGCGGGCGCGCGTTTGGTTTTTTCGCACATTGGTTTGGAGATTTCCGTCATGCGCTCGGGGACAACGATCAAAGCGACCGCTGCCATCCTCATTACGGGCCTATCGCTTGCGACGGCGCACGCCCAGTCCGGATCCGGCTGGACCGTGCTGCTTGACGACAAGACGATGGGCGAGTGGGACAAGGTCGGCGAGACCAACTGGCGAATGGAGGATGGCGCGGTCGTCGCCGACAAGAAGACGAGCAAGGACGCCGCCCACCTCGTCAGCAAGGCGAAGTACAAGGACTTCCAGCTCCACGTCGAGTTTTGGGCGAGCGACGACGCCAACAGCGGCATCTTCCTGCGTTGCCAGGATCCGCAAAAGATTGCGGACCGGACCTGCTACGAGGTCAACATTTTCGACCAGAGGAAGGATCCGACTTACGGCACCGGCGGCATCGTCAACTTTACCGAGGTCAATCCGATGCCGAAGGCCGGCGGCAAGTGGAACACCTTCGAGATCACCGCCAAGGGCCGGCAGATCACGGCACTGATGAACGGCCAGAAAACCGCCGAGCTGCACAATGGCCTGTTCGCGGAAGGCCCCATCACGCTCCAGCACGGCGCCGGCGTCATCAAGTTCCGCAAGGTAGCGATCAAGCCGCTGTAGGCTTCACCGTCCGTTCCCCGAAAAACACCAGCGTGCAGTCCTCGTCGATGACGTGGAACTCACGCTGGCCATAGGGCTGGTCGAAGGGTGCCCGCACGCGGCCCGGCGGCAGGGTCCTCAAGCGCGGCTCCAGCGACGCATAGAGCGCGTCGAGTTCGTGCACGTCGATGTAGAACGACTGCTGCCGCTCGGGGTGATGCAGATCGACTTTGCGATCCATCTGCACGAGCCGCACCGCGACGTCGTCGCGGCGCAGGAAGGCATAATTGTCAGCGCGAAAGCCGACCGCGAAGCCCAGCACGTCGCGGTAGAAGCCGATCTGGGCTTGGAGCGATGTGCAGGGCACGAACGGCGTGATCTGGTGCATGCGCATGACGGTCGCCTCCCGACGGCTCTGCCCGCGGCCGGGCGGGCTGACCGCCCCCGGGATCCACGATCCTGCCCGCCGGCACGACCGCCCGGTTGCTTCGCTTCGGTCCGCACCCTAAAACACAGCCAGCAACAGGAGGAAACAGATCATGGCAAATATACCGGTCATCAACGCCAACGGCGCGGCGATTCCCGTCATCGGCTTCGGCACCATGCGCCAGAAGGGCGAGGCTGGCGCGCAGGCCGTCAAGGATGCCATCGATGCGGGCTACAGCCACATCGACACTGCCGACATGTACGGCAACGAGGCCGATGTCGGGCAGGGCATCAAGGCGTCCGGGGCCAAGCGCGAGAACTTGTTCGTCGTCACCAAGGTGTGGGTGGCCAACGTCTCCGAAGGCAAGCTGCAGGCATCGGCCGAGCAGAGCCTGAAGAAGCTCGGCCTCGACCAGGTCGACCTCCTCCTCATCCACTGGCCGAACAAGGACGTGTCGATGAAGGAAGCGATCGGCGCCTTGTGCTCGACCAAGAAGAGTGGGCTGACCAAGCACATCGGCATTTCCAACCACACGATCCCGATGATCGAGGAGGCCGTCGCCGTCACCTCCGAGCCGCTCGTCTGCAACCAGTTCGAGTATCACCCGCACTTGAACCAGGACAAGGTGATGGCGGCGACGAAGAAGCACGGTATGGCATTCGTCGCCTATTGCCCGCTCGGCCGCGCCGATGCCGGCGGCGTCATGACCGAGCCCGCCATCGTCGAGATCGCCAAGGCGCACGGCAAGACGCCCGCCCAGATCGCGCTGCGCTGGAACCTGCAGCAGGGCAACGTGGTCATCCCGGGCTCGGGCAACAAGGATCGCATCAAGGCCAACCTCGACGCGTTCGGCTTCGAGCTCTCCCCCGCCGAGATGAAAGCGATCTCCGCGCTGGCCCGTCCCGATGGCCGCGTCGTCAACCCGCCGCATGCGCCCAAGTGGGACGTGTGAGGATATAGGCGAGACGCCGGTCGATTATGCAAAGTGTGGGGCGGCAGGGGACATGTCGGTCGAGGTCATCGCCGCCCCTCACCCCGACCTTCTGCCCATCAAAATGGGGAGAGGCAGACGTGACGCTTCTATTTCCTTAGGATACCCCCATGAGCCAAGATCCCGTCCAGCCGATCATCCTGGAGATTTTCACCGACTACGTCTGACCCTGGTGCTATCTCAGTACCGTGCGTACTGACAGACTGGCCAAGGCCTACGACGTCGTCGTTAAGCTCGTGCACTTCCCGCTCCATCCGGACACGCCGCCGGAGGGCCGCCTGCTCATGGATCTTTTCCGCACGGGGCCGGAAGGCATCGCGGAGAAGAACGCGCAGATGCGTGCGCGCATGGAGGCGGAGGGGCTGCCGTACTCCGATCGCACGCACACCTACAACAGCCGGCTCGCGCAGGAGGTTGGCGCCTGGGCCGATACGGTCGACGACAGCGGTGCGATCCACGACGCGTTCTATCGCGCGTATTTCGTCGACTGCCGCAACATCGCGGAAACGGATGTGGTTCTGGATGTCGTGAAGAGCGTCGGGCTCGACGTGGACGCCGCGCGTCAGGTGATCGAGCAACGCACGTTCCGCTCAGCCGTCGATGCCGACTGGGCGAAGTCGCGCGCTTATGGCGTGACGGGCGTGCCGACGTTCGTTGCCGGCCGCGCGGGCGTGGTCGGGGCGCAGCCCTACGAGGTGATAGAGCATCTTTTGCTCAAGGCGGGTGCGCACAAGCGGGTGTGAGACGATGCAGGGGCGCTGCCCCTGCACCCCGCCAAAGGGCTCGCCCTTTGGAAACCCTTCCCTGGAAGAGTCTGCCCTGCCGCCTCGATGGGTGAGGAGGCTCTCACCCCTTCGCCAGTTCCCGCCCGCGTTCGGCGAGCTTGACCATGACCTGGAGTGCGAGGTTGGTGGGCGTCGCGATGCCGAGGGCGGCGCCCTTTTTCACGACGTGGCCATTGAGGTAATCGATCTCCGTCGGCTTGCCGCGGGCGAGATCCTGCGCGGTGGAGGAGAACTGCGCCGGCATGACGGTGGCGATGGCGAGGGTTTTTTCCAGCGTGTCGGCGGGCAGTGTGACGCCCAGGGCATTGGCGACGGCGACGCATTCGGTGACCACGGCCGTCATGAGATCGCGCGCGCCCGGCACCGTGATCATCGCGCCATAGGGAATGCTGCCGACGGCCGACATGGCGTTATAGGCGCAGTTGACGATCAGCTTGCCCCACAGCGCGGCATCGATGTCGGCGTCGATGGTGGTCGGGATGCCGGCGGCTTCGAGTGCACGAGCGAGATCGGGGCTCGCGTCCGATGGGCCGATGACGAGGCGGCCGCCGCCGTGGTGGCGGACGTGGCCGGGGCCTGCCATCTCGGTGCCGACGTAGACGACGGCTGAGATTGTGGGGTAGCCGATCTCCTTCGCCAGCCGCTCAGCGTTGTCGACGCCGTTTTGCAGGCAGAGGATTGCGGTGTCGGGACGCAACGCGCCGGCGATGTCGCGGCCGGCGGCCTCGGTGTCGGCGGACTTGACGCAGACGAGCCAGAGGTCGGGCATGAGGCCGGGCGAGTGGTCTGGGGCGGCGAGGCTTGCTGTGTCGACAGCCGCGCGCGCAGGGACGGTCGCCTTGAAGTCGGCCGTCTCGACGACGAGGCCCGTGGCGTTGATGGCGTCGACATGGACCGGGCGGCCGATGAAGACGACGTCGTGGCCGGCGCGCGCCATCATGCCGCCGTAGTAGCAGCCGATCGCGCCGGCTCCCATGACCGCAACGCGCATATGCAAGCCTCCGGGGTTGATCGTGTCCGTTCGCACGAGTTTAGCGCCGGTGTGCGGCGATAACCACGTCTTCGTGGCGCGAGGGGATCGGCCTTGCCGGCCGATCCGGTGCTGGTAGGCTGGCCGACCTTTGCGTCATCGCGCGCCCGTTCCAGCCGAACCGAGACCCATCCGATGCGATTGCTGATGTCGTGTTTTCTGATCCTTGCCGCTGCCGGTCCGCTGCACGCGGAGACCTGCCGGGAGACGTTCATGCGCGTCATGGTGGAGCGCAACGAGCCGGCACCGGGTGTGAAGAAGGAAGATCATCCGATGAAGGTTCGCGTCATCACGGAGATCAAGGGGCAGAAGCCGATGACGAACTGGCACTACAGCATCGGGCCCGGCCACTGGATGACGGAGATGATCGATCCGCCGACCCTGCCGTCGAGCCTCGTCTACGACAACGTGATGTTCTTCTCCACGGACAAGGGCAAGACCTGGAAGAAGATCCGCAACATCGAGAAGGAATCCAAGCTCGTCGAACATAAGAAGCGTCTCAGGGATGCAGCGGCGACCGCCAAAAACGAAGTGTGCGGCGAGGAGACGATCGACGGCGTCAGGCACCAGACGGTTTCGGCCGACTACGTGTACGCAGACATGGATGCGAAATTCCATGAGACGTACTGGGTCAATCCGGCGACCGGTTGGATCACGAAGACGCGGCTGCACACGGTCCAGCCCGGATTCGAGAGCGTGACCATCCAGTTTCCCGAAAAGGCGCCCGGCCTGACGCTGCCGACGCCGAAATGAACGCGTAAGCCGAAATGAACGCGTGAAGGGGTTATTGACCGCCAGCCCGTTCCATCCGACGTTTGCCCCATCGGTCCGCAGACGGCCGGCCAGATGGAGGAGACGTCCCATGACATTCGACAGCTCGCGGCGGCGGATTGTGGCCGCAGCATTCGGCACGGCGGCGTTCGCTGTGCTCGGGCTCGCGCACGAGGCGCAGGCCCAGGCTTATCCCTCCCGTCCGATCACGGTGGTCGTGCCGTCTTCGGCCGGCGGACCGGCGGATGTGGCCGCACGGCTGATCGGCGACAAGATGTCGGCGGTTCTCGGCCAGCAGCTCGTGGTGGAGACCGCGCCGGGCGCGGGCGGGACGATTGGCATGGCGAAGGTCGCGCGCGCGGCGCCGGACGGCTACACGCTGCTGATCCACCAGAACGGGTTCGCCATCACGCCGACGCTCTACTCCAAGCTGGCCTTCGATACGGAGAAGGACTTCGTGACGGTCGGCCTGGTCAACCAGAGCGCGGTCATCCTGGTCAGCCGGAAGGATCTGCCGGCGAACAACTTCAAGGAGCTCGTCGCGTGGGCGAAGGGGCCCGGCAAACCGGCGAAGTACGCGCATCCCGGCGCGGGTACGCTCGGGCATCTGCAGACGCTGATGCTGGTCAAGTCGATGGGCATCGAGTTCGAGCCTGATCGCCTATCGCGGCATCGCGCCGGCGGTGACGGACCTGCTCGGCGGGCACATCGACATCGCCAATGTCGGCGCCGCCGTCGCCTCTAAGCTGATCAAGGAGGGCAAGGTCAAGGGCTTCGCCATCGGCTCGTCGAAGCGGTTCAAGGATCTGCCGGATGTGCCGACGTTCGGCGAGGTCGGCCACAAGGAGATCGACAAGCCATTCTGGCACGCGATGTTTGCGCCCGCCGGCACGCCGGCCGATGTCGTGGCGAAACTGAACAAGGCGCTGCAGGAGACGCTCGCGGACGCAAAGGTGCAGGAGATCTATGGCAAGTCCGGCGTCGAGGCGTATCCCAAGGACATGTGGAGCCAGGAGGCCGCCGCGAAGTACGTCAAGGACGAGATCGTCTTCTGGGGCAAGGTCGTTCGCGACAACAACGTGAAGGTGAACTGAGGGGGACACAGCAGGAAGAATTTCTTATCGTGCTGGCTGCGACATCGGCTCGGCCGGGAAATTCTTCCTGTCCAGATTTTGCGCCCCTTTTCCCGCCCACGTCAGTTCTCGGGAGCGACGATGCCGCTGTTGAATTCGCCCGCCGGCTATGGCGCGCTCACCAAGCTCCTGCACTGGTCGATCGCCCTTTTGTTCGCGCTGCAATACGTGTCCGCGACCATCATGCTGGCGACGCCGGAGGGTGACACGACCTTGGGCATCGCGCCGGGCGCCTATTACAATTGGCACAAGTCGCTGGGGCTCGTGGCGCTGGTGTTTGCCATCGTCCGCCTGCTCAATCGCGGGGCGGGTCAATTGCCGCCCTGGGCGCCGACGCTGACACCGCTCGAGCACACGATGATCCACCGCGCAGAGCAACTGCTCTATGCGGCGATGCTCGTCATGCCGCTGAGCGGCTATCTGTATGTCACGGCCGGCGGCTATGGCGTGCGCTTATTCGGCCTTTTCGATCTGCCAGCACCTTTCGGCGCGATCCCGCTGCTCGCCTCCGCGGCCAAGGCCGTCCACATCGCCGGCGCGTTTTTGCTGCTGCTGCCGCTCGGGCTGCACCTCGGGTTGGTGCTTGCCCACCATTTCGGACTGAGGGACCGCATGATCGCGCGCATGTTGCCGACGGCGCGAGGTCGCCGGCCGCGCCGTTCCGGGTCATGATCGCCATTGTGCAACGGACGGCCGGCCCTGGATGCTGGCTCACATCACGGGCCGCTGGCCTCTGACCTCCTGCCGATTTTGAGCCGGTACGTTTGTTGGACTTTCTGGTTCTCGGCGACGGGCCGCGCTCGCGCGCCCGCCTTACGGCAGCCGTGCCTGGGCGCGCGTCGCGGGGAATCCGATTGGTCCGGCCGACGACGCGGTGGGGCCAAGCTTTTCGCCCGAGACGATCAACGCCGTCAGCGTATTGTGGCGCACCAGCCTGTAGATCGCATATCCTGTCAGGATGCCTGCCAGCATGCCGACGACCAGATGGATCGCGATCGAATTCGACATGGACAGCATGGAGCGCCCGCCGCGCGGCGCTGGTGCCGATGATATGATAGAGATAGATTACGAAGCTCGGCGGGCCGATCCAGTGCAAGGCGTCAATTCTCGGCGCCAGCAGGAACGCGGTAGCGCAAGCGCCGATGCCGACGCACAAAGACTGCACGTCCTGTCGTTCGTGCGGCAGTGATCCCGTTCTTGCGAGTTCGATCATGTTGAGGCCGATGCCGAAGGCGATCAGCACGATGGCGGTCGCGACGAGCTTGGCGTGGTGGTGCTCGAACAGAGCCTTCTTGCGCACCAGCAGGATGCCCATCACGAAATAGGGCAGCAGGTAAGAAACGCCATTTACCGCAAAGACGCTCGTCAGATCCAGTTTGGCGAAGAACATCGCGAGCGCCGCCAGCATGGAAGCGACGAGATATCGTCCGCGCGTGAGAACATCGAACAAGCAGTAGGTGAAGAAGATCACGAGAATGGCCTGCAGATACCAAAAGTATGCGTACGGCAGGACGTAGATTTTCCAGAAAGGCTGCGGCACCGGCTGCTTCGACAGGATCGTGGCGATGGTCGCGATGACGGTGACGGCGACGGCGCCGGGAATGGCCAGGCGGCGCAGCTTGCCGACCAGAAAGGCAGTCATGCGCTCGCGGCTGACCGGTCGCAGCGCGTAGACCGCGCCGGAGATGGCGGCGAACAGCGGCATGCGGATGTCGTCCAGCAGTTCGGACAGGACGCGAAGAGGGTGCGGGTAATCCAGGCGGAGCCCGTCGCCGGGCTCGGCGCCGACGACGTGGTAGCTGACGAGGAACAGGACGGCGACGGCGCGTACGGTTTCTATTGCATACGGTCGGTCGGTGGGCGGCACCAGGGCGGTCATAGGCGCAATCCTGAAACAGCAATTGATTCCCCAATAAGCGGTTGTAGTGGGCCCGCCCGGGTTGGCGCTGGCGCGATCGTTGTTCACGTTAACGGCCGGGATGGGTGCGGGGCGGTTGCGGGCCGTTGGCGCGGCGCGTGCGGGGTGGCCGGGGGCGCGGCCAAGGCGAAGGTCCGACGGAAGGGGTGGGTGCGCTGGCCGGGTAGCTCAGCGTATGGCGATGGGTGTGGCCGGCCCACGCCGCGCTCCACATCCAAACTTGCCATCAGACGTGTGAGCCGCCATATTCCCGCCGGGCTGGCGGCGGGCGTACCCCTCGCCAACCGGGTCAGGACCGGAAGGTAGCAGCCCTAACGAGCCCGGTGCGGGTCGTTCGCCAGCTCATGAATTTGCTCACGGGTGCTTTTCGGCGCGCGCGGCGCGCTGGCACCCTCCGCGGGGGCGGCCTTTCTTGTCGGCGCTCCGGTTGCCCACTTCGCAACCGCGCCCGGCCGGGCTGCTTGCAGCCTCGGACCTTCGGTCCGGTGTTCGGGGGAAAATGGGGACACCCACCATTTTCCTGCGATGCCGTCTCGGTCGATCAGGCGGGCAGAAAATGGTGGGTGTCCCCATTTTCGTAAGCGGGCGGGATGGCGAAGAAACCCAAATCAGAGGCTGACGGCACGGCGGGCGAAGGGACGGCCCCGGCCCAGCCTTATGTCGTGCTCGCGCGCAAGTACCGGCCGCGCTCGTTCGACGACCTGATCGGCCAGCAGGCCAT
The DNA here is from genome assembly GCA_963697205.1 of uncultured Alphaproteobacteria bacterium. GTDB lineage: Bacteria > Pseudomonadota > Alphaproteobacteria > Rhizobiales > Hyphomicrobiaceae > CAVONB01. Next base: position 269,608 of record CAVONB010000002.1, on the reverse strand, counting down.
GGTGCAGACGCTCGAGAACGCGTTTGCCACCGACCGCATCGCGCAAGGCTACATGCTGACCGGCGTGCGCGGCGTCGGCAAGACCACGACGGCGCGCATCCTCGCCCGTGCGCTGAACTTCTCGCGCGAGGGTGCGCCCGACAGGCCCACGATCGCCCTGCCGACTGAGCCGGAAGCGTTCGGGCAGCACTGCCAGGAGATCCTGAATTCGCGCCATCCCGACGTGCTCGAGATGGACGCGGCCTCCAACACCGGCATCGACAACATCCGCGAGATCATCGAGAGCGCGCGCTACAAGCCACTGGTCGCGCGCTACAAGGTGTTCATCATCGACGAGGTCCACATGCTGTCGAAGGGCGCGTTCAACGCGCTCCTGAAGACGCTGGAGGAGCCGCCGGAGCACGTCAAATTCATCTTCGCGACCACGGAAGTGCGCAAGGTGCCGGTCACGGTGCTGTCGCGCTGCCAGCGCTTCGACCTGCGCCGTGTCGAGGTGCCGGTGCTGATGGAGCACTTCGCCCGGATCGTGACGGCGGAAGGCGCCACCGCGGAGCCCGAGGCTCTGGCGCTGATCGCGCGCGCGGCGGAAGGCAGTGTGCGCGATGGTCTGTCGATTCTCGACCAGGCGATTGCGATGGGGGCGGGGGCGGTCAGCTTCGAGGCGGTGCGCGCGATGCTCGGCCTCGCCGATCGCGGGCGCATCTTCGATCTCCTGGAGCTCGTCTTCGCCGGCCAGCCGGGCGCCGCCCTCGATGCACTCGGTGGGCTCTACAAGGATGGCGCCGACCCCGTGCAGGTGCTGGCCGATCTCGCTGAGGCCGTTCACACCACGACGCGCGCGAAAATGGTCGGCGCGGAAAAGGCGGGCGAGGCGCTGTCGGGGGAGGAGAAGCGACGGGCGGGCGAGCTTGCAGCCAAGCTGTCGATCCCGCTGCTGTCGCGTGCCTGGCAGATGCTCGTGAAGGGGCTGGAGGAGGCGCAGAAGGCGCCCGATCCGCTGGCGGCGGCCGAGATGGTCGTCATCCGCGTCGCCCATACCGCCGACCTGCCGAGCCCGGACGAGCTGATCCGGGCGCTGGGCGGCGAGCCGCAGCGTCGGATCGGGGAGCCGCTTCAGCCGCAGCCGAGGAGCGAGGGCGGGGGCGAGCGGCGCACGATCAATCAGGCTGGCGACGTCGCGATGCGGGCCACCGAGCCGGCCCCGGCGCCCTTGCGGGCGGCTCAGCCCGCTGCGCCGCCACCCGCAATGTCGCAGGACGACTATGGTGCGGGTCCCGGGCCCGATGCCGAGATCGACGTCGGCATGTCCGACGACCTCGACCTCGGCGAGGATTTCGTCGGGGATCCGGAAGAGGCGGAAGCGCAGCGGGCCGCAGCTCTGCCCGATCCGCGCGCTTTCGAGGATGTCGTCGACCTCGTCGGACAGCGGCGCGACGCGCGCCTCAAGGTGCACCTGGAAGAGCACACGAGCCTCGTCAAGTTCGATGCGGACGCCGGCACCATCGACCTCTTCCTGCTGCCGGGCGCGCCGCCGGAGATCGCCAACGAGCTGCGCGAGAAGCTTTCGCGCTGGACCGCGCGGCGCTGGATGGTGGCGCTCAGCAAGCAGGCCGGCGAGAAGCCGCTCGGGCAAGTGCGGGCGGAGCGCGAGGCGGCCGAGCTCGAGGCGATCAAGGCGCATCCCGCGGTGAAGGCCGTGATGGACACGTTCCCGGAGGCCCGCATCGCATCCGTGAAGCCGGTTTCCATCGCACCCGTCGAGGACGACGACGGCGAGGAGAGCGCGACGGGTTGAAAATGGCGACAGCCACCATTTTCTATACAGCCTGCGTGCAACGACCGAAGTCCCACCGGGAAATGGTGGGTGTCGCCATTTTCAACGGGAGCCGGCAATGAAAGACATCATGGGCATGATGAAGCAGGTCCAGCAGATGCAGGCCAAGATGCAGCAGATGCAGGAGGAGCTGGCCGAGATGGAGGTCGCCGGACAGTCTGGCGGTGGCATGGTATCCGTCACGCTGAACGGCAAGGGCGACATGCGCGCGCTCAAGATCGATCCGTCGCTGATGAAGGCCGACGAGGCGGAGATCGTCGAGGATCTGATCATCGCCGCGTTCCAGGACGCGCGCGCCAAGGTCGAGACGACGATGCAGGACAAGATGAAAGAGGTGACCGGCGGCCTGCCGCTGCCGCCGGGGCTGAAGCTGTTCTAAGACCTATAGGCACAGGGCGTCGTCGCACGCGTCTGGCGCACCGCACCCATCCAGGATCAGAATTTGTCCTGTCCCGATTGTTTGCGGTTGGGTGAGCGGCTCAGAGTTTCGGCGCCGGTCGTCGCGAGCAATGGCAGGTCCAGGGTTGCGATCGTGGTCGCAGAGCGCGAAACGTGCGTGGCGGGCGACTCCCGGAACGGGAATCGCCACGCTCCACCAGAGGTGAAACCTCTTGCTGGCCGTGAGGCCATCGAGGGCGGTGCGATGAAAGCGCCTTCCGGCGCTTGCGGGGCTGTTCGCCCCTGCGCCCCAAGTCGGGGGGGCGCCCCCGACACCCCCGCGTTTTTCGACTGTTCGCCGCCGGCGACTTGTCGCGGCTCCGCTGCCCGGGGCACCGCAGCGGAACACGGTGACGCGTTGTGCGGCGAAGCTGGGGAATAATGTGGGTGTCCTCAATGTTTCCGGCTGCGTGATTGTACGGGGCCTGCGCGGTGGCGCACGCGCCCGTCCGACCGCTAGACCGCGAAGTCGCCGTCGCCGAGCTGAGCGACGGTGAGGTTGCGGATGGTGATCTGGTCGCTCGTGCCGTTGAAGGCGATCACGGTGTTGAATCCCGCCCCGAACGCCACCTGGGTGATGCTCGCAGCGTTCTGCAGCTCGGCCAGCGTTTCGATGCCGGCCGCGTATGAGCTGAGGTCCAACAGATCGGCGCCGTCGGCGAAGTCGTAGATGGTGTCGTGGCCGAAGCCGTCGACGAAGCGGAACGTATCTGAGCCGGCGCCGCCGATCAGGGCGTCGTTGGTGGTCGACACGCCGCCGCCGAGCGCAACGCCCTCGATCACCTGCGATCCGGCCGTGCCAACGACGTGCTGGCCGCCGCCGTTGACGCCTGCGTCCCAGAACGTGCGGAAGATCTGCGTCACGCCGCCGTCATACTCGCGGTCCTGGTAGAGCCAGGGCTTGCCGGCGTTGGCGCTCGAGGTGTCGGTCGTGCGCTCCAATGTGATGACCCCGGCCGTGAAGAACTGCTCCACGAGCGTGTCGTTGTCGTTGACCGTATCGACCTTGGTGACGACGCCGTTCTCCAGAGTCGTCGTGATGGTGGAGAACGTGCGCTGCAGGTGACCGTCGGTATGGACGATCGTCGTCGCGAACCCCGTCGCGGGATCGAAGGTGTAGTTCGATGTGATGCCGCCCTCGGGCCCCGGGAAGTCGTAGTCGTTGGTCTGCGCGACCTTGCGGCCGAGGCTGTCGTATTGGGCGTCGATCGTATCCCACGGCTTCAGGTCGTCGCCGTCGTCGTAGGAGATGATGAAGCCACCGAGACCGTCGGGCACGGCCTCCACTGCGGACGCGAATCCCGGGATCGACCATTCGATGCGTTCCACGCCCGCATTCAGGATCAGGTCGGCGACGAGGGCCTCCGAGACGCTGCCGCTGGCGATCTGGACGATGTCGTTGGTGCTTGAGCCCGTAACGAGGGCCGCGGTCGCCGCGTCGGCGACGATGAGCGTCGTTCCGGCACCCGAGGTTCGCTGGATGTTCTCGATGTTGACGATCGTGACGCCGGTCAGGTCGACAGTGCCGCCGCCCTCGATCCGCAGGGTGTCGGTGTCCTCGCCACCGTCGATGACCTCGCCGGGGACGAAATGAGCAGAAAGCCCGCGAAACACATCGTTTCCGGCCCCCAGATGTATCTCATCGGCATCTTCGCCGCCTCGCACCGCATCATCATTAGCCGAGCCGATGATCGTGTCCGCGCCCGCGCCACCGTTGAAGAGACCGCCGACGTTCTGCGTCTCGCTCAAGGTCACATGATCGTCGCCGGCAAGAGCATCCGTCGCTTCCCCGACGTCATAAAGCGCCAGATTGAAGTTGTTCAAGTCGACCGTGTCTGAGCCAGTCGTGAAAAGCGGAGCGCGCCGCCCGTATATGACATACGCCTCACCGGCGTCGGTGCCGCCGTTGTCACCGCCGTTTGCTCCGACGATCAGATCGTCGATGCCGTCGCCGTTGACATCGCCGGCCGCCGCGACGGATGTGCCGGCGAAGTCGCCCGCAGCATCGCCCTGGATTATGAAACCCTGCGCGGCCGTCAGAAAGGTCAGGTCGATGTTTGCCAGACCGCCGGATTTGCCATAAATGACATAGGCTTCTCCGGCGTTCGACCCGCCGTTGTCGCCCAGACGTGCACCGATGATCAGGTCGTCGATGCCGTCACCATTGACATCTCCCGCCCCCGCAACACTGGTACCGGCCTGATCGCTCGCCGCATCACCCTGGATGATGAACCCCTGCGCGGCCGTCAGGGTTCTGAGGTCGATGTTCGATAGGCCGCCCGCCTTGCCATAGATGACGTAGGCTTCACCTGCCTCGCTTCCGCCGTTGTCGCCGTTGACCGCACCTATGATCAGATCGTTGATGCCGTCGCCGTTGACGTCTCCCGCCGTGGCGACGCTGTGTCCTGCCCGATCGCCTGGAATATCGCCTTGAATTTTGAAGCCTTGGGAAGCAGACAGCGTAGAGAGATCGATGTCTGGTAATCCGCCCGCCGCACCGTAGATCACATAGGCCTCGCCAGCGGCGACCCCGTCGTTGTCGCCGAACAGCGCACCGACGATCACGTCGCCGATGCCGTCGCCGTTGACATCGCCCGCCCCCGCGACGCTCCAGCCGGCTCTGTCACCAGCGCTATCGCCCTGAATGATGAAGCCCTGCGCAGCGGTCAGCGTGGTGAGGTCGATGTTCGCGAGCCCACCCGTTTTGCCATAGATCACATAGGCTTCGCCTGCTCTATCGCCGCCATTGTCGCCATTGGGCGCGCCGACGATCAAGTCGTCGATACCGTCGCCATTGACGTCGCCCGCCGACGACACGCTGTGGCCTGCGTTGTCGATCACTTCGTCGCCCTGAATGATGAAACCCTGCGCGGTGGTCAGGGTCGTGAGATCAATGTTGGCGAGGCCACCCGCGGCGCCGTAGATGACGTAGGCCTCGCCGGCGCTTGAGCCACCGTTGTCGCCAAACAGTGCGCCGACGATCAGGTCGTCGATACCGTCGCCGTTGACGTCGCCCGCCGACGCGACGCTGGTGCCGGCTTGGTCGCCCGCCGCGTCGCCCTGGATGATGAAGCCCTGCGCGGCGGTCAGGGTCGAGAGGTCGATGTTGGCGAGCCCGCCCGCCGCGCCGTAGATGACGTAGGCTTCACCTGCATCGCCTCCGCCGTTGTCGCCCAATCGCGCGCCGACGATCAGGTCGTCGATGCCGTCCCCATTGACGTCGCCGGCCGAGGCGACGCTATAGCCGGCCTGGTCCCCGGTCGCGTCGCCCTGGATGATGAAGCCGTCAGACGTGGTGAGGTTGCTCAAGTCGATGACGAGTGGAAATAACGACATGGGGCCCCCTCAATCCGTTCCGCACCAAGTATCCGCAGGCGTGAGACGCCTGGCTGCCGAATGCCGGAAAGTGCAGCATTCCCTTGATCGCCGGCAACTCGTGGTGAACTCGTAGCCGCCTGTGCGTTGCCGCAACCCGCACCGCGCGAACCGAGCCTAGACGCCGCCGGGCGCCGCGCGCATCACCCTTTTGGTGGAGGCAGCCGGTAAGCGGGGCGAATGGGCGGACATTTCCACGGCGGGCGGAAAATTGGGGACGGTTCCATTTAGAATGAGGGCACAGACGAATGTGCGCGGCGGGTCCGCTCAATGCCGTCCCCATTTTTCACGCCGGCTTGCCCGACGCGGCGTGAACGGCGAGGATGCGCGCCGAACCTGCGGCGCGCCTATTGGCGACGCCGGTCAGCCCTACAGAAACGTCCGGAGGAACTCCCATGAGCCAGATGAACGGCGCGATCGATAGTGCGGACGAGGTGCGCGCTGCATTCGCGTTCACGCCGGCCGAATCCAAGCGGCTGATCGGCAAGGCGGTGGCGGCGCTGCCGGAGGTGCGGCACGCACTCAAGGACGATCTGATTGTTGTCGCGCACGGTTCCACCAACGTCTACGTCGCCGAGGAGTTGATGGGGCGCTTTCCCGAAGGCCGCGGGCGCGGCACGTTCCTGTCCGGGCACATGTTCAACGGCGTGATGTGCCAGACGGCGCCCGACGAGAAGGGGCCCATGATCGTGCTCGACCGGGGCAAGGTGATCCCGCCGGCGCCGATGATGGACAAGGTGCTCGAGCCGGGCGGGCCAGGCACGATTTTCATCAAGGGCGCCAATGCCGTCGATGCGGAGGGCAACGCGGGCGTGTTCTGCGCGCATCACGGCTGCGGGACGATCGGCTTTGCCTACGGCTTCATCTCGGGGCGCGGCGTGAAGCTGATCGTGCCGGTGGGGCTGGAAAAGATGGTCGCGTCGGTCAAGGCCGCGTGCAACCAGCTCGGGCACGACAATCTCTATTATCACACGGGCCAGAAGATCGGCATGATGCCGATGATCAACGCCAAGGTGGTCACCGAGATCACGGCGATGAAGGTGCTGTTCGGGCTCGATGCCGTGCACGTGGGCGGCGGCGGCGTGACGGGATCGGAGGGCACGGTGGTCGTGGTGGCGCGTGGGCCGAAAGCCAGGATCGATGCTGCGATCCCGGTGGTCGAGGCGATCAAGGGCGAGCCGCCGCTGGAGACCATGAAGAACGCCTGCCTCACATGCGTGCCGACGACGCCGGCCTCGCTGGCCTCCGTCAAGGAGCAGACGACCGGCGTGAAGCTGTCGTGCATCTATGCGGGCCGCAAGGAGGCGGAGCTGCCGAAGGGCTTCAAACGGCGCCCGGGTGTGGCTTAAGGCCCACTGCGCGGCAGGCCCAGAGGGTGTAATCGGCTCATCATGCTCGACGGCCGACCCGATCCGAACAGTGTCCCCGAGGCGTCACATGCCGCGGCGCCGGCCGTGCATGCGCCGCTCGCGGTGCCGCGCCCGCTCCCGGAGAGGGGGGCTTGGATCGGAGCGCTGGTCGCGGCCGTGATCGGGCACGGGGCCGTGGCCGCCGTGCTGTGGCCGACGCCGGATGCGCGCATCGGCGGGGCGGGCGACCGGCTGGAAGCGATCGCGGTGGAGATCGTGCCGGCCGTCGCGCTGGCGGGCGGCGAGGCAGGCGTGCCGGCCGAGGCCGCTGTCGCATCGGCGCCGGTACAGACGGGATCGCTGCAGGATCCCGCGACCGAGACGATGGACCGCCAGCCGGAGCCGATGGCCGAGCTGGCGGCCGTGCGCGAGGCGCCACCGGTCGAGGCCGAGACGGTGCTGGATCGGCCTGAGACGGTGCCCCGGCCGGATGCGGCGGTCGAGAGCCCGGTGGAGCCCATGCTGGAGGCCATCAGGAACGACGTTCAATCGAAGCCGGAGCCAATTGCGGAGCCTGTCGCAGAGGCCGCGATGCTAACGAAGCCGCCGGAGGCCGTGCCAGCGGCACATCAGCTGTCAATGCCGCCGCGAGAGGCCGGTATGGCGGCTGCAGCATCGCAGGCGGCTTCGGTGTCCTCCGGTGTCGTGGGGGCTGGTGCAGCGCAGGTACAGGCGGCGAGCCCGGGGGCCTTGCAGGCCTTCGGTCGCGAGGTGGCGCGCCTGCTGCAGGGTTCGCCGCCAAAGCCGGTGAAGGGGCGGGGCCGGGTCGCGGTGGTGTTCGTGATCGGCCGCCGGGGCGGGCTCGATGCGGTCCGTGTGGCGGACTCGAGCGGAAATGCACGGCTGGAGGAGGCCGCCCTGGGTGCGGTGCGCCGCGTGCGCTTTCCGCAGCCGCCCGAGGGGGCGACCGTGGATCAGCGCAGCTTCCGGCAGGACTATCGATTTAAGTAGTTTTTTCGCTCACGGGGCTGTTCGGCGCGCATTGCGCTCCGGCCCCTCGGCGGGGGTGGCGTCAGGGGGACGGCTCGAGGGGAAAACAGGCGCCGCGGGACCAGAGCCCCAGCCGGTCTGTGCTGTCGTCGAGGGGGACGGCCAACTCGACCAGGTCGTAGTAGAGCGCCCGGGTGACCAGGGCCTCCAGGCGGCCGCGCACACGTACATAGGGCTTCAGGCCGCCGCTGTCGGCCTCCTCGCAGAAGCGCAGGGGATGGTCTGGGCCGACCGAGACGATATCGTCGACGTTGGTGCGAAACGTCAGGGTCTGGCCGCGCCCCTCGCCCTCGAGTTGCATTTCGACGGCGAGGAAGGGGGCGTCTGCGACCGCGACATCGACCTTCTCGGCGGGGGTCACGAGGTAGTGGCGGCCGTCGGCGTCCCGGCGCAGGACGCGGGCGAACAGCTTGACCAGGGGCATGCGGCCGATGGGCGAGCCCTGGTACATCCAGACGCCGTCGCCGCGGATCGCCATGCCGATGTCGCCGCAGTAGGGCGGATTCCATTTTTCGACGGGCGCGGGGCCCGTTTCCGACTGGGCCTTGAGCAGGGCCTCGATCCCGGCAATGCTCGCGCGTCCGGTGTCGCCCCGGGGTGCGTCTGCCTCCATGTGCCTCACCTCATTGCGCTGGCGTCGCCGGCGCCCCATCTCTGGTCGATTGGACGCGACGGACGATCAACTCTTCTTCATAATCTGACCAATTTCAAACCCGCACTGTTCCTGACTTCAACGGCGAGGCCTATAGTCGGATCCCATGAGCACCGTCATCGAAACAGACCAGACCATCGTGCCACGCCTGGAAGCGGCCGCGGAGCGCATGCAACGTGTCCATCAGGCCGCCGGCTCCGTCATCTTCGGACAGGATGTGGTGATCGAGCGCACGCTCGTCACGCTGTTGGCGGGCGGCCACTGCCTGCTGATCGGCGTGCCGGGCCTCGCCAAGACGCTGCTGGTGGAGACGCTGGGCAAGGTTCTGGGCCTGGAAGCCAAGCGCATCCAGTTCACGCCGGACCTCATGCCCTACGACATCACGGGCACGGAAGTCCTGGAGGAAACGCCAGGCGCGCAGCGCCAGTTCCGGTTCATCAAGGGGCCGATCTTCACACAGCTGCTGATGGCCGACGAGATCAATCGCGCCAGCCCGAAGACGCAGTCGGCGCTGCTGCAGGCGATGCAGGAGCATCACGTGACCGTCGCCGGCCAGCGCCACGACGTGCCCTCGCCGTTCCACGTGCTGGCCACGCAGAATCCGCTGGAGCAGGAGGGCACTTATCCGCTGCCCGAAGCGCAGCTCGACCGCTTCCTTCTGCAAGTCGATGTCAGCTATCCGGACCTGGCGGCCGAGCGGCGGATGCTGTTCTCGACGACGGGCTCGGAGGAGCGCCGGCTGGAGGCGATCATCGGTCCGCAGGATCTGATCGCGATGCAGCGGCTGGTGCGCCAGATCCCGGTACCCGACAAAGTGGTCGAGGCGATCCTTCAACTGGTGCGCTCCGCGCGTCCGGGCACGGGCTCCAATGCGGACACCGACCGGCTCGTGGCGTGGGGGCCCGGTCCGCGCGCCTCGCAGGCGCTGATGCTCGCTGTGCGCGCCAAGGCGCTGATCGACGGCCGCTTCGCACCCTCGATCGACGACGTGATCCAGCTTGCCGAACCCGTGCTCAAGCATCGCATGGCGCTGACCTTCACGGCCCGCGCTGAGGGCCAGGAGATCGGCGAGGTGATCCGGCGGCTTGCCGAGGTGCTGGAGTAGCCCGCCACATGGCCCTTTTTGGTGCGCAAGTTTCCCGGCGGGATGCGGCGGCGCGCGGCGCGCATCGCACGGATGCGAGCGTGCTGCCGTTGCAGGGCGAAGCGCAGGGCGTCGCCGACGTGCTGCCCGACCTGATGATGGAAGTGTCGCGGGTGACGAGCACCGTTGCGCATGGCATCCATGGGCGTCGGCGCGCCGGCCCGGGCGAGACGTTCTGGCAGTTCCGGCAGTACCAGACGAGCGATGCCGCGCAGACGATCGACTGGCGGCGCTCGGCGTCGTCCGACCATCTCTACGTGCGCGAGCGCGAATGGGAGGCGGCGCACACGGTGTCGCTGTGGGCCGATGTCTCGGCGTCGATGAATTTCGCCGACCTTGGCGTGGCGACGAAGCGCGACCGCGGCATCGTGTTGATGCTGGCGCTGGCCGACCTGCTGGTGCGCGGCGGGGAGCGCGTGGCGCTGATGGGGCTGTTGCCGCCACTGGCCAGCCGGCGTGCGACGCAGCGTTTCGCGGAGGCGCTGGCCGCGCATGCGGGCGAGGCCAGCTACGCAGTGAGCCTGCCGCCGGCGGTCAAGCTGCCGCGGTTTTCAGGGGCTGTGCTGTTTTCCGATTTCCTGGATCCGATCGAGGTCATCACGGAGCGGCTGTCGGTGCTCGCGGGCGAGGGCGTGGGCGGGCATCTCGTGCAGGTGCTCGATCCCGCCGAGGAGACGCTGCCCTACGAGGGGCGCGCGGAGTTCATGGGTCTTGAAGGAAGCGATCGCTGGCTGGCGGATCGCGTGGAAAGCCTGAGGCCGCTCTATCGGGCCAAGCTCGAAGCTCATCGCGCGGCCATCACGGCGCATGCGCAGCGGCTGGGCTGGTCGTTCCTGGTGCATCACACCGACCGGCCGGCGGTCGAGCCCCTGCTCACGCTGCTGATGCGGATGCAGGGCGCGGCAGGGGACTATCGCTGGTCTGGTGCGGCTGCCGGCGCAGCGGCGGGTGCGGACAAGGCTGCGCCTGCAAGGGAGGTGCCGGCATGAGCATTGGCGCCCTGGTGTTTCTCAATCCCGCGCTGCTGGCGGGCCTGCTTGCACTGCCGATCATCTACTGGCTGTTGCGCACGGTGCCGCCGCGGCCGCGGCAGATCGCGTTCCCGCCGACGCGCATCCTGGTCGGGCTCGAAAATCCCGAGAAGACGCCGGCCAAGACACCGTGGTGGCTGATGCTGATCCGGCTATTGGCCGCGGCGCTGGTCATCCTGGCGCTGGCCGAGCCGATCCTCAATCCGAACCGCCAGGCCGCGCTGCGGGGCGAAGGTCCGGTGGTGATCGTCGTCGACAACGGCTGGACGTCCGGCGCGCGCTGGGCGGAGCGCCAGCGCATGATCGATCGTATCGTCAGCGAAGCCGAGGCGCAGAGCCGGCCGGTGGTCGTGGCGGCGACAGCCCGGGCGGCAAAGAGCACGACGCTGCGGGTCGAAGCGCCCGGACAGGCGCGTGCGACGGCGGCGGCGCTGCTGCCTCAGCCCTTCAAGCCGGAGCGGGCGGCGCTGCTCGCGGCGCTGGAAAAAACGTTGCAGTCGACGCCGTCGGGCGCGGCGGCGAACGTGGTGTGGCTGACCGACGGGATCGATCACGACGGCGAGGGTCGCGACTTCGGCGCCAAGCTTGCGCAGCTGTCGGGCGGGGGTGCGATGGTTCTGATCGAGGCCGGTGCGGGCATGGAGGCCTTGGGCGTGGCGGCCGGGTTGACCAGCGGCGGCAAGCTGCAGGCGACGGTCCTGCGCGCCGACGGCGGTGTCAGGGACGGCATGCTGCACGCGTTTTCCGCACGCGGGCAGAGGCTCGGCGAGGTGCCGTTCCGTCTCAGCGCGCGGGAGCGTGCGGCGTCGGCGACGTTCGAACTGCCGCTCGAGCTCAGGAACCAGGTGACGCGCGTGGAGGTCGCCGGAGAGCGGGCGGCGGGCGCTGTGAGCCTGCTCGACGCGCGCTCGCAGTGGCAGCGGATCGGGCTGTTGACGGGCGAGAGCCTGGAGCAGGCGCAGCCGCTGCTGGGATCGCTTTATTACGTGGAACGCGCGCTTGCGCCGTTCTCGGAGGTGATCGTCGATCACGATGCGAATCTGGCGACGGGGATCGACACGCTGTTGAAGCGCAACATCACGGCGCTGATGCTGGCCGATATCGGCACGCTTTCGGGCAATGTGCGCGATCGGGTCGATGACTGGGTGAAGAAGGGCGGCGTGTTGGTACGCTTTGCCGGCCCGCGTCTGGAAAAGGGCGGCGACGATCTGCTGCCGGTGGCGCTGCGCGTGGGCGGCCGGGCACTGGGCGGCGCGCTCAGTTGGTCGACGCCGCAGCCGCTAGCGACATTCGACGAGGCGAGCCTGTTTGCGGGCTTGCAGGTGCCGGAGGACGTGCGCGTGACGCGGCAGGTGCTGGCCGATCCCGCGCGGCTGACGAATACCGTGCAGGTGTGGGCGCGGCTCAAGGACGGCACGCCGCTGGTGACAGCGGAGCGGCGGGGCGACGGGCGGCTGATCCTGTTCCACGTCACCGCCAACTCGGAGTGGTCGAATTTGCCGCTGTCGGGCCTGTTCGTGGAGATGCTGCGCAGGATCTCCACGCTCAGCCAGGCGTCGGGTGCTGCGGGTGGCGAGGCGACGGTCGCGGCCACCACCGAGGCGGTGCGCACGGCGGAAACGGCCAACGTCCTGTCACCGACGCAGACGCTCGACGGCTTCGGCGTGCTGGCGAGCCCGCCGCCGACGGCACAACCGATCGCGGCGGCGCAACTGGGCAAGATCGTGCCGTCACTCGACAACCCGCCGGGCTACTACGGGCCCGCGGGCAGCCCCCGCGCGATCAACGTGTTGACGCCGCAGTCGACGCTGAACCCACTCGCCGGCCTGCCGGCCGGACTGGAGCGGCGCGGATACGAGAGCGAGACGGCGCGTCCGCTGAAACCGGCGCTGTTGAGTGCCGCGCTCGGCCTGATCTTCACCGACATCGTCGCCGTGCTGCTTTTGGGCGGGTTGCTGGCCGGTCTCCTCGGTCGCGGCCGCGCGCGGACGCCGGCGTCGGGCGCGGCAGGCTTGGTGCTGCTGGCTGGTGCCGGTGGCATCGCCGTTTTGGCGATCTTCCTCAGCGCTGCTGGACCTGCATTTGCACAAAACGCGCGCGGCTCTTCGGCGCGCGGGCCGGAGACGATCGCGCAGCTTGCCACGGGCAAGGTGACGATCGGCTACGTGCTGACGGGCAACGGCACGATCGACGAGACCAGCCGGCTTGGGCTTTCGGGTCTCGGCCAGCAGTTGCGCCGGCGGACGGCGGTGGAGCCGGGTGAGCCGTTCGGCGTCGACATTCTCAACGACGAGATCGCGTTCTTCCCGATCCTCTACTGGCCGGTGCTGCCGGATGCGCGGACGCTTTCCGACGTGACGCTCAACAAGATCGACGCCTACATGAAGCAGGGCGGCATGATCGTGTTCGACACCAAGGACTATGGGCTCGGCCTGCCGTCGGGTCTGCCGCTGTCGGGCGGGACGACGCCCTTGCAGCGGCTGCTCGGGCGGCTCGACATTCCGCGGCTCGAGCCGGTGCCGGAAGGCCACGTGCTGACGAAGTCGTTCTATCTGTTGCGGTCGTTTCCGGGGCGCTGGGACGGCGGGCAACTGTGGGTTGAGGCCGAGGTCGATCCCAACAGTGCGCAGGGCCGGCGGGCGCGGCGATCCGACGGCGTCAGCTCGCTGCTGGTGACGCCCAACGACCTCGCCTCGGCCTGGGCGCTCGATCAGAGCGGGCGGCCGCTCTATCCGACGGTGCCCGGCGGCGAGCCGCAACGCGAGCACGCCTTCCGGACCGGCATCAACATCGTGATGTACGCGCTGACCGGAAACTACAAGGCCGATCAGGTGCACGTGCCGGCGCTCTTGGAGCGGCTCGGCCAGTGAAGGAGGGACGTACTGCGCCCGGGACGGGGCAGGCGGTGCGACCCGGTAAGGACAGATGATGGACAAGTGGTCGATCGACATCGCGCCGATGGTGCCCCCGCCCGTGTTCTGGGCGGCGGTGGCGCTGGCGGTCCTGCTGCTGGGGGTGCTGCTGTTGCGCCGCTCGCGCGGCGCGCTTCTGCGCGGCCTGGCGCTGGCCGCGCTGATCGGTGCGCTCGCCAACCCGACGCTGCGCGAGGAGGAGCGCGAGAGCCTCGCCAACGTCGCCATCGTGGTGATCGACGAGAGCACGAGTCAGACGCTGGCCAAGCGGCCCGAGCAGGCGCGCGCGGTCAGGGCCGACCTCGAGGAGAAGCTGAAGAAGATCCCGAACCTGGAAGTGAAGTGGGTGACGGGCGGGCGACCGCGCGAGGGCACGTCGGGCACGAACCTGTTCGCCGATCTCAATGGGGCGCTGGCCAATACGCCGCCTGATCGCATCGCCGGTGTAATCCTGGTGACGGACGGGCAGGTGCACGACATCGTCAAGCATCCCCAAGCGCTGGGCTTCGATGCGCCGGTGCACGCGCTGTTGACGGGTGCGCCCGACGAGTTCGACCGGCGCATCGAGATCATCAAGGCGCCGAAGTATTCGCTGGTCGGCTCCACGCGCGACATCGAGCTTGCGGTGCGCGAGAGCGGGCGGCGTGGGCGGGCGAGCGAACAGGTGACGTTGCGCATCCGCCGCGAGGGCCGGCCCGACGAGACGCGGCGGACGACGATCGACCGGCGCATCACGGTGCCGATGATGTTCCCGCACGCGGGCCAGAACGTGCTCGAGATCGAGCTGGAGACGGCGCCGGGCGAGCTGACACCGGTCAATAACCGCATCGTGGTGACGGCGGAAGGCGTGCGCGAGAATTTGCGCGTGCTGCTGGTATCGGGCGAGCCGCATGCGGGCGAGCGGACGTGGCGCAACCTGCTCAAGTCGGACGCGGCGGTCGACCTCGTGCACTTCACCATTCTCAGGCCGCCGGAGAAGCAGGACGGCACGCCGATCAACCAGCTGTCGCTGATCGCGTTTCCCACGCGTGAGCTGTTCTCGGAGAAGATCAACGACTTCGACCTGATCATCTTCGATCGCTACCAGCATCGCGGAATTCTGCCGCTGCTCTACTACGACAACATCGCGCGCTACGTGGAGGCGCACGGTGGTGCGCTGCTGGTGGCTGCGGGCGACGATTACGCGGGACGGTTCTCGCTCTACCGGACGCCGCTTGCCGCCGTGCTGCCGGTGTCGCCGACGGGGCGGCTTCTGGAACAGCCGTTCCGCGCGCGCGTGTCGGGCGATGGCTTGCGCCACCCCGTGACGTTCGATCTGCCGGGGCTGGCGGCCGATCCCAAGGCCGAGCCGACCTGGGGCCGGTGGTTCCGCCAGGTCGAGGTGCAGCCCGATCGCGGCCGCATCGTCATGAGCGGGGCCGGCAACCGGCCGCTGCTGGTACTCGATCGCAAGGGCAAGGGTCGTGTGGCGCTGCTGACCTCCGATCACGCCTGGCTTTGGGCGCGCGGCTTCGAGGGCGGCGGGCCGCACACGGACCTGCTGCGACGGCTGTCGCACTGGCTGATGAAAGAGCCGGATCTCGAAGAGGAGCGGCTGATCGCCTCGGCGCACGGGCTCAAGCTCACGGTCGAGCGGCGCTCGATGGAGGATCGCATCCCGACCGTGGAGATGTCGGCGCCGGGTGGCGAGAACACCGACATCACGCTGGAGCCAGCGGGCCCGGGCGTGTGGCGGACCACGGTCGATGTGTTGCTCCCGGGTCTCTACAAGCTGCAGACGCGGGCGCCGTCGGGCATGCTGACTGCGGTCGCGCATGCCGGCATTTCCGATCCGCTCGAGATGAGCGAGGTGACGGCGTCCGACGCCAAGCTCAAGGGGCTGGTGGAGGCGACCGGCGGGGGCACGTTCTGGACCAAGAGCGGGGGACTGCTGTCGAGCGCCGATCCCGCCTCGGTCGAGGTTCCGCGTGTCTCGCTGCTGTCGAGCGCGCGTGTGCTGGCGGGCTCGGGCTGGCTGGGGCTCAAGGATCGCGAGGCGTTCGTGACGCGCGGCGTCAAACTGACGCCGATGTTCACGGGACTAGCGGCTCTGTCGGCGCTGCTGTTCCTGCTTGCGCTCGCTTGGTGGCGGGAAGGCAGATAACCCAGGCAGCAGGGATTAGGTCGTAGGGAGCAGGGGATGGCCCCGCTCCCGCGCCTCAAGCCTGGCCTTCGGTCTCGAACATGCTCGAGACGAGCGCTTCTCGGCTCGGCTTACCGGCCCAGACCACATACTGGAACGCCTGGTAATAGCGCTCGCACGCTTCCAGAGCCGCGCGCAGCATCGCCTCGCACTGGGCCGGCGCCACGACGGCGCCGTTCAGGACGAGCGCGTGGCGGAACATGATCAGGCCTTCCTGCGTCCAGAAATCGAAGTGCCCGAGCCAGAGTTGCTCGTTGATCTGGGCGAGCAGGCGATAGATCTCGTTGTGCTTGTTGTCTGGCGCCTTGAACTCGAAGGCGCAGGCCAGGTGCAGCGCCTCCAGGTCGTCGCGCCAGTTGAGCGAGACGTGGTAGTCGGTGAAGGTGCCCGCGACGATCAACGTCAACTCGTCCTCGCCAGTGCGATCGCACGCCCAGTCGTGGCTCGCGGCAATCTGCTCGACGAGGTCGATCGGATTGGTCACGCGGTCGTAGCCTTGCTGCGAAGAAGCCATGCGTCGATCCTTGCGTGTTCCTGCAAATGTCCCGCGGCAGCCGTAGCTTTGCGACCGTGCCGGCGCGGCGGCCGTGGCCGTCGTGCGCCGAGACCCAAGCATTGCGGGGTCACGAGTTCGCAAGGTTGGCACGAACCGTGAGGATGCTTCTCCACCAACAAAGTGGCGAGTTCGGGAACAGGGGTCACAATTGCACAGGCTGTGGGGATAAGCCGTGGACAGGCGTCCAAAAGGCTGTGGACTGCGGCCATTGGGCGTTTACACGGCCGACGCTGCGCGTGCGGGCGTCCGCGTCAGTGGTCGACGGTGTGCTGGCGCTCGAGGGCGGCAATCCGCTCGGCGAGCCGCTCGTTTTCCTCGCGCGCCTTCTCCGCCATTGCCTTGACGGCCTCGAACTCCTCGCGGCGGACGAGATCCATGCCCTGCAGCATGCGTTCGATCTGTCCGCGCATCACGGTCTCCACCTCTCGGCGCGCGCCTTGTGCGGCGCCGGCGACGTCGGTCATGAGGCGAGAGAGATCGTCGAGGATGCGGTTGGAGCTTTGCGTCATGGCGGAAATCCTCAGCTGCGGCCGCTGCGCCACCGTCAGGCGCCGGCGCCAGCGTATGTGGGGGCGAGCGGTCTCGCCAGGGGTTACCTTCTACTATGGTGCGGCGGCCGTGCCATCACAAGCGGGCCGGGTGGGCTTGGTTGCGGTGCAGGCGTGCGGCGGGCGAGCGCGGATCGCCCGCATTGACATCGCGGCGGGCAGGAAGCCTAGTCCGGCGCGGATGCCCGGATCGGGTTGGGTGCGAGGGGACGCTGCCGACATGAGCTTTTTGGCGATTGCCTTTCCGAACATCGATCCGGTCGCGATCGCGCTCGGGCCGTTCGTGGTGAAGTGGTACGGGCTCGCCTACCTGACCGGGCTGGTGCTGGGCTGGCTCTATATCCGCCGGTTGTTGGCGGAGCCGATGCTGTGGTCGGGCGGTGCCGCGCCGTTTCCGGTCGAGCGGGTCGACGATCTGCTGCTCTATATGACGGTCGGGGTGATCGTCGGCGGGCGGCTCGGGTTCGTGCTGTTCTATGAGCCGGGCTATTACCTGACGCGGCCGCTCGAGGTGGTGGCGGTCTGGAAGGGCGGCATGGCCTTCCACGGCGCGCTGGTGGGATGCGGTGTGGCGACGTGGCTGTTCGCCAAGCGCAACGGTTACCTGCCGTGGAGCGTGATGGATCTGTGCGCGGCGGCGGTGCCGATCGGGCTGTTCTTCGGCCGGATTGCGAATTTCATCAACGGCGAGTTGTTCGGGCGGCCGACGAGCGTTTCGTGGGCGATGGTGTTTCCCGCCGCGCGCTACGAGTATCCCACGATCGAGCCGACGCCCCGGCATCCGAGCCAGCTCTACGAGGCGGTGCTGGAAGGGCTCGTGCTGTTCCTCGTGCTGCGGTTCTTGACGCACCGCAAGGGCGCGCTGAAGTCGCCGGGGCTGACGGTCGGCACGTTTCTCGTCGGCTATGGGCTGGCGCGCTCGTTCTCGGAATTCTTCCGCCAGCCCGATCCCGCGCACTACCTGACGACCGGCATCCTGACGCCGGGCATCGCCTATTCGCTGCCGATGATCGCGCTGGGCGCTTATTTCATTGCGCGCGCGCGGCGGAACGCGGCTGGCGCGCCAGCGTGAGGCGCAGCGCGCTCCGGGTCAGGCATCGCCCCGGGGCGTGGGGGCGATGTCATCCATGATGCGCTGAATGTCGCTGTAGGTGAACCGGCTGCGCTGCGCGAGATCCGCGCGCGTCCTGGGACAGTCCGTGCGGTAATGCCCGCCGCGGCTTTCCTCGCGGGCCAGGGCGGCGGCGGCGATGCATTCGGCGGCGATGTGCATATAACTGAAGGCGGGCGACAGTTCCTGCGACGACGCGATCGCCGACAGCTCGCGCAGCGCGGCCGTGAGGCTCTCGTGCGTGCGCTCGACGCCGACGTTGGCGGTCATCGTCGCGCGCAGGCGCCGCAGTCGGTCCTGGACGCTCGGCGCGGTGAGCGCCACGAACGGCAGTTTCGGGTTCGATCGCTCATCGACGACGCACGGACCGGGTGATCCCACGTTAGCGATCACGTCCTCGGCGACGCGGGCGCCGAACACGACGGCTTCGAGCAGCGAGTTGGACGCGAGGCGGTTGGCGCCATGCAGGCCGGTCGAGGCGACCTCGCCGACCGCGTAGACGCCGGGGGCGTTGGTGCGGCCGTGGGCGTCGGTCGCGATGCCGCCCATGTGGTAATGCTCGGCGGGCGCGACGGGGATGAGGTCGGTCGACGGGATCGATGCCGGCGCGCTGGCAGTGAGCGTAGACCGTCGGGAAAGGCGGTCGCGAAGTGCTTCGCCGATCGCCGTTGCGGCAGTCGAGGAAGGCGCCGCGGCCCGCCTGGAGCTCGCGGAACACGGCGCGCGCGACGACGTCGCGAGGGCCGAGTTCGGCGTCGGGATGATACGCCGGCATGAAGCGGCGGCCGTCGCGGTTGACGAGGATCGCGCCTTCGCCGCGCAGCGCTTCGCTGGCAAGCGGGGCCGGATCGAGGCCGACGTCGATGGCGGTCGGATGGAACTGGACGAACTCGGCGTCGGCAAGCACCAGCGCCGGCGTCGGCGCGCGATGGCGAAGCCCTGCGCCACGGCCGTTGGCGGGATTGGTCGTGACGGCGTAGAGCTGGCCGACGCCGCCGGTCGCGAAGATCGACGGCGGCGGCCGGAACACGCATCGCGGCGCTTGATGTCATCGACGTGGGCGGCGCTGACCGACAGATCCGTCGGATCGGCCCGAAGCGTCTCGACGTGCGACAGACTCGACGGCTTCCCACCCCTCAAGCACGCGGATCGACGGCGTGGCGCGCACGGTCGCGATCAAGGCCTGCATGATGGCAGCGCCCGCGCGGTCGCCCGAGACGCGCACGATCCGCTTGGCGGAGTGCGCGGCTTCCCGCGACAAGACGAAATGGCCATCGAGGTCGCGGTCGAACGGCACCCCATAGCGCAGCAGATCACGGATGCGCTCGGGCGCCTCGCTTGCGACCATCCGCGCGATCGCCTCGTCCACGATGCCAGCGCCGGCCGCAATGGTGTCGAGCGCGTGCGCCTCTGACGTGTCGCCCTCGCCCACGGCGGCGGCGATGCCGCCTTGCGCCCACACACTCGACGCGCCCTCGCCAAGTGGCGCCGCGGTGATAACGGTGACGGGCGCGGGCGCGAGCTTCAACGCGGTGAAGAGGCCGGCAAGTCCGCCGCCCACGATCACGATGCCGCCCGGCTGCGCCATCACGCCCGCGCTCCTGAAAATGGGGACACCCACCATTTTCTCATCGGCTCATCGGACGGGTTGGCGGGGTAGGCTGGAAAATGGCGGGTGGACCCATTCTCCGTCCCCGGTTTTACCAAGGGGCGCCGACTGGTCGCGGCGCCCCTTGTCGTGTGTAAGACGTTCAGTTCGTCAGGTTGACCATCCGCTCGACCGCGCGGCGCGCCTTCTCCGCGACGGCGGGATCGACAGTGACCTCGTGCTTCATCTCGAGCAGGCTGTCGAGAATAGCCTCCGAGCGAGATCCGCTTCATGTGCGGGCACAGGTTGCACGGGCGGACGAACTCGACGTCCGGCACTTCCGCCGCGACGTTCGACGACATCGAGCACTCGGTGACGAGCAGCACCTTGCGGGGCTGCTTGTCCTTCACCCAGTCGATCATGGCCGCCGTCGAGCCCGTGAAGTCGGCGGCCTCGATCACGTCGGGCGGGCACTCGGGATGCGCGATGATCTTGGTGCCGGGATCGGCCTTGCGCATAGGCCTCGCAGCTCCTCGGCCGTGAAGCGCTCGTGCACCTCGCAGTGGCCCTTCCAGGCGATGATCTCGACGTCGGTCTTGGTCTGCGACGTACTTGGCCAGGAACTCGTCGGGGATCAGGAGCACGCGGGGCACGCCGAGGCTTTCGACGACCTTGACCGCGTTGGACGAGGTGCAGCAGATGTCGCTCTCCGCCTTCACGTCGGCAGACGTGTTGACGTAGGTGACGACCGGCACGCCGGGATAGGCCTCGCGCAAGCGCGCGGACGTCCGCGCCCGTGATCGAGGCGGCGAGCGAGCAGCCCGCCTCGCAGATCCGGGATCAGCACGGTCTTGTCCGGGTTGAGCAGCTTCGACGTCTCGGCCATGAAGTGCACGCCGGCCTGGACGATGACGTCGGCCTTCGTGCGGGCGGCCTCCTTGGCCAGCTGCAGGCTGTCGCCGCGGAAGTCGCCGACGCAGTGGAAGATCTCCGGCGTCATGTAGTTGTGCGCCAGGATGACCGCGTTGCGGACATTCTTGAGCTCGTTGATCGCCTTGATGAGCGGGCGCGTAGTGCGGCCACTCCATCGGCGTGACGACGTGCTTCACGCGGGCGTAAAGCGGCTCCATCTCGCGTGCGAGTTCGGGCGTGAATTTCAGCTCCGGCTTCGGCAGCTTGCGATGCCGCTCCGTCGCGCCCTTCCCCTGGGCGGTGGTGCTGGTTTGAAGCTGGGCCATCGGCAAGCCTCCTCGTTCCTCGACTTTCCTCGACCTCGTATCGGGCGATATTCTCTGTTTGAGCATATCGCGGGCCTGAAAAAACTCGGCCGAGGCCGCTGGTTCAGTTCATATGCTCAATTGGAGCATTGTCAGGCTTAGGTGATAATAGGGTTTCCTCGGCCGATTTACCAGATGTGGATCGGGGTCCGATGACAATTCTACGACACAACAGTCATGCATCTACGTTGGGGCTCGTCCCGGAGCTCGTCACTCAGATCGTCTCGCAGACAGTCGCTGGGCCGGCGCCATTCGCGGCGCCGAAGCGCCGCCGCCGTCAGCCCCGACCGATCTTGACGCGCACGCCGGGTGCCGGCCGCTCGACCAGAACCTCGCGACGGAAGCGGAACAACTTGGCCGGTCGGCCGCCGGTGCGCGTGCGGACCTCGCCGGTCGCCTCGACCAGGCCGGCGCTCTCCACGAGGCGACGGAAGTTCTGCTTGTGCAGGTGCGGGCCAAGGATGGCTTCGACTGTCTTCTGCAGTTCGAACAGCGTGAACTCGTTGGGCATCAGCTCGAAGATCACCGGACGGTACTTGATCTTCGCGCGCACGCGGCCGATGGCGGTGGCGAGGACGCGGCGGTGATCGAAGCGCATGGCGCCGCCGAACCGGGGCAGGTCGGGCCATTCGCCGGCGGCCTCGCGGCCATCGCGGCGCGCCTCCTCGACGAGGCCCGCCTCGTAGAGCAATTCGTAGCGGTCGAGGACCCGCTCTTCGTCCCAGGCAGCGCCGTTCGTGCCGAACGCGATCCTGACGCGGTCCTCCCGATCGAGCGGGCGCTGGATCTCTGATGGCCGTTCGGGCAGCTGCATCCACGTGCGCAGGCGCGGCTCGATTTCCGTGTCGAGCAGCTCGGGCTTGCCTTTGCGCCAGTCCTCCCAGGGAAAGAAATGGTACCAGCTGCGCCATGCGCCACGCTGCAACTCGGCGGTGCTGCTGGCCTGGCTGAGCGCGAGGTAGCCGATCGAGACGATGTGGGGGCCGACATCGCCGGCCTGGGCATGGCGTCCGCGGTCGCCAAACGTATAAAGCTGCTCGGTGTAGCCGAGAGACAGGCCGGTCTGCTCGTGGACCCAGCTGCGCAGGCCCATCTCCAGCGTGCGGTGGTCGAGCGGGGAGAACGGGCCGAAGGGGAGGCCGTCGACGGCGTTACGGCTTTCCGCCTCCGCGCGCACGACGAGGACGACGGGCTCGTCCTCACGGACGGCGACGATGGCGGCGTTGAGGCCGATCTCTACGGGCTGGACGATTTCGCGCCGGGGCGCGCCGCGGCTGCCGCCGGATGAAACGTAACTCTTTGAAACTTCTGGTGTCATCATTGGTTACTCCGGTATCGGCCGGGACTAAAGTTTGATCGTGGCAAATTTCGGAACTCGCGCTGAGCGCGATCTGTTTGCAGATGCTTTTTTGTTTCAAGTCAGTTGTTTGTGGAATTCTTAATCCGTGTCAATACTTATACGTCTCGGTAAAATCGAGCTGGAAATCGAAGGGCCGGGCCAGGGTGGCGTGGGCGCCTGGGCCGATCGCGGAAATCGCGTCGACCATGCGGCCGCGTCGGTTCAGCAGGTCGTCGGCCAGGGCCACCAGTCGCCGGTTCGGGGTGGCGGTGGGGGAGGCTGCGCGCAGACGCCGGGCGATGACGGCTTCGGGGGCGGCGGGCGCGATGGCGCAGGCGGTGATGAAGGCGGCCGCAGTCGATCGGCTGATGCCCGCCCAGCAGTGGATAAGGAGGGGCTCGTGAGCCTCCCAATCTGCCGCGAACGCCAGCAACGCGTCGACATGGGATTCGGTGGGCGCGACCAGGCCGGGCAGCGCTTCGTCGATGTCGTGGATGCCGATCCTGAGATGGCGGCCCGTCTCGATCGAGGACGGCGTCTCGGGGATGGTGCCTGGATCGATCAGGGTGACGAGGCGGGTGGCGCGCGTCTGCGCGATGACGTCGTGGATGGCGCTGAGGGGGCAGACGTGGAGCGTGCGCGTGCCGAGAACGCCGGTGGCCGCTGCGCCGTGTCCGATGTCAACCGACATTCCGCCCTGCCTTCCTCAGCTTACGCTCCTGCCAAAATAATGTGCATGGTTGCGATAATCAAACGCTGTTCGTTGTGATCGCGCTTTCATGCCGCTCAAGGCGCCATGTCGCGGCTCAGCCCTGAAAACCGATCGAGGAACGCCTGCTGGGCACGCGCGGTCGGCCAGCCGGTCAGCCGGTCGAGATCGTGTGCCAGGTCGGTCGGCAAGTCCGCGGGGCGGTCGAAGAAATTCTCCGCTTCGGACTCGGCGAAGCCTGCGAGCCGGGTCGCCTCGAACCAGGCCGCTGCGCGGTCGGCGTCCTTGATGGCGGCCGCGATGTCGGCGGGCAGCGCGGGCGGCAGGCCGAAGCGGATGTGAATGGCCTCCAGCAGGCGGATCTCGAAGGCCTTGTAGTCGAAACCGATGGCCGCCTTGAAGGGGCTGATGAGATCGCCGATGACGTACTCCGGTGCGTCGTGAAGGAGCGCGGCCAGTGACCAGCGCGGCGCCCAGCCGGGGTTGCGCGCCAGGGCGATGCTCTCGACGACCAGGGCATGCTGGGCGACGGTGAAGGCGTGGGTGCCGACGGTCTGGCCGTTCCAGCGGGCGACGCGGGCGAGACCGTGGGCGATGTCCTCGATGGCGACGTCGGAGGGCGAGGGAGCGAGCAGGTCGAGGCGGCGGCCCGACAGCATGCGCTGCCAGGCGCGGCCGGCCGGCTTGCGGGTCGGGGACGACGTCATGACGTGGTCTCCAGGCGGAAAGCGCGCTGCAGGGCCGCGCATGGCGCGTGGCGGTGGCAGGTCACGATGTGGTCGTTGACCATGCCCGAGGACTGCATGAAGGCATAGACGGTGGTCGGTCCGACGAAGCGAAAACCGGCCCCTTTCAGCGCTTTGGACAGAGCCTTGGACTGCGGGGTCTCGGCCGGCACGTCGGCCACGGATCGGCGCACATCGGCAAGCGGGCGGCCATCGATGATGCCCCAGACGAGAGCCGATAACGGCTGGTGCCGGCTCAGCGCCAGGCAGGCGCGCGCATTGCCGATGGCGGCCTCGATCTTGGCGCGGTTGCGCACGATGCCGGGGTCGGCCATCAGGCGTTCGACGTCGCGATCGGTGTAGCGCGCCATGCGCGCGGGCTCGAAGCCGTGGAAGGCGCGGCGGAAGTTTTCGCGCTTCCGCAGGATCGTCAGCCAGGAAAGTCCTGCCTGGAAGCCTTCCAGGATCAGCTTTTCGAACAGGCGGCGGTCGTCGGCGTGGGGCACGCCCCATTCCTCGTCGTGATAGCGCGCATACTCGGCATCCTCGATGCCGCCCCAGGGGCAGCGTTGCAGGGCTTCAGGCGCGTGGGCTGTCATGGCTGGGTGTCCGCGGCCCGCCTGGCGGCATCGCGGGCGTAGTCTTCGAGGGCGTCGGGGGCGATGGTGACGGCGACGCCGCCGGCGAGGGCCGGTGTTCCCGCCTCGCGCATCTCGAGCGCGCGGTCGAGGCGGACGAGCGCCAGCCCGTGCCGACCTTCGACGTCGCCGAGGCGTCCCAGCGTTGCGGGACCGGCGACGATCTCGGCCTGTCCGGCCGGCAATGAGTCCGTGCCCTCGACGGCGACGAAGCGTTTGCGCACGACCGTCTTGTGCTGCATGCGGGAGACGACTTCCTGGCCAACGAAGCATCCCTTGCGGAAGTCGACGCCGTCCTGGCGGTCGAAATTCGCTTCGTGCGGGAAGACTTCGGCGCCGGCGAAATCGCTGCCGAACTCGGCGACGCCGCAGGCGATGCGATGGGCGCGGTAGTCCTCGGCGGTCGCTGCGACGAGGCCGGCCGTGCGCCAGTCGGCGGCAAACCCGGCGGCGGCGGCGGTCGCCACCAGGACGCGGTTGCCGAGGTCGGCGTGACGGGGGTCGCGGTATCCGAGTGCGCCTGCCGGGAAGGGGCCGGGCTCGGGCCAGGCGGCGAACACCGAATAGGTGTCGGAGACGTCGGCGATGTCGGCTTTGGCGCGCAGCCGATAGAAGGCGAGCCGCTTGGCCAGCTCGGCGGCAGATGACGCCGCCGTCTCCAGGAGCACGCCGTCGGGAGCGCGCACGATGAAGAACGCGAACATGATCTTGCCCTGCGGTGTGAGCAGGCCAGCATGCAGGGCCGGCGTGGCGTCGAGGCGGGCCATGTCGTTGGTGACGAGACCCTGCAGCAGAGGCTCGGCGTCGGGGCCGGTGACGGCGACAACGCCGCGGGCCTCTAGGCGGGCAAAGCGGCTGGCGCTCATGGTCGTTCCTGGTTGGTGGTGTCAGGTCCTGAAACCGGCTCCGGCTCCAGTCAAGGTGCACAGCGAGGGGTGTGCAACACCTAAGTCGCTGGCGCCGGTCCTGCAAGCCGCAGCGCGCGGCTGCCGTCCCACCTGGGGTGCAGCGGTCGCGACACGGGGGCCGCCATCGGGGCCCGGCCATTGACCCGCGCCGCCGGGCTTGCGCAACGGGTTGCGACGTCGCGCTCGCCAGCTTGCGCGGAAGAGACTAGATAGCCCCGATGACAACCCTTTCTCCCATTCACGTCATCGGCGGCGGGCTCGCGGGCTCGGAAGCGGCCTGGCAGATCGTATGCCAGGGCGTGCCCGTCGTGCTGCACGAGATGCGCCCGGTGCGGGGCACCGATGCGCACCAGACGGACGGTCTGGCCGAGCTCGTGTGCTCGAACTCGTTTCGCTCCGACGATGCGGAAACGAACGCGGTCGGGCTGCTTCACGAGGAGATGCGCCGGGCGGGCTCGCTGATCATGTCAGCGGCGGACGCACACAAGCTGCCGGCTGGCGGCGCCTTGGCGGTCGATCGCGACGCCTTCTCGGCTGCGGTGACGGAGCGGCTCGTAGCGCATCCCCTGGTCAGGATCGAGCGGGGTGAGATCGACGGGCCGCCACCGGAGGACTGGGACAGCGTGATCGTGGCGACGGGACCGCTCACCTCGCCGGGTCTGGCGAAAGCCATCCAGGGCCTGACCGGTGAGGATCAACTGGCGTTCTTCGATGCGATCGCGCCGATCGTGCACGCCGAGACGATCGATATGGCGAAGGCCTGGAAGCAGTCCCGCTACGACAAGGCGGGGCCGGGCGGTACCGGCGCCGACTATATCAACTGTGCGCTGTCGAAACTGGAATACGAAGCTTTCGTCGACGCGCTGATCGCGGGCGAGAAGACGACGTTTCGCGAGTGGGAGGTCGACACGCCCTATTTCGACGGCTGCCTGCCGATCGAGGTGATGGCGGAGCGTGGCCGCGACACGCTGCGGTTCGGTCCGATGAAGCCGGTGGGGTTGTCCAACCCGCACGAGGGTGGCCGGCGACCCTATGCGGTGGTGCAACTGCGCCAGGACAACGCGCTGGGCACGCTGTGGAACATCGTGGGGTTTCAGACCAAGCTGAAACATGCCGAGCAGGTGCGGGTCTTTCGGATGATCCCGGGCCTGGAGGGTGCGGAATTCGCGCGGCTGGGCGGTTTGCATCGCAACACGTTTCTCAATTCACCCCGGGTGCTCGACGCGCGGCTGCGGCTCAAGGCCTGTCCGCGGCTGCGCTTTGCGGGCCAGATCACGGGTGTGGAGGGCTACGTGGAGAGTGCGGCGTGCGGACTTGTGGCGGGCCGGTTCGCGGCTGCGGAGCGGTGCGGCGCCACACAGACAGCGCCGCCGGAGACGACGGCGCTGGGTGCGCTGATTGCGCACATCACCGGCGGGCACATTGGCGAGGCGGAGGGCGGTGTGCGCTCGTTCCAGCCGATGAATGTCAATTTCGGGCTGTTTCCGCCGCTGGCGGCACCGGAGACCGATGAGGACGGGCGCAAGATCAAGGGCAAGGCACGCGGGGCGGCACGCAAGCGACTTCTCAGTGTGCGTGCGCTCGGCGCCATCGACGCGTGGCTTTCGGTATCGCCGTCATCGTAAACGGGCCTGGATCGCCTGTCGGCCGTCTCGCGTCCGGCGAGGGCATATTCAAACAGACGTTCGCGGCTGCGTTGTCCCTGGATTGATCGTTTCACTCATTCGTGATCAAGTGACCTTGAGCAGAGACGGCGTCAAGACCGTCACGATGGACTTGGGAAGGAAGCGTCAAGCAGTCCAAGGAGGAACCCATGCGCAAGTTGTTACTGGCGCTCGCCGGGGGCGCGTTGCTGGCAACGCAACCGGCCGTAGCCGCCGATCCGGTCGCCGACCGAGCGGTGGCCGCTGCGAAAGAGTACGTGAAGACCAAGGGGCTCAAGGATGCGAAGCTGACGGTGCTGCTCAGCTCGCTCTACAACAACTCCTTCCCCGACTTTGCCAAGAAGTGGGAAGAGTTGACCGGCGTGAAGTTCGAGATCGTGCCGCTCGGCTATACTGATATTCCCGCGAAGATCATGCAGGAAGCGGTGTCGAAGACCGGCGTCTACGACATCTTCAACGACTTCCCCTACACGATGCCCGACGCGGCGGGCGCCAAGGTCATCCTGCCGCTCGACGACTACGCTAAGAAGTACAAGCCGGACTTCGCCGGCATTGCCGACGGTCTGCAGTTCCAGCAGTATTACCAGGGCAAGCTCTACACGATGGTCAACGACGGTGACCATCTGATCATGGCGCTGCGCAAGGACCTGATCGATAATCCGGAAGTCCAGAAGGCCTACAAGGCGCAGTTCAACAAGGATCTGGGTTGCCCCGATACGATCGACGAATGGATGCAGCAGGCCAAATTCTTCAACACCAAGGCCGGCGAGACAAAGTGGGGCATCAAGTTCGAGAAGGATCTGTTCGGTGCGCTCGGTTACCGCTCGATCAACTTTTCATACCGCCACTTCCCGATGTTTATGAACGGCCTCCTGTTCGACAAGGATATGAAGCCGCGCATCACGACACCGGACGGCATCAAGGCGATCAAGGATTTCGCCGCGACCGTCGAGTACATGCCCAAGGACGTGCAGGGCTGGGGCACGCCGCAGATCTACCCGTTCTGGGCGTCGGGCCAGGCCTACTCGGTCGTGTCGTTCCCCTCGATCGTCGGCTTCTCGAACTCGAACCCGAACTCGGTGGTCAAGGGCAAGGTGATCGCCTGCGAAATCCCTGGCAAGATGGTCAACGGCAAGCTGGTGCGTCGCGCGCCGCAGGCCGCTGGAACCGGCTACATGGTCTCGGCCTACGCCAAGAACCCGGAGCTGGCGTACCTCTTCATCCAGTGGTTCACGAGCCCATCGATCGGCGATCAGGCCGTTGCCCATCCCAAGGGCTTCTGGGATCCATTCCGCGATTCCAACCTTACGGATAAGGCGATTCTCGGCCGGTTCGGTGAGCAGATGGTCAAGACCACGATCGCCAACTCCAAGCACGCAGCTTCGCTGCTGCTGATCGAGGGCAACTACGAGTACTTTAAGATCCTCGACAACAATCTGGCCGACGTGATGAACAAGAACATCACGGCGGAAGAGGCGGCCAAGCGCATCGCCGAGGGCTGGGACAAGGTGACCGACGATGTCGGCCGCAAGAGCCAGATCGAGTCGTGGCGCAAGGGCGTCGAGCAGGGCATCTACCTCGACAAGTTCTGAGCCCGCCCGACTACGGACCTACGAGGCGCGCTGGGCAAACCACAGCGCGCCTCGTGCAGGCTACGCGCGTCCTGACGTGTGCGCCGCAACGTCCACTGCATCCTATGAAGCCAGCTTTGAACTCGAAAGCAACGACCAGGATCCACGATGGCCGAAACCGGCACCCGATTGGCCCCCGTCGCCGCCAACGACACGCACAGACCCGGTATGCTCAAGCGTTTCGGTGCATGGCTGTCTTCCGAGCGCGTGTTCCGGCTGATCCCGTTCGTTCTCGTCGAGGGGATGTTTATCCTCGTCATCTTCATCCCGTTCGCGCTGACGATCTACATCAGCCTGCTGAAGTGGCGTTCGAGCAGACCCTTCGAGCAGGCCCGCTTCTCGGGCTTCGAAAACTACGTCACGGTGATCGGCACCGAGCAGTTCTGGGTGGCGCTCGGGCGGACGTTCTATTTCTCCGGCGTCGCGGTCTTCCTGGAGTTGTCGATCGGCTTCCTGCTGGCAATGCTCGTCCACCGTACGACGCGCTTTAAGAAGCTCTATACGACGATCTTCCTCGTGCCGATGATGATCGTGCCGATCGTGGTCGGCTACAACTTCTCGATGATCTACATCGACAGCGGGCCGTTGAACCAGATCATCGCGCCGCTCGCGGAAGCCTTCGGCATCGATCCTCGCATTCGCTGGCTGTCTCATCCGGTCGCGGCGCAGTGGGCGATCATCCTTTCCGACGTGTGGCAATGGACGTCGCTGACGTTCCTCATCTTCCTGTCGGGGTTCTCGTCTCTGCCTCAGCAACTGACCAACGCGGCCCGGGTCATGGGTGCATCACCCTGGCAGATCTTCTGGCGGGTGCAGCTGCCGCTGCTCAAACCGGCGATCGTGATTGCGGTCATCATCCGATCGATGGAAGCCTTGAAGATGTTCGATCCCGTCGTTCTTCTGACCTTCGGGGGGCCGGGTACTTCGACGCAGACGGTGGCCTACTACCTTTGGGAACAGGTCTGGGTGTTCAATAAAATTAGCTTCGGTGCGGCTGCCTCGATCATCCTGTTGATCATCTTCGCCGTCCTGATCTTCATCGGCATCTATTCGCTGATCCGGCAACACGCCGCTGTGCAAGGACGCTGAGCCATGGCCCTCGCGACGACATTGTCACCCGAGGCCGCCAAGTCGCGCCGGCAGGCGCGTGAGCGGCGCAACGCCATCATCCGCCACGCCGTCCTGCTCGCCTGGACAGCGGTGATCGTCTTCCCGGTATTCTGGATGATCTCCACGTCGTTCAAGGATTCCGGCGAATGGGTCGCGTGGCCGCCGCACTGGCTGCCGCACAATCCGACGTTGCAGAACTACGCGCAGATCTTCTCGTTCAAGGCGATCGATCCGACACTCAGCCGGCAGGCGACGGAGCAGGCGTTCTCGATCTGGAAGGGGCTGGGGGACGCGGTTCTGGTGTGCACCATCGCCTCGCTCGCCGCGTTGCTGCTCGGCACCTTCCTCGCCTATTCGATCTCGCGGTTCAACGTCGGCGGCAAATACTTCCGCCACATGATCCTGACCATCCGGATGATCCCGCCGATCGTCGTGGCGATCTCGATCCTGATCTACTACGCGATCATCATCCCGTACGTGACGACGTCGCTGTTCGGGTTCCGGCTGAGCATGTTCGACACCTACTTCGGCTTGATCCTGATCTACACCGTGACGACGCTGCCGTTCGTAATCTGGATGATGCTGACGTTCATCGACGAGGTTCCCTACACGCTTGAGCACGCCGCGCGCATGATGGGTGCGGGGCGGATGACGGTGCTCGGCAAGATCGTGCTGCCGCTGGTCGCGTCGGGCATGGTCGTGACCTTCCTGTTCGTCTTCATCCTGAACTGGGCGGAGTTCCTGCTCGCGCTCACGCTGACGCATCCCAACGTGACGACGCTGACCGTGCTGCTCAACAAGTTCCAGAGCGCGTCTGAGGGACGTCTTTACGGACCGCAGGCGGCCATCGGCACGATCATCACCATCCCTGTCGTGGTGCTCGGCATCCTGATCCAAAAGCACCTGGTGAAGGGCTTCTCGTTCGGCACCATCCGCAAGTAGTCAACTGTCCCCGAGGAAACGGCACGTGGCACGCATTCTCATCAAGGATCTGGTCAAGACGTTCGGGGCCTACAACGCGGTCAACGGCGTCAACATGGACATTCGCGACGGCGAGTTCATGATCATGGTCGGCCCGTCGGGCTGCGGCAAGACGACGACGCTCAACATGATCTCGGGGCTGGAGACGCCGACCAGCGGAGAGATCATCATCGGAGAAACGGTGGTCAACGACCTGGAGCCGGGCGAGCGTGGGCTTGGCATGGTGTTCCAGGATCTCGCCCTGTTCCCGCACATGACCGTATTCGAGAACATTGCCTTCGGACTGCGGGTCAAGAAGGTGGCGGAGGATGAGCTCAAACGCCGCGTGGAGGCGGCAGCGGATGCCATGCATATCCGGCCGCTGCTGGCCAAGCTGCCGCGTCAATGCTCGGGCGGCGAAAGCCAGCGCGTGGCGCTTGCGCGCACCATCGTCACCAACCCGTCGGTGTTCCTGATGGACGAGCCGCTGTCGAGCCTCGACGCCAAGCTGCGGGTCGACATGCGCACCGAGCTCAAGGATCTGCACAACCGGCTGAAGGCGACGTTCGTTTACGTGACGCACGACCAGGCGGAGGCCATGACCATGGCCGATCGCATTGTCGTCATGTCCAAGGGGCGCATCGAGCAGCTCGGCACACCGCTGGAGATCTACAACAAGCCGGCGACGCTGTTCGTGGCGGGGTTCTTCGGCATGCCGACGATGAATTTCATCGAGGGCGAGGTGATCGCCAGCGGTGCGGAGCGGCGTTTCCGCGGACCCGGCGTGGATCAGCCGCTGCCACAGGGCGTGCCGGCGGACATCGCGGGACGGTCCATCGTTCTGGGCGTGCGCTCGGAGCACGTAAAGATCGCCAACGGGGCCAGTGCGCCGGGCAAGGTGCGGCTGACCGAGCCGCTTGGGGATGCCACGCTCGTCTACTTCGATTACGGGCAGGAACAGCCGTTGGTCGCCAAGGCGGCGCCGGACAGCGCCTACCAGACCGGCGCGCCTGTCAGCTACAGCTTCCTGCCGGAAGGTTGCCACCTGTTCGACAAGGCCAACGGCGTGCGCGTCCATTGAGACCACGCTGCGCCAGCGGTGACGGTCCCTTGGCATCGTCACACGGCGCTTTCCGGCTCAGTGTCGTGTGGGCAGGACGGCCACCGTCAGCGAGCGGCCGGCTTGACAGGCCCGCGAACCGCCTTCAACTAGCCGCGCCGTGCCGGTGATAGCCCGGACGGCTGGCCGGCTTCGACCGGCGTGACCTGCAGCGACCGGAACCGACCCGATGACCCGTGCCGACTTCGATGCGACGCTTCCGCCTTCGCTCGTGCGCGACGCCGTGGCTGCGGCACTCGCGGAAGACCTGGGGCTCGCCGGCGACATCACGACCGATGCCTGCATCCCGGCCGACGCCATGGCGCGGGCGGTGATTGCCGCGCGCAAGCCCGGTGTGATCGCGGGCCTCGCGCTGGCGGAGGCCGCGTTCCGGCAACTCGATCCGCGCGTGTCGTTCCATATCGAGATCGCAGATGGCGGGCGGGCGGCAGTGGGTGCAGTGGTGGCCCGGATCGAGGGGCGCGCGCGGGCGATCCTGACGGCGGAGCGCGTGGCGCTGAACTACATGGGCCGGCTGTCGGGTATCGCGACGCTGACGCGAAGCTATGTCGATGCCGTCGCGGGCACCAAGGCGGCCGTGATCGACACGCGCAAGACGACGCCGGGCCTCAGGGCGCTCGAGAAGTACGCGGTGCGTGCGGGGGGCGGCATGAACCACAGGGTCGGGCTGTTCGACGCGGTGTTGATCAAGGACAACCACATCGTGGCGGCCGGCGGCATCGGTCCGGCCATCTCTGCGGCGCGGGCGCGCGCCGGTCACATGGTGAAGATCGAGATCGAGGTGGATACGCTCGACCAGCTCGACGAAGTGCTGCGGCACAAGGTCGACGCTGTTTTGCTCGACAACATGACGCCCGATCTCCTGCGTCAGGCGGTGGACAGGGTCGCGGGCCGGTGCCTGACAGAGGCCTCGGGCGGCGTTACAGCGGATACCATCAGGGGAATTGCGGAGGCGGGCGTGGACCTGATCTCGTCGGGGGCGCTCACGCATTCGGCGCCGGTGCTCGATCTTGGGCTTGATTTTCTGGGCGATTGAGCCTTTTTTGCCTGCGTCTTTCGCTTGTTGGCTGCGGCGGTGAAACTCTTCGGCCGGCACTCGTATTGCCGCAATTGGCGACCATATGCCAACCTCGACTAGACTTTAGCGTTGGATATCCGGGAGGCAGGCACATGCTGGCCATTGTCGTATGGGGCGTTGCTGCGATCCTCTCCTCTCTGATCGCGGGTTTTCTCGCTAACTGGAAAAACCGCGATTGGTCGTCTTGGATGGCGTGGTGTTTCCTCATTCCGCCGCTGCTGATCATGCTCATCATCCTGCCGAGCAACGCCGAGCCGCCGCCGCGCCGGCCGACGCTCGACGAGGAAGACGCCATGCGCGATCTCTAGCGCTCGGGTTGCGATATTTGCCTGCCGTTGCCGCGCCAGCCTGCAACGAAACGTTCCCGTGCCACCGTTTGACCTAGCGCATAGCCGTGCGCGTGCCCGGCTGCGGAGTATTCTTCGCGGCGGCCGCGCGGCCGTGCGGTACAGGGGCGATGGGCGATGGACAGCGAAACCGACGAACGGCTCAAGGCGCTGCGCAGCGTCCATCACGGCAAGACGGTGAGTGCGCGCGAGGCGGTGCAGCTCATCCGATCGTGTGTGACGGTGGCCACGTCCGGCTTCGTCGGCATCGGCTTTGCCGAGAACATCGCGGTGGCGCTCGAAGAGCGGTTTGTGGAGGCGGCCAAGGACAGCCCCGACGGGATCGGCGAGCCGCGCGACCTGACGCTCGTTTATGCGGCGGGGCAAGGCGACGGCAAGGAGAAGGGGCTCAATCATTTCGGCCACAAGGGGCTGGTGCGGCGCGTCATCGGCGGCCACTGGGGCTTGGTGCCGAAGCTGCAGGCGCTGGCGGTGGCGGGCGAGATCGAGGCGTGGAACCTGCCGCAGGGCGTGATCACGCATCTTTATCGCGACATCGCCGCCGGCAAGCCCGGCCATCTGACACGCGTGGGGCTCGGCACGTTCGTGGACCCGCGGCACGGCGGCGGCAAGATCAACGATCGCACGACGATGGATCTCGTGCGCCTGATGGAGATCGACGGCGAGGATTACCTATTCTATCGCGCCTTTCCGATCGATGTCGCGATCGTACGGGGGACGTCGGCGGACGCGGCCGGCAACGTGACCATGGAGCGGGAGGCGCTGACGCTGGAATCGCTGGCGCTCGCGATGGCGGCGCGCAACTCCGGCGGTCTCGTCATCGTGCAGGTCGAGCGCGTCGTGGAACGCCATTCGCTCAATCCGCGACAGGTGAAGATCCCCGGCATTTTGGTCGACTGCGTGGTGGTGGCGGAAGACCCCGCCTATCACATGCAGACGTTCACGGAGGCCTACAGCGCCGCGTTTGCCGGCGAGATTCGGGTGCCGATGGATCAGCTGAAGCCGATGGCGATGAGCGCGCGCAAGATCATCGCCCGGCGGGCGGCGCTAGAGTTGAAGCCGAACGCGGTGGTGAACCTCGGCATCGGTATGCCCGAAGGTGTCGCGGCGGTGGCGGCGGAGGAGCATGTCATCGACCTTGCCACGCTGACGGCGGAGCCCGGCGTGGTGGGCGGCGTGCCGGCCTCGGGGCTCAACTTCGGGGCGGCGACCAATACCGATGCGATCATCGACCAGCCCTATCAGTTCGATTTCTACGACGGCGGCGGGCTGGATCTGGCCGTGCTGGGTCTTGCCCAGGTGGACGGCGGGGGCAATCTCAACGTCTCCAAATTCGGTCCCAGGCTTGCAGGGGCGGGCGGGTTCATCAACATCTCGCAGAACGCCAAGCAGGTGGTCTTCGTCGGCACGTTCACGGCCGGCGGGCTCGACATCGAGATCGCGCAGGGCAAGCTCGCGATCCTGAAGGAAGGACGTGCGCGAAAGTTCGTCGAGGCGGTTGAGCATCGCACATTTTCGGGCGCATACGCGGTGCAGCGCGGGCAGTCGCCGCTCTACGTGACGGAGCGATGCGTGTTCCGGCTGGTGGCGGACGGGCTGGAGCTGGTCGAGGTGGCTCCGGGCATCGATATCGAACGGGACATCCTGGCGCAGATGGATTTCGCGCCGATCGTGCGCAAGCCCGCGACCATGGATGCGGCTTTGTTCGATCCCGCACCGATGGGCTTGCGCGAACGGCTGCTGTCGATCCCGCTCGACAAGCGCTTCAGCTTCGATGCCGCGCTCAACGTGCTTTTCATCAACTTCGAGCGCTTCAACGTGCGCAACGAGCGGGACGTGGCGCGCATCCATAGCGAGGTGGAAAAGCGCGTCGGCAGGCTCGGCCACAAGGTCTATGCGATCGTCAACTACGCGGGCTGCACGATCGATCCGTTGGTGTTTGAGAGCTACAGCCGAATGGTGGAGGGGCTCGTGCGCGACTACTATCTCGACGTCACGCGTTATGGCACGAGCGGCTTCCTGCGCATGAAGCTCGGCGCGGCGCTGGAAGGGCGGGGCGTTGCCTCGCACATCTACGAGAGCGCGGAGGAAGCGCGCAGTCACCTGAAGGACCGCGAGCGCCAGGGTGGGGCCGGCTGAGCCGTCCGCGGTGCTCGGCAGAGGGGGGCGGACGCTTGAGTGTGGTGGCGGCGACAGCTTGTTGCGTGGTCTTCAGGACCGGGCGGTCGCGCGGTGCGATCAGAGTTTCATCGCCCTGGCCTCGGCCACGATCGCATTGCGATCGAAGCGGTTCACCTCGTCGATCAGATCGTTGGTGAACAGCGGAGTGACGTCGGCGATCTTGTCGGACAGTCCGACGAACTCGACCTGTGCCTCCCACTCGTCCGTGGTCATGGCTCCGAAGCGCTGGTCCTTGGCCCATGCGCCAGGGAACCACTTGTCCTTGCGGATATCGACGATCTTGAGGGCTTCGGTCATGGCCTGTGACTGCGATTTGCCCTTCGGCCTCGTCTCGGGAAACACCTCCCAGGCGAGCTGAATGGACAACTCAGGATTGGCGTAGGCGAAGGCGGTCGATTTTGCCATGGCGCGGAAGAACCGCGCGTAGATGTCCTTGTTGTCGGCGAAGGTGGACTTGCGAACGTTATAGGCGTTGCCGAACAGGCGCTTCATGCCCTCGGTGCGCGGCAGGAAGCGCAAGGGAAAGCCGGCGATGTCGATACGCGCGAAGGCGCCGTCCCAGAACGCCATGGCGTCGACGCGTCCCTTGTAGACGGCGTCGCCGGCCGGTCCGCCATCGCCGATGGCGATCCACTCCACGTCGGTGTCTGGGTTTATGCCGATTTCCTTCAGCATCGCCCTGGCGCCGAAGAAGCCGGTGTCGCCTTGATTGCGGATGCCGATGCGCCTGCCTTTCAGGTCGGTGAGCGCGGCGATCGGGCTGTCCGGCTTGACGCCGATGTCCCAATGCGCCTGGCGCAGCCAGCAATAGGCGGCGAGGATGTCGATGTTGGGGTTCCTGGCGTAGACGTTGAGGGTTGCCGGTGCGGAGAGGGGCGCTACGTCGACGCTGCCGGTGGCCACCGCCTGCATCGACGAGCCGGCACCGGGCATGTTGACGACTTCAACCTGGAGGCTTTCCTCGCCGTAGTAGTTGAGCCTGGGGTGCAGGCCAGCGGTGAAGAAGATCAGCTGGCTATCGATGACGCCCGAGGCGTTGGCCATGCGTACAGTGGGGATGCCCTTGGCCGTGACGACGGCGGGTGCACACAATCCCAGTCCTGCGCCAGTGGCCAGCAGGCCGAACTCGCGTCTGGTGATCACGTGCGGGGCTCCTTGGCTGCGACCTCGCGAGAGATCGGATTGAAACGACGAGGGCGCGACGGGAGACCGCCGCGCCCATGCCGGTCGTGCCCAGGTGTGCGGTCAGATCTTGAAGTTCCGCGCCTTGTCGGCGATGGCCTTGGCGTCGAACTTGTTGATCTCCTCGATCAGCTCGTCGGTCCAGTATTTGCCGACGTCGTTGATCTTACCCTCTAGTCCAGCAAACTTCACCTGGGCTGCCCATTCCTCTTTGGTCATAGCGCCCCAGCGCTGGTCCTTGGCCCAGCTGCCCGGCAGCCACTTGTCCTTGCGGACGTTGACGATCTTCATGGCGGCGGTCATGGCCTCGGCTTCGCTCATGCCCTTGGGCTTGCTTTCGGGGAACACTTCCCAGGCGAGCTTGACGGAGGCCTCGGGGTTGGTGTGGGCGAAGACTGTGCCCTTGGCCATGGCGCGGAAGTAGCGGATCAGCATCTGCTTGTTCTTGGCGAGGTCGGACTTGCGCACCGCGTAGGCGTTGCCGAACAAGTTCTGCATGCCCGGCGTGTTGTCCAGGTAGCGCAAGGGGAACCCCGCCGCCTCGACGCGCGCGAAGCCGCCGTCCCAGTATGCCATGGCGTCGACGCTGCCCTTGTGGATCGCGTTGCCGGCGGGGCCACCCTCGCCGATGGGAATCCACTCCATGTCCTTGGCCGGGTCCATGCCGAGTTCGGCGACCATCGCCTTGGCGCCGATGAAGCCGGTGTCGCCCTGATTGCGGATGCCGATCTTCTTGCCCTTCAGCTCCGACAGGGACTTGATCGGGCTGTCGGGCTTGACGCCGATGCCCCAGTGTACGCGCCGGAGCCAGCAATAGGCGCAGACGAGATCGATGTCGGGGTTCTTGGCGGCGATGTTCAAAAGGCCCGGGGGCGAGACCGGCGAGATTTCGCTGTTGCCGGTCGTCACCGCCTGGATCGTTTGGGAGACGCCGGACATGTTGATGATTTCCTGCTGGATGCCCTCCTCGGCGTAGAAGTTCACCTTGGGGTTCATGCCGACCGTCAGGAAGATGACTTGGCTGTCGATCACGCCCGATGCGTTGGCGGCGCGCACCTTGGTGAGACCTTGCGCATTGGTCTCGCCGACCGTGATGACGGACAAACCAGCACCGGCCGCCATCAACCCGAACTCGCGTCTCGTAATCATCTCGGCACTCCTGCGTTGCGGTTCAACTCGTAGGTGTTGATCCCTTCGGCGCGGTCGTCGGGTCGTCAGTCGACCGTCGGCCCCGGCCACCCCATTGTTTACGGGGGGCGGGGCTCGGCGCGCGCGTCGATGGGATTGGCTTCAGGTGCCGGGCTTCAGTATGTCTGCGGCCCAGTCCCACATGTAGTGAACGCCGATGGTGACGTTATCGACCTGGCAGTGATGGAAGCCGCCTTCGTCGCGATCGAACACCTTGAATACTTTGTTCTTGGAGCCGACGGCGTCGAAGCAGGTCTGCGCGATCGGCATCGGGATCTGCTCGTCGCCGGCGCCGTGCACCATCAGGAAGGGGCAGGTCATCTTCTGGACGACGCCGTCGAGCTTGAAGCCTTCCAGTGCCTTCATGGCGGACGCGCGGTCCTTGGTTCCCATCACCCAGGCGAGATGCTCGGGCGGCACCGACAGCGACAGCACCTTGCCGGAGTCGAGCGCCTCGAAGCGCTTCTTCCACACTTCGTGGTAGTCCCACTGAGCGCCCCAGGCGATGCAGCAGGCATACCGCTGCTCGAGGGATGCGGCGCGCGGCGCGTAGTAGCCGCCGAGGCTCAGCGCCATGACGCCGATGCGCTTGGCGTCGATCTCCTTGCGCTTCGACAGGTAGTCGTAGGCGGCGGTGCCGTACTTCTCGGTCTCGGCGATCAGCGGCAGGTTGCGGAAGCGTACAGCCTCGCCATTGCCGGGACCGTCGACGATCAGGCAGGCGATGCCGCGGGCGACCAGATCGGGAATGCCCTTGAAGTACTGGATCTCCTTCGTCACGTCGAAGCCGTCGAAGAAAACCATGGCGGGGGCGGGCTTGTTGCCGGCGACGGCGGGATCGGCGTGCACCAGGAGCGCGGGCAGGCTCTTGCCCTCGTAGGGGATTTCGACGTGCTCGATCTTCGGGCGAATGATCATGCCGCAGGCGTCCTTGAACGCCTTGACGGAGCGTTCGTAGATCTCAGAGGCGCGGCCGGCCTTGGGATGGGCGAAGCGTTCGCCGATCTGGTAGTAGTGGGACGCGCGCATGAGGTAGGCGGCGGCGGTCTGCTTGTGACCGGCCTTCTCGGCGGCGCGGCCCTTGGTTTCGACCTTCTCGCCCATGTCGGCCCATTCCTTGAACCAGGCGTCGTCGTCGCCGACCTTGTTCTTCAACTTGAGGCCGATCCGGTTGACCTCGTCGATCTCCGCACCGCCCCATGGCGCGCCGGAGAGGCACAGCAGCAAGCCCATCGACCAGCGGTAGTCGGTGGGGAAATAGAGGAAGGCCAGCTCCTTCGAACGATCGGTCATGGGCGTTTCTCCTGGTCCTTTGTTGTCATTGGCCCTGCGGGGCGATCAGCTGCCGATCGTGCCGGCGTCCTTCGCCGACCAGAACAGCAGCCGCCGCTGCAGGATGCGCAGTATAGTGTGCAGCACAATGCCGATCAGCGACAGGATGATGAAGACCGAGAACGTGCCGGCGGTGTCCATCTGCGAATTCATCGAAAGGATCAGCGTCCCGAGCCCCATTTGCGCGCCCACGAACTCGCCGACCACGGCCCCGACGACGGCGAACACGGCGGCCATCTCGAGCCCGGCGAAGATGTAGGGCAGTGCGGAGGGCAGGCGGACCTTCCAGAAGATCTGCCAGGGGCGTGCGCCGAGCGCCTTCATGAGTTCCAGGCGCTCGGGATCGACGGCGCGGAAGCCGGCCATGGACGTGACCAGCAGCGGGAAGAACGTGAGCAGGCAAATGATCACGATCTTCGAGGTCATGCCGAAACCGAACCAGAGCACGATGATCGGGGCGAGCGCGATTTTCGGCAGGCTCTGGATGGCGATGAGGTAGATGCGCAGCGTGGCTTCGAGAATGCGGAACTGGGAGATGATGGTGCCGAGGATGAGGCCGACGCCGGAGCCGATAAAGAAGCCGGCGAGCACCTGGCCGACGGTGATGCCGGCGTGCAGCCAGTAGCCGCCGCGATCGAATGGGCCGGTGGCGATGCCAGCCCAGAGCGCCTTGCCGATCTCGGAGGGTGTCGGCAGCACGTAGCGCGGGACATTGAGGGCCTTCACGCCCCACTCCCAGCCGAGCAGAAGCACGATCAGCAGCGTTGGCGCGAGGATCAGCTCGGGCCGGGTGCGCATGGTCAGCCTGAACCAGCCGGGCGGGCGCTGATTGTCGGACGCAGATCCGGCGGCGGGCAGCGTGTCGCGTTCGGCAGCAATGGTCATCCCAGTCCTCCAGCGGCGATCTCGACCGCGCCACGGCCGGTGGTGTCCATGCCGTAAAGCAGGCGGCGAATGTGGCTCGACAATTGGCCGAACAGCGGCTCGCCCATGACCTCGATGGACCGCGGCCGGGGGATCGGCACGTCCACGATCTGGCTGATGCGGCCGGGGCGGGGCGACATGACGACGACGCGGTCGCCGAGGAACACGGCCTCGGGGATCGAGTGCGTGATGAGGACGACCGTCTTGGCACTTTCCAGCCAGATGCGCTGGAGGTCGAGGTTCATCTGTTCGCGCGTCATGGCGTCGAGTGCGCCGAAGGGCTCGTCCATCAGCAGGATGCGCGGATCGTTGATGAGTGCGCGGCAGATCGCGGCGCGCTGCTGCATGCCACCCGACAGCTCGCCGGGGTATTTGTTCTCGAAGTCGGGCAGGCCGACCATCTTCAGGAGGTCGCGGGCGCGGGCCATCGCCTCCGCCTTGGGGCGGCCCTGCACTTCGACGGGCAGCATGATGTTTTCGAGCACGGTGCGCCAGGGCAGCAGCACGGGGTTTTGAAACATGATGCCGATGTCGCGGCGCGGCGATTTGACCGGCGTGCCGTCGAGGGTGACGGCGCCGCGGGTCAGGTCGAGGAGGCCGGCGAGGATCTTCAGCAAGGTGGACTTGCCGCAGCCGGACGGGCCGACGATGGTCACGAACTCCTTGTCGGCCACCGTGAGGTTGATGTCGGAGAGTGCGTGGATGCGCTCGTTGCGGACCGTGACGAAGATCTTGTCGACATGGGAGATGTCGATCATGGGCTTGCCCGCTGGCGCGGGTGCGGCTGGCTGCGTAGGTGAGGTCGCCGGGGTGGCCTCAGGGCTCATGGGGCAGCCTCCCGAGGCGATGGCCGCCAGCCGTCGCTGGCGATGGGCGTGGCGATTGGCTTGATGACGGTTCGCCGGGCTCCGGCACCGGCGCGACGTGCACCGGGCCTGCCGCGAGCCTCGGACGCACTGGTCCCCGCAATCGGCATGCGCGCTCCCTGAAACGTTCCTCTGCATCGGGTTGGCAGCGCCGACCTTCATAAGGAACTCACCCTATGTGGTCGTGTTGTCCCGCGGGGTTCACGGGGGGCTGCGTCCGACGCGGGGGCGATCATCGCGCCGGCTCCCGGAGCCTGTCAATCGACATGGTTGCAGCGCTGCTGCGGCGAAATAGGGCGCTGACTTTGCGTGCGAAAACGATTGGGCCAGCGCTGTTGGGCGGCTTCGGCCGCCTGACGGGCTCGGCGCTGCGGCGCCCGGGACGTGTGGAGCTTCGCCGTCCCTTGCGCGGGGCGGCCGGCCTCAGGTCTTCTTCGCCGGTGGGCGTGGGAAGTCGCGGCAGGGGTCGGGGCGTTCGGCGCGCGGCGTGAAGATCACGAAATCCGTGGCGGGGGCGCCGGCGGGATCGTGTGGCGCGTAGGCTTGCGGATCGGTCTTGCCGTCCTCGACCTCGAAGGGGGTCAAGGCCACGACGCGGGTGTCGGGCGCGCGCTGGCGCAGGGCGAAGGCTGCGCCACGGTCCGTGCGGACATGACCATTGCCGGCAACCAGGATCGCCGCGCCGTGCTGCTGGCGGGCTGCGATCAGCGCATCGGCGAGATGGGCATCGCGGTAGCGCTGGGCGAGCGCCATGCCGGGGATAGCCCGATCCGGCAGCATGCCGCAGTGGCTGCCCTTCAACTCGTTCGCCAGCGCATCGGCCAGCGGTTGCGGCATCGCAGTGGCAAGACCGAGCCGCTGGCGCTCGTCCTCCGCGATCGCCGAGAGGCCCCCGCGCGCGATCTCGCGCGTGCGACCGCGAGGGGGATCGCCCGCCAGCATGGGCAATCTGCGGGCCAGCACGGCGGCGAACAGCGGCTCGAAGATCTGCGCGGCGGGCCAGCCCGAAGACTGCCAGGAGAGGGCGTCGAAGAGGGCTGCCGGCGTGATTGGGGTGTCGGCTCCGGCCGGGCGGGCAAGCACCTCGCGCAGGGCGGCAGCCTGGTCAGCGCGAATGTGCTCGAAGACGACGGCGGGTGGAGTTTGGCCTGCCGCCGCGCGGTGGGCGGCCATGATTTGGATGGCCCAGGCCTGGATGCGGTGGTGATCGGGATTGTCGTGCACCTCGCCCAAGAGCAGCATCGCCTGTGCGGTGAGCTTGTGTGAGAGATCTTTTTCGTTCAGGCGCCGCCGGTCGTGTGCCGACCAGATGACGCCGACGAGAGGGTGATCGGTGAACTGCGTCGACTGCCAGGGCTGAGGCAGCGGCCGAACGGCACTGGTCTGGGCGCCAGCGGAGTACACCGAGTATTGCAGCGTCAGAGCGCCGGCCATAGCCGCGCAGACGCAGCGACGTGTGAGGTGTCTCAAAGCCCCCTCATTGCCTATCATGCCCCGTCGCCGGCAAGCCATGCACTCAGCGCCCGATTGACCGTATCCGGCCGCTCCATCGTCGACAGGTGCCCGCAGGCGGGGATGTTGACGAGGCGGCTGCCGGCGATACCCGCGTGCATCTCGCGCGCGAGGTCGGGTGGCGTCAGGATGTCCTCGTTGCCGACGACGATCAGCGTCGGGCAGCGGATCGTGCCCAGCAGCGGCCGGCAGTCGGGTCGCGACATCAGCGCTTCCTGCTGGTTGACGAAGCCTTCAAAGCCCGTGTCCTCGGCCATTTTCACGACGCGCTCGACGAGGGGGGCGTCGGTGAGCCGGTCCTTGTGGATCAGGTTGGGCAGTAGCTGCTTTTGCACGGCGGCGAGGCCGTAGGTGCGGCCCAACTCGATCAGCTTGCGCCGGCCTTCGCTGCGCTCGGGCGTGTCGGGGCGGGGGCCGGTATCGAGAAGGGCCAGGCGGTCGACCCGGTCGGGGGCTTGGCGGACGATCTCGAAGGCGACGTAGCCGCCCATGGACAGGCCCGCCAGCGCGAACTTCGGCGGGGCGGTCTCCAGAACGGCGGCGGCGATGGCGGCGACGGTGGAGTGACCCGCGTGCCGGGCGACCGTCATGCGCGCGATATCGGCGAGCGCCGACAGCTGGTCGGCATAAAGATCCTCGGTGCAGAGCAGGCCCGGCACGAGGACGAGGTCGGTGATCTGGGTGGGTGCCATGGCGGTTCCTCGGTTGTCGGTCCTGGTTGCCAACGCCGTGGGGCGGCGGACGGTGGCGCCGGAGCGCTGGTCAGGGTGCGGATCCGGGCGTCAGTCGAGCTCGAATATCGATGGATATCGTCCCTGGACTTGACGTTGTTTGGGCGCGATCCCATTTAATGGGCAGATAAACGTGTGCTGTCATGCATTTACCACATGTCTTGGCCCGGGTTTATCTTGCACTCTGAGACGAACTGTGTCAGCAGGGTGCGCATCGAGGGCGCAGGGGATCTGACCCGATACATTGATCCCTTTTGGAGACTGCCGCTTTTCGCTTTGCCCCATTGTGGCACCGAGATCTCCCCTGCGTCGATCGAAACGGCCTTCCGCGCGCCTCAGGCGATCGCGGCGTCGTGCCGTACGAGATGACATGACACGCAGACCGGAGACGAAGACTTTTGGAACCGAAAACCTTCGCTGAGCTCGGGCTCAGCCCCAAGGTGCAAGCTGCCGTCGAGGCGGCCGGCTATACGACGCCTACGCCGATCCAGATCGAAGCCATCCCGATCGCGGTCACTGGACAAGACGTTCTCGGCATCGCCCAGACCGGGACCGGCAAGACCGCCGGTTTCGTGCTTCCCATGATCACGCGGCTGGAAACGGGTCGGGCGCGGGCGCGGATGCCGCGTTCGCTGATCCTGGCACCGACGCGCGAGTTGGCGGCACAGTGTGCGCAGGCGTTCGAGAAATACGGCGTCAATCACAAGCTGAACATCGCGCTGCTGATCGGCGGCGTGTCGATGGACGACCAGATCAAGAAGCTCGATCGCGGCGTCGACGTCCTGATCGCGACGCCGGGCCGCCTGCTCGACCATCACCAGCGTGGCCGGCTGATGCTGATGGGCGTGGAAATCCTCGTCATCGACGAGGCCGACCGTATGCTCGACATGGGCTTCATTCCCGACATCGAGAAGATCT
Organism: uncultured Alphaproteobacteria bacterium; assembly: GCA_963697205.1. Classification (GTDB taxonomy): domain Bacteria; phylum Pseudomonadota; class Alphaproteobacteria; order Rhizobiales; family Hyphomicrobiaceae; genus CAVONB01. The sequence continues at coordinate 225,498 of CAVONB010000002.1, read as the reverse complement.
GCAAGCTGCTGCCGCCGCGCCGGCAGACGCTGTTCTTCTCCGCGACGATGCCGCCGGAAATCACGCGCCTCGTCAGTCAGTTCCTGAAAAATCCGATCCGCATCGAGGTGGCGCCGCCGGCGACGACGGCAAAGACCATCACGCAGCGTTTCCGCTACTGCCCTGATGGCGAGGACTGGGCAAAGCGCGAGATCCTGCGCGAGCTCATTCGCGGGGAGAACGTCAAGAACGCGATCATCTTCTGCAATCGCAAGCGCGACGTCGCCATCCTGCTCAAGTCGCTGTTGAAGCACGGCTTCAACGCCGGCGCCTTGCACGGCGACATGGACCAGAAGAGCCGTATGGAGACGCTCGACAAGTTCCGCTCGGGCGAGATCACGTTCCTGGCGGCGTCCGACGTGGCCGCGCGCGGCCTCGACATTCCCGACGTCAGTCACGTCTTCAATTTCGACATGCCCTGGGATGCCGACGATTATGTGCATCGCATCGGTCGGACGGGACGCGCAGGCAAGGAAGGCAACTCCGTCGGGCTCGTGACCGCGGACGATCTCAAGATCCTGACGGCTGTGGAGAAGGTCGCGGGGGCGACATCGCAGTGGATTGGCGAGCCGCCGACCGAACAGGACTTTGCCGAAGGCGGCAAGAAGCGCCGTCGCGGTGGTGGTCGGCGCGGTGTGGAGCGATCCTCGGAGCGGCGGGACACGCGCCGTGCAGCTGGTGGCGGCGAGAGTGGCCGCCGGGATCGGGGCGAGCGGGTCCGCGATCGTGGTGAGCGGAGCCGCGATGGTGCCAGGGCCATGGAAGCTGTTGCGTCTGTGCGCGAGCCGGTGGGAGCGGCTGCGGCAAGCCCGCCCGCGCGGGCGCACGAGCCGGCCGCCGAGCCTGTCGCGCGCAGTGAGCCGCGCCAGCGGCGGCCGCAGGAGGCCCGGCAGACGCGTGAGCGTGGCAGCGATGCGCCGCGTCCACGCCAACAGCGGGAGCAAAGGCCGGCGGGCGAACCGCGTCAGGAGCCGGCACGCCAGGCCGATACGTTCCGCGAGGAGCGCCGGGAGCCCAATCGTGGTGGTGAGAAGCGTGGTGGTGGCGGCGATCGCCGGCCAGAGCCCAAGGGGCCGGTCGGTTTCGCCGACAATGTTCCCGCCTTCCTGCGCAAGCCGCCGCGCCCGCAGAAGGTGAAAGAGGCGACCTGAGCCTCACCACGATCGATGTCCGGGACCGGCCGCAACGAGTGCTCGTTGCGGCCGTTTTCATTTGCGCCGTGAGCGGGAAGCGGCGGCGCACCGGTCCGTTCCGGGCGCAGAGGGCTGGCGCTTGAGGCTTGGCTTGCGCGCGGGCGCTGCGCGCGCGGCGGCGGCGACGGCTTCGCGTGCCCAGGCCATCATCTCGTCGGGGTCGTCGAACACACGGTCGGGCGCACGCCGGTACGACATGATCGAGTTGCGCCCGGTTTTCGTGGTGTATGTGAAGGGCGGCAGGTCTTCCGCCTCGTACGCGGGCAGGTTTTGAGCGTCGACCTTGAAGTAGAGGACATCGGCGGCGACCAAGCCGAACATGCGGTCGTCAAGGAAGAGGCCGGCGCCGCCGAACATGGCGCGGATGCGGATGGCGCCGAGCGGCTCCAACAGTTCTTCAAGTTGCGCGTGGAGCGCTTTCGATACTGCCATGGTCGCTCCCGGGGCCTGGATGTCAGTTGACCCGGCCGGCACCAGCCGGGCTCATTTATCCGATGCCGTCTGTCCGAAGCTTTGGTCGCTGGATGCCAGGAACGTCAGCTCCTCGGGCGTCGAGGGGCGGCCCAGGATTGCATTGCGGTGCGGGTAGCGGCCGAACCGGTCGATCAGTTCCTTGTGCTCGATGGCGAAACGCGTAAACGCGTCGTCGCCGAGTGTGCGGATCAGCGCGACCGAGCGCGTCTGGTCGAGCGCGGCCTCGGAGTGCTCGAAGGGCATGTAAAAGAATACGCGGCGGGCGACTGCGACCTCCTGGTCGAAGCCGCGGGCAACGGCGATGCGTGCGATGGCGAGTGCCTTGCCATCCGTCGCAAAGGCCTTTGGCGTGCCGCGGAACATGTTGCGGGGAAACTGGTCGAGCACGATGATGGTGGCGAGTGCGCGATCGGCGTTGCTGGCCGCGGTCTCGGGCGGGGTCTGCGCGCAGGCGTCATAGGTCGCGGCGAACCGGGCGACGATGGTGGCGTCGACCTCGGGTCCGGGCTTGAACCATGCCTGAGGGCGCAGTTCGTCGAACCAGAATGCGAGGACCGCGCCAACCCAATCGTCCGCGTCGGGGTGATGTGTGGTCATGGTGGGGCCAGCCAGAGGTTGGCTGCCGCCGCGGGGTCAGCGGCGCAGCGCTTCGAGTTTTTCCTGAGCGGCGGGCTTGATCTCGACGCTCTCGCCGCAGCCGCAGGCGCTGGTCTGGTTGGGATTTTCGAAGACGAAGCCGGAGGACAGCTTGTCGACGCGGTAGTCCATCCGGGTGCCGAGCAGGAACAGCACGGCCTTCGGGTCGATGAGGACCTTGGCGCCCTTCGCCTCGACGATCTCGTCGCGTGGGTCCTCGGCCTCGGCCCAGGTCATGGTGTACTCCATGCCCGCGCAGCCGCCGTTCTTGACGCCGAGGCGCAGGCCGACCACGCCGTCCTTGCCGGCCTGGATGGCACGGATGCGATCGGCGGCGGCGTCGGTGAGGGTCATCACCTGGGGGCGCGCGCGGCGGGGGGCGGGGGCAGAGGTCATGTCGGGTCCTGGCCTGTGCTCACGAGCAAGACTGGCGAGCCGGCACCGGCTCGCCCGTCCCCTAATATAGCGCTGATTTGCCCGATTGCGAGCGGCCGAACCCGATCCGGCCCCGGTACGGGCGACGACCCCTCAGCGGAACCGGGCGTTGATGGCCTGGAGGGGGGCGGAGCCGGGGCACAGGTCGGGGTACTGCAGCGTGTTGAGTGGCCGGTCTTCCGTGTCGAGCGCCATGTGCAGGTCTTCCTGGTGCTCGTCGACGTAAAGCAGGCCCGTGGCAACCTCGCCGGTGTTGGCCGAGGTCCGGATCTTGTTGATGGCGCCGTCGCGGCTCGTGACGTCGTGGGAGGCGTCGAGCTTGTTCAGGATCAACTTGGAGCCGTCGTGCATGGTGACGACGGCGGACGTGCCGGGTTCGTACTCGGCGGTGATCTCGTCGCGGCCCTCCACGAAGTCGAGCATGTTGTCGACCGCCTGATTGTGGGCGCGGACGTAGTCGTAGCTCTTGGTCGAGGCCGAGTGGTTGTTGAAGGTCACGCAGGGGCTGATGACGTCGATGAAGGCAAAGCCGCGGTAGGCGATGCCGGCCTTGATCAGCGGGATCAGCTGGGACTTGTCGCCGGAGAACGAGCGCGCGACGAAGCCTGCGCCGAGCTGGATGGCGATCTGGCACAGGTCGATCGGGTCGAACGGGTTGGCCTCGCCCTTCTTGGACGGCGAGTTGCGGTCGTTGGTTGCCGAGAACTGCCCCTTCGTCAGGCCGTAGCAGCCGTTGTTCATGACGATGTAGAGCATGTTGAGCTTGCGGCGCACGGCGTGCGCGAACTGGCCGAAGCCGATCGAGGCCGTATCGCCGTCGCCCGATACGCCGAGATAGACGAGGTCCCGGTTGGCGAGGTTGGCGCCGGTCGTCACCGAGGGCATGCGGCCGTGCACGGAGTTGAAGCCGTGGCTGCGGTACATGAAATAGGTCGGCGCCTTCGACGAGCAGCCGATGCCGCTGAGCTTGGCGATGCGATGGGCGGGCAGGTCCATCTCGAAGGAGGCCTCGATGATGGCGGCCGTGATGGAATCGTGCCCGCAGCCCGCGCACAGCGTCGACATGGAGCCTTCGTAGTCGCGGTGCGTGAGCCCGAGCGCGTTCTTCGGGAGCTGCGGGTGATGGGCGGACGGCTTGGCGATGTAGGACATGGGTGATCCCGGTTTCGATGTCGTCGCAGTTCTTGCCGCGCGGGGCGCGGCGTCGGTGTTTACTCGGCGGCCTGTGCCTTGGCGGGCGACAGGTGGTTCTTCACCGCGCTGCGCACGAACTCGGCGGTCAGCGGCATGCCGTCGTAGTTGAGCACGGAGACGAGCTTCTCGGCAGGCACGCCGGCTTCGACCATCAGCAGCGTGCGCATCTGTGCGTCGCGGTTCTGCTCGACGACGAACACACGGTCGTGGCGCTCGAAGAACGCGCGCACCTCGTCGGCGAAGGGGAAGGCCTTGAGGCGCATCGCGTTGAAGCGGACGCCGTCACGCTCCAGAAGGTCGATCGCTTCGAGCACGGCGGGGCGGTTGGCGCCGAAGTAGATGACGCCGGTGCGGCCGGACTTGTCGCGAATGTCGATCTCTGGCTTGGGCACGATCTCGGCTGCAGTGTGGAACTTCTTCGCGATGCGGTCGAGGACGCGGGCATGGACGCGGCCGTCCTCGGTGTAGCGCGCGTTCTCGTCGTGGCTCGTGCCGCGCGTGAAGAAGGCGCCTTTTGTCGGGTGTGTGCCGGGCAGGGTGCGATAGGGAATGCCGTCGCCATCGACGTCCTTGTAGCGGCCCCAGTCGGCCATCGCATCGAGGCCGGCGGCGTCGAGCACCTTGCCGCGATCGTAGGCGTAGGCGTCGTCCCAAGTGAACGGATCGGTCACCCAGTCGTTCATGCCGATGTCGAGATCGCTCATGACGATCACCGGCGTCTGCAGGCGCTCGGCGAGATCGAATGCATTCCGGCTCATCGAGAAGCATTCGGTCGGATCGGCCGGGAACAGCAGCACGTGCTTGGTGTCGCCGTGGGAGGCGTAGGCGCACGAGAAGATGTCGGACTGCTGGGTGCGCGTCGGCATGCCGGTCGAAGGGCCGCCGCGCTGGATATTGTAGAGCACGACCGGGATCTCGGCGAAGTAGGCGAGGCCCAGGAACTCGCTCATCAGCGAGATGCCGGGGCCAGAGGTCGCGGTGAAGGAGCGCGCGCCGTTCCAGCCGCCGCCGATGGCGATGCCGATCGCGGACAACTCGTCCTCGGCCTGCACGATGGCGTAGAGCTTCTTGCCGTCCTTGACGCGCAGACGCTTGGCGTGGCGCTCGAAGCCCTCGGCGAGCGACGTCGACGGCGTGATCGGATACCAGGCGCAGACGGTGGCGCCGGCGTAGACGGCGCCGAGGCCGGCGGCCTCGTTGCCGGTGACCATGATCTTGCCCTTGGTGCCCTCGGCGTGGCGGACGCGGATCGGCAGCGGGCAGGTGCAGTTCGCCTGAGCGATACTCGCGGCCGAGATTGATCGCGTCCATGTTGGCGGCGACCAGCTTCTCCTTGCCCTTGAGCTGGTCGCCGATGACGCCGTTCAGCACCTCCACGTCCATCTCGAGCAGCGCCGACAGCGCGCCGACGTAGACCATGTTCTTGAACAGCTGGCGCTGGCGCGGGTCGCGCCACTTCCTGGCGCACATCTCGGCGATCGGGATGCCGAGCACGGTGATGTCGTCGCGCGGCCAGATGCGCGGCATCGAGCTGTCGTAGACGAGCCAGCCGCCGGGGGCGACCTCGGCCAGGTCCTCCTTGTAGGTCTGCGGGTTCATCGCGACCATGAGGTCGATGCCGTCGCGGCGGGCGAGATAGCCCGCCTCGGAGACGCGCACCTCGTACCAGGTCGGCAGACCCTGGATGTTGGAGGGAAAGATGTTCTTGGCGCTGACCGGGAATGCCCATCCGGAACAGCGTCTTGGCGAACATCGTGTTGGCGCGCGCCGAGCCCGACCCGTTGACGGTCGCGAACTTGACGACGAAATCGTTGATCCCGCTCATCGGATGACGATCCTTCAGCATCATGGCTCGCGGCGCTAGGCGCCGCGTTCGGGGTTGTGCCTCAGCTCAGATAGGCCGTGTGGTGCTTCAATGTTGCCTGAGACGCCTGCGCCTCGACATACGTGTACTTCTGCATGTCCCAGGCGCCGGTCGGGCAGCGCTCCGCGCACAGGCCGCAGTGCAGGCAGACGTCCTCGTCCTTGGCCATGATGCGCCCGGTCTTGAGCACATCGGAGACGTAGAGGTCCTGGCTGGTATTGGTTGCGGGCACGCGCAGGTCGGTGCGCAGCTCGGGCTCGGGCGCGTTGGGCAGGAAGTTGATGCAGTCGACCGGGCAGATGTCCATGCAGGCATCGCACTCGATGCACAGCGAGCGCTCGAACACCGTCTGGACGTCGCAGTTCAGGCAGCGCTCGACCTCCTTGGCCGCCAGCTTGTCGTCGAAGCCGAGCTCGACCTCCATCTTGAGGTTCTTGAGCGACGTTCTGAGGTCGGCATGAGGGATGCCGACGCGGCGCTGCGGGTCGTAGTCGTTCGAATAGGACCACTCGTGGATGCCCATCTTCTGGGTGACGAGGGTGTGGCCGGGCGCGGGGCGCTCGGTGATGTCGCGGCCCTGGCAGTAGGCGTCGATCGAGATCGCGGCCTGATGGCCGTGGCTGACCGCCCAGATGATGTTCTCCGGTCCCCAGGCGGCGTCGCCGCCGAAGAAGACGCCGGGCCGGCGTCGACATGAACGTCGTGCGGTCGACCTTCGGCATGTCCCATTCGCCGAACTCGATGCCGATGTCGCGCTCGATCCAGGGGAAAGCATTGTCCTGGCCGATCGCCATCAGCACGTCGTCGCAGGGGATCGTCGACGATCTCGCCGGTCGGCTCGAGCTTGCGGACGGCCTTTGCCGTCGACGCCGGTTTCCTTCATCTTCACGAACCGGACGCCGGCCAGCTTGCCGTTCTCGATCACGAAGTCCTTCGGCTGGTGGTTGTCGAGGATCGGGATGCCCTCGTAGCAGGGTGTCCTTGATCTCCCAGTCGGAGGCCTTCATCACCTTGCGCGGCGAGCGCACGGTGACGGTGACGGCCTCGCGCGCCGAGCCGCAGCGCGGTGCGGCAGCAGTCCATCGCGGTGTTGCCGCCGCCGATGACGACGACGCGCCTGCCGACCTTTTCCACATGCTTGAAGGCGACCGACGTCAGCCAGTCGATGCCGATGTGGATGTTGGCGTCGGCCTCCTGGCGGCCGGGAATGTCGAGATCCTTGCCGCGCGGCGCGCCGGTGCCGACGAAGACGGCGTCGAAGCCCTCGTCGACGACGGCCTTGAGGCTCTTGATCTCGTGGCCGAAGCGCGTCTCGACGCCGAAGCCGAGGATGCGCTCGACTTCCTCGTCGAGCACGGTCTCGGGCAGGCGGAAGGAGGGGATGTTGGTGCGCATCAGCCCGCCGCCCTTGGGGTCCTTCTCGAACAGGGTGCACGTGATAACCGAGCGGCAGGAGATCGCGGGCGACGGTCAGCGAGGCAGGGCCGGCGCCGAGCAGCGCGATGCGCTTGCCGTTCTTGTCGGGCGGGACCGCCGGCAGGAAGGCGTCGATCTCGCCCTTGTAGTCGGCGGCGACGCGCTTCAGGCGGCAGATCGCGACCGGCTCGGCGCTCTTTTGCGTGGGGTCCTTGGCGGTGCCCTCGTCGCTGACCTGGATGCGCCCGCGCCGGCAGGCCGGCTCGCACGGGCGGTCGCAGACGCGGCCGAGGATGCCGGGGAACACGTTCGATTCCCAATTCAGCATATAGGCCGCTGCATAGCGGCCCTGAGCGATAAGACGAATGTACTCCGGGACCGGCGTATGCGTGGGACACGCCCACTGGCAATCGACGACCTTGTGGAAGTACTTCGGGTTGGTGATATCGGTGGGGGCCATGCCCCTCGGCTTGGTCAGCGCAGCGCTGTCGGACGACTGCATGCCGGCTCGTACCTCCTTGACGTCTCCCCGCCGCGCGGTTCTTTTCAGGCTGACCGCACTGCTCGTTGGGAACGAAAATAGTAAGACAGTGACCGCCGGCGCAAGGGTATGCGCACGACTATCGAGCGGATCTCAACCACTCAGAGCGCGGGACTGACTAGCGGCCTTTCCTGAGCGGGTCAACATTGGCCGACGCCTGTCACGCAACTGTCTTCACCTCCTCATAGATGGTGTGTCGCGCACGTTCCACCAGTCATGCTCCGCAGGGTTATCTCCATGCGAAAAAATGGATGTTCCAGGTCCGAAATGTTCGAGGCCGACGAGGACGTCGGCCGCTCTCCGGGTGGTGGGCCGACGCTGGGGGATGTGGTCGCCGCGCGCCTGTCGCGGCGGGACGTGGTGCGCGGGGCGCTGGCCGCCGGGGTGCTGGCTGGGCTTGCCGCCCCGGCGGGTCGAGGGGCGGCGCAGGCCGCAGGCGATCGCGCGGCCACCCCCTCGTTTTCGTTCACAGAGCTTGAGGCCGGCGTCGATGCAACTCATCGCGTCGCCGAGGGCTACGACGTCAGCGTCGTGATCCGATGGGGCGACCCGGTACTTCCCGCCGCCCCTGATTTTGCGCCGCAAAATCAGTCAGCTAGGTCCCAGTCCGGCCAGTTCGGCTACAACAACGACTATCTGGGCTTCATTCCGCTCGAGGGCCGTGCCGATCATGGCCTGCTCGTGGTCAACCACGAGTATACCAACGAGGAGCTGATGTTTCCGGGTCTGGTGCGGCAGGACCTCAAAGGCACCGGCTTCAAGGACATCACGAAGGCGCTGGTCGAGATCGAGATGATGGCCCACGGCGGCTCGGTGCTCGAGGTCAAGCGCGAGGGCGGCACATGGCAGGTGGTGGCCGGCTCCCGGCTCGCCCGCCGGATCACGGCGGAGACCGAGATGGCGATCTCGGGGCCGGCGGCGGGGCACGCGCGCATGAGGACCAAGGCCGATCCGACGGGGACGCGGGTGCGGGGCATGCTCAACAATTGTGCTGGCGCAACCACGCCCTGGGGGACATGGCTGACGTGCGAGGAGAATTTCAACGGCTATTTCTGGGGCAAGGCGGCGGCCGAAGGCGGGCCCGACGCGGCGGCGTTGAAGCGCTACGGGGTGCCTGGTGAGTGGTACAACTGGGGCCAGCATTTCGACCGCTTCGACGTGGCCCAAGAGCCCAACGAGGCGAACCGGTTCGGCTGGGTGGTCGAGATCGATCCCATGGACCCCGGCGCGATGCCCGTGAAGCGGACCGCGCTCGGTCGCTTCAAGCATGAAGGTGCGGGCAATATCATCAACCGGGACGGACGCTTCGTCGTCTACCAGGGCGACGACGAGCGCTTCGACTACGTGTACCGGTTCGTGACCGAGGGGCGCGTCGACCTGGACAACCGCGCCGCCAATATGGGCCTGCTGGACAGGGGCACGCTCTCAGTTGCCCGCTACAACGCCGACGGTACGGGCACGTGGTTGCCGCTGGTCCACGGTCAAGGGCCGCTCACGGCCGCCAACGGGTTCGACAGCCAGGCAGAGGTGGTGATCCACGCGCGGCTGGCGGCCGACCTCTTGGGGGCGACCCGGATGGACCGGCCCGAGGACGTCGAGGCCAACGCGCGGACCGGCAAGGTCTATGTGATGCTGACCAACAACGCGCGACGCGGGCCGGACGAGGTCGATGCTGCCAATCCGCGCGCGGCCAATAGGTTCGGGCACATTATCGAGATGACCCCGGACGGGGGCGACCACGCGGCGGCGACCTTTCGCTGGGAGATCCTGGTGCGCTGCGGCGACCCCGCAATCGCCGCGGTCGGGGCGACGTTCAACCCGGCGACGACCGCTAACGGCTGGTTCGGCATGCCGGACAATTGCGCGATCGATGCTGCGGGCCGTCTGTGGGTGGCCACCGACGGCAACTCGGCCAAATCCACGGGACGCACCGACGGGCTGTGGGCCTTGGAGACGGAGGGCGCGGCGCGGGGCACGGGCAAGCTGTTCTTCAGCGTTCCCGTCGGCTGCGGAATTGTGCGGACCGGAGATGACACCGGATCTGGAAACGTTGTTCGTGGCTGTCCAGCATCCCGGCGAAGGCGGCGGCAGCACGTTCGACACGCCAACCACCCGCTGGCCCGACTTCAAGGACGGGGTGCCGCCGCGCCCTGCCGTGCTCGCCATCACGCGCCGGGGCGGCGGCAAGATCGGCATGTGAGGTTTTTTCGCCTGGTTATCCCCGGGGGACGAGATGCGCGCATGATTTGCGTGGCGGCGACGCTGGTGCCAGTGTCGCCGCGATACGACTCGCGCCTGACGCGCGGGCCCCCGAGGGAGGCGTCTTGGATCCAATCCCCCCATCGCGTCAGCGGCCCTTGGCCTTGGCGGCCTCGCTGCCACTTCCGATGCTGACAGCCGCCGCCCTCGCGCTAGTCGCGTTGCAGGCGGGCGTGCTTGCCATCATGGGGCGGGTCGCCATCTGTAAGTGCGGCAAAGTCAAGCTATGGCATGGCGTGGTCGTCAGCTCGGAGAACTCCCAGCACATCGCCGATTGGTACACGTTCTCCCACATCCTGCACGGCTTGCTGTTCTATGCCGCGCTGACCTGGCTGTTGCCGCGTGCGTCCATCACAGCGCGCTTCCTGATCGCCATGGGCATCGAGATCGGCTGGGAGATCCTGGAGAACACGCCGATGGTGATCGAGCGCTATCGCGCCAATACCATTGCGCTCGACTACTACGGCGACAGCATCGTCAACTCCGTCGCCGATACGGTGGCGATGGTCTACGGCTTCCTGCTCGCCTGGCGGATGCCCGTCGTCGTGAGCATCGCGATGTTTATCGTGCTGGAACTGTTCATGGCGTGGGCGATCCGCGACAATCTCACGCTCAACATCATCATGCTCGTGTGGCCGCTGGACATTATAAAAACATGGCAGGCCGCCGGTTGATTACGCAGCACGTTACGGGAGAGCGGGAACCATGACCGCATCGCGCCCCATTCCAGGCCTCAGAGGCATCGAGCACATCGGGCTGACGGTACCCGACATCGACAGCGCCACGCGCTTTTTCGTCGATGTGCTGGCCGCCGAGCCGCTCTACGACGTCGGCCCGTTCGAGAGTGCCGACGACTGGATGGCGAGCCACCTTGCCGTGCACCCGCGCTCGCGCATCAACAAGCTGCGCGTGCTCAAGGTCGCCAACGGTCCCGTGCTGGAGCTGTTCGAGTTCACCGCGCCCGATCAGCGCACCGAGCCGCCGAAGAACTCGGATTACGGCGGCTGGCATCTGGCGTTCTACGTCGACGACATGGATACAGCACTCGCCGCGCTCAAGACGCACAACTGCGAGATCCAGAGCGGGCCTGTGACCATGACCGAGGGCCCCAGCGCCGGTCTCGAATGGCTCTATTTCAAGACGCCGTGGGGCCAGCAGCTGGAGCTTGTCTCCTATCCCGACGGCATCGCGGCCTATCGCGAAAAGCGCCTCGACATCTGGCGGCCGAGGTAGGCGCACGTCGAAAGCGCCTGGCGGCGCTTGCGGGGCTGTTCGCCCCTGCACCCCACGTCGGGGGACACCCCCGACACCGCCGCCTTTTGCGACTTGCGGCGCCGATGTGCGCAGTCGCGCGCGCGGGGGGCAGGGCCGCCATATTGATTTCACATTCGCTGGGGCTAATCGGCAGCAATCGCGATCGGGGAAGGACCGCGACAGACTTCGGACATCCGGCCGCCCGGCCGACGGTCCGAAGCGGACGAGATCAGGGATCGTCCGACCCAATCGGCCCGTGTGGCGCATCGTGACAGTTTGATCGTTCGCGGAACGGTGTCCGCCTGCGCATGCGTGCGCGTGGCGGGCAGCGTGCGAGCGACTGTGTGTTGCGCGCATGGGGGACCATCATCGATGGCGCAGGGACGGCGAGCGACGTCGGACATCGGGACGGTGCTGCTGCACGCGATCCTTCTCGGGGCGATTGTCGTTCTCGTCGCCACCGGGCTCAGGATCGCGTCCGACGACGTCGCACATGCCTGGCTGCGGTCGCTCGATCTCGTGCTGCCGAGCCGGTCCTTGTGGTTGCGGCACATGACGGCGGCCGTGGTGTTGACGGCTGCGCTGGCGGGCTGGGCAGTCTACGTGGTGCAGGCGCGGCTGACGCCGCGGATGCGGCTCGACCGTGCGCGGCTCAGCGTGATCGCGCGGGGCGGCCGGGCCCGCTGGTCGGCGCTCAACGTCGTGGTGGTCTGGTCCATGCTGGCGGCGCTGGCGGTCCTCATTGTCAGCGGGGTGCTGATGTATCTGGGCGCCGATCGCGACTGGAGCGCGGTGCATGTGACCGCGACGTGGTGGCTGCTGGCGTCGAGCGCGATGCACGTCGGCCTGCATCTGGCCTACGGCGGCGTGGCGCAGTTGATGCGCATCGTGCGACCTGCGCGCCTCGTCGTCGCGCCGCCGCCGCCCGATCTCGCCGAGCTTCTGGCCGAGGAGATCGGGCGTCGCCAGCGTGTACCGCCGCCACTGCCGCCGTCGTCTTCTTCCTCACCGCCGCCGCCGATGCGCGCTTCGCCCTCGCCGCTCCCGCCGACGATGCCGGAGACGTCGGCGGCGCACGGGGAACGGGACGTGCGGGCAGTGGGGGGGCGTGCGCCGACCGGCGTGCTTCATGCGCATCCGTTGGCTTCGGCGCTGGCGGCGATGCTGGTGGTGTCGGCCGTGGGCTATGCGGGCGAGGTGTCGACGCGCCAGACGTTGAGGGTGCATCGCGTTGCCGTCGCGCAGGCGCCGCGTCTCGACGGGGACCTGTCGGATGCGGCGTGGCGCAACGCCGTGCCGCAGAGGGTCGTGACCACGCACGGCGGCGATTTTGGCGGTGGCGGGCAGTCGGACATCGAAATCCGGGCGTTGCACGATGACAGCTATCTCTACCTCGCGATCACGTGGAGCGATCCCACGCGCTCGCTCAAGCACCTGCCGCTGGTGAAGACGGCGGATGGCTGGCGCGTTGCGGAAGGCAGCGACAGGCTCGGCGAGGAGGGCGCGTTCCACGAGGACAAGTTCTCGGTGCTGCTGGCGAACGGCGGGCTGCCGCTCATCGGGGCGGCGATCCACCTGGCGCGCCAGCCCGTCGCCGACAGACCGCCGGGCGCAACGGGCCGGGGTCTGCATTACCTCGACGCCGGGCTGGCGGACGTCTGGCAATGGCGGGCGACGCATACCGGGCCGCACGGACTGGTCGAGAACTGCCGGTTTGGTGCGCCGGCACAGCCGACGGCGCAACAGGTGGCGGGAGGGACGCGCTATGCCGGCGGGATCGTTTGCGAAGAGCGGCCGGCCTTCGCGCAGAGTAATGTGATCGCGCTCACCAGTCAGACACGCGAGGGCGGCGTGCGGCCGTCGCGGCTGCCGCGCGAACTCGCCGCGATGGCTGCTGCGATGGGGCCGGCGCGGGCGTCGGCGCAGTTCAGCGACAGCGAAGGCGGGCGCTGGTGGATGACGCTTGGGGAATCGCGCCCCTACACGGTGGCGCTCGACCGGCAGATCCCCGTCGGCACGCTCATTCCCAGCGTGCTCGTCCCCGACACGGCGCCACAGGCGTCGAGCATCCGTGCGGCGGCGCGCTGGGCTGCGGGGCGCTGGACGCTGGAACTCGTGCGCCGTCTCGACACGGGCTCGGACACCGACATCGCCGTGCGATCGGGCGTGCTCATGTGGCTCGCCGCCTTCGATCATTCCGAGACCCGGCACACCCGACACCTCAGACCGCTCACACTGGAGATCGACTGATGGCCAAACTGCACAGTGTCCGCGTCAATGGACAAACGTTCCAGGCACGCTCGGGCCAGACGATACTGGAGGCGGCTTTGATGCAGGGCGTGGACCTGCCGCACGATTGCCGAGCGGGGCGATGCGGCACCTGCCTGATGCGCCTGGAGCGCGGGCACACGCTGTGCGGGGAGGCGGGCCAGGCGGGGCACGTGCACGCCTGCCAGGCGCGGGTGTTCTCGGAGCTGGAGCTCAGCTACGAGGCAACGCCGGCTGTGTTGCGGCTCGAGGGCTGCGTGACGGCGCTGAGCGACCTGGCGGAGGACGTCGCGGAGATCGAGATCCGGACGGAGGCGCCGCTGGCATGGCTGCCAGGTCAATATGTACGCGTGAAGTTCCGGGGCTTTCCTATGCGCTGCTACAGCCCGACGGTGCCGCTCGACGGCTGCTGCGACGCGGACGGTACGTTCCGGCTCAACATCCGTCGCGTGAAGGACGGGCGGGTCTCGCAGGCGCTCGGGCAGGACATCCGCACCGGACATGGGGTGGACATCGAAGGGCCGTTCGGCGCTGCATTTTTCCGGCCCGGGGAGACACGTCGGCTTGTCCTGGTGGCGGGCGGCACGGGTTTTGCGCCGATCTGGTCGATCGCGGACGCGGCGCTGCGCGAGAACCCCTTGCGGCAGATGACGATCGTGGCGGGCGTGCGGCATCTGAAATGCCTCTACATGGCGCCGGCGCTCGCGCTCGCGCAGCAGATGCCGAACGTTGCAGTGGTCGGCACCGCTGAGGATACGCAGTCGGAATACGCCTGCCTGCGGCGCGGGACGCCCGCGCAGCATCTGCCTGTCCTGACGGGTGAGGACGTGGTGCACGCGGCCGGTGCGCCGGCACTCGTCGAGGCGGTCTCGCAGGCGGCGATGGCGGCCGGCGCGCGCTTCTTTGCCGATCCCTTCGAGGACGCCGCGCATGTCCAGGAGGACTGGCTGGCTCGCGCCTTCGGGTGGCTCAAGACCGGCTGAGGCGGCCCCGGCCGGGCGCCCCGGCCGGCTTTCGGGCCCGTGCCTGCGGCCAAGCCGACTTGTCCCGGCCGATCCCGCCCACGCGTGCCGTCAGTGTTGCGGCAATGCCTCTTGCCCCTGGCGGCTGATGGCCGGACAGTCGGCGGCACCGACTCTCGGGAAGGGACGACACGATGGCTTGGCTGATCCTGGCGGTGACGATCGTACTGGAAGTGCTGGGAACCACCCTGTTGAAGCTCTCCCAAGGGTTCAGCCTGCTGTGGCCGTCGCTTGGCGTGGTGGTCTGCTACGGCGCGGCGATTTTCGGGTTGAGCCTCGTGCTGAAGGCCATCGATCTGTCGATCGCCTATGCTATCTGGTCGGGCGTCGGCACGGCGGCCACCGCTTTGATCGGGATCTTCGTCTTCCGCGAGCCGGCGACGGCGCTGAAGCTCGCGAGCCTCGCGCTGGTGGTTGCGGGCGTGGTCGGCCTGCAACTCGCGGCGCGCCATTCGGCGGGATAAGCGCATGGCGCGGTCAGCTTTCCGTCGTGATCGTTCTGCGCGGCCCGGCCGTGTCCGGCTCGGTGCGCTGGCGGCGCTGGTGGCGCCGATTGCGCTCGTTCTCATGGTCGCAGCGTGTCGCAAGGAGGTCGCCGGACTGCCCAACGTGGGCGCGCGCGCGGACCAAACCACCGTGTCGGGGCTGTCGGGCGGGGCCTACATGGCCGGACAGTTCCAGATGGCGCATGCGCGCATCGTGCGTGGGGCGGGCATCGTGGCGGGTGGGCCCTACGGTTGTGCCGACAGCGTGCATGCCGACCAGATGCCGGGCCCGGCGATGATGCTGCTCAACGTGGCGAAGGCCGTGAACGGGTGCATGTTCGACAACCTCCGGCTCTGGGACGTGGCCAATCCCGAGCGTCTGGCCGCGCGTGCGCGACAGCTCGCAAAGGCGGATCGTATCGATCCGATCGAGGATGTTATCGGCGACAAGGTGTTTCTGTTCACGGGCAGCCGCGACAGCGTGGTGGCGCCGTCGATCGTGGCGGCGGCGCGTGCGTTTTATCAACAGATCGGTGTGCCGGAAACGTCCATCCAGTTCGTCGATACGATCGCGGCGGGGCATGGGCTGGTGACCGAGAACGACGGCGCGGCGTGCGGGGAGACCGGCCAGCCCTACGTCGTCAAGTGCGGCTATGACCTGGCGGGCCAGATGCTGACGCATCTGCTGGGGCCGCTTGCGGCGCGCTCGGCCCGGCCGATGGCGCGGCTGCAGGCGTTCGACCAGCGCCCGTTCCTCGATGGGCTGAGCGAGCACGGCTTGGCGGACGAGGGTACGGTCTACATTCCTGAGGCGTGCCGGACGACGGCGGGCTGCCGCATCCACGTCGCGTTCCACGGCTGCAACCAGAATCGGCAGACGGCAGGCGATGCGTTCGCAGCGTCGGGTGCGCTGCTGCAGTGGGCCGACACCAACCGTCTCGTCGTTCTATTCCCCCAGGTGGCGCAAGGCGCGCTCAACCCACAAGGCTGCTGGGACTGGTGGGGCTACACGGGCCGTGATTACTCGACCCGCAAGGGGCCGCAGGTCGTCGCCGTCAAGCGCATGGTCGATCGATTGTCGGGTGACTTCTCGGGCTCGTGATGTACGTGCTCGTGAGGGTCGGGTTTCGCGATCACGGGTCTCGCGATCTCTGGTCTCGCGATCTCTGGGGCTCGTGGGGCCGGGTCGCTGCACGTGGACGACACGTGAGTGGCCCGTTGCGCTAGACGGACTTGTCCGGGCGCCGGGAGACCGTGGCGCCGCCGGAATGGTTGGCGCCCTTTGCGCTGCCGGTGGACCGCTTCCTGGGCGGCGCGGCCTGCTTGCCCGCGAGCTTTTGCCAGCCTTCCGGGCTGCGGCACCAGTCGACGACGAAATCGACGAAGGCGCGCAGGCGCGGCGTCATGTGGCGCGTGCGCGGGTAGACGGCGTAGAGCCGCGATTGGGTCGTAATGGGGTGCTCGGGCAGCACGCGCACGAGGCGGCCATTGGCGATGTCGTCGCGCAGGCTCATCTCCGCGTGGCGCAGGATGCCACGGCCTTCGAGGACGAGCTCGTGAATGATCGCAGCGCTGTTGGAGCGCACGCGGCCGTCGACGCGCACGGCGTGCTCGCCGTCCTTGGTTTCGAAGGTCCAGATGCAGCCGTCGCCGATGAAGAGGCAATCGTGGGCCGTCAAGTCCTCGGGCTTGGCCGGCGCGCCGCGGGCGGCGATGTAGGATGGCGCGGCGACGAGCACTTGCGGATCCTGGCACAGCTCGCGCGCGATCTCGCTGCTGTCGGGTGTCACGACGTTGCGGATGGCGACGTCGATGCCCTCGTTTAGCAGGCTACCGATGCGGTCGGTCACGATGACCTGAATGTCGATATCGGGATAAGCGCGCATGAACTCCGACAGCAACTGCACGATGAGACGGCGGCCGAGGCCGGTCGAGACGCTGACCTTCAGGCGGCCACGCGGCGAGCCCGCCACATCTCCGACCGCCTGCATGGCCAGCTCGACATTCATCAGCACGAGGTCGGCGTACTTCAGGAATTTCTCGCCTTCCTCGGTGATGTGGATGGCGCGGGTCGTGCGATCGAACAGGCGGGCGCGCAACTCATTCTCCAGAGCCTGCAGCCGCTTGGAGATCGTGCCGGGGGTCAATCCGAACTCGGCGCCGACGGCGGACAGGTTCCGGGTCGCGGCCAGGCGCACGAAAATCTGGAAGTCTTGGATGTCCATCGGCTGTCCGAAATCTTCGGCGGGGAGCATTGCTCCGGTGCACGGGCTGGTCTGTGATGTTCCGTGAGCGCGAAAGGCGCTAACTCTCAATCGCTTGTAGGCGTTCGCATCTGTCGGATCAACTCTATGTGATCCGGCGTGAAGGGACGCGAGGCGTTATGCCACTAGGCGCTAATGACCCGGGGCGCCACTGCAATTTCCCGCGGTGGTTGATTTTTTCATGAACATCAGTCCTGGGTTGCCGGTTGATCCGGACCGATCCCATCGGCGCGGGGTGCGGCAAAAGCGGGCGCGGCGCTGGCATTCGTCTGAACCGGCGAGATCTGACATGGCGCTGGCCCTCGCCTGATCGTCACCTGACCTGCGCGGGGGGACCGGCTGTCGTCCATGCGTTCCCGAACGCGTCACGAGATGCCGGCCGGTCGCTTGCGTCGATGGGCCAGCGCCGATGGCCCGATCGCTGGCGCTCGCGCTCAGAAGCGGCGCAGGAGCCGCTCTATGTAGTCGAGCTCGAGCTGCGGGCGGGTGGCCTCGCCCAGACGGCGGCGTAATTCCTCCAGGATCTCCCTGGCGCGCTGCATGTCGATGGCGTCGGGCACGCGGACACTGTTGCCGGGGTCGAGGTTCTCCGAGCGCGGCGGGCGTCCCAGCGGATCGCGGGGGACATCGCCGGCCTGTCCGAAGCGGGAGGGCATGCGCTGCAGCATCTGCTGCGCCATTGACTGGGCACCCTGGCGCAGCTGCTCCAGGGCTCGCGACTGGTCGCGCGTCGCCTGATCGAGGTCGCCGTTCTCCAGCGCGCGCTGGGCGTCGCGCATGGCCTGCTCGGCGCCGTTGAACTGTTCGGGCGCGCGCATGCCGAATTGGCGCAGCTGGCGCTGCAGCTGGCCGAGCGCGTCGCCGAGCTGGCCCTGCCGCTGGCCGAGGCCGCGACCGCCTGGCTGCTGGCCGCGTTGGCCTTGCTGCCCCTGACCCTGGCCCTGTTGACCGCGTTGGCCTTGTTGCCCTTGCTGACCCTGCTGGCCGTCCTGGCCCTGTTGTCCCTGCTGGGAGAAGGTGTCGTCCATGAGCCGCTGCTGCTGGCCGATGATGTTGCCGAGCTCGTTCATGGACTGCATCATCTGCTGGCCCATCTGGCCTTGCTGTCCCTGCTGGCCCTGTGCCATGCGGCCCGACTGCAGCCGGTCCAACAGGTCGCGCAGCTCGCTCAGCATCTGCTGGGCGGCATCACGGGAGCCGTTCTTCGCCATCTCCTCGATCTGGCGCATCATGCGCTCCAGATCTTCCTGCGACAGCGACTGCATGTTCTGGTCCATGCCGGGCGGCATCTGCATCGGCGGCTGGTTCTGCGCCTGGCGCATCATCTGCTCCAGGAACTCGTTCAGCGCCTGACGCAGCTCCTGCATCAGTCGCGCGATCTCCTCGGGGGAGGCACCGTCCTTGATGGCCTTGGACAACTGCTCTTGCAGCTCGCGCAGGCGGCGTTCAGCGTCCGACAGGTCGCCGTCCTCCAAGCGCAGCGCGACGTGCCAGAGCTGATCGATGGTGTCCTTCATGCCTGCGCGTGTCTTATCGCGCTTCAGCCGGTGATAAGCGTTGCGCAGACCCAGATAGGCGCGCGTGTCCGTGATGAAGCCTTCCGGCTCCGTGGTCAGCGCTTCCAGCGCGGTGAGAACCCGCGGGCGATAGCGATCGTCCTCGACCAGCATCTGGCGCTGCTCGATCACGGCGCGCGCCAGCGGCTTGCGGAACAAGCGCATGGGCAGGATCATCTCGACCGGCTTGCTGGCGCCGACCTGACCGGCGTGGTCCTTGGCCTCCAGCGTCATCACCACGCGCAGGCCGGCCCAGGGATGCTGGCCCAGCTCGAGCTGCGTCTTGGCCTCGTTGTTCTTGGCGTTGGGCGCGGGAAGGCGCAGCGGCAGCGGCGGCGGTCGATCTAGCGGAAAACGCGGCCCCTTAAGCAAGTCCTCGCGGGCCCAGGCGGTGTCGGGATCGCCGTCGCCGGAGGGCAGCTTCTTCAGGACGACCTCGGCGGAGGCGAGCGCATAATCGTCCTCGGCGGTGTAGCGCAGCGTCATGGAGCCGCGCAGGGAGCTTTCCGGCTCTTCGACGAGCGCGATCGTCGGCGGCTTGTCGGGGATCACGTTGAACGCCCACGTAGCGATCTCGGAGCCGCCGACGCTGACCGTCATGACGCCGGACTTGCGCAGCTCGCTCTTGATCTCGGCGGCGTCATCGGCCGTCTTGGGTGCGTCGGCCTCAAGCCTGGTCGTCGTGCCGTCCTCGCTCCGCGTGACCAAGGACAGTCGCCCCAGGCCCGTGCCGCTCGTGCGGATAATGAGCTGGCTGCGCTCGGGCACGTCGAGTGGCTTGCCGTTCTCCGCCACGGGCAGGAGGCCGCCGCGCGCGCCATCCGACAGCATGATCGGGGGCTTGGCGGTGTAGGCGGGCGGCGTGACCCAGGCATCCAGGCGGGCCTCGGCGGCGGTCACGGGCGGCCCGATGCGGAAGGCCGAGCGCAGGCGGTCGGAGGCACTGTCGCCGGCGAAGGCGAGAAGCGTGACCACGCCCAGCATCATCAGTGCGCGCAAAGCCCAGGGGTCCTTGCGGTCGGCGCGGGGATGGGGTGTGCCGACCTTCATGCGGTCGAGCAGGCGAGCGAGGCGCTCGCGGTGGGCCTGCCAGAGGGCGCGCGTGGCGGGGTCGTCCTGGCCGGTCTCGGTCAACGTGTCGGCGTAGGCGGAGGCCGGGCGATGGGGCACGCCGGAGTTGCGCTCCAGGCGGCGGATGGCGGCCTCGCGGGAGGGCAGGCGCACACTTGCCGCCCACAGCAAGGCGGCGAGGAAGGCCACAGCAAACAGACCGAGCACGATCTTGTGGCTGAGGGCGTCCAGGCGGGGCCACAGACCTGCCAGCGAGAACAGCATGAACAGGCCGGCGACGCCGATGGCGAGCCAGAGGCGCGGCCAGAGCTGCTCCAGCAGGAGGGTCCAGCGGCTCCAGCCGATCTTTCGCTCGAGCTTCGCATCGAGCCGCAGGGGCTGGTCGGTTTGCACGGTCATGGCAGGCCGTCGGCTGTTATCGATCATCTCGCTTGGCGCGGCGGCCGCAGTCTCACAGGGCGGCGCATCGTGCAGGTGCTGGCGGACATTCGTGCGCGTGTCGCAGGTCCAACTCGTTGTCTCAATCTAGCATGGCGCAAAGCTGCTGATGAGTGAATTCGCGGGGCCAGCGTTCACGCAAAGTTGCTCGCGTCAAAACGGCGGCACCGAGGCAGGCCGCCGCGACGCTTTCGTCCGGGGATGACGTGGGGGCGCGACCGTGCCCCGTCAACTGCCGGCATTCAGCCAGGGCGGCAAGCGGTCGAGTGCCAGCAGGTCATCGAGCGGGGGGCGGGGGCGGACCACGGCGGCCTCGGCGCCCCGCACCAGCACTTCGGGCACCAACGGCCGGGAATTGTAGGTCGACGACATGGCCGCGCCATAGGCGCCCGCGGTCATCACCGCCATCAGGTCGCCGGAGCGGAAGGCGGGCAGGCTGCGGCCGAGGGCGAGGTAGTCGCCCGTCTCGCACACGGGCCCGACGACGTCTTGAACCGCGACAGGCCGGGCGGCGACGGTTTCGCTCACGGCGAGGATATCGTGGTGGGCTTCGTACAGGGTCGGGCGGATGAGGTCGTTCATGGCTGCGTCGACGATTGTGAACGTCCGCCCCGCGCCCGCCTTCACGTAGATGACGCGCGTCACCAGGATGCCGGCGTTGCCGACGATCATGCGGCCGGGCTCCAGGATCACCGGCAGGCCGAGATCGCCCAGGTGCTGCTTGACGACGGATGCGTAATCGGCCGGGCTCGGCGGGATCGGATCGGTCGCCTTGTAGGGCACGCCGAGGCCGCCGCCGAGGTCGAGATGGCGGAGCGGGTGGCCGGCGCGCTTCAATTCGAGCGCCAGCTCGCGCATCAGGCGGAACGCGGCGTGGAACGGGGCGAGATCGGTGATCTGGCTGCCGATGTGCATATGGATGCCGGCCACCGTGATGCCGGGCAGGCCGCCGGCCTTGGCGTACAGCCGGCCGGCGTCGAGGAACGGGATGCCGAACTTGTTCTCCGACTTGCCCGTGGAGATCTTGGCGTGCGTCCTGGCGTCGACGTCGGGATTGACGCGCAGCGCGATCGGCGCCTTGACGCCCATGCCCGCGGCCACCTCGCTCAGCGCGTCGAGCTCGGGCTCGCTCTCCACGTTGAAGCCGCGAATGCCTTCGGCCAGTGCATACGCCATCTCGGCTTTCGTCTTGCCGACGCCAGCGAAGATGATCCGGTCCGCCGGCACGCCCGCCGCCCGCGCGCGGCGCAATTCGCCCTCGGAGACGACGTCCATACCCGCGCCGAGGCGCGCCATGGTCGCCAGCACCGCCTGGTTGGAGTTCGCCTTCAGCGCGTAGCAGATCAGCGCGTCCTGGCCTGCGAACGCGTCCGCCAGCACGCGGTAATGGCGCTCCAGCGTCGCCGTCGAATAGCAGTAGAACGGCGTGCCGACGGTCTCGGCGAGGCGCGCGAGATCGACATCCTCGGCGTGAAGCGTGCCGTGCTGGTAGGCGAAGTGATGCATTTGCGGTCCGAAGCGGCGTGTGGGTTGCGAGGGCAGCTATAGGGGCTCGGGCAGGGCGTGCGCAATGGCGCGCGTGGTCGAAAGCGCCGAGAGGGGATTGCGGGGCTGTCCGCGCCTGCACTCCAAGCCGGGGGCGCGCCCGACGCCTCCGTTTTGGAAGCCCCTGCGGGGCTTGCGGGGCCAGCCCCGCGCCCTGCTGGCGGGACACCCGCCAGACCGCCCGTCCCTTTTCGACTTCAACATCGGTTTGTCTCGGGCTTGGGGATGTGTCAGGCCTTTGCTGTTTTCAATTCTGGGATGAGGTGAGCTTTGGGCGCGGACGAAACGGCCAAGGTCGAGGCGCGGCTTCAGCGGCTGCCGGTGGAGGTCGTCGAGGTGGCCGCTGGCGGGCGGCTGTGGGCGATCGAGACGGTCAGCGATCACGGCGCGCTGATGGAGGCCTCCGATGACCTCGGCGCGTTCCCGTTCGGGCTACTTTTGTGGGAATCCGCACTGGTGCTGTCCGACATCCTCCATGAGCGGCGTGCCGGGCTGACGGGTGCGCGCGTGCTCGACGTCGGTGCGGGCGTCGGGCTGCAGGGGCTGGTCGCGGCGTCTTTGGGTGCCGACGTCACGCAGAACGATTATTCGCCCGAGGCGCTGGCGCTGTGCCGGCGCAATGCCGCGCGCAACGGCGTGGAGGGCATCGTGTGGCAGCAGGGCGATTGGACGGTGTGGACGGACCGGACTCGCTACGACCTGATCATCGGCTCCGATATCCTCTACGAGTCGGAGGGACACGATGCGCTGCTGGCGATCCTCGATGGCAATCTGGCGTCGGGTGGCGAGCTGTGGATCACCGACCCGGGCCGCCCGCTGACGCCGTGGTTCCTGGGTAAGCTCGATACGCTCGGTTGGAACGTGTGGCAGGAGACGCGGACGGTGCCGATCCTGATCCCGCTCGGCCCCGACGAGACCGTGGACGTTACGTTCTATGCGGCGAGGCGGGGGTGAGGGATAATGGGGGCAGGAAGAATTTCTGAGACCCAAGATCCTGATCCGCAGTCGGCCGGAGAAATTCTTTATGTCCCCATTTTCTGAAGCAGGATTGCGGGAGAGCCGGGACCAAGAACGCACTTACCGCAACAGCCCGTCCAGCACGAACGGGCGGTGGGGTGGGGGCTCGCCGGGTTTGACGGGCTGGGCTGAGGCGTCGGCCTTGGCCTCGGGCGGGGCTTCTAGCGAGCCGCGCACGCCACAGCCGGCCAGCAGCACGGCGGCTGCCGCCATCAGGACAAAGCTCGGCACGCGAACGCGCATGGTCCCCCGGATCCCTTCGATCCTCAGTCGCGACCGGGTATGCCCGGCCGCGGTGGTCGAATTGAGGTCGCGCGCCGCGGTGGCTGGCGAGCGCCCACGGCTCCTGTCTAGCGCGCCTCGGCACTCTTTTCCAACCGGCGCAACCAGGCGCGGGCCATTTTGCGCACGTTCTGTGGCGCGGTTCCCCCATAGCTGGTCCGGCTCGCCACCGACGCCTCGACGGAAAGAACCGAGAACACGTCCTTGGTGATGCGCTTTTCCACGGCCTGCATGTCGGCGAGGCTCAGATCCCACAGCTCGACGCCTTTAGCCTCGGCTGCCGCGACGATCCGTCCGGTGACGTGATGGGCGTCGCGGAACGGCATCTTGAGGGCACGTACCAGCCAGTCGGCCAGGTCGGTCGCGGTCGAATAGCCCCGCCCGGCGGCTGCGGCCATCGCCTCAGGCACCGGCTCGAGGTCGGCGACCATGCCGGCCATGGCGGCAATGGCGAGGTCGAGGGCGGCCATGGCGTCAAATGTGACCTCCTTGTCCTCCTGCATGTCTTTGGAATAGGCGAGTGGAAGCCCCTTCATGACAAGGACGAGCGACTGGAAGGCGCCGGCGATGCGCCCGACCTTGGCGCGGGACAGCTCGGCAGCGTCCGGGTTGCGCTTTTGCGGCATAATCGAGGAGCCGGTGGTGAACTTGTCCGACAGCGTGACGAAGCCGAACTGGGGCGTCACCCAGATCACGATCTCCTCGGCCAGCCGCGACAGGTGGACCGCGCAGATGGCGGCGGCGGCGAGTGACTCCAGGGCGAAATCGCGATCGGAGACGCCGTCGAGCGAGTTGGCCATCGGCCGGTCGAAGCCGAGCGCCTTGGCGGTCGCCTCGCGGTCGATCGGGAAGGACGTGCCGGCGAGCGCTGCCGAACCGAGCGGGCTCTCGTTCAAGCGTTTGCGCGCATCCGAAAAACGCCCGCGGTCGCGTGCCAGCATCTCCACGTAGGCCATCAGGTGGTGGCCGAAGGTGACGGGCTGGGCGGGCTGGAGGTGCGTGAAGCCCGGCATCGCGGTGGCGGCGTGGGCTTCGGCCTTGCGGGCGAGTGCTAGCTGCAACCGGGCAAGGCCGGCGTCGAAGCGGTCGATCTGGTCGCGCACCCACAACCGGAAGTCAGTTGCGACCTGGTCGTTGCGCGAGCGCGCCGTGTGCAGCCGTCCGGCCGGCTCGCCCACGATCTCCTTCAGCCGGCTCTCGACGTTCATGTGCACGTCTTCCAGCGCGACGGAGAAGGCCATCTTGCCGGCGTCGATCTCGGCCATCACCTGATCGAGACCTTTTGTGATCTCGCGGGCATCGGCCTTCGTGATAATGCCTTGCTCGGCGAGCATCGCCGCGTGGGCCTTCGAGCCACGGATATCCTGCGGGGCCAATGCCTTGTCGAAGCCGATCGAGGCATTTATCTCCTGCATGATCTCGGCCGGCGAGGCTTGGAAACGTCCGCCCCACATGGTGTTGGCGGGTTTGTCGGTCATCGGCGTCGGGCTCCTGGCGGACACGAGCTGGGCGGCGTTTCAGGGCAGCGCGGCCAGCGCAAAGCGAGGCTTATAAGATGTCGGACACCACGCAGCATCAAGCCGCACGCCGGTCGGTTCGAACCTATGCGTTGGTGGCTGCGGTGTTCGCGGTCGTCGGCTACACCGCCGTATACGTGATGCTGACCCGGCCTGACAATGGCGGCCAGGAACCGACCTCGGCAGCCAAGACTGCGCCCCTCCCTGCCGCCACGGATACCGTGAAATCGTCAGCTGCCGTGGTTTCGGGGCCCGGGTCCAATCCGCTTTCGACCGGGCAAGTGGCAGGGTTCGTGTTCAAGAAGCAGCCCGAGCCGATGGCCGATGTCGGCTTCGTCGACGGGGCGGGGCAGCCGAAGACGCTTTCCGACTGGAAGGGGCGCACGGTGCTGCTGAACTTGTGGGCCACGTGGTGCGCGCCATGCCGCAAGGAGATGCCCGCGCTCGACCGGCTGCAGAAGGCGATGGGCTCGGACACGTTCGAGGTGGTGGCGCTCGCCATCGATCGGGGCGGCATCGCCAAGGCCAAGGCGTTCCTGGACGAGATCAAGGTCGAGGGCTTGAAGCTCTATGTCGATCCAACGGCCAAGCTCACGTCGCCGTTGAAGGTCATCGGCCTGCCGACGACGATCCTGATCAAGGACGGGCTGGAGATCGGCCGGCTGGTCGGTCCCGCGGAGTGGGATGCGCCGGAGGCACAGGCGCTGATCCAGGCGGTGATGGCGGCCAAGTAGTGTGCGGCGTGGTCAGGGCTTTCGCTCGGGCGTGTCGAGCTCGTTGGGCGTGTCGCGCAACAGGATCGCCGGCAGGAATGCGCTCGCCACGATGATCAGCAGAATGATCGAATATTGCGTCGTGGAAATGAGCCCAGTGTCGTGGCCGACGGTGGCCGTGATGATGCCGAACGACAGTCGGTAGTTGAAGAGTAGGCCGACGAAGGTTGCGGAGTGGCCGAGCATGAAGCGTGCGGCCAGCGCCGTGCCGGCGAACTTGAAGCCGACGGCGGCCACGAACAGCACTGCGAACAGGACCAGGGCGTCGCCGTCTATCAGACTCAGGTTGATCTGCATGCCGGCGGACAGGAAGAAGACAGGCGCGAGCAAACTGAAGACGATGCCGCGCAGCTTTTCCTCCACGGCGCCGTGCTCCTCCACGACCTCCGACATGACGAGACCTATGGCGAAGGCGATGAGCGCGGGGTGGATGCCGCCGATGTGCTCGGCGATGAAACCGGTGGAGATCAGCACGACCATCAGGAAGCGCAACTCGAACTCGACGATGGAGCCCTTGTAGCGCCGGAAGATCCAATGGCCGACGCGCGGCAGGCCGAAGATTGCCGGCACCAGCACGATCAGCGCAAGCAGCGTGCCCCAGCCGGTGTTGCCGAGCAGCAAGGCGAGGCCGATCATGCTGAGGACGTCGACAACCGTGGCGCCGCCCAGCACGACCTGGCCGACGTCGCCCGACAGGAGGTTGCGCTCCTTGAGCGCGTGGTAGACGAGCGCGAGCGATGTCGTCGACAGGCCGATGGCCATCAGCATCGAGGTGGGGAACGAGAGGCCGAACAGCAGGGTGCAGGCCAGGAAGACCGCCGACATGGGGGCGGCAAGCGATGCGACGCCGATGACGAGGCTGGGGCGCCACGTCGAGCGCAGGCGGTTGATGTCGATCTCGAAGCCGGCGAGAAACATCAGGCCGAGCAAGCCGAGGTGGCCGAGAAACTCCACCCACTGCAGATCGCCGATGCCTGAGAAATAGGCCGCCAGCGCGATGCCGGCGAGGATCTCGGTGATGGCACTGGAGAAGCCGATCTCCAGCGAGATGCCCGCGGCGAGGACGAGGACGATGGCGACGGCGAGTGAGGGATCCATGATGACTTCTTGTCGGCCGAGCGGCGGTTATGCGCAACCGTGCCCAAGGGGCGCGCGCTCGCCTTCTTAGACGCGATTCGTGACGCTTGCGGCAGTGTCGGTTGCCAAGGCTAACGCGGCGATGGCGCCGGCCGCGTCAGACCACGTGCGGGTGCTTCATGGCGCGCCACCGCTGTTCCTTTTCTCGCAGCAGAAGGCTTGCCGATCGTCGCGCCCGTGAGGCGACGTCGCGACCACAATCCGTCCGCCCGCGAATGATCGTTTGGTTCAGCGTCCGGTGCGGCGCTGGTAGGTGGACACGGCCATCGTGACGGCGATCACGAGCAGCGCGGTCGCCACAATGTCGGTGCGGCTGACGAACTTGACCCAGAGGTCGAAGGACTTCCAGACGCTGGCCTTGGCGACGAGCGAGTTGGAGATCGCGATAATGACGAATGTCGCCAGCGCGCTGACGCCCAGTGCAATGCCGGCGTCGCTCAGCCTCTTCATCAGCGGTGTCATGTGGATAAGCCCCCAATTTCGCTTGCTATCGAGGCTTCGGCTGAGCCCTCCGAAACGCCCGGTGCGGCATATCGTCTGATTCGGCAAGTGAGATCAAGGGCTTGTTGACGAATCAGCGGGAACGGCGATCACCCACGCCATCGCGTCGAAATTGAGACGACGACGTCACGTCGATTCCTTCAGATTGAGATCGAACCGCTTTTCCAGGCCCGCCCAGCAGTCGGCATAATCGTCCTGGCGGGTTTCCAATGTGCCGGCGTAGGCGGTGACGTGCTGGGGGAAGCGGGTCTCGAACATAAAGGCCAGCGTGTTCGTCATCTTGACCGGCTCGAGCTTCGACGTGCTCGCCTTGGCGAAGGCTTCCGCGTCGGGCCCGTGCGGCAGCATCATGTTGTGGAGCGACATGCCACCGGGAACGAAGCCGGTCGGGCGCGCGTCGTACTGTCCGTAAACAAGGCCCATGAACTCCGACATGACGTTGCGGTGATACCAGGGCGGACGGAACGTGTTGTCGGCGACGGACCAGCGCTCGGGGAAGATGATAAAGTCGATGTTGGCCGTGCCGGGCGTCTCGGAGGGGGCGGTCAGCACGCAATAGATCGAAGGGTCGGGGTGGTCGAAGGAAATGGCGCCGACGGGTGAGAAATTGCGCAAGTTGTACTTGTAGGGCGCGTAATTGCCGTGCCAGGCGACGACGTCGAGCGGCGAATGTCCGATTTGCGACCGGTAGAGGCGTCCGCACCATTTGACGAAGATTTCGGCGGGCCCGTCCTTTTCCTCGTAGGCGGCGGTTGGGATCAGGAAGTCGCGGGAGTTGGCAAGACAGTTGGCGCCGATCGGTCCGCGCTCGGGCAGCGTGAAGGCGCCGCCGTAGTTCTCGCAGATGTAGCCACGCGCGGGGCCGGCCATCAGGTCGACGGCGAAAATCATGCCGCGCGGGATGACCGCGATTTCACCGGGTTCGATCTCGATGATTCCGAACTCGGTCCTGAGCCTCAAGCCGCCCTGCTGGGGTACGATCAGGTACTCGCCGTCGGCGTTGAAGACAAACTGGTCGGTCATCGACTGGGTCACGCAGTACATGTGCGAGGCCATGCCGGCCTGCGTGTTGGCGTCGCCTGCCGTCGTGATCGTGCGCATGCCCGTGACGAACGTCAGCTTCTCCTTTTCCGGCGGCATGGGAATGGGGTCCCAGCGCAACTGGCCGATCGGCAGGCTTGAATCCTCGCCGCACGGTGCGGTGCGGATCAGTCCGGCATCGACGGGCACGAAGCGGCCGTGATGCTTGACGGAGGGGCGAATGCGATAGAGCCAGGATCGCTCGTTGGCGCCGCGTGGCGCGGTGAAGGGCGAGCCCGACAGTTGCTCGGCATAAAGGCCGTAGGCGACGCGTTGCGGGGAATTGCGTCCCATCGGCAGCGCGCCCGGCAGCGCCTCCGTCGAGCAGTCGTTCTTGAAGCCCGGCATGTAGGTGAGCCCGGTCCTGGACGTCTGCGTGATCGAGGTGTGGACGGTCATGGTCGGATCTCCTCGGGCTCTCGTGCTGCCTTTCGGGGCCCCGGGGGGCCGATTGCACTTGCGTTCGGGGGGAGTATCGTTCGAAACGAAGCCGCCGTCGATGAAGGACGGGCAGTGCACAGCGGATGGCCGCGAGCGGAATGACCTACGACCCTGACCTGCGCCGCGACACCGCGCTGGCCCGGAAGCTGGCGGCGCGCATCCGGCAGTCCGGCCCGATCACGGTCGATGCATACATGGCGGCCTGTCTCGGCGATCCCGAGCATGGCTATTACGTACGGTGGCCGGCGATCGGGGCGGGCGGCGACTTCATCACAGCGCCGGAAATCTCCCAGGTGTTCGGGGAGTTGATCGGGCTTTGGTCGGCAGTGGTGTGGCAGCAGATGGGCGCGCCAGGGGTGTTCAACCTGGTCGAGATCGGGCCGGGGCGCGGGACGATGATGGCCGATGCCTTGCGGGCGACGCGCCTCGTGCCGGGGTTCCGCGCGGCGGTGCGCGTGCACCTGGTCGAGAACCATCCGGGCCTGCGCGAGGTGCAGCGGGCCACGCTGCAGGCGATGGGGGCGGACGCAACGTGGCACGATCAGGTGGCGACGGCGCTGGGCTCGGAACACACCCTCTCGCTCGCCCCCACAATTGTCCTCGCCAACGAATACCTGGACACGCAGCCGATCGCACAGTTCGTCTTCTCGGATGGCGCGTGGCGCGAGCGTGGCGTGGGGCTCGATGCGCAGGGGCGCTTGCAGTTCGTCGTGCTGGCGGACCCAGTCGCGGACTCGGACGCGGCCTTCGCGCCGTCCGCGACGCCGACGTCCATGCCGGCCGAGGGCGACATTATCGAGCACAGCGCGGCGATCGCCGGCTTCGGCCGCCGTATCCTTGCCCCGCTTGCCCGGCAGGCGCCGCTGGCGGCGTTGCTGATCGATTACGGCCATGCGCGGGCTCATGCCGGCGATACCCTTCAGGCGCTGCGCGGGCACGCCTACGAGCATCCGCTGACGTCGCCGGGCGAGGCGGACCTGACGGCGCAGGTCGATTTCTCTTCGTTGCTGGCGGTCGATGACGGCGTGCGCAGCGATGGTCCCGTCACCCAGTCGCAGTTCTTGGGCGGACTGGGGATCGTGGAGCGCGCTTCGCGGCTGATGGCGGCCAATCCGGGCGAAGCGGGGCGCATCGAGCAGGCCGTGGCCCGTTTGATTGCGCCGGGCGGCATGGGCTCGCGCTTCAAGGTGCTGGGGGTGCGGTCGGCGGGGCTACCACCGCTGCCGGCGCTCTAGGGGATGAGGCGGGGGCCGTTTCGTGTGTCTTCGGGGTCTGGTAGAGGTCCGAAGTTGACGCGTTTTTCGGCGAACGGGCGGCGGACGGCATGACACCTTTGCAGGCAGCCAATCTCGACGGCCTCGACGGCATCCGTCACGGCTTCTTCGGGCGCGCGGGTGGCGTGTCGGGCGGTATCTACGGTTCGCTCAATTGCGGGCTGGGCTCGAAGGACGAGCGGGCAGCGGTCATGGAGAACAGGGACCGGGTGTCCATCGCGCTCGGCGCCAAGGCCGGCAGTGTGGTGACGCTCTATCAAATTCACAGCGCGACTGCCGTCGTCGTTGACGGGCCGGTCGCGCAGGATCGGCTGCCGAAGGCCGACGCCGTGGTGACGTGTACGCCGGGCGTGGTCGTGGGAGCGCTGGCGGCCGACTGCGCGCCGGTGCTGTTTGCCGATGCCGAGGCGCGGGTGGTCGCTGCCGCCCATGCGGGCTGGCGCGGGGCGGTGGGCGGTATTCTCGAGGCGACTATTCAGGCGATGGAGGGCGAGGGGGCGGCTCGCCAGCGGATCCGGGCGTGCGTGGGGCCGGCGATCGGACAGGGGGCCTATGAGGTCGGGCCGGAGTTCGAGGCGGAGTTCCTTCAGCAAGACCGAGCCAACGCGCGCTTTTTCCTGCGGCCCGACCCTCAGGGGCGGCCCCATTTCGATCTGGCCGGTTATGTGGCCGCGCGTCTTGTCGCGCAGGGCCTCGCTTCGGTCGGCCGGCAGGCACCATGTACGTATGACAACGAATCGAAGTTTTTCAGCTATCGGCGGTCCCGGCGCCTCAACGAGCCCGATTACGGACGCCAAATCTCCGCCATTGTTCTGGCCTAGCCACTCATCCACAGGAGTCGTGGGTCTGCACCCCTCGATCAGGGGGCTGTTAAGTCTTTCGGCCGGAATGCATCTGGACGGTTGGGGGCCGAGCGGCTAGACGAGTCGGTAGAGGGTACCGGAGTTTTGGGGAGCAGGGCCGCAGGGTTAGTACGCCGGCCGCCGGTTTACAGCGGGCGAAAGCAGAGGGGGACGTCATCGTGACGACCAACGGCGCTGCTGCGGCGTGGAAAAAGCATAATCGGTTCGTGCAGGCAGTCTTCACGATTGTCGTTGCCGCAGGCCTGACCGGCTGCGGGTCGAGCACCAATCTCTTGAGCAACAACGAAGCGGCCAAGCCGGCTGTCGCGCAGGCGCCCGCGCCGCCACCCGTTGTGGTGGCGCCGCAGCGCAAAATTGCGCTTGCGCCGGTGATCGGTGCGCCGGACGGGGTGGCCAAGCCGCTGACGGCGCAGATGGCCACCGCCATGTCGCAGCGGCGGGTTCCCGTCGCCCAGGCAGGCGAAAAGTCCGACTGGACGCTGCGGGGCTATGTCGTCGCGGCCAAGGAAAAGGCCGGCACGAAGGTGTCCTACATCTGGGATGTGACCGACACCGCCGGCAAGCGGGTCAACCGCATCACCGGCGAAGAGGTGGTCGCGGGTGCCGCCAAGGATCCGTGGGCGGCGGTGACGCCGCCGCTGATGCAGAAGATCGCCGACAGAACCGCGACGTCGCTGGCCGCATGGCTGCCGACGCAGGGTGCGCCAGCCGCCGGGCCCGCGATCGCGCAGGCGCCGAGTGCGGTGCCGTCCGCGGCGGGTGGTCCGTTGCCGGGCGCAGCAACGGCGTCCACGGCTGCTGCCCAGTCGGCACCCACGCGTGTGGCTGCCTCCGCGCCGGCGACGCCCGCCACGACGACGGGTAGTCTGGCTACCAACGGGGCCACCGCTGTGATCGTGCCGGTGCGCGGTGCGCCGGGCGACGGTGCGCAGTCCCTGACGGCGGCGATCCAGCGTGAGCTGCAGCGTTCCGGCGTCGCAGTCGGCGGCGGTGGTCCGAACGTCTATAAGGTCGAGGGCAAGGTGGCCGTCGGCGGGGGCAAGGACGGCAAGCAGCCGATCCAGATCGACTGGGAGGTCAAGGATCCCAAGGGCAAGCGTGTTGGCACCGTGTCGCAGAAGAACGAGATCCCGCAGGGTTCGCTCGACGGCGCGTGGGGCCAGACGGCCGATGCCGCCGCGGCTGCTGCCGCCCAGGGCATCGTGAAGCTGCTGCCCAAGACCTCGACGAACTGATGTCCGTGCGCGGCAGATTTATTCGCCGCATCAGGGGCGCCTAGGGAAGAAGCCGGGCTCGGGTCATTTACAGACCCGGGCCCTCTTGATATGAGCCGTGACAACACGGTGGCATGGAGGCGGGCGATGTCTTTTGATGGTCACGGCGCGCCCGGCGGCCGCAAACCCAGCGTGAAGCTCGTGTGCGGCAATTCCAACCGCCCCTTGGCCGAGGCCATCGGCGAGCATCTGGGACTGGCGCTGACCAAGGGTCAGGTCAAACGCTTCGCCGACATGGAGATCTTCGTCGAGCTGCAGGACAACGTGCGCGGCGAGGACGTGTTCGTCATTCAGTCGACATCCTATCCCGCCAACGACAACCTGATGGAACTGCTGATCATCATCGACGCGCTGAAGCGCGCCTCGGCGCGGCGCATCACGGCGGTGTTGCCCTACTTCGGGTATGCGAGGCAGGATCGAAAGCCCGGACCGCGCACGCCGATCTCGGCAAAGCTGGTCGCCAACCTCATCACCACGGCCGGCGCTGACCGCGTTCTGACGCTCGACCTGCATGCCGGGCAGATCCAGGGCTTCTTCGACATACCCGTCGACAACCTGTTCGCTGCGCCGGTGATGGTGCGCGACATCGAGAAGACCCTGTCGACCAAGGACATTGTCGTGGTGTCGCCGGACGTCGGCGGCGTGGTGCGCGCGCGGGCGTTGGCCAAGCGGATCCAGGCGCCGATCGCGATCTGCGACAAGCGGCGCGAGCGGGCCGGCGAATCCGAGGTCATGAACGTGATCGGCGAAGTGGAGGGCAAGCGCTGCATCCTGATCGACGACATCGTCGATTCCGGTGGTACGCTTTGCAACGCCGCCGAAGCGCTGCTGAAGTACGGCGCGAGCGAAGTGTTCGCCTACATCACGCATGGCGTGCTGTCGGGCAAGGCGATCGACCGCATTGAGAAGTCGAAGTTGCGATCGCTGGTCATTACCAATTCAATCGAGCCGACGGAGCGGGTGAAGGCTACGCCCAACATTCGCGTGCTGCCGATCGCGCCGCTGATCGCGGAGGGCATCCTGCGGACGAGCCGCGAAGAGAGCGTCTCGAGTCTATTCTACTGAAGGTCGGTCGATCGCTGTTGCGATCGGCGGTCACCGGCGAGCGGACCAATGACGAACGGGCGGCGCTAGGCCGCCCGTTGCCGTTTGTGGCCGTATGATGGGGGGCATCACGCCTGCGGTGGGCTCGCGGTGCGGCGGCGCTCCGGCCAGGAGGCGGCGAGCCAGTCGTTGGTGCCGAACAGCCAATAGACGAAGCGGTTGCGCCGCTCGACCTTCTCGGCGACCAGCCGATAAAGCGCGTCGATGCGCGTGTTCATCGACTCCATCATCTGCGCGGGTCGCTGCGTGACACGCTCGATCGCCGAGAGCCGCGTGGCGATGGCGCCGATCTCGGTGCTGGTCTGGGTGCGCCACTGGTCGAGCGCGGTGTTGATCGACTGCTGGTGGCCGTGCAGCTTGATCAGCACGTCCTGGATCTCGCCGAGATCCTGGTCGTAGCTGCTGGTCTGGTCGCTCACCTTCTGCACATAGGCGGTGAGGTTGCGTTCGATGGTGCCCAGGCGATCGTTGACCGGCGTGATGTAGCGGCCGGGATCGACGGCGGACACCGAGGACAGACGCTCGGCGACTTGATTGCCGATGCTGCCGGCGAGCTCGCCGCGCTGGCGTTCCAGGGCCGTGCCGAGGATCTGGGTGACGCGACGCTCGGTGCTTTCGGTTGTCTGCTGCAGGGTGCCGCCGATCCGACGCAGCTCCTCGGCGATGTGCGTTTCGGCTTCCTTTAGGCGGCCCATGAGAGCGCCGACATCGCCGGCGGGCTCGGCGGCGCGCTCCAGCAGCAGTTGCTCCATGGTTTCCAGTCGTGTGGCGACCGGTGACAGGTCGATGTATCCGCCGGAGCCCGATTGCAACGCGCGTTCGATCGAGTTCGAGCCGCCGTGTCACGGCTTCGAGGTCGATGGTGGGCTGGGGCGACAACATGCCTTCGCCGGCCAGGAGGCTGGCTTCGAGCGTCTTGATTCGATCAGCCACCGTGGCCCAGCCGCGGCTTGTCTCGCCGGTCGAGGTTTGCAGGAGGCGTTCCACGTTGGCGAGCCGATCCTGCAGCGGACCGATGTTGACGCTGGCGCCGCCTTCGCTTCCGCGCCGCTGCAGAGAGGCGTCGACGGCCTGCAGGCGATCCTGCAGCAGGTTGAAGGCACGGCCGAGGTCGGCGAGTCTCTGCTCGATACTTGCCTCAATGGATGCGATGCGCTCGACGACGCCGCCGTCATAGCGCAGATCGTCGTCGCGGCGGGCGGTGCCGATCGCCTTGACGACATGGGCGAGCTCGCCCAGCCGTTGCTCCAGGCTCGCTTCGATCGCGGCCATGCGGTCGCCGAACGACGTGCCATAGCGAACATCGTCGTCGCGGCGCTGGCCGACATCGCGCTGGATGTCCTGAAGCGTCAACGACATCGACTTGCGCTCGGTGGTCAGCTGCGAGGAGAGCTGGCGCAGGGCCTGCTCGAGCGCCTCGATGCGCGAGTTCTGGATGCTGTCGGTGGTGGTGCCGAGATAAGCCTCTGCGGGAACGGTGCGCGGGGTCTCGGGCAGCGGGGTGTGGGGGATGCGGTTGCGGGTGCGCTCACCGTTGTCGCGGATCAGCGGCGGCGCCTCGGGGCGCAGGGGCTGATAGTTGGGCTCGCGGACGCGGCGCGGCATGTGGCGGCGCAGCAGGACGACGCCGGGGTGGTCAGGGCGGATGTCGACCAGCGCGAACAGCAGGTCATCTACGGTCGCGGCTGTGTGCTCGCCTCGCTGCGCCAAGTCGGAGGCGTAGCGCAGGACGATTTCCAGATCTTCCGATTTGCGCGGCGTCTGCTTGGCCGACACCTGCGGCGCGCTGGCGATCAGGTTCAAGGCGTCGTTGCGCAGGGCAATGACGCGGGTACCGCGATCCTCGAGTGCGGGGATGGCCCCCTCGATGCGCGTCAGCGCGTAGACGAGATGCTCCAGTCGGACCTCGCCGGCACGGTGCGCGGCGGCGATTTCGTGGGCATAGTTGCAGCAGTCGAGCACGATCTCGTCGACCATGATCGGTCGCGAGGCGTCCGCATAATCGGATCGCCGCAAGCCGTTGAGATACGAACCGGAGGCGGTCGCCTCGCTCGCTGCGCCACTGCGCGCCGGCGGTGTTCTGAGGTCGAGATCCTCACCGCGGTAGGCCATGTTCCACTGCTCCTCGTCTTCACAAGCCGCGGGTCGCCGCGAACCGCCATCCACCCCGTCTTCGGGCTTGCCGCCGATGCCGGTCTGCCCAGGACCGTCCGTGCGTCTTGCGAGCCCGCTCCCTCGAGATTGCCCACAGCCCGGGATTTCCTGGCAGAGCAAAACGGCAACCTCTTGACTGTGGCACATTATCCGCTTCCGCGCGACGGGGCGAGATGTCGGCACACCGGCCACGGAGGATATGGTCAACACGCTCGGTGCGGGCTGTCGCGGTGGGATCTGGCGCGGGACGAGATGACCTGGCAGCGGTTTGATGGCCCGAGCGGTGTGGTCATGTAATGGTCATGTGATGGTCGAGGGGCGGATCACGGCGGCTGCCACGGATCTGGGGCGCGGCAAATTATACTGGACTTCCGCTAAGAGTTTATACTTAATTTCGGAGTGTGAGGCCCGTGTTGATTCCACCGATTGGAGGGGGAGACCCACGATGAAGAAGCTTGTGACCACATTGTTTGCCGCCTCGATCTGCGCGTCTGCGCTGGCGGCACCTGCGCAGGCGGCCAAGAAGAAGGGCGCCGCCAAGAAGTGCTCCGGCGAGTTCATGTATGTCGACAAGAAGTCGGGCAAGTGCATGGACGCACGCGACAAGAAGGGGTGACGCCGACGCTGTCACCAAATAGCGTTGCCGGGCCGGAGCCGATCGCGGTTCCGGCCCTTTTCGCATTCTGAACCGGCACGTTACTTCGCTCCGAGTTCGTCCAGGGCAGCCTTGGCCTCGGCGAACGAGGGGTCGAGTGCGAGAGCCTTGCGGTAATCGGTGATGGCTTTGTCGCGCTGGTTCTTCGCCTCGTAGACGATGGCGCGATTGAAGTAGCCCGCGGGATCGCCGGGCTCGGCTGCGATGCCGGCGTTGTAGTCGGCCAGGGCACGGTCGAGGTCCTCCTTGGCGTAGAAGACGTTGCCGCGCAGCAGGAGAGCGGTGGCGTCGCCGGGCATCAGCTTCAACGCTTCGGTCAGGTCGGCGATGGCGGCGTCGAGCGTGCCGGCATCCTCGTTGAGGCCGCCGCGCACGATCAGGGCCTCGGCGCGCTCGGGGGCGGGCCGGCCGGCTTCCTCGATCACCTGAGTGCAGGCGGCGTGGCGAGCGGCCGGGGTCGCGGTGTCGTCCTGGCAGACGACGGCGGCGTCGTTGCTGTGTTGAGCCGGGGGCTCAGCCGGTGTCTGGGCCGGTGTCTGGGCCTGCGTCTGGACCATGGCCGCGTGCGCTACGAGCACGGCCGTTACGGCAAGGACGGCACGTCCGCCGCGTCCAAGCCAATTGAAGCCGTTTCTGGCCACCATGACGTCGAACTCCTGACGGGTTGCGGGATGATTGCCGCGCGTTGACGAGTGTGTGCTAATCGATCCCAGTGGTTTGGGACAAGGGGATCTGACAGCGCGCGGGCCGGGCACAACAGCTGCGCATGGCTGCCAGCGGGGGCGATGGCCGGCGCGCGGTGCCCGGGTCGATTGGCGGGGCGATGGATCCCAGGACGGTTCAGTTGCGATGGCTGGAGGCGGTCCGCCTGACACGGCGGCGTGTTCTGTCCTGGTCGGCGCGTGCGGCCAGTGCCGCCGGAGTGGCTGGGATCATCGCGGGCCTGGAGCGATCGCCGGCGCGCGGTGGCGAGCCGTTGCATCCCGCGCGGGCGGCTGCCCGGCGGCTGCTCGCCGCGGTGCGGATCTGGGGCTGCCAATACCAGAACCTCGATCTCGATGCGTTGCGCGCGTCGGACCTCGACCTTTTGGTCGTCGAGCCGCTGTTGTCGAGTGCGCCGGTGAGGGCGCTGGACGCCGCCGAAGTGGCGCGGCTCAAGGTGCGGCCGGATGGCGGGCGCCGGCTGGTGCTCGCTTATCTCAGCGTCGGTGAGGCGTCGGATGTCAGGCCCTATTGGCGGGACGAGTGGCTCAGCCGTCCGCCGCAGTGGCTCGGCCGCGCCAATCCGCAGTGGCCCGGCGCGCATGGCGTGCGCTACTGGCACCCCGCGTGGCAGGCGCTGGTCCTCGGCGAGGAGCCGGTTGCGCTCGGCAGCTTGATCGCGGTGGGGTTCGACGGTGTGTTTCTCGACCGCGTCGACGCCTATTCGACTTGGCAGAACGAGCGGCCGACGGCGGCCGACGACATGGTGCACCTGGTCGCCAATGTCGCGACGACGGCGCGCGGGATACGGCCGGACTTTCTGATCGTGGCGCAGAATGCGGAGCCGCTGCTGGCTCGTGCGGATTATCGCGCGGTCATCGACGCGGTGAGCAAGGAGAGTCTGCTCACGGGGCTTGGCGGTCCCGAACAGGCGAACGCGGAGGCGGACGTGGCGTGGAGCCGGGCCGGGCTCGAGGCGGCGCGCGAGGCGGGGCTCGTGGTGCTGGCGATCGAGTATCTGGCGGATCCGGACAAGATCGCCGCTGTGCGGCGGCGCCTGACGGCATGGGGGTATGTGCCGTTTTTTGCGGAGCGGCTGCTCGACCGGCTGCCGGGTTCGCGACCGGTGCGCCGGGAGTGAGCGAGGCGTGCGGCCGGTTCGCGCCCAAGTGGGGTGCAATCTCGCGGCCGCGTCAGAACATGTTCAGCGCGAGGCGTGCCTCGTCGGACATGCGGCTCTGATCCCAGGGCGGATCGAAGGTTAGGTTGACCGTGGTGGCGTTGACGCCCGGTACGGAATTGACGGCGTTCTCCACCCAGATGGGCATTTCACCGGCTACCGGGCAACCCGGCGCGGTTAGCGTCATGTCGACCGTGACGTCGCGGTTGTCGTCGATGTCGATCTTGTAGATCAGGCCGAGCTCGTAGATGTCGGAGGGGATCTCGGGGTCGTAGACCGTCTTCAGGGCAGCCACGATGTCGGCGGTGAGCTGCTCGATCTCCTCCGCAGACAGCGCCGTGCCCGGCACGGGCGTCCCGCCGTCGGCAACGCGGCGCGGTGCCCTCGCGGGGGCCGACAGCGGCGGGCGCGTGGGATCGCCGTCGTCGGGCGCGGCCTCGGGGCGGGGCTCCTCGTGCGGTGGGCTGGCGATTGCGAGGCGGTCGCGGTCGGTTGTCTTGTCGTCCATTGTACCCTTGGTCCTTCAGCCAAAGAACCCATGCGCCTTGATGAGCGCCTCGGCAAGCGCGTCGATCTCGGCGGTGGTGTTGTACATTGCAAAGCTCGCCCGGCAGGTGGCGGCGACGCCGAGGCGCTCCATCAGCGGCTGGGCGCAGTGATGGCCGGCACGCACGGCGACACCCGAGCGGTCGATGAGCGTGGATATGTCGTGGGGATGCAGGCCGTCGATCGAGAACGAGACGATGGCGCCCTTGCCCGGCGCCTGGCCATGGATCTTTAGCCAGTTGAGCTCGCCCAGGCGCTGGTGGGCGTAGGTGGAGAGCGCGTTTTCGTGGGCGGCGATGGCGTCGCGGCCGACGTCCATCATGTAGCCGAGCGCGGCGCCGAGACCGATGACCTCGACGATGGCGGGGGTGCCCGCCTCGAACTTGTGCGGCGTCACGCCGTAGGTGATGCGATCGAGGCCGACGGATTCGATCATCTCGCCGCCGCCTTCGTAGGGCGGCATGCGGTCGAGGTGCGCGCGCTTGGCGTAGAGCACGCCGATGCCGGTCGGCCCGTAGGTCTTGTGACCGGTGAAGACGTAGAAATCGCAGTCGAGATCCTGCACGTCGACCGGCATGTGCACGGCGGCCTGGCTGCCGTCGACGAGCACGGGGATGTCGCGTTCGTGGGCGAGACGGACGATCTCCTTCATCGGCGTGACGGTGCCGAGTACGTTCGACATGTGTGTCAGTGCGACCATGCGCGTGCGCGGGCTTAGCAGCTTCTCGAAGGCCTCCAGGTCGAAGCTGCCGTCGTCGCGGATCGGGGCCCATTTGATGACGGCGCCGCCGCGCTCGCGATGGAAGTGCCAGGGCACGATGTTGGAGTGGTGCTCCATCACCGACAGCACGATTTCGTCACCCTCACCGATCACCATGCCGCCGAAGGCGGTGGCGACGAGGTTGATGGCGCCGGTGGCGTTGCGCGTGAAGATGATCTCGTCGGTCGATGGCGCATTGAGGAACCGACGGACGGTCTCGCGCGCATCCTCGAAGGCGGCCGTCGCGGTGTTGGACAGATAGTGCAGGCCGCGATGCACGTTGGCGTAGTCGTGCTGGTAGGCGTTGGCGATGGCGTCGAGCACGGCCTTGGGCTTTTGCGCGGAGGCGCCGTTGTCGAGGTAGACGAGGGGCTTGCCGTAGACGGTGCGTGACAGGATCGGAAAGTCGGCACGAATGCGCGCGACATCATAGGCGTCCGCGGGTGGCGGCGTCGTCTTCGTCGTCGGCATCGATGTGGTCGGGTGCTCACTCATCTCGATCGATCCTTGCCGCCTGGGATGGCGCTGTCAGCGTGCCGACGTCAGCCAGGTCCGCGTCACCGTGGCGAAGGCCTGGCGGACGTCCTCGTCCTCGATCTTGTCGATGGCCTCGCCGACAAAGGCCTCTATCAAGAGGGCTCGCGCCTCGCTCTCGGGGATGCCACGCGAACGGCAGTAGAACAGGAGATCCTCGTCGATCTCGGCGGAGGTGGTGCCGTGACCGCAGACCACGTCGTCGGCGTAGATCTCGAGCTCGGGCTTGGAATCGAACTCGGCGTCCGGTGACAGCATCATCGCCTGGGCCATCTGCTTGCCGTCGGTTTTTTGCGCGTCGGGCCGCACGATCACCTTGCCCTGGAAGACGCCGCGCGCGGCGTCGTCGAGCACGCCCTTGAAGAGTTCGCGGCTCTCGCAGTGGGGCACGGCGTGATCGATGACCATGGTGGTGTCGATATGCCGATTGTCACGGGCGAGAAAGACGCCGGAACAGTCCAGCTTGCCGCCGGTACCGGCGAAGGCGATGAAGGACTGGTTGCGGGCGAGCTGCGGGCCGGCGGTCAGCTGGAAGGCGCGATACACGGTATCTGTGGCCAGCGTCGTCTGCCACGTTGCCAGATGCGTGACGTTGCCGGTTTCCATGGCGCATTTCAGGTGGGTGAAATGCGCCTCGTCGGCCAGGACCGTATCGGTGAGGACGTTGGTCTGGCCGTCCTCGGCGGTGCCGGGGAGCGTCGCGTAGGTCTCGATCAATGTCGCGGTTGCGGCCTTGCCGACGCGCACGATGTTGCGTACGGCGGCGAAGCGGCGCTCTGCGCCGGCGCGGACGTGGGCGAGCAGGACTGGCTTGTTGA
The DNA here is from genome assembly GCA_963697205.1 of uncultured Alphaproteobacteria bacterium. Lineage (GTDB taxonomy): Bacteria > Pseudomonadota > Alphaproteobacteria > Rhizobiales > Hyphomicrobiaceae > CAVONB01. The sequence continues at coordinate 184,932 of CAVONB010000002.1, read as the reverse complement.
TGCGTGCGCCGGCGGCGACCTCGATAATCGCACCGTCGGTGGCATAGGCGGTGTTGAGGGCGACGACGGCGTCATCGGCGCGCGCTTCGTGGCCACCTGCCTCGGCGGTGAGGCTCGAGTCGCCGCTGGCCAGGGCGTCGGCCAGGGGGCGAATGGTCAGACCGACGGGGATGTCGCGCGTCGACAGCTCCGGGCGGAAGGCGCCGTTGACGAGCACGATGCGGCAGACGTCGAGCGCGGCGAGGGGGCCGAGCGCCACGATCACGTCGGCGATGGTCAGCTTCGTGCGATCGCCGATGGCAACCGGCAAGGCTTCCTTCACCGCGGTGCGCAGGTCGGTGTACTTCCAGGCCTCGATGCGCCGATGCGGGAGCCCCAGCCGATTGAAGGCGTCGATGGCTTCGCGTCGCGCAGCGCGCGCGGCGTCGTTGCCGGGAAGCTGTTGAGCAATCTGCTCGAATGTCTGCGCAAAGCCCTGCTCCGCGCCTGTCTTGATTACTGCCACGATCATGTCCAGCCTCGTCTCCTGAGGCGTCCCCTGCGGCGGTCGGCGATTGCTGCCGAGTGGCCGGTTACCTTGCCTAGCGATGTCACAACGACCGCGGGCGCCGCGCTGGCGGGCCCGCGGGGCTCAAGCGGCCTTGCCGATGAAGCCGGCGTAGCCCGACTTCTCCAGCTCCAGCGCCAGTTCCTTGCCGCCGGTCTTCTGGATGCGGCCCTGTGCCAGGACGTGCACCTTGTCAGGGACGATGTAGTTGAGCAGGCGCTGATAGTGCGTGATGACCAGCATCGACCGTTCCGGGCCGCGCAGCGTGTTGACGCCGTCGGCGACGATCTTCAAGGCGTCGATGTCTAGGCCGGAGTCGGTCTCGTCAAGCACGCACAGCGTCGGCTCCAGCATCGCCATCTGGAGGATCTCGGAGCGCTTCTTCTCGCCGCCGGAGAAGCCGACATTCACCGGACGCTTGAGCATGTCCATGTCGATTTTCAACTCGCCGGCCTTCTCGCGTACCAGCTTCATGAAGGCCGGCGTGGTCAGCTCCGGCTCGCCACGCTTGCGGCGCACCGCGTTGGTGGCGGTTCTCAGGAACGTCAGGCCGGCGACGCCGGGGATCTCCATGGGGTACTGGAAGGCCAGGAACACGCCCGTTGCTGCCCGCTCGTCGGGGCTCAGCTCCAGGATCGATTGCCCGTTCCAGAGGATGTCGCCGTCGGTGACCTCGTAGTCCTCGCGGCCGGCGAGGACATAGGCGAGCGTCGACTTGCCGGAGCCGTTCGGCCCCATGATGGCATGCACTTCGCCCTTGGGCACGGTCAGGGTGAGCCCGTTGAGGATCATCTTGTCCTCTTCGGCCAGCTTGACGTGCAGGTTCTTGATTTCGAGCATTGCGTCCGTCTCCAAAGTCGTCTCTTGCGGGACCTGCCTGCGGTCCCGCCTTGTTGCGGGATCACATGGCCGGACCGGGCGCGGCCGCCGGGCATGGCGGGCGCACATCGAACGACGTCGAAGGCCGGTTGCTCATATGAAAGCGGCGCGCGAACGCGAGGCTCGCGCGCGGCTCGTCAGTGTTGCGATTACCTGGTGGGATCAGGCCGCGGCGCTGTTGCCGCCCTGTCGTGCGCTCCACAGCTTGTCGAAGGCTGCACGTGCCTTGCGCTCGGCTTCCTCGTGGCGTGCCTGCGCGCTCGTCAGCAGCACTGTGATGTGCTCGCTGCCATTGCTGCCCCGCTGCCGGGCCGCCTCTGCCTCGGCTGCGGCTCGCTCCGCATCCCGTCGCGCCTCGTCGGCCAGGGCCTCCGCGCTTAGCCAAGCGGCTTCCAGATGCGTGAACTCGCGATCCATGACGTTTCTCCCAATCGTCGCGCAGCCGGATCGTTGTCCGGCACGTCCAACCAAACTTGCCGGCCGCCGTCTTCAGACGGTTCTTGAAGCCAGCGCCCTCAGGAACGCTCAGACCAAAGTCTTGGAGCGCACTATAGTCGTGACTTTCTTGCAACGCTAGAGGTCTATGTACGGCCGTGGCCGACCCGTGGATGGGCCGGGAGACACACCGGGCGATCTGGTTAATTTTCAAGTATTTCAGCACGTTGCTTTGCTCGTGTGGTTCTTGATCGACACCCTTCGCTAGAAGTGTCGGTGTCATTGATCATCGCCCCAACGCCAACGCCAGATCCCGTCCGTCTTGGCCCGACACAGGCGCACGAAGCCCAGGACGCCGAGGCCCAGAAGGACGAAGTAGCTGACAAGGCCTGCCGCCGACGGCTGGTGGCCCGATAGGACCGGAAGAACGATGAAGGGCAGCGTGATAAGGAGGCTGACGGCGATGAAGCCGAGCGTGGCGGTCCAGCCCTTCCAGTTGCTGGGCGTGGCGCCGTAGCCGTAGGTCTTAGGTTTGAACCAGTACTCGGTCATGTCCAACTCGCGTCATTGCGGCTCGTGGCCGTCGTGGTGTCCTTTATTGGCGGCCGGCCGTAGCGTCGGCGGGGTGCCCGAGCGCGCAGGCGAAGCTGAGTTCGGCCGTAATCATCCCACGCTGCCTTCCAGCGAGATGCCGATCAGCTTCTGCGTCTCGGCCATGAACTCCATCGGCAACTGCTGGAGCACGTCGCGGACGAAGCCATTGACGACGAGGGCGACGGCTTCCTCGTGGGAGAGGCCGCGCTGCATGCAGTAGAACAGCGTGTCCTCGGAGATCTTGGAGGTAGTGGCCTCGTGCTCGAAATGGGCAGATGAATTCTTCGCCTCGATGTAGGGCACGGTATGGGCCCCGCACTTGTCGCCGATGAGCAGGCTGTCGCAATTCGTGAAGTTGCGGGTGTTGGTTGCCTTGCGGTGCGCGGAGACGAGCCCGCGATAGGTGTTCTGGGAGTGTCCGGCCGCGATACCCTTCGAGATGATCCGGCTCGAGGTGTTCTTGCCGAGGTGGATCATCTTGGTGCCGCTGTCGACCTGCTGATAGCCGTTCGAGACGGCGATCGAGTAGAACTCGCCGCGCGAGCCATCGCCGCGCAGGATGCAGCTGGGGTACTTCCAGGTGATGGCGGAGCCGGTCTCGACCTGGGTCCAGGAGATCTTGGAATTGCGGCCGCGGCAGTCGCCGCGCTTGGTCACGAAGTTATAGATGCCGCCCTTGCCCTCCTTGTCGCCGGGGTACCAGTTCTGCACGGTCGAATACTTGATCTCGGCGTCGTCGAGCGCGATCAGCTCGACGACTGCGGCGTGCAGCTGGTGCTCGTCGCGCATGGGGGCGGTGCAGCCTTCGAGGTAGCTGACGTAGGCGCCCTTGTCGGCGATGATCAACGTGCGCTCGAACTGACCGGTCTGGCGCTCGTTGATGCGGAAGTAGGTCGACAGCTCCATCGGGCAGCGCACGCCCTCGGGGATGTAGACGAACGAGCCATCGGAGAAGACCGCGGAATTGAGCGCGGCATAATAGTTGTCGGATTGGGGCACCACGGTGCCCAGGTACTTCTTGACCAGCTCGGGGTGCTCGCGCAGCGCCTCGGAGATCGAGCAGAAGATGACGCCCGCCTTGGCGAGCTCCTTCTTGAAGGTGGTGACAACGGAGACGCTGTCGAACACAGCGTCGACGGCTACCTTGCCGGAATAGGATGACGTTGCGCCGTCCTCGTCGAGGGCGCTCTTCTCGCCGGGTTTCCTGACGCCGGCTAACAGCTCCTGCTCCTTCAAGGGAATGCCGAGCTTCTCGTAGGTCTTCAGCAGCTCAGGGTCGACCTCGTCGAGGGATTTGGGTCCCTCCGTGCCCTTGGGCGCGGCATAGTAATAAAGATCCTGGAAGTCGATCTTGGGGTAGGAGACCTTGGCCCAGGTCGGCTCCTGCATCGTCTTCCAGCGACGGAAGGCGTCGAGCCGCCATTCGAGCATCCAGGCGGGCTCGTTCTTCTTGCCGGAAATGAAGCGGACCGTATCCTCGTTCAGGCCCTTGGGGGCCTTGATGGTCTCGATCTCGGTCTCGAAGCCGTACTTGTACTGGTCGACGTCGATCTTCTTGACCTGCTCAATCGTCTCGCGAACTGCTGCCATGTCGCTTCTGCCTTCTGTGCGTTCGTTGCTGCGCGGCTCGTCTTCAGCCGGCTGCCTTCCATGCGTGTCCGCTCGCGGTGCGCGGACGCAGATCGCGCCACGCAGCGAGGAATGTCGAAATGTCGTCGTCCGTCGTTTCCAGCCCGAGGCTCACGCGCACCGCCGACCGCGCAAGGCCGCTCTCCAGGCCCATGGCGGACAGAACATGACTCTGGCCGACCTTGCCTGACGAGCAGGCCGCACCGGCACTGACGGATAGGCCTGCCAAGTCCAAACGGATCACAGCGGTCTCGGCGCGCAGCTCTGGGTGGGCGAGCAGCGAGGTGTTGGGCAGCCGCGACGCGGTTCTGGCCACGACGACGGTACCGGGCAAGGCGTCGTGGACCGCGGCTTCGATGCGGTCGCGGCGCGCGGCCACCTGGCGCCAATCCTCGCGGGTGGATGCTGCGGCCGCGGCGGCTGCGCCGAAGCCGGCAATGCCGATGACGTTTTCCGTACCGCCGCGCCTGCGCCGCTCCTGGCCACCGGGGATCAGTGGCGGCAGCGCCAGTCCATCGCGCACGATGAGGGCACCGATACCGGTGGGGCCGCCGATTTTGTGGGCGGACAGGCTCAAGGCGTCGACGCCGAGGCCTGCCATGTCGCAGAGGATGCGGCCGGCGGCCTGGACGGCGTCGGTGTGCACGGCGATGCCGCGGGCGCGCGCGATCTCGGCCAACTCGGCGACGGGCTGAACGACACCCGTCTCGTTATTGGCGAGCTGAACGGTCAGCACGGCGCGGCCGAGGCGGTCGTCGGCGGCCAGCAGGTCCGCGAGCGTTTCATGCGCGACCCTGCCGTCGGGCCGGGCGGCGAGCACGACGTGGCGCGAGCGGGTGGCTCGCAAGGTGGCCAGGATGCTGTCATGCTCGAGGGGGCTCGCCAGGATCGTGTCCCAACGGCCGGAGAGGATCCAGGCGTTGGCCTCCGAGGCGCCGGAGGTGAAGACGACCTCGTGGGGCCGCGCGCCAACAAGTGCTGCAACACTCTCGCGCGCCGTTTCGACGATGGCGCGGGCGGCGCGGCCGTCGGCGTGGACGGACGACGGGTTGCCAAGCACGTCCATGGCCGTGCGCATGGCGGTCCGCGCCTGGGGTCGCAGCGGCGCCGTCGCGTTGTGGTCGAGATAAACACGGGTGGTGCTCATTCCGCGGCGGCTCCTACGACGGGCGAGGGCTGGGAGATGGCGCCGTCGATGGAAAGGTTCGGGATGCTACCGTCGATCACGTCCTGCAGGCTGACGCTCGACAGGAATCGGCGGATGTGCTGGCCGAGCGCGGCCCAAAGCCCGTGGGTCAGGCAGCGCTGCTCGCCGAGGCAGCCGACCGCGTCGTCTCCCATGCAGCGGGTCATGCGCGTCTCCTCGTGGACGGCCTGCATGATCTCGGCGACGCTGAGGTCGCGGGCGGCACGGGCGAGCCGATAGCCGCCAGAGCGGCCGCGCGCGCTTTCCACCAGTCCGGACCGTCGCAGGTTGAGGAAGATCTGCTCCAGGTAGGCGACGGACAGATGCTGGCGCTCGGCGATAACCGACAGTGGCACGGCATCGCCACTGCTACCGCTGCGGGCGATTTCAGCCATCGCCATCACGGCATAGCGACCCTTGGTGTTGAGTTCCACGCGAATACCTCAAGCGGGTTCCGTGGCGCCGGATCGACCGGTGCGGCCGCCATACTGGCGGCTGCCTGCCGGGTTTGCGGTCTCCGGTGCCACTTCACTTGCATTCGTCACCCGGGATCGTGCTAAGAAGCGCCGCCCCGGTCGGGTCAGAGGGATCCGACGGCGGGCATGTCCAGCGCAGAGCGGGGACGTCACTGTCTGCGTAGTTTGGAAGCGTTCCAAACGCCACAGGAATATGGAAATTCCGAGTGGCGCAGTCAAGTATCTTCGGAGGCCCGATTTCGTGGCCGTCGGCGTGGGCTGTTTGCGGGTGGTCTGCCCGCGGTGGCGTGCCCGTGCCGCTCCGGTGTCTCTCCTTGCATCCAGTTGCCAACTCGGAAAGTCGACAACGCATGCCGGAACTGATGATCAACGGGCCTGCCGGGCGCCTCGAGGCGCGCTATCACCACGCCTCGGCCAGCGACAGCCCGATTGCCCTCATTCTCCACCCGCACCCGCAGTTCGGCGGAACGATGAACAATCCGATCGTTCATCGGCTGTACTACATGTTCCATGATCGCGGGTTTTCGGTGCTGCGGTTCAACTTCCGCGGCGTGGGCCGCAGCCAGGGCTACTTCGACAACGGGCCCGGCGAGCTGTCGGACGCGGCCTCCGCGCTCGACTGGCTGCAGCTCGTCAAACCGGATGCGCGCAGCTGCTGGATCGTCGGCGTGTCGTTCGGCACCTGGATCGCCATGCAACTCCTGATGCGCCGGCCCGAAATCGACGGCTTCATCTGTGTGGCGCCGCCTGCCAATCTTTACGATTACTCCTTCCTGGCGCCGTGCCCGTCGTCGGGCCTGATGATTAACGGCGACAAGGACCGGGTGGTGCCGTCGGCGTCGGTCGGGGAGCTGTCCGCCAAGCTCAAGACGCAGCGCGGCATCAAGATCGACCACGAGGTGGTGCCGGGGGCCAACCACTTCTTCGAAGGCGACGACAAGATGGACGCCCTCGTCACCTCTGTCGGCAGCTATGTCGACCGGCGCATGGTGGAGAAGCCGACGAAGGCCAGCAAGGAGGCCCTGCCGCCACCCGAGGAGCCGATCGAGGACGACGGCCCGGTGGAAGAGGATGACGAAGACGAATGAAGGAGGCGGCGTGCCCGTCCGATGACAAGGCGCGCGGCCGACAAGCAATTTTTAGCAGTGTTCGCCATTTCGACTGGCATCCGGCCGGCGATATCGCCATAAGTTGTTGAATACCGGCGCTGTCCTGGCGGGCAGCGCAGATGGTTTACCATGCTTTATCGCGGGTGGTCTGCGAGGACTTCCGGCGACAATGCCGGAGAGATCGCGTGCTTACGGTGTTCGCAGGCCTGGTGTTGGCTGCCGCCGTCGGCATCGCAGCGCTGGTGCGCCATGCGATCATGTTCCCACGCCTGCATGCGCCGTTGCGCAGGCCGGTGGATGGGGGCACCCAACGCCTGGCCCAAAGACTGGAGCGGCATGTCCGTGCGGTCGCCAGCCGTCCGCACAACATCGCCCATGCGAACGAGCTCGAAGCGGCCGCGCGCTATATCGAGGGGCAGCTCGCCCTATTTGGCCATGTGCCCAAGGCGCAGCGCTATCGTGTCGATGGCGTCGACGTGCGCAACATCGAGGTCGTGCTGGAGCCGGGCGAGGGGCACGCTGCGCCTCAGACCTACGTGATCGGCGCGCACTACGATGCGCCGGACGATTCACCTGGCGCCAACGACAACGGCACGGGTGTCGCGGCGCTGCTGGAGCTGGCGCGCGAGGTGGCCGGGCAGCAGCCGAAAGGCGTGCGCCTGCGTCTGGTGTTCTTCGTCAACGAGGAGCAGCCCTACGGCAAGACCGAGCAAATGGGCAGCTGGCGCTATGCCGATGCCCTGCGGCAGTCGGGGGAGAGGGTCGCCGGCATGATCGCCTTGGAGACGCTTGGCTATTTCTCAGACGAACCGGGCAGCCAGCGCTTTCCCAAGCCGTTCGGCGCGATTTATCCCGATCGCGGTAACTTCGTAGCGTTCGTGGCGCTGCCGGGCGCGCGCGCGTTTCTGCGCCGTGCGATCGGGGCCTTCCGGATTGCCAATGCGATGCCGTCGATCGGCGGGGTGGTGCCCGGTTTCGTGTCGGGCGCGGACCTTTCGGACCACTGGGCGTTTCATGTCAGCGGCTTTCCCGCCCTGATGATCACGGATACGGCGCCCTTCAGAAATCCGCACTATCACGAGCCGACGGATCTGCCGGAGACGGTGGATTACGAAAGCCTCGCGCGGGTGACATGCGGCGTGGTCGCGATGACGCGATCGCTGACGGGAGTGTCGGCGGGCGCGCGTGGGCCTGTTGCGGTGGCGGAGAAAGTCGCGGGGTAGCGGCGGCTCAGCGGCCTTGCGCAAGCACGCCGCCGACAGTCGGGGCCGATGCGCCGGTGGTCTCGGGGAATGAGTTCGGCAAGCCCTTCAGCGCGCGCACGGCGAGGTAGGCCCAGGCTTCCGCCTCGATCGCGTCGCCGTCCCAGCCTACGGTTTCCGCGGGCACGACGGCATTCTCGACGGCAGCGGCGATCATGCTCATCAGCGTGCGATTGCGCCGGCCGCCGCCGGTGATCACCCACAGCTCCGGCTCCTGGGGCAGGTGGGCGCGTGCGTGGGCGACGGCCTGGGCGGAGAAGGCGGTCAGGGTGGCTGCGCCGTCGGCATCGGACAGGGTATCCACGAGCTCGAGGGCGAAAGCGTTGCGGTCGAGCGACTTGGGCGGCGTCAGCGCGAAGTGCGAGTGCTTGAGGTATTCGCTGACGTAGTCGTCGTGGACGTGTCCCTGAGCGGCGAAGCGGCCGTCGGGGTCGTGGGGATGGCCTTTGCGCTTGGCCATCCAGTCGTCGACCATGGCGTTGCCGGGACCGGTGTCGAAGGCGATCATCTCACCCTTGGCGTCGATGTAGGTCAGGTTGGCGACACCGCCGACGTTGAGGACGGCGATGGGGCGCTGGGGCAGGGCGGCGACGAGCGCGCGGTGGTAGACGGGGACCAGTGGTGCGCCTTGGCCGCCGGCGGCACAGTCGGCGGCGCGCAGGTCGTGGACGACGTCGATGCCGGTGGCGCGGGCGAGGCGGGAGCCGTCGCCGATCTGGACGGTGAGCATCGTGTCGCGGCGCGCGTCGCTTTGGTCGGGTACGCCGGCGCGGTAGTCATCGAGGCGGTGGACGACCTGGACGGGCCGGTGCAGCACGGTCTGGCCGTGGAAGCCGATGACGTCGATGTCGGCCGGCTCGATTAGGAAGTCCTCGCAGAACTGCTGCACGGCCTCTGCGTGGAGATCGGTCAGGTACTGTTCAATCAGCGCGAGCCGGCCGGGGCGGTCCTCACGCGCGCGGATGCGCCGGGCGTCGTCGAGGCCGCTGCGCAGCTTGTCGCGGAACTCCGGCGAATAGGGGTAGGTGCGGGCGCCGCCGCGATGGACGACATCGGCGCCGTCGGTCTCAATGACGGCGACGTCGATGCCGTCCATGGAGGTGCCCGACATCAGTCCGAGGGCGCGCATCAGCTTGCTCATGGTGGGCTTCCCGTGCATGTTCCCGGCAATTCAGTGCTTCGGCTTCACGCGGGAAGCTTGAGCACGACAGCCTTTCTAGCCTTGCGGTGCTTGCGAACCGAAAGCCGCTGCAAACTTCCGCGGTCGCACTCTGGTGCCGAGACGAGCTTAAACCATGGCCGAACCGAAGTCCGAATTCCTCAAGATCATGACCGAGCGCGGGTTCATCCACCAGTGCTCGGATGCCGCTGGTCTCGATCAGCTGGCCGCCAAAGGCGAGGCCGTGGCGTATGTCGGCTACGACTGCACCGCGCCGTCGCTGCACGTGGGCTCGCTGATCTCGATCATGATGCTGCACTGGCTGCAGCAGACCGGCAACAAGCCCATCGTGCTGATGGGCGGGGGCACGACGCGGGTGGGCGATCCCTCGGGCAAGGACGAGACGCGCGCGCTGCGCCCGATCGAGGAGATCGAGGCCAACAAGGTCGGCATGCAGCAGGTGTTCGCCAAGCTCATCGCGTTCGGTGGGGGGCGGTCGGATGCCGTCATGGCCGACAACGCGGAATGGCTCGCGCCGTTGAACTACATCGAATTTCTGCGCGACGTGGGGCGCCACTTCTCGGTCAACCGGATGTTGACGATGGATTCGGCCAAGCTGCGGCTGGATCGCGAGCAGGAATTGTCGTTCATCGAGTTCAACTACATGCTGCTGCAGGCCTACGACTTCGTCGAGCTTGCCCGGCGCTATGGCTGCAACCTTCAGATGGGCGGCTCCGACCAGTGGGGCAACATCGTCACGGGCATCGATCTGGGCCGGCGGATGGGGACGCACCAGCTGTACGCGCTGACGTGTCCGCTGCTGACCACGGCGTCGGGCGCAAAGATGGGCAAGACGGCGCAAGGCGCGGTTTGGCTCAACGCCGACATGCTGTCGGCCTATGATTACTGGCAGTATTGGCGCAACACCGAGGACGCCGATGTCGGGCGCTTCCTGAAGCTCTACACCACCTTGCCGATGGTCGAGATCGCGCAAGCTCGAAGCGCTGGAGGGCGCGGAGATCAACGACGCCAAGAAGGTGCTGGCGACTGCGGCGACAGCGCTGATGCACGGTCAGGCCGCCGCCGAGCAGGCCGCCGAGACGGCGCGCAAGACGTTCGAGCAAGGTGCGTTGGCGACCGATCTGCCGACTGTGACGATTGCGCGGGCGGACTTGGAGGCAGGTCTCGGGGTGTTGACGGCTTTCGTCTCTGCCGGTCTGGTCAAGTCGAACGGGGAGGCGCGGCGCCAGATCCAGGGCGGCGGACTGCGCGTCAACGACACCCCCGTCAGCGAGGACAAGGCGGTGCTTACGGCGGCGCAGCTGACCGGTGACGGCGTAATCAAGCTGTCGCTCGGGCGCAAAAGGCATGTGCTGTTGAAACCGGTGTGAGCGACGCGGTTTGCTAGCTCACTGGTTCGGCCCGGGTTGGGATTGCGACGACCAGCCGCCGAGGATCTCGGGCTGGGCGGCTCCGGTGGAGGGCGCGCGGGCGGGTGCCGTGGTGCTCGACGAGCGTGCGCCGGGGCCGGACGTTGCGCGCTGCTCGCGCGGGGTGACGCGCGGATCGAGCGGCGTCATCTGGAACAGTTCGCGGAACACGCCGGGGGCGACCAGGGACAGCGGGTTGACGATGACTTGTGGGTTCGACATCGCACCTTGGACAGCGAACGTGATGCCGAAGATGCCCTCGCCGCGCGGGCCCGACAGCAGCTGGCCGAACAGCGGCACGCCGCCTAGCACGTTATTGAGGCCCTGCAGAGGGATGTAGGTTCCGCCCAGGCTCATGCGCTGGGCCTTGAAGTCGACCTTACCGCGCAGAGAGCCGCCGAGCAGGGCGCCGCGGGCATAGGAGTCTTCCAGCACGAACTGGCCGTGGCCGACGGAGAAGGGCACGCGCATGTGGTCGAAATCGATCACCTCGCGGATGACCTTGCGCTTGCCGCCGCCGGAGCTTTCCGTGCTACCGACAACCTCGCTGACGACGGCGTCGCCTAGAATGCGGAAGTTTTCGACCCACAAGGTGCCGGTTTTCTCGGCTGCGCCGCGACCGTCGAGGTTGACCTCGAGGCGCACGCGCCCGCCTTGCATGTTGGGATAGAAGCCGACGAGGCGCATGGCCTGGCCGGCGTCTGTGGAATCGGCCATCAGCCGCCGCGGCCCGGATTTCGACTGCTCCATGACGGCGGCGATCGGCTTGCCGCTGTCGAGTGTGCCGCGTGCATCGAGGCCGACCAACTTGTCGCCGCGACGCGAGGCGCGCACGCGCAGATTGCGCAGGATGACATCGGAATGGCCGGCGACGGTGTCGAATTCGGCTGAAATGTCCAGGCCGCTGCGGCTGGAGCGCGGTGGGCGGGGCTGCTCGGTGAGCTGACCGACGGTGAACATGGAGCGGAAGAACGCGCGCCCGTCGTAATGGCGACCCTTGACCTTGATGTCGACGATATTGTCGGAGCGCCGGGTGCCGCGCATCGACAGCTGGGTGACGACGTCGAGGGTGAAGGTGGGGAAGTTGAACTCGCGCAGCTTGTTGTCGGGGCCGATCGTCATCGTGCCGTCGATGGCGATGTTGTCGCCGACGACGCGGAAGCCCTGCAGCTCCGTGTTGGTCTTGGCCGGCACGACATCGAATTCGATATAGGCGGAGCGGCCTGGCGGCTTCTGCCAGGACAATGCTTCGAGCACCATGTCGGCGTTCGTCAGGTCTGCGCGCAGATGGACGAGGGGCTCCGGACGGGCGGCCGTGTCGACGGTCACGACGACTGGAATGTCGCCCTGGACGATGTGGTTGACGTCGAGGCCGAGCTGATTGCGATCGGAATTGTCGAGGACGGCCGTCAGGCGCAAGGGTGGTTGCTGGCCGGCGGCTTCGGCATCCAGAATGCGCTGCCAGCTCAGCTTGGCGAGAACGCCGGACAGGATCAGATCGCCCGAGGCCTCGATGCTGCGGTCGCCGACATCGACGTTGAGCGTGGCGCCGGTGACGTCGAGCTTGCCGAGCACATCCTTGGCGCGTCCGTCCGTGATGTGGGCCTTGGCATCGATGCGAACCTCGCGCGCCTGCAGGTCGTCGATCAGGGGCATTGTCAGCTTGACCGTGGCGTCGACCTTGCCGTCGAGCTTGTCGAGCGGCAGGCCACTGTCGCGGATCAGGCCGAGTGGCGGGCGGTCGAGGACGTCGAGCGCGGCGGGCAGGGGGCCGGTTGCGCGAAATGCGATCTCGCCGATCGGGCGATCGTCGAAGATGTTGACCGCGGTGAAGCGGCCGCCCTTCAGCGCCAGCGCGCGTCCGGGGGCGACATTGGCGGTGGCCTCGGGGAAGCTGACCTCGATGGCTCCGCCTTCGAGACGCACCAGCGTACGCGGCGCCAGCACGGTCGGCATGCCCTGCATGGGGCGCACTTCGACGTCGGCCGCCTCGATCGTGGCTGACAGGCGCTCGTCGACGCCGGCGGGTGCCTGGCCTTCGCGGTTCAGGTAACGGCCTGCGAGCCACTTGAGCGAGCCGCCCTTGATCTCCCCGCGGACGAGATGCTCGCCGATCCAGCTGCGGGCACCCCTGGCGAGTGCCCGCGGCCAGAACGCCTTCAGCGTGGAGACGGACATCGGGCTCAGCTGTCCGTTGAAGGCGGCATTGGCGCCGTCGCCGGTGGCGGGGGCATCGATCAGTCCGGCCAGGGTCATTTCGCCGCCGCCGGCGCGGATGCGGAACTCGTTGAGCTGGACGAAGCGGCGCTGCTTGGAAGCGTGGCCGGCGGCGTGCCAGACCTCGATCGGGATGCCGTCGACGCCGAACTCCTCCGCCGACAGCGTGCCGTCGACGGCGCGCAGGTCGAACACCCACAGATCCTCGCCGCTGGCCGCGCGCTCGCTGGTGACGTTGCCGACGAGGGTGACGCGGCTGTTGCCGGACTTCAGGGTCGATGGCGCGATCTCAATGCGCTGGCGCTCCTTGTCGTAGGCCAGTCGCAACAGTCCCGCATCGATGGGAAAAGTGCCGTCGCCCAGCCAAGGCATCTGGACGCGGCCGCGCTGCATCTCCAGGGCCATGGTGGCCGCGATCACCTCGCCGCGACGCGACAGCTCCAAAGTCGCATCGCCGCCGAGCGGCAGGTCGAAGCCGTCCAGGATAGCGAGCTGGGGCAGGGCGGGGGCGAGCGCGCGCGGGACGAGGTCGCGCACGGAGACCTTCAGGTCGATGCGCTGGGATTTGTCGCTTTCCTCGGCGTGGAACAACATTGACCAGGGGCCACGGCCCGAGACGATCGTCGCCTTGCCGGAGATGACGCTGCGGCGCGCCATGTGTTCCAGGTCGATGGCGAGCTCGGGAACGCGCCAGACGCTCTGGGCGTGCCGGTCAGCGACGATCACGGTGGCGTTGCGCAAACCGATCTCGCGCAGATAGGAGCTGGCGGCATCACCGCGCCGTGCGCGCATCGTGGCGTCGGCAAGGACGCGGGCGAGATCGATCCGGTAGAGATCGTCGGCGATGACGGCGGGCGCGGGCGCCTTGGCGGCGGGGCTTTTCGTGCCGGGATCGGTGGGGTCGAGGTGCGCGCCCGGCGGCGCGGCGACGATCGTCTCGTCCTGCTGGCGGGGGAACGACAGGGAGAGGCCGCCGTCGGGGGTATAGAACAGCACGACCTTGGGATCGATCAGCTCGATCTTGGACGGGGCGATGGTGCCGGTCCAAAGCGCGGAGAACGACATGCCGAGGGCGGCCAAGGGCGCGGTCGCCATGGTCGAGCCGTCGGTGTCGGTGAGGCGGACGTTGCTCAGGCGGAACTCGATGCCGCGCGAGGGCGTCAGTCGAACGACGACGTCGTCGATTCTGGCGCGGCCCTCGCCGAGTTCGCGCGCCAGTGCGCGCTCGACGGGTGGGACCAGGAACTGCAGCGAGATCGGGCCGTGGGCGAGACGCATGTAGAGCGCGGCCAGCGCGAGCCCGGACAGCAGCAGCAGGGGCACGAGCACCATTGCGGCAAGCCGGAACCCGCGGCGCCAACGACGCGGACGGACGGCGCGCAGCGTCGGCGCGCGTTGCGCGCGCGTGCCGTCGCCGGCCCATTCGGTGCCATAGCCGGTCGCGTCGCTGTGATCTGGCGGTTGCCGGTTCACGCAGGCCTTCTCGCCTCGTTCGGTTGATCCGGGGTGTGAAACGCGCACCGAACTCGTGTTCGCCACGGGGCAAGACGCTCATCTGCCGGTTCGCGGATGCGGCAGAGGCGGATCGAGATCGCGCCCTTGCGCACCCGTGGTCCGCGGGAGCAGCGATCGTGACCGTCGCCGCCCTCGTGTCGCGGATGGCACTGCACAATTACCCATTTCGTCCGGGCCACCGCCAGTCTCCCTCGCGCGTCCTCCACACCCGTGAGATCCGGCCAGAAGCTCGAGCCGAAGTGCCGGTCGCGGTGTGGTCGGCGGTTGCCCCGTTGCGTCCCCAGATCCGATGCGCTCTAAGGGACGTAAGCTGCGATGTGGTTTGGCAAAAGCGTCAAAAGAAAGGCATGTGGTGGGCATGGTCGAGGAAGGTGATAAGGCGCCGGATTTCAAGCTTGCGGCCGACGACGGCGGCACCGTGTCGCTGTCGGGACAGAAGGGAAAATCTGTCGTCGTTTATTTCTATCCGAAGGACGATACGTCGGGCTGCACGTCGGAAGCCAAGGCGTTCACGGCACTGATCGATCAGTTCTCCAAGGCCGGCGCTATCGTGATCGGCATATCTCCCGACAGCGTGCAGTCGCACGAGAAGTTCAAGCGCAAATACGACCTGGCTGTGACGTTGGCGGCCGACGTCGACAAGACTGCGGCCGAGGCCTACGGCGTGTGGGTGGAAAAGTCCATGTACGGGCGCAAGTACATGGGCGTGGAGCGTGCGACCTTCCTGATCGACGGCAAGGGCCGCATCGCGCGCGCGTGGCGCAAAGTGAAGGTGCACGGACATGCCGAGGAAGTGCTGAGCGCCGTTCGGGCGCTTGGCGCAAAGGCATGATGGCGGTGGTCCCCGGCCGGTCCAGGCTTCGCACGGCAAGCCGCTGCGAACGTTGTCGGTGCGAGACATGATTTCGACAGCGCCCGCCAGTCTCGCGGAGGCGGCCCGGACCATCGTGGCCGCGGCCGACCTGGCGATCAAGATGGCAGAGGTGGAGCGGGCGGCGGCGCTGTGGTTCGAGCGGCGGCTGCCGCTCGGGCGGCTGAGCGATCCCGTTGCGATGCCCGAGCGTCCGGGGCGGCCGGAGCGGCCGCTGCTGCTGCCGCCGCGGCAAATGCCCAAGCGGTCCACGTCCGGCGCGCGCGGGCGGATCGCGCTGATGCATTCGCTGGCTCACATCGAGCTCAATGCCGTCGACATGACCTGGGATCTGGTCGGCCGGTTCGCCCATGAGCCGGTGCCGCGCACGTTCTTCGACGATTGGGTGCAGGTGGGGCTGGAGGAGGCGCGCCATTTCAACCTCGTATCGGAGCGCTTGCACGGGCTCGGCGCGGACTATGGCGATCTGCCTGCGCACGATGGCTTGTGGCAGGCCGCGCACGCGACGGGGCACGATCTCGTCGCGCGCATCGCGGTCGTGCCGCTGGTGCTCGAAGCGCGCGGGCTCGACGTCAGCCCGGGGCTGATCGAGAGCCTGGAGGCTGCGGGCGATCATGCGTCGGCGGACGTGGTTCAGGTGATCTATCGCGATGAAAAGCGCCATGTCGCCTTCGGCGCGAAGTGGTTCCGGTTTCTGTGCCAGCGCGCGGGGCTACCGCTGGAAACCACGTTCCACGAGGTGGTTCGGACGAATTTCCGTGGGCCAATCAAGCCGCCGTTCAACGACAAGGCGCGGTCGGAGGCGGGCTTGACGCCGGGCTTCTACAAGCCGCTGAGTGCGCTGGGCAACCCGCGCTAGTGTTTAGGATCTCTCATCTTCTTGCCGGTGCGTCCAAACGCCGGATCCTCTGCGCGAGCGAGGTGTTCGTCACGCCGTTCAGTTGGCGAGAACGGCCGCGCTGTCGGGCCGCGGCGCGCGGCGTTTCCTGCGTCGTGTCATTGGAGCGCCGCGATTGGGTGTCATGAGCCATCCGGGTCCGGATGGTCCGGTTCTGGCGTGGCTGCCGCAGGGGGCGCGGGCGTGTCATGCTGGTCTGCAAGGCACACTCCAGGCATGTCCGATACCATGCGGGTCACCGAACCGTGACGGGCCGTCGGGTGTGTGTTAGGAGACAAGAGCTGGGTGTGGCGTGCTAGGTCGCGCGGACCCGGAGATTGCCGCCAGGGGGAGTGGCCGCGCTTCGGCGCGATCGGTAGTGGAGGGTGTGCGTATGCTTTCTAATTTCGGAAACAAGAAGCCTGAGTCGGCTGTGCCCGAGCCGCCGCGCGTCCAGGCATCCTCACCGCCGCCGCTGGCTTCTCGTTCCGCCGCCCGCCCCAACGAGCGTGGCGCGCCGTCCGTGATCGGACCGGACCTGACGATCATGGGCAACCTCGTGTCGCGCGGCGAAGTCCAGGTCGACGGCGAGGTTCAGGGCGACATCCACGGCACCAACATCGTGATCGGCGAGCGCGCGCGCATCACCGGCAGCGTGATCGCCGACGAGATCGTCGTGCGCGGTCATCTGATGGGTTCGGTGCGCGGCAAGCGGGTCATGCTTCAGTCTTCGAGCCACGTAGAAGGCGACATCTATCACGCGTCGCTGGCGATCGAGCAGGGGGCTTATTTCGAGGGTAAGTCGCGCCGCTCGGAGGATCCGACAGCGGGCGTCGGCAAGCCGGACCTGCCGCCCCTCAGCATGGGTGCGCCGACCGGGTCCGCCACGGACTGATCCGACTTCTCCGGCTCCCGGCCGCCCGGTCGGCGAGCGCCTTCGGGGTGCTTGACGCTGCGAGATTGGCTGCAGGCTCGCGCGGGTCGCGGCGCTGTCGGCGTGCTGGAGTTTGCTCACGAGCGCTTGCGAAAGGTGCATTGCGGCCGGCTGGCGTGCGCCTGCGCCTGCCGGCGACGTGCCGGTGCTGCCGTGGCTTATTCCGCCGCCGTGCTGGCGGAGACATCGCGGCCCGGTGCGTCCGGCTGCCAATCCGACAGCGAGAGCCGCGCACCGCCCAAGCTCTCGAACGCGCGCTCGTGGCAGGTCAGGACGATGACCTGATGCACGTCGGCGGCATCGCGCAGGCTGTCGAACATGGCGCCCAATCGCTGGTCGTCTGTGAAGACCAGCGGGTCGTCGAGGATCAGCGGTGCGGGCTCGCCGGTCTCGGCCAGCAGTCGTCCGAAGCCAAGGCGGGTCAGCACGGCGATCTGCTCGCGGGTGCCGTCACTGAGATGCGTCAAGGCTTCGCTGCGCTCGCCGCGGGCCAGTGACGTGACCGAAAGCGTATCGTCGAAAACCAGCTCCGCTTCGCCGAAAAGGCGCGTCAGATAGGGTGCCAGGCGCTGCGTGACGGGCTTGATGAACGTTGCACGCGCCTCGCGCTCCTCCTCGTCCAGCATGTCGGCCAGGAGGCGCAGGGCCGCGATGTCGGCCTCGTGGGTGTCGACGGTGCGCTGGGCGTCGGCCAGCAGGCCTTCGAGGGCGTCGGCATTGAGGTCGGGCGCTTCGTCCAGGCTTTCGCTCAGCGCCGCTTCGTGGCGGGCGATCTCGATCGACAGGGCGTCGCGGGTGGCGACGTCCTGCTTCTGGCGCGCGAGCGCGCGGTCGTGGGCGGTGACAAGTTGCGCAACAGCGGCTTCGTCGGGCTGCTGCGGCGACAGTGCCGCGGCTTCGCGCCGGCGTGCGTCGGCAAGGCTTTGCGCAGTGTCGGCGGCGCCCGCCAGACGGTTGCGCTCCTCGGTGCGCAAGGCGGGCATCGGCAGGCTTTCGGTCAGCCGCGCGAGGCGCTGGCGACGGGTGTCGATCTCGGCGCTGACGCGGTCGAGGGCGGTGCGTGTTTGGGATTGGCGGGCGAGGGCTTCGGTGGCGGCTGCGGCGGCGGCATCGCGGGTGGCGGCGAGGCCGGCAAGCCGGCGGGTTACGTCGGCGGCCGACTGCGTGGTTTTGGTCGAGGGGGGACGGGCGGCGAGTGCAGCGCGCTGCGCGGCGACCTCGGCGGCCAGGCGATCGAGGCCGTCGGGCATCTGGGCGGACAGGCGCGTGCGCGTGTCGGCCAGGTCCTGCTCGAGTTGCTCGCGGGCTTGCCGACGGGCTTCAGCGCCAGCGAGATCGCCGGCCCCGACAGCTGCGAGCGCAGCGGCGAGGGCTGAGCGACCGGACGCGAGCCGTTCGCGGTCGGCGGCGATCTCGTCGGTATTGCCTGCGCCAGCGGCGATGTGGATGCGGCCGATGCCGGGGATGTCGAGCACGAGGTCTGCGTCGACTTCGAGCGTCGTGCCATCGGCAAGTGCGCGGTCGCCGTGCCGGATCGCGCCGTCGATGCCATCGTCATACGCGATGCGGACGTGGGTGGTGCCGGCGGCCAGCCGCGCTTCGATCACGGCAATGTCGTGGGCACGAGACTTGAGCATGGCCAGCTGATCGGACGTTGCCGGGTTGGCGGCGAGGCCGGCTTCGATGTCCAGAATGCGTTGTGACAGTGCCTGTCCGGCGGTAAGTCCTTTTTCAGCCGCCTCGAGGTTCTCGCGCTGGCGGGCGGTCGCCTCGGCCTCGGCATGGGCGCGCTGCTCGGCGGCCAGCGCACGCTCCTCGGCCAGGAGGTTTTCGCGGTGGGCGACGGCGGCCTCGGCGGTAGCGGCGGCCTCGGACCATGCGGCTTCGGCGGCGGTGCGGCGGACCTCGATCTCGACGATCGCTTGGGCGAGATCGGCCTCTTCCTGCAATGCGCCGTCGAGCTTTGCCAGGGCCTGGCGCGTGTTCTCGGCCTCGGCCGCGGTCGCACGCGCGTGCCCCCAGGCGATGGCGGCGCGGCGCGCGGTCTCCAGGCTGCCGGCGGCGAGCGCCACGGCCTCGGCGGCGGAGCCCGGGCCTTGTGCCGGCGGCAGGGCATCGCGCCGGGTGCGGGCGTCGGCCAGGGTTTCGAGGCGGCGGGCGTGCTGGGCGCGGCTGGCGCGGGCGCGGTCGTGCTCGGCGGCGATCGCGTCGCGGTGGCGTAAAGCCTCCGCGTAGGGCGATCGGGCACGGGCCTGGGCGCGGCCCGGCGTGATCTGCGCGTCGATGCGCTGCTGGACGATGGCGCGGACGGCGCGCAGATGTGCGCCGCCGGCCACGGACGCGATCTCGCGCTCGATGGCACTGCGGATGGAGGTGGTGGCGGCGTCGGGCGGGGCGATGGTGTCGCCGTGGGTGTCGCGCTGGCTGACGAGGAGGACGCCGAAACGGCCGTGGGCGCGGTCGGTGGCGCCGATCAGCTCGGCGAGCCGGTCCTCGGCGTCGGGACCGCGCAGCGCGACGCCGGTCGACAGGTCGATCAGTTCGGCCAGGCGCTGGCGGCTCGACGCGCTGAAACGCTTGCGGATGCGCCACAGGCCCTGCCCGGCGGTGTTGGCGACCTCGAAGTCCAGCTCGACCAGCGGGTGGCCGCCGCCATAGGGCTGGATGTCCTTGATGGCGGTGGTGGTGTGGCGGCGCAGTAGCGCCCAGCGGACGGCTTCCAACAGCGTGGATTTGCCGAGCTCGTTGGGGCCTGCCAGCACGTCGAGGCGGCCGGACAGTCCTTCGACGGCGATGGGGCGGCCGAACAGGCCGACCTCGTGGGCGCGGATGGCGCGGATCTTCATGCCGCCTCCCCGCGCTCGATCCGGCGCAGGATGCCGGCTAGCTCGAGCAGCGCGCGGTTGGCGCGTGCGCGCGTGTCGGCGTCGTCGCCAGCGGCCAGGTCGGCGAGCGCCTCGGCGACGCGTGCGAGGCCTTGGTCCTCGGCGAACAGTTGCGTTTCCTCGCGCGCGACGCGGACGTCGATGGCGTCGAGGTCGGCGTCGAGGTGGCGCAAGCGCTCGCCCAGGCTGTCGCGCCAGCGCTCGGCGGCGGTTCGTTCGTCGAGCGTGAGAGCGCCCTCGACCTTCAATTTCAAGAGCAGGCGGCCGGGCTGGGGTGCCAGCGCCGCCAGACGTTCGCCCGCGGCGTCCAGCTCGGTCAGCGAGCGCACCGCAATCGTTTCGTGGCGCCAGACGTAGCGTGCGGTCGCGACCGGGGCGACGTGCGGCGGCGCGGAGGCGTCGAGCGTGACGGCCAGCGCGTGACCGGGTGCGTTGTCGAGATAGCGGTCGGGCTCGGGCGTGCCGGAGTACCAGGTGCGCGCGTCGACGCGCGTCATCCCGTGCCAATCGCCCAGGGCAAGGTAGGCAAGGCCGGCGCGCTCGGCGCGGCGGGGATCGATGGTGTCGAGCTCGGTGCCGGAACTGCCAGCGGCGTCGGCGTGGGCGGCGTGCGAGGCGGCGGCGGGCCGGGGTGGGATTCCGCTCGCCCCGCTCTGGCTATTGCCGGCAAAGCGCTTGACGGAACCGTGTGCAAGTCCGATGCGCACGGCGCCGTGCGGCGTCGTCATGGTATCGAACGCGGCTGTCGGATCGGCGCTCGCCGCGCGCGTGAGGAGCGGCGCCGGCAGCAACCAGACTTCGGATGTGATCTCGCAGGGCACCGCCGAGATGTGGGGCCGCAGATGGGGCGGTAGGCCCCAGCCGACGACGTTCTCCCACAGGCCGCCCGGGCGCGCGGGGTCGTGATTGCCCGGCAGGAGGTGCCAGGTGAGATCGTCGTGGGCGGACATGCGATCGATCGCCTGACGGATGATGCGGCGCGGCAGGTCTTCGGCGTCGAAGACGTCGCCGGCAACCAGCAGATGGCCGGCGCCGGCGTTGCGCGCGGCGGCGGCCAGCGTATCGATGGCGTCGAGTCGGGCCTCCTCGAGCACACCGGCGAGCCGGTCGCCGAAGGCACGGAAGGGCTTGCCGATCTGCCAATCCGCGGTATGGAGGAAATTGAACGCCATGCCGGTGTCGTTAAGCCATTTTCCTGGGTGCGTGTAGAGTGTGTGACCCGCTGCGGGGGCGTTTGCGCAGAGGGTGTGGGTTCTCAGATCTTGTTCTTCTTTTTGTTCGAATGATTTGTCAAGCGTGGGCCGGTGGCGACCCCTTGGTTTTCCACCGCGGCGCCGTGGTCGGGCACCGTCGCGTGGCATTGGGTGGGCTGATGGGGCGGATGGCCCGGTCCGGCAAGGCCGCCGACCGGGATGCTGGGGCTGGGGGTTGGAGATGCTCAAGGATCTCGTTGCGATCGCAGCCGGCCCAATCCGCCGGTTCGTCATCACAACCTATGCGGTGACGACTGCGCCCTCCGCCTTCGCCGGCCGGCTCAATCCGGACGAAGCGGAGAGCCGGCGGGCGGCGCTGCGCTACTTCCTGGAGGCGGCGGGGCTGGCGGTGGGGACGGCGTGGCTGCTCGATCGGGTGGCGTTCTCGCTTTATGCCGGGGACGGCCAGCAGGTGCTGACGGTTGGTGCGGTGTTCCTGATGGGGGCGCTGATCTGGCTGGTGCTTAAGATGGTGCGCACGCCGGGGCTCAGGCTGGTGCATGTCTATCACTGCTATTTCTATTCGCACGGCGCGCTGCTGGCGGTGGCGAGCGTAGTGGCGCTCTTGGCGCTGGGTGGCTTGGGGGCTGCCGTGCGGGCGGGGCTCGTGCCCGACCTGCCGCCGTGCAACCCGACGATCGCGGCGTGCTGCCTGGAGACGCGGGTGCCGCTGGTGTCGAGCTTCGCCGACCGGGTTGAGCGGGCCGATCCCGCATTCCGGACGTGGGTGTCGGTGACGGTCGGCATCGGCGTCGTCCTGATGATCGCCTATGCCTGGGTGTTCGCCACGCTGCTGCGCGGGGCCAAGGGGGTGCGGCGCTGGAAGTCCATGACCGCCTCCGTGGCTGGCTTCTTCCTCTATTTCGCGGTCACGACCATCCTGGTACTCGTCGTGCTGTCGAAGCTCTATCCTGCCGACTTCGCCGCCTGCTTCCCGCAATATTTCCGTCCGCCGGCCGCGGGCTGAAGAGCGCGAGCGAGGCGGTGGCCGGCGCTACTTGCGGGACACCATGACGACGGACGTGGAAACGATCGTGATCGGTGCGGGCGTGGTCGGCCTCGCGGTTGGTCGGGCGCTCGCGCTCCAGGGTCAGGAGGTAATCGTGCTGGAACGGCACGACCTGATCGGCTCGGAGACGTCGTCGCGCAACTCGGAGGTCATCCACGCGGGGCTTTATTATCCGCCGGGCTCGCTGCGCGCGAAGCTGTGCGTCGCCGGCAAGCACATGCTCTACCGGTTCTGCGCGGACAACGGTGTCACGGCGAAGCGCTGCGGCAAGCTCTTGGTCGCAACGCGCCCGGAGGAACTCGACAAGCTCGCCGACATCAGCCGCACGGCAAAGCGCAACGGTGTCGACGACCTCGTGGCGCTGACGGGCGCGCAAGCGCGCGCGCTGGAGCCGGAGGCGAAGTGCGAGGCCGCGCTGCTTTCGCCTTCGACTGGTGTGATCGACAGCCACGGCTACATGGTGGCGCTCGAAGGCTACGTCACGACGCACGGCGGGCAGGTGGTGCTCAAGACGGTGGTGACGAAGCTGGAGCGGGCAGGCGATGGCACGTTCATCGTCGGTATCGAAAGCGACGGCGTCGCCGACCGGATCACGTGCCGACGTCTTGTCAACGCGGCGGGGCTTGGCGCCTGCACGCTCGGTGCGATGCTGTTCGGGGAGGACGCGACGGCGGGCGGTTATCAGGTGCCGAAGATGTATCCGGCGAAGGGGCACTATTTCTCCTTGGCGACGCGCTCACCGTTCCAGCGGTTGATCTATCCGATGCCGCAAGGTGCTTGGCTCGGCCTGCATCTGACGCTCGACGTCGCGGGCAAGGCGAAGTTCGGCCCCGACATCGAATGGAAGGACGACGTCAGCTATTACTTCGAGGATCCGGAGGGCGCGCGCACGGCGACGTTCTACCGCGAAGTGCGTCGCTACTGGCCGGGACTGCCGGACGGGGCATTGCAACCGGACTACACGGGCGTCAGGCCGAAGATCTATCGCGAGGGTGAGCCGGCGGCCGACTTTGCGATCCATGGGCCACAGATGCACGGCATGACGAATTTCGTCGGGCTCTATGGCATCGAGAGCCCCGGTCTGACCTCGTCTCTCGCCATCGCGGACATGGTGGCAGACCTGTTGAAGGCTTAGCCGGCTATCTCATACGTCCCGTGCCGGCCGCCGCCGCAACGGGCTTGCGCGCGGGACGCGTCAGCGATCGTCAGGTGGGTCGTCGCGGGCGTTTATGTGTCAGCGGCCGGTGAAGCGCGGCGGGCGCTTTTCCAGGAACGCGGCGACACCTTCTGCGTAGTCGTCGGAGAACCCGCGCTCGCGGTTTAGGTCGCGCTCCAGATCAAGGGCGGCGTCGAGCGACGAGGCACCTGCGGCATGGATCGCCTGCTTGATCGCGGCATAGCCTGCGGTCGGGCCCTCGGCGAGCCGGTCCGCGGTTGCTTCGGCTTCGCTCATCAGGTCTGCGTCGTCCACGACCTTGGCAATCAGGCCCGCGGCAAGGGCTTCGTCTGCCGACATGGGTTCGCCCAGGAGCGCCACGGCTTTTGCGCGAGCTTCGCCAAGTGTGCGGGCCAGCAGCCAGGTGCCGCCCGCGTCGGGGACGAGCCCCAGCCGGCAGAACGGCTCGATGAAGTGGGCAGAGCGCGCGGCGAGGATGATGTCGCCGTTGAAGGCGACGTTGGCGGAGGCGCCGGCGGCGACGCCGTTGACGGCGACCACGATCGGCTTGGGCAGTGTGCGCATGCGGCGCACGAGCGGGTTGAAATAGGTCTCCAGGGACTGGCCGAGGTCGCGCGGCGGCGCGCCGGGCGTGCGTTTGCGTTCGGACAGGTCCTGGCCGGTCGAGAAGGCCCGGCCGGCGCCGGTCAGCAGCACCGCGCGGCAGGCGTTGTCGGCCTCGATGGTGTCGAACGCAGCCTTGAGGTCGGCGTGCATGTCGAGGTTGAAGGCGTTGAGCTTATCGGGTCGATTAAGGGTGAGCTTGACCACCCCGCCGGTGCGTTCAACCAGGACCGCTTGGTTCATCCCACGTCCTCATCATCCCAGGTGGCACGCACCACGCGCACGAAAGCTCATCGCCCGTGCGGCGTTGTCGGGCTCAGTAGGCGACAGGCGCGCCGTCGTTGGCGAGCTGCTCGCGGGCGCGCCAGTCGTTGGTGACGTAGTTGACGATCAGCGACTTGCGCACACCTGCGATTCGGCGCGGCTCGAAGCCGTGGAAGGTGATGTTGGAGGGTACGAACACGAAGCCGGCATTGAAGGAGAAGGGCGAGCGGCCGACGTGCTTCTTGTCGGTGTCGTAGATGTCGGTGCCCAGATCCTTGTGGGCCTCGTCCTTGGACAGGTAGACCAGGAACGTAAACATCTTGACGCCGAGGTCGGTGTGCGGCTCCAGCCAGAAGTCGTCGGTGTCCTGGGCGTACTCGACGCGAAGGTAGGAGCCCCGCAAGTCGGTGCCGAAGAACGTCGCCATGTGCCGGGTGAGGCGCGGATCGAGAAAGGCGGCGTTGAAGGCGGCGATCTCGGGGTAGGTCGCGGCATTCTCGGCGTCGAAATACTTGCGCGTCCCGTTGTGTAACTCGCGCTTGCCGGACACGCCGCCTAGCTCGGGCGCGGGGAAGGGCAGCGCGAGGAAGGCTTCCGCCATGTCGCCGGGCAGGCAGTTGGACAGCTGCCAGTTCTTGTAGGGCTGGTCGGCGCGTTTCGACGTCTCCATGGCGTGCTGCATCGCGGCGATGACGGCATCGGCTGTGAACGTCATGGGGCGTCTCCCTTCGGGTGGCGGTGGGGCAATCGGACCTGGCACCGGCGGTGTGTGCTGCGCGAGCGGTCGGGCGAGAGGGGCGCGGGAAGGCGCACGGCCCACGCCGTTGCGGTATCCCCCAACCATCGTCCCCCAAAAAATATGGCCTGCCACGCCCTGGAGGGCAGACATGCAACCCGGCTCTATCACCGGCGCGGCAGCGTCACAAATGACATCGCGTCGCGGCGGCAACAGGGCTGGGGACAGGCGACGGCGGGTCATCGGGTCGCCAAAGTACCTGCTGGCGTGCGGGCCGCGGATCGCGTACGTACGCGCCGGAGCCGGGGCGGCTCCTCCTCTGCGCCGGGGCGGCTCGTTCCTTGCGCCGAGACGGCGAGGTGTGGCGTCTGACAGCGGGGAAACGCCACTTATCGACATGACCGGTCTTTTTCTCGACATCCTGTCGCGTGTGACGCTGCCGATCATCGTCGTGATCGCGCTCGGCTATGCTTTGCAGCCACGGCTCAAGCTGGACATCGCCACGCTCAACCGGGTGCAGGTCTACGTCGTGATGCCGGCGTTTATGGTGCACTTCCTGGCTTCGGCCAAGCAGCCGATCGAAGTGGTCTGGCCGGTGGCCTATTTCGCGGTCGCGCTGTTCATGATCCTGGTACCGCTGGGCTGGCTCGCTGCGATCGTGCTCCGCCAGCGTTCCACGCTCGGTCCGATGATGGGTCTGGGGACGGCCTATGCCAACGTCGGGTTCTTCGGCATCCCGGTGACGCAGCTGGCGTTCGGGCCCGATCAGCTCATCTACATGTCGGTGATGACGGCGCTGACGACGGTGCTGTTGTGCACCGTGGGGGTGTGGCTGATGGCGCCGTCGTCGAGTGGCAGCCGGCTCGGCAAGCTCAGGACGGCGTTCGAGACGCCGATGATCCCGTCGGTGATCATAGGGCTGATGCTCAAGGGGTTCGAGATCGAGTTGCCGACCGTGGTTGCCCAGCCGATGCAGTTCCTGGGGTCGATCTTCACGCCGCTCGCACTCTATACGCTTGGCGCCCAGGTGGCGGCGGCCCGATCTGTGCGTTTCGAGGCGATCCCGCAGACCCTAATCCTTGTGCTGACGTTTCTCGTGGCACCGGCGCTGAGCTGGTACCTGTGCCAGCTGATGGGGCTGCCCCGCGAGGTCAGCGACGTGCTGGTGGTGGCGGCGGCGACGCCGGTCGGGGTGCTGATCACGATCTTTGCCGCCGAATACAAGATGGAATCGGAGTTCATTTCGACGGCCGTGGTGATCTCGACCGTGCTGTCGCCGGTGTTCGTCACGGGCTGGATCCTGTTCGTGCGCCTGACCTGAGGGAGACGGGACGCCGGGGCGGGGCACGATTGAAGGGCCAAACTTGAAGGTCAGGCTTGGGCGCGGGGCGGCGGCTCAACCGGATTTCTGCACGGGACTTCTCCATGTTGCGGTGCGTGAAGGCAACGACTAGGCTGCCGGCGAGAGGCCGGGGGCCTGGAACGGGCCCCGGCGGGAGACCTCGACGGCGGCTTGACGGCGCGACAACGAAGGGTGAGGAAACTGAAAATGATCGATCTTTACACGTGGTCGACGCCCAACGGGCGCAAGGTCTCCATCATGCTCGAAGAGGTGGGGCTGCCCTACAAGACCACCGCGATCGATATTTCCAAGAACGAGCAGTTCGCGCCTGAATTCCTAAAGATCAGCCCGAACAACCGCATTCCCGCGATCGTGGACCGCGACACCGGCATGAGCCTGTTCGAGTTCGGCGCGATCCTGATGTATCTGGCGCAAAAGACCGGCAAGTTCTGGCCGGCGGAGGGCGAAGCGCACTGGCGCGTCGTCGAATGGCTGATGTGGCAGATGGGCGGCGTCGGCCCGATGCTCGGCCAGGTGCACCACTTCGTGAAGTACAACAAGGGCAAGGCGCCTTATGCCGAGGAGCGCTATCTCGCCGAGGCGAAGCGGCTCTACGGCGTGCTCGACCGGCGGCTGGCGCAGGTCGAGTACGTGGCCGGCGACTATTCGATCGCGGACATGGCGATCTGGCCATGGATCTCGCGCTTCGAGTGGCAGACCATGGACCTCAAGGACTACGAGAACGTGCTGCGCTGGTACAAGGCTATCGCCGCGCGGCCCGCCGTTCAGAAGGGTTACAACGTGCCCGTGCCGCAGCCTGGCATTCCGATGCCGTGAGCGCGGCCGAGACCTGCAAACAGACACCATTCGCCGGCGGCGAGCCGCCGGTCGTCCATGTCACCGTCTAGCGAGAGAGGATCTCATGCAAGGCACCAAGAATTTCTCCGGCGTCATCGCGCCGGTCGTCACGCCGTTCGGTGAAGATGGCTCGCCGGACAGCGACCGCTTCATCGAGCATGCCGAATGGCTGTTGGAGGACGGCTGCACGGGCCTTGCGCCGTTCGGCACGACCAGCGAGGCGAACTCGCTCGGCCTCGACGAGCGGATGGAGCTTTTGGAGGATCTGGTCGATGCCGGCATCGATCCGTCCAAGCTGATGCCCGGCACGGGGTCATGCTCGGTGGCCGATGCTGCGATCCTGACGCAGCACGCGGTCGAGCTTGGCTGCGGGGGCGTGCTGATGCTGCCGCCGTTCTATTACAAGAACCCGAGCGAGGAGGGTCTCTTCCGCTTCTTCGCCGACGTGATCGACGAGGTCGGCGACGACCGGCTGCGGGTCTATCTCTACCACATCCCGCCGGTCGCGCAGGTCGGCATCCCCTTGGGGCTGATCAGCCGGCTGACCAAGGAGTTCCCCAACATCGTCGTGGGGTTGAAGGATTCCTCGGGTGACTGGTCGAACACGGCGGCCATCCTGGAGGCCTTCCCGGGCTTTGAGGTGTTCCCGGGCTCGGAGACGTTCCTGCTCGACGGGTTGCGCAAGGGCGGGGTGGGCTGCATCTCGGCCACCGCCAACGTCAGCGCACGCGCGATCCGCGACGTCTACGACAACTGGCAAGGGCCGGAGGCGGATGCCAAGCAGGCGGGGATCACGTCGCTGCGCAAGGCGATCCAGGCCTTTCCGATGATCCCGGTGCTGAAGGCGCTGATCGCGCACTACCGGCAGGACCCGGGCTGGGCGGATGTGCGCCCGCCATTCGTTCCGCTGTCGCGGGCGGAGGCGGATCGCGCGGTGCAGGAGCTGGCGGAGGCGCACGGCTTCCGGCTCGACTTCGCCGAGGCCGCCTGACCGGGTCGGTGGGGCTGGCAGATCGACCTTCGAGCTCCCGCCATGTCCACGAAAAAGAAAACCCCCGCTCCGAGGAGCGGGGGTTTTTTTCAGGGAGTGCTGCCAGAGTGAAGTCGGGTGCGTGCTGTCTTCGACCACGTCCGTCTCACGCGCGACGGTCCGTGTGCCCAGGTGGGCGAAGGGGGGCCCGGTAGCAGGGGGGATGCTACCGGGCGCGGGCATGGGCCCGGAGCGAGGCCTCTGCCGGAAACTCGGCCGATGAAGGTGCGGGCGCCGGTGGCGGTCCGGTTGCCGTCTTCATCAGTCGCTTAACACGTATCGAGTGGGTGGCTCGATTTCTGTGATGCTGTTGTACGGGATGTCGCAGGTAAAATCCAGCGCTGACCAAGATCAGGCCTAATCTACAACAAGTAAATTTCACACTTTATTTACCCGCTGAAATTAACCACGAAGAACCAGCCAAATCGCGGAAATACAGGGGCTTCGGCGGGATAGCCCGTTGCCCGCACCTCTTGGCGTTTGCCTTTATTTTGTGCCGGTCGTGTTCTTCGGGCTGGTCGTGCGAAGGTGGTCGGCCGTGGTCTGCCGGATGGGCGCGCGTGGGCGGCCCAGCCGTCTAGCTCGATACTTGGTCTCGACGCTCGGCCTCGCCGCTTAACCCCACCTTGGGCTCACGCTTCGCCGGGCGCGCTGGGCCTTGCGGTGCGATTGCCGGTGTCGGGACGTCTGATACGGTAGCCGGGAACGACGGGCGGCGGCGCGGGGAAGCGCTCTGAGCCGGGCATCGAGGGCAGGACATGAGCGAAGATTACACCGCACTTGTGACGGGCGGCAGCCGTGGGCTCGGCGCGGAGATCTGCCGGCATCTGAGCCGCGCGGGCTACCGGGTCGTGTCGTTGTCGCGGCGGCGGGCGCCCGAGGCGCTGGGCGTGGAGAGCATCGAGGCGGACCTGCTCGACGTGGGGGCGACGCAGGGCGCAGCGGCCGAGATCGCGCGGCGCTACGCGATCACGCACGTGATCCACAGCGCGGGGTTGATCCACGTCGCGCGGCTGGGCGATGTGGCGGCCGACCACATGGCGGCAATGGCGCGCATCCATCTCGCCGCGCCGACCGATCTGGTGCAGGCGGTGCTGCCGGGGATGCGCGCGCGTCAGTTCGGGCGGATCATCCTGCTGGCGTCGCGGGCGGCGGTCGGCATGCCGGCGCGGACGGGGTATGGCGCGACCAAGGCCGGGATGATCGCGATGGCGCGGACGTGGGCGCTGGAGCTTGCGCGCGACGGCATCACGTCGAACGTGGTTGCGCCCGGCCCGACGGAAGGTACCGACATGTTCGAGAGCGCCTTTCCGCCAGGGAGCGCGGAGCGGCAGGCGACCTACGACAAGATTCCGATGGGCCGTCCCGGCCGCGCCGACGAGGTCGCGCGCGCGGTGATGTTCTTTGCGTCACCGCAGAACGGGTACGTGACGGGGCAGGCGCTCTACGTGTGCGGCGGCGCGGATCTTGGCTTGAGTTGAGGGTGTGGAATTGGCGGACATGCGTGTATTTTGACATCAATCAGCGGCCTGCAACGGTCCTATACAGCGCGCAATTGCACGGCAGAGCTGGCGTCTATGCCGTCAAGCAGCACGCCGAACGCGATGGGCCAAAAGCGGCGGAAGCGGAACCCGGATCATCAGACGGCATGTGCTCTCCATGCACCTCAAGTCAGTGGTCACCTCCGAAGGAATTGCTGCGATGCAGCTCGTCGCAGGTGCGTTACGGCTTCTGGCGACTGCTTTCGAGCCTATCGCGCCGTTAAAAAGTCAGAGTACTGTCCGCATGTCTTGACCCAGGGCGGCTGAAAGCAGATGCAGCAAGAGGCGGAGTAGCATCGAGTGCGCTGCAGAAGATGGTGGACACGGGGCGTTGTTGCGAGGTGGGCACATAAGTCCGTCGGCGCGAGTTGTTGAACGCGCACATCGTGGCCGCCGTGCGCATCTCTGCGACCAGTGTCTTGGGCACCACGCTTCCAAACCAGCGGCGCACCCCGCTCCACTCACAGATCTGGCCGGACAGAAGGACGCGCGATCCGACACAGCGAGAGGGCCCGAAACGAGCTCGAGGCGGACAGCCCGGCGGCAGCTCCAGGCGCAGCGAGGCAAGCTTGTCGTCTACCCTCTGCGTCATGACGGAGCCCGCCTCAGGACAGGATGCTTCCTATCGCGGCCACGAACGCGCGTACACCCGCGGCGATGTCGTCGTCGCTGGTGTTTTCCGCCCAATGATGGCTGATGCCGCCGATGCTCGGGACGAACAGCATGCCTGCCGGCAAATGGCGCGCAAGCTGCTGGGCGTCGTGACCGGCGCCGCTTGGCATGCGCGCATGTCGGCACGGCGCGACCGCAGCCGCCGCCCGCTCAAACGCTTCCTGCACGACCGGCGACATGACCGCCGGAAGACCCTGATCGCGGACCTCCAGGATGACGCGGCAAGGCCCCTTGGCGTTCGCCTCCGCGACGAGGGTATGAAGGCACTGATCGAGGCGCTTCAACACAGCGATGTCCGCATCGCGAAACTGGAACAGCATCTCCGCACCGCCTGGCACGATGTTAGGCGCGCCCGGCTCGAGCCGCACGCGCCCCGCGGTCCATACGGTTCGCTCCGCCGCCACGTTCGGAAAGGCCGCCTCGATGCTCTGCCAGAGACGCATCAGCGCCACGCCCGCGTCCTTGCGGATCGCCATGCGCGTTGTGCCCGCATGGTTCTGGATGCCCTGAACGACGATGCGATATTGCCAGATCGCGACGATGCTCGTGACGACGCCGAGCGTCAGACCTTGGCTTTCCAACCAGTCCCCCTGCTCAATGTGCGCTTCGAGAAAGGCCCGATAGCGTTCGGGCTCGAAAGTTCGGCGCGGCCGGCCCGCGAGTCCGGCAGCGGCCAGCCGCTCGCGCAGTGATGCGCCATTGGTGCGGTCGCGTGCCATATCGAGTGTCGCCTCGTCGACCTCGCCGCAGAACGACCGGCTGCCGAGATAGTGGCCGAAATGGCCTTCTTCATCCGCGAACGCGATGACGTCGACACCGGCGCCACGAAGCTCGGTACACTCCACGACGCAGCGCGCCGCCTCGAGCGCAAACACAACGCCCAACGCTCCGTCAAGCCACCCTGCATGGTTCTGCGATTTAATGTGCGATCCTGACAGCACGCGCGGGCCCGGCCCGCGCGCACGCCCGATCACGTTGGCGATGCCGTCGATTTCCACCTCGTGCCCGATCGCGGCGAGCTTCCCGACGAGCCACCGCCGCGCGCTCATGTCGTCATCCGACAGCGTCGGCCGATGCACACCGCTCTTGTAGCGGCCGATCTCGCGCAACTCGTAGAGGTCCGACAAGAGCCGACGCTGATTGGCCTCAAGCATACGCGTGCACTCCGCATCCGCCTAGTTCGCACGAAAAGGCAGCCGCCGTAGCTGCGTTACCTGACAGACAAGCAGCGGCGCCGCAGCTTGAAGCATCAACGCGTCCCGCACCTCCGTCCAGCCTCAAGAAGCGACACACTGCTGCCTTGCTGGGCAGCCTTCAAATGCCGGGGCCACGTTCGCCCTCACCGTCCAATGCCCACGGCGAAATTTCATCCACATTGATCGCGGATTGACCACTTGTTCGCGGTCGTCGAACTCCAGAAAATCAACAATACTCAGGTTTTCAATCGCTTAACGCCTTGGCACGCCAGTTGCTCTCCTCGTATTCGGCCAAGGGTCGTCATGTCAGGTATGACCCGCCGATCAGGAGAAAACGATGAGACCCACCTCCGCTTTTGGGGTCGCACTTGCGGCAACCGCAATGCTCGCTGCACATGCGCAGAGCGCGATCGCACAAGGCACGCTGCGAATTGGCATGACCGCGTCCGACATTCCGTTGACGACGGGCCAGACGGACCAAGGCGGCGAGGGCATGCGATTTATCGGCTACACGCTCTATGACGCATTGATCAATTGGGACCTCACCTCCGCCGACAAACCTTCCAAACTCATTCCTGGTCTCGCCACTGAATGGAGCGTCGACGAGGCGGACAAGACGAAGTGGACTTTCAAGATCAGGCCCGGCGTGAAGTTCCACGACGGCTCCGAACTGACGGCCGACACGATCGTCTGGAATTTCGACAAGCTTTTGAAGGACAGCGCACCGCAATATGACCCACGCCAGGCAGCACAGGGCAAGTCGCGCATTCCAGCCGTGAAGTCGTACAGTGCCGCCGACAAGCTGACGTTGGAGATCGTCACCAAGACGCCGGACGCGACGCTACCCTATCAGCTCGCCTGGATCCTGATGTCGTCGCCCGCCAACTGGGAAGCGCAGGGCAAAGACTGGAACGCGGTTGCCAAGAAGCCATCGGGCACCGGTCCATGGAAGCTCGTGGGCTTCGTGCCGCGCGAGCGCGCCGAACTCGTGCCGAACAAGGCCTATTGGGATCAAACCCGCATCCCCAAGCTCGACAAGATCGTGCTGCTGCCGCTACCCGAGCCCAACGCCCGCTCTGCGGCACTGCTGTCCGGCCAGGTCGATTGGATCGAAGCGCCTGCGCCCGACACGTTGCCGGCACTGAAGGGCGCCGGCTTCCAGATCGTCTCCAACGCCCTGCCACACAATTGGACGTGGCACTTGTCGCGAGCCGGCAGACTCTCCCTGGAACGACATCCGCATCCGCAAGGCGGCTAACCTCGCCATCGACCGCGAGGGGATGAAGCAGCTTCTTGGCGGCCTCATGATTCCAGCCAAGGGCTTTCTGACGCCCTCATCGCAGTGGTTCGGCAAGCCGACCTTCGAGCCCAAGTATGATCCCGCCGCCGCCAAGAAGCTGCTCGCCGAGGCCGGCTATGGACCGGGCAAGCGCCTGAAGGTCAAGGCGCTGATCTCGCCCTCCGGCTCCGGACAGATGCTGCCGTTGCCGATGAACGAGTACATCCAGCAGAGCCTCGCAGAGGTCGGCATCGACGTCGAGTTCGTCGTCGTCGAATGGAACACCATGATCAACATCTGGCGCGCCGGCGCCAAGCACGAGAGTTCCAAGGGCGCTCATTCGATCAACTTCACGTACTTCATTCAGGATCCCTTCACCGGCCTGATCCGCCACATGTCCTGCGACCTGATCGCGCCGAACGGCACAAACTGGGGCCATTACTGCGACCCGGAGATGGACGCGCTCTTCAAGCAGATCCGCAACACTTTCGATGCCGCCGCTCAGGATGAGGTGATGCGCAAGACGCATGAGAAGTACGTCAACGAGGCGTTGTTCCTTATGGTCACGCATGACGTAGCGCCCCGCGCGATGAGCGCGAAGGTGACCGGCTTTGTGCAGGCCCAGAACTGGTACCAGAACTTCGGCACCATCACGATGAAGTGAACTGGCAGTGAAGGACCGCCGCCGTGGCGGCGGTCCTCGATCATGTATCTCACGCGCGATCATCGAGCAGGACGCCGCCATGCTGCTCTACATTCTGCGACGCATCGCCTTCGTCATTCCCGTCGCTCTCGGCGTCAGCCTGATCTGCTTCCTTCTCGTTCACATCGCGCCGGGCGATCCACTCGTCGCGGTCATGCCGATCGACGCGACGGCCGAGCAGGAAGCCGAGATGCGCAAGGCCTATGGTTTCGACAAGCCCTTGCCGGTGCAGTTCATCACGTGGCTCACCAACGCGGTCAGTGGTAATCTCGGCACGTCGATCGCCAGCGGGCGTCCAGTGGCAGGCGGAAGTATCGCGCGCGATCGGAAATACGCTCATTCTCGCCTTAACCGCGAGCCTGATCGGCTTTCCGCTCGGCCTTCTTCTCGGCTTCGCCGCGGGCTACGCCTATGGCACCTGGGTCGATCGTGTTGTCACGGC
Organism: uncultured Alphaproteobacteria bacterium; assembly: GCA_963697205.1. GTDB lineage: Bacteria > Pseudomonadota > Alphaproteobacteria > Rhizobiales > Hyphomicrobiaceae > CAVONB01. The sequence continues at coordinate 150,822 of CAVONB010000002.1, read as the reverse complement.
AGTCGCGATCGCCGGCGTCTCGATGCCGAACTACTGGCTCGGCATGGTCCTCGTCATCATCTTCTCCGTGTTCCTCGGCTGGCTCCCGTCGATGGGCGCAGGCCCAGGCGGCTCGACGGAATGGCTCTGGGACGCCGCCCACATGCGCCATCTCGTTCTGCCGGCGATCACGCTCGCAGTCGTACCGATGGGTATCGTCACCCGCACGGTCCGCGCACTCGTCGCCGACATCCGTTCGCAGGAGTTCGTGCAGGCGCTCTACGCCAAGGGCCTGTTGAATCGCGGCGTGCTAACCCACGTTATGCGCAACGCGGCGCCGACCGCACTGGCCGTCATCGGACTGCAGACCGGCTACCTCCTGGGTGGATCAATCCTGATCGAGACCGTCTTCAACTGGCCCGGCACCGGCTTCCTTTTGTCGAACGCCATCTTTCAGCGCGACCTCCCGCTGCTTCAAGGCACTATCCTCGTCCTCGCGCTGTTCTTCGTCCTCCTCAACCTCGCGGTAGATCTGATGCAGACGGCGATCGACCCGCGCATCAAGAGGACATGACATGAGCCTCGTGCTCGAAACCGCTCCAGTGCCGGTTGCCGCCATGACGGAGCCGACACGCGGCTATTGGGCCGACGTTGGCCGTCGCCTGATGCGCGAGAAGGTCGCCATGACATGTGGCGGTGTGCTGCTCCTGATCATTCTGCTGGCACTCCTGGCGCCGTGGATAGGTATCGCCGATCCCTATCAAGGTTCGATGATCCGGCGTTTGAAGCCGATCGGAACGCCAGGCAATCTGCTAGGCACCGACGAGCTCGGACGCGACATGCTGGCCCGCCTGATCTACGGCGGGCGGCTCACACTTTTCCTTGGCATCGCTCCGGTGATCGTAGCGTTCATCATCGGCACAACGCTCGGCCTGGTGGCGGGCTACGCGGGTGGCTGGCTGAATGCGATCATCATGCGCACGATCGACGTCTTCTTCGCATTCCCGTCCGTCCTTTTGGCCATCGCAATTTCCGGCGCACTTGGCGCCGGCATCGTCAATAGCCTCGTGTCGCTCACCATCGTATTCATACCGCCGATCGCGCGCGTGGCGGAAAGCGTGACCGCATCCGTACGCAACCTCGAGTACGTCGAAGCCGCCCGCGCCTCCGGTGCTGGAACATTGCGCATCCTCAGGGTTCACGTTCTGGGCAACGTGCTCGCACCAATCTTCGTCTACGCGTCGAGCCTGACTAGCCTTTCGATGATACTCGCCGCCGGCCTCTCATTCCTCGGCCTGGGTGTGAAGCCGCCCGAGCCGGAATGGGGCCTGATGCTGAACACGCTGCGCACCGCGATCTACATCAATCCCTGGGTCGCCGCGCTGCCGGGCTTGATGATCTTCGTCACCTCGCTCTGCCTCAACCTGCTGAGCGACGGCATTCGGAGCGCCATGAATGTCAAAGACTGATGCAGAGACGTGGGCGGATCGTGACCGTGGGGGACCGGCCCAGCCGCTCGTGTCCGCTCAGAATCTCGTGTGCCATTTTCAAGCAGGAGGTGGCTTGCTGGGCCGGCGGACGGTTGTCCGTGCTGTCGACGGCGTCACATTCCAGATTGCGAAAGGCGAAACACTCGGCGTCGTCGGCGAATCCGGCTGTGGCAAGTCGACAACCGCGCGCCTTCTCGTGGGACTGGCGCCTCTGATATCAGGAAACTTGCTGTTCGACGGAGAAAGGCTCGGTGGCGACCTCTCGCTTGCCGACCTGCGCCGCGACGTGCAGATGGTGTTTCAAGACTCCCACGCGTCACTCAATCCGCGCTTGACGATCGAGGCATCGATCGCGTTCGGGCCTCGGGCGCACGGTGTGCCGACCGAGAAGGCACGCCGCGTCGCGTGCGATCTGCTCGATAAAGTCGGCCTCGCACCTGAGCGGTTCGCGTCGCGCTATCCCCACGAGCTATCGGGCGGCCAGCGCCAGCGCGTCAACATCGCCCGCGCGCTCGCGATCGAGCCCCGCCTCGTTGTGCTCGACGAGGCCGTTTCGGCACTCGACAAGTCCGTAGAGGCACAGGTTCTCAACCTGCTGATGGATCTCAAGTCGGCGAACGACTTGACCTACCTGTTCATCTCCCACGATCTCAACGTCGTGCGTTTCATCTCCGATCGCGTCATGGTGATGTACCTCGGCGAGGTGGTCGAGATCGGCCCCGTCGAAAGCGTATTCGAACGCAAGGCGCATCCCTATACGGCAGCCCTGTTCGCTGCCATGCCGTCGATGGATCCCGATAGCCGCACCGAGGAGCCTCCGCTCAGCGGCGATCCCCCGAACCCCATCGATCCTCCTTCGGGCTGCCGCTTCCACACGCGCTGCCGTTTTGCCGAAGGCATTTGCGCCGCCGTGAAGCCGCGGCTCGTGGCCGTTGACGCCGCCGGTACCCATAGCGGCGCGTGTCACATGATCGAGGCGGGCTCCGGACACAGCCGCTCCGGAGTCGCCGCCGCATGAGCCCGCTGGTCGACATCCGAGAACTCGCGATTCGCTTTCACGGCAACCGCATCGTGCATGCCCTGAACGGCATCGATCTCACGCTCGGTTCCGGTGAAGTGCTGACGATCCTCGGTGAATCGGGATCCGGCAAGAGCGTCACACTGAAGGCTTTGATGCGGCTGTTGCCGCAAGCGCGCTGCGACATCTCGGGCACCATCATGGTCGGGGGGCACGACGTGCTGCAATTGTCTGCGCGCGAGCTGGCGGATTTCCGTGGACGCACGGTCTCGATGATATTCCAAGAGCCGATGCTCGCACTCGACCCCGTATTCACAATCGGTGAGCAGATCGCCGAATCGATCGTTCGCCATGAAGGCGTCTCAGCGAGCGAAGCCCGCCGACGCGCCCTCGACATGCTCGTGCGCGTGCGCATCCCCTCGCCTGAGCGCCGCCTCAAGGCCTACCCGCACGAGATGTCGGGCGGCATGCGTCAGCGTGCGATGATCGCCCTCGCTTTGGCGTTGAAGCCGAAGCTGCTGCTCGCAGATGAGCCGACCACGGCGCTTGATGCAACCGTGCAGATCCAGATTCTTCTTCTGCTGCGCGAGTTGCAGCGCGAGTTGGGAATGGGCGTGATTTTCGTGACGCACGACATCGGCGTCGCCGTCGAAATCTCCGACCGCGTCGCCGTCATGTACGCCGGCAGCATCGTGGAAACGGGCACGGTGCGTGAGATCATTCGGAATCCCCAGCACCCGTATACGCGCGGCCTCCTGGCCGCCAATCTCTACGGTGCCTCACGGGGCGAGCGCCTCGAAGCGATCCCAGGCGCCCCCCCGACGCTGGAGGAGGTCCCGCGCGCCTGCGCGTTCGCGCCGCGCTGCCCGATGGCGATGGACGCGTGCCACAGGAACAAGCCGCCCGTTGTCGATCTCGCGCCCCGCCGGAGCTGCGCCTGCCTCCTCACGACGCCGGCCGCTGCAGCGAACACGACCGGCCTCGCCGCGTCGCCGTGACGATGACACGAGCCGCGCGCCGGGCGAAATGCGACAAGGTTCACGGTGAGCCGAGCAGCACGCGCATCCGGCGCACAGCTGCCGGCAGAGGCTCGACGATTTTCACGCTGAAACGCGGTTGCAGCGCTCGCGCGGCGACGGCCAGTGGTCCTCCGCCAATGACCACCGCCTCGGCGCCGCCTCGCTTAACCGCCGCATCAACTGCACTCGCAATCGCGTCTTCGAGCACGCAGCCATCGCGCATCAGCTCAAGTGGATCGCCCGTCGTGAGATGCGTACCGGTGAACTGCTCGGTCAGTCCGAGATCCCCGACCCGCCGCGCGATGGCCGCCGCGAGACCGGGCGTCGTCGTCGCCACGGCGAACCGGCGGCCGTCGGCCGCCGCCTCGCGTAGCGAGGCTTCGCCGATGCCGACAACCGGACCGGCAAATATCTGCGACGCCTGCCCGAACCCCGGATCGCCGAAAGCGGCGACGATCACACCGTCGAAGCGCTCCGAACCGGTCACGAGCTGTGTGCAGATGCGACCCACGGCTGACGCACCGGCCGCAAGCCCCGCCTCGTCCACGATCATTGCTGGCGCGCCCTCGGCCGTGAACCCCGCGATCCGCAGCGCACATGAACCGCGCCCCGCCTCGGCCTGTGCGATCTCGACCATTCGGTCCGTCGTCGCGGTGCTCGAGTTCGGATTGACGAGAGCGATGGAGAGCGGGGAATCGAGCGACATCAGACATGAGCTTCCATGGTTGCCGCCGGACGATGCGAGACCGCAATCCTCACGTCAAGCCGGGACGAGACGCCAGAACCGCGAGAAAGAACACAGATGAGTCGCACCGTGACCGTCGCTGCCGCACAGATGGGCGCGATCGCCCGCGCGGATTCACGCAAGGTCGTCGTAGACCGGATGGTGGCGTTGCTGCACCAGGCGGTGGAGCGCCGCGCCGATTTCGTCGTCTATCCCGAGCTGGCATTGACGACGTTTTTTCCCCGCTGGCACATCACGTCGGATGAAGAGCTCGTCGCCTTCTATGAAACACGCATGCCCTCCCCAGAAACCGTGCCGCTGTTCGAGGCCGCAGCACGCGCCCAGATCGCCTTCGCATTCGGATACGCGGAAATCGACGGCGACACGCACCAGCGCTTCAACACTTTCGTCATCGTCGACCGAGACGGCCGCATCGCGCTCAAGTATCGCAAGGTCCACTTGCCTGGTCACGCCGAACCTGAACCGTGGCGCGCTTTCCAGCATCTCGAGAAGCGCTACTTCTCTGTCGGCAACCTCGGCTTCCCCGTCACGCGCATGCTCGGCGGCACCATCGGCGCCATGATATGCAACGACCGCCGCTGGCCCGAGAGCTATCGCATGCTGGGCCTGAAGGGGGCGGAGCTGATCGTTCTCGGCTACAACACGCCGCGCCATAATCCACCGGCGCCCGATCACGACCGTCTCTCCGAGTTCCACAATCAGCTCGTGATGCAGTCGGGCGCCTACCAGAACGGCACCTTCGTCGTCGGCGTCGCCAAGGCCGGTTTCGAGGAAGGCTGCGAACTGATCGGCAACTCTTCCATCATCGCGCCGACCGGGGAGCTGATCGCGCAGACCATCAGTCAATCCGACGAGGTCGTCGTCGCCACCTGCGACCTCGACACGACGAAGTCTTACAAGACGACCGTGTTCGACTTTGCCCGGCATCGCCAGCCGCAACACTACGGCGCCCTCGTCGAACCTCATCCGGCCCCGGCAACGACCACCGTACCGTCTGGCACGCCTCGGCTTTGAACTCACGACTGAAACGCCGACGCTCCATACACACCTGCATCTTCACTATGACACCAAAGATTCGTGTGAGTCATATACTGGCAGCAGCTGAATGTTTGTAGGCGGCGCACCGATTAACCTGATTGGGCCGAGAGCAGTCACCAGCCGCGGAGACGCACCCACGGCCGCACTACGCCGCCGCGATCTCCGCCACGATGACAGCCGACTCGGAAGGCACGAAAAGCACTTGGCGTCTGATCGTGCGCGACTGACTTCGGCTGCTCCTGGCCCGTCTGGAAAATGAGAACGCAAGCGGTCTGAGGTGACAAGCTGCCATCGAATGTGAAGGTCCGTCGAGGCGCGTCTAATGCAGTGCACAGCGACCCCGTCCGCATGTCCTGCAAATTTTCAACGCGAGTGTTGAACGCGGGCACTGAGTCCGGAGCGGGTCAAAAGCGAGTTGAGCCAACGGCTTGACGGTCGAGGTGCCACCGATCGCGATCATTTGGGCAGCGGTCCAGCCGGGCCGACGCGACAGCACTAAAATACCGGCCGACCTTCCGCGACGCAGCGCAACGTCGGTCAGGTCCACAACCCGACGATCGGACGGCCTGTGCTTTCCGTGCTTCCCCATTCGGTTGTCGCCGCCGCCATCATCGCTGCAGCGCATCACGCCGATGACGGATTCCATCGTCGGCGACTGCTCTCGGGCTCACCGCGTCGGTCGGCGCGCGATCGGTCGGCATTCGATCTGCCGCGTCATTCGCCAACCATTCGTCGGATAATGCGTTCTCTCCTAATGCGTTGGAACGGCGGCTCACGAAGGCAATGCCTCCACAAGTGCCCCGGATGTTCCTACTGCGCCGAAGACGCCGCCCTGCATCTTGACCATTTTGATCGCCGCGGCGTGGTTGCCCGCATCCGTGGCCCCGCAGCAGTCCTCCAGAAGAAGGCATTCGAAGCCGCGGTCGTTGGCTTCGCGCATCGTCGTGTGAACGCAGACGTCCGTCGTGATGCCCGTCAGCACCAGATTGCGAATGCCTCTCTGCCGGAGGATGAGCTCCAGATCGGTCGCACAGAACGAGCCTTTGCCCGGCTTGTCGATGATCGTCTCTCCGGCCGCAGGCGCCAGCTCCGGTATGATCTCCCAGCCCGGCTCTCCGCGCACCAGGATCTTGCCGCACGGTCCCGGATCGCCGATGCCCGCTCCGATCTGCTGCGATCGCCAGCGCTTGTTCGCCGGCAGATCCGACAGGTCGGGCCGGTGCCCTTCTCGCGTGTGCAGGATCCAGTAGCCCTTTGCACGCATGGCCACCAGCACGCGCATGGTCGGGGCGATCGGCGTACGGGTGAGGCTGATGTCATAGCCCATCTTATCGACATAACCGCCCTTTCCGCAGAAGTCGGTCTGCATGTCGATGACTATCAGGGCGGTGTTTGCGGGGCGCAGGTCGCCGTCGAACGGCCATGCGTATGGATCAGCGCTGATGGTAGGCATTGAACATCCCAGGATTGCTTCAGATGCTGCCAGCCGCCAGCAATAAATGTGCCGTCCCTTTGCGCTTGTTCCTTCGCCCGGCATTGCGCGATTCATCGCCCAGATCGAAAAGCAATACCAGCAAGGAAATGCGCCAAGCTGTGCGGAAAATGGGCGTTTTGACGCGCTGCCCGAATACTGAGCGCAAGCCGCCCGTCGTCCGTGCAATGCGATGCACGTGTCCCGGGCAGCCAAAATGAGCATGCACTGAAAGCGGAACGAATGCCGAGAATATGGGCTGACGGCCGCGGCTCGCGCTTTCGCCGGAAGCAGGCGAAGAGATCATAAGGGCAAGCTGAAGCATCGTGCAGTCTAATCAAAAAATGAGCAGATACCCCTTCGTGCGAGCTGGCTGCACCGCACTTACTCGAGTGGGAAAGAATGAAAATGATCACACTCGATCGCAGCCGTTGCCCGCGTTGATTCTCTAATTCGATTCAGCACCTTCGCCGACGCACCGCAAGCTGACGGGACGCGCGCGATCTGCTTCTTGCTCGGCGCCGCGATCGCAGTGGCACGCGACCTGCAATGAGACCTCCACGAGCGTGCCTGTACGCATGAACGGCGGCTTGCACGCGGCGATGGCGGAAGGGATCCATGCGCGAAGCGCAAGTCCATACCGTGGCGATGTCGAGCCCATCCGATACGCTCGGACTGGAGCGCCTCTTTGCCTCGCAAGTTGTCGATCCGGCTCACGTCGTCGCTCTGATGGCGCAGACCGAAGGCGACGGCTACGCGCGAGGATACGCAGCGCTGTCGCTACAGATGCTGTTTGCGCGCTTGTTGAGCATCACCGTCGACGAGGCAGCTAGGCGGATTCCGATGCTCATGATCGGCGGAACGGCCGGTCTCATGAGCCCCCATGTCACTCTGTTCGTCAAGCAGCCCACCCGAAGTGATGGGCGTCCGGGCGTGCCCCGTCTCGCGATCGGCGTGGCCAGCACTCCGCCACTGCGTCCGGAGGACTACGGTACGACCCGCCAGGTGGCCCTTGTCACGTCGGCCGTGCTGAGAGCAATCGAGGAATCGGGAATGGGCTCGCCTGACGATGTGGCGTGCGTCGAGCTCAAGTGTCCGCAGATGACCGAGGAGCGCATGGCGGACGCCCTCGCGCGCGGCGCGGCCCTGGCGCACGCCAGCCCGGCCGTTTCATCGTCACGCTCGCGCGGCGCCTCGGCCCTCGGCGCAGCGGTTGCACTCGGAGAAGTAGATGCCGCTCGCGTGACCGACGATGTGATCGGCCGCGAACCTGACATCTTTACGCGGCGCGCATCCGCCTCATCAGGCAGCGAGCAGGACGCCGTTCGCGTCGTCGTCATCGGCAACGCGGACGGCGCCCCTGGCGATTATCTCGCCGGGCAGGGCGTGATGCAGCACCAGCTCGACCTCGCCGGAGCGCGCCATGCGTTCACGGCAGCGGGGCTTCGGCTGGATGCCGGCATGGTGCATCCGGAGGATCGCCCGAAGGTCGCCGCTGTTTTCGTCAACGCCGGCGCGGACGCGCTGCCGCACCACAATGGGCGGCGCCATACTATGCTGAGCGACATCCTCTCGCACGCATCGGGTCATGTCGCGAAGGCAGTGGCCCACGCGACCGTGGCAGGGATCGTGCAGGATACGCTTTTCCTCTGCAGCGCAGGCTTCGAGCACCAGGGCCGGCCCGGCGAGAACCTGCTGTGCGTGATCGCCAATCATGGCTCGGAGGGCCGACCATGATCTCGGAGAGCATCCGTCGCCGCGTTGTCAGCCCGCTCGTGTTCGCGATCGGACTTCTCGTCCTCTGGGAAGGCCTTTGCATCGCATTTGGTGTTTCCAAGTTCGTCGTTCCGCGGCCGACCGAAATCGTGCCCATGTACGTGCTGCGTTGGCCAGACATCTGGCCGAACGCGATCCAGACGCTTTCAACGAACTCTCACCGGCTGCGCGATCGGCGTTGCTATCGGGTTCGGTCTGGGTGTCGCACTCGGTGCGTCGCCCCGACTATACCGCACGGTGTTTCCAACGCTCATCGGCCTCAACAGCATTCCGAAGGCCGCGCTCGTTCCCTTGCTGGTCCTGTGGTCCGGCATCGGCACGGTCCCCGCTGTGATCACGTCCGCGATCATTGTGATCTTCCCGATCGCCGTCGTCGTCTCGACCAGCATCGCCAGCATGGATCCCGATCTGCGCGACGTGATGCGCTCACTCGGAGCGAGCCGTCTGGTCACGCTGATCAAGATCGGGATCCCGCAGGCTATGCCCTACTTCTTCGGCGCAATGCGCATAGCGGTGACGCTGTCCTTCGTGGGCACGATCCTCGCCGAGAGCGTCGCCGCCAATCGAGGGCTCGGGTACGCGATGAATCGCGCTGCTTCGGACTTCGACGTTGAACTCGTCTGGACGGGGCTTCTGACGCTGGCTGCCATGGGCCTCACTCTCTACCTCGCCGCGCTCGCGATCGAGCGCCAGTTCGTCGGCTGGGCCTACCGGAAGAGCCCAGTCTAGTTTCACCCGTCATTGGATTGTCCGACAGGAAAGCAGGAGGTTTACATGCGAGCATTGAGATTACCCCGCGCAGCGCTATCGGCGGCCCTCGCCGTCGTCGTTGCGAGCGCCGCGCCCGGTGCGGCTGCGGAAAAGCTCCCGTTCACGCTCAACTGGAAATTCGGCGGCATGCATGGCGCCGTCTTTCTCGCAGCGGATCGGGGATATTTCGCCGAGGAAGGGCTCAATCCAGCGATCGTGGCAGGAGACGGTTCTGCGAATGTCGTGAACCGCCTCGCCAGCGGCGCCTACCAGATCGGCATCGGTGACATCGCCTCGGTCATTCGCTTCAACACGCAAAATCCCGATAAGCGCGTAAAGGCGGTCTACAACATCACACCGGCCGATCTCGCCGTCGTGACGCTTGCCGGCCGCGGCATTACCAAGCCCGGCGACCTGAAAGGACGCACGATCGGCGCCCCGGTAGGCGACACGGCTTACAAAATGTTCGCTGCCTTCAGCACGGCCACCGGCGTGGCCGCGTCAGACGTGAAATGGGAGCACATGGCCCCCAACATCCGCGAGGCCATGCTCATGCAGGGCAAGGTCGACGCCGTCACGGCGAACGAAGGCACGGCGCTATTCAACCTCAAGGGCGCCGGCATCAAGGATAGCGATATGATCTTCATCCGCTATTCCGATCACGGCGTCGCGATCATTAATATCGGCGTCATGGCGAACGAAGCCTTCATCAAGGAGAGGCCGGATATCGTGCGCAAAGTCGTGCGCGCCATCAATCGTGGTCATGTCGATGCCCTCAAGAACCCCGCGGCCGCCATCGAAGCGCTGATGAAGCGCGATCCGTTGCTCAAGAAGGATATCGAGATGCAGCGCCTCAGGTACGGACTGGACCGCATGGTCGGCCAGCCCGACGTGAAGGCGAATGGCCTCGGCTACTACTCCAAGGAGACTATCGCCGGCTCGATCAAGATCGTCGCGGCCGCCGAGAAACTCCCACGCGAGATAGCACCCGAGGATCTGATCGACATGAGCTTCCTTCCGCCGGCCAGCGATCGCGCGGTTCCGGTGGGCGGTTCCAACTGATGTCAGCCCGACAGAACGTCAAGCCCGCGACAGCGCACGTGCAGATCGAACGCGTGACGCTGACGTACGGGGAGGGCCGCCGCAGGACCGCGGCCCTCTCCGAGACGAGCCTGCGCATTGGCAAGGGCGAGTTCACAGCCATTGTCGGGCCGAGCGGCTGTGGCAAGTCGACGTTGCTAAAGCTAATCGCCGGATTGATACCGCCGACGACCGGCAACGTCATCGTTGCGAACAGGGAGGTGACGGGGCCGATCAAGATCGTCGGAATGGCGTTCCAGAATCCCAACCTTCTCCCGTGGCGATCGACGCTCCGCAATATCATGCTCCCCGTCGAGGTCGTAGAGCCCCACCGCTCCCGGCTGAGGCGCGAGCGTGCTGCCTACACGGCACGCGCGCGCGCCCTTCTGAAGACGGTTGGGCTCGCTGAGTTCGAGCAGCAGCTTCCCTGGCAGCTCTCCGGCGGAATGCAGCAGCGTGCCTCGCTTTGTCGCGCGCTGATGCACGAGCCATCGCTCTTGCTCCTCGACGAGCCGTTCGGCGCTCTCGATGCGTTCACGCGCGAGGAACTGTGGGGCGTCCTACAATCGCTCTGGATGGAGAACCGTTTCACGGTCGTGCTCGTCACGCACGACCTGCGCGAGGCCCTTTATTTGGCGGACACTATCTACATCATGAGCTCCAGACCAGGGCGCATCCTAGTTCACCACAACGTAGAGGAGCCACGTCCGCGAACGCTCGCCGGTACTTATGAGCCGTCCTTCGTGACGGCGCTGTCGACGCTCAGGGACCACATCTCCAACGCACGTACCAGCGGGGCACAAGTGTGAGCGGAGACGCAGATGCTGATCGCGCCGTCTGGCCGGCGGTTACGGCGCCCGAGAGATCAGCCGGTACGGTGCGCGAGGCCTCGGCGTTGGCGCTGCCGCTCTCGTGGATGCTGCCGGCAGGCTTCGCCGTCTTCGTGTTGCTGACGTGGGAAGCGATCGTCTGGTTGGCCGGGATTGCGCCCTATGTCCTCCCGGCGCCATCCGAGTTCCTCGCGGTGCTGCTCGCCCGCTACGAGGCTTTGGCCCCGATGGCGCTCCAGACCTTGCAGGCGACGCTGATCGGCTTCTTCTGCGGTGTCAGCCTCGGCCTGGTGCTCGGTACCCTGATCGGCTCGTTCAGAACGCTTTACGACATGGTCTATCCGGCGCTCGTCGCGTTCAACACGATCCCGAGCGTGTCGCTCATTCCACTGTTCGTCGTCTGGTTCGGCGTCGGCCCGCACATCTCCGTGATGACAGCCATCATCATCTGCTTCTTTCCGGTGACGGTGATAGTCGCGACCGCGATCGGGGCCGCATCACCCGAACTCGACGACGTCATGCGCTCGCTCGGCGCCCGCAAGCTCGACATCATTTGGAAGGTGTCGCTGCCGCGCGCGATGCCTCAGTTCTTCGGCTCGCTGAAGCTCGCCATCAGCGGCTCCTTCATCGGCGCGATCGTCGCCGAGACGATCGCCGCCAATTCCGGCATCGGCTACGTGATGGTGGTCGCGACCAACAACATGGATGTGCCGCTCGCCTTTGCCGGCCTCAGCATTTTGTCGCTAATGGGCGTCGGCCTTTATCTAGCATCCACGCTCATCGAGCGCCGCCTGACCGGCTGGGCCTATCGGCGACCATAACCACGATGCAAGACGATCCAGTGACATTCCGCACTCGTGAGGAGACTTAGCATGGACGAACTGGCCTTGGCCTCGGCGACGGAGTTGTCGGCACTCTTCCGATCACGCAAGGCATCGCCCGTCGAAGCCCTGAGCGCAGTTCTGGCGCAGATCGAAGCCCTGAACCCTGCCGTCAATGCCTTCTGCTGGCTCGACCCGGAGAGCGCCATGAAAGCCGCGCGCGAGAGCGAGCAACGGTGGCGCGACGAGGCGCCGCTGAGCGATCTCGACGGCATACCGACGACGGTCAAGGATCTCTCGGTGACGCGCGATTGGCCAACCCGCAGGGCCTGCTACGCCATTCCGGCACGGGGTCCCTGGCTCGAGGACAGCCCCAGCGTCGCGCGCATGCGTGACGCCGGCGCCGTGTTGATCGGAAAGACCACCGTTCCTGAGTTCGGCGCTGCATTCTGGACGCGGTCGGAAATGTGCGGCGTAACGCGCAATCCCTGGAACCTCGAGAAGACGCCCGGAGGCTCGAGCGGCGGCGCCTCCGCCTCGCTCGCGGCGGGCATGGGAACGATCGCGCTCGGCTCCGATGCGGCCGGATCGGCGCGTACGCCGGCCTCCGCCACGTCGACCTTCGGATTGAAGAGCACCTTCGGGCGTATACCTGACTACCCTTCGAGCTATCTCGGCACGCTCGCCGTAATCGGTCCGATGACGCGAACCGTCGCCGATGCGGCCCTATGCATGAACGCCATCACGAAGCCCGATCCGCGCGAACTCCTATGCATTGCCGCCGGACGGCACCGACTACGTGAAGGCGATCGCCGGCGGCGTGCGTGGCCTGCGCATCGCATATAGTCCGACGCTCGGCTATGCCGAGGTCGATCAGGAGGTGGCCAGGATCGTCGACTCGGGCGCAAAGCTTCTGGCAGATCTCGGCGCCGAAGTCGAGCTGCTCGAGCACCTTTTCGATGATCCCTCCGAGACGCTCGCGACGATCATGCTTCCCGGCGTGGCCAACGCGTTTCGCGTCTTCGGCTTCACCGAGGAGCAACTGTCACGCATCACGCCTGCTCTGAGAGCCAGTGCCGAGAAGGGAGCTTCCATCGGCATTGTCGAATATCTCGCTGCCCGCGAGAAGCGCGAGAGGCTCGGCGCAACCATGCGCCGATTCCATAAGCGATATGATCTGCTCGTGACGCCTGTGCTCGCCGCGCCGCCGATCGGTGCGGAGGAAACGGGATCCGACGACCCGCGCTATCGCCATATTCCCAACATGACGCCGTTCACCGCGGCCTTCAACCTCACGAAGCAGCCCGCAGCATCGGTGCCGGTCGGTCTTACCGCGGATGGCCTGCCTGTCGGAATGCAGGTCGTGGGCCCGCTTTACGCTGACGCACTGGTCATGCGCGCCTGCCATGCGATCGAGCAGGCGCGCCCGTTGGCAAGGCCGGATCTGGCGGCGGTACGGCGCGCTGCCGCGGGAAAACCGACACCGCGCGGCGTCGCAAGCATGATCGAAGCTCAAGCCGAGATGTAGCGGGATCGCCGCTGCTCCGGCGCATCAAAAAAATCGACGACGTCAATTCGAGGACTGGACATGCTGCATCTCATCACCGGACTGCATTCCGTCGGCAATCATCCCGCCGGCTGGCGCCACCCCGATGCCTGGACGAATACGGCCATGAATCTGGAGCAGTATGTCGAGACGGCCCGCACTGCCGAGCGCGGGAAGTTCGACATGGTGTTCATCTCCGACGGCAACGGCGTGCAGCAGATGGACTGGCCGAAACTGTTCGAGGCGAACTGCCTGACGAGCAAGCCAGCCGTCTTCGAGCCGGTGACCTTGCTCTCCGCCATCGCTATGCGTACGAGCCAGATCGGACTGCTCGCCACGGCGACCACGACCTACGAGGAGCCGTTCCTTCTCGCCCGCAAGTTCGCTTCGCTCGATCACATCAGCAAGGGTCGTGCCTGCTGGAACATCGTGACAAGCTCAAACGCGCTTGATTCACTTAATTTCGGCAAGGACGAGCATCTCGCCCGCTACGACCGCTACGAGCGTGCCCGCGAGTTCGTGGAGGTCTGCAAAGGCCTCTGGGATAGCTGGGCGGACGACGCCTTCCCGGAGAACAAATCAACGGGCCAATACCTCGACATCTCGAAAGTGCGCACTCTCGACCATGCCGGCAAGCACTTCAAGGTTAAGGGCCCGCTCAACGCCGCGCGCTCACCCCAAGGCTATCCAGTGCTGTTCTCGGCCGGCCAGTCAGAGCCGGGCCGTGAGCTGGCCGCGGCATATTCCGACTGTATGTTCGCCGCGACGCCGTCAAAACGCCAAGCCATCGCATTCTATAACGACATGAAGGCAAGGGCCATCCGCTACGGACGCTCACCGAACACCTTGAAGATCATGCCGGGCGCCGTCGTTTACGTCGGGCGCACTGCGGCGGAGGCAGACGAGAAGTTCGAGGAGCTTCAGGAATTGATTGCGCCAGAGGTGGGCGTGATGCACCTGTCGCACTACATCGACATGGATCTTTCAGGTTATCCGATCGATGCGCCATTCCCCGAGCTGTCGAGCGAAACGGCCGGCGGATCGAGCCGGCGCTATGCGATCGCGGAGCTGGCCCGCAGCGAAGGGCTGACTATCCGCCAGACCTACAAGCGGATACTGCCCTCGTTCGGACATGTCGTCATGAAGGGCGACGGCGCCATGGTGGCCGATCAGATCGAGGACTGGTATCGCAGCAAGGCGTGCGACGGCTTGAACATCCACGTCGGCTACCAGCCGGATGGGCTGGCGAATTTCGTCGACTACGTGATCCCGGAGTTGCAGAAGCGCGGCATCTTCCGCACCGAGTACACCGGCGGTACGCTGCGCGACAACATGGGGCTGCCGCGCCCTGCGAACCCATATTTCACCGATGGCGTAGTTTCGGCCGCGGAGTAATAACGCGGCTGAACATTGCGCCTACTGATAGGGATGAGCGGCTTTCGCTTCGTGTGGTCACTACGTCGATCGCCTGTGAGGGGCCGCAGCTCGACGCCCTGGGAGTGGGAGTGGCGAGGCATGTCGGCCCTTGGCCCACCGCAACAACCGGAACCGAAACGGTCTCGGTGCTAAAGCCGACAGGTAGCGTCGGCGCCGCCGTTACTGTCGCTCGCTGCGCTACATACCGGAAGCCTGTCGATCATCGACGACCTGGCCACATCGGTGTTGCACATCGGCACGACGGTCGCTCAGGGTCACTCTCGATGGTTGAAGCCGTACTGCGCGCGGCCGGCTATGTCGCGATTGCGCTGCGTCACCCCCATTTCAATCCTGCATGCGTGCAATGTCCGGCTCGCGGGGTGGGGGACACGCTTGGGCATGATTGGCTGATCGCCGTCAGCGCAGCGGGGGGCCTTTCGCGCCGCTTATCCTTCTCCACCGCCGGCGGTCTTCAGGGTGCGGGCTTCCTGGGCGGCGCGCACGAGGGTGGCGAAGCGATAGAAGCCGTGGACCATCTTCGAGTAGGGCAGGGTGACGAAGAACGCGAGCACGGCGCCCAGGTGCAGGGCGAGCATCGGCGTCATCATGGCGGTGCCGCGCAGGGCGTAGAGCAGGAGCCCGGTCAGCCCTGTCAGGAACAGGATGAGCGTGAAGCCTGTGTCGAGGCCGTTCTGGGCGCGCGCGTCGAGGTTCGTGTCGCTGCGGGATTTGAGCGCGAGCAGGCCCGCGGTGCCGATGCACAGGAGGATGCCGCCGGGCAGCCCCAGTAGTTTGGGCAGGCTCCACAGGCCGTAGGGCGCGGGCGAGGCAAAGACATAGTGCTGGATCGTGGCGACGGAGGTCGATGCGAAGCATAACAGGAAGCCCCACATCGTCGCCTGATGATACGCGCGCCGCTTCAAGGTGAAGGCGTCCTCGGCCTCGTAGTTGCAGCCGTCGCCGTGGCCGCCGGCGAGGTTCTTCATCGTCACGACGTCGATGATCGCCTGGCGGACGGATTGGCCGTCGACGGTTGGGCCGGCGGTCGCGCGCCAGAACTTGCGTACCGACATCGCCATGGCGAGCAGCGCGAGGAGGAAGGCGGGTGCGAACACGGCGACCATCGCGCCATGGGGGATGACGCGGTAGAAGCCGGCGCCGGGGCGGGTGTCGCCGGTGGTGACGGCGGCGAGCAGGAGAATGGCGGCGACGCCGAGGACAAGGGCGATGGCGAGCACGGCGCCGTTGCGGCGGAAGGCGCGGGCGAAGGGGGCGGGCCAGGCGTAGTCGGCCCAGCTGTTGTGGCGCACCTCGGCCAGCGCGCGCGGCAGGTTCAGGTCGAATTCGTGGGGCGGCACGTACTGGCAGGCGTAATAGCAGCCGCGGCAGTTGTGGCAGAGGTTGGCGAGGTAGGCGAGGTCGCCATCGGTGAACTGGCGGCGCAGCGCCATGGCAGGGAACACCGCGCAATAGCTTTCGCAGTAGCGGCAGGCGTTGCAGATCTCGAGCTGGCGGCGGGTCTCGGCAAGCGCGGTGGCGCTGTCGGGCAGCTGACCGGTGCGGGCGAGGGCGGCCAGGTCGATGCCGGCGGCTGGTCCGCCGGTTGGGGCGGGCGGCGTGGTGTCAGTTGCGGACATGGCGGGCCGCCTCCTCTCCTGCGATGCGGCCGAACACGGTGCCGAGCGTCATGCCGAAACCGGCGAGATAGCCTTCGCCCAGAATGTTGCCGCTCATCAACTCGCCGGCGGCCCACACGTTGGCGGCATAGCTGCCGCTCGCCATCCGGACGCGCGCGCGCTCGTTCACGGCGACGCTGAGGTAGGTGAAGGTGACGCCGGGGCGCAAGGGGTAGGCGGCGAAGGGCGGGGTGTCGAGCGGGCGCGCCCAGTTGGTCTTGGCGGGCGCGAGGCCGTCGGTTGCCATGCCGTCGAGGATCATCGGCTGGAAGGGGGTGCCATCGCGGTAGCCCTTGCAGGCGGCGTTGAATGTCTCGACGGTTGTCTTGAGCCTGGTGGCATCGAGGCCGAGCTTGGCGGCGAGGCCGTCGAGCGTGTCGTCGACGATGGGGGGGAAGACCGAGGGCATGAAGTTCTCGACGCTCTTTTTGTCGATGATCGAGAAGGCGATCTGGTCGGGCTCCTTGGCGACGAGGCGGCCCCATATTGCGTATCGCTTCGGCCAGACGTCCTCGCCCTCGTCGTAGAAGCGCTGGGCGTTCTTGTTGACGACGATGGAGAAGGGCACGCAGTCCAGGCGCGTGACGAGGCCGCCGTCGAATTTCGGGGCGCGGCCGTCGATGGCGACGCAGTGGCATTGCGTGGGGTCGCCGATCACGGCGGCGCCCTGGTCGATCAGGTCGCGCAGCACGACGCCGCGATTGTAGGCCGTGCCGCGGATCAGGAAGTTGTGGGCGGCGGGGCCCCATTCGCGCGCGAGCCATTCGAGGTCGGCCTGGAAGCCGCCGGACGCCGCCACCACGGACTTGGCGCGGACGCGGCGGGTGGTAGCGCCCATTTTCAGCTCGGCGTGGCTGAAGAAGCCGTCTTTCACCTCCAGGTGGGTGACCGCGGTGTCGTAGAGGACGTCGATGCCGAGCCGCGTCGCGGTCTGGTAGTAGGCGTTGAGCAGCGCCTTGCCGCCTCCGAGGAAGAAGGCGTTGGTGCGCGACAACGACAGCGTGCCCGACAGGGAGGGCTGAAAGCGCACGCCGTGGCTGCGCATCCAGGCCAGGCAGCCTTCCGATGCGCGGATCGCCATGCGGGCGAGGTCCTCGTTGGTGCGGCCCTTGGTGACGCGCAGGAGGTCGTCGAAATACTCGTCCTCGGGATAGGTCTCGGTCAGCACGTCGCCGGGCGCGGTGTGCATGGAGCGGAAATTGCGGGTGTGGCGGCTGTTGCCCCCGCGCAGGTGCTTGGGTGCGGCTTCGACGACGAGCACCTTGGCGCCGTGCTCGGCGGCGGTGATGGCGGCGCAGATGGCGGCGTTGCCACCACCGACGACGAGGACGTCATAGATCTGGTCGAGGTTCATGGGCAGGCGCGGTCTCTTGGTCTTTCTCGGCACGAGGTGGCTGCGAACGGGCGGGGTCAGGCATGCAGGCGACGGCGGTGCGGCTCCAGCCAGATGGCGAGCAGCGCGTCCCAGAAGGCCTGCGCCGTCGGCGGCATGGTGCGGTCGCGGCGGCGCACGGCGCCCAGCACGCGGGCGATGCGCGGCTCCTTAAGTGGCACGCCGACAAGCAGGGGATGCTCGTCGCGCGGCAGGGCGGAACGGGGTAGGGCCGAGACACCGATGCCGGCCTCGACCATGGCGAGTGCGGTCGTGACGTGACGGGTCTCGTAGAACCAGGACAGGGACAGGTTGGCCTTGGCGAGCTCGAAGTCCATCAGCAGGCGATTGCCGCTGCCCTTCCAGACGGCGATGAAGCGGTGACCTTCGAGGTCGCGCCAGCGCAGGGCGCGGCGACGGGCCAGCGGATGGTCGCGCCGTGCGGCGACGACGAATTCGTCCTCCATCAACGGCTGGAACTCGAGGCCGGGCTCCTGCAAGCCGAGAAAGTCGATGCCGAAGTCGGCTTCGCTCGTCTGCACGCTTTCCAGGACGTCGTTGGCGGACAGGTCGAGGATGCGCACCTTGGCCATCGGGTACTGCGCGTTGAAGTGCTCGATCACGGGTGGCAGGAAGTAGTGGGTGGCGGAGGGCACGCAGGCGATCGTGACGGTGGTGGTGGGTTGCTGGGGCTGGCCCTTCAGCGCGAGAATGACCTGCTCCATCTGCGTCTGGATCTCCAGCGCGCGGGCCAGGAACTCCTTGCCGGCGGCGGTGACCGCGACCGAGCGCGTGGTACGCTCCAGGAGCTTGACGCCGACGAGGTCCTCCAGCTTCTGGATGCGCCGGGAGAGCGCCGAAGGCGAGATGTTGAGATTGCTGGCGGCGATGTGGAAGCTCTTGTCGTTGGCGACGGCCGTGAAGGCTTCCAGGTCGGCGAGGTCGATATTGATGCGCATAACGCAATAAAGTTTCGGTTTATTGCATTTGTCAAGAGACGCCCGCGCCGCTAATGCATACGTTGAGGGAGCCGGACGGGAAGACGGTCCGAGCCCCAGACCGTCGACCGTGCCGCTGGCGGGTCAACGGCATTCAAGGGAGGAGACTAATGAACCGCAGACACTTCGTTGCCGGGATTGCGACCGTCGCCGCGACGGGCCTACTGGCTCTGCCCGGCGTGGCCTCGGCCGCCGACTTCTCGGGCAAGACCATCGAATATGTGATCCCGTTCAGCGTCGGCGGCGGGTCGGATACCTGGGCGCGCTTCAATGCGCCTTACCTGTCGAAGTACCTGCCGGGCAAGCCGACGGTGGTGGTCAAGAACGTCCCCGGTGGCGGCTCGACGACCGGCGCCAACCAGTTCGCCGCGACGGCCAAGCCGGACGGCCTGACCATTCTGGGCACGTCCGGCTCGACGCAGTTCCCCTACCTGCTCGGCGACAAGCGGGTGAAGTACGAATACCAGGACTGGAAGCTGATCCTGGCCGCGCCGACCGGTGGCGTCGCCTACATCAGCCCGAAGTTCGGCGTCACGTCGGCCAAGGATATCGGCAAGCTCAAGGGCCAGAAGCTGGTCTACGGCAGCCAGGGCGCGACGTCGCTCGACCTCGTGCCGCTGCTCGGCTTCCGCATGCTCGGCCTCGACGTGCAGCACGTGTTCGGCATGAAGGGCCGCGGCGACGGCCGCCTCGCCTTCGAGCGCGGCGAAGCCACGATCGACTATCAGACGTCGTCGGCCTACCTGAAGAACTCGGTGCCGCTGGTCAAGGAAGGCAAGGCCGTGCCGCTGTTCTCGTGGGGCGCGCTCGACGACGACGGCAACATCGTTCGCGATCCAACGTTCCCGGACCTGCCGAGCATCAAGGAAGCGATCGAGATGGCGACGGGCAAGGCGCCGTCGGGTCTGGAGTGGGACGTGTTCAAGGCGTTCCTGATCTCCGGCTTCCCGGCGCAGAAGCTGCTCGTCCTGCCCAAGGGCACGCCCGACGACATCGTCAAGACCTACCAGACGGCGGTCGAGGCGATGAAGAAGGATCCCGAGTACCAGGCCGGCAAGAGCCAAGGCGCTCGGCGACTACGAGCAGGTCACCGGCAAGGCGGGCGCTGCACTCTTCAAGGAGGGCACGACGATCTCGCCGGAGGCGCGCAAGTGGGTGCGCGAGTTCCTGACGAAGAACTACAACGTCAAGTTCTGACGCGCCTGAAGCTCTGAGAGCCGGTGAACGGCTCCGAGCTGTCCGTCACACGCACTGGACCGGGCGCCTCGCTGGTGCCCGGTCCAAATCTTCATAGGGTCCCGTCAGCCGGCATGGGAGGCCGCTGATCCATGCTCGAAGCCCTGACCACTGCATTCGTCGACCTGATGGCGGTCCAGCATCTGCTCTACATGATGCTCGGCATCCTGGTCGGACTGGCGGTCGGCATTCTGCCGGGGCTCGGCGGCATCGCCGGCATGTCGCTGCTGATTCCCTTCATCTACGGCATGGATCAGGTTTCGGCGCTGGCGATGCTGGTCGGCATGGTGGCGGTGATCCCGACCGGGGACACCTTCACGTCGGTGCTGATGGGCATTCCCGGATCGAGCGCCAGTCAGGCGACGATCCTCGACGGCTTCCCGCTGGCCAAGAAGGGGCAGGCGGCGCGCGCGCTCAGCGCGGCATTCTCGGCATCGCTGCTCGGCGGTGTTTTCGGCGCCATCCTGCTCACCGGCTTCGTGGTGATCGCCAAGCCGCTGATCCTGGCGTTCGGCACGGCGGAGTTGTTCATGCTCGCGGTGCTCGGCTTGTCGGTGGTCGGTGTGCTGGCCGGCAACAGCGTGGCGCGCGGCATCGCAGCGTGCGGGCTCGGCCTGCTGTTCGGCGCTATCGGTGCCGCGCCGGCGACGGGGGAGACGCGGTTCGACCTGGAGATCACCTACCTGCAGGATGGCATTCCGCTGGTCATCATCGGCCTCGGGCTGTTTGCGATCCCGGAAATCGTCGGACCTGATGCGGCGCAACCGGCCGATCGCGTCGGGCAGCAAGCTCGGCGCAGGCTGGCTGCAGGGCGTGCGCGATACGTTTCGCGCACTGGTTCATCGTGCTGCGCTGCTCGGCGCTGGGCACCGTCGTCGGCGCCATCCCGGGGCTCGGCGGCGGCGTCGTCGATTGGATCGCCTACGGCCACGTGGTGCAGACGTCCAGGGACCAGAGCCAGTTCGGCAAGGGCGACATGCGCGGCGTGATCGCGCCGGAATCGGCCAACAACGCGCTGCAAGGCGGCGCGCTGATGCCGACGCTGCTGTTCGGCATCCCGGGCTCGGGGAGCATGGCGGTGTTTCTCGGCGGCATGGTGCTGCTCGGTCTGCAGCCGGGGCCTTCGATGGTGACGACGGAGTTGTCGCTGACCTACACGATTGCGTGGACGCTGGCGCTGGCGAGCGTCATCGGCGCGGCGATCTGCTTCCTGCTGGCGGCGCCGATCTCGCGGCTGACGTTCCTGCCGTTCAATCTGATCGCGCCGTTCATGATCATGATCATCTGCTTTGCGGCCTTCCAGGCGCGGCGGGATCTGACCGACCTCCTGGTGCTGTTCGCGATCGGCGTGCTCGGCATTCTGCTCCGGCGTTTCGGCTGGCCAAGACCGGCGTTCCTGATCGGCTTCGTGCTTGTCGGACCAGGCGGAGAACTATCTCTATCAAGCCGTGCAGTTCTACGGCTGGGGCTTCGTGCAGCGGCCGGGCGTGATGATCATTGGCGGCCTGGCACTGATTTCGATCCTGCTGGCGCTGCGCGGACGCATCTCGGAGGAGGGCTTCGTCGGCCGGCGGGGCGAAGACGGCGACGACGGAAACGATCGTCAGGGCGACCGGTGGCGCGACGCTGCCGGAGCGTGTGCCGCAACTCGCGTTCGCGGTGTTCGTGCTGGCGGTGTTCGCCTATGGCCTGATCGACAGCGCGCGGCTGTCCTTCCTGGGCGGCGTCTTTCCCACGGCGACGGCCGGCGTTGATGTCGCATTTTCACTGCTGTTCCTGGTGTGGCGCATCGCGACAGGGCCGGCGGGTCATCCCTCGCACTACGACCAGGAAGTTGCGGCGCACGTCACGGGTGCCGCTGACGGGACCAGCCAATGGCCGTCGATCGGCTGGTTCGTCTTGCTGTTCGGGCTCGCCGCGCTGATCGGGTTCATCCTGGCCATCGCGATCTTCATCCCGGCCTTCCTGCTCTCGCGCACGCAGATCGGCGTCGTACGCACGGTGATCTACGCGGCAGCGTGCATCGGCTTCATGGTGTTCCTGGGCCATATGCTGACGCTGGATTTCCCGGCGGGCCTGCTGCAGAAGTACGTCGAGCTGCCCTGGCCCCTCAGGTGATCCACGAGAGGTAATCGACATGGCCCAGACCGGTATCCCCTGCATCTTCATGCGCGGCGGCACGTCGCGTGGTCCCTACTTCCGCGCCACCGATCTGCCCGCCGACAAGGCGATCCGCGACAGCTTCCTGCTGGCGGCGATGGGATCGCCCGACGTGCGCCAGATCGACGGCCTGGGCGGCGCCGATACGCTGACCAGCAAGGTTGCGATCGTGTCGAAGTCGGAGCGTCCCGGCGTCGATGTCGACTACCTGTTCGCGCAGGTGATTATCGACAAGCCAGTGGTCGATACCTCGCCCTCGTGCGGCAACATGCTGGCCGGTGTCGGCCCGTTCGCGATCGAGCGCGGGCTGGTGCCAGCCCAGGACGGGGAGACGCGGGTGCTGATCTACGACGTCAACACCCAGAGCCGCATCGAAGCCGTCGTGCAGACGCCGGGCGGGCGCGTCAACTATGATATCGGCGATGCGCGTATCGATGGCGTGCCGGGCAGCGCTGCGCCGCTGATGCTGAACTTCATGGACATCGTCGGTTCCAAGACCGGCAAGCTACTGCCGACCGGCAATGTGGTCGACGAGATCGACGGAATCGGCGTGTCGTGCGTCGACGTCGCCATGCCGATGATCCTGATGCGCGCCTCCGATTTCGGCATCACCGGTCACGAGAGCCGCAAGGAGATCGACGCCAACAAGGCGCTGTTGGCGAAGATCGAGCCGATCCGGCTGGAGGCGGGGCGCCGCATGGGTCTGGGTGACGTCAGCCAGAAGGTGATCCCGAAGGTGGGCCTGCTGGCGTCACCGCGCGCGGGCGGGGACATCACATCGCGTTACTTCACGCCGTGGGCGCTGCACGCGACGCACGCGGTGACGGGCGGCATCTGCATTTCCTCGGCGCTTTCGATCGAGGGGACGGTGGCGCATCAGCTGGCACGTGCGAGCGGCGACAATCCGCGCGACGTCGTGATCGAGCATCCCTCCGGGCAGATCGAAGTGCGGCTCGAAACCAAGGGGCGCGGTGCGGCTCTGGATGTCGTTCGGGCGGGAACGCTGAGGACGGCGCGCCTCATCATGCGCGGCGAGGTGATGGTGCCGGAGCATGCGCTCGGCGGCTGGCGACCCGCTGCAGCCTGAGGCGCTTTGCGGCTTAGACTTTGGGATGAGGCGAAGTGGCGCCGGTCGGACAGATCCGGCGCTTAGAGCGATTGCGCTCGGGTTCACTAACGTATACGTTGATCGGATAACCGGGCTGCGACCGCGACGCGCAAGCGTCGGGCGAAGGTCCTTCGGCGGCGCGGCGCGGTGGCAACCGGTGTCCGGTGCGCGTCGGGCATTGGATGTCAGGGAGGCGTGATGGCATCTGTCGAGATCCGCGACGTGCGCAAGTCCTTCGGGCCCGTCGAGGTCCTGCATGGCGTCTCCGTGCCGATTGCCGATGGCGAATTTGTCGTCCTGGTTGGGCCTTCGGGATGCGGCAAGTCCACGCTTTTGCGGATGATCGCGGGACTGGAGAACATTTCGGCGGGCACGATCTCTATCGGCGAGCGGGTGGTCAACAACGTCCATCCCAAAGAGCGCGACATCGCCATGGTGTTCCAGAACTACGCGCTCTATCCGCACATGACGGTCGCGGACAACATGGGCTTTTCGCTCAAGCTCAGGCGCACCGACAAGGCGATCATCAAGGAGCGCGTGGACAAGGCGGCCGGTATCCTCGGGCTCGGCGCATTGCTTGAGCGCTATCCGCGGCAGTTGTCGGGCGGCCAGCGTCAGCGCGTCGCCATGGGCCGGGCGATCGTGCGCGACCCGCAGGTGTTCTTGTTCGACGAGCCGCTGTCGAATCTCGACGCCAAGCTGCGCGTCGCCATGCGCACCGAGATCAAGGAACTGCACCAGCGGCTGAAGACGACGACGGTGTACGTCACGCACGACCAGATTGAAGCGATGACGATGGCCGACAAGATCGTCGTCATGCACGACGGCATCGTCGAGCAAATGGGTGCGCCGCTGGATCTCTACGACCGGCCCGATAACATGTTCGTGGCCGGCTTCATCGGCTCGCCGGCGATGAATTTCCTGGAGGGGCGCATCCGCGCCAACGGTGCGGCGTTCGTGGAGACGACGTCGGGGGCGCGGCTGCCGCTGGCCAATGCGCCGGCCGCCAGCGACGGTCGCCCGGTGGTCTATGGCACGCGGCCCGAGCACATGGAGATCGCCGACGACGGCGTGGAGGCGGAAGTGGTCGTGGTCGAGCCGACGGGCTCGGAAACGCAGCTCGTCGCGCGGATCGGGTCCCAGGACATCATCGCGGTCTTTCGCGAGCGCCACGACTTCGCGCCGGGGCGCAAGATCAAGCTGAGGCCGCGCGCCGACGTCGCTCACGTCTTCGACAAGGAAACGGGCAAACGACTTTGAGACGCGGGCCTTCCTCGAAGCGGGCGCAAGGTCCGCTGCGGGGGGGCCTCGACGAGGGTGTTGATAACGGTCGACAAGGGAGGAGTTCTCACATGACCGATACTCGGATTTCCAGACGCTCTGCCATCGCCGGTGCCGCCGCTGTCGGCGGCTACGCTGCGTTCGGCGGTCTCGACGGTTTCGCCAAGGCGTGGGCGCAGCAGGCAAAGTGGAAGCCAGAAAAGGGCGCCAAGCTGCAGTTGCTGCGCTGGAAGCGCTTCGTGCAGTCGGAAGAAGACGCGTTCGTGAAGCTCGTTGCCGCGTTCGAGAAGGCGACGGGCGTCAAGGTGACGGTGATCAACGAGTTGCTCGACGATGTGCAGCCCAAGGCGTCGGTCGCAGCCAACACCAACCAGGGCCCGGACATTTTCTGGGGCCTCTACTCGCTGCCGCATCTTTTCCCGACGAAGTGCGCCGACGTGAGTGATGTCGCCGACTATCTCGGCAAGAAGTACGGTGGCTGGGTCGATACGGCCAAGACCTACGGTATGTCGAAGGGCAAGTGGATCGCGATCCCCGTCGCCTACAACGGCAACCTGATCAACTACCGCCAGTCGATGATCGAGGCGGCGGGCTTCAAGGAGGTGCCGCAGGACACCGCGGGCTTCCTGGAGCTGATGAAGGGCCTCAAGGCCAAGTCGAAGC
The DNA here is from genome assembly GCA_963697205.1 of uncultured Alphaproteobacteria bacterium. Taxonomy (GTDB): domain Bacteria; phylum Pseudomonadota; class Alphaproteobacteria; order Rhizobiales; family Hyphomicrobiaceae; genus CAVONB01. The sequence goes on along the minus strand of CAVONB010000002.1, from coordinate 125,349 downwards.
CCGGCGGCTTTGCGCTCGGACGCGCGACGGGCGACGGCAACGCGTGGGTGCACTGGTGCCTTTGGGCGCACGGCGGAAACCTCGTCGACAAGAACGACAAGGTCATCATCAACTCCGACGGCACGGCCAAGGCGCTGGAGTATGCCAAGGCGATGGCTGATCATTTCGCACCGGGCACGGCGTCCTGGAACGACTCGTTCAACAACAAGGCGTTCTTGTCGGGCGAGATCTCGCTGACGAACAACGGCGTGTCGATCTACGCGGCGGCGAAGGCCGGCGCCGGCAAAGACGCGAAGATGAAAGAGATCATGGACGACATGAGCCACGCGTTGTGGCCTATCGGTCCCGCGGGCAAGCCGACGGAGTTCCACATCGCCTATCCGATGCTGGTGATGAAGTACTCCAAGGTGCCGAACGCGGCGAAGGCGTTCATCGCCTTCACCATGGAAGCGGAGAACTACAACGGGTGGCTCGAAGGTGCGGTCGCCTATCTCACGCATCCGCTCAACGCCTACGACAAGAACCCGGTGTGGACGTCCGACAAGAAGCTGACGCCGGCGCGCGATGTCGCCAAGCGGACGCTGACCGCGGGCGGTCTTGGATCGGTCGGCGAGAAGGCAGCGTCCGCGCTGGCCGACTTCCTGATCCTCGACATGTTCGCGTCCGTGTGTACGGGGCGTACGTCGGTCAAGGATGCGATCTCGGTGGCCGAGCGTCAGGCCCGCCGCATCTATCGCTAAGAGACGTGGCGCGGGGGCGGACCGAGGGGTTTGCCCCCGCGCCATTTTCGATCCCGCCGCGCGGCGGGACAGGTTCACTCACTGACGGGTTCACGCGGGATGGCCGACACCACTCTCGATGCGCGGAACGGGACCGGCACCGGCAACGGGGCCTCGGCGGCCGCGTCGCCGTGGCGGCAGTTGACGACGAGCCGCAACTGGCTTGGCTTGTGGTTCATGCTGCCGGCGATGGCTTTCTTGGTCCTGTTTCTGGTCTATCCCTTGGGGCTTGGGATCTGGCTGTCGTTCACGGATGCGCGGATCGGGCGCTCCGGCGTGTTTGTGGGGCTTGAGAACTACGAGTGGATCATCGGCGACGCCAAGTTCCTGCTCGCCACGTTCAACACGCTCTTCTACACGTTCGTCGCGAGCGCCTTCAAATTCGCGATCGGCCTTTATCTCGCGATCCTCCTGAACCAGCACCTGCCGTTCAAGGCGATGATCCGCGCGATCATCCTGATCCCGTTCATTGTGCCCACGGTGCTGTCGGCGATCGCGTTCTGGTGGATCTTCGATCCGCAGTTCTCGATCATCTCGTGGACGCTGCGCGGCTGGGGGCTGATCGAAACGAATGTCGACTTTCTCGGCGATCCCTGGAACGCGCGCTGGAGCGTGATCTTCGCCAACGTGTGGCGCGGTGTTCCGTTCATCGCGATCACGCTGCTGGCTGGCCTGCAGACGGTGCCGCCGTCGCTCTATGAAGCGGCCACGCTCGACGGCGCCACGCCATGGCAGATGTTTCGCCACATCACCTATCCACTTTTGACGCCGATCATCGCGGTCGTGATGACGTTCTCGGTGCTGTTCACGTTCACCGATTTCCAGCTGATCAAGGTGTTGACCAACGGCGGCCCGGCGGGCGCGACGGAGTTGATGGCGACGATGAGCTACAACACGGCCATCCTGGGCGGGCGCATCGGCGAGGGGGCTGCGATCTCGTCGGCTATGATCCCGTTCCTGCTCGGTGCGATCATGATCTCCTGGTTCGGCCTTCAGCGCAGGAAATGGCAGCAGGGTTCGGACAATGAGTGACACCACGCTTCCCGGTTCCAAACCGTCCGCGGGCGACGACAGCGAAGGTATGAGCTATCTGTCGACGCTGCCGCATCGCGTCGTGACGCTCTACATCCCGCTCGGTCTGATCATGCTCGTGCTGCTGTTTCCATTCTATTGGATGGTGGTCACGGCCGTGAAGCCGAAGGAGCACCTGCTCGACCTGGACACGCACAATCCGTTCTACACGCTGACGCCGACCTTCGAGCACATCTACGCACTGTTGTTTGAGACGAATTATCCGCTGTGGCTGTGGAACACGATGTTCATCTCGGTCGTGGCGACGATTCTGTCGCTGGCGGCCAGCGTGCTGGCGGCCTACGCGATCACGCGCATCCGGTTCAAGGGTGCGCAGACCGTGGGGGGGCTCATCTTCCTGGCCTACCTCGTGCCGCCGTCGATCCTGTTCATCCCGCTGTCGACGGTCGTCTACCAGTACGGCCTGTTCGACACGCCGTTCGCGCTGATCCTGACGTATCCTACGATCCTGATCCCGTTCTCGACGTGGCTGCTGATGGGTTACTTCAAGACGATTCCCTACGAGTTGGAGGAATGCGCGCTGATCGACGGGGCGAGCCGCTGGCAGATCCTGGTCAAGATAATCCTGCCGCTGGCCGTGCCGGGCCTGATCTCGGCGGGCATCTTCTGCCTGACGTTGTGCTGGAACGAGTTCATCTACGCGCTGACGTTCATCAACAGCCAGGAGAAGAAGACCGTTCCCGTCGCCATCGTGACCGCGTTCACCGACGGCGACCAGTACAAGTGGGGCTCGCTGATGGCGGGGGCGCTGGTCGGCTCGCTGCCCCTGGTGGTGCTCTATGCCTTCTTCGTCGAGCACTATGTGTCGGCGATGACGGGCGCGGTGAAGGAATAAGCTTGGGGTTCGACTTGCCTGACGTCCCGTGCCGTCAGTGGGCGCGGGCGATGCAGAACGCGACGGCGTCGAGCAGTGCGGTCTTTGGCTTGCTGTCGGCGAAAATGGCGAGCGCATCGGCGGCCATCGAGCCGTAGTGGCGTGCGCGCTCGGCGGTCGCTTCCAGCGCCTTGTGTCGACGCATCAGGCCGATGGCGTGGTCGAGGTCGTCGTCGGTGATGTCGCCATCGACCAGGGTGCGCTTCCAGAATGCGCGTTCCTCGGCGTTGCCGCGCCGGAAGGAGAGTATGACGGGCAGCGTGATCTTGCCCTCGCGGAAGTCGTCACCGACCGATTTGCCGAGCCGGGCGCTGTCGCCGCCGTAGTCGAGAGCGTCATCGACGAGCTGGAAGGCGATGCCGAGGTTCTTGCCGTAGGAGCGCAGGGCGGCCTGCTCGGCCTGGGGGCGCTCGGCGATGGCGGCGCCGACCTCGCCGGCGGCCGCAAACAGCGCCGCCGTCTTGGCATTGATGATGGCGAGGTACTCGTCTTCGGTGGTCGCGGTGTTCTTGGCGGCGGCCAGTTGCATGACCTCGCCTTCCGCGATCACGGCAGCGGCGTTCGACAGGATCTTCAGGCAGGGTAGCGAGCCGACGTCGACCATCATGCGGAACGCCTGGCCGAGCAGGAAGTCGCCGACGAGGACGCTCGCCTGGTTGCCCCACAGGATGCGGGCGGCCGCCTTGCCGCGGCGCACGTCGCTTTCGTCGACGACGTCGTCGTGGAGCAGGGTGGCGGTGTGCATGAATTCGACGGCGGCGGCGAGCTTCACGTGGCCGACGCCCTGGTAGCCGGTCAGCTTGGCTGCCGCGATCGTGAGCATCGGCCGCAGCCGCTTGCCACCGGAGTCGATCAGGTGGTGGGCGAGCTCGGGGATCAGATCGACGTCGGAGACGGCCTTGTCGAGGATGATCCTGTTGACGCCTTCCATATCGGCGCCCACCAGCTCCAGCAGGGGCTGCAGCTTGTCGGCCGGGGCTCCGGGATCATTGATGTGAACGACGACACCCAAGGGAAATCCTCTCGTACGGCGTTTGAACGAGATATAGCGCTCGCCTTCGAGCGGCCGTCACGGCAGATTGCCGCACAGGGGGAGATGATGCCCCCCCGGGAGCCGCCGAGGACCATGCGCGAGATTGTGCGTACCAATGACGAGGTGCTGCTCAGCTTCCTCACGACGCTGTTCGGCGAGGCCGGTATCGCAGTCCTCGTGGCAGATCGCAACATGAGCCTGCTGGAGGGCTCCGTGGGCATGCTGCCGCGGCGCGTGCTGGTCAAGGACGACGACTTCGATCGGGCCTGCCGGCTGATGCAGGACGCAGACCTCGGGCAGTGGATCGTCCAGACCTGACAATTTGGGACGTATGACGCAAGAGCCCGCAAACCGGCCGTCTTTGGCCGCCGAGGAGACAGACGACGCCTTCCTGGGCGGGGCCGTCAGGCTGGTGCAACCCAGGAAGGGGTATAGGGCGGGGCTGGACGCCGTCTTGCTGGCGGCGGCGGCGCCCGTCGTGGCGGGCCAGGTGGCCCGCGTGCTCGATGCGGGAGCGGGGGCGGGAGCGGTCGGGCTGTGCGTGGCTGCGCGCTGCCCGCAGGCCCTGGTCACGATGATCGAGCGCGAGGCCGCCATGGCTGCGCTCGCGCGCCGTAACGTGGTCCTCAACGGGTTCGGCACGCGTGTCCGTGTGGTGGAAGCCGACATCGGCGACCGGCGAGGGCTCGCGCGGCTGCAAGATGCGCTGCCCAACGGCGCCTTCGATCACGTCGTGGCCAATCCGCCCTATCACGATGAGACGGCGGGAACGTTGCCAACGGGGCCGCAGAAGGCTGCAGCGCACGCCATGGCGGCGGAGGACCTGGAGGCCTGGGTGCGGTTCATGGCGCGCATGGCGTGCGCGGACGGCACGGCGACCATGATCCATCTGGCGCGCGCGCTGCCGGCCGTGCTGGCGGCCTTCGCCGGTCGGTTCGGGGCGATCGTGGTGCGGCCCGTTCATGCCAGGGCCGGCCAGCCCGCGCGGCGCATCCTGGTGTCGGGGATCAAGGGAAGCCGGGCGCCGTTGACGCTGGCGGCGGGCTTCGTGCTGCACGGACCGGACGGCCATGCCTTCACGCCAGAGGCGGACGCGATCCTGAGGCACGGCGCGGGGCTCGCCTTGTCGTGAGGTCGAATAGGCTTGGCCCTACGGGCGGGGCGGCCTAGAAACGCGCACATCTCTTCTCATTGCGCGAGGTTGCCTTTCGATGTGGTCGTTCAAGCGTCAGACCGTCGTTCCCGTCCTGCGGCTGTCAGGTGTGATCGGTGGGGCGAGCGCGCTCAGGACAGGGCTGTCGCTGGCATCTTTGGCGGGGCCGATCGAAAAGGCCTTCTCGATGTCCAAGGCGCCATCGGTGGCGATCCTGGTGAACTCGCCCGGTGGCTCGCCGGTGCAGTCCAGTCTGATCTTCAAGCGTATCCGGCAGTTGGCCGACGAGAAGAAGAAGAAGGTCTACGTGTTTTGCGAGGATGTGGCGGCCTCGGGTGGCTATTACATCGCGATGGCGGGCGACGAGATCCATGCCGATACCTCCTCGATCGTCGGCTCGATCGGCGTGATCTCGGCCAGTTTCGGGCTCGACAAGGCGATTGAGCGGTTCGGGATCGAGCGACGCGTCTATACGTCGGGCGAGAACAAGGGGGCGCTCGACATGTTCCAGCCCGAGCGTGCCGACGACATCCAGCGGCTGAAGGCGCTGCAGCGCGACGTGCACGACGCGTTCATTGCGGTCGTTAAGGAGCGGCGGGGCGAGCGGCTCAGGGCACCGGATGGCGAGTTGTTCTCCGGTGCGTTCTGGTCGGCGCGGACGGCGCTGGAGCTGGGGCTGATCGACGGCATCGGCGACGTGCGCACCAAGATGCGCCAGATCCATGGTGCGCAGGTGCGGCTCAAGGCCGTGCCGCTGGGCTCGGCCGGGCTGCTTGCGCGGCTGTTGCGCCGGCCGGGGTTGCCGTCAGTCGCGGATGCCGGACTTGCGGGGGGGCTCGGTGGCCTGCCGCCGCTCGTGTCGGCGCAGGACGTGCTGGCGACCTTGGAAGAGCGGCTGGTGTGGCAGCGCTACGGGCTGTGACGGGGCGCGGCGTCTGGCGCAGGTGGCCGCGGGCGAGGCTGACGCAGGCGCGGCGCACGGTGGACCGACCTGCAGGGGGACGTTTACCATGCCGCGTGGAAGCACCGGGCCAGCGACCTCAAAAGCCACATTTTTGCACCGAAATCTGCGACAAACCGGCATGACCACGCTGGCGTGATGGGAGTAATATGCCATCTCGCTGATGCGAAGCGCCCAGCCGCGGGTGCCGGCCGAACCGGCCGGTTTGAGACCCGCCCGGGCGGTCTTTTCAACCGGGACGATCGAGATGCCCCAGCTTCTGGTTCTTCTGGCCGTCGGTGCCGGTTTGGCAGCAGGCTACAAGTGGCTATCGAAGACAGCCGACGCCAAGCTCACCGAAGCGCGCCGCGCCGCGGCTGCGGAGGCGGAGGCGCGCACGCGGGTGCCCAAGGAAATGGGCGAGCTCGAATGGGACGAGGCCACACAGGTCTATCGGCCGCGCCGCAGCGTGTGACCGATCAAAGCAGATCGCTTCCCGTCGATCCCGTCTGGAACCCGATGTTGCGGATCATACGGCGCGGCCCAAGCCGCGCCGTTGGTGTTTGCAGACTTCGCGCGTGAGGCGCCGGCCTTCGATCAGTCCTCGACCTCGAACGTGACTTTGCAGGTGACGCGATACGTGGTGAGCTTGCCCTTGGCGTCCACCTTCGCCGAGAAGTCCTGGACCCAGACCGATTTGATGCCTTTCAGCGATTTCGCCGCTTTGTCGACGGCCTTCTGCGTGGCGTCCTCCCAGCTCTTGTTGGATTCCGACATGAGCTCGAGGACTTTGTTGACTGACATGGCAGCACTCCTGGTCGTTCAGTTCTCCCCCAAAATCAGTGTAGACGCATAGTCCGCGCGTGCCTACCCGGCCATGCCCTGGGGCGGATCGCTGCCGTGGGGTCGGTCGAGGTCCGCTCGGTGCCTGGTGTGGTGCCTGTGTGGTGCCTGGGCGTGACAACCAACGCGGGTCGTCTATAGATTGCGGGCCGCTCTGCTGCGCTGCGCCAGGGTGGTCCGCACCGATCGAAACCGCCGAGGCGCTGCCATGTCCCCTTCCGCCGCAACGACGTCCTCAGCGCGCGCCAAGCGCGCCCCCGCCGGCGCGGGGCTCAGGCCCGCTGAAGCCTTCCAGGACATGATCCTGACGCTGCAGCAGTTCTGGGCGGAGCAGGGGTGCGTGATCCTGCAGCCCTACGACATGGAGGTGGGCGCGGGCACGTTCCATCCCGCCACGACCTTGCGCGCGCTCGGGCCCAAGCCCTGGAACGCGGCCTACGTTCAGCCTTCGCGCCGGCCCAAGGACGGCCGCTACGGCGAGAACCCGAACCGGCTGCAGCACTACTACCAGTTCCAGGTGATCATGAAGCCGTCGCCGCCCGACATTCTGGACCTCTACCTGAAGAGCCTCGACCGCATCGGCATCGACACCACGATCAACGACATCCGCTTCGTCGAGGACGACTGGGAGAGCCCGACGCTCGGCGCGTGGGGGCTGGGCTGGGAGGTGTGGTGCAACGGCATGGAGGTGACGCAGTTCACCTATTTCCAGCAGGTCGGCGGCTACGACTGCAATCCCGCGTCCGGCGAGATCACCTATGGCCTGGAACGCCTCGCCATGTACCTCCAGGGCGTCGACCGCGTGTACGATCTGAACTTCAACGGCCGCGACGACGACCGCAAGCTGACCTACGGCGACGTCTTCCTGCAGGCCGAGCAGGAATATTCCCGCTTCAACTTCGAGCACGCCAACACCGATAGGCTGCTCCAGCACTTCCGAGACGCGGAAGCCGAGTGCAAGGCGTTGCTGGAAGCAGGTGCGAAAGGCGAGGGCGACCGGCACCTCTTGGCGCTACCCGCCTACGACCAGTGCATCAAGGCCTCGCACCTGTTCAACCTGCTCGACGCGCGTGGCGTCATCTCCGTCACCGAGCGCCAGAGCTACATCCTGCGCGTGCGCGACTTGGCGAAAGCGTGCTGCGGCGCGTGGCTCGCGACCGAAGGTGGGCGGGGGTAGGGAGGCAGGAGACCAAGCGGAATGGCGGCCGACGCTGATCCAACCTACAATCTAACAGCACTCGCTGACCGTCTCTCGGCGGAAGGAAGGCTACTGCCACTCGCGGGCAAAATCCGTCGAGCGCGCGACTTGCACTCCCTTTGTTCGGATCTTGTAATCGCGATCGAAACTCTTGATGCCCTTGATATCCTAATGAAAAGCTCATCGGAGGACGAGTGCCTAACTAAGATCGCGATGGAGTCTGCTCTGTTGAACAACGCAATAATCTTGTATGCGCGAGCGACAAAAACCACTTCCAAAGAGCGCAAGAATTACGATCTCCGATCCAAATTCACTGAAGAACAAAAAATGGTTCACAAGGAGCTGTGCGATCTGCGTGACATGGCAGTCGCCCACTTTGGAAATGGGGGATCGTATTCGGGCGAGTGGCTGGCAGAGCTTGTCATTCTCCAATTCGATGGTTCATCAGCGAAGCCTGGCGTTGTTACAAGGCGAATAGCAATTAGCAAGAGCCTCGTGTCCCGGGTGCGTGGTCAGATCGAAGTAGCGCAAGCTCTTCTGCGAGATCTCAGAGCCCGTCCTCAAAGTTCTTGAGTCCAGGGAATCGGTTGTGATTCTGTGTGGCCGTGCGCGTGATTCGCGAGCGGGCCGAGGATGTGGACGAACGATAACCGGGCAACCTACGAGCGCAAGAGCTGCCGATATCCGAGCGATTTGACCGACGAGGAGTGGGCGATCATCGCGCCGCTGATGCCGCCACCGAGAAAAGCTCGGCGTCATCCGGTGCCGGAAACACGCGATCTGTTGAACGCGATCCTCTACGTGCTGACGACTGGGTGCCAGTGGCGCCAGCTGCCGAAGGATTTTCCTTCCAAGAGCGTCGTGCACGACTACCTCGTGTGCTGGGACCGCGACGGCGTGCTCGCGCGTGTGCATGACGCGCTCTACGTGAAAGCGCGGGAACTCGCGGGGCGAAACGCGACAGCAAGCCTCGCCATCGTCGACAGCCAGAGCGTGAAAAGCGCAGAAAAAGGGGGGCCTCGATCGACCCCTGCGGGTACGACGCGGGCAAGAAGGTCAAAGGCAAGAAGCGCCACATCTGCGTCGATACGCAAGGCCTGCTGATCAACTTCGCGATCACGCCTGCCAACATCCAGGACCGCGATATGGTCGCGCCCTTGCTTGCCATCGCGGCGCGGCGCTGCCCGACGCTTGCGCTTGCCGTCGCCGACGGCGGCTATCAGGGCGATCCGACTGCGACAGCCGTGCGCGAGGACGCCGGCCTGCCGCTCGAGATCGTCAAGCGGTGCGACGCGGCGAAAGGCTTCGTCATTCTGCCCAGGCGATGGATCGTCGAGCGCACATTCGGCTGGCTCGGCCGCTGCAGGCGTCTGGCCAAAGACTACGAGAACCGCGTGCGCACCGCAGCCGCATTCCTCGTCATGGCTCTCATCCGGCTGATGCTCCGGCGAATTGCCAGAGTGCTGAAATAGAGCCAGAATTATGAGGACGGACTCTCAGCTCAGCTCAACTTGATGATATTGCGGACGATATCAATCGCGCGGCTGGCGACGATTCCGGACTATTCAATGAAATCCTTCAACACCCACTTAATCTCGATTTATTCATGCTTTCCTCCGATGCAGCAAAAACGACGAGGCAATCAATGGATCAGGAGTATTCAAAGGGGTTCGTAAAGCATCGTTGATATCAGAAGGCTCCAAGCCCGTGTTCCTCCGCATCCTTCTCTTCGTCATCCTCGGCTATGCCGCCGGAGTCGCCGTCGGTGCAGGCCTCGTCTCCGCGCTCTCGTCGAACACTCACGACAAGAGCCAGGAGATCGCCATGACGGCCGCCTTCGTCACCGGCCCCATCGGCGCCGTCATCGGCCTCATTGTCGCCCTCGTCCGCCACCGACGCTGACATGAATAATGCGCGGGGCTCCGGGGGGCTCCGGGCGTGTCCCCCGGCGCGGGTTTCGAGACCGGGGCGGGCGCGTGGGGCGGCAGTACCGCCAGCGCCGCCGGGCGCTTTCTATGTCCCGGGCGCCTGGCCCTACTTGCAGTAGGCGTGCCGCAGCTTGCAGCTCTCGATCGGGGCGAAGTCGCCGCAATGCTGGATGGCGTTGCCGATGGCGGTGGAGCGGGCGGACGCGGCGCCGGTGCCGACCCAATAGCCATTGTGGCGGCTCTCCGCGATCGCCTGGCAGCGGTCGGCGCGCACCATGATCACGTTGCACCCCTGGCGGCCGCACCACTGGATCGCGTAGTTGCGGGCGGCCGCGCGTGTTCCGCCGCGCCCGTGGCCGACGGCGCCTTTGCCGTCGATGGCGTAGGCGGTCCAATCGGCCAGCGCTGCGCCGGGCAGCAGCGACAGGAGCATGGCGATCGTGGCGGCGCGCGCCGGGCGGGGCAGGGTCATGCGAGGGGCCTTCCGGGAGTGATGAACATGAATGGGCATCAGGCAGCGGGGAGAATAACCGCTGTCGGCACCTGAGTTGGCGCGCCGGAGTGTTTATCCTAAAAGGCGCGGAAAGTCGGGCGCCGGTTCGGGGCAGATCCGCAGGGCGCGGGCCAGCGGGGTGAGGGGAAATCGGGCCTTCTCCCGGATCGGCGCGCGGTTTTCCGGCCCCTTGCTTCCGCTCGGCGTTCCCGGCCATAAAGTCTGTCTGATCCCATCACACGCACCGCGCCCGCATGAAGGAGCCCGCCGTGGCCACATCGAAAATCGTGCTCATCGACCGCCATCCCGGCCGCTCTACCCAGACCATCGGCCTGGCGCGCTGGCTCGGCACGGACCCCGACCTGATCCACGAGCCGTCTGTGGGCGTGGTCGGCACCAAGGGCGACAGCCAGTGCTACATCGGTGTCCTGGCCAAGGTGGAGGCGATCCACGAGCAGTTGAAGGGGCGCATCGGCAACGGACAAGGCCAGCTCAAGGCCCGCCTCGTCCAGCCCGAATACACGATCGGCACCTCCGACGGCGTGCGCAACGGCACGCGGGAGATGCGCTATTCGCTGCTCGGCCGCGAGGTGACCAACGAGGCGTTGTGCGAGCACCTGTCGGCGAGCGGACTTGCCGGCACGATCGCGGTCGTGGCGTGCGACAAGCCGCCGGTCGGCACGCTGTCGGCGCTGCTGGAGCACAACCTGCCGGCGATCATCATGTCGGACGGCACGATCCGGCCGGGTCACGATCCCAAGACCGGCGAGGCGCTCGACATCGTCAGCGCCTATCAGGTGGCCGGCCACCCCGACGCCGCGTACCGCCACCACATCGCTTGCCACGCCTGCCCCGGTATCGGCAGCTGCGGCGGCATGTTCACCTACAACACGATGCAGACCTTCATCGGCGTCGTCGGCATGCAGCCGTTGCACATGGTGGCGCCGGCCTCCGACGATCCGCGCCGGCTCGAGGCGTTCCCGGCCGAGCTGGTCGAGCATCTGTCCGATCTGATCAAGGCCGGCCTGAAGCCACGCGATATCGTGCAGCGCGATTCCCTGCGCAACGCGATGATCGTGGCGATGGCGATCGGCGGCTCGACCAACGTCACGCTGCATGCGCCGGAGATCGCGCGCGCGGCGGGCTATGCCGACTTCTGGACTGAGGTGATGACGCCTGAGGAGTTCAACCATCTGTCGCAGCATGTCGTGCCGGTGCTGACCGACGCGCGGCCGTACGGCAAATACTCGATGCTCGACATCGACAACGTCGGCGGCGTGCAGGTCATCGTGCGCGAGCTGCTGGATGCGGGGCTCATCAACGGCGATGCGATGACGTGCACGGGTGAGACGCTGGCTAAGCAGGTGGAGCGGCTCGGCGCGAAGGCGCCTGACGGCAAGGTCATCTATCCCGTGGCGAAACCCTACAAGCCGACGGGCGGCTTGCGCGTTCTGGGCGGCAACCTGTCGCCGGAGTTCTCCGCGATCCTGAAGCTCGCGGGCGTCGAAGGCGGTCTGGAGAACAACGTCTTCCGCGGCACGGCGCGGGTGTTCGAGGGCGAGCAGGGACTGCTCGACGCGCTCGACAAGACGCCGGACAGGTTTGCCAGACCACGACATGATCATCGTGCGCTATGAGGGTCCGAGCGGCGCGCCGGGCATGCCGGAGATGCTCGATTCCACCTCGCGGATCACGACGCTGTGCCGCGAGCGCGGCATCGTCGTCGCGCTGATGACGGACGGCCGGTTCTCCGGCGGCTCTGTCGGCCTCGTGATCGGTCACGTCGGGCCGGAAGCGGCGCTGGGCGGGGCGATCGCGCTGATCGAGGACGGCGACGAGATCGTCGTCGACCTCAACGTGAACGAGATCAACTGCACAGCGCTGATGGATGCTGCGACCTACAAGCAGCGCAAGGATGCCTGGGACAAGGTGGTCGCGGGCAACGGCGGCGTGCACCCCAACTGCGGGGAGGCCGACACGCGGCTGTTGCACCGGGCGCGGCTGACCGCAGTCCCTGCGACGCGCGGCGGCGGACTGCATCCCAACCGCGAGGTGTGGGTACGCGACCGGCGCGAGGCCAAGCGTTCGGGCTTCGTGCCGAAGAACAAGTACCGCCCGGAGGTCAACAAGGCGTTCTAGGGCTTGGAGACCGGCACGTGGTTTCCAAGCGGCACCTGGAACGCTCGCAGGCGGGTGTCCCGGTATCGTTATGTGCTGGCCTTCGCCGCTCGCGCAGGCATCGTGAGGAGAGCCGCAGAATGCCGATCATCGATGCGCAGGTGCATGCCTACGAGCGCGATCATCCGGGCCGGCCGTGGCACGGCGTGCTGGAGGGGCCGCCCGAGGTGACCGGCGACCAGATGGTCGCGGCGATGGACGCGGCGGGCGTCGATGGCGCGATCCTCGTCTCCGCGTTCACGATGTACCGGTACGACGCCAGCTATGCGCGCCAAGTGCACCAGCGCCATGCGGGCCGGTTTGCGCTCGTCAAGCCGGTCGATCCATCCGATCCTGGCGTGGGTGAGATCATCGCGGACTGGAAGCGCACGTCCGGTGCGGTTGCCATCCGAATGCTGCTGGCGCGGGCGGGGCTGGCGGCGGATGCCGACGATCCGGGGATCAACCGCGTTCTTTCGACGGCGGCGCGGCTGTCACTGCCGGTCAACCTGCATATCGCCGGGCGGCTCGATCAGGGGATCGCGCTCATCCAGCGCAATCCCGATACGCAGATCGTGGTCGATCACCTCGGCCTCGTGCAGCCGATGTCGCCGCCCAAGCCGGCCGAGCCGTGGTCCGAGCTCGAGCAGGTGCTGGCGCTGGCGCAATGCCCGAACGTTGCGATGAAGATCACCGGCGCGTGCACGCTGTCGCTGGAGGACTATCCCTATCGCGACATCTGGGACCCGGTGTGCCGGATGATCGATGCGTTCGGCGTCGATCGGTGCCTGTGGGGGACGGACTGGACGCGTGCGGTGGCGTTTTTGACGTTCAGCCAAGGTGTCGATGCGTTCCGTCAGACGCAGCGCATCAGCGAGAGCGACAAGGCGGAGCTGATGGGCGGGACGGCTGCGCGGGTCTACGGCTGGTCGCCGGGGCCGGCGTGAGGCTTCGGGGCGGATGAGATGAGCTACGACAACCTGATCCGGTTGCAGATGGTGGCGCAGCTGATCTTTGTGATCTGTCTGTTCGGCGGCGTGCTGTTTGCACTCCTTGGCCTTGTTCGCACGCGCATGGTCGGGTTGACGTCGCGGTGGCGGGTGGTGCTCGTTACGCTTGGGATCTGGCTGTTCGGTGCAGTCACATGGGGCGGCGCGATCGGCTACACGCATTCGCAGCCCAACGGTCCGCACGCATTCGGGAGCTATATGGACATCGCGATCGCCGGCCAATGCGTGCAGAACGCGACGGCCAGTGGCTGCGAAAGGCTGAGAGCGAAATGCGCCGCGCAGGATCCGACGCATCCCTCGTGCCGGATCCTGGCGGGCGAGGACGTGCAGAAGTTCATGTCGAGGACAACGCGGCAATAGCCGCATCATCAACACGGCCACGGTGAGCGGGAGCGAAACAATGAGCACGACGACTGGGCTTGCCATTCCCTTCGATCACACGCGCCTCGACCGGCTGATGGACGAGGCCGGCATCGACGTCGTTCTCGCCACGTCCAAGCACAACGTGCAGTACCTGCTGGGCGGACATCGCGCGCAGTTCTTCGACTTCATGGATGCGACCGGCGTCACGCGCTATCTACCGGTGTTCCTCTATCCCAAGGGTCGGCCCGACAAAGCCTGCTATATCGGCCATCGGCTGGAGACGTTCCAAACAGGCGTGCAGCCGTTGTGGGCGCCGGTTGTCAAGACCCAGGCCAATGGCTCTGTGCAGGCGATGCAGATCGCGGTCGAGACGATCCGCGAGATGGGGTTTGCGACGAAGCGGATTGCGCCGGAGCTGGGCTTCCTGCCGTTCGATGCGGCGCAGGTCCTGCGCGCGGCGTTTCCCGATGCGGCGTGGGTCGACGGCCTGTTCGTGCTGGAGCGCCAGCGCGCGAAGAAGTCGGGCGACGAACTGAAGAAGCTGAAGTACGCCTCCGAGGCGGTGCTGGCGTCGATGCAGGCGGTGATCGCCAACCACGAGCCGGGCATGGCGACGAAGGCGGATCTCGTGGAGGCGCTGCGGCGGGAGGAGACGAATCGCGGTCTCAATTTCGAGTATTGCCTGATTACATGCGGCACCGATCTCAACCGTGCTCCGTCCGATCAATTGTGGGGCAAGGGGGATATCCTGTCGCTCGATTCCGGCGGGAATTACAAAGGCTACATCGGCGACATCGTGCGCATGGCGATCCAGGGCACGCCGGACGCTGAGCTGGAGGATCTGCTGGCCGAGATCGAGACGGTCCAGCGTGCCGCGTTCAAGGTGGTGCGGGCGGGCGAGATGGGGCGTGCGCTCTATGCGGCGGCAGAGCCGCTCGTCGCGCAGTCGGCGCACAAGCCGTACATGGAGTTCCTGGCGCACGGCATGGGCATGGTGAGCCACGAGGCGCCGCGGCTGACGGACACCGGGCCGGTGCCCTATGCCGCCGATGACGCAGGCCGACCGCTGGAGGCTGGGATGGTCATCTCGGTCGAGACGACGATCAAGCATCCCCGGCGTGGCTTCATCAAGCTGGAGGACACCGTGATCGTCACGGACGGAGGGCACGAGGTCTACGGCGAGGGTGGGCGCGGCTGGAACCGCGCCGGCTCGAAGGCCGCTGGCTGAAGCGGCGTTTTTCGCCACGCCTGGCGCCGCCGCAGGACGGGGCCGATCATCGTCAATGGAGGACGCGCGACATGAGCCGTGACGAGTGCGAGGACCCAACGATCGGTGCGCAGTACGACAAAGGACTGGCGCTGCGGCGGGAGACGTTCGGACGCGAGCAGGTGGACAAGCGCCTGACGGCGTTCGGTGCGTTCGGCGAGCCTTTGCAACAGATCATCAACGCCTATGCCTACGGCGACGTGTGGCAGCGCACCGGGCTGCCGATGGCGATGAAGAGCGTGGTCATGGTCGGCATGATGGCCGCGCAAGGCCGGCAGATGGAGCTGAAGGTTCACCTGACGGGTGCCGTGCGCAACGGTGTCGAGCCGGCCGCGATCCAGGATGTGCTGCTGCTCGTTGCGATGTACTGCGGCATTCCCGCCGCCAACGAAGCCCACCGCATCGCGATGGAGGTGTTCGCAGCGGAGGGCTTGGCGGTGTGAGCGCTGCGGCCTTGCCTCGCCGCAAAAGGGAGGCTTTGGTCAGCTCGCCAGAACTCTAGCTTTTCGGGAGCGGCCAGCGATCGAGGTATTTCTGGTATTCCGGCTCGACGTCGATCTCGAGCGACGCGAGGATGCGGACAACGGCGTTGTAGAACGACATCGTCACGATCAGATCGACGAGCTGCTCGTTGGGAATTTCAGTCTTCATCGCCGCAAACGTGGCGTCCGCAACCTTGCCGTCGCGGGTCACTTCGCGGGCGGCGGCGATGACGGTCCTCGCCAGCGGGTCGAGTGACGTGGCCTTTCCCGCCGTGTCGTCGATCAGGCCCTGGATGTCGTCATCCGTGAGACCGAAATCGTAGGCGATCTTGACGTGGTGCGACCATTCGTAGGGCGAGCGGGCGAGCCAGCCCACCTGAAGGATGGCGAGCTCGCGCAGGCGCGGGTTCATCGGGCTGCCGTAGCGGATATGATAGCCGACGCCCTGGAAGGCCCGCAGCATGTTCGGTGAATGGGCGAGCTGCTTGTAGAGCGTGATTTCGCGCTTGATGAGGTCCTGATGCTCGGGGGGCAGGTCGGTGCGTTCGATGTAGGGCAGGCGGGCCATGGCGTCTCCTCGGGCTCAGCGATTTTGGCGTCGTCGGGGTGTCTATGCTTTCTTGAAGAAGGTTATCCACGAGAGCAACAGCGCGATCGGGAACTCGAGCGCGCTCAAGCTCACTTTGCCACACCAAAGGGGTTCTGCATGCGCCAGGAGGCTGGAAGATGCGCAAGCTTCTCGTGACGATGGCCGCTTTATGCACCTTTTCGCCGGTGCGCGGGATGGCGGTGGAGCCGACGGCCTTCGATTTCACGTTTTCGGCGATCGAGGGCGGTCCCCTGCCGCTCGCCCAGTGGCGCGGCAAAGTTTTGCTCGTCGTGAACACAGCGTCCTTGTGCGGGTTCACGCCGCAGTACGAGGGGCTGCAGGCGCTCTGGTCCAAGTACGAGGGGCGCGGCCTGGTGGTCGTGGGGGTACCGTCCAACGATTTCGGTGGCCAGGAGCCGAAGAGCGAGCAGGAGATCGTCGAGCTTCTGCCAGGGGGCGTTCAATGTGACGTTCCCGTTGACGGAAAAGCAGGTGGTCTCCGGCCCGGGCGCCCATCCGTTCTACGGCTGGGCCGCCAAGGGCTTCGGGGAGGCGGTGACGCCGCGGTGGAATTTTCACAAGATCCTGGTGGGGCGGGATGGCCGGCTGGTGGCGGGGTTCAGCTCCATGGTGGCGCCGCAATCGGATCGTCTCGTCGGCGCGATCGAAATCGGCGCTGGGCCAGCCGTGAGCGGAGGCGCACCTCCCTCGGCGGACCGGCGCACCATGAGGACGCCGCCATGTGCCGCTGGATCGCCTACGTCGGTGCACCCGTCTACCTGGAAGACTTCGTCTCGCGGCCGCGACAATCGCTGATCGTACAGAGCCACCGGGCGCGGGAATCGCGGACCGACGTCAACGGCGACGGATTTGGTATCGGCTGGTTCGGCGAACGCCAGCGGCCTGGTATCTTCCGCGACATCCGCCCGGCGTGGAGCGACGAGAACCTGATCTCCATCTCGCACCAGATCCGCTCGCGCCTGTTCTTCGCCCACGTTAGGGCATCGACCGGCACGGCGTCGACGCGCGCCAACTGCCACCCGTTCGCGGTCGGATCGTGGCTGTTCATGCATAACGGCCAGGTCGGCGGCTATGGGCGGATCAAGCGCCGGCTCGAGCACGAGATCCCCGACGACTTGTTCGACCACCGCACGGGGACGACCGATAGCGAGGCCTTCTTCCTGCTGATGATGGCGCAGGGGCTCGACACCGATGCGACGGGGCGCTGGAGCGCGCGATCGCCATCGTAGAAGGGCATATGCGGCGGGGCGGCGTGGAGGAGGCGTTCAAGCTGACCGCGGCGTTCACCAACGGGAAGGCGTTGCATGCGGTGCGCTATTCCAGCGATGGCGAGCCGCCAACCCTCTACACGCGCGCATTGCCGGACGGCTCGGGTATGCTCGTCGTATCGGAACCGCTGGACGGGGGGCGGGAGGGCTGGGAGCCGGTTCCGCCGCAGCACCGGATCGTGGCTACGGCACGAGGCGTTGAGCGTCACGCGATTGGGCTGTCGACAGTGACCGCCGTCCCTGTCTGAGCGGGATGGGGCTGCGAGGAAGCCGGGGACGAAGCCGTCGGGGCGATTGGGCGGGGTCGCCGGAGCGTGCTACACGGACCTGCCATGACCGATCGCTCAGCCAACACCCCCGCAAATTCCAGCCACGCGCAAGCTCAGCGCAAGCGCACGGCGGTCCTGATCTCGGGCCGCGGCTCCAACATGCAGGCGCTGATCGCGGCGGCGCGCGAAGCCGATTATCCCGCCGAGATCGTGGTCGTGGTGTCCAACCGGCCGGAGGCCAAGGGTCTGGACATCGCGCGGGAAGCCGGCATCCCCACCGTCGCCATCGACCACAAGGCGTATGCGACCCGGGTGGCCTTCGAGGCGCGGCTGCACCAGACACTGCTCGATCATGGCGTCGAGCTGATCTGTAACGCCGGTTTCATGCGGCTCCTGACCGGCGGTTTCGTCGATCGCTGGTACAATAGGCATTTGAACATCCACCCTTCGCTTTTGCCGGCTTTCGCGGGGCTCGACACCCACGCGCGGGCGATCGACGCCGGGGTCCGGATCGCGGGGTGCACGGTGCACCTGATCCGACTGGAGATGGATTCGGGTCCCATCATCGCGCAGGCGGCGGTGCCGGTCCTGTCGGGCGATACGGCGGACACTCTGGCGGCCCGGGTGTTGGAGGCGGAGCACCGGCTCTACCCGCACGCGCTGCGCCTCTTTGCGGGGGGCGCGGTGCGCGTCGACGGTGAGACTGCCTACTTTGCACCATCGGTTAACCAGCCTCAGCCGCTTTTCTCGCCAGGACTGCCGCCAGGGCGCTAGAGAAGGCACTTTCCGGGCCTCGGCGATTGTGGCGCGCGCATGTCGCGCGCCATAGTGAAGCGGAGTGCCGCTGCCTTGCTGGACTCCGAACGGGGAGGGGTGTACCCACCCTCGAAGGGGTTCGTTGCTTGGCCCGCCTTCTCGGCAGCATAGGCTTTCGTGGTCGTTTGCCGGCGGAGGCTCCGTGAGCCGAGACCGAGGGATGAACAAGGACGATACGACGACTGTCGCGTGGTGGCCCGATCCGGGCCGCGTCGGACGTTGCCGTGCCATGGCGTGCCTTGTGCTCTTTCGCCGGCTCCTCGATCGCGAGACCGCATCATGACCATTGCCGAAGTCCCATCGCACGCGCAGGCGCTCGGCGACGAGCATTCGATCTGGTTCAAGCTGCAGCCGTTGCTCAGGGGCAATCCCGACAACCCGATGGCGACGCTGCTGCAGATGACGGAGCGCTATGGCCGCGTCATCGCCGTCAACATGGCCAACCAGCGCGTCGTGTTCCTGTCGGAGCCGGAGCACTTCAAGCACGTGCTGGTGACGCAAGGCCGACAACTACATCAAGTATTTCGACGGCCTGAAGCCGATCTTCGGCAAGTCGATGATCACCCACGACGGCGCGCTGTGGCAGAAGATCCGCATGCCGCAGCAGCCGGCGTTCCATCCCGACATGTTCGCCGAATACATCCCCTACTTCCTCGCCGCCATCCAGACGCAAGATGGAGACCTGGGCGGATCTGGCGAAGTCCGGCGAGACGGTCGAGATGGTCGAGCAGACCTGGACGCTTGCCGCCGACATGATCTGCAAGGCGCTGTTCGATCGCGACATGCCGTTCAATCCGCACTTCGTCTTCAAGTGCGTGAAGACCTACACCGACGTGATGAACCACAAGTCGATCCGGCTGAAGAAGCAGTCGGGCGAACTGTTCGAGATCACGGAGGAGGACACGCGCCAAGGCGATGGAGGTGTGGGCCGGCGTGCCGCCCGAGGTCATGGCCGCCGATCCGCGCGAGATCGCGAGCGCACGCTGCTGAAGATGATCGAGGCCGCGGTCGCCGATCCGACCGTCCCGGAGTTCGACGAGCAGCAGGCGATCGACGAGTTCAAGCAGTACCTGTGGGCCGGCACCGAGACGACGGCGCTGACGCTTGCCTGGGCGCTCTACCTGACGTCGAAGCATCCCGAGGCCGCCGAGCGCATCCGCCGCGAGGGCGAGGAGGTCTACGGCGACCGCGACGCCGACGGCGGCCGACTATTCGGCGCTCGCTCTACACGCGCGCCGTCATCCAGGAGACGATGCGCCTCTATCCGCCGATCTGGGGCCTGATCCGCGTCGCCGCCGAAGCACGACGAGATCGGCGGCAAGGAGATCCAGCCCGGCGACCGCATCGTGATGTTCGCCTATGGCGCGCACCACAACCCGCGCTTCTGGGACGAGCCTGAGGAGTTCCGGCCCGAGCGCTGGATGGACGAGCCGCCAAGCGCCAAGTGAAGTACACCTACCTCCCGTTCGGCGGCGGGCAAGCGCTCGTGCATCGGCGGCGCCATGAGCCAGGTCGAGAACACGCTGGCGCTGTCGATCCTGCTGCGCCGCTTCCGGCCCGAGTACGTCGGCGCCGAGCCTGCCGGCATCAACGCGACCGTGACGCTGACGCCGAAGGGCGGGCTGCACTTCAAGATCCGCGAGTTGAGCTGAGGCCGCCTCGCGTAAGGGCACCGCGGCGTCCTTGGGGCCCCGGCCGCTTGCGCGCGGGCAAATCATTGATACCCTGCTGGCCGAACGCGGGGCGGTCACGCCACCGCGCCCTGTCCCTGTGCGCTGCGGTCTGGTTTGCGATCGGGAACCACCGGTCGCGGCGGCGGCGGCACGCGGAGAGGGCGCATCCACCGTAAGCCGCGGATCAACGCAGTCGTACACTCTGCTCCGGCCCCTCAGGAGGCCGAGCAGGCGGGGGGAACCGAGCATGAATCCGACGACCTATCAGATCCCCAAGGAAGTCTATCTCGACTTCCTCGGCCAGACGATCGAGGTGCACTGGAACTACCACGCCTACCTGATGGTGTTCGTGTGGATGTTTGTCGTGCCGCTCTGCATCCTCATCATCCGCTTCGGCAAGCCGCGGCCGACGGCGACGGGTCTGCACCGCAAGGTTCATCTTTGGCACAAAGAGTGGTGGTGGTTTTCGGCGCATAAGTTCGGGCTCGGCATCGCCATGGGGCTGTCGTTCCTCGGTGCGACCGTCGCTATCGTCGTGTCGAAAGGCTTCAGCGGCACGGTCCACTCCGTGTTCGGCATCCTGGCGGTTTCGATCGGCGTCATCCAGGTGCTCGCCGGCCTCGCGCGCGGCAAGCATGGCGGCAAGAACTACTACACGGCCAAGCCCGACGATCCTTCGACGTGGTTCGGCGATCATTACAACATGACGACACGGCGCCGGATCTTCGAGGCGTTCCACAAGAACGCGGGCTACATCGCGGGCTGGTGCGCGCTGGGCGCCGTCGCGACGGGCCTGATGCAGTATCCGATCCCGGGCCTGCTGCCGATCATCGTGTTGCTTCTGGTGATCGTCGCCGTGACGGCCATGGTGTGCGACTTCAAGGGTATCCGGCACGACGGCTATCGTGCGGCCCATGGTACCGATCCCGAAGCGCCGTTCAACAAGGAGCGCGCGGAAATCGAGGGGCGGTAGTGTTCCGGTTCTGACATTTGTTTCCCGGTGCGGACAGGTTGCGAGCCAATGTCAGAAACATAAGGAGCACTAGCAACTCTATGAGTCTCGTGTAGCTTTTGCACCCTACGTTTGGAAACGAGCCCAGCTAAACGTGGGGACCAAACGTCAGGTGCGCTACACCAGTCGCCCGCGCATTTGCGAAATTGTGAGGAGACCGCCATGGCGAGCCAGGACCTGCCGAAGCCGGACTACGTGCGCAACATGAAGCTGATCGGGCATACCGACCAGGGCGGGCGGCCGGACGGCGTGCAGCTGATGGTCAACAAGGGCCACGCGTTCGTCGGGCACATGTTCTCCAACGGCTTCTCGGTAATCGACGTGCGCGATCCGACCCGGGCGAAGGCGGTGAACTACATCCCGTCGGCGGCCAACACCTGGAACCTGCACCTGCAGACGCACGAGGATCTGCTGCTCGTCGTCAACGCCAAGAACATGTTCGCGGCGGCCGAATTCCAGGACGAGAAGCAATACTACACGGGCGAGATCGGCAAGAAAGTCGGTACGGCGACGAGCGCGCGGGCGCGCGACTGGAAGGCCGGTATGGCGGTCTACGATATCAAGAACCCGGCCGAGCCGCGCGAGATCGGCTTCATGCCGGTCGAGGGCGGCGGCATTCATCGCATCTGGTACACGGGCGGACGCTGGGCCTACGTGTCGGCGCTGCTTGACGGGTACACCGACTACATCTTCATGACGGTCGACATGTCCGACCCGACGAAGCCCCGGGAGGCGGGACGGTGGTGGATTCCCGGCATGCACGTCGCCGCCGGTGAGGAGCAGACGTCGGGCCGCCGCGCGGGGCTGCATCACGCGATCATCAACGGCGACACGGCCTATTGCGCGTGGCGCGATGCCGGCATGATCGTGCTCGACATCAAGGACCGTGGCGCGCCCAAGCTCGTCGCGCACAAGAACTGGTCGCCGCCCTACGGCGGGGGCACGCACAACTGCCTGCCGCTGCCGGACCGTCAACTGCTGGTCGTGCTCGACGAGGCGGTGCTCGATCACGCAGAGGACGGCATCAAGTACACCTGGATCTTCGACAATCGCGAGCCGACCAACCCGGTTTCGATTGCGACCTGCCCCACGCCGAAGGAAGCCGACTACGTCGCCAAGGGCGGTCACTTCGGGCCGCACAATCTGCACGAGAACCGGCCTGACGGCATGGTCAGCTCGGACACGATCTTCACGACCTACCAGAACGCGGGGTTCCGCGTGTTCGACATCCGGGATGCCTACCGGCCTGAAGAGGTCGCCGCGTTCGTGCCGCCCGCGCCGGTGACGATGGCCGACACGCGACCCAACCGCGCCAAGGTGATCCAGTCGTGCGACATCTGGGTGTCGAAGGACGGCATCTGCTACACGACCGACTTCAACGGCGGCATGTATATCCTGGAGTACAAGGCCTGAGGCCTTCGACGCCGTTAGCGCCTTGCGATGCGGCCAGGCGATCGAGCGACCCGGCCTTCGCGTGACCGGGCGATCGCGTGGCGGGTCGCTCACGTATGTAAACGTGCGCGTGATCTTGCCTCATTCGCGTTCGCCCCCTAGGCTTCCGGCATTCGACAAAGGCACAGCAGCCGCCCGAAGCCGCAGCCGGAGCGAGGGATGGAAACGATGGACAGCACAGCTGCCGCCGATCGAGCGGGTGCGACACCGGTTGCGCCAGCGCTTGCGGGCATCAAGGTGGTCGACCTGACGCAGTTCGAGGCGGGCACCATGATCACGCAGACGCTCGCCTGGCTCGGCGCGCAGGTGGTCAAGGTCGAGAACCCGAAGGGCGGCGAGCAGGGCCGCGGCGCCTCCGACCGGCCGGACGCCGACAGCTACTACTTCATGATGCTCAATGCCAACAAGAGGTCGGTGACGCTCAACCTCAAGAGCGAGGCCGGCAAGGCGATCATGCGGCGGCTGATCGCGGAGGCCGACGTCATCGCTGAGAACTTCGCACCGGGCGTGATGGACAGGCTCGGCTTCTCCTACGAGGAGGTGAGCGCGATCAACCCGCGCATCATCTACGCCAGCGTGAAAGGATTCGGCCCGGGCAGCCCGTACGAGAGGTTCCTGGCGTTCGACATGATCGCGCAGGCGACAGGTGGGATCCTGTCCATCACCGGTGAGCCGGACGGGCGGCCGATCAAGCCGGGGACGACGCTGGGCGATACCGGGACGGGGCTGCACGCGGCCATCGGCGTGCTCGCCGCCCTCTACCAGCGCACGCTCACGGGGCGCGGCCAGAAGGTCGAGGTCGCGATGCAGGACGCGATGATCAACTACTGCCGCGTCGCCTATGCGGCCCAGCTGATTCACAACAGGGCCTGCCCGAGGATGGGCAACCAGGTCGTGCTCGGCACCAACGCGCCGTCGGATGTGTTCAGGTGCAAGCCCGGCGGGCATAACGACTACGTCTACGTCTACACGAGCCGCATGAACAACGACATGTGGTACCGCCTGCTCGACGTGATCGGCCGTGCCGAGATGAAGGACGATCCGCTGTTCGCATCACCGCAAAAGCGCTTCTACGCATCAGGGCAGGTCAATGCGGCCATCGAGGGGTGGACGCTGAACCACACCAAGCACGAGGCGATGCGCATTCTCGGCGAGGCGGGTGTGCCGGCGGGGGCGGTACTCGATACGGACGAACTGATGCGCGATGAAACGCTTCTGGCGCGCGATGTTTTCGTCGACATCGAGCATCCCGTGCGCGGCACCGTGCGCATGCCCGGCTGGCCGGTGCGCATGACGGACAGCCGGGTCAAGGTGGTGTCCGCGCCGGTGCTGGGCGCCGACAACGCGAGCATCTATGGCGACTGGCTCGGGCTGGAGGCGGCGGATCTGGAACAGCTCAAGACCGATGGTGTGATCTGAGGCGCGCGCCAGGTGCTTCCCGCGCGCGACGACAACTCTTGGAGCACGACGGTTCTCGGAGCACGACGGTTCTAAAAGGACATCACTCTGCACGGATATCACTGGCGCATCCCGGAAAGGAGCCCTCATGAACTACACCTACCTCGGCAAGAGCGGCCTGCGCGTGTCGCGCATTTGCCTCGGCACGATGGACTTCGGCGACGGCATGGACGAGGCGACGGCGGCCAAGGTGGTCGACAGCGCGCGCGAGGCGAAGGTCAACTTCGTCGACACGGCCGACGCCTACACCAACGGCGCGTCGGAGACGATGCTGGGCAAACTGATCTCGAAGGATCGCGACAAGTGGGTGCTCGCCACCAAGGTCGGTCAGCAAGACGGACCGCCGGAGCGCAAGCAGGGCCTGTCGCGGCGCTGGATTCTTTATGCAATCGACCAGAGCCTGAAGCGGCTGCAGACGGACTATGTCGACATCTACTACCTGCACCACCGTGACCGTGACACGCCGCTGATCGAGAGCGTGGAAGCCATGCGCGACGTGATCGCCAGCGGCAAGGCGTCCTACTGGGGCTTTTCCAACTACTACGGCTGGGAGATCGGCGAGCTGATGCGGCTGTGCGACCAGACCGGCACGCCGCGTCCGGTGATCTCGCAGCCGATGTACAATTTCGTGATGCGGCAGGCGGAGAACGACTATCTGCCCGCGTGCGAGTTCTATGGCATCGGCGTGGCGCCATTCTCGCCGCTGGCGCGCGGCGCGCTGACGGGCAAGTACCGGCCCGAGGGCCAACCTCCGGCAGGCAGTCGCGGCGCGCGCGGAGACCAGAGCCTGCTGACGCGCGATCTGACCCCGCAGGTGCACGCCGTCATGGAGAAGGTGCGCGCGCACTGCGAGGCGCGCGGGATGACGCCGGTCGACTTTGCCGTGCAGTGGGTCTTGAACAACAAGATCGTGTCGAGCGTGATCGCGGGCCCGCGCACGTTCGAGCAGTGGGAGGCCTATCTCGGCGCCCTGAAGCACACTTTCACGGCGGAGGACGAGAAGCTCGTTGCGGGGCTCGTCGCATCAGGGCATCCGGCGACGCCGGGTCTGATCTGGTCGCGCCATCCCCCGTTTGGCCGCAAGCCGATCGCGGGCTGAATGCTGATGCGTCCCTTCTCCTGCGGTCAGGGGGAGGGACGACCCTGCCTCAGATGGCTCTGCCTCACATGGGCAATCGCGCGATGTGCTGGCTGAAATAGTTCTCGACGGCTGTCACGATGGAGCCGGACACCTTGTTGCGCCAGGCATTGGAATTCAGAAGCGCTGCGTCCTGGCGATTGGAGACGTAAGCCAATTCGATCAGCACGGAGGGAAACTGGGCGGTCTTGAGCACGCGGAAGGCGGCGGAACGGTCGGGGTTGTCCTTCAGGCTGGTGCTCTGGCCCATGTACTCGATGACGGTGCGGGTAAAGGCGTTCGTGCGGTCCTTGGTCGATTCGATCTCGCGGGCGGCGAGGTCGGCCAGGATCGATTGCACCGTGCCGACGTCCTCCCTGGCGACCTGCTTGACGCGCTGAAGCTCCTTGCCGGTCAGCGCGGTCTCGGCCGCCTCGCCTTTCGCGGAACGCTTGAGGTCGTCGGCGACGTTCTCGCGCAGCGAATAGATGGTGGCGCCCCGGGCGCTGGTGCCGGCGTAGTCGGCGTGGATCGCGATGAACAGCGCGGCGTTGTGGCGCTCGGCGAAGGCGCGGCGCTCATCGAGGGCGACGAACGTGTCGTCGTCGCGCGTCATCAGTACGTGGTAGCGGCCTGTTGCCTTCAACTTGTCGCGCAGTAGCTTGCCGAAGGCGAGGACGACGTGTTTTTCGATGGTGCCGAACTTCTGTGCGCCGGAGTCGTGGCCGCCGTGACCGGGATCGATGACGATGATCGGTTTATAGGCCTTGGCAAGGCGGTCCTCGGGGCGCTCGGCGGGACGGGGCAGGGGCGGTTGCACGCCGGAGGCGCCGAGCGCGAAGGCGGCCTTCAGCGGCTTGCGGCCCTTGGCGGCGCGGGTGACGGCGTCGACGGGCACGATGTCGAGGGCCAGATGGTGCGCGCGTCCACTCTTGTCGCGCTCAACGACGGCGCGCTCCACGACGACGGGTGTGGTGACGTCGATGATGACCTTGGTCAGGTTGATGCCGGCGAGGCCGCCGCGCACGGCGCTGACGAGGCCGACGGCCTGGCCCTTGGGCAGCGTGGGCAGCTGCATCTTGACGTCGGGCAGTTCGACGATGACGCGGTTGGGGTTGGAGAGCGAGGAGACCTGGAAGGTGGCGTGACGGTCGAGGCCGATGACGAAGCGGGTGCGCTGGCTGGTGCCGCCGATCTCGGAGCTGCCGGTTGCCGATTTCGGGATGGTGGTGGTCGCGGCCAGCCAGGTCTGATTGTCCGCTGCGCGCGCGCTCGCGTTCTGGGCCGATGCGGGCCAGGCGAGGCACACGGCGAGGGCACTCGCCGTCGCAACGAGAATTCCGCGACCTGTCGGCCACGAAGTAAGGGAGAGCATGCGGTCGACCCCCGTCTACGCAATACGGCCCGTCTCAGGGCTCGCCGGGTATGCCCGATGAAGATGGCGTTTTGCGGATCTTCCTCAGGCAATGTTCGGATTCTGGGGCCGGATTGGTAAACAAAGTCTGAAGATCGCGGCGCGTTGGTGTCGTGCCGTCACGGCGCGGGGGGCGTAGACCAGCGTGCGAGTGCCTCGGCGTCGCTCTCGCGCGCGTCGACCCATTCGGCGGTGCCATCGGCCGCCGTCTCCTTTTTCCAGAACGGCGCGCGCGACTTCAGATAGTCCATGAGGAACGCGGCAGCCTCGAAGGCGGCGTGACGGTGTGCCGACGCGGTGACGACCAGCACGATGTTGTCGCCCGGCGCGAGGCGGCCGGTCCGGTGGACGATCAGGCTCGCCTGCAGCGGCCAACGCGCGTGTGCGTCAGCCTCGACGCCGGCCAACTCCGCTTCGGTCATGCCGGGATAGTGCTCGAGCTCCATCGCGACGATGGGACGGCCCTTGGCCTCGCCGCGCACGGTGCCGGTGAAGGTGACGATGCCGCCGACGTCGGTGCGGCCGGCCGTCAGGCTGCGGATCTCGGCGGCAATGTCGAAATCCTCGGTCTGGACGCGCACGCTCATCGCTCAGCCTCCCGTCACCGGTGGAAAGAAGGCGACCTCGCGGGCCTTGCCCAGCGGGGCGTTCGGCTTGACGTGCATGCGGTCGATGGCGGCGCGCACCACCTCGGGCCGGGCGAAGGCGGCGGCATATTCGGGGCCGCGCGCTGTGAGCCATGCGACGAGGTCGGCGACGGTGGCCAGCTCCGGCGGCAGGTTCAGCGTTTCCTCGCCGCGTCCGACCTTCTCGCGCACCCAGGCGAAATATCTGACCGTGAGGGTGCGCTCGGGCGTGTCGGGTGAGGATCGTGTCGGGCTCACGGGGTGAGGCTCCTGCGCCAGCATGAAACGGAGGAGGGTGCTGCAACCTGATGGTGCGTGGCTCGAGCGCCCTGACCTTGTGACCTTTCTATGGGGATGTGGGCGGACAGCGTCAATGGCGTGAAGGCCGGCAGCCGTTTGCGCCGTGGCGCGACATCGCTCGGCTGGCGGGCGAGCGGCCAACAAAAAAGCGGGAGCCCAGGGCTCCCGCTTTCAGGTCATCACGGAAGGGACGCGAACGATCAGGCTGCGACCGTCTCGTCATTGGGATCGCGCAACACGTAGCCGCGGCCCCAGACGGTCTCGATGTAGTGCTGGCCGCCGGTGGCCGCCTGCAGCTTCTTGCGCAGCTTGCAGATGAAGACGTCGATGATCTTCAGCTCGGGCTCGTCCATGCCGCCGTAGAGATGGTTGAGGAACATCTCCTTGGTCAGCGTGGTGCCCTTGCGCAGCGAGAGCAGCTCCAGCATCTGGTATTCCTTGCCGGTCAGGTGCACGCGCTGGCCGTCGACCTCGACCGTTTTGGTGTCGAGGTTAACCTTGAGCGCGCCGGTCTCGATGACCGACTGGGCGTGCCCCTTGGAGCGGCGGACGATCGCGTGGATGCGAGCGACCAGCTCATCCTTGTGGAAGGGCTTGGTCATATAGTCGTCGGCGCCGAAGCCGAGGCCGCGCACCTTGTCCTCGATCTGAGCGTGACCAGAGAGGATCAGGATCGGCGTTGCGACTTTGCTGACGCGCAGTGTCTTGAGGACCTCGTAGCCGGACATGTCCGGCAGGCCCAGATCAAGTAGTATGATGTCGTAGTCGTAGAGTTTGCCGAGATCGACACCCTCTTCGCCAAGATCGGTCGTGTAACAGTTGAAGCCTTCCGACTGCAGCATCAGCTCGATGCTCTGTGCGGTGGCACTGTCGTCCTCAATGAGCAGAACCCGCATCCTTGTTCCTCTCGTTCGTCGAGCCTGCCTAGGGCTCTTCGTCCCGCCTTCTCCGTGAGAACGCGATATAAGTCTCAGTTAACCCTGCCCGACAGTACGACTGAGAAGTTAACAAACCCTAATGAGGTCTTGCCGTTCTCTCGGGGCGGATCGAGTTGCCATTCAGATAATAATCATATCTGGCTGTGACAATAGAGCAACTCGCCCATACAACGCACTCAGATTCAACGCGAAATCGGGACGAACAGGACGACGCCACTCGGAGCGGAACTTGGCCGGGTGTTTGGAGCCCGGACGGGTGGCGAGACAGGCCCAGCGGCGCTTGCGGTGGGCCAGATCGGGACGCAACGAGACAATCCTTCCCCGTCCGGCGTCCACCCGGAGGGGCGAATCGTCAGGCGTCAGGTCGGTGCTCTGCGGTACGAATTGATAGGTAACAGAATTCGCTTCGGGGACCTAGGTGGTCCACAGCATTTTTTCCGTAATCAATTGCTTGACGCCATGCCGCATTAATCTTCATGAGACTTTACGGCCACTTAAATCGAATATACTAAGCTGATGGTTGAAGACGGGCGAGCAAGCACATGATTGCTTAAGTTCGTCTGCTGAGGAACGCCGCAAATTGGGGTGCGGCGGCCCGAAAGGGCGCTGCGGAGGGCCGAACTGGCACGGTTCTTGGTTGTGCATGTCGCGTCTGTTCGAATGAGTGAGGGTATCGAACCATGAAGTCACGCGAGACCGCCGTCAGGCTGAAGCGCTTCGAGGCCGACGAGAAGGCCCGGAAAGTGGCCGACCTGGAGCATATGATCCGCGAATTCGAGGTCATGTCCCATGATCTGGAACGGCAGATCCGCGCCGAGGAAGACCGCACGGGCGTGCGCGACTCTCAGCATTTCGCCTATTCCACGTTTGCCAAATCGGCCAGTCAGCGGCGCGACAAGCTGCAGACGTCGATCGCCAACCTGCGCCTGCAGCACGAAGCGGCAGCGCGCGAGCGCGACGATGTGATGGAGGAGCTGGGCCGGGCCGCAACGCCGGTCGAGTTCGGGCCTCGACCACCTGCGCGTGGGTCGCCGCCGGCACGACCGCGAAGCCAAAGCCGAGATGCGCTGATCGGGACGGCCCTATTTGGGCCGATCCGACCCAATCCGGTTCAACCCAATTCGATCTCGGGAGGCCCGTGGCGGCTGGCTGATGGGGTTGGGTCATTTTAGACCGCCTGTGCCGGGAACGGGCGCGGGGCAGCTGGCTTGCTTCGATCCGGGACGATGGCCGGGACGATGGCCGGGGCGATGCCCGGGACGATGATAGGCCGGTGACAGGCCAACCGAGACTGAGACACCAATAGACACCCAAAGGGGCATCCGCGGCAGCGGTCGCCCCTTTTCTATGCGTCGGCGCCCCCTGGCGCCCTCCCTGGGCGGCTCCCGCGGGGCCGATCCCCGTGGACGACCGATCCCGATAACCTGTGCCTCAGTATTTCTGGGCTGGGAGCGGTGGCGTTCGCCGTGGTTTGTGGCGCTGCCGGGCTTGCATCTGCGGCTTGGGCTTGCCATCACAGGGTCCATGAGTCGGTTGGCGGTGCCTTCTTATGGGCGCTCGACTGTTTGTGCCGGCATCTCGAGGAGAATGCCATGCCGCGTTTCACACGCGTCGGCAGCTTCGCTTTGCCGGGGATCCTGGTCACTCTGGTTGCGGCTTTCGCCAGTGGTTGTGCCGGCGGGCAGGGCTTGCCAGGCTTGGCGGGCGCGACGACGGGCGCGGTTACGCCGGAGGCGGCGCAGCCGCAGGGGGCGGCGGCAACGAGCGTTGTCAATGCCTCAGTTGATAGCTCTGCAAAGAGCCCAACTCCCGCCTCAGCCCCTGCCGATGGCGCCGGTGCGGGGTATGGCGCTGGCGGGGCTTCGCTTATTCCCGCTGCATTGACGTCGCTGCCGGCGGCTTTCGCCAAGAGCGACCGGTTGATCTCCAATACGCCGACAGAGACCTATGCGCTGGTGGCGCGTGGTGCGACCCGCTGCTGGTTCGGGCGTGGGCCGCTCGCCCAAAGCCATATCTTCCATGCCGACGCGGAGCCCGAATCCAAGGGGGGACGCGCCAGCATCGCCGTGCACGAGCGGGACCGGAGCGCCGACAACCCCCGGGGGATCAAGGCCTACCGCATCGATATCGTACCGTCGCCGACGGGCGGGGCCGTGGTCGAGCAGGAAAACCTGAAATTGCCCTCCGCGGCCGGGGAGGCCATGCGGCGCGACGTGGCGCGATGGGCCAATGGCGATCTGGCGTGTGGGGCGATGGAGGCGTTGCATGCGGCGGCCGCACCAATGGCGCCGCCTGCGCCGGCATCGCCGGCTGCCGTGTCTAAGCAGGGAAAAAAGGTGGCCAAGGGCAAGAGCCAGTCCGCAGCCAAGCGGTAGGCCGCGCGGCCGTCATCCATCGGCGATCGCGGCCCTGTCCACGGGGCGCGGGTGCGGGTGATTTCGCTCACGGGTGGGTCTGTTCGTGCGCGGTCTGACCCCTCAGGGAGAGACGGGTGCCGGGCAGGCGCCATGCGGACCGCAGCCGCTGTCGGCGGCGCCGGGGGCGCGCACCATGGGGTCCGGACACGTGTGACCCGCCAAAGCCCCGGCAGGCGACTGCCGGTGGCAAGGAGAGCGGAAGGCCCCGTTTGGTCAGGCAGCATCACCGCCGCTGGCGGCGACGAGGAGGCCCAGGCTCTCGCGGTCTGTCGTCTACCCGCGGTAGTCCTGGATCCGCGTCGCTCGCAGACCGGGTAGGCCATGCTTGTCGATGGACCGCTGCCAACTCAGAAACTCGTCGACCGTGAGCTTGTAGCGCTCACAGGCCTCCTCGAGACTGAGCAGGCCGCCGCGCACAGCGGCAACGACCTCTGCCTTGCGCCGGATGACCCAGCGCTTGGTGTCCTTGGGCGGCAAATCAGCAACGGTCAGCGGGCTGCCGTCGGGCCCGATGACGTAGCGCACACGCGCCTTCATCATTTGTTCGGTCATGATACTCGATACACTCTGTCTGACCAGGCTCAAGGTTAAGACAGGTACTCTTAATTCCCGCCTAAGTCATTGAGTAAAAATACCATAAACCATTGTCTACTGCCATGCCACTTGGCCATTAACGTTGACGATCTGGTCATGTTTGGACGTTTTTGGTCCCCCGGGGCTGCCTTGCTCTTGCAGCAATCCCATGTAGAAGGTTGCTGGACTTCGGGGCCGCGTCGCCGCATAAAGGCGGCCGCGGGAGCCCAGACTTCGGGTCTGTCTGTTTGCAATACGGCCAATCGATCGCGGCGTGGTCGCGGGTGGGCATGACGTCAGCGGTGGTTGTCGATCCTCGTTCCATGGTTAGCGCGTCAGAATCCGCCAAGGTTGAATTGCCCGCGAGGGTCGCCACCGGTGAGCGTCGCCGCGTGGTCGTCGCCATGTCGGGCGGTGTCGATTTCCTCCGTTGTGGCCGCGTTGATGACGGCCATGGGTCACGACGTCGTCGGGATCACCCTGCAACTCTACGATCATGGGGCTGCGTCCGCCCGCAAGGGCGCGTGCTGCGCGGGGCAGGATATTCACGACGCGCGGCGGGTGGCCGATGCGCTGTCGATCCCGCACTATGTGCTCGACTACGAGGAGCGCTTCGCGCGCGACGTGATGGCAAACTTCGCAGACAGCTACGCTGCCGGGGAGACCCCGATCCCGTGTGTTGCCTGCAACCGTGAGATCAAATTCGGCGCGTTGCTGGAGACGGCGAGGGAGCTGGGCGCGGATGTCCTGGCGACCGGGCATTATGTGTCGCGGCGCGAGGATGCCGATGGACCCGCGCTTTACCGGGCACGCGATGCCGACCGGGACCAGAGCTACTTCCTGTTTGCCACGACGCCGGCCCAGCTGGTGCGGCTGTGGTTTCCGCTGGGCGACTACCGCAAGTCGGAAGTCCGGGCACTGGCACGCGCGCTTGGTGTCCCCGTCGCCGACAAGGCCGACAGCCAGGACATCTGCTTCGTGCCGACGGGCAGTTATGCCGAGGTGGTCGCAAGGATGCGCCCGGATGCGGTGGCCGAGGGCGAGATCGTGCACGTGGACGGCACCGTGCTGGGCCGGCACAACGGCGTCATCCATTTCACGGTCGGCCAGCGGCGCGGGCTCGGCGTGACGTCCACGGAGCCGCTGTTCGTGGTGCGCATCGATGCGCGCGCGCGCCGTGTGGTGGTCGGACCGCGACACGCGTTGCAGACGACGGGGCTGGTGCTCAGGGACGTCAACTGGCTTGGCCGTTCGGGGCCGGCCGCCGCGGGGCCTCTGGAGATTGCCGTGCGGGTGCGGTCGACGCGACCGCCGCAGCCGGCCAGTCTATGGCTCGGGGCCGATGGCAGCGCCCGGGTGCTGCTGCATGGCGCCGAGCAGGGACTTGCAGCCGGGCAGGCTTGTGTGTTTTACGCAGACGATGGATCGCAGGCGCGGGTCCTCGGCGGCGGGTTTATCGACCGGACGTTGCGCCGTGACGAATGGATGGGGGATGCGGGTATGACGGGAGCCGGGGCGCGGGAACGCGAAGCGGCGACGGCATCGACCGCGGTCTGAACGAATCGAGCAAGCGAGGTTTGACGGATGGGACAGTTGTTGCCAGTGCGCGAGGAGACGCGCGAGCGCGCGGTCGAGGGCCTCGGTCGGCGCAAGCGCCGCCCGCTCGGGCGCATCGACGAGATCGCCGTGCGCGAGGCGTATCGGCGCTGGGCCCCCGTCTACGATCACACCTTCGGCCGCGTCTCCACCGAGGGGCGGCGGCATGCGGTGGAGCTGATCAACGCGCGCCAGGGCAACGTGCTTGAGGTGGGCGTGGGGACGGGCTTGTCGCTTCCTTCCTATGCACGGCATCTCGATATCGTCGGGATCGACCTGTCGGCGGAGATGCTGGAGAAGGCACGCCGACGCATCGCCGTCGAAGGGCTGGGCAACGTGACCGGCCTTTACGAGATGGACGCGGGCGGCCTGACCTTTCCAGGACGCCTCCTTCGACACGGTCGTTGCCATGTACGTGCTGACGGTCGTTCCAGACCCCGAGAAGGTGATGCGGGAACTGGCGCGCGTGACCAAGCCGGGCGGCGAGGTGATCCTGGTGAACCATTTCAGCCAGGAGGAAGGCGTGCGCGGCTGGATCGAGCGGCGCATGGCGCCGTTCGCGGACACGATCGGCTGGCGGCCGGTGTTCGACCTTGACCGCGTCATGGGATGCGAGGACCTAACGCTGAGTGAGCGGCGTCAGTTGCGGCCGTTCGGGCTGTTCACCATGCTGCGGTTCGTCAAGGACGGCGCGGCGAGCCACTGAGCGGCGCCGGCGTTGGCGGCAGGCCGCCAACCTCGATGATCCCTTTGCGACTGCGCACTCGATGCTCGTGGCCCGGCTCGTCCGGGCCGCAGGCGTTTTGGGGCGTGCTCATTTGCCTGGCAATGTGCGTTATGCAGTGGCAACACGCGTGCGTTGCGCTCGCCGCTGGGCTGGGGCATAGT
This sequence comes from uncultured Alphaproteobacteria bacterium, assembly GCA_963697205.1. Taxonomy (GTDB): domain Bacteria; phylum Pseudomonadota; class Alphaproteobacteria; order Rhizobiales; family Hyphomicrobiaceae; genus CAVONB01. Next base: position 91,310 of record CAVONB010000002.1, on the reverse strand, counting down.
TTGGGCTGTGTACTGGTCGTTCGGACCGGATGAGAACGGCCGCGACCGGGCAGTTTGCGCTGTCCTGGGAGGGACCATGGTTCAAGCACACCCTGCGCCGCAGAGCGCGGGCCAAAGCGATACCGCCGCCGTCGCCATGATCGGTGTGCACAAGTGGTATGGCTCGTTCCATGTTCTCCGGAACATCAACCTGACCGTTTCGCAGGGCGAGCGGATCGTCATCTGCGGGCCGTCGGGTTCGGGGAAGTCGACGCTGATCCGCTGCATCAATCGCCTCGAGGAGCATCAGCAGGGCCGCATCCTGGTCGAAGGCCAGGAACTGACGAGCGATCTGCGCCAGATCGACAAGATCCGGTCCGAAGTCGGCATGGTGTTTCAGCAGTTCAACCTGTTTCCGCATCTGACGGTTCTCGACAACCTCTGCCTGGCGCCGATTTGGGTGCGCAAGGTGCCGCGTGCGGAAGCCGAGGCGACGGCGCGCCAGTATCTGGAGCGCGTGCGCATTCCCGAGCAGGCCGACAAGTATCCCGGACAGCTTTCGGGCGGGCAGCAGCAGCGCGTCGCCATCGCGCGTGCGCTGTGCATGAACCCGCGCATCATGCTGTTCGACGAGCCGACGTCGGCGCTCGACCCGGAAATGATCAAGGAGGTTCTCGAGGTCATGATGGAACTCGCGCAGTCCGGCATGACGATGCTGTGCGTCACGCACGAGATGGGCTTTGCCCGTTCCGTCGCCGACCGGATCATCTTCATGGACAACGGTGAGATCGTCGAAGAAGCTGAGCCGGAGACCTTCTTCAATCATCCGAAGTCCGATCGAACCAAGCTGTTCCTTTCTCAGATCCTCGGGCACTGATCCATTCATCGATGCTGTGGCGTTGCCATCCTGCCGGGAGGCAGCAGCATCCCAAGCGCAACACAGACAAGGGAGTATGAACGCATGAAACGGATGACCAGCGGCGTCGTCGCTGCGCTAGCCCTGACAGGGCTTTCGTCGGCGGCCGTTGCACAAAGCAAGACGCTGGATACGATCAAGGGGCGCGGGATGCTGCATTGCGGCGTCAACACGGGCCTCGCCGGCTTCAGCGCCCCCGACGACAAGGGCCGCTGGACGGGTCTCGACGTCGACTATTGCCGCGCGGTGGCGGCTGCTGTCCTCAAGGATGGCGAGAAGGTCAAGTTCGTGCCGCTGACGGCGAAGGAGCGCTTCACGGCGCTGCAGTCGGGCGAAATCGACATGCTCGCGCGCAACACGACGTGGACGATGAGCCGCGACACGGCGCTGGGGCTCAACTTCGCCGGCACCAGCTACTACGACGGCCAGGGCTTCATGGTGAAGAAGGCGCTGGGCGTGAAGAGCGCCAAGGAGCTCAAGGGTGCCAGCATCTGCGTGCAGACCGGCACGACGACAGAGCTGAACCTCGCCGACTACTTCCGCGCCAACAAGATGGACTACAAGACGGTCACGTTCGAGAAGAACAACGAGGCGCGTGGCTGCCTACAACTCCGGCCGTTGCGATGCCTACACCACGGACGCATCCGGTCTTTACGCCGAGCGGCTGAAGCTTGGGAACGCGGCCGACCATATCGTGCTGCCGGAGATCATCTCCAAGGAGCCGCTCGGGCCGGTCGTGCGCCAGGGTGACGACACGTGGGCCAATATCGTGCGCTGGGTTCACTTCGCCATGCTCAACGCCGAGGAGCTCGGCGTCACGTCGAAGAACGTCGACGAGATGGCGGGTTCGAGCAATCCTGAGATCAAGCGCTTGCTTGGCAAGGAAGGCGAGTTCGGCAAGAGCATCGGTCTCGATCCCGATTGGGTCGTGGCAGATCGTCAAGACCGTCGGTAACTACGGAGAGATCTTCGACCGCAACGTCGGACGCGGGCTCGCGACTGACGATCGATCGCGGTCTGAACAAGCTCTGGAAAGACGGCGGCATCCAGTACGCCCCGCCGATCCGCTGATATCGCGCGCCGGCCGCCTCGCTCGTCGAGGCGGCCGGTCACGCGTCTGCGGCGGCCGCAACAGACGCGACGAGCCCGCAATCGCCCTCTGGCGGAGCCCTAACGTATGCCGGCCGACACCACTGCACCTGATGCACCTGCCAAAAGCCTGATCGGCTATCTCTACGAGCCGAAGGTGCGCGGCATCATCTACCAGGTGCTGCTGGTCGCCCTGATCGCGTTGTTTCTCTACGAGATCGTTTCCAACGCAGCGGAGAACCTGAAGCGCCAGAACATCGCGTCCGGGTTCGGCTTTCTGAAAAACACGGCCGGCTTCGACATTTCGCAGTCGCTGGTCGAGTACGCGAACACGATGACCTACGGCCGTGCCTTTTTGGTCGGCCTGCTGAATACCCTGCTGGTGGCCGGACTGGGCATCGTCCTGGCCACTGTGCTCGGCTTCATCGTCGGTATCGCGCGGCTGTCGCCGAACTGGCTGATCGCCCGTCTGGCGACGGTGTTCGTCGAAGTCTTCCGCAACGTGCCGCTGCTGCTGTGGCTGCTGATGCTCTATTTCGCGGTGTTGAAGAACCTGCCCTCGCCGCGGCAGAGCCATGAATTGCCGCTCGGCATCTTCCTCAATCAGCGCGGGCTCTATCTGCCCTATCCGATCTGGAATGCGAAGCTCGGCGTGGTGCTCGCGCTGGTGGCGTTGGGCGTCCTCGGTGCGTTCGCGGTGGCGGGCTGGGCGCGACGACGCCAACTTGCGACCGGCCAGCGCTTCCCTGTGCTGTGGGCCAACCTGGGGATGATCATCGGTCTGCCGCTGGTGGTGTTCGCGATCCTGGGCGCGCCGCTGTCGTTCGACTATCCCAAGCTCACCGGTTTCAACTTCGACGGCGGGCTCGTCATCCAGCCGGAGTTCGCAGCCCTGCTGCTCGGCCTCACGCTCTACACGGCCGCCTTCATCGCGGAGATCGTCCGGAGCGGCATCCTCGGCGTGTCGCGCGGACAGAAAGAGGCCGCCGCCGCGCTGGGGCTCAGGCCGGGGCTTGTTTTGCGATTGGTCGTCATCCCGCAGGCGTTGCGCATCATCATTCCGCCGCTGACGAGCCAGTACCTCAACCTGACGAAGAACTCCTCGCTTGCTGTCGCGATCGGCTATCCCGACCTCGTCTCAGTGTTCGCGGGAACCGTGCTCAACCAGACCAATCAGGCGGTCGAGGTCGTCCTGATCACGATGGGTGTCTACCTCACGATCAGCCTGCTGACATCGCTATTCATGAACTGGTTCAACGCGCGCATGGCGCTGGTGGAGCGCTAGGCCATGTCTGAGATCGCATCTGAAACCGCAGCCCCGCGCGCCTCCGGCGCCGGCGACCGGCGCGATAACCCGATCCTGCCGCCGCCGAGCACGGCGTCGGGTCCGATCGGGTGGCTGCGCGAGAATCTGTTCTCCAGCGTCACGAACTCGATCCTGACGCTGGTCGGCATCTGGATCATCTGGCGCGTTGCGGTCGGCGTTCTGGATTGGGCGGTGTTCGGTGCGGTCTGGTCGGGCAAGGACGGCACGGTGTGCTCGGCGGAGGGCGTGGGGGCGTGCTGGCCGTTCATCACGAACAAGCTCGGCCTGTTCATGTACGGGCGCTATCCCGATCCGGAGCGGTGGCGCGTCGATCTCACCTACGTGCTGGCGCTGGCCGGTCTGGTGCCGCTGATGATCCCGCGCGTGCCCGGCAAGCTGTGGCTGTCGCTCTACATGCTGGTCGCCTTTCCGGTGCTCGCATTCGTGCTGCTGACTGGCGGGGTGCTGGGGCTGCAGTTCGTGCCGACCGATTTGTGGGGCGGGCTCCTGGTTACGCTGGTGGTGGCGAGCGTCGGCATTTCGGCCTCGTTTCCCATCGGCATCCTGCTTGCGCTCGGGCGGCGCTCTGAATTGCCGATCGTGAAGTGGGCTTCGGTTGCGTTCATCGAGTTGTGGCGCGGCGTGCCGCTGATTACCGTGCTTTTCATGGCGTCGGTGATGCTGCCGCTGTTCCTGCCCGAGGATGTGACCTTCGATAAGCTGTTGCGCGCGCTGATCGGCGTGGCGCTGTTCTCGGCGGCCTATCTTGCCGAGGTCGTGCGCGGCGGGTTGCAGGCGATCCCGAAGGGCCAGTTCGAGGCCGCGGACGCGCTGGGTCTCTCCTATCCCCAGAAGATGGCGTTCATCGTCCTGCCGCAGGCGCTGAAGCTGGTCATCCCGGGCATCGTCAACTCGTTCATCGCGCTGTTCAAGGACACGAGCCTCGTGCTCATCATCGGGCTCTTCGATCTGCTCGGCATCGTCAAACAGTCGATCGAGGCCGACAGCCGCTGGTTCTCGCCGACGACGGCGACGACGGGCTATGTTTTCGCGGGCCTGATCTTCTGGGCGTTCTGCTTCGGCATGTCGCGTTATTCGGCGATGATCGAGCGGCGGCTGTCGGCCGGCGAGCGGCGCTGAGGCGCCGGTCCCTCGGGCTGTTAAGCATGCTGTCGCCATGCGCCCTCGGCCGGCTTGTCGCCAGCGCAGTCACCCCTTTAGTGTGCGCGCGGGCACGCCGGTTGACGCGGCCCGGCCGCTCGCGAACGGGCGGGCGCGCCGGTGGCCCGAGCGTTCAATCGGTTCGCGTGCAGCAAGGTTTCGATGTCGGTCTATGTGAGCGTGCGCGGGACATTGGCGTGTTGCGTTGTGGCGGGGCTGCATGGCTGGGACGGTGTCGTCGCGCCGGCTGCCGCCCAGATCGCGGTCTCCGCCAACGACGCGAAGGTGAGGCTGGTCGACGGCCGGGTCGAGGCCGTGGTGCCTGCGCCGGCGGATACGATTTCGCTGATCGACCTGGGTGCCTCGCCGCCGAAACTGATCGCCGAAGCCCCGGTGCCGACGAGCGTGACGGGGCCGCCCACCAGCGTTGCGGTGACGCCCGACGGGCAGTTGGCGCTGGTTACGCGCGCGATGCGGATCGATCCTGCCGATGCCAAGACGCTGGTCCCCGACGACACGGTCAGTGTCGTCGATCTCGACCTACCGGCGCGCGGGATCGCCGGGCGGGTGGCGCGTGCGGTCACGAGCAAGGTGAAAGACGAGGCGGGGGATGCCAAGCCGGTGCCCAAGGTGATCGCGACGCTGAATGCCGGCCGCGGGGCCTCGGGCGTGGCGGTCAACGCGGCGGGCACGCTGGCGCTGGTCGCCAACCGCAGCGAGGGGACCCTGTCGGTGTTTGCCATCGATGCCAAGACCAAGTCCGTTTCGAACGTCGGCAAGGTGGTGCTGTGTGAAACGGGGACGTGCGGGCCGAGCCACGTGGCTTTCCTGCCGGACGGCAAGTCGGCGCTGGTGACGCGCGACAACGACCACCGCATCTCGTTCCTAGACGTGGACGGCGCGAAAGTGACCTACGGCCGTCACGATGTGTCGGCGGGGCTGCGGCCCTATGCCATCGACGTGTCGGCCAAGGGCCAGATCGCCGTTGTCGCCAATGTCGGGCACGGGCTGGGGGACGCGGACACGGTGAGCGTGATCGACCTCAAGGCGCGGCCGCCCCGCGTCGTGGAGACGGTAAGTGTGGGACCGACGCCGGAGGGGCTGAAACTGTCGCCGGACGGCAACTGGCTGGCGGTCAGCGTGATGAACGGGTCCAACAAGCCCAAGAGTTCGCCCTTCTTCACCGACAATGGGCTGTTGCAGATCTGGAGCGTTTCGGGCAGCAAGCTGACCAAGGTCACCGAGACGAAGACGGGTCACTGGTGCCAGGGTGTGGCGTGGTCGCGTTCCGGTAAGGCCGTCGCCGTGCAATGCATGGTCGAGGGCGAGATCCAGGTGTTCCAGTTCGGCGGCAGCACCGCGAAGGGTTTGAAGCCCGTCGCGCGGGTCAAGACATCGGGCGGTCCGGCAGCAATTGCGACGTCCGCCAAATAGTCGTTCGCGGACCTGCGCGGGCGACGTCACGAACCGGCAGGGGACATGCAACGCTCACTTTATCTTCGCCCAATCGGTCTCTTCCCCGGCGCGTCCGGCGACGCCACGCACGGCGGCGAGGCGGCGGGACCTGGCGCCGCCAGGCGCGAGATCTGGGGTGGGCTGCCGCTGGCAGGCACACGCCTTGCTTTCCTGGGGCTGGAAGCGATCGAGCGTGGTCATGCCGGCGCTCCGGCGCAGCGCCGTGTCGTCTCGCTGGGCGATTTCTTCGAGCGCGACTGGGGACGCGACACGCTGCCGGCGGCCGATCTGTTCGAGGCGATCATGGCGCCGCGCTCACGGCTGTGCGGGCTGTCGCTCGACCGTCCGCGCATCATGGGCATCGTGAACGTGACGCCGGACAGCTTCTCGGACGGGGGGCGGTATGCCGGCACGCAGGCGGCGATCGTGCACGGATTGGCGATGGCGGCGGCTGGTGCGGATATTATCGATGTCGGCGGGGAGTCGACGCGGCCGGGCTCCGATCCCGTGCCGCTCGCGGAGGAATTGGCGCGCGTCATGCCGGTGATCGACGGACTGCGGGCGGCTTCGGACGTGCGCATCTCCATCGACACGCGCAAGGCGGAGGTGATGCGTCGGGCGGCGCTTGCCGGGGCGGATATCCTCAACGACGTCTCGGCACTGACGCATGACCCCGAGGCGATGGCAGCGGCGGCGGAAAGCGGGCTGCCGGTGGTGCTGATGCACGCGCAGGGCGACCCGAAGACGATGCAGGACGAGCCCCACTACGACGACGTGCTGCTCGACGTGTTCGACTATCTGGAGCGGCGCGTGGCGGCGTGCGAGGCGGCCGGCATCCCGCGCATGCGACTGATCGTGGATCCGGGCATCGGATTCGGTAAGACGCTTGCGCACAATCTGGCGCTTCTGTCGGGCCTCGCCCTGCTGCATGGCCTGGGCACGCCCGTGCTGCTGGGGGTCTCTCGCAAGCGGTTCCTCGGCACGTTGAGCGGGGTGGCGGAGGCCGAGCGCCGGGTTGCCGGTTCGCTCGGGGGCGCGCTGGCGGGGGTGGCGCAGGGGGCGCATATCGTGCGTGTGCACGACGTGGCGGCGACGCGGGAAGCCCTGACCGTGTGGGAGGCGGCCTTGCACGGGGCGGCGCCTTCGGAGATCGCCTGAGTGGGCCCGGCCGCCTGCGTGGGCGACCTGCATGATTTGCAATCCTGTCGGCCCATGATAGATACGCGGGCGTCCGGTTCGGGGCATAGCTCAGCCTGGTAGAGCACCTGCTTTGGGAGCAGGGGGTCGCGAGTTCGAATCCCGCTGCCCCGACCATCCGCGCCTGCGGCGGCTCGACCCGAACGGGGGTATGCCGGCGTTTTCGGGATGGGTTGCAGGCCGCCGCGTTCGCTACGCCAGCCGTCCAACGCCGTTCACGTCGAACCACGGAAGAGCGCACACATGGTTGCGAGGATCTACAAGCCGACCAAGACCGCGATGCAGTCGGGACTCGCGCGCACCCAGGAGTGGGTGCTGGAGTTCGAGCCGGCAGCGCCTCGGGAGATCGATCCGCTGATGGGCTGGACGGCGTCGCGCGACATGGGCCAGCAGGTCCGGCTGACCTTCGATACCAAGGAGGAGGCGGTTGCCTACGCGGAGCGCAACGGCCTCGCCTACACGCTGAGCGAACCGACGACGCGCCGGCCGATCCGCAAATCCTACGCCGACAATTTCAAGTTCGGGCGGATCGGCTCCTGGACCCATTGAAGGCCTTGGCCCGTTGAGTTTGAGTCCAGGCGCCACGTCGCAGGGCTTGCCTAGCTGCTGACCCAAGTCCCAAAATGCCGGCGGCTCGTAGGCTCGCGGCCTTGCCCCCGTGAATGGAAAGCCGGCTGCCTCCGGCGTCGCGCCGCCCGATCGGTTGTGTTAGGGGAGGGAGCGCTGCCCGGCGGGCAGGGTCGACTGCCGTCGATCCTGGCCGCCACGACAGCGGGTCGTGCCAGCGACCGACATCAGAGCGCCCGTAGCTCAGCCGGATAGAGCACTCGCCTTCTAAGCGAGTGGTCGCAGGTTCGAATCCTGCCGGGCGCGCCATCACGTTTTTCCACTCTCAGAACCGACTTAACGCACTGTAGAGCCTCACTTTATTGGGGTTCGAACTGGTGTGATTCTGACGATGTGAGCTAGGCCGTCCGAAGCCCCGTTTTGACGCCAACCAGCGCAAACGTGACAGGCACGAAAGGCAGGGATTGCAACGGCTTGAGAAGTGAGCGCCAGCGGGTTCGAACTTTGCCGAGAACGAGCGTCGCAGATCGCTCTTGAACCTCACTGTCCAGCTTGCACCGACGCGAAGCGCCTTCCCAATAGCCGCAGTCCTCCAGCCCGCTCCATTCGCCGCGCGATAGAGCGCGGCTCCCGTGTCGTCGGACCGCTTCGCGCCGCGAGCGGGGCGGCTTTGGGGCGCTTCGCTTTCGGTCGTACGTCCAGAATTCGGTCGCCCCGCCGATGTCGGCGCGGCTCTCTTGGTTTGGTTGGCTGGACGCTCGGCGCTGGCCAGAGGTTCAATGTGCGATGAAGTGGGATAGCCAAGAGCAGGGTGGAACGTCAGACAGGAGCTTCGCGTGCGCGTGCCGCAAGATGTGTGTTGTCAGACAACACCATCTTGGCAAGGGAGACGCTGCGCTCTCCCGTTGCATCCCTCTGGCGCGATCATCAATCTATCAGCTCTGACAGCCTAGATTGGCAACAAGGTGCTCAATATCAGTATCGAAGCTTTCAGTGCAGATGGCGCCCAGAGGCTGAGCGTTTGCGGTCGAAATGAAACCGAGCGATGCTTCCTCCGTTCGAGACAACATTGTCACATGAAGCTTCGGCGATGCGCATATGAGCGCTCGCTTGCACTTCACAGCGAAGTTGCACGAGGCGAGCGAAGTATCTTCGTGTAGCAGAAGCAGGTCTATATCACCGCAAGCTCGCGCGCGCCTGAAATGCGAACCAAAGCCAAGCACCTCAACCCTATCAGTCATCGTCCCTCGAATAGTCAGCGTGATCCCTATTCCTCGCTTGTGTAGTCCCAAAAGTTCTTAATATTGAGCGCGGCCATGAAGTCACAAATCTTGAACAAGCCAATGCGTTGGTCACGACAATGCGCCTTACGTTCCGGCGTATACCCGCACCAGTTCGAGTTTATTATAATGGCATTGATCTGTCCCAAATTGTCGACTGCTTCTGACCTGCCCTGTTTCCTCGGACCACTTTTAACTTGAGACGACCACCCTGGCTGCTGCCTTTCGTTGCCCCTTGCGGGACGGTGCCGTGTCGGGGCGGGGCGTCGTGCCAGTGCACGTCTTCGGCATGACGGCCCCATGTACCGCAGCGGTCCGCCCCGTCACTCGACGTGCTGCTGCGTCTTGCTCCTTGATCCCCGCCGCGAAGGCTGCGGGCGTGAGATAGCCCAAGCTCGAATGCGGCCTGACGTCGTTGTAGTGCCTGCGCCACCGCTCGATCACGACCTTGGCCTCGGCCCGCGAACGGAACCATTCCAGACTCAGGCACTCGTCGCGCAGCTTACCGTTGAAGCTCTCCGTCGTGCCATTCTGCCAGGGCTTGCCCGGATCGATCAATGCCGAGCCGATGCCCTGCTCCACGATCCACTTGAGCAAGGCGCGCGACACGAACTCCGGCCCATTGTCCGAGCGCAGATAGAGCGGTGCGCCGCGCTGCGACACGAGCCGCGACAGCACCTCGATCACACGTCCGGACCGGATGCGGCCGTCGACCTCGATCGCCAGGCCTTCCTTGGTCCATTCGTCGGTCACCGTCAGACACTTCAGCTGCTGCCCGTTGGCGCACCAGTCGAACACGAAATCGTAGGACCAAACCTGGTTCGCTCCCGTCGGTGCGTTGGGACGCGGGCGGCCCGTCGCAACGCGCTTTTTCGGCCGCTTGCGCGGCACCTGCAGCCGCGCCTGCCGCCACAACCGATGCGCGCGGCCAAAGCTCATCGTGTGACCGTCACGGTCGAGGAAGATCGCGATCCGCCGATAGCCGTAGCGCGGATACTGCGCAGACAACTCCGCCATCCGCTTCAACACGGGCGCATCCCTCACTACCTTGATCGACCTGTAATGCAACGCCGATCGCCCAACCCCGAGCAGCGTGCAGGCCCGCCGTTGCGACAGGCCATGGCCCGTCGCGTACGCAACACCGGAACGGCGAGCCGGCACGCTCACCATTTTTTTGCGGCGATCTCCTTCATCACCTCGATCTCCAGATCACGCTCGGCGACGAGCTTCTTCAGCCGCGCGTTCTCCGTCTCCAGCTGCCTCAGCCGGCGCACATCGTCCGACTGCAGCACGCCGAAGCGCTTGCGCCACGTGTAGATCGTCTGCTCGCTGATCCCGTGCTTCTTCGCAACGCCCGCGATCGGATCCCGGTCCGCCTCGCGAAGGATCGCCACCATCTGCTCGTCCGTGAACCTGCTCTTGCGCATCTGCCTCTCCCTTCAGGAGGGCAGTCTCTCAAGTTATCGCTGGTCCGAAAAGTCGGGGGCAGGTCACTTCGTGATACTCGGCAACCCCAAAGCTATAGCAGTCACAAATAAACACTCGAATGACCGAGCCATTGTTGCGGGTTAGGTCGTATAAGCCTACGTCAACTTGTTGGATGCCGCTGACCTTGTTGTGCGCGGCCATCCGTTCTTCAAAGAACCTGTAGTGCCCGTAATAGCTCAGCCAGGGAAAATCGTTGTTATGCGCCGGCATCAGCGTATCCCCCAATAAGATTTGAGAACTCGACGGGAAAGCGCACTACCGCTTCGTAAGAGGTGTCGTCATTCACCCACTGCTCGTAACTTCTTGCGTGAAGCAGGAACCGGGCTATTGCGGCTTGATCTTTCTGTGGGAACTTGCCTTTGTGAGCTTCCAGTATACGTGCGATGCCGCGATTGTTGGGTGCTATTGTAGAAAGTCGCTCGGATTGCCAAACAGCAAACGCCTCATCGCTGTGAGGGTTCTTCTTGGCAATTTCAGAGAGGGGGCCATAGTGGCTCCAAACAGCGTGATTTTCCGCTAGCAGGATTCCGATTGCGCTCGCGACTTGATTCAAGCTATCAAGCTTCTCGCCGTCCAGGCGCGCGCTTAGAGCCCGTCCTCAAAGTTCTTAAGTCCAGGGGAATCGGTTGTGATTCTGTGTGGCCGTGCGCGTGATTCGCGAGCGGGCCGAGGATGTGGACGAACGATAACCGGGCAACCTACGAGCGCAAGAGCTGCCGATATCCGAGCGATTTGACCGACGAGGAGTGGGCGATCATCGCGCCGCTGATGCCGCCACCGAGAAAAGCTCGGCGTCATCCGGTGCCGGAAACACGCGATCTGTTGAACGCGATCCTCTACGTGCTGACGACTGGGTGCCAGTGGCGCCAGCTGCCGAAGGATTTTCCTTCCAAGAGCGTCGTGCACGACTACCTCGTGTGCTGGGACCGCGACGGCGTGCTCGCGCGTGTGCATGACGCGCTCTACGTGAAAGCGCGGGAACTCGCGGGGCGAAACGCGACAGCAAGCCTCGCCATCGTCGACAGCCAGAGCGTGAAAAGCGCAGAAAAAGGGGGGCCTCGATCGACCCCTGCGGGTACGACGCGGGCAAGAAGGTCAAAGGCAAGAAGCGCCACATCTGCGTCGATACGCAAGGCCTGCTGATCAACTTCGCGATCACGCCTGCCAACATCCAGGACCGCGATATGGTCGCGCCCTTGCTTGCCATCGCGGCGCGGCGCTGCCCGACGCTTGCGCTTGCCGTCGCCGACGGCGGCTATCAGGGCGATCCGACTGCGACAGCCGTGCGCGAGGACGCCGGCCTGCCGCTCGAGATCGTCAAGCGGTGCGACGCGGCGAAAGGCTTCGTCATTCTGCCCAGGCGATGGATCGTCGAGCGCACATTCGGCTGGCTCGGCCGCTGCAGGCGTCTGGCCAAAGACTACGAGAACCGCGTGCGCACCGCAGCCGCATTCCTCGTCATGGCTCTCATCCGGCTGATGCTCCGGCGAATTGCCAGAGTGCTGAAATAGAGCCAGAATTATGAGGACGGACTCTTATGCTGTTTTCATGATCCCGCTTCATGGTAAGTAGTACATCCACGGTGTATTGTTCTTCGTTTTCTTTCTTATCAATTGTCGTATGATGGGTTGGGCAGAGTAGAATAAGGTTGGGGTATGCGTTTCTGTCAGACCTTGATAGTGTCTTGTCGAAACGGTTCGATGTAGCTCGCTCCCCTTTTATATGGGCCATTTCCCCTATCGTGTGAGGTGCAAATTTTCCTGCTTCAGTGATGCAGAGCTTCTCGGGGCAGTCGCGAAAAGAGCAACGTCCTGCTGCTCCAGACCACAATAGTTTGGTGTTTTTAGGTGATATTGCCATGGCTGTCCCCCGTCTGAAGGATATCACGCACAATGACAGATCTCAATCGTAGATCGGCTCCCAGGCATGCCTCATCCTGCGGCCGGAGGGTGTTCGAACTCACCTCGCGGAAGCGCGCCATTCCCTTTCGGGAATGGTCGCCCTCGTCCAAAAGTGAATTCGAACTCACGTCCTAGAAGCGCGCCATTTCGGCACAAGACTGTGAACCACGGGGCGCAGTCGTGCCGCTTTCGGATAGAACTGCCTGCTTCAGCACGTCTTTTCGGCCCATGATGCGGATGCAGCGATCGTCCACCTCGATGCGGTCGACCATCGCGCGGATGTAGGCCTTTCGTGAAGGGATCGTGCCGCTCGACAGCTTCTGGCGCATCGCGCGGACGAACCGGTCGACCGACGCAGGGCTCACATCGTGCGCCGGGCGTGAAGCCGATCTGGCGCGATCGAGAGCCGCGAGCGAGATCTCGCGGCTGTCTGCAGGGCCTCGATCCGATCCTTCACCACGTCGTCCAGTGCCATGCCTGGTGGCGAGTTTACTTCATACTTCCGCTTCCCGAGTTCCCTAAAGTGTCCGGCAAAAGTAGCTGGGAAACTCGGCCCGCATGCCTATCGATTGCCGTGCTCGTCGCCTATCAAGCGTGACCGGCGCCTATTCATTATGACGTCGAGGTCTGTGGCTTTACCGAGGTGGGTGTCGAAAGCTCCGCCCCAAGGAAATCTTGGGCGGAGCATCCTTTCGTCATCGCATGCCGAGGCTGCGGCTGAGTTCCTGGCTCTGTACTTCTGTCAGCGTTGGCATGACTTGGATCTGATTCCAGAACTCCGGCGGAGCCAGAGCGCCGGAGCGACCGATTTTGAGGGGCTGGAGCTCGCCCGTTTTCGTGTCGATGCGGACGTCGTGCATGATGGTTTCGCCGGTGCTGAGGATGCCGACGATCCTCAGATCCAACAACTCCGAGTTCCGCTGCGCGCTCGCCCATTAGAATGTCAGTCCCGGCGAAGGACAGCCACTCCGGCAATGGGCGTCCATCTGCGCGCTGCACCTTCCACTCGACGAGCTGGCGGTTGGCCAAGGTCGTGTTCAGATCGAGATGCACGACCAGGACATTTTCGCGCACGAAAGTCTCGAGCGTGACGAGCGCACTGCTCGTACTGGTCGAAAGCTTGAGCGAGAACGATCCAACGCCCCGTACTTCGTAACCGTCCAGATCGCGCGCCCAAGAACCGCGGTCGCCCGCATCGTTCTGGCGAAGGGTTCCGACGGTATCGAGAATAATGTCGTCGCCCGTTATCGTGGCATTTTTTGCGAGTCCCCGAACCGCGTCGACGACGATACCATCGACTGCGATCGGTTCGGATGATGCCGGCTGCCTGGGCAGCGCGTCGGGTCCGGCTGCTCCCTGCATCAGCGGTATCGGGATCGCGGTCACCGTCACTTGGACGGAAGCGGTGGCAAAGCCGCCATTATCGTCGGAGATCCGGTAGGTGATCACGTCGGCTCCGTCATAGCCGGGGTTAGCCACGTAGGAGATGGTGCCGTCCGCATTGATCGTAACGGTGCCGTGCTCGGCGGCCGCCATCACAACCCGAAGCGCGTCGCTGTCGGGACCCGGGTCGAAATCGTTGGCAAGTACGTCGATCGTGATCGTATCGCCTGTCTCGACCGTCGCTGCCGCGTCGTCCTGGGCGACCGGCGGCAGGTTGATGATGGTGAGTGTGACGGTGGTGGTTGCGACCGTTCCGTCGGGATCGGTGGCGGTGACGGTGACGAGGTACGCGCCGGGGGTGCCGGTGTTGGAGAGCTGGCTGGCGTCGGCCGGGGGCGTGCCGGTGATGGTGCCGGTGACGGGATCGATGGCGAGCCAGGCCGGGGTCGTTGCGGGATCGAGCGCGAAGGTGAGCGGTTCGCCGTCGGGATCGACGACGTAGGTGCCGACCGCGATCGGGGTGAATGGCGCGCCGTCGTCGTCGCCACGTCGGGGATGATGTTGAGCGGATCGGTCGGCCGGGATCGGGTTGTCGGGCGTGCCGGGGTTGGCGGGGTCGACGATGACGGGCGCGTCGTTGGCGCCGTTGATGGTGATGACGAGCAGCGCGGTATCGGTGCCGCCGTTGCCGTCGGCGACCGTGTAGGTGACCGTCTCGGTGGCGGTCTCGCCGACGTCGAGGCCGTTGTAGGCGGTGCCGGGCGCGAAGGTGTAGGAGCCGTTGGCGTTCGAGCGTGAGAGCCCCACCTCCGGCGGTGGTGAACGGCACCCCGATCGTGAGCGGCGTGCCGTGCCTTGAGGGCGCCGCGTCACCATCAGCGGATCGGCGTCGGGCGCGGTGTCGGCATCGCCGGTCGCGGCGTCAGTGATCACGTTGCCGGCGACGATCACGTCGTCCTCGCCGAGCGCTCGCCGCGTCGTCCTGGGCGACCGGCGGCAGGTTGACGATGGTGAGTGTGACCGTGGTGGTTGACCGACCGTTCCGTCGGGATCGGTGGCGGTGACGGTGACGAGGTACGCGCCGGGGGTGCCGGTGTTGGAGAGCTGGCTGGCGTCGGCCGGCGGCGTGCCGGTGATGGTGCCGGTGACGGGATCGATGGCGATGCCAGGCCGGCGTCGTTGCGGGATCGAGCGTGAAGGTGAGCGGCTCGCCGTCGGGATCGACGACGTAGGTGCCGACCGCGATCGGGGTGAGTGGCGCGCCGTCGGTCGTCGCGACATCGGGGATGATGTTGAGCGGATCGGTGGCGGGGATCGGGTTGTCGGGCGTGCCGGGGTTGGCGGGGTCGACGATGACGGGCGCGTCGTTGGCGCCGTTGATGGTGATGACGAGCAGGGCTGTATCGGTGCCGCCGTTGCCGTCGGAGACCGTGTAGGTGACCGTCTCGGTGGCGGTCTCGCCGACGTCGAGGCCGTTGTAGGCGGTGCCGGGCGCGAAGGTGTAGGAGCCGTTGGCGTTCAAGGTGAGAGCCCCACCTCCGGCGGTGGTGAAGGGAACCCCGAGCGTGAGCGGCGTGGTGCCTTCGAGGGCACCCGTCACCACCAGCGGATCTGCGTCGGGCGCGGTGTCGGCATCGCCCGTCGCAACGTCAGTGATCACGTTGCCGGCGACGATCACGTCGTCCTCGCCGAGGCTGGCCGCGTCGTCCTGGGCGACCGGCGGCAGGTTGACGATGGTGAGTGTGACGGTGACCTCGACAAATGCGCCATTCGGGTCTGTTCCGATGACGCCGATGGTGTGGACGCCATTCGAAGACGATCCAGATATCGACGCATTGGCGGGAACCGGCGCATTGTTCGTGATCAGGCCCGTATTCGGATCGATCGACAACCAGGCCGGTGTGCCTGGCGCTAGCGAAAATTCCAGTGGCTCTCCGTCCGGATCGTTGAAGGCGTTGAATGTCGGGATGGACACCGTGCCGCCATCCGTCGTCGTCGACGCAGGGATGGCAAGTGCGTTGAACGGCGCATCATTCTCGCCGGTGAGCGTGAGCGTCAGTGTGGCCTGAGCCGTGCCGCCGTTGCCATCGGAGACCGTGTAGGTGATCTGCTGGGTCACCACTTGGCCCTGGTCGAGGGTGTTTGCAGTGGCGTTCGGGACGAAGGAGTAGCTGCCATTGCTCTGTATCGTGAGTGTGCCGTAGGTGAGTGCGATGGGGGCGCCGACTGCACCCGTGCTCAGCGCCGTCACGGTGAGTGCTCCGCCGTCGATATCGGTGTCGGGACCGCCCGTGCCGCTGCCCGAGGCGACGGTTCCGGCGATGACGTTGCCGGAAAGCAACTGGGATTCCGTACCGGAGTTGGTGTCAGCCATTGCGATCGGAGCGTCGTTTACGGGGGTGACCGTGATGTTGAGCCTCGCCGCGTCGGTTCCGCCGTTGCTGTCGGTGGCGGTGTAGGTGACCTGCGGGACCGAACCGTTGAAGTTCGGCGCAGGCGTGAAGGTGAACGTTCCGTCGGTGTTCACCGTCAGGTCGCCTTCTGCCAGGTTGACGGTCGTGCCCGGCGCGTAGGTGTTGCCGCCGACCGCGAAGTCCTGGACAGTCAGCGTGTCGCCGTCGGCATCGGTGTCGTTGCCGATGACGTTGCCCGCGATCGGGGCATCTTCCGCACCCGACGCCGTGTCATTGATCGCAACCGGGGCATCGGTGACGGGCGTCACCATGATGTCGAGCGTCGAGGTATCGGTGAGGCCGAACCCGTCCGTCAGGGTGTAGGTGATCGTCGGCACGGCGCCGTTGAAGTTGGCAAGCGGCGAGAAGCTGTAGGCGCCGTTCGCCTGGATCCGGATATTGCCAACGCCCGGGATCGCCACGATCGAGTTCTGCGCGTGTGTGACGCCGTTGATCGTGAAGCTCGTGATGACGGGCGTGTTTCCGTCAGGGTCGGATGCGTTGGCGAGCAGGTCGTCGGGCGAGCCGTCGGCCACGATCAGTGTGCCGTCCTCGGCGACCGTGTTGGTCTCGTCGCCATCGACGGGTGCGTCGTTGACCGCGTTGACGGTGATGACCTCGTTGGCGGGCGTGGAGAACGCGCCATCATTGTCTGTGACGGCGAATGGGATCGTAACGGTGCCGTTAAAGTTCGTGGCAGGCACGAACACGAGCGAGGCAGCTTCCGCCGGCGTCAGCGGCGTCGATGTCGAAACCGGGGTGGTGCCGTCGGCGTAGTAGATCACGCCTTCGGCCACCGGCGGCAGCGACGTGACGGTAACGGACGCAATCGTGCCATCGATATCGGTGCCTGCGAGGTTGACCGGAATGTCCGTGTCCTCGTTGCCCGACGAGGTCGAGGCGGTCGCGATCGGCGGATCGTTGACGTCGTTGACGGTGATGAGAACAACCGCGGTATCGGTCTGGTTGCTGCCATCCGATAGGGTATAGGTGATCGGCGGTATTGCACCGTGGAAGTTTGGCTCCGGCGCGAAGATCAGCCCACCCGTCGCGATTCAGCGACAACGTGCCGATCGTGTTGCCGCCGACGATGATCGGCGTCGCGGTGCCGAGCGGCAGAGTGTCCTGGTTGCCGTCGCCGTCGATATCGATGGTGGCGGACACGATGGTCAGCAGATCGCTATCTGGATCGCTGTCGATACCGTTCGCCGTGATGATATTCGTCGACGAGGTTCGTGTCCTCGTTCGTCGACAGCGTATCGTCGATTGCGACCGGCGGCTCATTGTTGTCGCGATAGTCGAGATCGTTGATGAGCGGCGTTGCACCCGCGCCATTGGCCGCCGTGTCGTTGTCCGTGTCGGCAAGGTTGAATGTCGTGCCGGAAAGGTTCTCGTCGTTGACGTCGAAGCCGTCGTTGGCGTTGCCGCCCTCGAAGATGTCGAGGAGGCCGTCGCCGTCGGTGTCGGTGGTGGAGGTCAGCGAGGTCGGCTGGCCGTCGCCGCGCTCGGCGATGTCGGCCGTGCCGTCGTTGTCGCTGTCGGCATCGAGTGTAGTCTGCGATGCCGTCGCTATCGGTATTGACCGGCGTCAGGCCGTTCGAGCCCGTGGCGCCAGACGCACCTGTGGCGTCGTAGGCGTCATCGAGGCCATCGCCGTCCGTGTCGGTGCCCGACGGCGCGATGTAGCCCGCCGTCGTCTGCGCTTCGACGTTGTCGGTGATGCCGTCGTTGTCGCTGTCGATGTCGAGGTGGTCATGGAGGCCGTCGTTGTCGGAATCGATAGCGCCCGCCTTAATGGCAAAGAGACCCACCGCGACAAGATCAGAGTTCACTCCGCCCGAGAAACTTATCGTAATCGAGCTTACCAGATCGCTTGAGGTGCCAACGAGGTAAGCCTCAACGTTGGCATCGCCGAAATCATCATTCGGTGTGCTGATGTCAAGAACGCCAGTCGCTGAGTTGTAGCTTGTCGGACCAGGGCTCCCCTTTTCATAGAGCGCAAAGTCAGTGGTTCCGGCCGCGCCTGTGACAGAAAAGCTGGCGCTATAGGTCCCGCGGTCCATATCAAAGAGGTAGAAGGCGATTTCATTAGCTGGTACCGGCGTGCTCCATGAAATTGTGACTGAACCGCTATTGGCCCGCACCCATCGGTCCCCCGATACGACGTCGAGCACATTGCTGTCATTGACAGAGGTTCCTGCAGGATAAATCTGGTACGCACTCACGGACGGTGACTGAAGCGACATGTTGGTGGCGGCAGAAACCGTAGAGGCCGTGTCGCCCATCCATGCAATACCCGAGAGGGTTGGGACAGTTGCGATAGCACCCGGCGGCTGCAGTCCCTCGACCGTATCCAGAATACCATCATTGTCGTCGTCGATGTCGGTGGCGTTGATGATGCCGTCGGCGTCACTATCGCGGGCGAGTGTCACGGTCGCCGTATCGGTCCCGCCGTTGCCATCGGAGATCCGGTAATCGAAGGTCTCGGTATCGGAATTTCCGGGCGACATCACGACATCGAGCGTGCCGTCGGGCTTCAGCGTGACGGTCGTGCCGCTGGCGAGCGTGACAGTCGACGGATTACCCCCGCCAATGGCAATCACCACACCCTGATTGGCTGGGTCGACGATGCCGGTGACGAATAAGGCGTCGCCATCGACATCGCTGTCGGCGCCGCTGCCATTGTCGGGAAGAACATTGATATTGAGGGTGCTCAGCGGCACCGCCGTGATCGGACCGTCATCGATGGCGACCGGTGCGTCGTTGACCGGCGTGACGTGGATGGTCGACAGGGCCGTGTTGCTGTCGACCGAGCCGTTGTTGAAGGTCACCTCAATCAAGCGGTCGGCGGCGTCGGGCGCTTCGGACGTGTTGGTGAAGCGGATCTGATTCAGCGCGGCTTCATAGATTGAAGGATCGGTCGTCGCGCCCGTCAGCTGTATGGTGATCGCACCGCCTGTGTTGGTCACGGTGTAGGCGAGGCCATTGACTGTTCCGCTTGAGGCCGCGCTGCCGTTCACGAGGAGCTGGTCGCCGGCCTTGGCGTTGGTCAGGGAGATAGTGGCGCTTGCGATATTCGAGTCGAGGCCGGTGATGTCGACGTCGACATCGACGACCGCGACCGCCGATCCGTTTTCCGTGAAGGTCGTCTGGTAGCCGGTTCCTGTTTGAGTACTGTTGTCTGCGTCGAGGTCGAGTTGGCGCATGAAGGCGGTGCTCGCAGACACGAAACTGAGGTCGCCGTCGCCGTCGTGATCGAAGAAGCGCTGGCCGTGCGAGGTGCCGGTCAGTGAGCCGTCGGCCACGCCATTGGTCGGCACGGCATCAAACTGCAGCACACCCGGCGGCGGCGCCACGCGATAGGTGACCTCCCACGACGAGACGTTGTTCCAGTTGAATTTCACGCCGGATTCGGAGCCGGCAAGCTCCGTATCGACGAGATTGGTCGCGGTGATCTTGCCGTACGACGGATCGGCTGGATTGGTGACGGTCAGTCCGGTATCCGGGTCAATGTTCAATCCGATCGTCAGGTGCGTGATGCCCGGTGCCTCGGACTGATAGGAGTACAACTGGTCGAACTCGGCACGAACGGATTCCTGCGGCTTGATGCCCGTCATGTTATAGTATGTCATCACGCCGGGCGCGCTGTAGAGGTGGCCCTGGGCATCAATGTCACGAATGAAGAAGCCGACATCTCCCTGCGCGACGACGCCGGTTCCCGTTGTCGGATTGTAGGTTCCGGCCGCAAACGCATCCCACCGAATTCTGACCTCAGCATTCTCGATGCGCACCGAGGCGTCGTCCCCGTTGCTGACGGCGAAGTTCAGGGTCGGATCCTGGCCGGCGTTGGGATTGGTGTCGAGGACGCTGATGACAGTCGCGCGCAGGTCGATCGCCGTTGAGCCGACGAAGCCGGCATTTTGCCAGAGAGCCGTTGTGCCGACCATCTTCGTTAAGTCGGTGACATGGCGGGTTACACCGTCACCGCCCGTTGCAGCGGAGACGACCGCGCCGGTGTTATCGCGCACGACCGGCGCCGTCGACGCCGAGATGTTGAATGGTGCCAAAAGACCATTCCATTCCGGCGCGTCGATGAGGCCGGCCTCGATCAGGCCGGTGCGTGTCTCCAGATCCCAGTCGCCGGCGCGCGAGGCGTGGCCGGTGTCGTCTGTTGACGCTGCAATATCGGCGCCGGTTGCGGTAGCCAGCGCAGTTACGAAAGCGGCGCCTGCTTCGCCGGCAGAAACGTCGCAGCCGTAGATCAGGATATCGGCATCTTCGGAAAGCGCCGACCTGATGGAAGAGAGCTCGTCGGCATGCTGACCACTGATCGAGGATAGATTTCAGCTGGGAACTGCCCAGGCGCAACTCGCCCACTTCGCCGTGGCTTATGATGTGGACCGCATCGATGCCGCTGCGGCCGGCGAGATGGGAAGCTATCTGTGCGACGCCATCGCGGCCGGCTTCGAGCACCACGATCTCGGCGCCCTGCGGCGCGGCGGCCGCGATTAGTGCCGGGCTGGTGATGGCGGCGTCGATGAATACGATGGTCGATCGGTCGGTCGCTTCAGCTTCGGCTTCGGCTTGGAAGCGGCAGAATCGATGGCGTCGGTCAGCAGACCGGCCAGGGCCTGGATATCGACGGGGAGCAGCGGCGGCATGTCGGCGGCAGCGGGCGCCTGAGCGGGAATTGCGACGTCATTCGTTTGATCAATCGCTTCGGCCATCGCCGCGTCGAAGGCGATTCGCGGCTCCAGCGCCCGAAACGACATGGAGGGCCCGGCCTGCGTTCGCAGATCCTCGTGTGCTGCGTCGGCAACGGTGCGGGTGGTGGTGTGGGGGGGCAATTTCAGGGTCATGGCGCGCTTTTCCAGGTTGGCCGACGGGGCGCAAAACAATCTTGGCGTGCATAGGGTTATTGCAATCAATGGTTGTAGGAAAGTTAAGTGCAGAGGTGAAGTGCTTGTGCAATATGATAGTTCAGCGCAACTGGCGGGCTCAAGTTGGCCGGTTTTGTTATATAATTGTCTATTTTATGGTTTCCGGCGGCCACGTGGGTGGGTGAGCCAGTGTTGCTCAGCATCTACAATTAGAGGTCGTAATTTCAGTTGACTGGGCACTACGGTAGGATCTATTCAATCTATGGTTGTCGGCATGTTCTGCGTATGACGGCGTGGCCTCTTGCCAATGCTTCACACGGGGAACTCAGATGACACTCAAGCATCGCCGCTCGGTGGCGCTGGCCATCGGCATCGTGGGCGCCATCTCTGGCGGTTGCGCGGTCAAACCAACCGAGCTGTCGACGGCCCAGCTGAGCACCCTCGCCGAGACATCGATCGCCAATGTCGCAGTCGGCCAAGAGCCAATCGTGAGGGCCGTCAGTCTCGACGAGGCGATCGCGCGGGCTCTCAAGTACAATCTCGATCATCGTGTCGAGCAGGCCGAGTACGCAGTGCGCGAGCGTGAACTCAACCTGTCACACTATAGTCTGTTGCCGACCGTCGTCGCCAACTCCGGCTATTCCGCTCGCGACAGTTTTTCGGCCTCCAGCAGTCGCAACGTCTTCACGGGTGTCGAGAGTTCTTGCGACCTCGACCAGTCAGGACAAGCGCCTGCGGTCACGCGATGCGACGTTCGGCTGGAATATCCTGGATTTCGGTCTCTCCTACGTTCGGGCTCGGCAAGCGGCCGACAAGGCGCTCATCCAGAACGAGTTGCGGCGCAAGGTCGTCCTGCGCATCGTCGAGGAAACGCGCGCAGCTTACTGGCGTATGGTCAGTGCGCAGCGCCTGCTCGGCCAGATCGAGCGGGTCGAACGGCTCGCGCGCAGCGTCGAGCGAGACTTCGCGCCGGGTATCGCGCGATCAGGTAGCCTCGCCGATCACCGCCCTGACGTACGAGCGCGAGGTCGTGGAAATCCAGCGCGCGATCGGCGAGCTCGAGCGGGAACTCAACTCCGCGCACGCGCAGCTCGGGGCGTTGATGAACGTACCGCCGGGGATACGCTTCCGCGTATCGGGAAGCGGCGGTGGAGCGCAGGCACTGCCACGTGGCGACATGATGAGCCTGCTGCACACCGCAGTCGCCAATCGGCCCGAGCTGCGCGAGGCAGCCTACCGCAAGCGAATCAATGAGCAGGAAGCGCACGCCGCGCTGCTGGAGCTGTTGCCGGGTCTCAACCTGATCATGGCAGCCAATTTCGACAGCAACTCGTTCCTGCTCGATAACCACTGGCAATACTGGGGCGCCAAGGCGAGTTGGAACCTGTTGCGCGTGTTCTCCTATCCGGCGAAGCGAGCCCTGGTCGAGCAGCAGGACGAGATGCTCGACAACAAGGTGTTGGCCGTGACTATGGCGGTGATGACGCAGGTTTATGTCAGTCGCATCCGCTATGCACACGCCACCAAGGAGCACGCGACTGCCAAGCGCTATCGCGACGTGCAGCGCCGTCTCCTGACGCAGATCCGCATAGAGGCTGCAGCGGATCGCCTCAGCCGGCAGACTTTGGCCCGCGAGGAGCTCAACATGCTCGTGGCGGAAGCCAAGCTCGATATTGCATTTGCCGCAAAGCAGGCGGCCCTCGCCTTCGTGCGGACTTCGATGGGGATTGATCCACAGGTGCCGGGTCTGGCGGACATGTCGTTGCGCGAGACGGTGCAAGCTGTTCGAGATGCCGGCAGTGCCGTCGTGCAGATCGTCAGCGCCGAGCTGGCCCAGTGAGCATGGTGCGTATTCCAGCTATGCCGCAAACTTCCGATCGGCGCCTTGGTCGCCGGGCGCACGTCCGTCGCCTTGTCCCGGCATTGACTGGTGCAGTCCTCGGTCTGGTTGCCGCGTTGCCGCCTGACGCAGAAGCGACCGACGCCGGGTGGCGGGGGATCGTGAAGTCGATGCATCAGGCTGCGATCTCGACGGATCTCGTCGCTCCGATTTCCGCCCTCGATGTCCGCGAGGGTGAACGCTTTAAGAAGGGGCAGCGGCTCATCGAACTCGACTGTCGGCGCCAACGCCACGAGCTTGCGGCACTCGCTGCGACGGCTCGAGAGGCCGATATTCAGGTCGAGACCAACCGGTATTTGGTCGCCAACGGCGCTTCCAATCGGAGTGACGTCGAGGTCGCGAAGGCACGCCATGACAAAGCGAACGCGGAGTGGCTGGCCATGAAGCAGCGGCTCACCAGTTGCCGCGTCGATGCGCCGTTCGATGGAGCCGTGGTCGAGCTCAGCGTTGCCCGACATGAGATGGCGCCTGTCAATCGACCGCTGATGACGATCGCGAGCCTCGACCAGCTTGAGATCGAGATCATTGTACCGTCCCGTGATCTGTTGGCTTTGCGTCCAGGTACCGAACTAGACTTCCAAACAGAGGAAACGGGCCTGCGTCTGCGTGCGCGTGTCGTCCGCACTGCCGGTGCCATCGATACCGTCAGTCAAACGGCCAAAATCTACGCTCAGTTCGTTTCGCCGAGGCCAGATGTCTTGCCCGGCATGAGCGGCCAGGCGAGCGCAGTAGTCGGAGCACGTTAGGGCATGTCTGAAGCCGAAAGGACTCTGCATGCCACGTCAGCTCGGCGCACTGGCGGCACACATGCTACACATCGATCACCGCAGGCGCCGCCTGGTCCCGAGCAGCCGAAGCAGCCGGATGCCATGTCGCGGCAGGGGCCGTCCCTCGCTTCTGCCGAAACTAGAGCCCAGGCCTTAGCTCAAGCGACGACGCAAGCGCCGCTCGAGCTGTTGCTGAAGATCGAGGAGCAAGCACGCAACGCGGTCGATATCACTGAGTTGCAGCATCTCATCGTCAATCAGACGCGAAAATTGAACCGCGCGCGCCAGATTTTCCTTGTTGCTTGCAATGAGGGCGGCAACACGAGGGTCGTGTGCCTATCCGGTATGAGCAGTATCGACCCTACATCGATCCTGCTTGCCGATGTCGCAGTTCTGATGCGTCGTCTCTCACGCGAGAATGGGCTGCGTGTGGCGATCGAATTCACGCTGCCTGCGTTCTGCGATCCAAAGTCCGATCTGGCGGCAGCGTATCCATTCCGCGAGATGGCTTGGGTTCCGTTCATGCCGCGTAAGGGGGTGCCGTTCGCTGGCATGCTGATGGCTCGGGAGAGCGTATGGTCGTCGGGCGATGTCGCGATCTCTCACCGCCTGGGAGCAACTTATGCTCACGCTTGGCGGGAGCTGCAGCCGGCTAGCAGGCTCGGCAGCTTCAAGTCGTACGCCATGCGCTGGCGCACGACGCTCATGGTGATGGCTGCAGTCGCCATGTTCGTGCCGGTGCCGATGACGGCTCTTGCTCCCGTCGAAATCGTTGCCGCAGCCCCTGAAATCGTCGCTGCCCCCTTCGATGGGGTCGTCGCGGCGATCGATGTCGATCCAAACACGTCAGTGAAGATCGGGGACGTCATCATCCGGCTCAATGATACGACTCTGCGCAACAAGCGCGACATTGCGCTAAGTGAGGTGGCGGTTGCGCAAGCGCGGGTCCGTCAGCTCAATTTGCTCGCTTTTGGGGATGCCAAGGGGCGCCAGGAGCTAGGGCTCGCGGAAGCTGAGCTCGCATTGAAGAAGGCTGAGTTGGACTACGCAAACGATCTATTGGCCAGGTCGGTGCTAAGGGCACACCGCAACGGCATCGCCGTCTATCCCGACCGCCGGGCCCTGATGGGCAAGCCTGTCGTGACGGGTGAGCGGCTGATGGAGATCGCCGAGCCGGCGAAAGTGGAAGCACGCATTGATGTTGCACTCGCCGACGCAATTGCGCTGCGGGACGCCGGTACGGCTCGACTGTTCCTTGATGTTGATCCGCTCAACTGGCTGACTGGGCGCATCGTCAGGGCCGACTACAAGGCGCGGGCGAGTGACAGCGATGTCTTGGCCTTCAGGGCGTATGTCGAAATCGATCGGACGGTGCCGTTCACTCCGCGTATCGGTCTACGTGGCACGGCACAGATCCAGGGTAACCCCGCGCCCCTCGGTCTTGTATTATTCCGTCGGCCTCTGAGCGCCGCACGGCAGTGGTTGGGTCTCTAAATGCGTGCTGCCCAGACGCAGCAACTCTGCGAGGTCCCGTTGGCGGAACTACGCGGCGATCTCCAGGTCGTCGCAGCCGCGGATGAAGCCGGGATCGTTGTTCACGATCCTCTGCGGCAACGCTACTATCGTTTCGACGAGACGGCAGCGCAGCTCCTCTCGCTGTGGCCTTCATGCCGGACTGTGAGCGAGCTGGCTCATGCCGCCAACACGCGGTTCGACGCCGGTATCGATGCGGCGCGCATCGAGACGTTCGTCCAGTTCCTGGCGGACAGTCAGCTCGTTATCCCGTCAGAAGTAGACGGTTGGCGTAGGCTTGCCGCTATCGCACGCAAGGGGCGTCAGTCGTGGTTGGGGTGGTTGATACACAACTACCTATTCGTAAAGATCCCATTGGTGAGACCGCAGCGTGCGCTGAGCTGGCTCGCACCGCACCTCGCATTTCTATTCACGCGCGCTGCCGCGATTGCAGTCGTTTACATCGGCGTTCTCGGGCTCTATCTCGTGACGAGGCAGTGGGACGCGTTCGTCACGACGTTTTCGCATATGATGACCGTCGAAGGCGCACTTGCCTTTGCGCTGACGCTCGTCGTGGTGAAGTCTCTGCATGAGTTGGGGCACGCGATAACTGCGGTACACTACGGTTGTCGTGTGCCGACCATGGGCGTTTGCTTCATGGTGCTTGTACCGATGCTCTACACCGATGTCAGCGACGCTTGGCGACTGAGATCAGGGAGACAGCGGCTGGCAATCGACAGTGCAGGCCTTGTCGTGGAGACGTCGCTCGCTTGCCTGGCGACGCTGGCCTGGGCAGTCCTGCCAGACGGGGTTTCGCGCAGCATCGCTTTTGCAATCGCCACGACGAGCTGGCTCCTGTCACTCGGATTGAACCTCAACCCGTTCATGCGTTTCGACGGCTACTACATCCTGGCCGACTTCCTTGGAATCGACAACTTGCAGCAGCGCTCGTTTGCGCTCGCGCGCTGGCAGATGCGAGAGCTGCTGCTTGGTCTTGGCGCTGATCCGCCCGAACGGTTGCCGCCGCTCACGCGACGCTGGCTCGTCGTTTACGCGTGGGCTACGTGGCTATATCGGCTCGTTCTATTCGTCGGCATCGCTCTACTCGTCTACCACATCGGGTTCAAACTGCTGGGCATCGCGCTGTTTCTTGTCGAGATCATCTATTTCGTTCTGGGCCCGATCTGGGGCGAACTGAAGGAGTGGTGTAAGGTGCGCGCAAGAATCATCGAGCGCCGACGCGGCCTATGCTTCGGCGCAGTCGTGGTATTGGCGCTGGTGGCTGCGTTCGTTCCGTTCTCGACGTCGATCATGGTCCCTGCGCTGGTCGAGGACCGCGATCTCGTTCAGGTGTTTCCGCCACGGAGTTCGCGAATTGTCGAGACCTTCGTACGCTCTGGTGAGCATGTCGAGGTTGGCGCGCCGCTCCTGGCGCTGAATTCTCCCGAAATCGAGCAGGAGATCCGGCGGACCGAGCTCAAGATCGCCTCGACGCGCTGGCGTATCGCGCGTAGCGCTGGCGATCGCGTCGATCGAGGTGTTTTGATTGTGTTGGAGCAAACGTTTGATAGCGAGTTGGCCAAACTTGCCGGCCTGCGGAACGAGATGGCGGAGCTTCAGTTGATCGCTCCAGTAAGCGGTCGCGTCGTCGATCTGACCCCAAACCTGCATGTTGGTCGCTGGCTTCAGCGTGCGGACATTGTGACCCTGATCGCACCGGGAGTTGCGTGCGGCTTGCGCGGTTACGTCGCCGAGGACAACGTAGCCCGCATCGACCTGGCGGCACCCGGTCAGTTCGTGCCAGAAGTCCTCACTTCACCTAGACTTCGGATCAGGGTCGAACGCATCTCGGCCGTTGGTACGGGCGCAATGGATCTTCACGAGCTATCATCGCACTACGGGGGCGGTGTCGCGGCTCGACTCGTTTCGCGTGTCGGCGAAGCACGTCAACTCGTTCCAGTGACGGGACAATTTTTATTGTCAGGTCAAGTGGTGAAAGACGAGGACAACTGCTTCATCGGTCGTTCTCTACGCGGGACGCTGCATCTGACCGGCAGAGCCGAGAGTTCTGGCTGCGCGCACTTGGAGGCGGATTCTCAAGGTCGTGATCCGCGAAAGCGGCGTTTGAGTTTTGTGCAAGGCTCATTGACTTACACGCGCGCTCGAAACTCTGAGTTAAGCAGTGGAATTGCACTGAAGAAAATGTCTGACATTGATCGGTGCCTCTGCCTTAGAGTCCGTCCTCATAATTCTGGCTCTATTTCAGCACTCTGGCAATTCGCCGGAGCATCAGCCGGATGAGAGCCATGACGAGGAATGCGGCTGCGGTGCGCACGCGGTTCTCGTAGTCTTTGGCCAGACGCCTGCAGCGGCCGAGCCAGCCGAATGTGCGCTCGACGATCCATCGCCTGGGCAGAATGACGAAGCCTTTCGCCGCGTCGCACCGCTTGACGATCTCGAGCGGCAGGCCGGCGTCCTCGCGCACGGCTGTCGCAGTCGGATCGCCCTGATAGCCGCCGTCGGCGACGGCAAGCGCAAGCGTCGGGCAGCGCCGCGCCGCGATGGCAAGCAAGGGCGCGACCATATCGCGGTCCTGGATGTTGGCAGGCGTGATCGCGAAGTTGATCAGCAGGCCTTGCGTATCGACGCAGATGTGGCGCTTCTTGCCTTTGACCTTCTTGCCCGCGTCGTACCCGCAGGGGTCGATCGAGGCCCCCCTTTTTCTGCGCTTTTCACGCTCTGGCTGTCGACGATGGCGAGGCTTGCTGTCGCGTTTCGCCCCGCGAGTTCCCGCGCTTTCACGTAGAGCGCGTCATGCACACGCGCGAGCACGCCGTCGCGGTCCCAGCACACGAGGTAGTCGTGCACGACGCTCTTGGAAGGAAAATCCTTCGGCAGCTGGCGCCACTGGCACCCAGTCGTCAGCACGTAGAGGATCGCGTTCAACAGATCGCGTGTTTCCGGCACCGGATGACGCCGAGCTTTTCTCGGTGGCGGCATCAGCGGCGCGATGATCGCCCACTCCTCGTCGGTCAAATCGCTCGGATATCGGCAGCTCTTGCGCTCGTAGGTTGCCCGGTTATCGTTCGTCCACATCCTCGGCCCGCTCGCGAATCACGCGCACGGCCACACAGAATCACAACCGATTCCCTGGAACTCAAGAACTTTGAGGACGGGCTCTTAGCGCGCGTCGTATCGCTGCATACGTTGGAGCTCGATTGCGGGAGCAGAGGATATTGGCTGGCCCAATCCAGGCACTACGATCCGAAAACATTGGGGCAGGCTTTCAATGGGTTCTGAGGTGCGAGAATGGCAGTAATTGAATTTGGGCAGGCACTTTGCACGCCATGTCGCTTGCGCTCGAAACGCCAATTCAGCGTTTTTGATGGCCTCCACGATGCCGCTCGGCGGATCCATGGTGCTCTGGCGCGATCCGCCGCGGAAATTGAGTCCCGGACGATGTCGGGGACATTTAGCGGATGGCGCCTGCTCCGCCTTCCATGGAATGGATCTGCCTGCGCATTGTGCGCAGCTGCTTGGGACGAGACAATTGTCTTGTCATGGAGAGGCGACGCGCACCGCTGATGATAAGTCAGGCCGCGATTTCAGCTTGAGCCGAATTCACGCTTTCATCCCGCCGGGTGCGCCATTCTACTTTCTCACGCGCTGATGGCGCGTCCGGCGGGGCGGGTTAACATTATTTTTTGCGCGTCAGATGCCCACTCCGCATCCGCGTTGGTGCCGTCGCACGATATGGCGCGTTCGGGCAACGAGACGCGCAGCTGTACGGGGGGCAGTTTGTCCAAGATTGGTCAACTCTGCGGCCGTCGTGTCGGCAGCCTGACGGTGCATGTTGGATCACTTCAACCGCAGCCGCGCCAGACAGGCGAGCGTGCCGGCTTGCTGAATGCCAATGCTCGACCGGCGACGGAAGGCCGATCCCCAATGCTGCCGTCGCGCTTGGGGCGATTTGCGAGGCGGGAGGCGCCGCCAGCCGCGTCCGCGCGGGGGGGAATTCGGTCTGAGGTTTGGATGCCGATCTTCTCGGCGATCTCGATCGCATCAGCGACGTCGATGCCGAGGGATGCCGGTCCTTTCGATCTTGGGGTGACCAAGGTGCAGCGGTTGCGCGGAGATTGCCGTATCGTCGATGGATCAGCACTGCCTTCGTCTGCCTGAGGACGAGCGTGTCGAACTTCGTCGGGTCCAGTCCAATTCTGGCCATGCACCGGGCGACATCGAACCAGCTGACCCGAGCGCCCGGAGCGAGTGCGCTACCTCGATCGCAGGGTTGGACGCCCACGGGTCACGCCCACAGCTCGGGGTAGGCAGCGCGTCGCCACGCGCTCATCTATCGTTTGCCTGCAGTCCAAGCGGTTCTTGCTCGGCGGATGGAGGCAGCTCTACCGCACGTTCGCGTGTGTGGCGGCGGCACATCCGTGACTGACCATCGGGGCTGCAACGCTGTGTGACATTTGCCTGCAAATTGCGATGCAAGTACTGGCTGGTGCGTGCTTTGATGTGTACACCAGCTTGAGGTCAGCCGGTTCCCCTGTTCGGCAGCGGACGGAGCGTCGGTCAGGTGTCCGTCCCCAATCCGAGGCTTCCGCCTAGCGGGCGTGGACTGTTGGTTGCGTTGCTGTCAGTCCTCCTTGAAGCCGTAGGCCGGAATTCCCTGCTCGTTCTCGTAGTACTTGAAGGGCAGGAACTTGCCGCTCATGGCTATCTTCACGCGGTCCCCCTTCTCGTTGGGAAGGCGCTCCATCGACATGTCGAAATCAATCGCGGACATGATGCCGTCTCCGAACTCCTCCTCGATAAGAACCTTCCACGCCGGACCGTTGACGAGCACGAGTTCGTAGAACCTGTAGAGGAGGGGATCGGTCGGCGGCATCGGTGTGGCGCTGCCGCGCATGGGGACCTCGTTCAGCATCTTCTCCTCGGCGTCTGAGAGACCGAACATGGCAGCCGCCCTCTTTGCCAGCGGCTTGACGAGCTTGTGCTGGCCTAGCAGGGCGCCAACGATCAGCACCGGGCTCATGCCGCTGATCTCCTCGCAGATCTGCTTCCAGGTCCATCCCTTTTCGCGCTTGATGTCGAGGATCTTCTCGGTGAGTGCTTCTCTCTTCATCGGATTACCTCCACTTGGGTTTGCGTGTTGCCGGTTTGCGGCCTCGATCGGTGGGACGAGGGCTTTGTGTCGACGGGTTTGTGCCTTGCGCCCGCGAGATGCGAATGCGACCTACCGGTCGCGAACGGTGCGGCGGCGTCGGCTTTTCGCCCCTACTCTTACCCGGGGCAGCCTCGTTCGCATCATTCCGTTCGACGGACGCTGAGGCTTCCGGCCTGACAATCGGTGGCGAACGTCGCAATGTTACGTCGACCTCGCGGCCGGCGAGTTCTCGTGATCGGGTCGTCAGGAACTCGAGCAAGTGATTTCGCAGCGGATAGTAGTTCGGGTGCTTGTGCAGTGTCTCGCGACTGCGATTTACCGGCAGGGTGTTCTCTACGATCTCGGCGATGTGCGCGTTGGGGCCGTTCGTCATCAGCACGATGCGATCGGCAAGCAGCATGGCCTCGTCGATGTCGTGCGTGATCATGAAGATCGTCTGCGCACTGGATTGGCGAATGGAGAGCACCTCGTCTTGTAGCGAGCCGCGCGTCAGCGCGTCGAGCGCCGAGAACGGCTCGTCCATCAGCAGGATCCTCGGCTCGACGGCAAGTGCGCGGGCGATGCCAACGCGCTGGCGCATGCCACCCGACAGCTCTGACGGGCGCTTGTGGGCTGCGTCGGCCAAATGCACCAGATCCAGATAGCGCAGTGCGTGCTCGCGGATGCGCTCGGCTGTCCAGTCGCGGTGACGGGAGGCGACGCCCAGCTCGACATTGCGCAGAGCCGAGTACCACGGCATTAGTGCATGGCCCTGAAATATGACCGCCCTGTCCAGGCTCGGCCCATCGATCGCCTTGCCCGCGACGACGACGACGCCTTCGCTTGGCGTGTCGAGGCCTGCGAGAATGTTGAGGATCGTCGATTTTCCGCAGCCAGAGTGGCCGATCACGCAGACGAACTCGCCCGGTGCGATCGAGAGCCACAGGTCCTCGAACACGGTGAGCGTACCCTTGCCGTCGGCTTCACGGAAGTGACGGGCGAGGCCTTCGATCTGAATGACCGGCTTCACCTTGCTGCGATCCTTGACGTTGCTCATCGCCCTTCCTCATTCCACGAATGCGACGAGGCGCTGCAACTGCGCCATCGCTTGATCGAGTACCATGCCGATGAGGCCGATGAGCAGGATCGCAATGATCACATTGGTGATCGACAGATTGTTCCACTCGTTCCAGACGAAGTAGCCGATGCCTGTTCCGCCAACGAGCATCTCGGCTGCGACGATCACGAGCCATGCGATGCCGATGGAAATGCGCATGCCTGTGACGATGGTCGGCGCGGCAGCCGGCAGGATCACCTGGAAGGCCGTGCGCCAGGTGCCCAACTCGAGCGTGCGGGCAACATTCAGCCAGTCGCGCCGCACACTTGCCACGCCGAAGGCCGTGTTCATCAGCATTGGCCAGACCGAGCAAATGAAGATGACGAAGATGGCGGACGCGTTGGAATCCTTGATGGTGTAGAGTGCAAGCGGCATCCAGGCGAGGGGTGAGATCGGCTTCAGCACTTGGATGAAAGGGTCGAGCGCGCGGCTCATGAGGGGCGACATGCCGATCAGGAAACCGAGTGGAACCGCGATTGCGAGCGCCGCAAGATATCCCAGCAGAACACGCCCGATCGAATAGGCAAGCTGGATGCCGACCCCCTTGTCGTTCGGGCCATTGTCGTAGAATGGTCGGCTCAGATGGTCGAAGAGCTTGAAGCCAACGTCAGTAGGCCCTGGCATCGCGGACGTGCCTTGTGTTGCAGTCGCGCCCATGAGTTTCGCATACTCGGGGTCCATTGCCTGCGTGGCTACGCGGCCGGAGACGGCCACGTGCCACACTAATAGGAATGCGACGAGCAGTGCGAACGACACCACCGCGGCCCTGATTCTTGAGACTGGCCTGCATTGGAGGGTCAGGTCCGCTTGATGGGGAAGCTTGCGATGTACTCCTCGGGCTTGGCGGGATCGAACGTCTTGCCCATGACGACGAAGGTCTTCGACGTTGATGCGGGAGGTTTCAGACCGACGTCGGCCATCAGCTTGGCGGCATCGGTCGCCAGGTAGACCTGCTTTGCCACCTTGGCGTAGTCGACGTCACCCTTGATTTGTCCCCAGCGCTTCATCTGCGTGAGTATCCAGATGGCGAAGCTCTCGTAGGGGAACGGATCGAAATCGATGCGGTCCGGTACCTTCTGCACCTTGCCCAGTCCATCTGCGAACGTGCCGGTGAGAACCTGCTCGACGACCGTCACGGGCTGGTTCAGATAGTTCGCTGGCGCAATGGCCGCCGCGATCTCCTTGCGGTTCTCCGACTTGGTCGCGAACGCGGTCGCGTCGATGATCGCCTTTAGCAGCGCCTTATAGGTGTTCGGCATCGTGGAGACGAACTCCTGGCTCGCCGCAAAGGCGCAACAAGGATGCCGGTCCCAGATCTCTTTCGACAGGATGTGGATGAAACCGACATTATCGTAGACGGCACGCTGGTTGACGGGGTCGGGCGCGAGGAATCCATCGATGTTGTCGGCGCGCAGGTTGGCGACCATCTCCGGCGGCGGCACGGAGCGGATCTGCACATCCTTGTCGGGATCGATACCGTGCTCTGCGAGGTAGTAGCGCAGCAGGTAGTTGTGCATCGAATAGTCAAAGGGTACGGCGAACTTGAAGCCCTTCCAGGATTTTGGATCGCGCTTGTCCTTGTGCTTGACGGCGAGCGTTATGGCCTGACCGTTGATGTTTTCGACTGCCGGCATGGTATAGGGCAGCGGATTGGAACCGGCTCCGAGCGTGATTGCCAGCGGCATCGGCGAGAGCATGTGGGCTGCGTCGTACTCCTTGTTGATCGTCTTGTCGCGTACGACGGCCCATCCTGCGGTCTTGATGACCTCGACGTCGAGTCCGTGCTTTTTGTAGAATCCCATCGGGTGCGCCATGATGATGGGCGTTGCGCAGGTGATCGGAATGAAGCCAACCTTGAGCTTCGTCTTCTCCAGCGGTCCCGACTGCGCGAAGGCTTCCATGGCAGTGGCCATCGGGAAGAACTGGCTGATCGCGGCGGCCGCTGTGCCAGCGCCGACGGCCTTCAGAAATGCACGCCGATCACGGTCGACGGGAAACATCGCGCGGACGACAGCGCCCTCGACGACCCGGCGGATCTGTAGATCCTCGCTCGCACGCGCGGCAGCATCGTGTTCAGCCGCGCTCGCATGTCGGCCGCACCCGCAGCCCGAGCCGTGCAGCGTTTTGGAAGCATCGAATGGATCGTCGAAGCTCATGCTGTATCCCCTCACACATTTGCGATCGCTGGAGCCGATCGCTTCGTTGGACGTCATCGCAATCGGCGTGCCAAACGGCCCATGTCTTTTAAGTGACGGATTCTGCATGTTATTTTTGTGGAGGTCTCGCCAGGACGCTGGACGCTGAGCCTAATCATTGAGCGACACGGCTTCAGCCGCCTGCTTTTTGAGCGACGAAGTCGATGGTGCGTTACTTAGCGCGCGCGTGCGCGGCCGCATTCGCGCCTGAGGCAGACGTGGGCTGCAAGCTGTTCGACTTGTGCTTTGGGATCACGACCGCACTGAGCCGTCCCGACGGTCGGCATCGCTTGTCGTGGCTGCGTGGAAAGGGGGCGAGCCGGTAACGTTGCCTATGACCATGTGCCGACATTCGGCTGGTGGCGTATCAGCATCGCATCGATGGGGTGGGCGGCGTGAATGGATCAGGCGCCGCCACGGAAGCACGAATAGCCCCAGGGGGTGCACTTGAACGGGAGATGGTAGTGTTGTTCGGGATCGGCGATGCCGAAGTCGTATGTGACGACGTCGAGGAACGGCACTGTCGGGAGGTCGATGCCGGAAGTGGTGTAGTACTCTGCGACATGAAACCGGGCGCGGTATATGCCTACGGCGAGACGCGCCGCGAGGACCGGATCGGCCAGCAGCCCGTCCGCTGCGATCTTGCCGCTCGCCAGCGGGCTGGTTGACGCTGCGGGCTGGGCAACGAGGAAGACGGCGACGCGCATGCCGGTTGCGACGACACCGCGAGAGACGTCGACGACGTGAATGGACATTCCGGGCATGGCTTTTCGTCCCTGCTCTAGCGCAACTGACGCGTCAGTCCGGCAAACCGCTCCGCCAGCACCATCAGGGCGAGCGTCAGGACGATGATAAGTGCCGAGGCCGCAGCCGTCCTCACGTCGAGGTTGGATTCGATCTGCTGCCACAGGTGGATGGGCAGGACTTCGGTGCGCTCGTCGGCCAGGAACAGGGAGACCGGAACGTTGTCGAACGAGGCCATGAAGGCCAGGAAGCCACCGGCGGCAATGCCCTTGGCCGCCAAGGGCAGCGTCACGCGGCGGAAGGTGCGCCACCAGCTCGCGCCGAGGCTGTAGGAGGCTTCCAACAGCGCTGGATCCAGCTGCTGCAACGAGGCAACCGTGGTGCGCAAGACGAAGGGCACGCAGACGACGACGTGACCGAGGACGAGCGTGGGGATCGTGGGACGCAGGCCGAGCTTGTTGATGAAGATCAGAGCGGCGAACCCGAAGGCGAGCGCCGGCAATACCATCGGCGACATGAAGAGCGTATCGGCCGCCTTCATCCACGCGGACCGGCTGCGGCTGAGGGCGACGGCAGCGGCCACGCCGAGCACGACACAGATGACGGTCGTCCAGACAGCGACGACTAGGCTCGTCCAGGCCGCGCGCTGCATCTGATCGGCATCGATCAGCGCGCGGTACCATTGCAGCGACAGGCCGCTCGGCGGAAAGGTCAAAGATTGCGACGCGGTGAAGGATGTGAGAATGACGATGATCGTCGGCGCAATCAGGAAGACCGCTGCGACCAAGGTGAGGGCGCCGAACACGATCGTGACGGATAGCGCTTCCCAATCAGTTGTCCGGTGTTTGGCGCTCATCTGACGGCCCACCTTTGGCTAAGGCGATTGAGTGCGAAGACGACCAGCAGCACGGCGACCATGAAAATCACGGAGATGGCCGCGGCGAACGGCCAGTTGTTGGCGCCCACCGCCTGCGAATAGATATGCAGGGGCATGTAGATCAGCCGTGCGCCGCCGATGAGCGTCTGGGTCACGAAGGCGGTCACGCATGCCGCGTAGGTCAAGATGCAGCCCGCGATGATTCCGGGCATGGCCAGCGGTAT
This sequence comes from uncultured Alphaproteobacteria bacterium, assembly GCA_963697205.1. Lineage (GTDB taxonomy): Bacteria > Pseudomonadota > Alphaproteobacteria > Rhizobiales > Hyphomicrobiaceae > CAVONB01. The sequence goes on along the minus strand of CAVONB010000002.1, from coordinate 55,767 downwards.
CGTTACGCGAAACAGAGTGCGCCACTCGCCCGCGCCCAGTACACGGGAGGCGTCGGCGAGATTTGGATCGATCCGCGACAGCACGGTCAGGATCGGCAGGACCATCAGTGGAAGCTGGACCTGCGCCAGTACGAGCACCACGCCGGCCTCGGTGAACAGCAGTCTCATGGGCTCGTCGAAAAGTCCAAGCCCCATTCCGATCTTGTTGATGATGCCTTGCCGTCCCAGGATCACGATCCAGGAGAAGGTACGGACGACGACGCTGGTCAAGAGGGGTAGGATAACGAGGAACACGATCACGCTTTGCCAACGCGCGCTTGCGCGCGCGGCCACCCACGCAATGGGGAAGCCGAACAAGAGGCAGAGCGCAGTCGACTTGACGCCGAGGAGTAGCGTGTCGATCAGGATCGAATAGTTGAACCGGTCGGTGAAGAACTTCACGTAGTGCGCGGGTGTCCAGATCGCGCTGCCCTGCTCACTCGCCAACGAAAGCAGGAACAACACGACGAGCGGCGCAAGGAAGAACGCAACGAAGAGCGCGGCCAGCGGCAGAGCGAGCTGCGCCTCTTCGAAGCGTATGCCTTTGGTTGCCGTCGTCACAGGCGGATTTCGCGATTGAAGCGATCGATCAGCGCACTGCGCTGCGGGTTCAAGACCTCCCAATCAAAGCCGCGGATTTTTCCGAGCTCCTCATGTGACTTGGCGATCGACTGCGTGATGGCGCCGTCAAGGCCGACCTTGCTGTTGGTTGGGATGACGTTCAACGGCGGCTTTGCCATCGCCGCCTGGACTTCGGCATCCAGGTGCGTGTCGATGTAGCTCGCTGCGAGCTCGGGGACCTTGGTTGCGCTGACGACGTGCATGCTTGTGTGCCAGCCTACCGCTCCTGTTGTGGGGATGGAGAGTTCGACGGGCACGCCCTTGCCCTTGAGCGTCTGGACGAAATTGAAATTGTACGGCGCGATATCAATCTGCTCCTGCTGCCACAAGGTCGCGTAGGCTCCGAGATTGGCGCCGATCACGCCGACGTTCGGGAGCAACGAGCGCAATGCCTTGAAGGCCGGCTCGAAGTTAGTATCGGTGCCGCCTTTCTGGCGGTTGAGCTCGGCGAGGAATGCGATCCCGAGCTGGCTGTTCAGCGCGGTCAAGCCGACACGCCCCTTGTACTTGGGGTCCCAAAGGTCATCCCAACTCTTCGGCGGCTCCTTGATCTTCTTCGGATTGTAGCCGATGCCGACAACCTGCATCGAGATCACCGGCCCCCACTTGTTCTGGTATTCGGGCCGCAAGGCTGCGTAATTCGGCGACTTGGCGACGGGATACTCAGCGATGAGCCCTTGCTTCACCGCATCGAGGACTTGGGGCGAGTCGAAGATGGCGACATCGAAGGGGGGCTGTCCGCCCTTGGCCGCGATGAGCCTGGACACCTGGTCGTGACCGAGGATAATCGACTGCGTCACACTGGCGTTCGTGCGCTTTTGGAACGCTGGCTTCAGGATGTTCCTGTGTGCCTCGTTCCATGTTCCTGGAAACGTCGCCGCCACGAGTGATCCGCCCTGTGCATGCGCACCGCGCGGCAGCATGGCTACCGATCCGGCGGCGAGTGCCGACGCCAGGAATGTCCTTCGATCGATCGTATCGGTCATGGGTCTCTCCCCTTTTGGGTTTTCGGAGGAAGCTGCGATTATCGCGGGTCCCTTGCTGCGAACACGAGACTGCTTTCGATCGAGTGGGGCTCGGCATGAACCGTGGTACCCAAGGCGATCGCGTCGGCATTGCCAGTGGCGCGCGGCATCGCGACCTTGATCGTCTCGGCACCTTCGATCGCGATTTCGTAGAGGACTTGCGGGCCGAGCGGCATCACGGCCTTGACGGTTCCCTTCATGCGACCGGTGCCTGGTTCGCCAAGGAGCCGGAGCTGTTCGGGGCGAATGGAAACCGATATGTTCTCGCCCGCGGAGGCCGGAATGGCGATCCGGCTTTTCAGGATCGTGCCGCCGCCGATGCGTACCTCGGCCGAACTGCCATCGCGGCCCGCAATGACGCCCGGGATGATGTTGGTCGTTCCGACGAACTCGTTGACGAACAGTGTCGCGGGCTGGTCGTAGATTTTAGTTGGGGTCGCGATCTGCTCGATGACACCCCGGTTCATCACGGCGACACGGTCCGCCATGGACAACGCTTCTTCCTGGTCGTGGGTGACGAGGACTGTCGTGATGCCGTACTCGCGCTGCAGCCGCTTGACCTCGATCTGCATATCGAGGCGGAGGTTCTTGTCGAGCGCGCCAAACGGCTCGTCCAGAAGCAGAATCTTGGGGTCGACGGCGAGGCAGCGCGCGAGCGCGATGCGCTGCTGTTGGCCGCCGGAAAGCTGTGAGGGCTTGCGTTCGGCCATGGTGCTCATTTGAACAAGAGCGAGCATCTCATCGACGCGCGCGGGGATGCGGTCGCGCGGCCATTTCTGGGCCTCCAGGCCGTAGGCAACGTTCTGGCGTACGGACATATGGGGGAAGAGGGCATAGTTCTGGAAAACAATGCCGACGCCGCGCCGGCTGGGCGTCAAATCGTCGACGGGAGTGCCGTCGAACAGAACACTGCCGCTCGACTGCGTGATAAACCCGGAGATGATGCGCAAGAGTGTCGATTTTCCGCAGCCCGAGGGGCCGAGCAGCGCGAGCAGTTCGCCGGCCGCTATGTCGATCGAGATGTCGCGTACAGCGACGAAGTCGCCAAAATTGTGCGTGATGCGATCGAGCGTCAGGCTGTGGCTGCGGCTCGAGGTCATCGGTTGGCTCCCACCGGGCTGCGCGTACCTGGCACGTGTCCCGCACAGTGCCTCTCTGGGGCCGACAATCGCATGAAGCCGAGCAACGGTGTCGGTCTCATCTCATAAGTCCTCCAGGAGGCATTCCAAACGGCCACGGGTGATGTGAGCGATCTGGTCGAGTGCTCGCTCCATCTCGCTTGCGCGGTCGTTTTCCAAGCGGCGCTCCATTTCGTTCACAACGCTGGCACGGGTGTCATGCAGTCGTAGCGCGATGATGCAGGGGAACCCGAAGCGCTCGCGGTAGGCGGCGTTGATGCGCGAGATGTGTGTCAACTCCGCCGGCGTCAGGCGATCAAGCTCCAGCCGTCCCTGCTCGCCGGTCGAGGCTTCGGTCATGGCACCGGCGAGGGCTTCGCGACCGGCCAACTCCGGATGCGCGCGCAGTAGTGCCAGCACGTCTGGCTCGGGCGCGGCGACGACGACGTCCATCATGGCGGCGTGCAAGGCGGCGAGGTCGGAGAAGGGGCGCCTGGCCCGGGCACGCTCGGCGACCCAGGGCGAGTGCTCGAATACGGCGCCGAGGACGGCGGAGAACTCCGCCGGGCTCGCTCGGTTGAGCCGATCCAGCGTCGTCACTGAGCGTCCCGGGGTGCTGTCCGCCATCTGCTGCCGCCTTGGACGGGTGCCTGTCGGTCGAGAAGGGTCTAGGGATCGTGCGGTGGATCAGCGTTGCCGTCCATCACCGTATCGGCAATCATGCATTCTCTTTTTGAGAATGGATGCCAGTCATGAGCGATCGCTATCTGCCCCTTGCCCTGCAATATGTCGATCACGTCGCCCGGTGCGGCTCCATCCAGCGCGCCGCCCGCGAATTGAATGTTGCTGCCTCTGCCATCGACCGGCAGGTGCTCATGATCGAGGCGGAACTGAGCGTGCAGCTCTTCGAGCGATCGTCGAAAGGGATGCGCCCGACTGCGGCGGGTGACGCTGTCGCTCAGTTGACCCGGCGCTGGCGTAACGATATGCGCCGGCTGACAGCTGAGATCAAGGAAATGCAGGGGCTCAATCAAGGCGTCGTGCGGATGGCCGCCATGGACAGCCATGCCAACGGGCTGTTGCCGGGGCTCGTCGAGCGGCTGTCGCACGAGCATTCGGCGATTTCGCTGGAGGCTGAAATCATGAGCACCGACAATGCCGCCGGAGCCCTGGTCAACGGCGACGTCGACGTGACGGCTGCCTACAATCTTTCACCGCACCGGGAGATCGTCATCGTATTTTCCGCTGATCTGCCGTTTGGCTGCGTGGTGGCACCGGATCATCCGCTGGCGCGGTCGCGGACGACGACGATGCAGAAGGCATCGGGTTATCCGATCGCGCTGCAGAGCCGCTCGTTGATGATCCGGCGCTATCTCGATGCCAAGCACGGCTGGATCCTGGCGCAGCAGAAGCCGCCGGTCGTCTCCAACTCCTTGCAGTTGATGAAGCAGTTGGCACGCAGCGGAAACTATATCGCCTTCACGTCCGAGCTCGACGCGGCGCCTGAGTTGATCGAGGGAACGCTCAAATTCATACCTATTCGCGACAAGGCGGCGGATCCGCAATCGGTGAGCGTTGCGGTGAACGCGCGGCGGGTCTCGCGGATCGCGCAGATCGTGGCCAGCATCTTGGCCGACGAGATCTCAGCGTCCTTGAAGCGTATCCGCAGCCGGTCTGGCTAACGGGTTTGCTTGCGGCCCGTGACGTCGGAGCTATGATGGTTGGTCTGCGGCCACTGCGACGATGGGTTGGGCCCATCGCGGCCTACACGCAGGAAGGCTTCGGTTGCCGACGCCGCTGCCGTTCGTTGCGCCGCTAACGCATGCCGGTATCTTGGCCGGTGTGGCCACGGATCGCGGCACGAATGCGCTGCGGTGTCAGCGGCTGTCGATCCAGTCGCACACCTAACGGCGATAGCGCATCGTTGACGGCGTTCGCGATCGCGCCGATGGCGCCCATGACGCCGCCTTCGGCCATGCCCTTGAGGCCGGCCGGCGTGCGGCTGCTCGGCGTGTGCATCGCGATGATGTCGAAATCCGGCAGATCCGTTGCCGTCGCTGCGAGATAGTCGGCAAGCGTGCTCGTCAGGTTCTGGCCGGTTTCGGGATCGTAGACCACCTCCTCCAGCAGCGCGCCGCTGAGGCCCATGGCGACGGCGCCCTGCTGCTGGCCGCGCACCACGATCGGATTCAGGACGGTGCCGCAATCCTCGGTGACGACGTATCGCTCGATGGCGATGCGTCCGGTCTCGATATCGATATCGACGATGCAGGCGTGCGTGGCGTTCGAATACGTCATTGGCGGGGGATCGTAGGTCAGCGCAAAATCGAGTCCCGGCGACAAGCCCTCCGGCAAGGCGAGCGGATCGAGATAGGCGGTGCGGGCGATGTCGGCGAGCGTCAGGCCGGTCTCCTGCGCGGAGCTGGTGCTCGCGCCTTTGCGCAGGATCTTGCCGTCGCGCATTGTCAGATCGGCCGTGTCGTGAAGCTGCAGCATGGCCGTGGCGATTTTCAGGACGTGATCGCGGGCCTTCTGCGCACACAGGTAGAGCGCGCCGCCGCCGGCTGTGCCGCCGCGCGCGCCGCGGCTGCCCATGCCATAGGGCGCGACGTCGGTGTGCCCCAGCGTGATGCGCACCATGGCGGCATCGACGCCGAGCCCGTCGGCGACGGCCTGGGCAAGGGCGGTCTCGTAGCCCTGTCCCGTCGCGGAGACTCCCGCGGAGGCGTTGATCGCGCCGGACGGCTCGATGCGCACCCAGGCGGCTTCGTGACCGGAGCCGGCAATGCCGGCCGCCTTGTAGAATTTCGAGCCGTAGGTGGTCGAATTCGACGACGGTGCAAAGTCCGAGCCCGAGGAAGCGGCCTTGGTCGCGAGACTCGGTCTGGCGGCGGCGAAAGGCTGCGTAGTCGACGGCTGCGGCCGCTGCTTCGAGGGTTTCCGACGGCGTGACGTCGAGCAGTACCTCGCCGGTCGGCATGGTGTAGGGCAGGTCGCCAGCGTGCACGGTGTTTGTGCGGCGCACCTCCAGAGGATCTAGACCGAGCTCGGCTGCGATGGCGTCGATCGTTCCCTCCATCACCCAGCTGGTGATGGCCATCGGTGCGCGCATGGGGCCGTTGCCGCACTTGTTGGTGAGTGCCACCTTCACATCGAAGGCATAGCTGTCGACGCGATAGGGGCCGGTGAGGATCATGGCGACGACGCGTGCGAGGTAGTTCGCGGGATAAAAGCAGTAGGCGCCGAAGTCCTCCTCCATGTGAAGCTCGAGCGCGCAGATGGTGCCGTCGCCCGATACGCCTGCGCGAACGCGGCAGGTGTCCTCGCGCGCATGCGAGGCTGCCTGCAAATTCTCCATGCGGTCCTCGCGCCAGCGCACCGGACGCTTGAGGTGGCGGGCGAGGGCTGTGACGGTCAATTCCTCGCGGTAAAGCGCGATTTTCTGGCCGAATCCACCGCCGACGTCCGGGACGATGACGGTGATCTGGCTTTCTGCGAGGCCCAGGCGGGCCGATAGAGCGGTGCGCAGGGGATGGGGAACCTGATTGCCGATGTGGAGTGTCAGATGCTCGCGGCCGGCATCCCAGATTGCGCAGCAGCCGCGCGTCTCGATCGGCACGTGCGTCTGGCGGGATTGGCTGAAGCGTGCCTCGACGATGCGGTCGGCCGTCGCCATGCGTTGCGCGACGTCGCCGGTCGTGAAGGACTGGTGGGAGACGAGATTGCCGGGCAGGCTTTCATCCACGAGCGGCGCGCCAGGCTGGATCGCGGCAGCATAGGAGAGCACCGGTGGCAGCGGTTCGTAGTCGACGACGACCGCCTCTGCGGCATCCTCGGCGACGTAGCGATCGACCGCGACGATGCAGGCGACGGGATCGCCCTGGAAGCGGACCTTGTCTGAGGGCAACGTCGTCATCTCGACGGGCAGCAGGCCGTCGATCGGCGGCGCCATGCGCAGCTTTGTGGTCCAGGCATTGACCTCGGCGCCCGTTACGCACGCGACGACACCGGGCATCGCGCGCGCAGCCGACAGATCGATGCTGCGGATGCGCGCATGGGCGTGGGGGGCACGCACGAAGGCGGCGTGCAGGGCGCCTGGAACGACGATGTCGTCGAGGTAGCGGCCCTGCCCGGTCAGCAGCCGATAGTCCTCGCGGCGCGGCATGGGCCGGCCGATCTCGCCTGTCAGCCCTGGTGCTCTCCCGATCATGCCGGCTCCTTGCGCATGACGCGGGCAGCTTTCAATACGGCAGCGACGATGTTCTGATAGCCCGTGCAGCGGCAGAGGTTGCCGGAGAGCACGTCGCGCACCTCTTCGGGTGTGGGATCGGGATGGTCGCGCAGATAAGCCTCGAAGGTCATAACGATGCCCGGCGTGCAGAACCCGCATTGCAGGCCGTGCTCCTCGTGCAGGGACTGCTGGAGCGGGCTGAGGCGCGTATCTGTGGCGACGAACTCGATGGTCGTGATGTTGTGTCCTTCCATCTGGACGGCATAGGTCAGGCAAGCGCGGGCGGGGCGTCCATCGATCAGGACCGTGCAGGCCCCGCAGATACCGTTCTCGCAGCCGACGTGCGTGCCGGTCAGCGCGAGATCCTCGCGCAAGACGTCCGACAGCAGGCGGCGTGGCTCGACGACGACCTCGCAGGCCGCGTCATTGACAGTCAGCGTGATCGCGCGGCGGGTCATGGTGCTGGCACCTGCGTGCGTTGCTCGAGGGCTTTGGCGAGGGCGCGCCGCGTCAGCACGCGGGCCAGATCGATGCGGAAGGCGCGCTCGATGCCGGGTGTGTCCTGAGGGCTGCCGGCTGCGGCCACCGCATCGGCAAGCCCGCTCAGCCAGGCTGAATCCGGCACCGCATCGAGGAAGCTCGCGGTGATGTCGTCGAGGCGGATCGGCGTCGCGGCGAGACCGGCAACCGCAACGCTCAACTCCTTCACGCGACCGGCCGCATCCCGACCGATGACACCGGCGACGGCGACGATGGCGTAATCGCCGCGGCGGCGGGAGAAGATCTCGAAGCCCCAGCCGGTGCCGGCGGCCTGCACGGGAAAGCGGATGGCGCTGACGATCTCGTCGGGCTCCAGTGCGGTCGTCATGATGTGGCGGATGAAATTGCGCGCCGTGAGGCGGCGTTCTGCCCGCGCGGATCGGCACACGATCTCGGCATCCAGCAGGATGGCAATCAGCGGCATCTGGGCCACGGGATCGGCATTGGCGATGCTGCCGCCGATCGTACCGCGCTGGCGGATGGCGTAGTGGCCGATCGTTGCGGCCGCCGCCGCGAGAATGGGAAGATTGCGGCTCACGCGAGGGTCGTTGGCCACGTCGTGATGGCGCACAAGCGCGCCGATGTCGAGCGCGCCGTCCTGCACCTCGATGCGCTCGAGCGCGGCAAGATGGTTGAGATCGACGAGGTGATCGGGACGCGCCAGCCTGAGATTGAGCATGGGGCCGAGGCTCTGGCCACCGGCGATGACGCGCACCTCGCCCTGGAGCGTGGCGAGCAGGCGCAGCGCCTTCTCCAGGCTGTGTGGTCGGTGATAGTCGAACTGGGCTGGCTTCATGGCGTCGCTTCCGGGATCCTAGTCGAGCAGCGCGCGGCCGCTCCGGGGATCGAACAGGTGCAGGCGCTCGGACTTCACTGCGAGCGTGATGGTGTCGCCGACGGCGTGCTTCAGGTCCTTGCCGACGCGGAAGAACATCTCCTCGCCTTCGACGCGCATACCGAGAAACTGGTCGGAACCGATCGGCAGGACGGATGTGACGGGACCGCGGATCGCGGCATCGGTCGCGGCGGTCTCGCGCTCGTCGACATCTTCGGCGCGCAGCCCCAGTGAGACTTCGCCGCCCGTTTGTCCGCGCAGGCGCGCCGACAGACTGTCGGGCAGAACGATGCGAAACTCTCCCTTCTCAAAGGCCATGGCCGGCCCGCGTTCTACTAAGCTGCCGCGCAGGTAGTTGATCGGCGGATTGCCGAGAAAGGAGGCGACGAACATGTTGGCGGGGCGCTCGTAGATCTCGTCGGGCGTGCCGATCTGCTGCACGAGACCGTCGCGCATGACGATGATGCGGTCGGCAAGCGTCAGCGCCTCGGCCTGGTCGTGAGTGACATAGACGAAGGTGGTGTGCATGTCGTTGTGCAGCCGCTTGATCTCCGCGCGCATGGAGATGCGCAGCGCCGCATCCAGGTTGGACAGCGGCTCGTCCATCAGGAAGATCGCCGGCTGGCGCACCATGGCCCGGCCGAGCGCAACGCGCTGGCGCTGGCCGCCGGACAGCTGGCTGGGCCGACGGTCGAGCAGACCTGCAATCTCGAGCTTGGCTGCGGCTTCCCGCACGCGACGGTCGATCTCGTTATTGGCCACTTTGCGCATACGCAGGCCGAAAGCGATGTTCTCGTAGACCGACTTGTGCGGATAGAGCGCGTAGCTCTGGAACACCATGGCGACGTCGCGCAGGTGCGGCGGCAGGGCGGTGACCAGACGATCGTCGAACCAGATCTCGCCGTCGGAAGCATCCTCCAGGCCGGCGATCATGTTGAGGGTCGTCGACTTGCCGCAACCCGATGGTCCGAGCAGCACGACGAACTCCTTGTCGGCGATCTCGAGATCGAGTGCGCGCACGGCGTGCACGTCGCCGTATCGCTTGGTCACGCCTTTGAAGGTGATCGATGCCATGTGCTCGAGGACCCTTATCAACCTTTGACCGCACCTGCCGTCAGTCCTGAGATGATGTAGCGCTCGAAAAGGAGCGCCAGAACAACAGGCGGGACAATGGCGATGACGCCGGCTGCATTGATGAACGAGAAACTGATGGTGAAGTCCGACGTGAACGAGGCGACGATGATCGGCAGCGTCTGGGAGGCCGGCGTCTGCGTGAACATCAAGGCCAGCAGGAACTCGTTCCAGCTCGCCAGAAATGCGAACAGGATGACGGCAACCAGTGACGGCAGCGCCAAGGGCAGATAGACGCGGATCAACGTCTGGAGACGTGAGCAACCGTCGACGCGGGCGGCCTTGTCGAGCTCGTCGGGGAGCGATTCGAAATAGCTGACGAGGATGAACACCGAGAACGGCACGGTCACCGCCAGGTAGGTGATGATCAGCGATGTCAGCGTGTCGAGGAGCCCGAGGTTGCGGATGAAGAGGAAGAACGGCACAACGAGGGCGATGTCGGGGATCACGCGTGTCGTCAGGACGGCATAGATCGTCGCCTGGCGGCCTCGGAACCGGATCTTGGCGAGCGCATAGGCGGCGGGGATGCCGACCAGTAGATTGAGGATGACGACGCTGACGGCAACGATCAGGCTGTTGAGCAGCGACGGCAGCAGGTTCTTCGCGGTGGAGGGAATGAAGCCGCCGCTTGCGGGATCCGCCGCGCGGCGCGTCTCGTAGGTGACGGTCTTCTCGGGCGCGGCAAAGATGACGGCGAAGTTCTCCAGTGTGGGGTCGTTGGGGATCCAGTGCGGGGGCTTGGAGACGATCTCGCGCTCCGTCTGGATGGAGGACGAGACGAGCCAGGCGACGGGAGCCAGAATGTAGATGAGGAAGACAAGCGAACCGAGAACAAGGAGCGCGCCACGTGCGAGCGCGCGGCGGCGCAGTTTTGCGTGAATCTCGCGTTCGAGACTGCCGCCCGGCGCTGTCGTGGGCTCCGCCACCGGTCAGATCCTTTGCGCCATGTTGCGGATGATGACATAGCCGAGCGCCAGTGTCGCCAGCGCCAGCAGATAGGACATTGCCGCACCGGTGCCGAAGGACAAATTGCGGAAGGTCTCGACGTAGATGCGCCAGGCCACGACATCACTGGCGTTGCCCGGTCCGCCTTCTGTCAGGATGAAGAACAGATCGAAGTGGCGGATCGCCATCATCGCCTCATAGATCAACACGAGGGCGAACGTCGGCTTAAGTGCGGGCAGCGTGATGTGGAAGAAGCGGCGTAGGGTGCCGGCGCCATCGACCTTGGCGGCGGCATAAAGATCGGGCGGGATGGTCTTCAGGCCGACGAGCAGCAATATCACGGCCAGCGGCACTTCCTTCCAGACGAAGGCGTTGGCGATCAGTGCTAGCGTCTTGTCGGCATCGCCGAGCCAGACCATGTAGGTATTGATGAAGTCGAGCTGGTAGAGGAGCCCGTTCAGTGCGCCGTAGTTGGAATCGTAGATCCATTTCCACATCAGCGCGTTGGCGACGTAGGGGATCGCCCAAGGTATCAGCAGGACGGCGCTCAAGACGCGCCTTCCCGGGAACTCCTCGTTGAGCAACAGGGCGATGAGCAACGCGATGGCGGATATGGCAACGACGCTCATCACCGAGAACGTGGTGGTGAGGTAGACCGACTCCCAGAACACCGGATCAGAGAGGACAGTGACGTAGTTCTCGAAGCCGACGAACGGCACGCGGTGCGGCCGCGTCAGCTTCAGGTCGTAGAGGCTGATGTAGAACGAGTAGACGATCGGGAAGACGGCGACGATAAACAGAACCAGGACGAAGGGCAGCAGCAGCAGGAATGCGCTGCGCTGGTCATAGCCGATGCGGGGCAGCTGCGCCGTCGCCGTGCCTGGGCCATGCGCAGCCGTCTCACCACTCATCGTTTCAGCACCCTTGTGCACGCATGCGCAGTGGTGACCGGGCCGACGAGACGCCGGCGCCGGCCGTTCGGCCGCAGTTGAGGGCTACGACTTCTTCTTCAGCGCCGTCCACTTGTCGGCGGCCTTCTTCAACGCCTGATCGGCGGTGCTCTTGCCCAGGATGGCCTCCTGCCAGGCCGCAGCGTTGACCTCCTGCCATTCACCGTACCAGGGCGTCACGACATCCTTCTTGCGCGCCATGCCCTGTTGCTTGCCGATCAGGTCGACATCGCCGTAGGCGGCGTAGGCGGCGCGCATCTCGGGATCCTGGAACAAGGATTTGACGCCGAAACCCGCACCGACATCCTTGAACAGCAGTTTTTGGAACGTGTACTGGCCGTCGGCCTTGCCGCCGAACCATTCCATCAGCTTAACCGTGCTGGCGGCGCGCTCGGCATTGGCCTGCGCGCGCGGGGTCATGCCGTAGAAGCGCATCCAGCCGACGGTGGCGTGGGTGCCCTTCTCGCCCTTCGGCATCAGGGCGAGCTTGGCCTTGCCGGCCACCTGGCTCTGCTTGGGATCGTTCAAGGTGCGCAGGCGATACTTGGGAATGAGGCCGAAGGCGTGCTGGCCGGCGGAGAACGACTTGAGGCCGGCGAGTTCGCCCGTTTCCACGCAGGACGGCGAGACGATGTTGTGCTTCTTCACGGCGTCGACGATCCATGTGAGCGTCGAGACCGCGCCGCCTGCAGGGTCCTGCATGACGGCGTCGCCCTTGTCGTTGGTGAATGCGCCGCCGTTGGAGAAGACCATCGCCGACATGAACTCGATCATCCATGTCTCACGCGCCAAGGACAGCAGAAGCGGGTACTCGGCGATCTTCTTGTCCTTGATGATCTTGGCCTGATCGACGAGCTCGGCCCAGGTCTCGGGCGGCTTGGCGATGCCGGCCTTCTTTAGCATCTCTTCGTTGTAAATGAAGCCCATGAAATCGGTGTAGTACGTGACGCCGTACTGCTTGCCTTTGTAGGACATGGAGTCGATGCAGAACTGGTCGACGTCGTCGTTGTAGGCGAGCAGCGCCTTGTACTCGTCGACGGGTTTCAGCCAGCCGGCTTCGGCCCATTCCGGCAGCCAGCTGTCGGAGACCCAGAGCGTGTCGATCGGCGCACCACCGACAAACTTGGTGATGAGCGCCTCGCGGTACTGCGCCCACGGTGTGTTCGAGTAGTCGACCTTGAGGCCGGTCTTGGACTCGAACGCGGCGATATGGCTCTTCACGGTATCGACAGCGGCCGACCACGTGGCGAAGTGGATGGGCTCGGCTGCGAGGCCGGCGGTGCTGCGGCCAACGGCGGCAACGGCAGCGATGCTGGCCGAAGTGGTCAGGAACTGGCGACGATTGAATGGGCGGAGGCTGGTCACGGCACTGGTCTCCTTGGTCCCGATCATGGGGAACGCGGCTCATCGCCGCCAAAAGCGACGATATTGGGAACTGTGCACGTCTCGGGCGAGCATCGGCCGGCCGAAACGGTGTCAGCCTAGCGCGAGGCGCACTAAGTCGTAAAGTGACGATTTAGCCGATGACGCCCGGATGCCCCGCAGATCAGGCGGAGCGGCGCAGGGGCGGTTGCGTGCGCGCTTCGGCGACGACGTCGGCAAAACTGGAGATGAAGGCGCGCACGTGCAGCGCAATGACGCGTTCCACGGGCAGCGCCTTGCTCGCGGCATAGAGGTGACGACGGATCGCCAGGTGGGAGATGGCGCCATGCAGCACCCAGCCGATCTCGTGTAGAACGGCTGGATCGCGCGGCAGCGTGACTCGCTGATCGCGCGCAGTGACACGCACGATGGTCTCGAGCATGTCCATGATCACGGAGCGGATGTAGTCGGGCGCCATGCGGGCGTCGGCAAGCGAGGCATAGAGGAAGAGCCGCAGCCAGCGGCGCGTCAGCACCTCCTCGTAATAGGCGCGGTAGAAGTCGTTCAGACGTTCGTCGAGGGGACGCGTCTCGTCCTTCAATAGTGCAATCCAGTCCGTTTGGAAGGGCTGCAAAATTCCCTTCCTGTAGACTTCGGTGAGCAGTGCGGACTTGGAGGGGAAGTAGCGGTAGAGAAGCCGCTGCGCTACCCCACAAGCATTGGCGAGCGCGCGCGTTTGCGCCGTCAGGCCGTATTCGGCAAAGAAGACGATCGCGCGATCCAGGATCTGCGCACGGCGCTGCTCAGGCGGCATGCGAGGAACGGGCCCCTTGCGTTTGGGGCGTTGCGCCGGTGCGTTGCCGGCCAGGTGCTCTGATCGTGCCTTCATTGTCGCGGTCCTTCAGTGAAGGCAGGTGTTGCGGTTCCTCCAGCCGGCGGAACCTGACGGGAGCAGCGAATGGCCGACTACGCCATATTAAGCCGAGCGAGGTCCAGCCGCGATATTTCCCCGCTTACGCGAGGTCCGCAGCGACCCGTAGAGCGAGCGTCATCAGCTTTGGCACCGCCGCCTCCAGCCTGGCAAGCTCGATGAACTCCTGCGGAGCGTGCGCCCGGCCGATATCGCCCGGTCCCAGGATAACGCACGGCGCGATCGCCTGAAGCTCGGAGGCATCCGTGCCATAGGGCGCGGTGACAGCATCGTGGCCGGTCACATCGGTCGAGACGCGAATGAGCGGATGATCGGCCGGTGTCTCAGGGGGCACGCCTTCGCGCGCTTCATCGAGTTCAAGGCCCGCGCGCTTGGCGGACGCGTGTACGGCTGTCACGATCCCCGAGGGATCGACACTGGCGCTGATGCGATACTTGATGCGGACGGTGGCCCGCGGGACCGTCATGTTGAAGGGGGCACCGTGATTGTCGATCACGAGATTGAAGTCGCTGAATACCGGGTCGTAGGCGGGATCGTGGAGGCTCGGGTCGGTGCGCAACTGCTGGTGGATGGCCTTCATGTCGGCCAGAAACGGTACGAGAGCCCAATTGGCATTGCGCCCCTTGCCGGTGCTGCTGTGCGCCTGCACGCCGGTTGCGACGGCCGTGAAATTGATGGCGCTGCGATGCCCGCGCACGGGCACCATGTCCGTGGGCTCGGCGACGAGGATCGCGGCGGGCTTGGCGCGGCGCACAAGCTCCGATCGCGTGCAGATCAGGCGGGCCCCTTCCTTCGTCGTCTCCTCGTCCGTCGTGATCAGGAGCGTGACCGGTACATGGTCGGGAAGCTGCCGCGCCGCCACGATGCAGGCGGCGAGCGGACCCTTCATGTCGGTGCTGCCGAGGCCATGCAGAGAGCCGCCCTCGATCCGTCCGGACCAGGGGTCGTCCGACCAGCCCGTTTCGGAGACCGTGTCCATATGGCCTGACAACGCGAGCCCGCCGCCCATCGGTCCCTTGTGCGCGACGATGACCCTTTTGGCGACGCCAGTTGCATCGACGTAATCGAGGCGCTCGACATCGAAGTGAGGAAGGGCCGCCTCGATCAGATGTGCGACCTTCAGATTAGAAACCGGGCTGCGCGAATCCTCAACGACGAGAGAGGCGGCAAGTTCGGCGATCGTCTTTGTCATGACAGCCTTCAGGCGATGTGAGTGCGATCAACGAAAGATAGCGCAAGGGCCGGCGGTCTGGCGACGGTTCAGTGCGCTGGCGGACGTCGGGGCATGTTGGCAAATCGTCTGGGGGACACAAGCCCTTACGCCGGCAGTCGTGCCCGGACCGACGATCCTGTGAGATCGGCCGGCCTTCGTCGCCGAAAAATAACATCACCTGAGACCGGAAAAGCCACTGCTTTCGCTGTGCCTCGTGGATGCGCAAGGCGGCGGGATGCAGAGCAGGCGCGGCAGCAGGCTATCGAATCGGGCATAAGTGCACCCAACAGCCGGGTGCACCGATGGAGACGACGCTTTACCAACCCGTCAAACGGTTCCTCGAAGGCCTGGGCTTCGAGGTGAAGGGTGAGGTTTGCGGATGCGACGTGGTGGCCCTCGACAGGGGCGAGCCGGTCGCGGTCGTCATCGCGGAGCTGAAACTCACCTTCACGCTCGAACTGGTGCTGCAGGCGGTCGACAGGCTGCCAGCGTGCGACGACGTCTGGCTCGCGGTTCGCGCCTCGGCGCGTGGGCGCGGACGGGAGAGCGATGCGCGGGTGAGGAAGCTCGTGCGGCTGTTGGGGTTCGGGCTCATCACGGTGACGTCGAGGGGTAACGTGGAGGTGATCGTGGCGCCTTGTCCCTGGCGTCCACGCCGAGATCCCAAACGGCGCTCGCGCATTGTCGAGGAGCATAGCAAGCGGCGGGGAGATCCCGCGCTGGGCGGCAGCACGCGGCGGCCCATCATGACCGCTTATCGGCAGCAGGCGCTGGATTGCGCCAAGGTGCTGGCCGTCGCTCCGGGGCGTCCGCGCGATCTGAAGCCCATGATGCCGGATGCGCCGAAGATCCTGCAGCGTAATGTCTACGGATGGTTCGAGCGCATCGAGCGCGGCTGTTATGGTCTGACGGCGCTCGGTCGCGCCGAGCTTGCACGCTGGACTGCCGACTAGGCCTTGTACTCAGTTTTTCCTAGACAGGGGACTTCGAACAGTGATTCACGCTCACAAACATCGGAGCTTGGATCATGGCACGTTACGATCTGACAGACTTCGAGTGGAGCGTTATCGAACCGCTGATTCCTATGGATCGGCGTGGGCCGAAGCCGCAGAACAACCGGCAGATCCTCAACGGCATGTTCTACATCCTGCGCGCGGGTTGTCCGTGGCGCGATCTGCCTGAGCGCTACGGGCCCTACACCACGGTCTACAATCGCTTCAACCGATGGCGGAAGGCCGGCATCTGGGACAAGTTGATGGACGCCATCGTGAAGGCGCACGACGGCAAGGTGCAGATGATCGCCTCTTCGATCGTGCGCGTTCATCAGCACGCCTCCGGTGTCAAAAAAACAGTGGAGTTCGCTGTGTGGGTCGAAGCCGGGGCGGGCTCACGACGAAAATCCACGCGCGCGTCGACGCCAAAGGCCGGCCGGTCCGCCTCCTGATCTCGCCGGGCAACGATCACGACGTGACTGCCGCCGAGGCCCTGCTCGACGGGATTCAGCAGCGCGCCATCGTCATCGCCGACAAAGGCTATGACGCCGACACCGTTCGCTCGTGCATTCGCGCGCACGGCGCCATCCCCAACATCCCGAACCGCGACAATCGCAAGAGGAAATACCGATGGAAGAAGGCGGTCTATCGCGAGCGAAATCTCGTGGAGCGCTTCTTCAACAAGCTGAAGCAGTTCCGGCACATCGCCACGCGCTACGATAAGCTCGGCGCCAACTTCTTCGCCTTCATCCAGCTTGCATCCATCCGCATCTTCTTGCGATCAATTGAGTCCACGGCCTAGTGTGCCGCGCGAAGACGTCACGAGCAAAAGCGGTCTGCCGTCCACGCCGGCCTTCTGAAACTCTGCCGCCGACCGGGCTTGCCAGTGTACCGGAGCAGGTTAGCATGGCCGGTAACGGCGGCCTTGCGTGCTTCGGCTTGCGGCGGGTGAAGGCGTCCGCGATGGCGCTGTTGCGCCCTGCTGGGCCGGGCGCAACAGCGCCATCGCCGAGGGCCTTGCGAGGATCATCACATGAAGACCAAGGTGCTCATTGTCGGTGGCGGGCCGGTGGGATTGACGCTGGCCATGGATCTGGCCTGGCGTGGCATCGATGTCGTCGTCGCGGAGAAGCGGCCGGAGAACGAGCCACCCAATGTCAAGCTCGGCCAGATCGGGGCCCGCTCGATGGAGATCTTCCGGCGGCTCGGCGTTGCCGAAAAGCTGAAAGGCATCGGCTTGCCGGCGGACTATCCCAACGACATCGTGTCGGCGACGAGCGTCACCGGCATCGAGCTGTCCCGCGTGCCGATACCCGCGCGCGGCCAGCGCGGCACGCCGGCTGCCCTGGGTCCCGATACGTCTTGGCCGACGCCTGAGCACACGCACCGCTGCAACCAGATGTACTTCGAGCCGGTACTGTTTGCGCATGCAGCCGAGCAGCCGCGCATTCGTATCCTCTATCGTACCATGGTTACGGGCTTCACCCAGGGCGTGGACGGTGTGATTGCGGAGGCGGAGGATCTCGACCGCGGCACACGAACGACGATCGCGGCCGATTATCTTGTCGGTTGCGATGGGGCGAGCTCCTTCGTGCGCAAAGCTATCGGCGCGGAATTCGTCGGCACGCCCGTCCTGCAATATGCGCAATCGTTCCACATCCGCGCTCCGCAACTAAGGTCCATGCTCGGGGACCGGCCGGCGTGGCTCTATTTCTCGCTCAACCCGCGCCGCAGCGGCGTTACCATGACGGTCGATGGCCGGGAGAGGTACAACATCCAGAATTTCTCCTATCCCGGTGAAACGGGGTTGTCGCATCTGGATCGCGACTGGGTGGTGCGATCGATCCTGGGCGTTGGGCCCGACTTCGAATATGAGGTGGAATCCTACGAGGACTGGGTCGGCCGCCGGCTGGTGGCGAGGAAGTTCCGCGACCGCCGCGTCTTCGTGTGTGGCGATGCCGCGCACGTTTGGATGCCGCTCGGCGGCTATGGCATGAGCGCGGGGATCGCGGACGCGGCCAACCTGGCCTGGAAGCTGACGGGTGTCATCGACGGGTGGGCGTCGCCTGAGATTCTCGATGCTTACGAAGCGGAACGTCAGCCGATTACGGAGCAGGCCTCGCGCATCATTTCCGATATCGCCTACCAGGTGATGATGCAGCGCAAGGAGCTTTCGCCGGATATCGAGCGGATGGATGCGGTCGGCGAGGCCGCCCGTGCGGCCGCCGGAGAACTCGCCTACGCCCTCGATGTGGAGCAGCAATGCTGCGGCGGTCTCAACTTCGGCTACTTCTACGATAGCTCGCCGATTATCGCCTACGACGGGGAGTCGGCGCCGACCTACACGATGGGCACGTTTACCTCGACCACGGTTCCCGGGTGCCGTGCACCGCATGTCTGGCTCGACGGGAGGCGGTCGCTCTATGACGCTCTAGGTGCGGGCTTTGGGTTGTTGCGGCTCGATCCTACGGTGCGCGTGGCGGGCATCGTCGAGGCGGCGGCAGCACGCAGCTTGCCGATGGTCGTGCTCGACGTCAGTCCTGCGGAGGCGGCAGGCCATTATCAGCACAAGCTGGTGCTGGTGCGTCCGGACCAGCATGTTGCGTGGCGCGGCGATGTGGAGCCGGCGGCGCCTCTCGAGCTGATCGATCTGGTTCGCGGCGCATCACAAGTGCCGCGTCCTGCGGTGTGATTTCATTCGTCGCGGGGCTCGCGGTCCAGGGACCTCAGTCGCCGGTCTGGAGGCGAGGTGGGCGCGCTGCGGCGTGCTCGCCGGCTCGGCGGCGGCGTGGTGTACGAGCGCGGACGTCAGCGCTCCCTCACACGACCTTCTCCAGAGCGACGCCGCGGCAGTCCATCTCGTATTCGAGATCGACCACGGGCGGACGGTTGAAGTGCCAGGTCAGGCCGGCGCGTGCGGCGCCGCGGCGAACGATCTCGTCGGCGAGGAAGGGGTAGACGTCATGCACAGTATAGAGCTGGGTCGCCGTCGTGTCGGCCCATGTCGCGCCGAGCGCGGCAAGGCGGCGCTCCATTTCGCCGAGCACCCAGCGTGCCTTCTCGCGCATGGCCTCGGGCGTCACGTCACGGAGGCGGATGACGTGGTCGCGGTAATTGCCGTGGCCTTCGGGCGCCTCGCCGCTGCCGGCGACAACGAAGGACGGCACTGCAGCGTCGCCGCGTTCCGCATACGTGAAGGCGTGGAACGAAGGTTCGCCGGGCGGGTCGATCTCAGGGCATACGTTGCTGCGGGCGACGGGATTTACGGCGCCGTCGAAGATGCCCCATTTCGTCAGCGTGCCAACGTAAATCTCGTTGAAGCTCTTGAAGCCTGCTTCCGTGAAGGGGGCGGGCGAGCGCAGCTCGCAGGCGGCAAACGCGGTGAGGGGGCAGCCGGCGGCGGCGAGGATTTCTTCGATCCGCTTGAAGCCTTCGGCGAGCGGCACCGGATTGTGGAAGCGCACGCGCACGAGGCGATGGCCCGGCAGGGCCGCGACGCCTGCCGAATACTGGAAGACACCCTTGACGAACCGATAGCCGCCTTTCTCGAAGTCGATCGTGTTTTTCATGGGTGCGTCCTTTGAAGTAGACCTGGGAAGAATGCTGTCTTGCGTCAGGCGAGACCGAGGAAGGCCTCGCGCACCATGGGATCTTTGGCCAAGATCTCGGAGGGGCCCGACATGGAGACGCGGCCGTGGCTGATGACGTAGCCGCGGTCGGCGAGGTCGAGCGCGTCCATCACGTCCTGCTCGACAAGCAGGATGGCGACGCCGGAGCGATTGATCTCGCGCAGCCGCTCGATCAGCAGCTCGACTGCGCGCGGCGCGAGACCGAGCGACAGCTCGTCGATCAGCAGGAGGCTCGGCCGCGCCATGAGACCGCGGCCGATGGCGCACATCTGCTGCTCACCGCCCGACAGCGTGCCGGCGTCCTGGCGCCGACGCTCGCTCAGGATGGGAAACATGGCGTAGACGCGTTCGAGGTCTGCTGCGATCTCGTCAGCGTCGGCGCGCAGGTATGCGCCCATCAGAAGATTGTCGCGCACGCTCATGGCGGAGAACAGGCGGCGGCCTTCCGGGACGTGTGCGACGCCGGCGAGAACGCGTTCGGCTGCGGAGGCGTTGGTCATGTCGCGTCCGTCGATCAGCACCTTGCCTGCCGTGGCGGGGACGACACCGGAGATGCAGCGCAGGAACGTCGTTTTGCCGGCGCCGTTGGAGCCGATCAGGCAGACGAGCTCGCCCGGGCTCACGTCGAGCGTGATGTCCCAGAGGACCTGGACATCGCCGTAGCCGGCCTGGAGACCTTCGGTGCGCAGCTTGTGGGTCGTCACGACGCACCTCCACCGTGGGCGGCGGCATATTTGGAGCCGAGGTAGGCTTCAATGACTTGGGGATCGCGCAGGACGACATCGGGCGCGCCGTCGGCGATCAGCTCGCCGTGGTGCAGCACGACGATGCGCCGGGCGATCGACAGGACCACTTTCATCAGATGCTCGACGACGATGATTGTTACGCCCCGGCTTGCGATCGTATGGATCATGCGCAAGGCCTCGTCGATCTCGGTGGGATTGAGGCCCGCATTGACCTCGTCGAGCATGAGGAGCTTGGGCCGCATCGCCAGGCTCTTGGCGAGCTCGAGGCGCTTGCGTTGCGCAAGTGTGAGCGTGGCGGCCGGGCGATCGCTGGCGTCGGCGAGCCCGGTGAAGGTCAGATGCTCGCGGGCTTGTGCGCGGGCCTCCCGGGGTGTGCCCGCATGGCCGGCAAAGAGAGCACCGGCGGCGACGTTGTCGAGAACGGTCATCAGCGGAAACGGCTGCACGATCTGGAACGTGCGGGCCAATCCGAGGCGGGCGATCTGGTGCGGGCGCAGCCGCGTCGTCTCGCGTCCCTGGAAGCTGATGCGACCGGCGGTTGCGGGATGCACGCCCGTGATGACGTTGATCAACGTCGTTTTTCCCGCACCATTGGGGCCGATGAGGCCGACGACCTCGCCTTCCTTGACGTCCAGGGTGACGTTGCTGACCGCGTCGAGGCCGCCGAAACGCCGAGAGACGCCCGCTAATGAAAGAAGTGCGGTCATGCGCGGGCCCCGCGCTTTGCCAGCTGGTTGCGCACGAGGGCCAGGATGCCGTTCGGCAGGAACAGGACGAGAAGGATGATGATGACGCCGAGCGCTGCGGCATGCACGGTCAGGAAGTTGCGCCAGACGATTTCCTCGAAGGCCAGCAGGATGACGGCGCCGATCGCGGGACCGAAAATCGTGCCGATCCCGCCCAGCAGCACCATGACGAGCGGCTTGACGGCAATCAGGATGTCGAAAACGTCGGGCGGCTCGATGTAGTTGACCCACGATGCATAGATGCCACCGGCGACGCCGACGTAGACGGCCGACAGCGAGAACGCCGCGGTCTTGTAGGCATAGGTGTTCACGCCGAGGATGCTGGCGGCGTCCTCGTTCTGCTGTATGCAGCGCAGGCCGAAGCCGAGCTTGCTGTTGGCAAGCACGATTGCGGTCGCGGTAGCGGCGACGGCGACCGAGAGCATGGAAAGATAGAAGAGCTGTGCCTGGGCGCCGACGTCGACGCGCAGGATGGGCAGGTTGAGGCCCATACCGCCGCCCGTGAGGTCGGGCGTCGTGTTGACGATCTCGCGCAGCATCTCAGCGATGATGAGGCTGGCGATGGCGAAGTAATGTCCGCGCAGGTGGAGGATTGCGCCGCCGATGACGGCTGCGAACAGCAGTGCCGCCAGGCCCGCCAGGCCCCAGCCGGCCAGCATCGGCACGCCCTGGTTCTGCAACACGCCCGACGTGTAGGCGCCGAGGCCGAAGAAGGCGGCGGTCGCGAACGAGGGATAGCCCGTGAAGCCGCCAATGAAATTCCACGACTGGGCCAGCGTCGCGTACATGCACATGATCGTGGCGACGCGCAGGAGATAGTTCTCGCCGCTGAGCGCGAGTGCGGACATGAGGACGGCGGCGACGGCGAGGATCAGCCAGTCTCTCATTCGTACCCCCTCTTTCCGAGCAGGCCGCTGGGGCGCACGAAGAGCAGGATCAGGAGCAGGCCGAAGGACAGCGTGACCGCGTGCTCGGGGCCGAACCAGAACGCGCCGAAGCTCTCGATGATGCCGAGCACCAGACCGCCGACCATCGCGCCGGGGACGCTGCCGAGGCCGCCCAGCACGCAGACGACGAATGCCTTGCCGAGAAACAGCGAGCTGTTCAACGGCGAGATGGGATAGACGATGCTCAGCAGCGCACCGGCGGCGCCGGCCATCAGCGCGCCGATGCCGAACGTCACCGCGCTGACCTGCCTGACGTCGACGCCCATCAGCGTTGCCGCGTCGCGATCCATGCGGACGGCGACGATGGCGCGGCCGATGCGCGTGTTGCGCAGCAGCCAGTAAAGCAGGGCGGTGAGAAGCAGCGCGAGCGCAGTCGCGGCGACGCGGTCTCCCGGCAGGAACACGGGCCCGATCTCAATGGATCCCAGGGGATTGGCGAGATTGATCTTGCGGTAATCGGCCGTGAAGGCGACGAGCATCGCGTTGTTCAAGACGAGATCGAGGCCGAAGGTGAGCGTCAGGGTAATCAGCACCGGCGCGGCGATGACCCGATTGATCATCGAGAGCTGGAGCGCATATCCCAGAGCATAGAGCACGGCGCCGGCGACCAGCGCGGCGGCGAAGGGATGGATGCCGGCGTAGCTGTAGGCGAAGAAGGCCACGTAGGAGCCCAGCACGATGAACGTGCCGTGCAGGATATTGATGACGTTGAGCACGCCCCAGACGAGGGAGAAGCCGACCGCGATGCAGGCGTAAAGACCGCCCAGCACGACGCCGTTCGCCAGGATCTGCAGATAGATCATTGCTTCATGCTTGTTGACGGGGCTGCGGCCGAGGCGGCGCACTGGCGCCGCCTCGATGAGGTTGTCACTTCGCCATCAGCTTGAAATCACCCTGCTTGATGCCGGCAGGATGGATCACGACAGGCTTGCCACCCTGGATCTGGAATACCGGGGGCTCCAGAGACGTGATCTGGCCGGTCGCGGCGAACTTAACCCTGCCGTAGAAGGTTTCCACGTCCATCGCGGCGAGAGCGTCGCGCACTTTCTTGGGATCGGTCGTGTTGGCCTGCTCGATGGCGAGCTGCAGGATGGCGCCGGCTGCCGCGGAGGACGCCTCGGTATAGTCGGCCTCTCTCTTGTGCTTGGCCTCAAAGGCTGCGTTAAAGGCCTCGGTGGTGCCGAAGATATCCTTGCCCTTATAGCGCACGGCGGGGTGCCACCAGGCTGCGCTCGAGATGTTCTCCGCCAGCGGGCCGCCGGCTTCGATGAACTCGCGATAGGCGGGCCCTGCGATCATCGTGATGATCTTCGGGCGCAGACCGAGGTCGTTCATCTGCTTGCGGATGAGGATGAGGTCGTTGATGTAGCCGGTGGCGAACACCCAGTCGGGCTGTGCGGCGCGCATCTGGGTGATGGCGGCGGCGTGGTCGAGAGCGCCGATAGCGTAGCGCTCGAACGTCGTGATCTCCAGTCCGCGTTTCTTGGCGGATTTTTCCATCTCCTGGGCGATGGCGAGCGGGAAGAGATCGTTGCGCGCCAGAATGGCGACGCGCTTGATGTCCTTGTACTTGTCGTTGACGATCGTGGACAGCGGCTCGGTCAGCGTCTGGTTGGGCGTGAAGGTCCCGAAGAGGAACTTATAGCCCTGGTTATAGACCTGCTCGGAGGAGGCGGTCGCGGCGATCGTGGGAATGGCGTATTTCTCGGAGACGGCGCTGGCCGCCTTCGCCGCGCCGGATCCGAAGGGCGAGAACAGGAAGTTGACCTTGTCCTCGGTGATCAGGCGCTCGGCGGATTGTACCGCGCGCGGCGTGTTGGAGGCGTAGTCGACGAATACGATCTCGACCTTGTAGGTCTTGCCGCCAGCCTTGATGCCGCCCTTCGCGTTGGCGGTCTCGGCCCACAGATTGTAGCCGCGCTGCTGCTTGAGGCCCTCCGGCGACAACGGGCCGGTGAGCGGCAGAGGCGCACCGACGCGGATGACGTCCTGAGCCGCTGCGGTCTGTGAGGTCAGCAAGGCCGAAGCGAGGATCGCGATCGTCGTCGTAACCAGACTACCTTGTTTGATCATCTCGGCATTCCTTCCTTCGAAAGACGGCAATATGCGCCTCAAGAGTGAAACGGCGCGGGGGTGACGACAAGCGCAAATTATCGCCCGGACCGTTCTAATTTCGGCAACGGAACTTGCGTTTTCTGTACGAAGAGGGAACAGTCGGCATGTGCCCTATCGGTCGGCGCGGGGCAGGCTGCGCTGCCACGGGCGGAATTGGCTTCACAGGAGGCGGCACCCATGTCCGGCCACTCGATCCAGTCGTTCGTCGAGGTGGTGCGCTGCGGTTCCATCCGTGAGGCGAGCGAGCGGCTGAACATCGCGCCGTCGGCGCTGAGCCGGCAGATCCGCAATCTGGAGGACGAACTGGGCGTGCCGCTGTTCGAGCGCAAGCCGCGCGGCATGACGCTGACGGCAGCAGGTGAGATCTACGCGCGCTACGCGCAGATCGTCAGCCTGGAAGCCGACCGTGTGCGCAGTGAGCTGGCCGATCTGCAGGGCCTGCGCAGAGGCGTAGTGCGGATCGCCACGATCGAGGGCATCGTGTCGGACATCATGACCAAAGTGATGGCGAGCTTCCGCGAGGATTATCCGGGCATCCGCTTCAGTCTCGTCACTACGGGTACCGACGACGTGATCTCTGCGGTGAGCAGCAGCACGGTGGATATCGGCGTGTCGTTTCATGCGCAGCCGGATGCCGCGGTGCGCTTCGTCCAGCGGATCCGCGATCCGCTTGCCGCGCTGTTGCGCCCCGGGCATCCACTGGCGCGACGACCTCAGGTTTCGCTGACGGAGGTGTTGTCCTATCCGGTGGCGACTCCGGAACCCGGATTCGGGATACGACGGCTGATCGACGAGCAGTGCCGACGGCTCGGTCAATCGCTCGTGCCGGCGCTGGAGACGAACTCGATCGAGGCCCTGCGCGGTTTCGCCCGGTCGGGTGTTGGCATCACGATGCTTCCGGGCATGTCCTATCAGCGCGAGGTCCGCGCAGGCGAGGTCGTCGCCGTGGCGATCACGGACCGCGCGCTCAATCAGTGCTCCATGGACATCAGTGTGCTGGCAGGCCGCCGCCTGCCGACCGCGATCTCACAGTTCCTCTCCCGGCTGGAGCGGGAGTTGGGCCAGTTCAAGGCGTCGCGCCGGCGCTGACGGTGGTGAGTTGATCGGGGCCGCCGCGTTCAGGAGGCCGCGATGTCGGCGGCGATCAGGTCGAACAGGTCCTGCGTCACTTCCGGGCGTACGCCGAACCACAGTTCAAATCCGCGCACGGCCTGATGCAGGAGCATATCGAGGCCGTTGGCGGTTCTGAGCCCGCGCGCCCGGGCCGCCGTCAGCAAGGGCGTTTGGAGCGGCACGTAGACGATGTCGGAGACGATGGCGTCGGGGGCGAAGCGCGAGACGTCGACGGCGAGCGGCGGGTGCCCTTTCATGCCGAGCGAGGTCGTGTTCACGATCAGCCGCGCACCGTCCAGCAGGCGTGGGACCTCGTCCCAGCGTGCGGGTACGACACGCTCGCCGAAGCGCTCGCGGAAGGCGGCGGCCGTCTCGTAGGTGCGGTTGGCCAGATGAATGCGCGCGATGCCGCGGGCGATCAGCGCGAAGACGATGGCGCGTGCAGCGCCGCCGGCGCCGAGCACCACGGCGCTCGAGACATCGCCATCCCAGTCGGGCGCGGCGGCATCGAGCGCGCCGAGGAAGCCTTCGACGTCGGTATTGGTGGAGCGCAGCGTGCCGCCGTCGAGCCAGAGCGTGTTGGCGGCGCCGACGGCGCGGGCGCCGGCGTCGGGCTGCGACATGCGGAAGGCCGCCTCCTTGTGGGGCATGGTCACGTTGCAGCCGACGTAGCCGCGCGCGCCGAGCGTGGCAAAGAAGGCTTCCAGCTCCTCGGGAGGGACCTCCTCGATCCCATACGCGCCGTCGATGCCATAGCGCTGCAGCCAATAGCCGTGCAGCTTGGGCGAGCGCGAATGGCGGGCGGGCCAGCCGACGATGCAGGCGCGTTTTGTGGGCATGACGTCTCCGGCGCGAGGTGCAACGAAGGGGTCGGCCGGGTTGGCCGGCGCGAGCCGCGTGATCGGGAAGCCTGCTTCTAGCAGGTTGGCGCAGCGGTTGTCGCGTCAGGCGGGCCCGGCAGCGCAGTCACGGCAGCTGTGGCTTCGCCCGGCGGTGCCACCACAGGTCGAGGGCCGCCAGGATGGCGAAGCCGCCGAACATCGCCGTGAAGACCTTGAGGACGGTGAACGGCTCCAACACGCTGGTCACGTCCAGATAGATCAGCGAGACGACCAGTGTCACCCAAAGCAGGGGCACATAGAGCCGGATGCACAGCAGCGGCAACACCATGGTGTAGTACCAGGGGTAGTGCGGCGAGACCGAGAATCACGAATGCCGTTCCCAGGGCCAGCAGCCAGCCCGGCGAAACGTTTTCGGGATCGCGCCGCAGGGCCGAGGCCAAGCCGGCGGCGGCGAGGCCGAGGGCGGCAAGGCCGGCGAACACCTTCGGCGGGATAAAGGGCAGGCCCAGGTGACGCGGCATGCCGACGAGATAGAAGCCATAGCCGTCCTGATAGCCTTCCTCGCCCAGGTGGGTGAAGAGCGAGCCCAGCAGCTTGGGGCCGGCGGAAATGTAGGGCAGGTAGAACGCGAGCACCGCCGCAGCCATGGCGAGCGGCAGGCTGAAGCGCCATCGCCGCCAGACCGCGGGCACGAACAGGACGTAGTGGTATTTGACCAATCCGGCTGCAGCGAATGCGATGCCGGCCAGCGCCTGCCGGCCGCGTGCGCCGGCGAGGCAGGCCAGGCTGAGGAAGGCGACGCCGACGGCGTCGACGTGTGCCATGCCGGCGAATTCCCACACCGTCAGCGGATGCCAAGCGTAGATCAATACGCGCTCGCGCGGCAAACCGGCGATTCCCAGCCAAGCCAGGATGGCGGCGATCGCGACGAGATCGAAGGCCAACATCACGATTTGCTGGCCGCGAATGGCGTCGATCAGGCGGGTGCCCAGGAAGAAGCTCATCTCCGCGACGGGCGGATAGATCGTGGGATGGGTCTCCGCGCGGTTGATGTTGGGGAAGATCTCGCGGTCGCGCAGATGGGCGAGCGCGGGGTCGGCGGGGACGTAGAGATAGGGATTGATGCCATCGGCCTGGACGCGTCCGTCCCAGACGTAGCGGTAGGCATCCGTGGTCAGCGTCGGGGGGGCAGTCAGTGCGATCAGACGCATCGCGACGGCAACCAGCAGCAGGGCAGCCAGCCAGCGGCCGTGCAGGGGGCGCCAGACGAGCAGGAGCACGGCGGCACCATACAACACGGCGTGGACAATGTGCGTGGCAACGTAGCCGGCGTTGGATTGGCGATGCAGGAGGACGGCGGCTGCGACAGTGACGGCGAGGAGGCCGGCTGCCAGCATCAGAAGGTGAAACGGTATGCGCCCGGCGGGCGTGTCGGTGTCTGCTGCGGTCATGATCGTGTGCACCTCGCGATTGGGGGGCTGCCGGGACGGGCCGGCAGGACTGCCAGGCGCTTGTTCAAATTTGGGGTCTAACGGCTCGCGCGTTCACGATCGACACACGGATTGGTGAGCATAACACGTATCGGCACGGCGGCGGCGCGGGGCGGCGACGATGTGCCGGTCGAAAAGGGGGTCGCCTTCGGTGGTGGTCTGCTTTAGAAATCGCTTTCGCAGAATTTCCCAGTGGCTTGAATCTATGAGGAACTGGTCACGGGTGTCGACAGTCAGGATTGGTGGAGTCCGGTATGTTGCGTAAGGTCGTGAAGTCGTTTTTTGCGGTCGCCGTGGGGGCCGTGGGCGCGGTGCTGGCGGCGCCGGCGCCTGTGCAGGCACAGGGATGGCCGGATTGGGCGTCTGGTGCTCTCAACTCTCCCACCGAGGCGTCTCGGCGCGTCGTGCGTCAGGGTCGGCGGGGGGCTGCGGCGCCGCAGCAGTCGGTGGCACCGTTCTTTTCCAGCAACGACGATGACGATGACGACAAGCCGCAGAACGCCAAGTTGCTGACCGGCGGTCCGCGTCCCGACATCGATCCCGAGGCGCCGCCGGTGATCGCGTTCAGGGCCCCCTACAAGTCGAATTCCATCGTCATCGATAGCAAGGCGCGGCGGCTCTACTACGTGCTGCCCGGCGGCCAAGCCTACGTCTATCGCATCTCGGTTGGTCGCGAAGGCTTCGCCTGGACGGGCGTGGAGAAGATCTCGCGTAAGCAGGCCTGGCCCGATTGGCATCCGCCCGCGGAGATGAAGGAGCGCGATCCGCGCCTGCCCGACAAGATGACGGGCGGTATCCGCAATCCTCTCGGCGCCGTGGCGCTTTATCTCGGCTCGACGCTCTACCGAATCCACGGCACCAACGATCCCAAGTCGATCGGCCGGGCGGCTTCGTCGGGTTGCTTCCGGATGATGAACGACGAAGTGATGCATCTGGCGTCGATCGCCAAGATCGGCACGACGGTGACGGTGGTGAATGGCCTGGGCAATCGCGTCGCGGGCGGGGCCAAGCTCAGCCAGAGCACCGTGAAGGCGCCCAACCGGGCCGTTTCAACCCAGTGAGTTTCAGTCGGTGAGTTTGTCGGCTTAAGCGGGATGGGTCGTTACGAGCCTTGATGCCGCTGTTGTGAGAAAGCGGGGCGCCGGTCCAACCGGCGCCCCGTCTTTTGTCCCGATCCCTGGAATGCCGGCAGCTCACGCCGCGGCGAGAGCCTGATCGATGTCGCCGATGATATCGGCCACGTACTCGATCCCGATCGACAGGCGCACGACATCGGGGCCGGCGCCGGCTGCCACCTTCTGCTCGTCGGTCAACTGGCGGTGGGTGGTCGAGGCGGGGTGGATGACGAGGCTGCGCGTGTCGCCGATGTTGGCGAGGTGGGAGAGCATCTTGAGTCCCGACACGAACTTGACGCCGGCATCGTAGCCGCCCTTGAGGCCGAACGTGAACACGGCGCCGGCGCCCTTCGGGCAGATCTTGCGGGCCACGGCGTTGGACGGGTCATCGGGCAGGCCCGCATAGTTGACCCAAGCCACCTTGTGGTGCCTCTGGAGATGCTGGGCGACGGCGAGCGCGTTCTCGCAATGGCGCTGCATGCGCAGCGGCAGCGTCTCGATGCCGTTGAGGATCAGCCAGGCGTTCATCGGCGAGATCGCCGGGCCGATGTCGCGCAGCCCCATGACGCGCGCGGCGATGGCGAAGGCGAAATTGCCGAACGTCTCGGCGAGCTTCATGCCGTTGTAGGACGGATTGGGATCGACCAGCGTCTTGTAGCGATGCTTGGCGCCGAGCCAGTCGTAGGTCCCGCAATCGACGATCACGCCGCCGATGGAGTTGCCGTGGCCGCCCATGAACTTCGTCAGCGAATGAATGACGATGTCGGCGCCGAAATCCTTGGGGCGGCACAGATAGGGTGACGCCATCGTGTTGTCGACGATGAAGGGCACGCCGGCCTTCTTGGCGACTGCGGCGATGGCGGGGAGGTCGACGACCATGCCGCCGGGGTTGGCGACGGATTCGCAGAAGATGGCGCGCGTCTTCGGCGACAGGGCCGTCTCGAATGACGCGGGGTCGGTGGCGTCGGCCCACACGACGTTCCAGTCGAACTTCTTGTAGCTGTGATTGAACTGGTTGACGGAGCCGCCGTAGAGCTGGCGGGCGGCGATGAACTCGTCGCCGGGCTCCAGCAGGGTGTGGAACGTCAGGAACTCGGCCGCGTGGCCCGAGGCGACGGCGAGCGCAGCGGTGCCGCCTTCGAGTGCGGCGACGCGGGCTTCGAGCACGGCCTGCGTCGGGTTCGTGATGCGGGTGTAGATGTTGCCGAAGGCTTCGAGACCGAACAGCGAGGCGGCGTGCTCGGCGTCGTTAAAGACGTAGGACGCGGTCTGATAGATCGGCGTGATGCGGGCGCCCGTCGAGGGATCGGGCGCGGCGCCGGCATGGATGGCGAGCGTGTCGAAGCCTGGTGCGGCGGGTGTCGTATTCGACATGTTCGGGCTCCTTCTTTGCGACAGCGGGCATCGTCACTAGGCCCGCAGGGGCAAGCCGGAGTCAATAAGCAGCGAGCTCCGGGGCGACGCAGCTGGCGTTTTGGGGGGTGTGAAGGACGGCCAGAGTCTCGGCTTGCGTCATGCTCTGCGGGGCGCCGGGACGGGTTGCCGGTGGGTGTATGCGGTGTGGCGGACGCAATCGCATTGCGTGTAGGCCGGGCTCGGCGCGAAGCTGTGGTCGCCGGGATGGAGGGATCGTGGCGGGCCTGGGGCGTCATCGCGCCGCACTGGGCGTTTCGGCGTGATCGAGATCCGCCGGTGCGGGGGAGGTATGCCGTGATTTCGACGCGGGTCCGCAATATAGTGGTGTAACGTTGTACGGGTTCGATTCACGCCGGATTGTCCGCCTACCCGGCTTGCCGACGGCCCGTTCGTCCCGGAGCGTACGGACGGAAATTGCGAGGTTGACTGCTTGGCCGCTCTTCTCGAGATCACGCCCCGGATCGTCGCCTATGGCAGCCGCCTCGTGCAGCTGCATCAGGTGACGTCGGTACAACTCGCCTCGGTGTCGCCGTGGCGTGGCTTCGGGCGGCTGCTGATCGGGCTGGGCGGCGCCCTTCTGGTTGCCGTGCTGGCGCTGCCGCGCACCGCCTCCGGCAGTCTGGGCGCGGGATTTGCCATAACCGGCAACGGCGGTCCCAGCGTGGTCGGACTGCTGCTGCTGGGGCTCGGGCTGTTGGCCTATTTCTACAATCGCGACTTTCTGGTGATCGCGACCGCCGATGGCGAGAAGCTTCGGATCACCAGCCACGACCAGCGCTTCATGATGGATGTCGTGGACGCCATCCGCGCCGCGATGTCGGCCGGGCCGGGCAGCGAGCTGCACTACGTGGTGAACGTGGTCGATCGGCAGATCGAGCGGCAGGGCTTGCGGATGGGACGCGGCGAGGGCGAGTTCGCTGCGCAGGGCGACGCAGAGCCCGACCAAAACGATACCGTGCCGGCTGCCGCTCCGGTGGCGGCGTCTGCGGAAGCGGCTGGTGAAGCGGATGCGCCGGACGTCCGGCCGCCGGGGCCGCGTTTGAATGTCCCGGTGCAGCCCGTGGCGACGCCGCGCAGCGCCGCAGACCAAGATGCCATCAGGCGATGCGGCGCCTCTTGGTCCGGTCTCGGCGGGTACTCCCCTTCGACCCGCCGATGCGGGTTCAATCCATGGTGCGCCTTCACAGGGCGGTACACAGGGCGGCACTGGCGGGGTGATCGCTTTGCAGCCGGTGGCCGAGCGACCGGCGGGCGCAGGGGCCGGTCAGGGTCCGTTGTCGGCGGCGGTGGCGCGCAGCGGGGCGGCGCGAGTGGGCGGCGGCGGCGGTGATAGTGGTCTGTCCGCGGGCGCGACGCCGATCGGGGCGGGCAGCCTGCGCGTGCCTTTAAGTGGCGAACGGACGGCGGTGCCGCGCTTTGCCGAGGCGCCAAAGGATATCGGGGCGGCGGACATCGACCGGGTCGTTCAACTGCTGCGTGTCGGGGAGGCGCCGCATCTGGAACAGCTAATCCAGTTGCTGGACGTCGTGAAGCGGCATACCACCACGCAGCCGCCGCGACTTGCCGAGGCCCGTCAGGGCTGGACGGCATTTTCCGAGTACGCGCGGCGATACCTCGGCGACGTCGACGGCCTGGAGGCCGAGGTCAAGCGCCTCGATGCAGTGTTGCTGGCCGATGCCGACGCCGTGGATGCGGCTCAGTAAATGACGATGTCGTCGGCCGTCAGCGCCAACCCGGCGCTGAAGCGCGCGAACACGATGGCGTCCGTGTCGCCCGCACCGTCCGCATCGTAGGCGAGCGCGCCACTGGCCTGATCGTAGAGGATGCGGCTCGTTGCCGACGTGGCCGTCGTGCCGAGTTCGAACGCCGCTTGTGTCAGCACGCCCCTTGCGCCCGCGCCTGCAAAGATCGCGTCGTCCAGCATGACGAGGTCGCACGTCGGATCGAAATCGACGATGCGGTCGACGTTGCCGCGTGCCGACAGGGCGGTGTCGAAGAGGAACCGGTCGTGGCCGCCGCCGCCGATGAGACGGTCGTTGCCGGACCCGCCGGCGAGGGTGTCGTTGCCGGTGCCGCCGCGCAGGATGTCCCAACCGTCCTGGCCGAAGAGCCTGTCCCAGCCCGCGCCGCCGTCCAGCGTGTCGCCACCCGCGCCGCCCCAGATGCGATCACCACCGCTGAAGCCGTTGACGATGTCCTTTCCGCCCAGGCCGGCGATGCCGTTGGCGCCGCTGTTGCCGTAAAGGACGTTGTCGAGCGGATTGCCCGCTAGGCGCAGGGCATCTGTGCCGAGCAGGGCGGCCGATGTGGCAATGCCGCCAAGCTTGGTGTTGGCAGAGCTCAGGAGGCGCGGTGCTGCCTCGTCGTCAAGGACGAGGTCGACTTTGACGTTGCCATGGCTGGCGTCGACGACGGCGCTGATGGGCTGTGCCAGTGCGCCGCCGGAGAACGTCACTGTCGCCATGCCGGCCGCCATTGCCGCCGCGTAGCCGCCGGCCGCGGCCGTCGCCGTGGTGTGGGAAACGCCCGCGCTTGCGCCCTGGAGCGTGACCGAGATCCCGGCACTGGCTTCGCCGATGTCGTAGAAGCGGTCGGCATCGCGATCGGTGAAGGCGACCCCGGTGACGAAGACGTCGGGACCGGACCGGGCGAAGGCCTGCGTCGTCATCTGCGCGTTGAAATCGGCGCTGGATGTGAAGACGCCTTCGACTGCGCCGATGCCGATCTCGCGGTAGTTCTCCGACATGATGTTGGTGCGGTGACCACTCGAGTGGAACAGCCCCTCATGCGCACGCGCGATGTAGTCGGCGGGATCGAAGGTACCGGTGGTGCCGCGCCAGGCGATGTTCTCGCCCCAGGTCCAGGAGCCCGTGAACGTGTAGCCGGCGTCGCTCATGCGATCGCCGGGGCTCGAGCTGCCGGAACCGGTGTGGGAGAAAACGTCGGCGGCGAGCATCCAAGAACTGTGCGCGCGCGCGGCGTCGTTGAGCAGCAGGTTGGGGGCCAGTGGCGTCTTGGCGGCGGAGGAAATGGTGCCTGCAGCGAGGTTCTCGTTGAGGTCGATGCCCTGGCGGTGTGCCTCGCCGAGCGGATCGAGGCGCGCCCGGTTGACGAGTTCCAGCATCAACTGCTCGACGGCTGTCCACTGTGCCATGCGCGCTTGACTCCCGATCCGGTGGGAGTTGTCGCAAATGCGCGTGAACCGGCTGTTGCGGGATCATGTGAAAGACGGGTGGTGGGCTTAACGTGTCGTTAACCATGCGGGCTTGGGGGGCATCGCCCGCGCGCCGGTGTGCGTTCGCGGGTCCGTGAGCGCGAGGGTTGGTGAGCGCGAGGATCGGGCATGGCGCAGAAAAGCCCCGGACCACAGGTGTGGTCCGGGGCTCGGGTTCGTGCACGGTGGGGCGCACGTGCCCATGTGGCGGTCGCGGGTGGCAACCGCGGGTGGCTCACGCCGCGTTGCGGGCGGCCGCGTCGACGTGGTTAGCGAGGTTGGCGTCGATGCCCAGGCGTTGTGCTAACTCGGCGAGGTAGGCGTGCTCCTCGTTCGTGTCGGGGTCGATGGCGATGCGCGCCGCGGTGAAGACCTGCACGGCTTCCTCGCCGGAGCGCACGGCACCGGCGAGATCGGCGGGCGAGGCGGGGTTGTTGAGCGCGCTGGCAAGGAACTCCTCGGCCTCCGCGTCGAGACCGGCCTGCTTGAGGCTGCCGAGGATGCGCGTCTGCTCGTCCTCGTCGATGCGCCCGTCGGCGGCCGCCGCCCCGATCATCGCCTGGATGTAGAGCGTCGCGGTCTCGTTGGTGATGGCCTGCGGCTCGAAGCCGGTGCCTCTGGGCGCGGCCTCGGCTTGCTCGGCGCCCGAGATGAGCGGACGGCCGGCTGCGTAGTTCTGGTACGCCTTGTAGGCGAGGCCGCCGATCAGGGCGAGCGCGCCGATCCGCGCGGCGCTGCCGGCGATGGAGCGACCGGTCTGAGTGCCAAGCACAATTGCACCGAGGCCGCCAAGGCCGGCGCCAGCGGCGACCTTGTTATTCTCGATCAGGTCCTTGAGCTGGGCCAAAAGGTCGTCGGGCGACTTGCCGGTGGCCTGCTCGACGCCCTGGCGCATGCCGCGGCCGATGCCGGTGGCATCGTCGATCTTCTGCGCGCCCTCCTTCACGCCGGAGGTCGCCTGACCGAGGATCTGGCCGAGGACGTCCATCAGTCCGCCGCCGCCTTGGCCGCTCTGGCCGCCGCTGCCGGACGCCTGCGGCCCGAGCCTCTTCTGCAGCTCGCCGAGGATGTCACCGAGGCCGCCACCGCCGGACTGACCAGTGGGCTGGCCACCGGACTGGCCGCTTTGAGGGCCAAGATTGCGCGCGAGGTCGCCCAATCCACCGCCGAGGCCGCCACCGGAGGTGCCGCCCTGGCCGCCGCCCTGGCCGCCGCCCTGGCCCAGATGCTTCTGGAGCTGGCCGAGGATGTCGCCGAGGCCGCCGCCCGAGCCTGCGTCGGGCGATACATTGCGCGCGCCGGGCTGCTGCTGGGCGCCCCCTAGGATCTGGCCGAGCAGATCGCCGAGACCGCCGCCCGACGCCGATGGGGTTTGCTGCTGACGGCCGCCGGTCACCAGCGCGTCGAGGATACTCTTGGCGTCGAACATGGCTCTCTTCCTTTCCGGACAGGGGATTGTGACCGTAGCCGCCGCGCAGGTACGCAGCAACAGTCTTAGATCGGCATGTCTGTCCACGGCGGTACCCCGCCGGGCAGAAAGACTCATTCCGCGGGTTGGGCCGAAGTGGGCTGGCTCGCAGCCGTCGCGGCATCGAGGGGATCGTCGCGTTTGCCCACGAAACGGCTGGCGTAGTGCCAGGCCCAGGCCGCCACGTCGTCGAGCAGCACGAACACGGCTGGCACGAAAACCAGGCTGAGGACGGTCGAGGAGATGAGGCCGCCGATCACGGCGACGGCCATGGGCACGCGGAACTCGCCGCCGGAATCGAGTGCGAGCGCGGCCGGCAGCATGCCGCCGACCATGGCGACGGTCGTCATCACGATCGGGCGGGCGCGCTTCCTGCCGGCATCGACGATGGCAGCGGCCTTGGGCACGCCGCGCGCCATCTCCTCGATGGCAAAATCGACAAGCATGATGGCGTTCTTGGTGACGATGCCCATCAGCATGAGGATGCCGATCACGACGGGCAGGCTCATGGAGCTTTGCGTGACGATCAAGGCCACGATGGCGCCGCCGATCGACAGCGGCAGCGAGAACAGGATGGTTATCGGCTGCAGGAAGCTCGAGAACAGCAAGACGAGCACGGCATAGACCATCATCAGGCCCGCTGCCATCGCCTTGCCGAAGCTCTCGAACACCTCGCCCATGATCTCGGCGTCGCCGAACTGCTTGAGTGCGACGTCCTTGGGCAAGGCCTGGACAGCGGGAAGCGCCATCATTGCGTCGAGGGCTTCTCCAAGCGGCGTGGTGCCGATCAGGTCGGCGCCGAGCACGACACGGCGCTGCCGGTCGTAGCGATCGATCGTGGTGGGGCCCTGTCCCATCTCGAAGCGGGCGACCGTGACGAGGGGGACGGCGGCACCGGAGGCGGTGCGGACCTTCAACGTCTCGAGCGTCTGCCGGTCGGTGCGCGCGGTTTGCGCCAACTGGACACGGATCGGCACCTGGCGGTCGCCTGCGTCGAACTTCGCGAGCGCTGCGCCGACGTCGCCGATCGTGGCGATGCGCACGACTTCGGCGATCTGCTCCGTCGAGACACCGAGTTCGGCGGCGATATCATCGCGTGGGATGATGCGCAACTCCGGGCGGGCAAGCTCGGCGGTGGAGACGACCTGGGCCAGCATGGGCAGCCGTTTCATCTCGCCAGTGATGGCGGCGGCGGCCTTGTCGACGGCGGCGCCGTCGCGGCCGGTGACGACCATCTGGAACTGACGCTGGCCGTTGTCCTGGAGGAACCAGAAGCGGATGTCGGGGATCGCTTCCAGCTCCCGGGCGATCTTTTGGCGCAGCTCCGCCTGGCTCAAGGCGCGCTGCTTCTTATTGACGAGCGCCACGGTGACGGTCGCCTTGCGCACCTCGTTGCCCGAACCCAGGATGCGGCCGCCGGTGACGAATGTTCCGGTAACTTCGGGGCGCTTTGCGACCAGCCTGCTGATCTCGTTCGTTACGCGGCGTGTGTCGTCCAGCGGCGAGCCCGGCGGCAGCTCGACGGCGACGAGGATGCGGCCATTGTCCTCCGGCGGCAGAAAGCCCGAAGGCAACAGCTTGGTTGAGGCGATCGAGGCGGCGAACACCAGTAGGCCGAGCAGAACCGTCTTGATGCGGTGGCGCACCGACCAGGCGACGAGGCGCGTGTAGGCGACGATGAGGCGGCCTTCCTTCTCGTCGTGGCCGCTGTCGCGCATGAAGTAGGCCGCGACCATCGGCGTGATCAGACGGGCGACGAGCAGCGAGAAGAACACGGCGGCGGCGACGACGAGGCCGAACTGCTTGAAATACTGACCGGCGATGCCGCCCATGAAGGAGACCGGCGTGAAGACGGCGATGATGGTGGTGGTGATGGCGATGACGGCGAGGCCGATCTCGTCGGCGGCTTCGAGCGATGCGCGATAGGGCGATTTGCCCATGCGCATGTGGCGCACGATGTTCTCGATCTCCACGATCGCGTCGTCGACGAGGATGCCGACGACGATGGTGATCGCGAGCAGGCTGACGAGATTGAGCGAGAAGCCCATCGCGTCCATGGCCCAGAAGGCGGGGATGATCGACAGCGGCAGCGCGATGGCGGCGACGAGCGTGGCCCGCCAGTCGCGCAGAAACAGGAAGACCACGAGAATGGCTAGGACTGCGCCTTCAACGAGCGTGCGCATGGTCGATTCATAGACACCGATGGTTTCGGTGACGGCGGAATCGATGATCGAGACGGCGACGTCGGGATAGCGCTTTTCCAGCTCCGCGAGCTTGGTCTTGACGTTGTCCCAGACGGTGACGTCGCTGGCGCCCTTTGATCGGGAGATTGCGAAGGCGACGACGGGACTGGCGTTGCGGTCGGCATACTGGCGCGGCTCGGCGAAGGTGTCCGTGATGGTGCCGAGCGTGTCCAGGCGGACCGAGCGGCCGCCGGGTAGCGCGATCGCGGTGTGGGCCAGGCCCTCGACGGTGTCGGCGCCGGCCAGCGTGCGAATGGCCTGCTCGCGGCGGGCTATGTCGCCGCGCCCGCCGGCAAGGTCGACGTTGGTGGCGCGCAGCTGCCGATTGACGTCGGCTGCCGTGATGCCGAGCGCTGCCAGGCGGTCGGGGTCGAGGGCGATGCGGATCTCACGTTCGACGCCGCCGACGCGCTCGACCTTGGCCACGCCTTTGACGCTCTGCAACTCGCGCGCGATGACGTCGTCGACGAACCACGACAGCTGCTCCGGCGTCATCGCAGGTGCGCGGGCGGCGTAGGTGAGGATCGGCAGACCTTCCAGCTCGATACGCTGCGTGATCGGCTCGTCGATGGTGCGCGGCAGCTCGCTGCGGATGCGCGCGACGGCGTCCTTGACGTCATTGACCGCGCGGTCGACGGGAGCGCCGAGATCGAACTCGACGATTGTTGTGGAGCTGCTGTCGACGATGGTCGAAGAGATGTGCTTGACACCGGTCAGGCCGGCGATCGCATCCTCGATCTTCTTGGTGACCTGGGCCTCCAGCTCCGACGGCGCCGCGCCGGCCTGGGTTACGACCACCGACACGATGGGGACGTCGATGTTCGGAAAGCGCGTGATCGGCAGGCTCTTGAAGGCAAACATGCCGAGCGCGAGCAGCACCATGAACAGCACGAGCGCGGGCACCGGCTGTCTGATCGACCATGCCGAGATGTTGAGGCGCTTCACGTCAATTCACTCCGCTGACGCGCTGGGGACCGCTGGCGACGGCGCGCACGCGATCGCCGTCGCGTAGGAACGAGCCGGCCCTCGCGACGACGCGATCGCCCGCCGCAAGGCCCTTCACGATCTCGATTTGGCCCTTCGAAGACAGGCCCGTCTCGACCTTGCGGGTGACGACGGCGCCGTCGACCACGATCTGGACGGTGTCGCCATCGCGCGTGTGCAGGACGGCCGATTGCGGGATGGCGAGACCGCTGCTGCGTCCGGTCTCGACATCGCCGCGCGCAAAGGCGCCGATCCGCAAGCCCTGGGGATCGTCGATCAGGATGCGCACGCGGCCGAGGCGGGTGGCTTTGTCGATCTCGGGTGCGACGAGGCGGACCTTGCCGGTGATCTGGTGGCCATCGACGCCCGTGATCTGGGCTGTCTGCCCCTCGCGTAGGGCACCGATGCCGGTCTCGGGCACCTCCGCCTCCAGCTCGATAGCGCCGTCGGCAATGATGCGGAACATCGGCTCGCCCACGGCCGTTGCCAACGCGCCGACGCGCGCCGTGCGGCGGCTGACGATGCCGTTCGCCGGTGCGGTGACAGCGGTGTTGGAGCGGCGCCAGTCGAGCTCGCGGCGGCGGGCATCGACCTCCGCGCGGCCGGCTTCGGCGACGCGCAGGGCATCGCGCGCCGACATGAGCGCGGCAGCGGCGGCACGTTGCGTCGCCTGGCGCTGGTCGAAGACCTGCTCGGAGAGCGCGCCGGATTTGCGCAGCGGCTGGGCGCGCTCGAAGTTGGCGTGGGCTTCAGCTTCGCGGGCCTCGGCTTCGGTGATCTGGCTGCGGGCCTGGGCGATCGCGGCTTCGGCGCGGGCGCGTGCGGC
The DNA here is from genome assembly GCA_963697205.1 of uncultured Alphaproteobacteria bacterium. Lineage (GTDB taxonomy): Bacteria > Pseudomonadota > Alphaproteobacteria > Rhizobiales > Hyphomicrobiaceae > CAVONB01. Next base: position 16,940 of record CAVONB010000002.1, on the reverse strand, counting down.
GTCGTTCTGGGCGATCTGGGCGTCGAGGCCATCCTGCACGAGACGGGCGAGCACCTGCCCTTGCTTGACGCGGTCGCCTTCCTCCGCGCCGAGGGCGACGACGCGCAGGCCTTCGATCTCCGGCGCGACGAGGATCTCGGTCCGCGCGACGAGCGAGCCGGTGACGCGCGTCGTGGCGAGGAACGCCTGCGCGGCGGCGGTGACGACGGTGACGGTGGGCCCGTCGGCATCGGCAGCAGCGGACGTGGTAGCCGGGACGGCGGGTGCGGCGCCCACGGTCGCGGGGGCGGCGCGCCAGCCGATCTTGGGCAGGAGGCCGGTGGCGAATAGGCCCGCCAGGCCCGCGGCGATCGTAACGACGGTCAGGATCAGGCGACGGCTCATGATCGGGTCTCCGACTTGGAGGACGCAAGGGGGGGCAAGGGCGCGGCCTGGGGGCCCAGCAGCAGTGCGACGAGCTGGGTGATGATCGGCAGCACGGCCTGGGCGTCGAACCTGGGGTCGACGGCGCGGCGCCAGAACAGGCCGTCGCCGATGATCGCGATGGTCTGTGCGAGTTGTGCAGGATCGGCGTCGGGGGCGATGCGGCCCTGGGCCTGGGCCCGCTTCAGCAGGCTCGTGAATGCGTCGAGGCAGAAGGCGTCGCAGGCCTGGAAGATCTCGCCAACGGCGGGGTTGCGCGTCGATTCCACGCCGATCTCGGCGAACAGCACGCGCTTGTACTGCGGCTGCTCGACCGCGTAGTGCTCGCCCAGCCTGGACAACGCGGCGACGAGGTCGGGGGCTTCGCCGACCTCCTTCAGGCCCTCGGCGAGCTGCTCGCGGTCGCGCTCGGCGATGCCGGCGATCAGGGCTTCCTTGGACTCGAAATAGATGTAGAGGCCGCCGGGGCTGATGCCGGCCTCCTTGCAGATGTCCTGCATGGTGGTGCGGTGGAAGCCGGTGCGTGCAAAGCAGCGTTCGGCGGCATCCAGGATCATCTCGCGGCGGGCCTGCTGGGTGGCGGGCTTGAGCTTGGGCATCGATCGGACCTTGCTGCGGCGCACATAAAAAAGCGAATGCTCATTCTATTTGCGCAGCCCTGTGGCACTGTCAAGGCGAATTATTATTCGTTTTGGGAGATTGGATGGCTATCCGTCATCCATACGGATGTTTCCGGATGCCCGGCAGGAACGATAAAGTCGGCGACATTTAGCCTGCGGCAGTGCCGCGAATCGATGGGAGTGCGCAGATGGATTGGAGGCTTGGGTCGGCGCTGGCATGATTGCTGGCACTCGCGATAGGCAGCGATGCAGCTCGCGCGGACGATGCCGTCGACATCCAGACGCGGCCTGGCGTGGCTGTGCGCGCCTTGCTTCTGAAGCCGCCGGGCGCGCCTATCGGTAGTGTCGTGCTGCTGGCGGGTGGACACGGGCGCCTGGATCTGGGCAAGGACGGCAAGATCGGATGGGGTGCGGGCAACCAGATGGTGCGCACGCGTGCCGATTATGCGCGTGCGGGCTGGCTGGTCGCCGTGCCGGACATCGCGCCCGATCTCAAATCCCAGAATGGTTACCGCTGGTCGGCGACCATGGCGCAGGCCTTGGCGCGATCATGGCGCATTTGCGCAAAACGGCGGCGCCCGTGCACCTCGTGGGCACCAGCCGCGGGGCGCTGTCGATCATCACGGCGGCGAACAGACTTTCGGGCCCTCAGCGCCCGGACAGCCTTGTCGTCACCTCCGGCATGCTGGTTCACGTCGATGACCGCCAGCCGTCGGCGGAGCGCAAGAGCGGCGGGCTGGCCAAGATCACGCAACCGACGCTGATCGTCTATCACGAGAGGGACGGCTGCTCTTATACGCCAGCATCCTCGGCCGAGAGGGCGAAAGCGCAGATGAAGAGCGCCAAGCTCGTCGATGTGCGCATCCTGAAGGGCGGCTCGGCTGGATCTGGGGATCCCTGCCAGGCCAACTCCCACCATGGTTTCAAGGGGCAGGACGCAGAGGTCGTGCAACTCGTGTCCGATTGGCTCAAGGCGCGGGGAAAGTGAGCACGTCCATGGGCGCCGGGTGCCATCCGTGCGGCGAACCGCTTCCAAACCGGGCGATCTCACTTTAGTAGGGAGCATGGTCCGGTCCTCGGGCCGCCCTCCATCCTGGTGAGCCGCCCGCCATGCTCTCGCTTCTCAAAGGCTTCCGCATCCTCGACATGACGGCCGTCATTCTCGGTCCCTACGCCACGCAGACGCTGGGCGACATGGGCGCGGAGGTGATCAAGGTCGAGCCGCCCGAAGGCGACAGCATGCGCCCGGTGCCACCCATCGTCGACGGCGTCAGTGCGCTCATCGCCAACAACAACCGCAACAAGCGCTCGCTGTGCCTCGATCTTAAGTCGGATGCGGGCCGCGAGGCCGTGCGCAAACTGATCCCGACGTGCGACGTGCTGATCCACAACATGCGCCAGCGCAGCATGGACCGCATGGGCTTTGCCTTCGATAACGTCAAAGCGCTCAACGATCGCATCGTCTATTGCGCGGCGGTCGGCTTCGGCAGCGACGGACCCTACGCCGGTCGCCCCGCCTACGACGACATCATCCAGTCGGCGTCGGGTCTTGCAGGTCTGTTCGGCATGCGCGACGGAAAGCCCGCGATCACGCCGAACATCATCGCCGACAAGATTTCGGGGCTCACGGTCGTCTATGCGGTGCTCGGCGCGCTCCTTCATCGCGAGCGCAACGGCGGCGGCGCGATCAACATCGAAGTGCCGATGTTCGAGACGATGGTCGCATTCCTGATGAACGAGCACCTGGCTGCTGCCACGTACGAGACCGATGGCGCGATGGGCTACCACCGTGTGATCGCACGCGACCGCCGTCCCTACCAGACGAAGGACGGCTGGCTCGGCGTTCTGCCCTACTCGAAAGAGAACTGGTCGCGCGCGCTCGACATCATCGGGCGCTCCGAGGTGAAGGGGCCGTGGTTCGATGATGCCACGGAGCGCTCGCGCCGCATGCCGGAGCTTTACGGCATTATCGCCAGCGAGTTGCCGCGCAAGACGTCGGCGGAATGGATCGCGGCGTTCGAGGCGGCCGACATCCCCTGCTCAAAGGTCAACATGCCGGTCGATCTTTTGAGCGATCCGCACCTGTCGGCGGTCGGCATGTTCGCGCCGCGCTTCGGCGAGCCGACAGCCGCCATGCGCACGCTGCGGTTCCCCGTCGTCTATCACGGCGCGAAGACCGCGCCCGACCGTCCCGCGCCGCGGCTCGGCCAGCACAACGCGGAGATCCTGGCCGCGCTCGGCTACGATGCCGACGCCGTCGCGACGCTGACGTCGGCGGCGGCGAAGAAGGCCTGAGGAAAATTGGGGACAGGAACAATTCTGATCCGCCGCGTTCGCGGCACGCGAGACCGCTCAGAATTGTTCCTGTTCCCAATTTCTGCCTGTTCTCGTAGTGGCGCTGGGGAGTGGGCGCGTGTGGGCTTTCGCGCTCGATGCACGGCCGCGATCGGGATCGGGATCGGGATCGAGGCGTGGGTTGGTGGTCCCGGGGCGTTCAACCTCGAGTTCAGAGGTAGGGCAGGGGGCGGCGGATCTCGACGGCGGCTTTGTCGATGAAATGGGCCTGGAGGGGCGCATTGTTGGTGCGGCGACAAGTGGCTTGAAGTTCGTCCGATCCTTGGTAGGTTAACGGACGATTGAAGGGGTGGTATTGGTGTCGGAAGCCAAGTTCCAGCGAAGATGAATATGGGGGCAAGCGAGTCATGTCCGCTAACAAAGCATTTTGTCTTTTAGCATATCAGCTATTTTATCCCGCAATTCTAGGTTCCATCATATTCGATTTGGCGGATCCATTTCGAACTGTAACCATTATTTGGGCGTGCTCCCTGATGATTGCGTTGTGTTTTGTTGTTGACTACCTTCATCTTACATTGAATCTTGGTAAGCGCCTCACGAATTGCCTGACGGTGCAGCGTTGGTTTTCGCTTGACTGGCTTCGGCTCAGGCTGCGACGCTTCGCGTCGCGGGTAGCGCGACGTTCCAAGGGAGCAGGGCCTCGATATCTTCGAGTGTGTTCGCCTGCGGCAGCAGCGTGAAGACTTGGCGGAGGTAGGCGTAGGGCTCCAGACCATTGGCCTTCGCTGTCTCGACGAGGCTATAGAGCCGCGCCGACGCTATGGCACCTTTCGGGGTATCGCTGAAGAGCCATGCCTTTCTTCCGACGACAAACGGGCGGATAGCGTTCTCGCACAACACGTTCGATATCTCGAGCCGGCCGTCCTCGAGATAGCGGGTGAGCCGCTGCCATTTGTCAGCGAGGTAGCTGATCGCCTTGCCAGTCAGCGACTGCGGAGGTGTCGCGTTGCGGTTCGCATCGAGCCACGTGCGTAGCTCACCCCAGATCGGTCGTGCCTTCTCGTTGCGCAAGCGATGTCGCTGGTCAGATGTCATGCCGGCGTCGCGTGCCAGCTTCTCAAGACGATAGAGCTTGCGGATGATCATCAGGGCGGCGGGCGCAAGTCCGCGCTCATGGCCGGCGATCGCATGCTGCGCCTTCACCGCCTCGACGAACTTTCTCCTCGCATGATCGAGGCAGCCGACATGGATCACGCCGTCGCGGCGAGCCGGCGCGTTGTAGCCCGAATAGGCGTCCGATTGCAGATAGCCCTGGTACTCGTCGAGGAGCCGCATCGGGATGGCGCCGGCGCGGGATGGCGCATAATCGAACAGGATGACCCGCTGGCCCGGTGGCCCGCCCCGACGCACCCACATGAAGGATTTCGTCGTCGCCGACCGGCCGTCCTCCTTGAGCACCTGCACGCTGGTCTCATCCATCTGCAGGACGTCATAGGAAAGTTGCGTCTCATGCATGAGGTTGATCAAAGGCGTCACGAGATCGCCGAGCCGGATCATCCAGTAGGCCAGCGCCGTGCGCGACACGCTGACATGATAGCGCGCAAGAATGCCTTCCTGGCGATAGAGCGGCAGGCCGTCGACGAATTTCGCGGTGCTGACATGCGCGAGCAGCCCCGGTGAGGCGTTGGACTTCGGGATCGGCTGTGCAGGCATGGCTGCCGTGACGATAGCGGGGCCCTCATGGCTCGAGCCTTCACACGACCGGCAGGCGTACTTGAAGCGCACATGCTGCAGGACCTGGGCGCGTGCCGGCACGAGATCGAACTGCTCGCTCGTCACCTCGCCGATGCGCGTGAGCAGGCAGCCGCACACGCAGGTCTTCTCCGCCTCGGGAATGTCATGCTCGACGCGCACGCGCGGCAGAAACGCGTCGATCGGCCTGCGCTTGCCACGGGCGCGCGCGTGGGCCGGGATCGTGATCTCGGTCACGTCCGTTTCTGGCGTATCCGCGCCGACGAGCGCTTCGGCCTCGTTGAACAGATCAATCTGCGCCAGCGAGGAAAGCTTCTCCGACTTCGGCGCGAAGGCCTTCACCGTCGCCAGCCTGAGTTGCTCCTCCAGGATCGCGATGCGCGCCGCCTGCGCTGCAGTCAACGCCTTCAGCGTTGCGATTTCATCGCTCTCAGGCGTCGGCGATGTCTCGGACGTGCCCATGGCTTGAGGCTAACTGATTTGTGCGTGGGACTGCTGCCACATCCCAGGCTTTTACAGCACGGTGCGATATTCCAGCGCGCGGTGTGGCTTCAGGTGCTTCAAGTCGAGCCCGTCGAGCAGCCATGCAAGCTGCTCCGGCGTCAGCCTTGCGACCCGCCCTGGCAGGTGCGAGGGCCATCTGAAGCGCTCCTCCTCCAGCCGCTTCAGCCACAGGCAGAACCCGCTGCGCTCCCAGTACAGGACCTTGATCTGGTTGCGCCGCTTGTTGGTGAAGCAAAACAGGTTGCGGCTGAACGGGTCGTACTTCAGCGACGCCTCGATCAAGACCGACAGCCCGTTGATGCCCATCCGGAAATCGACGGGATCCAGACACACGTTGATCGTGATGTCCTCATCAAGCGGTGGCCGCACCGTCGCGATCCCACGTTTCCGTCTGTCCACCATCGCGCTGCGCCTGATCCGCAAATCGAAAGCGGCATCATCCCAGGTTCGAGTTGGTGGGGACAGAAGCTGTTATCTTGGCGCTTACGAATCTTTGGCCCGACGGCGAGCCTACTCAGCTTATCCTTGAGCCATTCCTGGATATTCTCATTGCTTTTTTGTTTTGCGCTAGTTACTTCGCTATTGCCAGAACCGGTGGCCCAGATTTCCCTAAGGATCAGGTTTTTGTTAATGTCCTAGTCTGCCTTGGTTGCCTACTAGTTGCTCACGTGATGATAGTGATTTACGACTTTAAGGTGGGTAAGCTCTCCGGGCTAGGTGACTTTCTTCCTTTGCTAGTGACCTGCCCCCGACTTTTCGGACCAGCGATAACTTGAGAGACTGCCCTCCTGAAGGGAGAGGCAGATGCGCAAGAGCAGGTTCACGGACGAGCAGATGGTGGCGATCCTTCGCGAGGCGGACCGGGATCCGATCGCGGGCGTTGCGAAGAAGCACGGGATCAGCGAGCAGACGATCTACACGTGGCGCAAGCGCTTCGGCGTGCTGCAGTCGGACGATGTGCGCCGGCTGAGGCAGCTGGAGACGGAGAACGCGCGGCTGAAGAAGCTCGTCGCCGAGCGTGATCTGGAGATCGAGGTGATGAAGGAGATCGCCGCAAAAAAATGGTGAGCGTGCCGGCTCGCCGTTCCGGTGTTGCGTACGCGACGGGCCATGGCCTGTCGCAACGGCGGGCCTGCACGCTGCTCGGGGTTGGGCGATCGGCGTTGCATTACAGGTCGATCAAGGTAGTGAGGGATGCGCCCGTGTTGAAGCGGATGGCGGAGTTGTCTGCGCAGTATCCGCGCTACGGCTATCGGCGGATCGCGATCTTCCTCGACCGTGACGGTCACACGATGAGCTTTGGCCGCGCGCATCGGTTGTGGCGGCAGGCGCGGCTGCAGGTGCCGCGCAAGCGGCCGAAAAAGCGCGTTGCGACGGGCCGCCCGCGTCCCAACGCACCGACGGGAGCGAACCAGGTTTGGTCCTACGATTTCGTGTTCGACTGGTGCGCCAACGGGCAGCAGCTGAAGTGTCTGACGGTGACCGACGAATGGACCAAGGAAGGCCTGGCGATCGAGGTCGACGGCCGCATCCGGTCCGGACGTGTGATCGAGGTGCTGTCGCGGCTCGTGTCGCAGCGCGGCGCACCGCTCTATCTGCGCTCGGACAATGGGCCGGAGTTCGTGTCGCGCGCCTTGCTCAAGTGGATCGTGGAGCAGGGCATCGGCTCGGCATTGATCGATCCGGGCAAGCCCTGGCAGAATGGCACGACGGAGAGCTTCAACGGTAAGCTGCGCGACGAGTGCCTGAGTTTGGAATGGTTCCGTTCGCGGGCCGAGGCCAAGGTCGTGATCGAGCGGTGGCGCAGGCACTACAACGACGTCAGGCCGCATTCGAGCTTGGGCTATCTCACGCCCGCAGCCTTCGCGGCGGGGATCAAGGAGCAAGACGCAGCAGCACGTCGAGTGACGGGGCGGACCGCTGCGGTACATGGGGCCGTCATGCCGAAGACGTGCACTGGCACGACGCCCCGCCCCGACACGGCACCGTCCCGCAAGGGGCAACGAAAGGCAGCAGCCAGGGTGGTCGTCTCAAGTTAAAAGTGGTCCGAGGAAACAGGGCAGGTCACTAGCATCGGCAAGCGGATTCGGATTTGTTTTGTATTTCGGTGAAAGGTACGATTTGTTCTGGGTGACGCTCGCGTCTACGGGCGCGGTTTTCTTCATATATCTTATTCGGGTTGTGTTTTTGGTCAGGAGATCGGAGCGGATGCGTTCTGTTTCGAACCTAGTGGTGAGTTGATATGCCCGGCGCGATCGATGTGATCGGTTTTTTTGGAGTGGGGATGGTCGTCTGCGCCTATTTCCTTCTCCAAACGGGCAAAATATCCTCTGATAACATATATTATTCGCTGTGCAATGCAATAGGATCTCTGCTTATCATTCTCACGCTTACGAGAAACTTTAATTGGTCGTCTCTTGTTATAGAGTGTTTTTGGGTGGCAATTAGTCTGATTGGTATAATTCGCGTCGTTAGGAGGAATTGACGGCGCTGATTGGTTGGTGAACGTGACTTTTCTGTTGTGGTGTTCGTAATCGGGCGACTGTTGTTGCGCCTATATCCTACCCCTCCTTCTGTCTTGTCCACTTCTCCTCGGGCGGCACCGCCATGGCCGCGAAATGGCGGGCCAGCGCGTGATAGAGCGGCTCGCGGTTGATGAGCCGCGACACGATCGAGGCCAAGAGCGTCGTTGCCAGCAGCGGGGTGACGAGATCGGCCCCGCTGGTCATCTCCATCACGATCACCATCACGGTCAGCGGCGATTGCACGACGGCTGCGAAATAGCCAGCCATCATCAAGAGCACGAGCACGCGCGGCTCGACGAACGGTACGAGGGGAGCGGCCGCCGAGCCAAGGCCGGCACCGACGGCAAGCGAGGGCGCGAACAGCCCGCCCGGCAACGTGGCGAGGCTCGATAGCAGCGTGGCTGCGAGCTTGGCGAAGCCGTACCACCAGGGCACGAGCTCGCCGTGGACGAGGCCGGAGCGGGCCTCTTCGTAGCCGCTGCCCGCCGCATAGCCGCCGGTGGCGATCGACAGCAGCGCCACCAGCAGGCCGGCGCCCGCTGCGAAGACGACGCGGTGTGCGCGCAGGCGGGCCAGCAACGCGGGCGGCGAGAACGCTGCCGTGACCAGGCAGCGTGCGAACAGTCCGCCGAAGAGTCCACCGAACAGCGCGGCGACGATCACCGCGAGCCAGTCGGCCTTGGATGCTGCGAAGATCGGGATGACGCCGAAGTGGTGGTACTGGCCGAAGGTCAGCCAGCTCACCAGCCCGGAGATGACGACGGACGAGATGATCATCACGTTGACGCGGCCGTCGAAAGTCTTGGCGAGTTCCTCGATGGCGAAGACGACGCCGGCGAGCGGGGAGTTGAAGGCCGCGGCGATGCCGCCGGCCGCACCGGCGAGTGCCAGTCCACGCGCGCGGCCCATGCCGGCGACGCCGGCGAGCGCGAACAGCAGCACCGCACCGACGAGAACGGTTGGGCCCTGGCGGCCGACCGAGGCGCCGCCGGCCATGGCGACGACGGTCAGCGCGACGACGGCGATGGCCGTGCGCCAGCTCAGCAGCATCGCCCGATGAGCGTGGTCGCGGGAGGCGCGGGCGGCAATCACCTGGGGAATGCCGCTGCCCTGCGCCTGGGGAAACCAGCGGCGCACGGCGAAGGCGATGATGGCAAAGACGGCGGGCGTGACCAGCAGCGGGGACCAGGGCCAGCGTTCCAGCATGTCTTGGTAGCCGCGCTGGGCGACGTCGGCGACGAGGGCGAAGACGACGGCGGCCAGTCCGACGCCGACGGCGCCAGCGATGAACACCAGCCGTCGCTTCCATAACAGGCGCGAGACGCCGAGCGCACGATAGTGGCGCAGACGTCGGCGACGGGCGCTCTGGATGGCGGCGCGGCGGCGGGTCAGGTGGTCTTCACTCGGCATCGCCGTGCCTTGGAAAATGCGAAAATGGCGATAGGAACAAGTCTCACAGGCCGGCTTTGCGGAAAACGAGACGGCTGAGACGTGATCCTGTCCCCATTCGTTCAGCGTTTCAACACGCCGCTCGTGCAGCAGCTGCTTTCATAGCCGGTGGGCACGGTGTCCTTCAGCCAGCAGATGGGCGCGGGCACGGTGCTGCTCTGCTTCACGTAGGTGTAGGCCTGACAGCCGGTGGTGGCGAGGCACAGCGCTTCGCACTGGTCGATGGCGGCGCCGGGCTGGAGGGCCGCGCGAGAGATGTCGTTGCCGGAGCGGTCGAGGTTGGGCTCGCGCTCGAAGCGGGCGGAGGCCTGGGCCGGCATCGCATCGGATCGCGGGGGGCTGGCGGCGGAGGACGGCTCGACGGTTCCGGATCTCGCCATTATCAGCGCTGCGGTCAGCGCCACGATGACGGCGATGGCGTAGAGCAAGGTCCTGATCGACATTCGCGCGTTCGAAGCCCGGCTCATGGGTCCTCTCCCTTGCAGTGTTGATCAATCCTGGAACGGGTCGCGCATCAGGACAGTGTCGTCGCGCTCTGGGCTGGTCGACAGCAGATCGACGCGGCACTCGATCAGCTCCTCGATGTGGCGGACGTACTTGACGGCCTGTGCCGGCAGCTCTGCCCAGGAGCGCGCGCCCTTGGTCGACTGGGTCCAGCCCTCGAATGTCTCCCAGATCGGCTCGCAACGCGCTTGCGCGTTCTGGCCGGCGGGCAGACGGTCGATGCGCTCGCCGTCGAGGCGGTAGCCGATGCAGACCTTGATCTCCTTGAAGCCATCGAGCACGTCGAGCTTGGTGAGCGCGATGCCGTCGATGCCGGCCACCTTGATCGTTTGGCGCACGAGCACGGCGTCGAACCAGCCGCAGCGGCGCGGCCGGCCGGTGACGGTGCCGAATTCGTGGCCGCGTTCGCCGATGGTGCGGCCGACGTCGTCGTGCAATTCGGTGGGGAAGGGGCCGGAGCCGACGCGCGTGGTGTAGGCCTTGGCGATGCCGAGCACGTAGCCGACGGCGCGCGGGCTCAGACCCGAGCCGGTGGCGGCCTGGGCGGCGACGGTGTTGGAGGAGGTGACGAAGGGGTAGGTGCCGTGATCGACGTCGAGGAGGGCACCCTGCGCGCCTTCAAACAGGATGCGCTTGCCCGCCTTGCGCTCGCGGTCGAGCAGGTCCCACGTCACGTCCATGTAGGGCAGGATCGCGGGCGCGATGGCGACCAGCTCGGCCATCAGCTCGCTCTTGGCGATCTCGGGCTGGCCGAGGCCGCGGCGCAGCGCGTTGTGATGCACGAGGATGCGGTCGACCTTGGGCTCCAGCGTGCCGAGGTTCTTCAAGTCCTGGACGCGGATGGCGCGGCGGCCGACCTTGTCCTCGTAGGCGGGGCCGATGCCGCGGCCGGTGGTGCCGATCTTGCCCGTGCCGGCGGCGTTCTCGCGGATCTGGTCGAGTTCGCGGTGCAGCGGCAGGATCAAGGTCGCGTTTTCCGCGATGCGCAGGCTGTCGCGCGTGATGTCGACGCCCTGCGCGCGCAGCCGGTCGATCTCGGTGACAAGCGCCCAGGGGTCGACCACCACGCCGTTGCCGATGATGCCGAGCTTGCCGGGGCGCACCACGCCGGAGGGCAGCAGCGACAGCTTATAGGTGATGCCGCCGATGACGAGTGTGTGGCCGGCGTTATGGCCGCCCTGGAAGCGCACGACGATGTCGGCGCGTTCCGACAGCCAGTCGACGATCTTGCCTTTGCCTTCGTCGCCCCACTGGGCGCCGACCACGACCACGTTGGCCATTGGAAACCCTCAATAAACGGCTGGCTCGCGGCACACCAAAAGCCCCGAAGGGGCTCCGGGGCCTCGGCATGGAAGCCGGCTCAGACATCCGTGGTGCGGGGTAACGCAAAACGCCCGTCGAGGCAACGCGCGAAAAGGAGGGGCCGGCCGCGGCGGGGTTGCCCTGCCAGGCGCACGGCGGGTTTGGACCGGCTTTGGGGACCGCTTGTTTGGGCAGCCACTCTGGACCATTGGCGGGGTCGCCGGGGCACTGCGATGCCCCGCCTACCAGCGTGGGCTCAGCGCTCGCGGCCGCCGACCTGGATGGCCTGGGCCTGCGCGTGGGCGGCCGCGCGCTGCATACGCATACCGGCAATGGCGAGCCAAATGCCGACGATGCCGACGACGGCGTTCAGCGCATTGAGCAGCAGATCGACCGTATCCCAGGTCGAAAGCCGGGTTTGGGTCCGCGTCCGCTCCTGGCTGAAGGAGCGGGTGGCCGGGCGTTCGCTGCGCGCGGCCGGGGAGACCCGATCGAAACTCGTTGTCCGGCTGAGCGAGCGCGACGGCTCGATGACGTGGCGCCAGCTGGCCGTGCCGACTGCGCCGACCATCAGCAACAGGCCGAGGAGAATATAGCCGCTCTTGCGCATCGCCCACATGCCTCCGTATGCGTCTCGAAGATGTCGAGCGATGTATAAGGCGGCGCTGGTGGCAGAACGAGGGCGGAGGGGCGGGCCGGCACTTTACGCACCGCTTCGGCGGCTCTAACGATGGTTCGGCCCGGTCCGTGGGCGATCCGCACGACGCTTATGGTTCCCAGCATGCTCCAAGCCCTTGGTCGTCCGACGCCCCTCAATGCGGCCCTGATGATGACGATCACAACGCTGTGCTGGAGCGGCAACTTCGTCGTCGGGCGCTGGGCGGCCGGGCACATTCCGCCGCTGACGCTGTCGTGGGTGCGGTGGACGGGTGCCAGCCTCGTGATGGCAGTGCTGGCGTGGCGGTACATCGGACGCGACTGGCCGACGGTGCGCCGGCACTGGCCGCTGATGCTGCTCTATGGGCTGACGGGGACGGGGTTCTTCAACGCGTTCCAGTATCTAGCTCTCAACTACACGACGGCGACCAGTGCCGGTATCATCAACTCGAGCGGACCGATCCTGATCGCGCTGGCGAGCTTCCTGCTGTTCGGCGACCGGGTGCGGCCGGTCCAGGCGCTGGGCATATTGGTTTCTCTCAGCGGCGTGCTCGTCGTCATCTCGAAGGGCGACATCGGCGCCCTGATGGGCTTGCGGCTCAATCGCGGTGATCTGATCATGCTCGTCGCCATGATCACCGCATCCGTCTATGCGGCCTTCATGCGCCGCAAGCCCGCGATGCATCCCCTGTCGTTCGCGCTAGTCACGTTCGTGGTCGCGGCGGTGGTCAACCTGCCGGTGGCGTCGGCGGAATTGTGGCTCGGTGGGGTGGTGGACGTGTCGTGGGGCTCGGCGGCGGCGGTTGCCTATGTCGTGCTGGTGCCGAGCGTGATCGCGTACCTGTGCTTCAACCGGGGCATCGAGATCCTCGGCGGCACGCGGGCGGGCACGTTCCTGCACCTGATCCCGCTGTTCACGGCGACACTGGCGATCCTGTTTCTCGGGGAGCAGCCGGCCGCGTATCATGCCGCCGGCTTCGCCTTGATCATCGGCGGCATCTGGTTTGCCGCACGCACCGCTTCGCCGGGGGCATCCGCCCCGTCCCATCACGCATCCCAGGACCGAGGTCATCGATGAGCGCGACCAGAGAGAACCGCATGAAGGCGGCATTGGCGGCGGGCCGGCCAATGCTCGGCTGCTCGTTGATGTTTCCCTCCGCCCCGATCGTGGAAATGCTCGGCTATGCCGGCTTCGACTGGGTGCTGCTCGATTGCGAGCACGGCTCGCTGTCGCTGGCCGACGTTGAGGTGATGAGCATGGCGGCGGACGCTGTGGGCATCGTGCCGATCGCGCGGCCACGGTCTAATTCGGCAGCGGACATCCAGAGCGTGATGGATCGCGGCGTGATGGGTGTGCAGGTGCCGCACATCAACACCGCGGAGGATGCGCGCCGCGCGGTGGCCGCGGTGAAATTTGGTCCCGGCGCGGGGCGGGGACTGGCGGCGGGGACGCGTCCGGATCGCTGGGGGCTCGGCGGTGCGATGACGGATTTCACGCGCGCGGCGAACGCGCAATCGCTGGTGTGCATGCAGATCGAGCACGAGGCGGCGTTGGCCAACGTGGATGAGATCCTGACCGTTGCCGACATCGACGTGTTCTTCATCGGTCCTTCCGACCTGTCGCAGTCGATGGGGCATCCGGGAAACGCGAAGGCGCCGCCGGTCAAGGCCGCGATCGAGACAACGCTCGCCAAGATCCGCGCGGCAGGCCGCGTGCCGGGCATGCCGGCGGCGACGGATGCGGTCGGCGGGGCGATCGCTTCGGGGGTCTGCTACATCTACACGCACTTGCCGCGCGTCCTTGGCGCGGGGGCGTCGGCGTATCTGAAGGCCGCCGGACGCTGAGCCCTCAGTGAGTGTGCGCAAGCGAACCTCAGCGGCCGTATTGCACGGCCTTTGCCGACGGCCAGCTGACGCGATAGCCAAACTCTACTGCGGTTTCGGTATCGGGCTCAGCCTTCGTCTCCCAGGCGAGCGTGCCGCGGATGTCGTCGATGTTGCGCCGGGTGGGCGCGGACTTGCCAAGCAACTCGACCTTGATGTCCTGGTTGAGGGAGACGGGAATCTGATCGCGCACGGAGAGCAAGACAGCGCGCTCGTGCAGGTTCTTGACGGTGATGCGGTAGAGCCGCTGATCAGTGCGCGAGGCGCTGATGAGGCCCGTTTCGCCCTTCTTCTCGTCGACGACGACGTATTGGACACGCACGAGGTCGTCGGGCCCGAAGCCGAGTTCGTGCTCGGCTCCGGCGGGGAGCTGGGGAAGGCGGCCGGTGCCGACAAATGTGCCGTCGCGGAAGAGGCTGATCCGGCCGGGCAAATAGGGCGCACCCTTGGGCAGCGTCAGCTTGGCGTAGAGATATGCCGTCGTGTCGAGCTTGGGCACGGTGTGCACGGCGAGCGCGGCATCGAGGGTGTGCTCGTCGATGAACAGGCGCTTGGCCTCGCCCGTGTCGGCGACCGAGGTGCGTCCGGCCGGCGTGAAGATGGCGTGATAGGCGGCGGCGTCGACGTCGGCCTGCGTCTCGCGGGTGTCGCGCATTTCCGCATCCGGCTTGGCGGTGGCCTTCCTGAGCGCGCGCTCTTCGAAGCCGAGCCCGCGCGCGCGCGGCGCCGGGGCGGAGGCGACCGGAGCCGGTGGCGGTGGACGGCGCTCGGGCTCGAAGTCGACGGTCACGGCGTCAAGCGTCGGTGCGGCTGCTCTTTGTGTCGGACGGGCGGTCGACAGCGACAAGGTGACGTCGTTCCAGGGCTCGCCGGTGCGCTGCTGGACCGTGGCGCGCCGTGTCAGCGCGAGTTTGGAGGCTTGCGCCTTGGTGCCGGTGGTCAGGCGCGCATCGTAGTGAGAGGTCCACGAGGAGCTGCGCACGAGATAGGTGACGGTCAGTTCGCCCTCGAGCGGGGCGAGAGCAGTGACGTTGATCTTCGCCTCGGTGCGCTCGCGCGGCGCAGGGGCGAGGCTCGTGAGCTTCTTTTCCAGGTCCTTGATGCGCCGGTCGGTGTCGCGAATGCGCACGCTCGTTTCCAGGACGGTGCGATGCACGTCGGTCATGCCCGATCCGATCAGTGCCAGCACCTGGCTCCAATCGTCCTGGCGGGCGAGGGCAGTCGAGGGTTGGGCAGCGGGCGGGCGCTTTGGAAGCTCGGTGAGATTGAGAATGAGCTGCTTCTGGGTCTGGGCGGTTTCGATCAGGGTTTCAAGCGCGGAACGCTGATCCTTCAGGCCCTCGATCTCGTCCTCGATCTTCTTGCGCTCAGCGGCGATGGTTGCAGCATCGGCCGACTGCAGGCGGACACGGCGCGTGTCGACGGAGCCGATGTCGATTTGCGCGCTCGCCTTGCCGGCGACGCGTAGGGAGGCGGGGTTGGCTTCCGCCGGCAGGTCGTTGAGGACGACGACGTGTTGGCCGCGCTCCAGGGCGACGCGTACGGTGCGCTGGACCTCTGCGCCCGAGGGGAACACGGTCACCGCGCTTACGCGCGACGTCGCGGTGATCTCGGCGGCCTGGCCTGGGGTAAGGGCGGCGAAAAACAGGGCGAGGGCGGCGGGCGATGTGCGCATGGGACTGAGCCTCGGGTAGCGGGCGGGGCGGAAGCCCCGCGTGGGGCTCCTTGCCGGAGGGCAACTCAATTGGACTGACTTCGCGACGTCAATGAGACACGGTGGGCTATGCGACAAGACGCGTCGGGGCGGCAAGAAACGTCCGTATACGGGTATTTTCTTGCCGGCGGGGGCGCATCAGGCGGTGGGTGTGGCGCTGCGGGCGCGGGCCAGGAGGCGCTGGGCGCGGACCAGATGGGGCTTGTCGACCATTTGGCCACGCAGGGCCACCACGCCTGCGCCTGGTGCCTCGCGGAAGAGCCGCACGATCTCCTCGGCGCGTTCGATTTCCTCCGCGGAGGGGGTGAACGCGGCGTTGATCACGGCGACCTGATCGGGATGGATTGCGGCCTTGCCTGTGAAGCCGTCGCGCGCTGCGGCCGCGCACTCGGCCTCCAGCCCCTTCAGGTCGCGGAAGTCGGGATAGACGGCATCGAGCGGGGCGACGCCGGCGGCCACGCTGGTATAGAGCGTGAGGTCGCGGGCGAGACGGAAGGGCGAGGTGATCTGTCCGTCCGGTCCGCGCGTCGATGCGGCGCCAAGCTCGGCGGACAAATCCTCCATGCCCCAGTTGAGTGCGGCGACGCGCGTGCTGCAGTCGATGTAGGTCGGCATCTGCAGGATCGAGATCGGCACCTCGCTGATGATCGGGACGATGCGCGTGGTGCCGCCTTCGATGCCGACCTTCTGCTCGGCATGATGCAGGGCAATCGACATGCGGTGGACGTCCTCGCCCGAGCGCGTCTTGGGCAGCATGATGCCGGCGGGTGCGCCGGATATGACGGCGGAGAGATCGGCCTCCCATAACGCGGTGTCGAGACTGTTGACGCGGACGTAGAGTTGGGGGGCGCCGGTTGTCGCGCGGCCTTGATCGAGGAATCCGCGGGTGATCTCGCGTGCTGCCTCCTTGCGGTCGGCGGCGACGGAATCCTCCAGGTCGAGGATCAGGACGTCAGCGCCGCTGATGAGCCCGCGCGCGAACTTGCGCTCGCTGTCACCGGGAACGAAGAGAAGGGACCGCATGGGCTCAATGCTCCGTCGAAAGCGAAAACTGGTACGTGGGCCGTGGGCCGACCGGTGGCGTCAGGCCGGCCGTTTGCGCATGAAGGCCTGGCGAAGGCATTCAGCCACCATCTCACCGCGCTGATTGAAGGCGCGGTGGCGAAACTCGACGAGGCCGGCATCGGCGCGAGATTTGCTCTCACGTTTCGAGGCGACTTCGGTGGTGACGCGGATCGTGTCGCCGTGGAACACGGGCTTGCCGAACCGCACCTCGGTCATGCCGAGGTTGCTGATGGTGGTTCCAAGCGT
>CAVONB010000001.1:0-175684 GCA_963697205.1 uncultured Alphaproteobacteria bacterium | reverse complement strand
CGCAGCGGTGGACGCATCACATTCCGGCACCATATCAAAGGTGACAAACGCAATCATGGATTCCAGACCATTATTATAGCAAGCATTCAAGGTGGAAATGCGCGATAGAAGATGTCGAAGTTAAGATCCGGGACAGGCGGGCCAAAAGTCACTTTAAAAACCGGCGCCTCCAACCAGAGAGCTGTCTTTTAGTTGGTCAATGGTGAAAATCTGCCGCGGCGACTTAATACGGGAGATAGCGCGATGAGTTCCATCTTATCTTCGCTTTCGATTGCGGCTTGGCTATACTTTTGCGGAATTGGCCCGACACTTGCGACTGAACTAAAACAGTCCACAGAGGATGTAACTGTCCATATCTCTGCTGAATGGCATTTGAGGATGTGTGATCGCACTGGATTTTGCACCCAACGGACGGATGACAGGAATATGTACTTCTATTTTCTTTCTAGTGCAGTGTATTTCTATACGGTACATCTTCCGCTTGGGAGTGGTTTGGGAGTTGTTATGCCTTTGGCCGGAGGTGAGGGCGAATATAGAACTGTCGGGACGACGGCATTTGAAAAAATAAGGATGGCACTTGAGAACGAGGCCTACCTTATTAACTACATGTCAGGCTGGGAAGGGGTTCAATCCCAGATGACCCTTCAGTTGAAAATTGATTCGGGCGGCTGTGGAGTTCAAATCAAAGAGTCTCGTTGGGAAGGGGCTTATTCTAAGGGGTTAATTGAGACGGGCAAACTTGAGAACATTAAATGCCGGATGTTCAATGGCCGGCCTTTGTTTTGACGGGCAGTGGGTCTTACCTCGGGAAGGCGTTGGTACTGTCCAGTTTCTTTCGCCTCGAGCTCAGGCCGTGGCGTTGGTGAATTGGTGATCCTTCAGCAGGTCCATGGGCAGAAACCTCTTGGTCGGTCAGGTAGTGTCCAGATTCTTTCGCACTTTCGTTTTGGGCTGAGCGACGTCCGGCCCGGGCTCAGGCGGTGGCGTTGGTGGATTGATGATCCCGCAGCAGGTCCATCGACAGATACCTCTTGGTCGACCATTCGGTGCCGGCGACGTGGCGTAGCCGGGCCGCGGCCAGGTTCAACGCAGAGTGCCCGTCAGGGAACGCGCCAACGAAGCGCGTGCGCCGACAGATCTCGCACAGGATGCGCTCCAGCGGGTTGTTCGTCCTGATCCTGCGCCAGTGCTCCTCGGGTAAAGCGTAATAGCCGAAGGTCTCCTCACCGAGGCTTCGACGAGCTCGGTAGCCCGCGTGATCCGCTGCTCGCGCAGCTTGGCAATTACTTGCCGAGCCTTATCTCGCGCCGCGTGCACGTCTTCGCCGCATGGATCGCCTTCAGCATCGCTGCCACCTCGCGCATCTTCGGGCGCGGCACATGGCTGAATACGTTGCGGTAGAAATGAACCACGCATCTTTGCCAGCCGGCATCGGGGAAGAACTCCGCCGCGCTTTCGGAACGCGGAGCCGAACGTCCTGCTAATCTGAAATTTAGAACATTAGTGTTTCGATTTCCTGAGAGATAGAAACACGTTCGTGCGGAGTCCACTGTAATGGCAGACGAATTAGAGAATCCAACGACAAGCAACTCACGGCATCGGCGCAGCAAAGAGCACGCCATCGCCTATTTGCGCACAAGCTCGGCAGCAAACACGGGCCGCAGATAAAGGAGACAGCGACAAACGGCAGCGCGAAGCGATTGCGCGCTTCGCCAAGTCTGCCGGCTTCGTGATCGTGGATGAGTATTACGACGCAGCAGTAAGTGGCGCAGACCCGATTGAGATCCGTCCAGGCTTTGCAGCGATGCTCGATCGAATCGAGGGTAACGGCGTGCGGACGGTCATTGTTGAGGATGCAACGAGATTTGCGCGCGAGCTTGTCACGCAGGAACTTGGCGTGCTGTCGCTGATCAATCGCGGCGTGCGAGTGCTCACAGCCAGCGGTGACGATCTGACCGACACAGCGACCCCTTCAAGATCGCCATGCGCCAGATTGCCGGTGCCTTCGCGCAGCTGGAGAAGGCGCAATTGGTGGCCAAGCTCAAGCATGCTCGCGACCGCAAGCGCGCGAGCGGCAGCAAGGTCGAAGGTCGCAAGTCAGTTGCTGAGATGCTGCCAGAGGCATACGCGCTGGCAAAGAAGCTACGGCGGGCTAATCCCCTGACCGGAGGGCGCATGTCCTACCGTGACATCGCTGCCAAGTTGGCCGACGCTGGCTATCACGCCAGGTCAGGCAAACCTTACTCCGCCAGTGTCGTCATGCGGCTGTGCAAATAGTGGCCAGTAAGAAGAGGCTACCGGGAGGGGGGTGTCTCAGGCCCTTTTTGGGCGATGAATACGCCCCCCTACCCCCCTTTTGAAATCCAACAGAGACGTTAGACCGCATCGTTTCGCCACTACTGTACTCCGCGCGCACGCGGATGACCGATAGACCCGAACGCCTGTTTGTACGCCAGGAGCTTTGTGCCTGTGATATTTACACCAATGCACAAACACAGCGTTCGAGTGGAATCTCAACAACTCCTCCTCGATGCTGATTTCTGCATTTTCGGCCATTTTTGAGATCATCTGATGCATCAGAGCTGGAATTCGTAAACACACGAGTCTAACGTCAGGGTCTAAGCTTTCTATCTTAATTTCGTTGTTCTGCCGTATCTGAATGCGAAAAGCTCCACTTTCAACGATCATTTATTACTCACATGATTAGAGCGACGACAAACCGCGTCATTGATCAACGCGCGAATGGTCTTGCTGATCGTAAGTTTGCGAGCAGCAGCTAGCCTGCGTAGCGCTGACTTCTCTGGCTCAGACATGTGAACGATGGCGACCGTGGTAGTGCGTGGCGTCATATATGAATTCCTCATTGGTGCGTATGTAAGCAATCTAACACACCGACATCACGGATTCACGGAACCAGCGACCAAGCAAAAAAAAGCCGCCTGTGAAGGCGGCGCATGTAGTGGTTAGCCGTATTGGGACACGCTAAATATAGCGGCTTTTCAAAATTTTTGCAAGAAATAAAATAAATTAAATTCCGTGATGCGGGCGCCGTGTTACATTCATAAAAACAGTCGGCGCTGAAGTCGAAAAGTATATATTGGGACAAGTTAATGAGTATCACTTACGGCGCTTCTTCGCCCGCAAATGCTATTTCCCGCATGGCCTGTGGGCATCATCGTTACGCCTAAAGGCAACAGGCAGGTGCAAAAGCAGTTCTGCTTCGACAGCGACGTGCCAGTCGAGGTCGGTAAACGCGGTAAAATCAAATTCCATCAATACAAAGAGCAACCCGTCGGCGACCTCGCTGAGCTTGAGAAGCTGCTAGCGACACTCGGCACGCAGGACAACACAAGCCTCGTTCAGGGCCGACTGAAGCCAGAATTGCGCAGCGCTTCTGGTCGTTCCGATGTATCCACGCGCTCAAGTCAAACCTACGATGAACCGGAGCATCCATTCTTTTTCCTAGACGTCGATGGTGTTGAAAACGCCTTTGAACCCGCAACTGCCAGCCGCCAAGATGCTGAAACCGAAGTAGAAAAGCTCATCGAAAAGGGTTTCCCGGAACTAGGCGATCACTCCTACGTCTTTGCCTATACAGCTTCAGCCGGTATCAAGCCGGGATCGCGTGCACGGATCATCTTTCGGTTATCCTCGGTCATACCGCTGGCTGATCAGAAGCGCCGCGTCATGGCGGCGAATGTGGCTGTTGGAAGCAAGGTCTTCGATGAAAGCATCTACTCAGCCGCTCATCTGATCTTCACGGCGCCGCCCTACTTGTTCATAAACCAGAACAGTCAACAGAAAAGCTTGCCGAGACCCGTCTCCGACGTCTGCTGGCTCGTCGAACGCGAACACGACGTTGGGAAGCTCAATCTATCAGCTTCGGTACTTCCTTGCACATCAGTGCAAACAAGCACGCCACGCGCTAGCGATCTGCCATCTGGTCCGCTGACGCAAGTAGATATTGAATCGCTATACAGCGAGATGAAACCGGGCACTACACAATCCGATTTTTCGCTTGATCTGCCGTCTGGCCTGGACGATACCCGCGCACAAGCAGGACAGTGTTCTCCTGCACCACTTCGCGCGCGTACGCGCCACAATCCAACAAACGTCGGATGCCCAGCCTTGACCGGCGGCTAGCTGAGCATGCGAATTTCGATTGGTGGCTACGCGAGTTCTCAAAAAGCATCAAACGACGTCGTGAGCAGCTTGCGAGTGAGCCCGCCAAGCCAGCAGTGCAGCTGCGCCCCGCTGCGGCTGCTGCCGCGTTTGCGCATCAGAGTATAGGGCCGATACCCATTGAAGATGCGCGAATCCAATTGCAGTCCGCAGTGCGTAGCGCCGCAGTTGATCTGAAGAACGGCAGCGGCACTCACTATCTCTTTAAGGCCAAGCCCGGTTCTGGCAAGTCGTCAGCTATCGCGGCCCTTGTAGATCAGCCATTGCTTGCGGATGGGCGAATGCTCGTTCTCGTACCTCACGCACAACTTGGCGCTCAAACTGTAATGGCATTGGTCGCGCGCGCAAAAGCGCAAGGAATTCCAGCACGTTTCGTTGCCGAACATCCGCCATCACAAGGGCCGTTGTCAGCCGGGAATGTGTATCAACGAAGAATTTGGAGCAATGGCTGAAGTTCAAGAAAGCATCGGCCGATCCGCCAAGACCGTCTGCGGAAGTTGTCCTGATCGAGCCGCTGTCCATGGTTCAAGCAGTCAAGTGATACTGGCCCTGGCGTTATCGTCATGGCGCACGCCAACCTTTGTTGGGATGATCCACGCATTCAAGCTGCTGAAGTTGTTGTAGTTGATGAATCAATAGCCAGTTCGATGTTCTCACAGGCGAAGATCGCTATCGATGATTTAAGTACGGATCTTGCAAGCATTCGGAAGCGGCGGCCACGTGGGCAAGCCACTATTTCCGAAGTCAAGCGCTACGAAAGCGCAGAACTATACGCGTGCCGTCATAATTTGATCCATGCGCTTAAAGGAAGCGTTCATCTCTCACCTGCAACGGCCAGGGCGCCAAGCTTGACGTTCAGCAGTCTGAAAAGCATAGAGCGATGGTCAACTTTTGAAGCAGGCCAACGCGTCCAGAAGACAGCCAGTCGCCTTGATTATGGCAAGTGGCTAGAAAGACGAGCTACAAGCTCATTGGCAAAGGCCATAGCAACGGCCAGCGATTTGCTGCAGCGAACATCTGATGCTGCTGCGAGATCTCGTCACAAACACGATATCAACATATCGGTGGCTAAGTTTCAGGCTTCGCTACAAGTAATGCGCATCTATGAAGCCATCGAGACCAGCTTGTGCCGCGACTACGTGTTTGGCATACGTGTTTACTGGACGCGCGAACGGAACGGCAGCCGCTGGATCAATCGGCATTGGGTTTGGTGCGCTGAAGTCAAGGCGATACCTGCGAGTTTGCTTGCGAAGGGAGCAATCTGGCTTGATGGCACGGCAGTAAATGAAGAAGTGTTGCGAGCGCTCGTTGCAACACCTGGCGCGCAACCACAACTCAAGGTCATTGATTACGACATCGCCCCAGGACACGTCACCGCCTATCAGTACGTCGATAAGACCTTCTCGCGTAGCATGCTGGACGGCAGCAACATTGATTTTGACGCAGTTGCGGAACTTGAGGATGTTGCTGCTCAAAAGAGTGCGGAAGCTGCCAGTCCGCCAGCATGGATGTTGGCCACTGCGTACACGCTTGAAGACGTAACCACGCACGCTGCCTCAGCGGTTGCGGCAGCGGAATGTGCGCGTGGCGTCGCTGAGCGACGGAAAAAACGTACCGATGCGAATATTAGCCGACTACATCGCTTCGTCCTCGACAAAGCGTTTCAGTACTGGCGCGAATATAGTGCAGCTGTGCAGCGCGCCGACGGCTCTGAAATGAAGCATGCGGTGCTGCTGGTCGCGCAGAAGTCTGTGATCGCGGCGTTGAAGCAATTGCATTTGCCGCCGAATGTGAAGACGGCTCACTTCGGAGCGCTGCGCGGGCTCAACAATTTTAAAGACGTGCCGGTGGCGATTGTTGCCGGGCGGCCTGCCCTCTCAAATGACGCGCTGGAAGTCATGACAGAGGCATTGCATATGCACGATGCCAACATTCAAGCGATTCAACCGGCAACCGGCTGGCGAACCGCGCCGGTAACTATTGAGACCGTCTCAGGACCAGTACAGATCCAATCGGAGCAGCATCCGGATTCCCGCTGCCGCGAGCTAGCTGCAGCCATAACGACGGCCGAAGTCCAACAGGCCGTGGCGCGCATTCGGCAGTTCGATAGAACTGCGGGTGAATCGCGTGCGAGCTTCACGTCTTTGGTCAGCATCCGATTGGCTTGCCGGTCGCTGAACTCAAATTTTGGAACGATGCCGAACGCGCGTGGGATGAGATTGCTATGGCATGGGGGGCCTTATTTGAGCGCCCTGAGACAAATCAGACGGCATATCCGGGATTGGTACCTCGCGAGGGCAAAAGCGGAAAGGGCGCTGACACCCAGCGGCGTAGTTGGCTATGTGGTCTCGCAAACTATGTAGCGGCGTTTAGTTCTGGGGGACTTAGTGGGGTTATCCCTATTAATATAAATAAGAATGGTGACCCTAAAACCGATAACCCCACCAAGTATAGGCCGGTAGCGGGGAGTAACCGACTAGCGCTGGCAGAGTTTAAGATAGAAGCCTCTAACGATAGTCCGCGTCCGCATCCGCAGCACGTATTGCTTCATAGGAATTACGATCAGAGCACCATTGAATTGCTACTAGATCGCCGCGTCTCAGCGTTTCGGTGGCTGGGCGTTGCTGAAGCAGAGTCGCTGTTACAACAAGCTGCGATGAGCCGTGCGAAAGCGGACATCAGGGTCTCAGCTGCTGTTGGCCACAACGCACAACTGGCACAAGGCATCATCGACGGCACGCATGACTGGCGTGTATATGCACGCGACGTAATGGGACTGCCGATGATCGTACCACCGTCAAAAGCCTCACAGAGCGCCACACAGCCCGTCCAGACAGGGGAGGCTGGCCACATTCCGGCTAGCCCAGGAAAACCCGCCAGCGGGCCAGCTGAGGGCCTTGTCGGAGGCAATCAGAGCCGGGCCGTGGCTTTGGCCAGCATGTCGGTCAGCTCGGCAATAGCGGCTTCGATGTCGGCCTTGTAGCTCAGCGCGTCGTCTGTCTCTTGCTTGGATAGTTGAGCGAACCTGCGCTGGCGGCGACTTCGCAGGCCGTCCCAAGCTCAAAACAAGCCGTGCGTCCGACGTGCGCACCCTTTGAACAACGCCGCCCTCGATGTGAACGGCGATTGCTGACCTTTCGATGCTGGCAAGCATTGCTCTCTCCCTCTGTTGAAGGCAAGGGTGAGATTAGGGATTGTATGATTTATAAGAGGTGTGAATTTCCCAGAAATATAGAATTTGGCCAATAATATTGGAATACCATGCTCGGTTTGTATTGTTTTGCGCGCTTTCCGTGTCGTGCTAAATGCTACGGTTTACTTGTGCGAGCGCAGTAGAAGGCAAAGTTAAACTGTCGAGCAATGCAATTCGATTGCCGTTAACTCACGATCTGGAGATTTGTGCTAACTAATATGCGCAGCCCGTAGCTGCTACCAACAGCTACAGGCCGCTTGACCATCAACCTGTCGTTACCAGGATGAAAGCCCATGCAAGCGACTATCACGCGCGCCAACGGCGCGCCAGCGGCCGATATTGGCCGCGCTTCCTCGTATGCCCTTATCGCAATTGCAACCCTCGCAGGCGGTGCTGCCCTCTACACGGGCGCAACCTACGGTTACGACCGCGCTGGCGTACTCGGGTCGGCTGTCGGCATATCGTCAGCGCTTGGCTGCCTGTTGGCCCCAAAGATCTTACTTGAGGCCATTCGACACCGAAACGTAGCTCACGCGCTCGCTGCCGCCGCCATGATTGCCGTCTCTACTCCCTTCGCGGTTTCGGGGGCGCTGGGGGCAGCTAGCGTGGCGCGTGAGGCAGCCGTGCGTAGCGAGATTAAGGCGACGGGCGATCTGAAGCGTCTTGAGGCCCGCTACGCCCGAACTCGCGGCCGACTTGGCTGCCGCGCCCCCCGGTCGGCCAACTGAGGCCGTAGCTGCCGAACTGGCGTCGGTGCTAACCGATAAACGTCTGCGCGACTGCGAAGGTTGGGTGGCCTCGTCCCGGCTACGCGCTGTCTGCATTGAGCGCGTGACTCCGCTGAAAACTGAACTAGCCATTGCTCAGAAGCGCGACCGGCTAGGGGCGGCCATCGAACAAACGACGGAAGCCCTTGCGGCATTGAGGGTGTCTCGACAGGCAAACAGCGACGCAGCCGCCATTTCCCGCTTGCTGTCTAGGCTCGGCGTTCCGGTTGAGGCTGGAACAGTGGCTGATGCCCTCATCGTGCTGCTCGTGATCGTCACAGAACTGCTCGGCGGCCTCGCTCTGGCGTTGGCGCGTTCGGGTCGAGCCTTACCCGTTGTTCCGGGCGGTCATGGCTGGTCACAGCCAGTTCCGCCGCCTGTTCCGGATGAGGCGGAAAGCAGTCGGAACCGCCGCATTTACGGGCGGAACACGGCCATCATCGAGCGCCTGAAGAGTGGCGCGCTTGTGGGCTCTCAGCGGAACATCGCCCGCCAGCTGGGCTTGCCCGTAACGACGCTGCGGAACGTGGTCGAGACTGACCCGCGCGTGCGGTTGGTGGCTAGCCGGGAGGGAAGCCGACTTGAACTGTCTAGTTGATGGCGGAGCCCGATTGCCGGGGCTGCGCGAGGGCTTCCGCTACGATCCTGATCGCTTCTGCCTTGATGCGCTTCGGATCATTTGCAGTTTCAGGCGTGAAGCAATCGGCCAACAGCGGAAGCAGCGCGGGTAGGAGCCCCGCTGCCACCACCAGCGCTTGTTCTCCGTCCAATGAGGCGAAAGCGTCCTCCAGCGGATTGGAGAACTGCGGCATTGCTGCCTGCTTCTGATCAATCTCATTTTCTGTTGCAGCAACACCCAAGTGCACTTCCGATATCGCCACTGTGCGGCCAAGTACTTTGCTTAGGAGTTTGGCGACGGCGGAGTAGACGGCTTTGACCTCGGCGACATCGGCAGGGGCATCAGCGTCGGTCTTATTCAGTTCGGCAAGATAGGCTCGAAGGCTCTCTTGGGTAATCCCAGTGCGCCGAGCCGATGTGCGCACCTTCTGCAATTCGCCCGCCGCAATGTGACGGTCTAGCTGCCGCAGAGAGATGTTGAGTTGATCGGCCGCTTCCTTGCGAGTGTAGGGCTTGGTGCGCATACAAAGACAATTGGCGATTCGCGTCCATCACTCAAGCCGCTCAAATGAGACACTGGAGAGACATTGGAGGAACTCGTAAGACTGAAGAAAAGCTATTAAACCATTGGTGCGGACGGCGGGAGTCGAACCCGCACGATGTTGCCATCTCAGGATTTTAAGTCCTGTGTGTCTACCAGTTCCACCACGTCCGCTGCATCGATTCCATCTGATGTTGCCCGCACCGGTTCGCCAGCGCAGCCCGTCAACCCGCCACCTGAAGCCCGCCGCCAAACCGCGAGGATCGCTGACGAGCGTTCTCGGAACAGGCCTACGGCCGCACACGGCACCAAAACGACGGCATGGCGCGCGACCAGCGCCGCAGCCGCAACAGAACCACCACCCCCGCACGGCGCAACCGACCCCGCCCCGACGCTGGACGGTTACGCGCAAACGCCGATCCCGTAAAGCGCACCCGCACCCCTCGCGGCCAGGGGAGTTCCCAGCTGACCGCCAAGCCGTGCAAGCGCGCCCGAGCCGTCACGCAGCGGGCTCGTCCGGCGTGATGGACACCACGGTCGGCCGGCCAAAAGGTGGCCCGGACACACTGCGCCGGACGCCGGGCAGCAAGGCGGTGGCGTTCCAACCGAAGCCGCAGACCCCCGGGGGTGGCTCCGATGATCTCTCAGCGCCCCTGCGCCAGGATCGGCCGAAAAAGACACCGGGCCAGGAGAGGGAGTTCGCCAAATGCCGGCGTCAGGCAAGGCGTACCGACAGCGGAGAGCGCTGCGAGCCGGCCGGCCGGCCCCGCGCCGCCGAACGGCACGCCGAGCGTCACAACCGCCGCCACGACAGCAGCGGCCCAGCGCACACCCGGAACGATCGAAACCGATACGCCGCGCCGCCGCGCGCGCTTGTTACGCGCCTCCGTAAGCACGATCACCCCATCGCCGACCGGCGGCAACGTCTGCGACCACAACGAAGCGGAGGTCGCCGCACGTCCGTCCGGCTCCGCACCGAGACGACGCGCGCGCGCATAGGCCGTGTCGACACCGGCTGCGAGCATGGCAGCCTGCTCGATCCATCCCTCGCGGGAAACGCGCCGACGATCCCCGATCACGCGGCCGATCTCGGCCACGTCATCTTGCGTCAAGGACGCAAGATCCGCGAAACAATCGATGCCGAGAGTGTTCAGGCGCGCCGCGTCGTCCGGTGTCAGCCCCCGGATCAGCGTCAGACGCTCGCTGCTGACCACCGCCGCGGCCACCGCGTGCGCGATCGTCGTGGGATCATGCGCGATAAAGACCGCCGATGACGCCGATGCCGCAGCATCCGCCGCCCCGCGCGCAACCGGCGCGGTCCCGCCCGAAACGATTGCCGCGCCGGCATCTTCCGCAACCGCCGTCAGCGCCGCGATCTCGGACTGGAGCGCATTGAGTTGCCGCATCAACGTCCGCTGGCGAACCTCGAGAGCCGCCACCGCCGAAGCCAGCATCGAGACTTCCGCCTCCCGCTCGTCGTCCAGGACGCCCTGACCGTACGCCATGACACACACCCTTGCATTCCCACACACTGCAAACCCGAACTCGACGGGTCACGGCTCAGGATGGGACGAAAGGCTCAACAAGAACTTAAACAAAATGCCATTTCGATATGTTTCTATTCGACAATTAGATATCCAATCGCCACATGACCGACCGTCCGCCGCCCCCGCCAGCCAGGCACCCCCGCCACCCGGAAGCGCGGCTGGTGCGGCCATCCGCTAGTGTTCCGTCTCAGACATCTGCCTCCCCGTGCGGCGCGCTTTCGAGCAAATGTCTGCGACACAAGGAACACTAGCGCCCAAGCCACCCACCCAGCGACGCCGTTGACGGCGCGTCGGCCCCCTCTATGATGCGCGCCGCCCAACGAAGGCCTCAGTGGCGGAACGGTAGACGCGGCAGACTCAAAATCTGCTACTCGCAAGGGTGTGGGGGTTCGAGTCCCTCCTGAGGCACCAAACCGGCGATCTCGATCTTCGACAGCGGCGACCCGATCGGCTCGCCCCGCCGCGCCGTGGCCTGTGGCAGAAGCGCCCCGCTCGGCCTAACTTGCTGCCGGAGCGCGAATTTCAGCCGCACCGACCTGTCCCCTCCGTCCCGAATATGCTAGTCGGGCAAAAGATTTTCGCGGGTGCCGCAAAGGGCGGTGCTCTCTCCGCGGGGGTATTGCATGCGCGTGGCCGCCGGAATTGTCAGCATCATCGCCTCCCTCGCCGTGCTTGCGCCACCGTCGGCCAAGGCGGGGCCAGCGCTGCTGCTCGACGCCGACAGCGGAAAGGTCCTTTACGCCGAGGACCAGGATGCGCTTTGGCATCCCGCCTCACTGACCAAGATCATGACGGCCTACCTGACGTTCGCCGCCCTGAAGTCGGGCAAGCTGACGCTCGAGACGAAGATCCCCTACAGCGAGATCGCCAGCCAGCAAGCTCCCAGCAAGGTCGGCTTGCCGGTCGGCGCCGAGATGGGCGTGGAAACGGCGCTGAAGGCGCTGATCATCAAGTCGGCCAACGACGTCGCGGTCATGCTCGCAGAGGCCATCGGCGGCAGCGAGGCCGGCTTCGCCGACATGATGAACGCCACCGCTAGGCGGCTGGGCATGACGCGCTCGCGCTTCGTCAACCCCAACGGCCTGCCCAACCCCGAGCAGGTCACGACCGCACGCGACCTGGCGCGCCTGGCGCGCGCCGTCATGCGCGACTATCCCGAGCATGCCCATTACTGGTCCATGCCGGACATGCGGCTCGGCAAGCGCCGGTTGGCCAGCCACAACACGCTGCTGCGCACGTTCGAAGGCGCCGACGGCCTCAAGACCGGCTTCATCTGCGACTCCGGCTACAACGTTGTGGCCACCGCGACCCGCGACGGGCGCCGCCTGATGGCGGTCGTGCTGGGCGAGGCGTCTGGCAACGATCGCAATCTGCGCGCTGCAAGCCTGCTCGAGCACGGCTATCAGAGCTTCGGCTGGAAGCAGCTGTTCAATACGACCACGCTCGATACGCTGCAGCCCGCCGCCGTCAGTGGCGATCCGGCCAATGTCCGCGATGAGGTGAAGAACTTCTCCTGCAACGGCAAGCGGCGGGGCCCGCGTGCGGCAACCGTGGCCAAGGCCCGCGCCAAGGCAAAGGCCACCCGCATTGCCAAGAAGGCGAAGGCGGGCACCGCGGGCGTTAGCGAGACCGGCTCCGTCGGCAAAACCGCCCCGCCGGCAAGCGTCCCCAAACCCGTCAAGAAGCCCCAGGCGAGCGCAAGGCGCGCGACAGATGCCCAGGCCCAGGCCTCAGCGCCTGGCAACGCGGCAGGCCGCACGCAATAGTCGCCAGACGCTGGACGTCAGGCGCGGCCGGTGCCGGCCCCATGTGACGCGCGAACACGCGACGCCGGCAAGATGTCTACGTGATGAGCTCCAGCTGTCCCGGCCGATAAGGACACCCGCCGCCTTGCGCCGGGGCCTCCTGCGCGGGAGCCGGCGCGCCCGGAACCACCGTGATCCCGGGCGGCGGCGCAGGCTCGGCCACCGCCGGTGGGAGTGGCCCACCCAGTCCCGGTTGAGCGGTCTGAGCGCCGGCGGCCAACGGCAACAGGGTCAGCGCGACACCCGCGAGCACCCACCGGACCCGCCAGCCAGCCACCTCCCGGACAATGCGCATCGTCGATCTCCTGTGACCGGCCGAAAACCGGACGTCCCCGCGCGCCGACCCACACCCCGACACTCCGATCCTTTACCATTAACCGATTGCCGGACGCCGCGCATCCGTTTCCACCTTGAACAGGACCGGTCGGCGCCCCCCAACCCGGCGCGTCACGCCGCACGTGCCCCCCGCCTCAACTGGCTTCGATCTTGCTTTTCATCCGGCGAGATCCTGATCACGCAACCGACCGGACCGAATTCACACATGAGACGGAACGAAATGTCGTCAGATTGGCACCCCGACGAGGATGCGACGCCGACACCTGGACAGGTGCTGGCCATGGCTGCCGTGCTCGAGGGGCGACACGGCCAATGGGCAGCCGACGTCGCGGAGTTTTTTGCCACCTTCCACGGCCAACGCGGCGACGCAGGCCGCTCCTGGGCCTGGGGTGGCGTTGCCGAGGTGGTCCGCCGGCGTGAACGCCAGCGCCTCCAAGTGCGCGATGCCCACTACTGAGACAGCCCTTGCGCGCCGCGCTGACTGATGCGCGACCGCACCCACTGGAGCAACGGCTGACCGCGCAAATGGACCAGACAGCCCACATCGTGATGCCCGAAGGCGCCGTTGCCGCAGCCGCCGGTACAAACCGGACGCTCCGCCGCATCCGCGACCTTATCACCCTGCGCGAAAGCGCGCTCACATGGCTGCGGGCGACGGAACCTCGAGCCGCCGCACAGCGTGCTGCGATGGGCGCGTTCGCGATCCGCGTCGGCAGCGCCGGCCTCCTCTATCTGTCGCAGGCCGCGATGGCGCGCTGGATCGGTTCGGAAGCCTACGGCGTATACGTGGTGGTCTGGACCTGGGTGCTGGTGCTCGGCGGGCTGTCCTGCTTCGGCCTCAACCACGCGATCATCCGTCTCATCGCCGAGTATCGCGCGCACGGTGACGAGACCGCCCTGCGCGGCGTCCTGCGCGCCAGCCGGCAGTGGGCATTCGGCATCGGCACACTCGTCGCGCTACTGGGCGGCGCCGGCCTATGGCTGCTCGGCGACGCCATCGACAACGCTTACGTGTTACCGGCTTTTCTGGCCTTCGTCTGCATCCCCATGTACGCCGTCACCGACGTCCAGGACGGCATCGGCCGCGGCCGAGGCTGGATCGGCCTCGGCCTTATCCCACCCTACATCCTGCGCCCGGCACTCGTGCTGGCGGTCATGATCGCCGCACATCTCGGCGGCCTGCCGATGACGGCGACCACCGCCGCCGCCGCCGCCATCTTCGCCACCTGGCTGACCGCCCTCGTCCAGATGCTCGCCCTGGGTCGCGCGTTCGCCGCCGAGATCGCCCCGGGACCGCGCCGGACCGAATGGCGCCGCTGGCTATCGTTGTCGGCGCCCCTGATGGTCATTACCGGCTGCGAGATCGCCATGCAGACCGCCGACGTGATCGCCGTCTCGCACTTCCTGAGCGCAACCGACGTCGGCATCTACTTCGCCGCTGCCAAGACGATGAGCCTGATCCTCTACGTTCAGTATGCCGTCGGCAGCGCCATGTCCCGCCGCTTCGCTGCCGCCAAGGCGCTCGACGATCCCGCGGCCATGAACGCAGCCGTCCGCGACGCCGTGCACTGGACGTTCTGGCCCTCGCTAGCCGGCGCCATCGCCATCCTCGCGCTCGGAAAGCCGCTGCTCTGGCTGTTCGGTCCCGCCTTCACCGCCGGCTATCCTGCGATGTTCGTGCTGGTCGTCGGCTATCTCGCCCGCTCCGCCGTCGGCCCCGGAGAGTATCTCTTGCGCATGTCGGGCGCCCAGCGCGTCTCGGCGGGCATCTACCTGGTGGCCGCCGCCGCCAATGTCGGCCTCTGCTTCGCTCTGGTTCCCGCTCTCGGCCTGATGGGCGCGGCCCTGGGCGGCGCCATTGCCATGGTGCTGGCCGCAGTCCTCAATTGGTTGGCCGCACGCCGCTGCCTCGGCATCGAGATCGGCATCTGGGCCCACCTGCGCGCCGCGCGCGCGCACTGACGCGGGCGACCGCCGCCCGCCCGACGGCGCCAGCGGTTATCAGCGATTGCCGGCGCGAGCACGTCCTACATCGACGTGCCGAGCACCAACGTCCAGAAGGTCTTGAATTCCGTCTTGGGATCTTGAACCAGGGCGATGCCCATGTGCTCGGCGTCCCGCAGCAGCAGGTTCTTGTTGTGGCCGGGGCTTTGCTGCCACCCCTTGATGACCTCGGCCAGATCGATCTGCCCGGTCCCCACGTTCTCCGCAGCAAGCCGCGCGTTGTAGCCGGCGCGCTTCACCCGATCCCAAGGATTGGAACCGTCGGAGCCGAAGTGCGAGATCCGGTCCCACTTCGCCAGGTCCCGCGAGTGCGCCTTCGCCGCCTCGGTCAGCAAGGCATTGAGTTTCAGAGGCTTGAGCCCCTTGTCGCGACGATAGGTGTTGATGATGTCGCGCGCCTTCTCCGGATCGAGACGCGTCCCAGTATAGTCGCGATCAGCCAGCGAGCCCCGCGGCGCCTTCTCAAACGTGCCGATCGGCGCGCGGTCGTCAAGCCGGGCGACCTGCGTGTTCGCCTTGGCGGCGCGGTCGGCTGCAGGCTCGCCACCCAGCGCCCCGGCGCTCGATTTTCTTGATGGTTTGGAGATCGACGCGGTCGAAGACGCGTCATCGGCATAATTCAGCGACAGCGATTGCCGCCCAAGTCCGCAGCCCGAAACTGCGGTGGCCACGACCAGACACATGACAACGCGATACATACTCGACAACTCCCGCCGACTGGCGCGGTAACGACATCGAAGCATCGCACTCACCCGTTAACTCGACGTTAAAGCTAACGCGAGACGGACGATTGCACCGTTCTGGCCGCCCTCGAAACCGAAGATCTGGAAGACTGGAGTTCGGGCCAGCCCCCTGCCCGCGGATCGCCGCGATCAGCCACCGGATCGAGGGGGCGAGGCGTTCGGCTGCTGCGCCAAGGCCTATCGTTCCGCTCATCGGTTTGCGTCGCTTGGATCCGGCAACCAGTCCACCTCAAGAAGTTGTCGTCAATTTGGCCCGGTCGCGGCGGAACGGGGACGGACGGTCGTGCCTGTCGAACATCGGCAGTTCGCCCTTTCCCCGCCGCGTTAACTTGCTCACAATACCTCTGGTCGATTCGGTGATTCGCGCGTCCATCCGACCGTCAACCAGCGGCAACGCGCATCCCGGCTCTGAGCCGGTCTCGAGCGCTGACGCCGTTGCGAAGCGAAGGCGAAGCGAACGATGACAGCCCATTCGACGACCGCCGGCTCGATTCCGCTGTCAATCGGCTCCGAACGTGATCCCACACAGCGGCCGATCCTCGGCCAACTGGTTCTCGCGCGCGCCTCCTCGGCTGGCGGCGCCAGCAAGTCCGAGATCATTCGCGACCTCGCCCCACTGCTGGCGCCACGCTTCGACGCCACCGGCGCGCGCGCGCAGGTCGAACTGACGTTGGCCGGCCTCGTGATGGAAGGATCGGTGCGCGAGTTCAAGGCCCGCTTCTTTCCTAGCGACAATGGGCTGGCCGAGATGTCGGCACTGCTCGGCCCGCGCAAGGGAGACGGGCTGGCCTGGAGCGACGTTCGCGACGTGCGTCTGCTCGGCGCCGCACTTGGCATGGTCGGGCAGCCGGCCAACCGCTACAAGGCACTCGCCTCTCCCGACGGAATTCGCGCCCTGGTCCTGGTTCAGGCTTTCGACCTGAAACTGAAGCCGCCGCTGTCGCCCTCGCGTGTCAGGGTCGCGCTCGCCATGGCCGCGCTGGAGCGCGCCTTCGGCAACACGGTGAAGGGCGGGTTGGGCTCAGGCAAGGGGCTACCCGCCAAGGCGGCCCGTCTGCTCGCCGGTCAACTGTCGCGCGCGCCGCGCGATTTCGGAACCGACAGCCGCCTGGTCGCAGCACTGGCCGCCGAGCAGGCGGGCGTCGAATCCAGTGACATCGACGCCTTGAAGCTCGGCGTACTGCGCCGCTACGTCAGCGGTCGTCTCGCTGCCGGCGCAACCTGGCAGGCCGTGCGCCCGGCCAGCCATCACGCCACCGCCGAGATAGCCGGCATCGCACCTCCCGATGAGGGCTTCGCCCTCCCCGGGCCGCACGCAGCCAACGACGCCGCTTCGGCCCGGCCGGATCTGAAGGGATTTGCCGCCCGCGTGATCGATGCCGCCCGCACACGAGCGGACGGCTGGGCGGGCAATCGCAAGGCGTTCATCAGCCACGTCTGGGAGACGATCAGCGAGACGCATCCCCAGTGGCGACTGAGTGAAATCGAGTTCAAGTGCATGCTGGCGGAGGCACACAGGGCCGGCCACGTCGTACTGGCCAACGCGGACCTGAAGGACAAGCGCCAGCTCAAGGAATTCCAGGCGTCGGCCGTCTCCTACAAGAACACCATCTGGCACTTCGTGCGCGTCGAGGAATGACACCGATCTGGTCACGCCTGCCCGGCCGCGTTTGGCCGTCGGCGTGCGTGGCCGTACTGCGGAGCGGAGCAGGCGTCATCACCGGCGCTGAAGTGAGCGGCGCCAAGAGGGCGTCGCTCGAAAATGACAACACAGTGTGAGCGTCCGAGGACCGTGGATTTATGCAACAGGACGTCAACTCGAAGACCGCGCTCGATGCCTATGCTTCAGCATTCGAGCACTCGATCACGTGGGAGGACGACATCTGGCGGGCCGATCCCGTCGATGTGCAGGAAGTCCACGCCAAGGCGCGGCGCAAGTTCTCCGACCTGCTCGACGCCCTGACGGCCGAGAACGCCGGCCCCGTCCAGGCACGCATCCTGCTGTTTCACGGCCAGTCCGGCGCCGGCAAGACGCACCTCATGCGCGCGCTGCGGACCGAGGCGCACCGCCAGGGACGCGCCTATTTCGGCTATGCGCAGATGACGCCGGACGTCGCCAACTACGCCGACTACTTCCTGCGCCGTCTGATCCACTCGCTCGAGAAGCCCTACGATCCTGACGACGGCGGCGAGAGCGCGTTGCGCCGCCTCGCCGATCACTTGGTCGCGGATGCTGCCGTCCTTGCGCCCGCCGACCTTGAAGAGCTGCGCGAGGCGAGCCTCGACGACCGACGTTGGCCGCGCTCGTCCTGCGCCTGGCCGACGAGATCGTCGCCAGCCCGAAGTTCGTTGGCGAGGAACTCGACATCAACATCGTGCGCGCGCTGCTCTACCTGCAGCGCTGCGATCCGCGCATCGACCAGCGCGTCCGGCAATATCTGTACGGGCGCCCGCTGACCGGTCTCGCCCATGACGCCGTCGCAGCGCTCGATCCCAACGCCGGCGACGGGCGCGCCTTCGAGATCATCGAAGCGCTCGGTCGTCTTATGTGGACCGTCGACCGCGCCGCCCTGGTCTTCTGCATCGACCAGGTCGAGGACCTGCGCTTCTTCGACGATGCCGAGGAGCGCTTCCAGAAGGCCGTGCGCGACCTGATCCAGATCGCCAACCGCGTCCCGAGCGCCATCGTCATCATCTCCGTGCCTCGACGACTTCTACGGACAGGTCCGCGGCGTGCTTGCACAGTCCTACATCGACCGCATCGAGAAAGCCGGCCCCGTCGCGCTGCTCGAGAGCGCACGCCGAGGAAGCCCGCGCTGATCATCGCCAAGCGCCTCGAGCACGAAGCCTCGCTCAGGAGCGGCGGCGCGAGTTTCCCCGATCCCGACGGCCTTCTTCGGCCCTCAGTTCTTCGAGGAATTCGGCGGGCTGTCGACACGCCGTCTGCTCGAGCACGCCCAGCAGCCGCTTGCGCGCCATGGAAGCCGGCGAAATCGAGGAACGCCGAACGCTGCCGATGCCGACGGCATGTCGCTTCGATTGCGGGTCGCTCGCGCTCGCCGCAGGCGCTCGGGTTTGCCGGCGAGCCCGCGACCGCGAGCCGTCGCCCACCACCGATCAGCTTCGACTACCGCGAGATGTGGGACCGCTTCTCCACCGCCTCCGAGGCCGAGATGCCCTCCGACGACGACGAGCTGCTGGCAACCCTGCTCGCCGCCGTCAACCTCGCCGCCGCCGAATGGGGCGGCACGATCAATCTCGAAGGCCGAGCGGCGCGAGCTCGGCGACGACCTGCCGGCCATCGACATCGCGCTGCGCCATCCTCGGGCTTTGCGTCCGAAGCGCGCGTCTTCCTGTGCAACCGGCCGACCCAGGGCGGCGGCCTGAAGCGCCAGCTCGACACGCGTCGCTCGCATTCATGGGCGGGCAAGACCTGCTTCATGCTGCGCGCGTCCGACTTCCCGCCCAACAAGAAGAACCAGACCGCGCAGGCCTTCCGCAAGTTCCGCGACGCCGGCGGCCGCTCCGTCCTGGTGCCGATCCCCGAGTGGGAGCGGATGATGACGGTGCGCGAGTTCCACGCGCATCACCGCAACGATCCGGGCTTCGCACAGTGGTTCGAGAAGCCAAGCTGCTGTCGGGCCTTGATCTCGGTCATCCAGCTCCTGCGGCTCGACCTGCTCGGGCGCACGCTGCCGAGCCCGCTTGGCGATGGACGCCTGCGCAGCCGCCGGCCTCAGTGACGCCCGCTGGCACGCCCGGCTGGCGATGGCGGCGAGGCCCCCGCCGATACCGCCGATGTGCCGATGGCCGACGGCCGCGCCGCCGCCGTCGCCGTCCGGCGCGCCCTGGGCCGACTGGACCGGTTGGGGCACACGCGCGGTCCTGCCGAAGCCGCTGCCGGCAAACGACGACGACCTGCCGCTCTCCGTCATTCTCGACGAGAACGGCGACGACGACACCAGCATCCTCGCCGGCCGCGAGATCGAGCGGCCGCAGCAGCCGGTCACGCTCAACAAGAGCGTCCTGAAGCGCCATGCGGCAGTGCTCGGCGGCTCGGGCTCGGGTAAGACGACCCTCGCCCTGTCGCATCATCGAGCAGCTGCTGCTGCGCGGCATTCCCGCCGTCCTGATCGACCGCAAGGGCGACCTGTGCACCTACGCCAACCCCGACGTCTGGCGCGCCGACCGACGACGAGCATCGCCGACCGCCACGGCGACCGCGAGAAGCTCGCCGACGCGATCGACGTCGCCGTCTACACGCCCGGACGCGCCTCGGGCCGGCCGATCTCGATCACGCTGCTGCCGAACGGCATCAGCGAACTGCCCGAGCACGAGCAGCAGCTGCTGGCCAACCTGTCGTCGGCCGCGCTCGGCGACATGCTGCACCTGAAGAACTCGGCGACGCACCAGAAGCAGTCCGGCACGCTGTCGGTCGCGCTTGAAGATCCTCGGCAGCCGCTCGAGCACGGAAGTCACGCTCGGCGATCTGATCTACCTGCTCGAGGACGAGGATCCCGAGCTGACCGATCTGACGCAGCGCATGGACCCGTCCGGCAAGATCCGCCGCGATCTCGTCGCCCAGCTCGACAGCCTGCGGCACCGCAACTGCCGCGCTGTTCGAGGGCGGCGGCGAAAGCCTGCGCATGGAATCGCTGCTCGGCCTCGGCCCGTTCGCCCGCGACGGCCGCACGCGGCTTTCGATCATCTACACCGGCTTCCTCGGCGACAACGAGAACATCCTGTTCTGGGTCGTCGCAGTTCCTGTCCGAAGCGCTGCGCTTCTGCCAGCGCAACCCGAACGACGAACTGCAGGCCGTCGTCATGTTCGACGAGGCCGACCTCTACATTCCCGCCAACGCCAAGCCGGCGACCGCCGAGCCGCTGCAGAGCCTCCTGAAGCGCGCCCGTTCGGCCGGCCTCGGCCTGATGCTGGCGACCCAGTCGCCGGGCGACCTCGACTACAAGTCGCGCGACCAGATCACGTCCTGGTTCATCGGCCGCGTCCGCGAGGATACCGCGCTGCGCAAGCTCAAGGCCGCCTTCCAGAGCGAAAGCGGCCTCGATCCGGCCGCCGTTCTGCCCGGCCAGACGGTCGGCGAATTCCACCTCGTCCAGGAAGGACTGGTCCGCCCGATGAAGGCGCAGCGCTCGCTGATCAGCGCCGAGCAGGTGCCGTTCGATCGCATCGAGCAATTGGCCTTCGAGACCAAGGGTCAGGACGAAAGCCAACTGCGACTGTTCGATCTCAAATAGCCAACAAATCACGTGACGATTATGCCACACGCGCAGTGAGAAGTTTGCTCTGCGTCCGGCAGGCGTTGCCTGAAAATTGTTCAATTCCGCCGGCCGGGATCAGGTTCGAACCGATAATTTTCTGACATAAAAGGAAAAAGTTCGCAGGCGCCCGGTCGGCTATGAATTGCCGAAAGTGTTGGCCTGCTGTGCTGCAACTGCGAAACGAGTCGCTGCTCCGAACGCGTTAGCGCGTGCGCGAGAGCGCCAAAAAGTGTATAGTTGGCATACTGTCAAGAACGTTTAGGGGGCTTTCTTGACGGTCCAATGTCGCGGCTGTGGGCGGTCTTGACATTGGAGTGCGGTAAGTTGTTGCGGGGTCGTGTAATGATTACAAAGCCAATCGTGATGGCGTTGTTAGGCACTCTGTTGGGTCCGGCAATTGGCATTGGCATCTTCATGCTGATGCATACGATGTAGCCATCCAATCTGTCTCCTGATGTCGCGATGAGCACCCGCGAAGGGCGTTGAGCCATTGCGCCGGCGCATCGTGGGCTGTGGTTGCGCTGGCCGCCGCGCCGATCAATGCCGATCCATGCGACTTGGCCGCCCGACGGCACGCCGATATCCGCTTCCCAGCACGCCGGCATCGTTGCACGGAGCTGGTCATTTCCTGGCCTTTTCGCCGACCGGCCAACGCCTACCGACCAGGCTGCGCGCGCGCCGGCCGAAAAAGACGAGCGCGAAACCAACAAAAGGGGTTCGACGCAAGTCGGAGGCACGTGAACCCTGATCGCACCTCCCAGCCTCCCGGGTCCCGCCCCCAGAACGCCCCTGCAGCGACCTTGGCCCGCGGCCCAACCGCGCCCCAAAGCCGCTCGACCAGACGCACAGCAACTTCACACGGCCCGGCGCTGCAACTAGCATGACGGCGGCTGCGACACCTACCGGCGCCCCGTGGCACCCGCGGCACTTGCATGCGTGGCCGCCGATACGCCGACTGAGACCGGACCCGGCATGACCCGCAAACTCCTCGACGACTGCTTCCTGCACGACCGGGACCGCCTGCGTCACGACGAGGCGATCGCCTTGCTGTCAGCGCGCATCGCCACAGTTGTCGGCGACGAGGACGTCGCGTTGTCCCAGGCCGCAGGTCGCATCCTGGCGGCACCGGCCGTCGCCCGCCATCCCGTACCCCTGCACACCAACGCCGCCGTCGACGGCTATGCCTTCTCGGCCGCCACCTACGATCGCCAGAACGGCGCCACCCTGCCGGTCCTGGGCCGCGCCGCGGCCGGCCATGCTTTGGCCGAGCGCGCCGAGCCGGGCACCGCCGTGCGCATCTTCACCGGCGCCGTGCTGCCCGAGGGATGCGACGCTGTCGTGATGCAGGAAGACGTCGACCTGATCGACCGGCCGACCGGCCCGCACGTCACGATCCCTCCCGGCGTGAAGCCGAACGCCAACGTCCGGCGCAGCGGCGAGGATGTCGCCACCGGCGATCGCCTCCTGGAAGCCGGAGACACGCTGCGGCCGCAGGATCTGGCCGCATTGGCGTCCATCGGCCTGGCCGACGTGCGCTGTTGCCGCCGCGTCCGCGCCGCAATCGTCTCCACCGGCGACGAGGTGATCCGCCCTGGCTCGGGCCCGCTTTCACTCGGACAGGTCTACGACGCGAACGCCCCGATGCTTCAGGCACTTGCGCACGCAGCCGGTGCCGACGTCGCAGATCTCGGCGTCTGGCCCGACGATGCCGACGAGGTGCGCCGCCGCCTGACCGACGCCGCCACCCGCTTCGACGTGATCCTGACCACCGGCGGCGCCAGCCGCGGCGAGGAGGATCACATGGTCACCGCGATCGACGCGATCGGCCGGCGCCACCTTTGGCAACTCGCCATCAAGCCCGGCCGGCCGATGTCCTTCGGCCAGATCGGCGACACCGTCGTGCTCGGGTTGCCCGGCAATCCCGTCGCCGTCTTCGTCTGCTTCCTCATGTACGCATTCCCGGTGTTGCGCCGCCTTGGTGGCGCGCCCTGGCGCGAGCCGACCCGCTATCCCGTGCCATCCGGCTTCGCCCAGCCGTCGCGCAAGACCGGACGGCGCGAGTTCTGGCGCGCAAGCCTCCTGCACGACGCAGGCGGCCTGCGCGCCGAGAAGTTCGCCCGCGACGGGTCCGGACTGATTTCGGGTTTGCGGATTTCCGACGGCCTGATCGAGGTCGGCGAGGACGTCGAGAGCGTGAAGCCGGGCGACACGCTGGCGTTCATTCCCTATTCGGAATTCGGCATCTTGCGCTGAGCCGCACACGGGCAACGCACCCTGGACCCGGCCCGTTTCGAGGGGGCGTGCGCCCGCGCATGGGACTAATTCCCGGCGACATTCGTTCTGCCCAATGAGCCGGATACCTTGCGACGGGCGTGAAATGATCACAAAATGACACATTTCCCGCCACATTCTTGCCCGCTACCCGCGTCGACCCTTGGAGCGGGGTTGCCCGGGCGGCGTGCGCTGCACTGTCGTCGGGCGAAAACGGCCGGCAGGTGCCGTCGGGGGTGCCTTCGCGCGAACAGAGGCAGGCTGGGCTGACGAGGCCGGCCGTGGAGGCACGCACCCGTGCATCCTCGGCACCTTTCGGCACAGCCGGACCGACAGTCGCCAAGCCGTCTGAGAGCACGTGGTCGGGGCGCCAGCGCGCCGTTGGCCGCGTGGGAGAGGCGCCGTTGCGCGCCCTGTGTGGATCGGACTGGATCGAGAGGCAGAGTGGCCATGAGTGTCTTCGGGATTGTGCCTGTTCTTGCAAGTATTGCAGTCGCGGTCGGCCTCACGGGTCTGGCGCCGCCCACGCCGGCGCGCGCGGAAATGGGGGCTGTCGTCTCTCAACAGCCCGCGATGCCCTCGGTGATGTCGCTGGCCCAGTCTCGCGGACCCCGTCCGGCGCCAACCGCCGCGGCCAGCGGCGAAGGCGATGTCGTCCAGCGCATCAATGAGTGGACGGTGGGTCTCGCCACGGGACTGCCGCAGGGCACGTACCTGCGCATCGGCGCCGAGATCGCCCGCAACCTCAATGAGCGCGGCGAGCTGCGCGTCCTGCCCATCGTCACCCTCGGCGCGACAGAAAACGTGCGCGACCTGCTCTATCTGAAGGGCATCGACATCGCCATCACCGCGACCGACGTGTTTGAGCATTTCCGCACGATCGAAAAGATCCCGAACATCGAGCGGCGCATCAACTACGTCACCGGCATGTACGTGTCGGAAGTCCACATCCTGGCCCGTCCCGAGTACAAGACGCTGAAGGACCTGGAAGGCAAGAAGGTCGGCTTCCACACCAAGGGCGCGGGTTCCTCGACAACCGCGCCGATCGTATTCCGCCGCCTAGGCATCACAGTCGAGCCGGTCTACATCAACAACGCGATCGCCATCGAGAAGATGAAGACCGGCGAGATCGCCGCGATCGTCAACAATGGCGGCAAGCCGGCAAGCCTGTTCACGAACTTCAAGAACGACCAGGGCTTCCACTTCCTGGAGATACCCTTCGAGAAGTTCGATGACTATTACGTGCCGAGCGTGCTGACGGAGAAGGACTACCCCAACATCGTCAAGCCGGGCCAGCAAATCGATACGCTCGCCGTGCCGGCCGTGCTCGCTGTCTACAACTGGCCGCGGACATCCGACCGATTCCGCCGCGTCTCCCGCTTCATCGAGCGGTTCTTCGAGCAGTTCGACGAGTTCAAGC
This sequence comes from uncultured Alphaproteobacteria bacterium, assembly GCA_963697205.1. Taxonomy (GTDB): domain Bacteria; phylum Pseudomonadota; class Alphaproteobacteria; order Rhizobiales; family Hyphomicrobiaceae; genus CAVONB01. The sequence continues at coordinate 150,977 of CAVONB010000001.1, read as the reverse complement.
AGCAGCCCTATCACCCGAGCTGGAAGACCATCAATCTCGCGGCCAAGGTGCCGGGCTGGTCGCGCTATTGGGTCGCCGAGGAAAAGTTGAAAGAGCTCGCACCAGCGGCGGCGGCCGCGCCGTCCGGCATCGACCGCGAACTCGCCCGGCGCCAGGCTGCGCGCGTCGCGCCCAACGATCCCAAGAAGCAGGAGGAGCTGTTCAAGCGGTTCCTCGAATGGGCCAACGCTCAACAGCGCTGAGGAGCAGCACCGCAACGCACGATCGCTGCGCGAGGTCTGATGACGTTGCAGCCACCGCGAGACGCCGGTGGAGGGGGAGGACGCCGCATGCAAGAGCCAGCAGGGCAAAAGGCAGGCGTGCCATGGTGACGCCGCCAGCATGGAAGTCGACTTGGAAGCGCGGCATCCTCACCGGCGCGTTGGCCGCCTGCCTCGCCCTGGCCGCCGCGTTGGCCACCCTGTCGGAGGCGCGCGCACAAAAGGCCGGTGATCAGAAGGTGTCCCTGCGCCTCGCCGCCCGCGTGCTGATCGAAACCGACGTCGAATCGCCGCTCGCAATCCAGTTGACGCCACCGGACCGTGTCCCGCCCAAGAGCTACTTGCAGATCCGTGGCCTGCCCGAGGCGGCTGTCCTGAACGAAGGGCACAGCATCTCGCCCGGTATCTGGGCCGTCCCCCTGGCAGCGCTGCCGACGCTCACCATCCGCGTGCCCAAGGAAGTCACCGGCGCGTCCACCGTCAACGCGCGCCTCGTCAGTCTCGAGGGCAGTGTCCTCGCCGAGACCCGCACCACGCTGGTCGTCGCCGCCAGCTACGTGCTGGGCGAAAAGCGCGCCGGCCTGGATGCGATGCCCCGCGCGCCACGTCCACCGCCGGCGGGCCTCACTGGCGGCGGCTCAGCCGCCCCAGCCCCGCCACCAGCACCGCCCCAACCACCGCCCGCACCTGCAGTGGCCGCATTGCCGCCGGCCGCCCCGCCCGCGCCGCCGCGCGTCACGCCACCGCCGATCGCCGCCCCCTCGCGGACGCCGCCCGTCTTCGCCCCGCCGCCCAAGCCTGCCGATCGCGTGCCCGCGCCCGCCGCCCCGGCCCCCCCCGCCGCCCCGGCACTCGCGCCCCAGGACCGCGCCCGCGCGGAAAAGATGGTCGAAACCGGAAATCGCCATCTGGGCAACGGCAACATCGCTGCCGCGCGCGGTTTCTACCAGCGCGCCGCGGATGCAGGACTTGCCGACGGAGCGGTCAGGCTCGGCGCCACGTTCGACCCCGTCGAGCTTGCGGCCATGGGTGTCCAGGGGCTCGACGCCAATCCGGCGGAAGCGCGCAAGTGGTACGAACTCGCCCGTCGCCTCGGCGCCGGCGGCATCGAGGCCAGGCTCAGCCGGCTCGGTGGACGCTAACGCGCGAAGGAAAACGCCCACCCTTTGCCCGCGAGAAGAAAGTAAAGGGCGGACAGCTGCCAGCCATCCGCCCCGCGCGATGTTGCAACTGGCGCCGCGAGGTTCACGGCGGCCGGCCGGCTTAGATGATCTTGGCGTACTCGTCGAACGACAGCCGCGGCAGCCGCTCCATCACGCCGGAGGGATCGCCGTAGCCGACGTTGCACAAGAAGTTCGACTTGATGTCCGTGCCGGCGAAGAACTCGCCGTCGACACCGGCGTTGTTGAAGCCGGACATGCCACCGATGTCCAATCCGATAGCGCGCGCCGCCAGCATGAAGTAGGCGCCCTGCAGCGACCCGTTGCGGAAGGCGTGCGTCTGAGCGAACTCGGGCTTGCCCTCATACATGTTCTTCGCGTCCGGCCGGTGCGGGAACGTCTGCGGCAGCTTCTCGAAGAACCTCAGATCATGACCGATGATCGCGGTCACGGGCGCCGACATCGTCTTGTCCACGTTGCCCGGCGTGAGGAACGGCTTCAGGCGTTCTTTGGCCTCCTTGGAGCGCAAGAAGACGAAGCGCGCCGGCTGCATATTCATGCTGGTCGGGCCGAATTTCAGGATATCGAGGATCTGGCGCAGCTGGTCGTCGGTCACGTCCTTGGCCTGCCACTTGTTCTGCGTACGCGCGTCGAGGAAAAGCTGGCGCAGGGCGTTGTCGTCGATCTTCTGGCTCATGGTGACCTCGTTGGCTGATGGAATGTGGGCGAACCGCCACGTCGTCGGACAGGAGTTCTAAACTGGGGCGGGGCAAAGAAAAACCCCGCGCGAGGCGGGGTTTCGCAATCGTGAAGTCCACCGGCTCAAACCGCCTGCACCTCCTGGACCTCAGGGCAGAAGTGCCGGAGCAGGTTCTCGATGCCGTGCCGCAGCGTCGCGGTGGAGCTCGGGCAGCCCTGGCAGGCGCCGCGCATCTGCAGATAGACGACCCCGTCGCGGAAGCCGTTGAACGTGATGTCGCCGCCATCCTGCGCCACCGCCGGACGCACACGCGTCTCCAGCAGCTCCTTAATGGTGGTTACGACCTCCTCGTCGGCGGGATCGTAGCCGCCGGCGGCCACGTCGTTCGTACCACCGTCCTCCAGCGCCTGGGCGCCGGACACGAAGTGCTCCATGATCGTGCCGAGAATGGCGGGCTTCAGATGCGCCCACGCCATCGCCTCGGTCTTCGTCACGGAGATGAAATCGGAGCCGAGGAACACGCCGTTGACGCCCTCCACCTCGAACAACCGCTGCGCCAGCGGCGAGGAGCCCGCTTCGCCGGCAGTGCGGAAATCCGCCGTACCCGACGCCAGCACCTGCCGCCCTGGCAGGAACTTGAGCGTTGCGGGATTCGGCGTCGCCTCGGTCTGGATGAACATCGGCCTCTCCTGGGGGTACCGGCCGGGCCTGCTCCGGCCCTGGGCACCGCTAGTTTGGAATGGTTCAAAACATAACTAGGCGCTGAGGCGGCGAAAGTCGAGAGGCTTGCTCGGGATTTGAACGCCTCCTCTCCCAGGTTTGATGCCGCCTCGCACACGCTACAGCCATCCCCCGATGCAGAGCCTGCCCTTGCGCAAGGCCCCCCCTTGCGCTTCACATGCCCCTCCGATCCCTCGCAACGCCGCCAGGAGCCCCCGATGTCGTCCGCCCCCGCCCTTCCCGCCTTCGAAACCCTGGCCCTGTCCACGCCCGCTCCCGACGTCGTGCAGGTGACGATGAACCGCCCCGACGCGTCGAATGCGATGAACACGCAGATGATGATTGAGCTGCGCGACTGCTTCGCCGACTTCTATGTCTACGAGAACCGCGCCCGCTGCCTCGTCTTGACCGGCGCCGGTCCCAAGGCTTTCTGCGCCGGCGCCGACCTGAAAGAGCGCAACGGCATGACCGACGAGACCTGGCGCCATCAGCACGCCATCGTCGAGCAGACGATCCGCGCCATGCTCGCCTGCCCGGTCCCGATCATCGCCGCCGTCAACGGCGCGGCCTACGCAGGCGGCTGCGAGCTGGCGCTCGCCTGCGACTTCATCTACGCCGCCGATCATGCCCGCTTCGCCCAGACCGAGGTCGCGCTCGGCATCATCCCCGGCGCCATGGGCACCCAGAACCTCGGCCGCGGCGTCGGCGTCCGCCGCGCCAAGGAGATCATCCTGACCGGCACCCCGTTCTCCGCCGCCGACGCGCTCGCCTGGGGCCTCGTCAACCGCATACTGCCCGGCGATCAGCTGATGCCGGAGGTCCTCGCCGTGGCGAGCCGCATCGCCGCGAACGCGCCCGTCGCGGTGCGCCAGGCCAAGAAATCGATCGACAAGTCGGAGGATCTCCCCCGCGCCGACGGCTACAGTTTCGAGATCGAGGCCTACAACCGCACCGTCGGCACCGAGGATCGCCTGGAAGGCATCCGCGCCTTCAACGAGAAGCGAAAGCCCCAGTTCAAGGGCCGCTGAGTTGCAGGCAGGACGCAGCGCCCGCCTGCCGCGTCACATCGCAAACAGCATCGGGCCTAAGACGTAGGCCATGGCCGCCACGATGACGATGGAGACGACGTCGAGCACCGCGCCCGCGCGCAGCATCTGCTGGGAGCTCACCGCGCCGGTCCCATAGGCGATGGCATTGGGCGGCGTCGCCACCGGCAGCATAAAGCCCAGCGACGCCGCCAGCGCCACCGGCAGCGTCATCGCGATCGGCGCCAGCCCCATGCCGATCGCCGTGGCGCCCGCGATCGGCAGGAATACCGCCGCCATCGCCGTGTTGCTCGCCAATTCGCCGAGATACACGATCGCGACGAACAGCAGCAGAAGAATGAGCGGCGCCGGCAATCCCGCAAGCCCCGCCATGCGATCGGCCAGAACGTCGGCCAGCCCAGAAGTGTGAATGGCATCGGCCAGCGCCAGCCCGCCGCCGACCAGAATCAGCACGTCCCAGCGCAACCCCTTGGCACGGTCCCAGTCGAGCAGCGCCTCGCCGCGTCGCTCGCCGGAGGGAATGACGAACAGCGCCACCGCCGCGATCATCGCGATGCCCGCATCGCTCAGCGGCACATCGGGCAGCACGCGCACGATCAGCGGCCGCGTGATCCAGGCCAGCGCCGTCAGCACCAGCACAAAGGCGACACGCCGCGCGCCGGTACCCATCGGCGCCAGTCGCGCCTCAGCCCCCGCGAACGCTGGCCAGACCATCGGCGCCCGCGCCGGGACGCGCAGCGCAATGCGCGTCAGCACCAGCCAGGTGACCGGCAGCAGCACGAGCACCACAGGGACGCCGATCACCATCCACGCCGCAAAGCCGATCTCGATCCCGTAGGTCTTCGCCATCAGTCCCGCGAAGAGCGCATTCGGGGGCGTCCCGATCAGCGTCCCCATGCCGCCGATCGTCGCCGCGAACGCGGTACCGAGCAGGAGCGCCGGCCCGAAATCGCCCGCCGCACCCGCGCCCTCCCCATCCTCCCGCGATCCGCCCTGCGCCAGCGATTGCGCGATCGGCATCATTACCATCGCCGTCGCCGTGTTGGAGATCCACATGCTCAAAAAGGCGGTCGCCAGCATCAGATTGAGTACGATCAGCCGCGGCCGGTCGCCACCGATGCGCGCGGCGATGCGCGACAGCCGCCGATGCAGGTTCCACCGCTCCATCGCCTTGGCCAGCAGGAAGCCGCCGAGAAACAGGAAGATCAGTGGTTGCGCAAAAGCCGGCGCGGTCTTGTCGATGCCCTGGATGCCGAGCATCGGCAGCAGCACCAGCGGCAGCAGCGCCGTGATCGCGAGCGGGATCGCCTCGCTCATCCACCACGCGGCCATCCACACCACCACCACCGCCGCCTTCCAGGCGGCCGGCTCGAGCCCATCGGGCGGCCCCGACAGCAGCATCGCCGCGGCGAGCACGGGACCGCCGATCAGTCCGCCGCGAGCGATCCGCGCAGAGACGCTGTCGCAGTCCGCAGCGTTGACTGGTTCGCTCATCGCATGTCCCCTGGACCAAGGGCCCGCACTCAGGTCATGTCCCCGTCGCGCGCATCCTGCGCACACGCCTGCCAAGACGCCTTGATGCAGGCCAATCGGCATCGACGGATAGTTGCGATCAGCCCAGATTGACCTTTGCGCCGCCGCGCGCCCGCCCTCGCCCGACGCGGGGACCCGCCGCAATGTTGTCGATCAGCCGCGTCGTCCCGAGCCACACCGCGGCCAGGATCCGCAATGACCGCATGCTTCCGGCTTCGACCTTCGCCAAGGTCTCCGCGTCGCGCACCTCGATGTAATCGATCTTGCCGAAGCCGGCCGCCGTGACCCCGCGCTTGGCTGCCGCCACCAGCGTTGCGATCCGCTTGGGATCGGCGCCCGCGCTCATGTCCCGCGCGATGCCCTCGGCGATGCCCGACAGCGCTCGATGAAGCGCCGGCGCAATCGCCCGCTCGTCCGGCGTCAAATACCGGTTGCGGCTCGACATCGCCAGGCCGTCGGCCTCACGGATCGTCTCCACCCCGACGATCGTCAGCGGCAGGTCGAGATCGCGCACCGTTTGCTTGACGACGCACAGCTGCTGATAATCCTTCTCCCCGAACATCGCGATGTCCGACGCCACCTGCGTGAAGAGCTTGGTGCACACCGTGGCGACGCCGCCGAAGAAGTGCGGACGGAAGTCGCTCTCGAGCCCCTCCGCCGCGCCCCCAGGCACGATGCGCGTGGCGAACCCTTCGCGGTACATTTCCTCCGGCGTCGGCGCCCACACCAGCTCGCAATCGACGCTGGCGAGCTTCTCCAGATCCGTCTCGAACGTGCGCGGATACTTGCCGAAGTCCTCGTTGGGTGCGAACTGCGTCGGGTTGACGAAGATCGAGGCCACGGCCCGGTCGCACCGCACCTTGGCTTGTGACACCAGCACCAGATGGCCCTCGTGCAGGGCCCCCATCGTCGGAATGAGCCCGACCGTCTCGCCGGCCCTGCGCCAGCCCTGAACGATCCGGCGCAGATCCTTGACCGTTCGCGCGACCTTGACCGTTTTCCGCGCCATCAAAGCGTGCTCCTTGACGAATGGGCCGGCACGCGGTGCCGGAACCGGATCTTGGGGACGGGGCGCAAAACTGAGACCAACCCGCAATCGCCGTCAAGCACCGGCGGACCGCGACCGGCGGACCGGCCAGGACGCTTGACTTTGCCGCGGCCTTGAGAGGACTTTCGCTGCGCGGCCCAATCGTAAGACCCCGCCCTGACTGCCGCGCGGCGATCACCTTCAACTTCGGAGAGCCCCCATGTCGAGCCGGCGCAAGAAGCCCGAGGACCTGCGCTCCCACCGCTGGCTCGGCGTCGCGGATCTGCGCGCCTTCGGCCACCGCTCGCGCCTGCGCCAGATGGGCTACGACGGCGGCGACTGGGGCGGCAAGCCGGTCATCGGCATCATCAACACCTGGTCCGACATCAACGCCTGCCACGCCCACCTGCGCGCCCGTGTGGAGGACGTGAAGCGCGGCGTGCTGCAGGCCGGCGGCTTCCCGATCGAGCTGCCCGCGATCTCGCTGGCCGAGCCGTTCGTCAAGCCGACCACCATGCTCTATCGCAACTTCCTCGCCATGGAGACCGAGGAGCTGCTCCGCTCCCATCCGATCGACGGCGCCATCCTGCTCGGCGGCTGCGACAAGACCACCCCCGGCCTCGTCATGGGCGCGGTCTCGATGGGCATTCCCTTCATCTTCGTGCCCGCCGGTCCGATGCTGCGCGGCAACTGGCGCGGCGAGACGCTGGGCTCGGGCTCCGACACCTGGAAGTACTGGGACGAGAAGCGCGCCGGCCGCATCACCGAGGCCGACTGGGACGAGATCGAGGACGGCATCGCGCGCTCGTTCGGGACCTGCATGGTCATGGGCACCGCCGCCACCATGATGTCGATCGCCGAAGCTCTCGGCATGACGCTGCCCGGCGCATCCGCCATCCCCGCCGCCGACGCCAACCACCCGCGCATGTGCGCCCAAGCCGGCCGCCGCATCGTCGACATGGTCTGGGAGGATCTGACGCCCGACCAGATCCTCACCGCGCGCCGCTTTCGACAACGCCATCTCCGTCCACATGGCGCTCGGCGGCTCGACCAACGCCATCATCCACGTCATCGCCATGGCGCGCCGCGCCGGCATCGCGCTGTCGCTCGAGCGCTTCGACCAGATCAGCCGCAAGGTGCCGGTCATCGCCAACCTGCGCCCGTCCGGCGAATACCTGATGGAAGACTTCTACTACGCCGGCGGCCTGCCCGCGCTGATGCAGGCGCTCGGCGACCTCTTGCACGGCCACGCCATGACCGTGAACGGCGCGCACGCTCGGCGAGAACATCGAGAAGGCGCAGGTCTGGCTGCCCGACGTCATCCAGAGCCTTGAGGACCCGATCTATGGCGAAGGTGCGACCGCCGTCCTGAAGGGCAACCTCGCCCCGCGCGGCTGCGTGATGAAGCCGTCCGCCGCCGAGCCACGGCTGCGCCAGCATCGCGGCAAGGCGATCGTGTTCCGCGACTACAACCACATGGCCGCCGAGGTCGAGCGCGACGACCTCGACGTCACGCCCGACCACGTCCTCGTGCTCCAGAACTCGGGCCCCAAGGGCGGCCCCGGCATGCCGGAGTGGGGCATGCTGCCGATCCCGCAGCAAGCTCGTGAAGGCCGGCGTGCGCGACATGCTGCGCATCTCGGACGCACGCATGTCCGGCACGAGCTACGGCGCCTGCATCCTGCACGTCACGCCGGAAAGTTTCGTCGGCGGTCCGCTGGCGCTCGTCGAGACCGGCGACGAGATCGAGGTCGACGTCAAGGGCCGCGGCCTGCACCTGCACGTCTCCGACGAGGAACTCGCGCGCCGCCGGTCCGAATGGAAGCCGCTCCCGCCGCGCTACGAGCGCGGCTACGGCCGCATGTTCCAGGAGCACATCGGCCAGGCCGACGACGGCTGCGACTTCGACTTCCTCGAATCCGGCGCCGCCACGCCCGAGCCGGAGATCCATTGAAGACTGAAACCAAAAAATGGGGACGGTTCCATTGGGGTCATCGCGCCGCGAACCGTCCATCGAGCCTTCGACCCAAATGGAACCGTCCCCATTTTTCCGACCCAAATGGAACCGTCCCCATTTTTCAGAACCCAAACGAAACCAGGGAGCGAAACAAATGCCGATCTACAAAGCCCAGGACCTCAAGGCGACGCCTGACATCAAGAACCCGAACGTGTCCATGATCCAGTTCGGCGGCGAGCTGATGAAGATCGGCATCGTCACCTATCAGTCAGGCGAAGGCCCCCCGCCGCACGTCCATCCCAACGACGAGCAGTGGATCTACCCGCTCGAAGGCCGCGCCGCCTTCCTCGTCGGCGACCAGGTGATGGCCTGCGGCGCGGGCGACGTCATCCACATCCCGCGCCACACGGTGCACGGCATCCGCATCCTGCAAGGGCCGTTCCGCTTCTTCAGCTGCAAGAGCCCGGCCGGCACCGGCAAGCTGAGCGAGGACTACACCGACGTCCCCAATCAGGCCGAGTTGCGCCAGAGGCTCGCCGAGGTGAAGTGACGGCAAGCGCCGCCCAACGCCCTCTCCCCATTCATCCTGGGGGGAGGGTTATGGCGCATCCCACATCGGAGTCCTGCACGATGACCGCCAGGAAAATCGCCGTGCTCGGCGCGGGCGCCAACGGCGCGTCCATCGGCGCGGATCTGACCAAGGCGGGACTCGACGTCGTCCTGATCGACCAGTGGCCCGAGCACGTCGCCGCCATGCGCGCGAACGGCGCACGCATCGAGATGCCCGACACCGTGCTCCAGGTCCCCGTCCGCGCCTACAATCTGTGCGACGTCTGCACCTTCACCGAGCGCTTCGACGTCGTGCTCTTGCTGATGAAGGCCTACGACACGCTTTGGGCCTGCCAGCTGATCGAGCCCTACCTGAAACCCGACGGCCTCCTCGCCGGCGTGCAGAACGGCATGACCGTCGACACCATCGCCGCGGTGGTCGGGCCGCAGCGCACGATGGGCACCGTGATCGAGATTTCGTCGATGATGTTCACGCCCGGCGTCGTCGAGCGTCATTCCCCGCCGCCGCGCTCCTGGTTCGCCGTCGGCAGCATCGATCCTGCAACCAAGGGCCGCGAGCATGAGATCGCCGATCTGCTGGCGCACTCCGGCACCGTCGAGATCGTCGACGACATCCGCGCCGCCAAGTGGATGAAGCTCGTCTCCAACGCGACCACACTCGTCACCACCGCCATCCTCGGCGTGCCGATGCTGGAAGCCGTCGCCCTGCCCGGCATGCGCGAACTCATGCTGCGCTCCGGCCAGGAGGCCCTCGACACCGGCCAGGCCGCAGGCCATCGCGTGCTGCCGATCTTCGGGCTGACGCCCGACGACGTCCGCCAGACCAACCGCCTCGTCGAGACGCTGCTCGACACGCTGCTCCAAGGCTTCGTGCTGTCGGGCACCAAGACCACCGTGCTGCAGGACTGGATGAAGGGCCGCCACAGCGAGGTTGACGACATCAACGGCGTCGTCGTCGCCGAGGCGGAACAGCGCGGCGGATCCGCGCCCGTCAACGCCGCCGTCGTGGAGCTGGCCCGTCGCATCGAGCGCGGCGAGATGAAACCAGGCCCCGAAAATCTCGCCCTTCTGCGCACCCTCACCGGGCTTTGACGCCCCTTCCGCTCCGGCGGCGCGGCGCCCGCGCCTTCCCGCCCTGGCGACCTCCCCGCGCAGGCGGGGATCACCGGCGCGAATGCGAAGTGGGCATCCGAAGTGCTAACAATAGCGGAGTCGGAAGGCGCAACTAGAAAGCCGCTAGCCCGATCCGGCCCCAGCCCGGCAGCTTCAACGCGGGACGCCGGATGTCGACGCCGGCCACGAGCCCGAGGAAATTGACCTCTACCCCTTCGACCCAGCCGACCGTGACGCCGAACAACCCTGCAAGCGAAACCTGCAGCCCCGTGCGGCTCGGCGACGGTCCCGCATAGGCGGGCCAACCAGCGAAATCCTTGCCGATGGCGGTGGGCAACAGCGCTGGCGCCAACGCCGGCACACCCCGCGCCACCGCCGCCACGAACGTATTGGAGTTCGGCCCCGGCCAGATCGTGTAGGCCCCGCGCCCACCATGCGGGTAGCGCGCCACGGCTTCACGGATCAGCGGGATCGCGCGCGCCGCATCGTCGCCCTCGAGCGTCAGCAGGATCTCCGGCACGTTGCCGTACCAGCGGGCGTCGGGCGCGTAGTTGTCGGTTCTGAGCGCGTTGCCCCAGCCCACGACGTCATAGCGCGTGTAGCGCGCCGCGCCCTGCGGCTTGACCACGATCCACGTGTGGTGCGCGAAGATGCCCTTCCAGCGGCCGGTCCGCCCGGCCATCACATGCACCACCGCCCCCGGCACGCGCCGCGCGTCCGGCAGCAGCCCGGCCGACGACCAGTTGGCGGCCGACCAAGAGCGCGGATGATCGTTCATCTGCCACCACAGCCCGTGCGAAGCGAGCGGCAGCAGGAAGCAACCGAGCAGGATCAGGGCAAGGCGTCGTGTCATGCGGGTGACCATGGCCTGACGATCGTGGCACAGGTTCGGCAAAAGATCAGCATCGCACGCAAGCGTGGTTGACCGGCCAGAGACTGCCAGAGACTGCCAATCGACCGGCCCTCAACCGCCACCCGCCCGCGCAGCCGTTCAGCCCAGTCGTTCAGCCCGGCGGCCGGCCATTGGCGGCCCGCGCCAAACCTGCTTAGCTGCCGCAAAAGCCCATCCTCCTTCGATCCCGCCCGCCGTCCAGACATCGCCAGGAACGTCCCATGTCCCGCCGCGCCGCCGACCTGCTCGTCGATTGTCTCGCCACGCACGGCACCGACCGTGTCTTCTGCGTGCCTGGTGAGAGCTACCTCGCCGTCCTCGACGCCCTCGGCCTGCAGAACGCCGTCGAGACCGTCGTCTGCCGCCACGAGGGCAGCGCCGGGTTCATGGCCGTCACCGACGCCAAGATCACCGGCAAACCGGGCATCGCCTTCGTCAGCCGCGGCCCCGGCGCCACCAACGCCTCCATCGCCGTCCACGTCGCCGAGCAGGACGCCGTGCCGATGATCCTGTTCGTCGGCCAGGTGCCGCGCCACGACATCGGCCGCGGCGCCTTCCAGGAGGTCGACTACGTCAAGACGTTCGCCGACATGGCCAAGGGCGTGTGGCTCGTCGAAAGCGCTGACCGCCTGCCAGAGATCGTCGCGCGCGCCTATCAGGTTGCCCGATCCCCTACACCGGGCCCATGCGTCGTCGTCCTGCCCGAGGACATGCTCGAGGACACCACAGCGGCCAAGGCCGTCGGCCCGCTCGCCCCCGCAGCACTCGGCGCGCCCGCCGACATCTCGGCCGTCGCAGCCCTTCTCGCCAAGGCCGAACGCCCGCTCCTGATCGTCGGCGGCAGCGTCGGCACAGATCACGGCCGCAAGGTGCTGGCGCACGCCGCCGAAGCCTTGGCCGTGCCCGTCGTCACCGGCTTCAAGCGCCAGGACTATTTCGACAACGCCCATCCCCACTATGCCGGCCACCTGGGCTTCAAGATCCCCAAGCCCCAGGTCGACCTCTACGCCGCCGCCGATCTCATCCTGGCCGTCGGCACACGCCTGGGCGAGACCCCGACCCAGGGCTATACCTTCCCGCAGGCGCCGACGCCGAAGCAGCCGCTCGTTCACGTCTATGACGATCCCGCCAAGATCGGTCGCGTCTACGACACCGCGCACCCCATCGTCGCCGATCCCGTCGCCTTCCTCGCAGCGCTTGCCAAGGCCGCCCCACCCGCTCCCTCTGGACGCAAGGCCTGGATCGCCAAGCTCAACGACTACGTGCGCGCCGGACAGCCCTGGTCGCCCCCCGCCGACGGCAAGCTCGACATGGGCGCCATCGTCGCCGCCTACGCCGGCCGCATCCCCGACGACGCCGTCTTCGCCATGGATGCCGGCAACTTCTCCGGCTGGCTGCACAAGCATTTCGCCTTCAAGCCGAGCCACCTGATGATCGGCTGCGTCGGCGGCGCGATGGGCATCGGCATGCCCGCCGCTGTCGCCGCGGGCCTGCGCCTGCCCGACCGCCAGGTCATCACCTGGATCGGCGACGGCGGCCTGATGATGACGGGTTCGGAACTCGCCACCGCCGTCCAGCGCCGCGTGCCCGTCAAGGTGTTCGTCTCCAACAACGGCAGCTACGGCACCATCCGCATGCACCAGGAGCGCAGCTATCCCGGCAACAACCACGGCACCGACCTTCGCAACCCCGACTTCGCCAAGTGGGCCGAAAGCTTCGGCGCCAAGGGCCTGACGATCCGCACGCTGGCCGAGGCGCAAGCCGTCGTCGCCGAGGCCCTGGCCGAGCCGGGTCCGGTCGTCGTCGACGTCAGGACCGACGTCGACCACATCGCGCCCGGCCTCACGCTTGAGAGCCTCAAGGCATGACGCCGGCCACTGCTGAGGCACCGGCCGCTGGCGACAGCGAACGCACCGCCCCCGTCTTCCGCACGCGGCTGACCGAGCTGCTCGGCATCGACCATCCGGTCCTATGCGGCGGCCTCATGTGGCTGGCCGACGCCCGGTACGTCGCCGCCTGCGTCAGGGCCGGCGCCATGGGCTTCATCACCGCGCGCACGTTCCCCGACCCCGGCGCCTTCCGCGCCGAGCTCCAGAAGTGCCGCGCGCTCGCAGCCGGCCACCGCTTCGGCGTCAACCTCTATGCCACGCCCCGCGCCGAAGACAACGCCCTCCTCCCGGGCCACGCCCGCATCCTGATCGAGGAAGGCATACGCATCGTGGAGACCGCCGGCCTGCCGCCGAAGGACTTGCTGCCGGTCCTGCGCGAGGCCGGCGTGATTGTCATCCACAAGACGGCCAGCGTCCGCCATGCCGTCTCCGCCGAGCGCCTCGGCGTCGACGCGGTCGCCGTCGTCGGCGCGGAATGCGGCGGCCACCCTGGCCTCAGTCTCGTCGGCACGTTCGTGCAAGCACCGCTCGCCGGCCGCACCCTGCGCATCCCGCTTTCGATCGGCGGCGGCATCGGCCACGGCAGCCAGATCGCCGCCGCCATCGCCATGGGCGCAGACGCCGTCACCATCGGCACGCGCATGACCGTCGCCGAGGAGATATGGGCGCACCGCACCTACAAGGAGCGCCTGATCGCCTGTGACGAGACCGCCTCACGCCTCGTCATGGCGACCTTCCGCAATACCTACCGCGTGCTGGACAACGCGCACGCCCGCCGCGTCGCCGCCCTGGAAGCCGAAGGCGTGACCGACTACGAGGCTTACCGCGAGATGTCGGCCGGCGTCCGCCAGCGCGAAGCCTACGAGACCGGCGACATCGAGCGCGGCCTGCTTTCCATGGGCCAGTCCGTCGCCTTCGCCGACCGCATTGAGCCGGTCGCCGCGATCCTCGCCCGCCTGATGCACGAGGCGCGCGCCGCAGCCGGTCGCTTGGCCGGCTCCGCCGCTGAAAATCCGTAGACGCCCTGATCCGGCGGCTCGCTCCATGCACACGGATTGAAACGATCGATTGATTCTTCCTGCGTCTTCCGATTTTGTGCCCGCATCGGAGGCATTCGCCCGCAGCCGCGCGCCCAGCCAGGATGCATCGTCAACCCCGTGACCGAGAGCACCGCCATCGTCCCGCCTCTCGCCGCTCCGATCGCGGCCAGGGCCCGGCGCGTGGTCGCACTTGCGCTCGCCGCACTGGCCACGCTGGTCGCGGTCGCGGACACCAGCCAGGCACAGCGGCGCAATCGTAACGCCCCCCCGACGATCGAGGCCGCCCCCCTCGGCCGCTACCCGCCGCCGCTGCCCGCTCTGCCCGAGTTCCAGCCGCCGGAATCCGTTCAGGCCGACGTGTCGAGCCGCAGCGTCGCCGTCACCTCCAGCTTCACCGGCACCGAGATCGTCGTCTTCGGCGCGGTCGACAACTCGCGCCAGCAGAGTGCCGAAGCCGGCCTCTACGACATTGTGATCGTGCTGGAGGGCACACCGACGCGCCTCGTCGTCCGCCGCAAGTCGCAGGTCGCGGGCATCTGGGTGAACACGTCCTCCGCCGTCTTCCAGAACGTGCCGAGCTACTACACGATCGCCACGACGCGGCCGCTGGAGGAGATCGCCGACAAGAAGGTGCTGAGCGAAAACGAGATCGGCTTCTCCCACATTCGCATCACGCCGGCGTCAGGCAACGCCGACTTTGTACCCGGCGACCTCAAGCAGTACCGCGAAGGCGTCATCCGGCTGAAGACCAAGGACGGCCTCTACGTGCAGCAGGACTACGGCGTCGCGTTCATCGGCCGCAGCCTGTTCCGCAGCTCCATCGACCTGCCCGCGAACGTGCCGGTCGGCCCGCTTGTAGCGCGCGTCTACCTTTTCCGCGAAGGCCAATTGCTGGCGAGGCACGTGTCCAAGGTCACCCTCTCCCGCGAAGGTCTGGAGCGGTTCGTCCACGACTTCGCCTTCAAGAACGCGCTGCTGTATGGCATTGCCACTGTCTTGCTGGCCGTCGCCGCCGGCCTCGTCGCCTCCCGCTTCTTCGGCCGCCCGGCGCGCTGACGACCCCGCACGCTCAACGCCCTCAGTCGGGCCGCAACGCGCGCCGCGCCGCCGGATAGACGCCGCGTCCCCCCAGCACCCAGACCGAAAAGTCGTCGCCGAACAGCGGCACGAACGGCGCTGACAGCACGTTGAGCCCGCCGGTCAGCGCACCGAACGCAGGCAGCACCAGCCGGTCGGCGCACGCAATGAAGCATGCCCGTCGCATCGAGGCGCCGGCGAGCGCGACCCGCGCTGCAGGATGCAGATGTCCCGCGATCTCCGCGCCCTCGCTATCTGCGTCAGGCTCGTGCCTGAGCGTCACGCCGCCGAGCACAAGCTGGTCGCACCGCTCGCCGCCAGGCAGCACATCGGCGCCGCCGTCGTGATTGCCGTTGACCCAGATCCACGTCCGGCCCGTCTGCAATGCCGCGAGAGCCTCGCGCTCCTCCGCCCCGAGCCTCAGCGCACCATCGGCATCATGGAAGCTGTCGCCGAGCGCAATCACCACGCTCGGTGCCATCCGCGCGATCACGTCAGCCAGTCGCGCCAGCGTCTCGCGCGAGTCGTAGGGCGGCAGAAACACATGGCGCCGCGCAAACGACGAACCCTTCTCCAGATGCAGATCCGCGACGACCAGCGCGCGTTCCGCGGGCCAGTAAAGCGCACCGGCCCGATCCGCCACCACGTCCGCACCGCCGATGCCGATCGTCTGCATGAGATAAGCCGCCTCGTCGCGCGCGCGTCCAACCGCCGCCGTCATCGATGCCCCCGCATGCGCCTCGCCCCGTCACACCCCGTCTCGTCCGCAAATCAATGCAGCGTTGGCTGCCGCCGTGCCTTGCGCTTCGCACCCTTCGGCCGCAAACGGCGCGTGTGCTCTACCTCCGCCGCCGTCGTGATCGCCGCAGGCACCCGCCCCGTTGCCTCCGCGCCCGTCGCCTCCGCGATCAGCGCGTCGGCTGCATCCCGCAGCAGATCCTCGCGCGCTGTCCCGTGAACCGGCTCCTTGCCGATCTCGAGCAGGATCGGCACGGCGAGCGGCGACACCTGCGGCAAGGCCTGATGGCGGATGTGCCCGCGAATGCGCCGCAGGAACGCCCCCAGCCGCGCGATGTCGAGAAGACCCGTCGCCGCATCCGCCCATGCCGCCTCGAGCAGGATGTGGTGGGGATCGTGACGGCGCAAGACGTCGTAGACGAGGTCTGTGGACATCGTCACCTGCCGGCCCGACTTCTCGCGGCCAGGATGACGGCGCTCGATCAGCCCCGCGATCACCGCACAATGCCCGAACGTGCGCTTCATCAGGCTCGACTCCGCCAGCCACGCATCGAGGTCGTCGCCCAACATGTCCTCAGCAAACAGCGCCGCGAGATCGAGCGCCCCACGCCCGATCATGGCCGACAGATCACCGAGCCCCCACACCGCCAGCCCGTAATCATTGGCGACGAAGCCGAGCGGTCCCGCCCCCGCGCGTTCCAGCCGGCGCGTCAACAGCATGCCGAGTGTCTGGTGCGCGAGCCGCCCCTCGAAAGGATACGCCACGAGAAAGTGGCGGTTGCCGCGCCCAAACGTCTCGACAAGAACTTCGCCCGGTGCGGGCACGATCGAGACCTCGGCCTGAAGTGTGAGCCATTCGGCCACCGGCAACGGCAGCCGCGACCATGACGAACGGTCGGCAAGCATGGCGCGCACGCGCGCGGCAAGATGCGTCGACAATGGAAACTTGCCGCCCATGTAGCTCGGCACCATCGGATCCGACGCCGTCGCGCGCGAGACATAAGCCTCGGTCTCGCGCAGGCCCTCGAACCGCAAGACCTCGCCGGCGAACACGAACGTCGCGCCGGGCGTCAACTGCTCCACGAAGTATTCCTCGATCTCGCCCAGCACGCGCCCGCCGATCAGCCGCGCACCACTCCCGCGCGTGACCGCCGTTCCTGCGTCGCGCTCTGACGTCGCCCCCGGCCCACGTCTGCGCCCGACGAGCCGCACCTTCAGCATCGGCGCTTCGACGATCGTGCCGACGTTGAGACGGTACTGTTGCACGACGCGCGGATGCGCGACCCTCAGCCGTCCCTCTCCCGTCGGCCGCAGCCGCGCGAACCGGTCGTAGGCCTTCAGCGCGTAGCCGCCGGTCGCGACGAAGTCGACCACGCGATCGAAAAGCGCGCGCGTCAATCCGGTGTAAGGCGCCGCCGTGCGCACCTCGTCGAACAGCGCGTCAGGATCGAACGGCGCCGCGCACGCCATGCCCATCACGTGCTGCGCCAGCACGTCGAGGGCCCCCGCACGCGCCACCACGGCATCCTGTGCGCCCGCCTCTGCGGCATCGACCGCTGCCCGGCATTCCAGCACCTCGAACCGGTTCGCCGGAACGAGTAGCGCCTGCGACGGCTCGTCCAGCCGATGATTGGCGCGCCCGATCCGCTGAATGAGCCGGCTCGCACCCTTCGGCGCACCGATGTTGACGACAAGGTCGACATCGCCCCAGTCGATGCCCAGATCCAGTGTCGAGGTGCACACCACGGCCTTTAGTCGGCCTGCCGACATCGCCGCCTCGACCTTGCGCCGCTGAGCGACATCGAGCGAGCCGTGATGCAACGCGATCGCAAGGTTGTCGTCGTTGATGCGCCACAGCTCCTGGAACACGAGCTCCGCCTGCATGCGCGTGTTGACGAACAAAAGCGACAGCCTGTGTCGCCGGATCGCGTCGTAGAGATCGGCCATCGCATAGCGCGCGGAATGTCCCGCCCAAGGCACCGGCTCGTCGCGCTCCAGGATGGCGATGTCAGGCTTCGCGCCGCCGCCGATCGCAACCACGTCGGCCAGCGCGGTCTGCGTATCCGGCGCGCGTCTGCGGCGTAAGATAGGCGCGCAGTCGGGACGGCTCGCGCCACCGTCGCCGACAGCCCGATCGCCATCAGCCCGGGCGCCAGCGCATGAAGCCGCGCCAGATCGAGCGACAAGCAGGTCGCCGCGCTTGGAGGCGCTGAGCGCGTGCAATTCATCGAGGATCACCGTGTCGAGGTCGCCGAACAGATACGGCGCGTCCTCGTGGCTCAGCAGCAAAGCCAGCTGTTCGGGCGTCGTCATCAAGATCTCGGGCGGCCGCGTCCGCTGACGCTGACGGCGCGAGGCAGGCGTATCGCCGGTACGCGTCTCGATCCTGACCGGCAGCCCCATCTCGCTGACCGGCGCCACGAGATTGCGGGCGACGTCCACCGCCAGCGCCTTCAGCGGCGAGATGTAGAGCGTGTGCAGCCCCGCAGCCTTCGATGGTCGCTTGGCCCCGCTCAACGCCACCAGGCTCGGCAGGAACCCCGCGAGCGTCTTGCCCGCCCCCGTCGGCGCGATCAGCAGCGTCGATCGCCGCGCCCGCGCCTGCTTCAGAAGCGCGATCTGATGCGCCCGGGGCTGCCAGCCGCGCCGCGTAAACCAGTCGCGGAAGGGCGCGGGCAGCAGTCCGGCCAGCGCGTCGGCACGCTCGACGACCGGCTGCGGTGGCTTCGCGGCCCGACGCACGGCCCGGCCGGCGGCCAGGCTCTTCGTCCCGCCCTTCGCCCCCGGTCCTCTACGCGGCTTCGCCATCCGTCCCGTCGTCCCCAATCAAGACGCACCGCGCGCACCCGCGGATCGCGTCCGGCCCGAACCTGTGCTATGGGCGGCGCCCAGGGAACATAGGATGCGAGGAGCGCTGCGTCATGGACCGTGATCGGCTGCTGGGTGGCAACCCCTGGGGCGTCGCCATCCGACTGATTGTCATGTCGATCATCGTCGGCATCGTATTGCATGCACTCAACATCACGCCGGAGAACCTGATCTACCGGCTGCAGCTGTTCGTACGCCGCCTTTATGACCTCGGCTTCGGCTCGATCGAATGGGCCTTCCGCTATTTCCTGGTCGGCGCGGTGGTCGTCGTCCCGATCTGGCTGATCGCCCGCATCTTCGGCTTCATTGGCAGCCGCCGCGACGACGATTCCAGGCGATAACGGGGATCGGGCTGTTGGCGCCGGTTCCCCGAACGCGAGTGTTCCGTCTCAGACATTCGCCTCTCCTTGCGGCGCGCTTTTGAGCAAATGTCTGAGACAGAAGGAACACGAGCAAGTCTAGGATGCTAGTGTTGCTTTTGGCATCTGACGCTTGGTTGCACACCTAGCCGCAAAGGGGGACCAAGCGTCAGATGCGCAACACTAGGTTTCAACGCCGCCGTTGACCTGGATCATCTGCCCGTTGATGAAGCCGCCCTGCTCCGAGCACAACAAGCCGACGAGGCCCGAAATATCGCTCGGCTGCCCCAGCCGGCCGACGGGGATCTGAGCCAGCAGCCGCTGCAGGTTGGCATCCGTTGCCACGTCGTCGTCCTCGTCGGGAAACGTGCCGGGCGAGATCGTGTTTGCGGTGACGCCCTTCGGACCGAACTCGCGCGCGAGCGCCTTCATCAGCCCCCAGCCGGCATGCTTGGACATGGTGATATGCGGCCGCCCACCGGTGCCGCGCAGCGAGTTCATGCCGGTGAACGTGATGATGCGCCCCCAGCCATTCTCGATCATGGCGGGCAGGAACGCGCGTGACAGCCAGATGGCGGCGTTGCAGTTGACGTCCATCACACGTTTGATCTCGTCGTCGGTCAATTCCAGAAACGGCCGCGCCTCGCGCAAGGCCGCGTTGTTGACGAACGCATCGACGCGCCCGAACGCCTTGAGCGCCGCATCGGCAAGCCCGCGGCAGGCGGCCTGATCGCCGACGTCCGCCATCGCGATCAGCGCATCCGGACCGATCGCGCGCACCTCGTCGGCGACCCGCTCGCAGTCCTTGCGGTTCCTCGCCCCGTTGACGACGATGTTGAAGCCGGCCCGCGCAAGCTCCTGCGCACAGCCGCGCCCGATGTTGCGGCCGGAGCCGGTAATCACTGCCGTACGCGCTGCCCGTGCCATGCGAGGCCCTCCTGATTGGACGTTTGTTCCCCGCCATTGTCGCCGGAACACCGCCTGCGGTCGAGCACGGATGGTGGCAAGCCTCGCCCGCAACGGTTCGGACACGCCGGACGCCCCAAACCGCTGGCAAGTCCGAAGCGGATGTGGCCTCACGGCAAACCGACGCATTGAGACCAAAGTCAGGACGCCGGGTCCGCAAAGCCCGGCGTCCTGCCCCGCTGCTGTGTCAATTATTTGCCGAGAACTGCGATGTCGCGGATCGTGCCGGAGACGCCCTTGACCTTCCCGACCATCTCCGCTTTGCCGCTGTCCATCATCACCTTGTGCAGCCCGTTATCGGCGACCAGCCAGGCGGTGTTGCTGCCGTCGGCACCGGTATGCACGTCGAACGCGTAGACCTTGGCTTTCTTAATGCCGAGTTTGCCGATCGCCTTCAGCGTGCCGTCGTTCGGCTTCGTCTGTTGGACCAGCGCCCCGATGGTCGCGTCGATGTCATACATCGCCGTCTTCTGCGGCTTGCCGAACGAGTTGGTGTAGGCAGCTGCCGCGATCGCTGGCTTTTCCCCTTGGTGCATGTCGCCCTGCTCGAAGGCGAGGCTGCCGTCCTTGGTTACTTTACCGGTATCGACATCGACGCGCAGATTGGTGCCGTCGGCACCCATGAAACGCAGCTTGTCTGCCGCCGGATTGAAGTCGACGATGGCCCAGGTCGGGTTGCCCTGCAGCATCGTCTCGAGCTGGGAAACCTTCTTTGACTTCCCGTTCGCTGGATCGATCGTCACCACCGCGCCATCCGCGCTGACACCATAGAGCCACTTGTTCGACGGCCGCACGTCGATGCCGAGCAGACGGCTTACGCCGCTCACCTTGATCGTTTTCGTGGCACTCGCCTTGGCCAGATCGATAACGACGAGCGTGTTGTCGCCCACGAGCGCCACCGCCTGATCGGCTCGGGCGTGGGCAGTGCCCGCGGCGAGCGCCAGGGCGGCCGTCGCAAGGATCGAGAAGGATTTCATGGGTATGCCTCCGTTCCAGTCAGTCAAATTGACAGCATCGCGACAGACGGCGAGGACCGCGGCGGGAGCTTCGGGGGAGAGAGGCCTACAGCGCCGTCCCCGCCGTCTGTACTGACTGAACACGCGGGCCGGGCGGGTTGGATGCAGCGCCGGCAAGAAATTATTCGGAAAGCGGCCCAGACTGCATCCGGGGCCCGTTCCCGCGTGTTAGATAATCACAGACAAGCCAATCGACGCGCCAGAGGGCCCGGCCGAATGACGTTCGATCACGCGAGCGCGCTCGCAGCCTGCGCCGCGGGCGACCGGAAGGCGTTGAAGCGACTCTATGACGAAGAGGTCGGCCGTCTCGTTGCGGTCGCACTGCGCATCGTGCGCCGGCGCGAGCTGGCGGAGGAAGTCGTCCACGATGCCTTCATATCGATCTGGCAGCGGGCCGGCTCGTTCGACCCATCGCTCGGATCTGCACGCGGATGGATCTATACGGTGGTCCGCAACCGCGCATTGAATGTCGTACGAGACAGCCGGCGCGAGGACCTGACCGACATCGACACCATGGTCGATGCGCTCGACGCCGGGGCGGTTGTTGCTGATGCCTTCGAGCAGCTCGCGCACGCCAGCAGGTTGCGTCAGTGCCTGGAAGGGCTCGACGCCAAGAAGCGGGAAAGCGTATTGATGTCGTATGTCACCGGCTTTTCGCATGGCGAGATCGCAGGCCGCCTCGGGGTGCCGCTCGGCACCGTGAAATCGTGGGTAAAACGGGGACTAGCCGCACTCAAGGACTGCATGGCATGACGGGCGCAGGCGACAGGGACGAAGATCTGGACGTCCTCGCTGGCGAGTACATGCTTGGCGTCCTTGACGCCGACGAGCGCCAACGGTTGGAAACCCGGATCGCAAGCGATCCCGCGCTCGCCGATGCACTGAGGCGGGCACGTGAGCGCTTCCTGGAAATCGATACGACGGCGCGCCCGGTGCAGCCCTCTGCCGACCTCTGGCAACAGATCGAACGCAACCTCGACACGACCTCGAACGTGGTTGACATCGAGGCACGTCGCAAGGCCAAGGCGGCCGAGCGCGCACCAATACCGCCGGCCCCACGTTCCCGAGCCGGTTTCTGGCAGGGCTTCGCCGCGGCCTCGGTGGCCGCCGTGATCGCCGCGGCCGCCGCATGGTCCACGCTCTGGCCGGACTCGCCGCGATTTGTGGTCGTACTCCTCGATTCGCAGGCGCGTCCGGTATCCATCGTCGAAGCCTACGCAGGCCAGCAGATCCGCGTCGTGCCACTCAGCCGCATTGAAGTCCCGGCGGGTCGCACGTTGCAGGTGTGGACGCTTCCCGATCCTGCAACCGGTCCGGTTTCGATGGGCCTGCTCCCCGCAGTGACCGCAACGACGCTCCAAGGCCCCGAGCTGCCCGCGCCTACGCCGGATCAGCTCTACGAGATCACGCTCGAGCCCGCAGGTGGCTCGCCCACCGGCAAGCCGACCGGCCCCATCATCGGAAAAGGCTTCGCAAAAAAACCGCTGATCTGACGTCCGCGCAGACCTTGGGCACGCACGTTTTGGCTGCCGCAGGCTGCGGGACCGTTCTCGCGCACCTTCTCGGCGGCCCGCTCGTAGTCTTCCCCCCGTTGAGCCGTACGCGGTGCCCGTTCCATGCGAGGCCCTCCTGAATGGACGTTTGTTCCCTGCCATTGTCGCCGGAACACCACCCGCGGTCGAGCACGGATTGTGGCAAGCCTCGCCCGCAATGAGCGTGCGGCAGCCAGCGCCTCCATCGTTTCGATCTAGTGACCTGTCAGAGCCCGAATGGCACGGCCGCGAGCAGGCACTGAGACACCGACACGCAGCACTGAACGCTGAGAGCCTATGTGTTCCAATTGACCGCCATCAAGGCATACGAGGTGCCTGGCGCGTGAACTGCCCAAATGAGCGTGCAACTTCGACTGATTGGTAGGGTGTACCCATCCGACAGCAATTGATCTCAGCGGCGAGAAGGAATGCGGTCCATGAGCTTATGTCGCAGGCCGCTATTTGAGATCCAGCGCGGACTTGAGCTCATTCGGCGGAATGTCGGCAGCGCCAGCCTTGCCTTCATCAGTCTCACCCTCTTCTCCTGCCTCGGAAACCCGGCCGCCTCATCCAGCCGTGAATGCGCAATGACCGGCACCTTCGTGGAAGCCGCCGATTCAACGACGATCGATGCCGTTTGCGATGCCGCAGCGACAGCAGTTGCGACGCTCGCTCACTGTGGCATCCATGACGGCAAGGGGCTACGCATTGTCATTCACGAAGGGAGCGTAAGCCTCTGGGACCTTCCCGTGTTTGGCGCGTTCGAAATCGCATCACGCACATTGCACATCACTCATATCTCCGAAGCAGAGACCCTCATGAAAGGTCATACAGCGCTTCGAGAATTAGATCGCCTAACGTTCTACAAGAGCATTATTGTGCACGAGATGGCTCACGCCATCGTCCACGACTGGCTCGCCGGCAGGCCAACCAACATCCTCGTCGCGGAGTATGCAGCATTCGCCGCCCAGTTCGTCGCCATGCCCGCAGACATGCGCGAAAGTCTTCTTGCACACTACCCAGCGAGTGTTTCCGCGACCCTTGACGACTTCCGACTGATCGTTCTGATCCTCGATCCGTTTTCCTACGGTGCGATGACTTATCAGCACTTCAGCCATTTGGCTGACGGCTGTCGTTGGCTCAAAGAGCTATTGGAAGGCTCAGTTGGTCTGCCCGGTGCCGCCGAATAGCTGCAAGCCGAGAATGCGCCCTAACGCTCGCGACCACCTTTTGGTCAAATGCTAACGACCCATCCGGCGTCCGACTACCACCCCAGAACCCCAAGACGCGAATGGCCACTTCCTGTGGAGATGCGGTGTTGGCGACCGAGTTTTCCGTCGCTCGGCGTCGGAATACCCGGATCTCACGCCGCCTTCGGCGCCGCATCCACCAGTCGCACGATGTCGCGCATGATCTCGGTCAGCTGGAAGTCCTTCGGCGTGTAGACCGCCGCGACACCCATCGCTTTCAGCGTCGCGGCATCCTCCGTCGGAATGATGCCGCCGACCACCACCGGCACGTCGTCGATGCCTTCCGCGCGCATCCGCTCCAACACGTCGCGCACCAGCGGCACGTGGCTGCCCGACAGGATCGACAGCCCGACCACGTGCACGCTCTCGTCGCGCGCCGCGCGCACGATCTGCGCCGGCGTCAGCCGAATGCCCTCGTAGACGACGTCCATGCCGCAATCGCGCGCCCTGACCGCGATCTGCTCGGCGCCATTGGAATGCCCGTCGAGCCCCGGCTTGCCGACCAGAAGCTTGATCCGGCGACCGAGCCTGGCCGACGCCGCCTCCACCTCACCGCGCACGGCTGCCAGGTCCTCGCGCGCCGCCCGCGTCGCACCGCCGACACCGGTCGGCGCGCGGTATTCGCCGAACACGCGCCTGCAGCGTCGTGCCCCACTCGCCGGTCGTCACGCCCGCCTTCGCGCACGCGATCGACGGCTCCATCACGTTGCGCCCTTCTTTCGCCGCGCGCTCCAGTTCGACCAGCGCCGCCGCAGCCGCCTTGCCGTCCCGCTCCGCGCGCCACGCCGCGAGCCTGCCGATCTGCTCCGCCTCGACTTTGGGATCAACCACCTGGATCGCGCCTTCGCCCGCTGAAAGCGGCGACGCCTCGCTCTCCGTCCAGCGGTTGACGCCGACGACGACCTGCTCGCCCGTCTCGATCCTGGCCAGCCGTTGCATATTGCTCTCGACCAGCCGCCGCTTCATCGTGTCGATGGCCGCCACCGCGCCGCCCATGGCGTCGATCGCGGCGAGTTCGGCCTTGGCCTGGGCCTTGAGTTCGGCGACCTTCCGGTCGATCTCCCGCGAGCCGTCGAAGATGTCGCCATACTCGAGCAGGTCCGTCTCGTAGGCGAGGATCTGCTGCATCCTCAGCGACCATTGCTGGTCCCACGGCCGCGGCAGCCCAAGCGCCTCGTTCCACGCCGGCAGCTGCACCGCGCGCGCCCGCGCCCGCTTCGACAACGTCACCGCCAGCATCTCGATCAGAATGCGATAGACGTTGTTCTCCGGCTGGCTCTCCGTCAGACCGAGCGAGTTCACCTGCACGCCGTAGCGGAACAGGCGATGCTTGTCGTCCGTGACGCCATACCGTTCACGCGTGATCTCGTCCCACAGCTCCGCGAACGCGCGCATCTTGCAGATCTCGGTGACGAACCTGAGCCCCGCATTGACGAAGAACGAGATACGCCCGACCACTGCGCCGAACGCATCGGGCGCGATCTCGCCCGACGCCTTCACCGTGTCGAGCACCGCGATCGCCGTCGCCAGCGCATAGGCGAGCTCCTGCACGGGCGTCGCCCCCGCCTCCTGCAGATGATAGGAGCACACGTTGGTCGGGTTCCACTTCGGCATCTCCGCGTACGAGAACACGATCGTATCCTTGATCAGCCTGAGCGACGGCGCCGGCGGGAACACGTAGGTCCCCCGCGACAGGTACTCCTTGATGATGTCGTTCTGGATCGTCCCCGTCAGCGACGGGCGCGGCGCACCCTGCTGGTCGGCCACCGCCACGTATAGCGCCAACAGCCAAGCGGCCGTCGCGTTGATCGTCATCGACGTGTTCATCTCGGCAAGCGGGATGCCCTCAAGCAGCGCCGTCATATCGCCCCGGTGCGAGATCGGCACGCCGACCTTGCCTACTTCCCCTCGCGCCAGCTCGTGGTCGCTGTCGTAGCCGGTCTGCGTCGGCAGATCGAACGCGATCGACAGCCCCGTCTGGCCCTTAGCGAGATTGCTCCGGTAGAGCTTGTTGGAGTCCGCCGCCGTCGAGTGCCCGGCATAGGTGCGGATAATCCACGGCCGGTCCCGCCCGCTGGCGTCCGCCGCCCGCGCCCCGTCAACCGTCCCGGCTTTGCGGGCGGCGCCCTGGCCCGCGCTCTTCGTTGAACCCGGCGTCTTCGATTTGGCCATGTCGCACCCCTTCGCCCAGACGGCCCTTGCCCGGCAGACGGTGACGTCCACGGCGGACCTGGAGGTGGCGCACGGACGCGACCCCGGCTCAGACGTTAGCCGAGTGATACCGCAATGCAATATGGCTTTGGTGCGAGAGCGGCCTGGGCCGCGCTGAAGGTGAACGCTGGCGCCGGCCGCCGGTTTCAGCCGTTGGAGATGGAGCGCACGGCCTCGTCGTCGGTCTTGGGGATATGGCGGGTCGACCCGTAGACCACCGTCAATGTCAGCTTGATAGCCGTGAAGAGAACCACCCCGCAGATCAACCCGACCGTGGTCGCCACGATCGCGTCGAGTTCCTTGTTGCCCAGGAAGAAGAGCTCGAATTTCCGCGCGATCGTGTTGCCGAGCAGCCCGCAGCCGAAGATACCCGCGTAGCTCGCCAGCATGCCCGGAACGGAATCCTGCAACTGCCCGACCATGAAGCCGCAGATCAGACACATCATGGTCATGGTGACAAGCGCGAACGGCGAAAGCTCCAGCATATGAGCGATATCGTCGATCATGGCGGTAGGCCTCCAGGCGCAGGCGGATTCCGAGCAGCTTCGCAATCATGCCGGAATGGCGTTAATATCCCGTTAAGGGACGCCCCTGCGCGTCGGCAGTGGCCGCCCGGATCTTGGCCCGGATCTTGGCGGAGACCTTGGCGCGGCATCGGCAAGCCCCCGAACCAACGTGTTGATCCGCACCACGATAGCGACGCCCGCGCAGATGCCGATCGTCGTCGCCAGGACCGCGTCGAGATCCTCGCTTTCAAGCACCTGAAATTCCAGAGCTTCCCAAACCAGGTTGGCCACATAACCCGCACCGGCCAGCCCCAGATATGCCAGCACCGACTCGTGAAAGCGCTCCAGATGCTGGCTGATGAGGAAACCGCAAACAGCGGCCATAACCCAGAGCGTCATCAAGGCGCTGGGATGAAGCGAAAGAGCCGAGGCGATGGCGTCGATCATGACACGTCGGAGGTTGACCTTGGTCAACCTTAGCATAGGTATCTTTACGTATTTCTACGCCCGCCGCGTCACGACCGTCTTGCAGCCGGGGGACTACCGGAGCGGTTGTGCGCTGCAAAATTGACTTGAAACGAAAGGCCAACTGTGCGGCGATGCTGCCGCAGTGCAATATGCCGACCGGCTGCTCGATTCCCTGGGAGACCCCTCATGCCGAAACGCACCGCCTCGTCCAAGTCCGCCCCCGCCAAGCCCAGGGACAACGTCACGGTGCTGCCGACCGCCGCCTCCGCCAATGCCGGCGTCGCCGCCCCGGCACATGTCCAGCTGGCAAAGGACCTCTACGACATCGGCGAGATCCCCCCGCTGGGTCATGTGCCCAAGCAGATGCATGCCTGGACCATCCGCGAGGAGCGCCACGGCGAGCCCGACACTGCCATGCAGCTCGAGGTCGTGCCGACCTGGGAGCTCGACAGCCACGACGTGCTCGTCCTCGTGATGGCCGCCGGCGTCAACTACAACGGCGTCTGGGCGGCCCTCGGCACACCGATCTCCCCGATCCGCGACGTCCACAAGCATCCCTTCCACATCGCCGGCTCCGACGCCTCTGGCATCGTCTGGGCGGTCGGCTCCAAGGTGAAACGCTGGAAGGTCGGCGACGAGGTCGTCATCCATTGCAACCAGGACGACGGCGACGACGAGGAGTGCAACGGCGGCGACCCCATGCTGTCGCCGTCCCAGCGCATCTGGGGCTACGAGACGCCGGACGGCTCGTTCTCCCAGTTCACGCGCGTGCAGGACCGCCAGCTCATGCCGCGTCCCCAGCACCTCACCTGGGAGGAGAGCGCCTGTTACACGCTCACCCTCGCCACCGCTTATCGCATGCTGTTCGGCCACAAGGGCCACGAGCTGCAGCCCGGCGACAACGTGCTCGTCTGGGGCGCCTCCGGCGGCCTCGGCTCCTTCGCCGTGCAGCTGTGCGCGACGTCCGGCGCCAACGCCATCGGCGTGGTGTCTGAGGACGACAAGATCGACTTCGTCCGACAGCTCGGCGCACGCGGGGTCATCAACCGCAAGAAGTTCAACTGCTGGGGCCAACTGCCGAAGGTCAACACGGCCGAATACAATGCCTGGCTCAAAGAGATGCGCGGCTTCGGCAAGGCGATCTGGGACATCACCGGCAAGGGCGTCAACGTCGATATCGTCTTCGAGCACCCCGGCGAGGCGACGTTCCCAGTCTCCGTGCAGGTGGTCAAGCGCGGCGGCATGGTCGTCATCTGCGCCGGCACGTCGGGCTACAACCTGACCATGGACGCGCGCTATCTGTGGATGCACCAGAAGCGCGTACAGGGCTCCCACTTTGCCAACCTCAAGCAGGCTGCCGCCGCCAACAAGTTGGTCGTGGAGCGCCGCATCGACCCGTGCATGTCGGAGGTGTTCTCCTGGGCACAGATCCCCAAGGCGCACATGCGCATGCGCCGAAACGAGCACAAGCCAGGCAACATGGCCGTGCTCGTCAACGCCCAGACGACGGGCATGAGAACTTTCGAGGACGTTCTCGAGGCGAGCAGCAAGTAGGCCTGAAGCTCTGCCGTATGGGAATGGCCGGCGCGCCAGCACCGAAAGCTTTCACGCCTTCGCCGCCGCCGCCACTGTCTCGTTCGACAGCACGCGCGCGCTGCTTTGCGGCGCGCGAGCGGCCACAAGCGCACTCCAGTAGTCCTTGAACCGCGACAGCCTGAGCCTGCTCTTGAATTCCAGCACCTGCCGCCGCTCGTCATCGGTGAGAGAGTTCGTCTCGGTGAGCTTGTCCACCTTCGCCTCGATGTGATCGCGCTTGGCATCGAGCGCATCGTTGAGCTCGAACAGGCTCTGCGGCGCATAGACGGGCATCGACTGCGTCATTCGCTCGAACACCGTATCGGAAATCACGGCGTGCAGCGGCAGACGGCGCGGCCGGTAGTTGTAGAGATTGCTGAACCAGCTGCGCACCTGGCCGAGCGGATCGGGATCGACCAGCAGCACACCGCCCTCGTAGTCGTCGGCGGCCGGGTCGTCCTTGCGCACCTTCTTGGCCGAAAGGTAGATGCCCCAATCTTCGCTTCCGACAGCCCCGCTTCCGACCGCCTCGCTCCCGACTGCTTCGTTACCTGCCGCCGCGCCCCCGCGATCCGGCAAGCTCGGCGCATAGCCGCTGCTGATCCGCCGCAACAGGAAATCGAGCGTCACGTCGGAGAGTTTGTCCGTCGCCCAGCCGCCACCGATATTGGCGTGATCGCCGCTGAACCAGACCTCCACGATACGCTCCGGCCGGATCGGATCGGGATCCATCAGCGTCGGCTCGAACTCCGCGCGCTGCTCGTCGAGCGCCACCATGTGATAGGCCTGCGCGACGTTGTCGGGGACCGTGAGGTCCTTGAACATGTTGAGCTGCTGGAAGTTGATGCCGGCGATCGTCTTGGCCACGCCGAACGATCCGACCGTATCCCAGCAGCCCAGCACGTCGATCGCCACCCGATTGCGCCGTCGCGACGACCAGATCGTCCTGTGCTTGCCGAATAACCGCAAAGTCCACACCGACCGCGGTGCTCCGCGCGCGTCGATCGTGCGCGCCAGCAGCCGCGAGATCGCCGCGCCGCGGCTGAAACCGAAGATGAAGACGCGGTCGCCCGGCTTGTAAACGCGAACGAGATCGAGATAGGCCCGCTCGACGATGTCGCCCGCGCCCATGCCCGTGGCCATGCCCAGTGTCTGCAACACCGGGTCGCTGTCGTACTTGTTGCCGACGCCCGCGTAATAGAGCGAAATCTGCTTTCCCCCGTACGTCTTGCACAGCGACGCGTCGAACTGGCCGATCGGCACAAACATGCCCCGCTTGTCGGCCTTGACGGCTCGGAACAGCTTGTAGACGTTCGTCTGCGCCAGGAAGCCCATCTCCATCTGGTCGGGCGTGTTGCTCGTCCCGTCGAGACAGATGACGATATTCTTGCGTGCCTTCGCGGTCCACGCGCCGGAATTGCGCAACAGCGTGTAGATCAGCGGTAGCCCGATCAGGATGAACTCCCACTTGTAGATCCAGCCGGTCAGCCCGCTACCCAGGAAGCCCCAGATCCAGCTGCGCACCGCCCCGGTTGTCGCCGCCGGCACACCCGGCGTCTCAGCGCCAGCAGTCGCACCCGGCGTCGCAGCATCGCGCGTCACACCATCAGGCGTCGACGCGCCCACAGCTGCCGGGACACCCGCGGGCGTCGCAGCAGGTGCAGTTGATGTCCCCACTGTTGCCGCTTGGCCCGCCGCCTTGGTGACCACCCTGTAGCCTGGGCCCCAACCCTGCCAACACGCCACGCCGATGAACACCAACAGCGCGGTCAGCCCCCAGTTATGCAATCGCGACGGCAACAGGCTCGAGCCTTGGGAATGGCGCCGCAGCCGATACGCCAGCACCAGAAGGAAGACTTGCGACAATAGGAAGTAGAAGATCGCGCCCGATCCCGGCATCGGCGCGGCGCCGGCAATCGAGCCGAACACGCCGGACGCATTGATCCCCAGAAGGATGGCGAACGACGCCAGAAACCAGATCAGGAAATTCCGTCGATAGATCAACCCCGCGATGCCGGGAATGAGCGAAAACAACCCGAGTACGCCAACCGTGCGCACGGAGCTGCGCGCAATGTCGCCGAAATCTTTCGCGAGTTGATCGAGGTAGACTTTGACCAGCGGCAACCCGATCTGCGTCACGGACTGCCAAACGCCGAACGAGCTAACCCGCTGCCGCAAACTCTCGCGCTTGGTCTTGTAGGGTTCTGCGTCGCTGCTCAGGATCCGCTCGATCTCAGTCAGCTTCGGCAGCTTGTCGGGCCCATCGCTCAGCCCCAGCCCGGTCGCAAGCTGTCCCATGCCGGTCGGCAGCGCATACAGCACGAATAGGAAAATCGTGACCACCAGGAGCGCGAGCGGACCGGCCTTGGATCCTTTGCGGATACTTAGCTGTGCCGGCGAGTCCAAGTGCACGGAAGGACGGTTCGTCGACACTGGTAGACTCCTAGGACCCATCCACAAACTGCACGCCTGCTACGCACACGGCGCAGTACTTTGGCGCACGCGCGGACCAAAGCCCTGAACAGCACTCATAAGGAAAACGGCATTTTTCACCATCGCGTCGCGCACCATTCCCCCATGCCAGTTGCCACCTGGCCACATGTCGATCGAACGCCGCGCCACCCGTGCAATGCACCATTGTCAGGCCGAAACGGGAAAACAACGACATCTGATCACCAGCGCCATTCAGCACCGGTAAACCCAGAGACTACGCCAGCCACCGCCCGCCCGTGCCAGCGCGACGCTCGCCGCCAGTAGATCTGCGCGCCGCCTGAGAAGGCCCGCGAAGACCACTTGCCGCCACCGCGGCGCGATGCTGGAATGGTCGCAAGACCCATAATTTCGAAGGTCGAACTGCGACCGCCACAGGCATCGACCGCCGGCGCGGGCCGCGCGCACCGCGCGTACCGCGCCCCGGCAAACAGGAGGAGCCTCATGACCACCGCCTTCACGCCCGGAGCCAAGAAGCACGAAGGGCTCGGCCCCAAGGCCTCGCGCCTCGTCAACGTCGACGAACTCGAGTGGGTGCCGATCCGCTACAAGGGGTGCTACGCGAAGACGCTGCTCGTCGATCGCGACAGCGGCCTCGCCACAATCATGCTGAAGATGGACCCGGGCGCCGAGTTGCCCGACCACGAGCACGTCCTCATCGAGCAGACCTACATGCTGGAAGGCCGCCTGGTCGACAAGGAAGGCCCCGACAAGGGCATGGAATGCACCGCCGGCAATTTCATCTGGCGTCCGGCCGGCTCCCGCCACGCCGCCTACTGTCCCGACGGCGGCCTGATGATCGCCATGTTCCAGATCCCCAACAAGTTCTTCGACCAGGATGGCTCCATCACCGACCAGCTCGGCGACGACTGGGGCCCGAAGTGGCAGGCTCAGCTCAACCGCTATCTCGGCAAGGCCTGACCACCAAAAAGACGTCGTGGAACAGACGGAAACGGCCGCGCAATGCGGCCGTTTTGCCGTCGCGCCTTCCCCGGGCCGCAACCATGAAGCCATCGGCGACGCATACGCACCGCGATCACGAAAGGACGAACTAATGTCGACCTCTCCAGGCCCCGTCGGAATCGTTGGTCTCGGCATCATGGGCGGCACCTTCTGCCGCCATCTCATCGACTCCGGCTCTCCCGTCGTCGGCTGTGATATCGATCCGGCCTGCGGTGAGCGCGCCCGCGCAGCCGGCGCCACCGTCGTCGACGATGCCGCCGCCGTTGCCCGAGCCGCTGAAATCGTCCTCGTCGTCGTCCCCTCCCCGAAGGCCCTCGACGACGTCGTGGCGCGCATCGCCGCCTCAGGCGCCCCACCGCGCACGATCGTCGAGATGGGCACTTTCGATCTGGAGACGAAGCTCCAAGCTGCCCGCCGCCTCCAGGCCGCCGGCCACACCATGCTGGACTGCCCGGTCAGCGGCACCGGCACCCAGGCGCTGACCAAGGATCTCGTCGTCTTCGTCAGCGGCGATCGCACCCTGGCCGATCCCGCGATGTCCGTCTTCGCCCGGTTCGCACGCAAGGCAGAGCACGTCGGCCCGCTCGGCAACGGCACCCGCATGAAGCTCGTCACCAACCACCTGGTCGCCATCCACGTCGCCGCCGCCGGAGAGGCGATCGCCCTTGGCATCAAGTCGGGCCTCGATCCCCAGCAGGTCCTCGACATGGCCAAGGCCGGCGCCGCCGACTCGCGCATGCTGCATTTGCGAGGCCCGATGATGGTCGCCGACAGCTACGACGGTCCCAACATCTCCGCGCGCACTGCGATCCTGATGAAGGACTGCGCCACCATCTCCGCCTTCGCAGATGCACTCGAATGTCCCACACCCGTCCTCAACGCGGTGAAGTCGCTCTACGCCGCCGCGATGTCGACGGGACATGCCGATCATGATCCCGCTTCCGTCGCTGCCGTCAGTCGCGCGATGGCAGGCATCGGCCGGACACCGTAGGCGGATGATGAACTTCCGGGCAGCAGCTGCCCGCAACATGGACTTGTAGGGCTCACGGCGCTCGGCTAGGCTTCGACGACATATCGAGTGCACGGCAGACTGACTTGGCGACACTGTTCGCAATAAGGGGGATGCGTGACGCTTAATTTCTGGCTGACCCAGATCTTCAACGGCATTTCATACGGCGCGTTGCTGTTTCTTCTGGGCGGTGGATTGTCGTTGATCTTCGGCGTCATGCGCATCGTCAATCTCGCGCACGGCTCCTACTTTCTTCTCGGCGGCTACGTCGCTCTCACCGTCATCTGGATCACCGGTTCCTGGCTCCTCGCCATCCCCGTTGCAGCGATCGTCGTCGGCCTGCTCGGCATGCTGATGGAGCGCGTCTTCCTCCGCCAGCTCGGCACCGACACCCTTCGCCAGGTGCTGCTGACCGTCGGCTTCGCCTTCCTCTTCCAGCAGGCCGCGCTCGACATCTGGGGCGGTGAGAACATGGACATCAAGCCGCCCGATTGGCTGGGCGGCACGCTCAGGATCGGCGACCTCTACATGCCGATCTACCGGATCTTCATGATCGTCATCGCGACCGTGATCGGTCTCACGCTGTGGCTCGCGATGGAGCGCACACGCCTCGGCGCCAAGGTGCGTGCCACGGTCGACGATGCGCAGATGGCCCGTGGCGTCGGCATCGATACCTCGAGCATCTCCATGCTCATCTTCGGCCTCGGCGCTTTCCTGGCCGCACTCGGCGGCGTCATCGGCGGCGCCTTTCTCGGCATCTATCCCGGTCTCGACTTCCAGATCCTGCCCATCGCCTTCGCCGTCGTCATAATCGGCGGCATGGGCAGCCTTGGCGGCGCCGCCGTCGGTGCTCTCGTCGTTGGCCTCGCCGACAACCTGGGCAAGGCGCTGTTCCCCGAAATCTCGTATTTCACGCTCTATGCGCCGATGGCGCTGATCCTGGCGTGGAAGCCGACCGGCCTCTTCGGGCGGGAGTGAGGACGAATGACAAACCGCCAGAAAGTCCTCATCGTTCTTGCGCTTTTGGCCCTCGTGGCCGTTGCGGTGCCGTTCACCTCGTCGTTCATCATGCTGTTGGCGACGCGCGTGCTGGTGTTCTCGATCCTGGCGATGAGCCTCGATATCCTGCTCGGCTACACCGGCCTCGCTTCCCTCGGCCACGCCGCCTACCTCGGCGTCGGCGCCTACCTCGCAGGCATTCTGGCCACCCGCTACGGTCTCGGCCTCGACGGAACATTCTGGCTCGTCGTGCCCCTCGGCATGATCTGCGGCGGCTTGCTGGCAGCCTTCTTCGGTCTCTTCGCGATCCGCGCGACCGGCACCTACTTCCTCATGATCACGCTGGCGCTCGGCCAGTGCGTGTGGGGCCTGGCTTATCGCTGGAACTCGCTGACCGGCGGCGACAATGGCATCAACATGCCGACCAAACCGAAATTCTGGGGGCTCGACCTGTCGCACGACGTGACGCTGTTCTATGTCTGCTTCGCGTTCTTCACCGCAGCCCTCGGCGTGCTTTACATGCTCACCCGCTCGCCTTTCGGCGCGAGCCTGAAAGGTATCCGCGAGCGCGACTTGCGCATGAGCATCCTCGGCTACAACGTCTGGCTCCACAAATACATCGCCTTCGTCATCGCCGGCGCCTTCGGTGGCCTCGCCGGCGTGCTCTGGGCCTATGTCAACGGCATCATCAGCCCCGAGGACGTCGTCATCACGATGTCGGTCGACGCGCTATTGATGGTGGTGCTCGGCGGCGCGGGAACCCTGATCGGACCGGTGCTGGGCTGCGCAGCGGTCCTGGCAATGCGCGAGTATCTGAGCACCGTCATCTGGTGGTGGCAGTACGTGCTCGGCATCGCCTACATTTTGACCATCCTCTATCTGCCGACCGGTCTGATGGGATTGCCGGCCCGCATCCGCGCCTGGCTCGCGGGCCAGCCGGACGCTGCTCCGGCCGGCAAGCCGGCGGCGGCGCAATCCGGACACTGACGGGAATTGAGGCTCGGGGAACCGGGCTGGGGGCACGTGACAACCCTTTGGTAACGAGAGGAAGACGCCCATGAAGCACCTGAAAAAGTTCACGGCAACGGCACTCGCCGGCGCCGCGGCACTCGGGCTGACGCTCGGGTCGCAGGAGGCCCGCGCGCAGGAGGAACTGCGCATCGGGTTCATCGCCACGGTGACCGGCCCCCTCGCCGCCACCGGCAAGGACATGGTCAACGGCATCCAGATGTATCTGGAGGAGGCGAAAAACGACTTCGGCGGCGCCAAGGTCAAGCTGATCGTCGAGGACGATCAGGGCAAGCCGCCTGTCGCCGTGCTCAAGGCGGAGAAGTTGATCCGCCAGGACAAGGTGCACCTCCTCGTCGGCGGCGTGCTGGCCTCAGTCGGCTACGCGCTCGCGCCCATCTCCACCCGTGAGAAGGTCGTCTATCTCGTCTCCATCCCGGCGGCCGACGACCTGACTTCAGCGCCAGCTCAAGCAGTACCCCTACCTCATCCGCAACAGCTGGACGAGTTCGCAGACAAGCCACCCGCTCGGACAATGGGCCTGCGAACAGGGCTACAAGAAAGTCATCACCGTCGCCGCCGACTACGCCTTCGGCTACGAGATGGTGGGCGGCTTCCAGAAGGTGTTCGAGGATTGCGGCGGCAAGGTCGTCCAGAAGGTCTGGCCACCGATCGGCACGGTCGATTTCGCACCCTACATCCCCGGCTTCAAGAAGGACGCCGACGCCATCTTCACGCTGATGGTCGGTCCGATGCCGCTGCAGTTCCCAAAGCAGGTGCGCGCGGCCGGTATCAAGTTGCCGCTGCTCGGTGGCGGCACGAGCTATGACGAGTTCGTGCTCCCGTTCATGGACGACGGCGTCATCGGCGACGTGTCGTCGTTGCATTACTCGGCGGCGCTCGACACGCCCAAGAACATCGCCTTCGTCAAGAAGTACCGCACCAAGTACGGCAAGGTGCCCTCCTACTACTCGGAGAGCAACTACACGACGGGCCTCATGATCCACGAGGTGATGAAGAAGTGGGGCGGCAAATTCAAGGGGCCCGAGGACTTCGTCAAAGATCTGTCGGCGATGAAGTTCGACACCATCCGCGGTCCGGTGTCGTTCGACGACATGCGCAATCCCATCCAGAACGTCTACATCAAGAAGGTCGAGAAGAAGAAGTTGTTCGGCTACGAGAAGGAAGAGCTCTGGAACACGGTCGTCAAGACCTATCCGAACGTCAGCCAGTTCTGGACCTACGGCAAGGAGAAGTTCCTCGCCCAACCGGTCTATAACCGCAACTTCCCGCCCTGCGACGGTTGCTGAGCACGCTGAGACCACACCGGGCGAGGCTGATCACACCACCCTCGCCCGGCAGCCTCCCATCACGCCCAAGTCCCCCGTGCGCGACGCGCCGACGAGAAGCAGGACGCGATGACCGAAACGAAGACGCCCCCAGCCCCCGCGCCGTCCCCGCCGGCCTCCGGACAGCCGGCCGCCGCGCTGGAGTTGCGCGACCTGTGCAAGAGCTTCGGCGGCCTGCAGGCGACGCGCAACGTCAACCTGCGCGTCATGCCCGGCGAGCGTCAGGCCGTGATCGGGCCCAATGGCGCCGGCAAGACCACGCTCTTCAATCAGATCACCGGCATCTTCCCGCCGACGTCCGGAGACATCCTGCTGTTCGGAGAGAAGGTGACGAACTGGCCAAGCCACCGTCGCACCGCCCTTGGCATGGCCCGAACCTTTCAGATCACCAGCCTCTTTCCAAGGCTCACCGTGCTCGACAACGTGCTGCTCGCCATCACCGGCCTCAAGACTTCGAAATTCGTCATGTGGCGCACGCTCACATCGTATAGCGAGGTGATGGACAAGGCCGATCACCTGCTCGAGCAGGCAAGCTTCCTAGACCGTCGCGACACCGAGGTCCGCTATCTCTCCCACGGCGAGCAGCGCCAACTCGAGATCATCCTCGGCCTCGCCAGCGACCCAAAGATCCTGCTGCTCGACGAGCCCGCCGCAGGCTTGTCAGAAGGCGAGTCGCGCGAGATGACCGAGTTCCTGAACAAGCTCGATCCCGCCCTCGCGATCCTGCTGATCGAGCACGACATGGACGTCGTGTTCGACGTCGCCAACCACATCTCCGTCCTGCATTTCGGCGCCATTCTCGAAGCCGGCCCGGTGGAGCAGATCCGCTCCAGCCAGAAAGTGCGCGACGTCTACCTGGGGACTGCGTGAGCCATGGCGATCCTCGAGGTCAACGACATCCACACCTATTACGGCGACGCCTATGTGCTCCAGGGCCTGTCGATCAAGCTCGAGCAGGGCCACATTCTCGGGCTGCTCGGCCGCAACGGTGTCGGCAAGACGACCCTGGTCAACTCCATCGTCGGCTTCAATCCGCCACGTCGCGGCTCGATCCAGTTCAAGGGCCTCGACATCACGCAGGTCTCCTCCTTCGAGACCGTGCGCCGCGGCATGGGCCTCGTCCCACAGGGCCGCCGCGTGTTCCCGACGCTGACCGTCGAGGAAAACCTGCTCGTCGCCGAGCAAAACACCGATCGCCACAACTGGAATCTCGATCGCGTCTACAAGCTCTTCCCGCGTCTCCAGGAACGCCGCAATCAGCGCGCCAAGACGCTGTCGGGCGGCGAGCAGCAGATGCTGGCCATCGGCCGCGCGCTGATGACCAACCCCGACTGCCTGATCATGGACGAGCCTTCCGAAGGCCTCGCCCCGATCATCATCCAGGGCCTGTGGGAGGCGATCGCCGAATTGAAGCAGCAGGGACTGTCGATCCTGCTGGTGGAGCAGAATGCCAATCTGGCGCTGAAACTTGTCGACCACGTCCACGTCATGAGTAAGGGCCAGGTCGTCTATTCCGGCGAGCCCCAGGCCCTGGCGGCCAATGAGGACGTCAAGGCGCACTACCTCGGCATCTGACGCCGCCGGCCACGCCAGCCGCAGCCGCCCCCCGCCCCGCCGCACACGCGCCATCCCCAGCGCGGCCGGTGACAACGCCCGCCGTCGGCAAACGCGACCATTTTCCCGCCACCCGAATCGGTTGAAGGTGCCACTCAGGCGCGGATGCTGTGTGGGCATCCGAAGCGCCGCTCATGTCGACGCAACCTGGGCATCCGGAGTGCCCCTATCGTCACTGTCGCGGGGAACCTCCATGGCCGAACGACTGAACGACCGTATCGCCGGACGCGCGCGCGCTGCCGCAGAGGGCCGCTCTAACGCCAAAGAGCATGACGAGACCGGTCGCGCACACGCCAGGCCTCAGACAGGTGCTCACACCAGCGCCAAGGCGCGTAAACCCGCAAAAGCAAGCAAAACGGCCGGCAAATCTGCAGCCGCCGCGGCCAAGCCGACCTTCACCAAGAAGACGATCGCGCTCGTCTACGACTTCGACGGCACGCTGTCGCCGCGGCCGATGCAGGAATACGCCGTTCCTGCCGAAGATCGGCGTCGACGCCGACGCAGTTCTGGGCGGAATCGAACCGTGTCGCGCGCAGCGCAGGGCGCCGATCCGCCTGATCACCTACATGCACCTGATGTACAAGAAGGCGAAGGACGCGCGGCGTCCGGATCGACCGCGAGGATCTCGTCGCGCAGGGCCGCGACGTCGAGCTGTTCCCCGGCGTCGAGACCTGGTTCGACGACATCGAGGACTACGTCAAGCTGCGCGCGGAAAGCCACGGCGTCACGCTGCGCCACTATCTCATCTCGTCGGGCCTGACCGAGATCATCGAAGGCACGCCGATCTACCACCGCTTCCACAACGTGTTCGCCTCCGAATACTGGTTCGACGCCTACGACCTGCCGTTTCCGAAGCGCGTCATCACCGACACCGGCAAGACGCAGTACCTGTTCCGCATCAACAAGGGCGTCGAGGACCTCGGCGAGAACATCAACGAGCACATGCCCGAAGGCGAGCGGCCGATCCCGTTCTCCAACATGATCTACTTCGGCGACGGCGACACCGACGTGCCGTCGATGGCGGTGATGCGCAAGAACGGCGGCCACGCGATCGCCGTCCATCCGCCGGGCAAGGCCGAAGGCGAAGTGCATCGACCTGTTCAAGGCCGGGCGCATCGACTTCTTCGCGCCAGCCGACTACCGGCGCGGCTCGGACCTGTTCAAGCGCACCTGCCTGCTGATCGACCGCATCCTCGCCGACATCCGCGTCGAGGAGGAGATGTGGCGCCTGGAACGCGGCATGGGCAAGAGCCGCTGAGGCCTGAGCGCAATCTCACCTGATCGCGGCCCACGACGCCGTCGCCTCAGCGCCACGCCATCAAATCGGCGAACCCGTAATTGAGCGCCAGCGTCAGCGGCGAAAAGCTGCCCAGCACCACCAGCGTCCCGACACACAGAGCCGACCAGCCAGCCATCGCGACGACACTTGCGCGCGACGCCCCGCCACGTGCCGCCCGCCACGTCAGCCAGATGTTGAGCGCAACGAGCGCCACCCCCGTCGCCGACGCAACCACCACGGCGGCGACCGCAGGCGCGCCGAGGATTACAAGGCCCCGCAGCACGAGCCCGAGCAAATAGGCCGCCGCGGGAAAACCCAGCACGTTAAGAAGTGCAAAGCGCCG
Organism: uncultured Alphaproteobacteria bacterium; assembly: GCA_963697205.1. Classification (GTDB taxonomy): domain Bacteria; phylum Pseudomonadota; class Alphaproteobacteria; order Rhizobiales; family Hyphomicrobiaceae; genus CAVONB01. Next base: position 111,450 of record CAVONB010000001.1, on the reverse strand, counting down.
CGCGGCATCCTCGCCTGTCGCTGCCCGGACCGGTCGCGCCATCATGTCCCCCTCAGATCGCCCCCGCCGCGCGCAGCGCCGCCAGGTCCTCGTCCGTCACGCCGATTTCGCGCAGCACGGCCTCGGTATCCGCCCCCAGCACCGGCGGCGGCGCGTTGGGCCCGGGATCGCCGCTCGCCAGCCGGAAGCCGGCCCGTACCACCGCCACGTCGCGATCGACGCCCGGCACGTCGGCGAATGTCGTCACCAGGCCGCGCGCCCTCACCTGCGGATGCGCCAGCACCTGTGGCACGCTCAACACCTCGCCCGCCGGCACGCCCGCCGCATTGAGCCGCCGCGCCCAGTCCGCCGCCGGCGCCGAGGCGAGCGCCGCCTCGATCTCCGCCGTCAGCGCCGCACGGTTGCGCTTGCGATCCTCGCGCCCCTTGAAACGCGCATCCGCAGCAAGCTCCGGCCGCCCGATCTCGCGGGCGAGCGTCTCGAACTGCGCCTGCTTGTTGGCAGCGATGTTGAGCGGCCCGTCCCCGGTCCGAAACGTGCCCGACGGCGCCGCCGTCATGTTCTCGTTGCCCAATGGCTTCGGCTCCACGCCCGCGATCAGCCAGTTTGACACCTGCCAGCCCATGGTGACCAGCGTTGCCTCCAGCATGGAGACGTCGATCATCTCGCCCTTCCCCGTCCGCGCCGCGCGCACCAGCGCCGCCGAGATCGCCATCGCCGCCGTCAGCCCGCCGATCGTGTCCGCCACCGGATAGCCCACGCGCAACGGCGCGCTCGACGCATCGCCCGTCACGCTCATCACGCCGGCTAGACCCTGCACGATCTGGTCGTAGGCCGGATTGTCGGCCAGCGGGCCGTCCTGTCCGAAACCGGAGATGGCACAATAGACGAGCGACGGGCGGATCGCCTTCAGCGCCGCGTAACCGAAACCCAGCCGCGCCATTACGCCCGGCCGGAAATTCTCCAGCACGACGTCGGCCGATGCGACCAGCCGGCGGAACACCCCGCACCCCGCCTCGTTTTTCAGATTGAGCGCAACCGACCGCTTCGCCGCGTTCTGCGCCAGGAACGACGCGCCCATCAAACCCGCGTTCAACGCCGGGTCGGCACCCAACTGGCGCGCGAGGTCGCCGGTCCCAGGAACCTCCACCTTGATCACATCCGCGCCGAGCAGCGCGAGTTGGTAGCCGCAGAACGGCCCCGCCAGTACGTTGGTGAGGTCGAGCACGCGGATGCCGTCGAGCGGTCGTGTCATGAAGCGTTCCCCGGTGGTCGCGCACCGCCTCAGCACAGGACCAAGCCGTTGACCAGTCCATTGACCAGGCCATCGCGATCGGTGCCGTCCGATGCGCGCCCTCGTCTCACGGACCGGCCGAGGAGGCAAGCCGCTCACATCTCGGGCGCTTTGCGCAATCGCAAGGCAGTGCGCGTCCTCATCCTTTAGCCGCAGTTCTGCGAACGGCTAATTGCCGGCATCGCACACGTCCGTCACTGATCAATCGACCGACCAGCGATGGCGCGGTGACAAGACACCCGACGAAGTTTGGCTTGTGGCATGACGGCCCGCCACCGGCTAGGCTGAACGGAAGGACCGGTCCGCACCGTCATGCACCGTTTCCCCGGGGCTTCCCCCGGAGCCCTGAACCCGCAACTTTCGAGGAGGCAAGTATGCATTCGTCCCGCGTTGCTCTGATCACCGGCGGCATGGGTGGTCTCGGCGAGACCATCTCGACCAAGATGGCTGCCGACAACTACCGCGTGGCCGTGACCTACTCGCCCTCCAACAAGACCTCCCGCCAGTGGGTCGACGAGCAGAAGAAGGCCGGCTTCGAGTTCCACGCCTATCCTTGCGACGTCGGCGATTACGACAGCTGCAAGTCCTGCGTCGATGCGGTCACCAAGGACATGGGCCCCGTCGACATCCTGGTCAACAACGCCGGCATCACCAAGGACATGACCTTCCGCAAGATGGACAAGGCCGCCTGGGACGCCGTCATCCGCACCAACCTCGACAGCGTCTTCAACATGACGAAGCACGTCTACGACGGCATGATGGATCGCGGCTGGGGCCGCATCATCAACGTCTCCTCCGTCAACGGCTCCAAGGGCGCCTTCGGCCAGACCAACTACGCCGCCGCCAAGGCCGGCATGCACGGCTTCACCAAGTCGCTGGCTCTGGAAAGCGCGAGAAAGGGCGTCACCGTCAACACCATCTCGCCCGGCTACATCGGCACCAAGATGGTCACCGCGATCCCCAAGGACGTTCTCGATTCCAAGATCCTGCCGCAGATCCCCGTCGGCCGCCTCGGCAAGCCCGAGGAGATCGCGGGCCTCATCATCTACCTGTGCTCTGAGGAGGCCGCCTTCGTCACCGGCGCCAACATCGCCATCAACGGCGGCCAGCACATGCAGTAACCGGCGGCTGCCGCCACACCCGGACGCAAGAACGGCGCCGCATCCCCGGATGCAGCGCCGCTATCGTATCACCCGCCCATCTACGCCTCAGTTCGCGCCTTCGAGCAGCCGCCGCGCGATGACGTTCGCCTGGATCTCGGCCGCGCCCTCGAAGATGTTGAGGATTCGCGCGTCGCACAAAACGCGCGATACAGGATACTCCAGCGCAAAGCCGTTGCCGCCGTGGATCTGCAGCGCATTGTCCGCGTTCGCCCACGCGATCCGCGCCGCCAGCAGCTTCGCCATGCCCGCTTCCAGATCGCACCGCCGCCCCTCGTCCTTCTCGCGCGCGGCGAAATAGGTGAGCTGCCGCGCCATCATCGTCTCGACCGCCATCATCACGATCTTGTTGGCGACGCGCGGGAACGCATAGATCTCCTTGCCGAACTGTTTGCGGTCGAGCGCATAGGTCAATGCGAGATCCATCGCGCACTGCGCCACGCCGACCGCGCGTGCCGCTGTCTGGATGCGCGCGGACTCGAACGTCTTCATCAGCTGCTTGAAGCCTTCGCCTTCCTTGCCGCCGAGCAGCTGCGACGCCGGCACCTCGAAGCCGTCGAACGAGATGTCGAACTCCTTCATGCCGCGATAGCCGAGCACCTCGATCTCGCCACCGGTCATGCCGGGCGCGGGGAACGGATCGGCGTCCGTGCCGCGCGGCTTTTCCGCCAGCAGCATCGACAATCCCTTGTAGCCCGCCTCGTTGGGATTGGTGCGCACCAGCAGCGTCATCAGGTCGGCGCGCACGGGATGCGTGATCCACGTCTTCTGCCCGGTCACCTTGTAGACGTCGCCCTCGCGCACCGCGCGCGTCTTCAGCGAGGCGAGGTCGGAGCCGGTGTTGGGCTCCGTGAACACCGCCGTCGGCAGGATCTCGCCCGAGGCGATCTTCGAGAGATACTTTTCCTTCTGCTCGTCCGTGCCGTTGTTGAGGATCAGCTCGCCCGCGATCTCCGAGCGCGTGCCCAGCGAGCCGACGCCGATGTAGCCGCGCGACAGCTCCTCCGACACGATGCACATGGATTCCTTGCCGAGCCCCATGCCGCCATAAGCTTCCGGCAGCGTCAGCCCGAACACCCCGAGATCCGCGCACTGCTGCACGATCTCCATCGGGATGTAGTCGTTCTTGAGGTGCCACGCGTGCGCATGCGGCGCGACCTCCGCGAGCGAGAACTTGCGCATCTGCTCGTGGATCGCCGCGTGCGTCTCGTCGAGACCGGAATCACCGAACGTCGTCGCCGTGGGATACGCCGCGATCAGGTCAGCCAGCCGACGCCGCACGCCCTCGTCGGCACCCTCCACAACGAGATCGCCGACCGCGTCCTCGAAAGCGCGCACATCGGTCACCGGCACGCCCAGCGCCGACGGGCGCACGAATTCGCCTTGGCTCATCGCAATGCCGCCGGCGATCTGCTGGCAGTATTCGCAGAACGCCACGACAGTAAGCAGCCGCTCCATCTCGCCGAACCGGCCGTCCTGGGTCAGCCGCTCGGCCCATCCCGCCATCTGCCGCAGCGATTCCACATAGGTCGCCAACCAGGCCAGCCCATGAGCCGCATGCTGCGCCGCCTCCAGCCCGCCCGCCACCTCGATCCGCTCACGCACGCCCGATTTCGCCCGGCCCAGCAGGCGCTCAGCCGCAGCCACCGCCCCGCGGCACCGGTCCAAGAACGCAGCATCGTCACGCGCAGCGGACGAACGGCTTGCGGCAGGGGAAGTCGGCGCCATGGGAAAAGGTCTCCTCGTCCAGCGCGGCGGCAATCCGGCGCTTCATGTTGCAGCGCAAGATAACCCGTCCCGGCACAGACGCAATGGGCCGTTGGGCGCACGTGTCGCCGCCACTGGTCCCGCCGGGATCGCAGGCGGCGGCCGGGCCGGCCAGCTTCGCCCGCGCCCTCCGCCCTCGCCGGCCATCAACGAGAGCCAGCGCCACGCCTCACTCCGTCTCCTCGGCGCCCCGGCCCCGGAACAGGCGGCCGAACGTGCTGCGCCGTGACGCTGCTGGCTTCGACACGGACGCGGGCTTCGCACGCGTAGCGGGCGCCGGCCGGCGCACGGCACCGTCGCCGCGGTGCACGATCTCCACCACCGCTTCCTCGTGCACGCCGACGTGGGGAGACAATCTCACCTGACTGTCCGCGGTCCCCGCGCCGAAGCTGCGGGTCGGCGCCTCAGGCGACGGCAAGGTGGCGCGGCGCCCAGCCCGCGCCTCTGGGGCCTTCGCGATGATCTGGACGGCGGCCTCGCCGGCATCGGACCCGCTCGCAGGCGCGTCCCAGCCGACCGACGCATCCTCGATCCCGGCGGTCTCGTCGATCATGAGCCGCCGCAGCGGCGGCGCGGCAGCAGGAACGTCCACTACACCCGCGGAGGGACGGGTCGCAGGCGCGACCGTGCGCGCGCTCTGGAGCGTTGGCAGCGGCGGCGCATCAGCCAGGCCTCCGCGCGACAACTGAGGTTCCGGCTCCGGCGTACGGCCGAATGTGGCTGCCGGCCGTTGGCTCGCCGTCGTCCGCCCCGATGCCGGTGCGCGCTCCGCGGGCGGGACGACCGTGGACCGCCCGCGCGATCCGATATCCGGCCCGCCGATCCGCTCAGCGTTCGCTTCGCCAGCCCGCGCTGCAGCACGCTCGCCGGTCGCCCCGTCCGGCAGATGACGGCGCTGGTGGGCAGCCTCCTCCGCCGCCTCGATCGCCGCCAGCAGTGAGCGGCGCTGGCCCGGCAGCGGCGTCCGCGCAAACATCGCCGACGTCTTGGCCCTCGGCTCAGGCTCCGCCACCGGGCGTAGCGTCCCCACCGACGGTGGCGCGCGCACGGGCAACGGTACAGGTACAAGGGCAGACGCGGCGCCACGAGTGGCCACACCAGCCGTCGCCGCCGCAAGCGAACGCGGCTCGGCCCCACGCTCGGTCCCACGCTCGGCCAGCCGCGCCGCGCTGCGGTCCTGAGGCTCGACCGAGGCCGACGCAGCTGGCGCCGTCCCCGCCGAAGATTTCAGCTTCGGTGACGGCAACGTTGGCGCACCGCCTGCCACGGCCGACGCCGGCACCGGTCCGGGCGCCGTCACGGCAGGCGCAAACGCGGTCCCCCCGCCACGCGCCAGGATCGCGGCCTGCTCGATCCACTGCTCCCGCGACAGACGCCGCCCGACCCCGAGCACGCGCCGCATGCGCTTGACGTCGGCCGCCGTCCACGCCGCGATTTCGTCGAACCGCGTGACGCCCATCCGGCCCAGCGCCTCGACCAGATCAGCGTCGATGCCGCTGATGCGTGTCAGATCGTCGGGAACGCGCGCCGGGCTCGACCGTCCCGCGGCCGCAGCCTCGGTGACCGGCCCCGCCTCCATCACCCCGGCCGCCGGCACCGCATCGTCCACTTGCAGGTCGCGCAGCAGGGCCACCGCCTCGCCGAGCTTGAGCCACGCGGCATACGCCGCATTGCCCGACAGCCGTGTGACCAGCTCCTGCCGCCGCGCCTCGATCGCCGCGGTCACGGCGGGCACGCGCATGGCCGGCTTGGCATCCAGTTCGCGCAACTCGCGCCAAAGCGGGTCCGCAACCAGCAGCCCCGCCAGACGCTCGCGCTCGGCTTCGAGCGCTGCCAGACGGTGCGGACTGTCAGATGCCATGGACGAACCTCGAGAACACGTCACACGAATGGGTCTGCCGATGTGCTGTGGCCCCGGCGCAACGCGAAACGCCGGATCCGGCAACGGGCCAACCCTCAGTGCACCAGATTAGACCGCGCACGTAAGCCCCGCAAATGCCTCGCGCAAGTATGGTTCTGCAACGCACACGGGCATTCGGCCCATCCTCCGGCGATGTCGTCCGGCCACCCAGCCGTTAAACACGCGCCAGGGCGTCGACAACCCGCGCAAAACCACTATAGCCCTTCCGACAGTGACGGACACGACACCAACGGGCCGCAAGCTGGACCGGCCGCGCGGTTGCGAAGTGGGCAACCGACGAAAGTCGACGGCGATTCAGGGTGCCTCCGGAGCGAAACGAACGGAAGGACGGCCGATCATGCGCCAGCACAAGACCCTCCTGGAGGCGATCTACCGGCTCTACGAGCACTCCGGCTTCTCCATGGCCGGCTCCGTCGCCTTCTCGTTCATCGTCTCGCTGTTTCCTTTCTGCATCTTCCTCGGCGCGCTGGCCGGCCTGTTCGGCGGCCGCGAGCTAGCCGAGCAGGCGGTGACCCAGCTGTTCCTGGTCCTGCCGCAGCCGGTCGCCGCAGCCCTGGCGCCCCAGATCGACGCGATCATGGGCGCAAGCCGCGTCGACCTCCTGACGCTGGGCGGTGCCATCGCGCTGTTCTTCGCCACGTCCGCCATCGAGACCCTGCGCTCCGCCCTCAACGGCGCCTACCGCATGCACGAGACGCGGCCCTACCCGCTGTGCCTGCTGATCTCGATGCTGTTCGTCTTGATCAACGCCATCTCGAGCCTGCTGATCACCTGGTTAATCGTCGTCGGCCCCGCAATCGCAGCCGAGTTCGAGCCGACCTGGCTGAAGCAGATCCTGGACGTCGGCTGGTGGTCGTTCGCCTCGCGCTATGGCGTTTCCGCCGCCGTCATGGTCGTCGAGCTGGTGGCGTTTCATCTCTGGCTCGCCGCCGGCCGCCGCACGCTGCGCGAGGTGCTGCCCGGCGTGATTCTGTCTGTCGTGTTGTGGCTGACAGCCGCCGGCCTCTACTCGTTCTACCTGTCGTTTTCCGACTACACGCGCTTTTACGCCGGCCTGTCCCAGCTAATGGTCGCGCTGATCTTCTTCCAGGTCTCCGCGGTGATCATCATCCTGGGCGCCGAACTCAATCGCGGACTGATCGAGATCCGGCGGCTCGCCAAGGACGGCGCGCCGGGCTTTGCCTGAAGCCGGCCTGGTATCACCACCGTTGCGCTTGGCGTGCAGGCGACGACACCTGGACCGTCAGCCCTTCAGACGCTCCAGCAGCTCGCGCACACCTTCTTCCCACTCCTCGTCGTCGCTGTCCTGCGCGATGTCCTTCAGCTCCGAACTGCGCAGCACCCGCGCCACCGCCTTGCGCGCCAGCGGCACCAGCTCCGCATCGTTGATGTCGTCGACATGATCTGTGAACCGCGGCGAGAAATCGTCGGGCAGGCCGGCGATCTCCCCGTCGCGGGCGGACGCCACGAGTTCGGCCGCCGCCAACGCATAGGCCGCATCCGTGGCCTCAAGATAATCGGTCTTGCCGAGATCGGCGGCAGCCGTCAGCGCCGTTTCGATCGCCTGCGGCCCGTCGCTCTCGAAGCTGTCCAGCCATTCGATCGCGTCGTCGTTGTCGAAGATCCCGGCACCTTTCACGGCCATGGCTGAGCCCCCCGTTTGTGATGTTGGTTTGCATTGCGCGGCGCCGTTCGCGCTTATCATGCGACCGCGCCTCGAAGCGAGCCGAAACCGACACGGACATCGTGGAAAAAACGAGGCGATCGCCAAGCCGTGGGGCCGGCGGCCGGCGATGGCCGGATCACGGCCGGCATACGCCGAGCGGTGTCGCGCGAAGGCGGCCTAGCGGTAGACCTTCAGCTCGACGCGGCGATCGAGTTCGTACAACGCCTGCCTGTCGAATCTGGCGCGATCGACACCCGAGAAAGGCTCTGTCTTGCCCAGCGGCGTCAGCTTGAGTTCGCCGCCATAGCCGCCCGTGCGCAGGAATGTTTCGACGGCTTTCAAGCGCGCCGCCGACAATTCCATGTTCAGGTCGTGTGAGCCGCGCTCGTCGGCATGGCCCGTCAGCGTGACCGAATTGATCTTCTTGAGCCGGAGATACTCGAGCAGAAGCACGGCCGCAGCCTTGCCGTGCTCGGTGAAAGTTGCTTCCCGGTAGACGAAGCGGATCGGCACCGGCAGGGTCGAGCCCGCATCCGCGCGAGCATCGGCGCCCGCACCCGCACCCGCACCGGGCCCACCGGCCGAAGCGACCGTCGTTCCCGTCGCCGCCGTGGCCACGCCCGTACGTGCACCTTCGCCACCGCCCGAACCCGAAGGCCCGCCACTCACTCCGTTACGCGCTCCGGGCGCCGCCGAAGTCGGCGACATCTCCACACGTGCCGTGGCAACCTCACCGCCGCCCGACTGCGCCCCACCGCCCGTCGCCGGCGCATCGTCGCGTCCCGCTGCGGCCTTGCCGGTCGAGCCGGTACTGCCGCCCGCGCCCGTATCGGAGCCCGTTCCCGTCGCGCCGCCCTTGGTGGCTTGCGCACGCCGTGCCGCATCCACCAGATCGCCAAGCTCACGGATCGTGCGCGCTTCCACGTCGCGAACCGTCCGCGGCTCACTCGGCGCGGGCGAGGGCGCGATCGACGCCGTCCGCACGCTCGCAACCGTTGGCGCCTTACCTGACGCAAGGCGCCCCGGCACCGGCGGCTGCCGGCCGTAGGAGATGGCGAGCTTGGGATCCGCGGTAGCGATCTTGCGCTCCGTAATCACCACCCAGTCGCCATTGGCATCGGCCGTCGCAGTACCGATGATCGCGCCATCCACCAGGACGTTGACGACCTCGTTCGGCTTCGCCTGGCCGGCGAACACGGACGGCCCTTCCGGATCGATCCGGGCCACATCGAACAGACCAAGCTGCGGCATACCACGCTGCCCTGGCTGGGCACTGGCTGTCTCGAACCGTGAGCTGTCGCTATCTGGCTGCTTCTTGGACGATTTTTCTGTCGTGGCCGCCGGCGCATCGACGTTGGCCGTCTCCGGCTTGGGACGATCCGTATTCGACCATTTCAGGGGATTGAGCAGGACGTAGATGGCCCCCGCCACCAGCATGACGATGGCGATGACCGCAAGGCCGATCGAACGATCCTTCATGACGCAACGCCCCGCGAAAGTCCTTTGAAGGTCATTAGGATACCGCAATGGCGACCGCGTCAAGCGCGGCAAGCGCCAGCGTCGTAAATCGACGGTTCCGCGCCCGTCCCGCCGGCCGCGATCAAACCGGATCGCAACCCCGCGGACGCCACCGATCCTGCGCCACAGGACGCGGCCCGGCGACGGCCCGGCACACGACCGGGTCGCCGGCCGCAGCCGCGGCCACACCGAGCTAGCGGATCAGGCGCCCTGCTTCCAGATCGACGTGGATCGGCAGCGCGAGCACACGCGGTTGCCCGACCAGGTGCTGACGAAATCCGTCAGACAGATCAGACAGCGACGCAGGCGCTCACCCTTGCTCGGGTCAGCCTTTTGTACCTTCTTACGACGAGACATGACGAACACATAGTGAACGAGCGTGTCAAAATCAAGACCCTATTGGATTTTCATAAACGATACCCGACACTTCGCACTCTTTCGTGAGTTGTGATCCGCCTCAAAATCCAATAGATTCAAGCCGTTGATGATCGATTGATCATTCCTGACATCCCAGCCGCGGCACCACGGTCAACGCTTGCGATCCTTGGCAGTGGCCACCCCGCGCGCGCCGCCATTACAGCCCGCAGTTGACACCGCCACGTTCGCAACGCTTGCTCTCGCCAGAGAGCGGGAACCGCGCCAGCGCAACCCCGCCAGACCTCGTTCCAGACCCCGATCCGCACCGGAGAGCGCGCACGATGGCCCTGAAGATCGCCTGCCAGATGGACCCGATAGACCGCATCGACATCCGCGGCGATTCCACCTTCGCCCTCCTGCTGGAGGCCCAGAAGCGCGGCCACGAGATCTTCTATTACACGCCGCCCGATCTGGCGCTCGACGGCCGGCACCTGATGGCCCTTGGCGAAACCTTGCGCGTCGAGGACAAGGTCGGCGATCACTATCGCGTCTCCGATCGCCGCAGTATCGATCTGGCGGAGTGGGATGTGGTGCTGCTGCGCCAGGACCCGCCCTTCGACATGGCCTACATCACGACCACGCATCTTCTGGAGCGCATCCACCCCAAGACGCTCGTCGTCAACGACCCCGCCAGCGTCCGAAACGCACCAGAGAAGGTGTTCGTCCTCGACTTCCTCGACCTGATGCCGCCGACCATGGTCACGCGCCAGCTGGCCGACGTTCAGGCGTTCCGCGACAAGCACAAGGACATCATCGTCAAGCCGCTCTATGGCAACGGCGGCGCGTCCGTGTTCCGCATCCGGCCGGAGGATTCCAACCTCGCCTCGCTCGTGGAATTGTTCCAGATCGTCTTCCGCGAGCCGTTCATGGTGCAGCAGTACCGCCCCGAGGTACGCGAGGGCGATAAACGCATCATCCTGATCGACGGCGAAGTGGTCGGCGCCATCAACCGCGTGCCCGCGGCGGGCGAGACGCGCTCCAACATGCACGTCGGCGGCACGCCGAAACCGACCGAGTTGACCGCGCGCGACAAGGAGATCGGCGCGCGCCTGGGCCCCGAGCTGAAGCGGCGCGGCCTGCTCTTCACCGGCATCGATGTGATCGGCCCCTACCTGACGGAAATCAACGTCACCTCGCCGACCGGCATTCGCCAGGTCCAGGCATTCGGCGGCGCCGACATCGCCGCGCTGTTCTGGGACGCGGTGGAACGCAAAGTGGCGGCAGCGAAGGGCTGAGCCGTCGCATCGCCGCCCTCATCGACGCCCCGCGCGCCCAATCACGCGCAGCCATTCTGACGGCTCGCGCAGGCGCGCTTGACCGTCGCGCTCAGCTCCGGTTGGCACGCGCCGGCCGCACCGCCGGCAGGATCGGCCCGACCAGGCGCGGCGTGGCGTCGGCCGCCGGCGCATGCCGGCCTTGCCTGACGATTTCGATAGGCCCAACCAGGCGCGGCATCGCCGATGCACGCGCAAAGTCCCCCGCCGCCAGGCCGTCCCGCGCCGCAACGCTGCCCGCATCTGCGGCCCGCGACACCGCGCGCTGCGGCACGAAGGAGCGTTCCGCCACCGCGAGCGGGCGCGAGCGCGCACCCCGCGCGATCAGGTCGCCCAGCTGGCCGCTCACCGCCGCCACGCGCCCCGTAGGCGCAGGCACGAACGGCAGCGTCACCGCCCGCCGACCCGATGACCGGGCCAGCGCGGACCGGCGCGCATCGTAGGCCCTGAGCATGTCGAGCCCTTCACGGCCGCGATGATTGACGACCTGCAGCCGCGGCACGGCCGCCGTCACCATCGTCGCCACCAGGATCCCGGCATGCGTCTGCAGCGGCTCGACCTCGTCGGACACGTTCTTGGCGACCTCGATCCCCGGCCCAGCGCTCCCGCGGTTCGTCGCATGCACGCTGACGACGTCGTAGGGCGCAACCTGCACCACCACCACGAACTGCCGCCCATCCGCGTCCGTTTGCGTCTTGCTCATGTAGAACGGCACGAACACCGCGCCCTTGTGCGAGGAGATGGTGTCGTAGGGATCGGTGTTGCGCGAGCTGTTGTGGAACTCGTGGAAGACGAACACGCGCATGCCGCGATCTGATCGCCGCCGCCAGGCGCGCGATGCCTTCTGCCGGGGGCTGTGCGCGATCACGACATAGTCCTTGGGCGAGACCCAAAGCCGTCCCGCGGGCAGCCACCCCTCGCGCGAGGCCTTCGGCAGCGACAGCGGGCAATCGAGCCGGACGCAACCACCGAACGCGCCCGGCGGCGGCGGCGCGCCACGCGTAGCCGCCAGCGTCGCCATGGCGTCGTTGAAGGCCTCCTGCCCGCGCTCGGTGCGGTAGAGCGGCCAGCCCGCCGAAACCGCCTGGTCGGTCTCGCTGCGCGGCGTGCGATTGGCAGCGCTGCGGCTTGCCCCGAGGTGGCGCGCGGCAATGGCGTCGGCCGCCCAGCTTCCCCTGTCACTGGCACCGCCACTGGCACTTTCCCTGGCCCCATTCTTGGCCAGCCCCTGCGCCGCCACCCCTCCCGGAACGGCAGCGCCGGCGATCACGGCCAGCGCCGTCAGCGCCATCAGCCTGCGACGCAAACGCGTATGGCTCACGCAAGTCACGCGATACTCCCCCATGCGATACAGCGCTGAGACATGCCCCCCGATCGCGGCGACAACGCGCCAAGGCTTTGGCCAAATTTGACAATTTGTAGGGCCGCCGCGGCGCTCACCCGTTCCCCCGACATCGCCCAAGCCGCACCCGACCCGATATTCATGCCATCGGGCCCCAAGCGTTCTCCTAATGTTCTTGACGGCACCAGGACCGTCGGTCTACGCTCAATATCCTGACACCAGGGCAGCCGGGGCGAACGCATGTACGGTCACATTTCAACGGTCGCGTTCGTCGGCATCGAGGCCCGCCCGGTAGAGGTCCAGGTCCGCATCACGCCCGGCGCCGCTGCCTTCGCCATCGTCGGCCTGCCAGACAAGGCGGTCGCCGAAAGCCGCGAGCGCATCCGCAATGCACTGCACGCCGTCGGTCTCGGCCTGCCCTTCAAGCACCTTACGGTCAATCTCGCGCCCGCCGACCTGCCTAAGGAGGGCAGCCACTACGACCTCGCCATCGTGCTGGCCCTGATGTCGGCCATGGGTGCCATCGCGCCAGACGCCATCGCCGGCTACGCCGCGTTCGGCGAACTGGCCCTCGACGGCTCGATCCGCGGTGTGCCCGGCGCGCTGCCTGCCGCCATAGGGGCCAACGCAATGGGCAAGGGCCTCATCTGTCCCGAAGCCTGCGGCGCCGAGGCTGCCTGGGCAGGCGATGCCGTCGACGTCCTCGCGCCCGCCCACCTTCTCTCACTCGTCAATCACTTCAAGGGCTTGCAGACGCTTACGCGGCCCGTGCCCAACCTCGAGCGCACGCGCGAAGACCCTCTCGACCTCGCCGACGTCAAGGGCCAGGAGAGCGCCAAGCGCGCCCTCGAGGTCGCCGCAGCCGGCGGCCACAACCTGCTGATGATCGGCCCACCAGGCTCCGGCAAGACCATGCTTGCCTCGCGCCTGCCCTCGATCCTGCCGCCGCTCTCCCCGCAGGAGATGCTCGAGGTCTCCATGGTGCATTCGCTCGCCGGCGAGTTGATGGGCGGACGCATCGCCACCGAGCGGCCGTTCCGTGCCCCACATCACTCCGCCAGCATGCCCGCGCTGGTCGGCGGCGGCTCGCGCCCGCGTCCAGGCGAGGTCAGCCTCGCGCACCTGGGCGTGCTGTTCCTCGACGAGCTGCCCGAGTTCTCGCCCAACGCGCTCGACGCGCTCCGCCAGCCCCTGGAGTCCGGCGAGACCGTGATCGCCCGCGCCAATCACCGCGTCGCCTATCCCTCGCGCATCCAGCTGGTCGCCGCCATGAACCCTTGCAAGTGCGGCGGCTCCGGCCCCGGCATGTCCTGCAAGCGCGGCCCGCGCTGCGCCGCCGACTATCAGGCCCGCATCTCCGGCCCGCTGCTCGATCGCATCGACCTCCAGATCGAGGTGCCCGCCGTCTCCGCCGCCGACTTGTCGCTGCCCGCTCCCAGTGAGGGCAGCCGCGAGGTGCGCGCCCGCGTCACCGCCGCGCGCCAGCGCCAGGGCGATCGCCTCGCCGCCGCTGGCGCCACCGGCGTGCGCACCAACGCCGAGTGCTCGGGCCGCCTGCTGGAGGAAACGGCTACACCCGACGGCGACGGCCTTGCCCTCCTGCGCCGCGCTGCCGAGCAACTCGGCCTGTCCGCGCGCGGCTACCACCGCACCCTGCGCGTCGCGCGCACGCTGGCCGACCTCGACGGCGCCGACGCCGTCGGCCGCGCGCACATCGCCGAGGCCCTGTCCTATCGCGGCGAAACCCTGCGCCAGACGCTTGCGGCCTGATGACACCGGCATGTTGCTGGTCACCTGATGTTACGTGTCAGCGCGACGACAAGGGCGCCCGCTGATGGCGGCCCAATGCTGGCGGCCTGACATCGGTGGCTGACATCGGTAGCCGGCGCAAGCCGCCACCGCGCCCGCACCGCACCGCGAACCCGCCACCCAACGCTTGCCCGTCATCGCCCGGCTCTCACGCCCAGAGCAGCCACAGCCCGCGCAGCACATAGATGACGCTGACAGTCAGGATCAGCCGCCGGCTCCACAAGCGGAACCCGTCGTCGGTCATGCGATGCAGGATCACGCCGGCCACGGACGTACCCGCGATCGCCATCGCCATCGCACCGATGTAGGCCCACCATGGCAACGCCGCCCCCGCCAGCGAGCCGATCGAGGCGAAGTAGGCAACCCGATAGGCATGACTCGCCACTTGCGTGATCGCCTTCGATGCGATGATCGTCTTTCGGTCGAGCCCCGTGCGTTGGAAAAACACGTCGAGCAGCACGCCCGTCGCCCCGGCCATCAGCTGGATCGCCTGCAGGATGAGACCCGCGAAATACGGCACGCCGCGCCGCGTGATGTCGAGCGAGAAGCGCGCCGGCAGCACATCGGCGACGAGCGGCATCAGCCCAAGCCCGATGTAGACGACGGCCTTGTCCGGCACGAACGCGATCCACCGGAACGCGATGAACGTGATCGTCGCACCGATCAGGTAGCGCCAGACGATCGACCACTTCACGTAGCCGAACCAGATCGCCGCCCGCCAGCCGCCCGCCGTCGTCTGGATCAGGCCGAACAGGATCATGCCCGTGACCACGTCGAGATAGACGAGGATGACCCCGAGCAGGATCATGCCGCCGGCCATGCCGAACACGCCCGACAGCACAGAGGCCAGGAAGATCACGCCGCCGATCGTAAGAAGTGCTGCCGTCGTCAGCATCGCGCGCCGCCGCTCCCCGGCGCCGCGCGGTCGCGTACCCGCCCTGCTATCGCAATCATAGACCGCCCCCCTCCGAGCGCCACGACGTGTTGCGGGCAAACACCATCTGCGCGCTGGCGAACACGATCGCGAGCCGGATCAGGTGATGCAGCGCCACGAACGCGATGTCCGCGCCCAGGATGTAGGCGAGCAGGTTGAGCTCTGTCTGGCCACCCGGCGCATACGCCAGCAGCACCGAGACATGGTTGATGCCCGTCACCTGTTCGATCGCGAGCGAACCGAATCCCGTCGCGAGCACCACGATGGCCGCGAACGCGACACCCCACAGCACGGTCGTGGAGAACTCCGACCACGTCAGCCCGCGAAAACGGCAGCCGAGGATCGCGCCCAGCACCACCTGGCAGAACGTCAGCACCTCGAACGGCACGCGCGCCGTCGTCAGGCCCAGCGCGTGTGCCAGCGCGCTCAGGATCATCGGCCCGACCAGCGGCGCGCCGGCAAGCTTCAACCGCACCGCAGCCTTCCAGCCGACCCAGCCGATCACCACCAGCGCCAGCCCATCGATCGCGCGCATCTCCGACAGCGGCAGCGTTTGCACCACGCGCCCACCCACCGCGATGCCGTCGATCCATTGCAGCCACAGCGGCACCGTGAACACGATCAGGAGGATGCGGGTCGCCTGGATGAGCACGACGGCGCGCTGGTTGGCGCCGGCTTCCGCGCCCATCGAGACCATGTCCGTCAGCCCGCCCGGCACCGCCGCGAAGAAAGCCGTGGGCTTGTCGAGGCCGGCGACCTTCTCGAAGAACAGGCGCCCGCCGAGGATGATTGCGAACGTGTACGGCACGAAGATCGCAAACGAGCCGAGCATGCCGCCAAGCTGTCCGATCAGCGCAGGCGTGAACGCGGCGCCGATGCCCGCCCCGATCACGCAGCGGATCGGGATCGATAACGCGCGCGGCGGCGCGATAGGCGCCTTAAGCACCGACGCCACCAGACAGGCCGTCAGCGAGCCGAGGAAGAACGGCAGCGGCAGCTTCAAGACGTAGAACGCCGCAGCACCCGCTGCGCCGATCGCGAACGCCAGCAGGATCGGGCCGATGCGGGCCAGATCGCCACGCACCAGGGGATAAAGGCGCTGCCAGTCGTCGGGCTCCAGATCCGTCCTGCCCCATCCGAACAGCATGCGCGCTCCGATCCTCTCCTCTTTCCTGCTCCGAGCGGTGGCACAAGCCTAGCGGACGCGGCAGGCGCGGCGGCACACGGCCCACAACAGGGCCGGCGCTGCGCTGCCGGCGGACCAGACACTGTCTCGCGGCGAAAGCAGGAGGGCCACCTTAACCGCGTCGCCCACCGCGAGCCAGTGCAGCCAGCGCCGACGTGGGGCCTTGATGCCGCATGGCGCAGCCGCGCTGAGAACCAGCTCCCGCCCGGCCGCCACCTGCCCGCCTCGCTTCGGCCCGGACCTTGCGTCCTCGCCACCTTGAGCCCCCCTTGCCTCCTCCGCCTTGACCCCCGCCTTGAAAAGGGACGTATTCTGTCGCCTACAAAATGCGAAACGCGCATGCGATTCGCCGTTGCGTCCCATGACGCCGACCGATCCAGCGAGGCCCCTCCGACATGTCACGTCCGCCCCGCACACGCCCGCCCGGCCCGCGCACCGAGCCGACGCTGTCGATGCCGGGCGCACACGTCGCGGGCGGACGCGACGGGCCGCACAGCGAGATGGAGCGCGTCCCCCGCCTGCGCTCGATGCGCGAGGAAGGCCGCGCATCGCGGCGTCGCCGGTCCTGGGCCGGCCGCCTCATGATGGGCCTAGGGCTGGTCCTGGTCGGCCTCCTCATCGCCGGCGGCGCGTTCGTACTCCTGGCCAACCCGAGCCGGCTGATCGAGGAACGCATCGTCGCCGAGATCCAGGCCCGCACCGGCCGCACACTTTCATTGCAGGCGCCGGCCGCGTTCACCGTGCTGCCCCACATCGGCGTCCGCCTCAGCGGCGTCACCTTGTCGGCGCCGCCCGGCATGACGGCGCCCCCACTGGTCACCGCCCGCCAGCTCGACGTCGCCGTCCGCCTGCTGCCGCTACTCACCCGAGAGGTGGCCATCGATCGCCTGGTCCTCACCGGCGCCGTGATCGAATTGGCCGTCGATACCAACGGCCGCCGCAGCTGGGACTTCGCTGCCGCCGGCGGCGACGCCGCGAGAAGGCCCACGCGACTGGCCCAGGTAACGTCCGGGCCGCCGACCGGGCCGACAGCTCAACCACCGGCCCTGCGCGGCACCAGGACAGACCTGCCGCCCGAGCTCGAGAGTTTCGTGCAGAACGCAACCGACCCACGCGCGGCAACCGCGCCCACGGCGGGGCGCCGCGCTGCACCGGGCAGCACCTTCTCCGTCGACGACCTCGTGCTGGGCGACGTCCGCATGGTCGACAGCACCGTGCGCTATGCCGACCTGCGCTCCGGCCAGCGCCACGAGGTCACCGCCATCGACGCCCGCCTCGCCATGCGCTCGCTCGGTGGGCCGCTAGACATCTCCGGCGAAGGCGCCTGGCTGGGCGAGCGCATCTCGCTCGAAAGCCGCATCGACACCCCGCGCGCGCTGCTCGACGGCCGGCCGAGCCAGGTCGTCCTCAACGCGGCCGCGGCTCAAGCAACGCTCGCCTACGAGGGCACCTTGGCCCAGCGCGAGGGGCCGGAGATAACCGGCCGCGTTGCGCTGGAAGCCGCATCGGCTTTGCGGCTTGCCAACGCGTTCGGTGTGCGCCTGCCCCCCGCCCAGGGCTTCGGCCGCGCGCTTCTCAAGGGCCAGATCGCCTTGCGCAACCGCAAGCTCAACCTCGACGCGTCCAACTTCGCGCTCGGTCTCGTCAGTGGCTCCGGCACGCTCGCCGTCGATACCACTCGCCCCAAGCCGCATGTCACGGCCCGGCTCTCGATCTCCGAGCTCGATGTCGAGCGCTTCATGGCGGCCGATGCGACGGCCGCCGCAGAGCCACCGCGCGCCGCCTGGCGGCCGGCAGGCGGCGGCACCGGACCACGAGCGCCTGCCCAGCATTCGTCCCAGCCCTCTTCCTCGTTGCCGGCCGCGCCCGCCGCGCCGACCTCGATCGAGGACCTGCTGCGTCGCGACAGCGGCACGTTTGCACCCCGCGTCAAGGGCTTCACCCAGCGCGACGGCTGGAGCAACGAGCCCATCGACGTCTCCGCCCTTCATCTGGTGGATGCCGATGCGCGCCTCGTCGTCGCCGGCCTCGTCACCCCGAAGATGGCGACTGGACGCGCCCAGCTGCGCATCGCGCTCGACGGCGGCAACCTGCGCATCGATATCGACGACCTCCAGCTCTATCAGGGCCGGGCCAAGGGCTTCGTCACCCTGGCCGCCAGCGAGCCGCCGCGTCTGGCCGCCAACCTGCAGATGGACGACGTCGCCGTCTTGCCCCTGCTGCAGGCGGCCTCCGGCTTCGATTGGCTGGACGGCCGGGGCAAGGTCGCGCTGGCCATGGCAGCCGCAGGCCGCTCCGAGCGTGAGCTCGTCGAAAGCCTGAAGGGCAAGACGATCTTGAACGTCCACGACGGCGCGATCCTCGGCTTCGACGTGCAGGAGCGGTTGCGCGGCCTGACCGCCGGCCGCATCTCCGGGCTGTCCCGCGTCACCGGCGAGCGCACACCCTTCAGCGAGTTCGCCGCCACTTTTCAAACGACGAGCGGCGTGGCCACCACCAACGATCTGCGCATGACGAGCCCGCTGGTACGTATGACCGGCGCCGGCACGATCGCGCTGCCGCCGCGCGAAGTCGACCTGCTCGTCCGCCCGCGCCTCACCTCCGGAGCTTCAGCCCAGCCCGCCACGGCCGGCGCCTCCGCCACTCCAGGCTTCGAAGTGCCCGTGCGCATCCGCGGCTCCTGGGACAAGCCCTCGGTCACACCCGACGTCAATGCGCTGCTGAAGGATCCGAATCAGGTCGTCGACACGATCCGCCAGATCGGGCGCAACGTGGACAAGAAGTCCCTCGGCGACGCGCTGAACAAGATCCTGGGCGGCGGCGAGGACGGCAAGGCGGAAAAACCGAGCGAGGCGCTCCGCAATCTGTTCGGCGGTCGCTGAGGCACGTGCGCGATCCGAAAAGGCCTGTAAACAAGCACTTATCGCGTTGCCGCCGGCCATGCTGACCGCCGCCGGGCAACGCGACGTACCCGCTTTGACAGAGCCCTGAAGAATTGGTGAACCCAGCGCCGTTTTTTTTGGCCCCGAGGGGGTACTTTTTTCTTGCGATCAGGGGGGGTTGGCCTCATATGTCCCCTTCTCCGTTCGTCCACCTGCCCTCAAGGTCAAGGAACTTCCCCAAACCCCAAAGGTAAGGAGCGGGCGGGTCACAATCTGTCTACTGGTTGGGGAGGGTCTCATGGCCTATGACGACGCCCTCTTCCAATTGGGGATGGACTTGAACTCGTTCAAGCACCGCCCAAAAGGAAGATCTTGGTGTAACTGCGCACGTCGCGCACAACATCGGTGCCGTGCACGAATTGCACGCCACTCGGGACGAAGACGAGGAGCTTCACGAGAACCGGTCGCCCGTCGCCGGCCACCATCTGATCATTGATCTGATGGGTGGTCGCAGGCTGGACGATGTGGCGCTCGTGGACCGTACGCTGCGACGATGCGTGGCTGCGGCCGGCGCGGACCTGTTGCACGTCCACCTCAATCACACGTCGCCCGGCGGCGGCATCTCGGGCGTGGTCATCCTGCGTGACAGCCACATCTCGATCTATACCCGGCCCAACGCTGGCTACGCCGCCTTGGACGTGTTCATGCCGGAGGATGCCGAGCCGGAGCGGGTGATCCCGATCCTGCGCGAGGCCTTCGCCGCGCGCGAGGTGATCGCCAAGGTGATGCGGCGTGGCTCTCACGAGCGTGACGCACACGACGCGATCGAGGCACCATCCGCCCCATCGTGGCACGGCGCAACACCGCACAAGCCCGCGCGCGCGGTCGACACGCCGCCCGAGCGTCTGCGCAAGACGGCGTGACGCCGGACCGGCTGGGCCCCAACCGGCTGCAATCGGATTGACCATCAGGGCCGGCGCGCCACGACGCGCCGGCCCTGACTTTTCCCCCCGCCTCAAGCCGTCAGATGGAGGACGGCCGTCGCCGCCCCATCGGCCTCCCAGCCCTGCGCTGCGAGCCGTCCGCTGCGCGCGTCGGCGACCATCACGAGCCGGGTGCGCGCGTTGAGGATCGGCGGCTGCAGCCAGCCGAAGTCGGCGTCGTCGGGCGAAGCCACGACATCCATCATGCGGCGCGAACGCCCGATGCTGTCGATGCCCCGATTCCGCCCATGCCAGCCCGGCGCAAGCCAGTGGTTCGCCGCCACGCCACGCCCTTCCAGGACGTGCGCGCGCTCCTCGGTCCGCTCGATGATCGCAAGTTCGCCGGGCGTCGTACCCGCCAGCGAGAAAATGCACGGCGCCGCGATCGGCGTCCGGGCAAGCCGCGCCTTGGCCTCCTTGAAGCTCCCCGCCTCGTCGAACACGGAGCGCAGTAGATGCGCGGGTGGCAGATGCGTCCGGTTCCACACCCTCAGGCGGTTGGTCGCCCAGTCGAGGGCCAGCACACCCACCGGCTTCGGCATCGGCGCCTGGTTCAAGGCGGCCGCGAACCGACCGGGCGCCACCGCCTGCAACACCCCGGTGTAGCCAGGCCACGTCAGCGCAACGAAGCGGCCGGCACGCCCGGCCACCCGCGCCGCGATCACATACCGGCCGAGCCCGTCGGTCCGCCAGTCGAGCACGCGCACAAGGCGGGCGCCCTCACCCTCCGGCGGTGCGCTCACCGAGACCGTGCAGCCCCACTCGTAGTTGACCGACAGAAAATAGGCGCCCGGTCGCGCCAGCCGCTCCGCGATGGCATCGAGTTCGTCGAGCTTCCCCGTCGCGTTGCAGCGCTGGATCCAGCGTCGCGACACGCCATCGAGCGCGCGCAACACAGCCAGCGGCACGCCGCGGGTCGCCGCGTCGATCAACGCATGAGCCCGCCCCACGTCGCCGTCGAGCGTCGCTAAGGGAAAATCCGGTCCCGTCTCTACGACCGGAATGACTGGAAGACTGTTGTCGGTATCGTCGCCTGTCGTCATGGCACCGAAGTCGCTTTGAGGGACCGAGCCGAACGCCGGCGGCACGCCGCGGCCCGAAAGCACCGCGCGGCCGCGTCACGCCGGTCTGACAAGCCGGCCACTTCACGCCGGTTTGAACACCGCGACGATACACTCTTTCGCCATTTGTTTATTTCAGTGTGAGACACATTGGGACGCATGTCTTAACATGTGGCGCCAGCTGACGATCCTATCCTCCTCAGGTCACGAGGGTCGATCCGGCAGCTGGGGCCATTGAGGAGCCGGGCCGTTGGATGAGGGTGAACCGGCCTTGGTCGTCGAGAATTTCGCAAGAGGGGCGATTGGTATGTTGCGTCGCGTTGTTTTTCTGCTCGCGGGCTTGATTGCGGCAGGCCCCGGATTGACGCAATCGGCCCATGCCGAACCCCCGGTTACCTACGTCGAGGCCCCCGAGCGGATCGACCCGCTCGCCGAAGCCGTCGCCGCGACGATCGGCGCCAGCTACGACGGCCTGCGCGGCGAGGACAAGACCTGGTTCGAGCCGCTGATGGCCCTTTACGAGGCGCGCCAGGGACGCGCGATCTGGATGACGGCGGACGGCCTGAAGCCGGCGGCCCGGCAGGTCGCAGCCGAGATCCGCCGCGCCGCCGAATGGGGTCTCGACGCCGGCAAGTTCACGCTGCCCGACCTCGATGCGGCCGGTGAAGACCAGCGTGCCCGCGCCGCCGCGGAGGTGTCGCTGTCGCTCGCCGTCCTGAAATATGCCGCCCACGCCCACGGCCACCGCGTCGACCCCTCCAGCCTGAGCAAGTGGCTTGACCAGAAACCGCGCCCGGTCCTGGCCGGTATCGTCGGGCAGATCGCCGACGCCGACGACCCCGCCGCCGCGTTGCGCGCCTTGCATCCACGCCATCCCCAGTTCGAGCGCCTGCGTCGAGCGTGGCTGGACTTGCAGAAGCCAGCGCAGGAGGAAGCCGACCCGGTGCCCCGCGTCATCCTGCCGTCCTCGGGCCGCATCCTGCGCCCCGGCATCCGCCACGAGGACGTCGAGTTGCTGCGCAGCAGGCTGCGCATCAAGGAGGCTCCGGCGGGCGAGGATGTCTACGACGAGGCCTTGGTCGAGGCGGTGCGCGAGTTCCAGCGTTCAGCCGGCCTCTCGGTCAATGGTATTGTCAATGCCCCGGTCCGGCGCGCGCTCAATCATGAGGTCAAAGGCTCGGGCAAGCGCAACCGCATCGACGACGCCAAGCTGCTGCTCGTCAACATGGAGCGCTGGCGGTGGCTGCCCGAGAATCTCGGCGAGATCCACGTCTGGAACAACCTGCCCGAGTTCCAGACGCGCGTGCTGCGCCGCGGCGAGGTCGCCTTCGAGGAGCGCATCATCATCGGCAAGCCGGAGACCCAGACCCCGATCTTCTCCGACCGCATGCGTTACGTTGTGTTCAAGCCCGAATGGGGCCTACCGCCCAGCATCAAGGTCAAGGATCTGCTGCCCCGGCTTCAGGATGGCGACACCGACGTGCTCTCCCGCCGCGGCATGAAGATCGTCATCAATGGCCGCGAGAAGGACCCCGACGACATCAATTGGGACCGCGTCGATATTCGCGGCGTGCCAATCGTGCAGGAAGCAGGATCCTCCAACCCGTTGGGACAGGTCAAGTTCATGTTCCCCAACAAGCACGACGTCTACATGCACGACACCCCCTCCAAGCACCTGTTCAACTCCGGACAGCGCACCTTCAGCCACGGCTGCATCCGCGTGCGCAATCCCAAGCGGCTCGCCGAGCTGGTCTTCGAGATCGATCGCGGCTGGGGCAGCGAAGAGGTCAAGGAGCTCCTCGGCCGCCGCGCGGACGAGAACAAAAAAGTGGATCTCGGCCGCGCCATTGACGTCCACAACGTCTACTTCACTGCCGTCGTCGACGACGATGGCAGCGTGCGCCGCTTCCGCGACATCTACGGCCACGACACCCGCATCGCCCGCGCCCTGGACGGCACTCCGCCGGAGGTGATCGCCCGCGACGACCCCGCCGTGAAGCACGAAGAATCGGTCAAGGCCGGGCTCCCCGAGAGCACCACGCGTCGCCGGGCCTCCGCCAGCCGCGAGCCCGTCTCCGCGCTCGACTGGGGTCCCTCAGGCCGGTCGCGTTATCGCGCGCCCCCACGCCCGCGCTACTCCAACCGCGGCTCGGTCCGCTATTATTACTACGGCGGCTATAACTGAGGCTCAGCCGGCCGCCAGCCGGCCCCCGCAGTCCCCGCACGTCCCGTCTTCCCAGCCCTCGCGCGCGTTGACAATGCGCGGTCCCTCGATCATAAGACGGGCTTCAGTGCCCGCCCTCACCGGCTGGCGCAATAAATAGCGCTGCCCGAGGCTCGGCGGTCCAGACCGCCTTCAAAAGTCCGCCATTGCCCCTCGAGGGCCATCCATCGGGGCGACCCGGGATGAACGGTGGCGCCACAGGGCGCGGCAGAACCGCCGGCCGCTGCGCAAACGGACCGGCACAGAGGATTGAACGATGTACGCAGTCATCAAGACGGGCGGCAAGCAATACCGCGTCGCCCAGGACGACGTTCTCACCATCGAGCGCCTCGATGGCGAGGCCGGCAACACCATCGAG
This sequence comes from uncultured Alphaproteobacteria bacterium, assembly GCA_963697205.1. GTDB lineage: Bacteria > Pseudomonadota > Alphaproteobacteria > Rhizobiales > Hyphomicrobiaceae > CAVONB01. Next base: position 87,654 of record CAVONB010000001.1, on the reverse strand, counting down.
TTCACCGAGGTGCTGATGGTCGGCTCCGGCTCCGGCGTCAAGATCGGCACGCCGACCGTGCCGGGCGCCAAGGTCACCGCCGAGCTGGTCGAGCAGACCCGCGGCCGCAAGATCATCGCCTTCAAGAAGCGCCGCCGCAAGAATTCGCGCCGCAAGAAAGGCCATCGCCAGGACCTCACCGAGGTTCGCATCAAGGACATCGTCGGCGCTTGACGGACGACGGCGCGACCACCGCGCCCCCGCTCAACCCGACACATGCAAAAGGATATTGACCCATGGCACAGAAAAAAGCCGGCGGCTCCACCAAGAACGGCCGCGACAGCAACCCGAAAATGCTGGGCGTCAAGCGCTACGGCGGCGAGAGCGTGATTGCCGGCAACATCCTCGTACGCCAGCGCGGCACGAAGTGGAAGCCGGGCAAGAACGTCGGTCTCGGCACCGACCACACGATCTTCGCACTGGTCGACGGCACCGTGAAGTTCGAGACCAAGCGCGACGATCGCACCTACGTCTCGGTCGTGCCGGCAAAGCTCGAGGCCGCTGAATAAGCGACGCCAAGCGTCCGACACCTGTCGTAGGGGGAGGCGACCGGCGTCTCCCCCTGTTTGCGTTTGCGCAGCGCCGCAAGAGTTGAAGCAATGTCACGGACGGTAAGGTCGACACGGCTCCTGCTTCGCCAGCCACGGCTGCAGGACGTCGACGACATCTATCGCAACATCGCCGACTGGGACGTGATAAGCATGATCGCGCGCCCACCATGGCCTTATCCGCGCGAGCTTGCCGAAGAGTTCGTGCGGACGTCGAGCGCGTTCGTCATCGAGCACCAGGGTGAGGCTGTCGGCGCCATCAGCATCTCCGCGCGCCAGACGGATTATCACCTGGGTTTCTGGCTTGGAAAGCGTCACTGGGGCAAGGGATTGATGACCGAGGCCGCCGAGGCATTGATCGCTGCCTTTTTCGCGGACGTGGGCGACGAGCCACTCCATTCGTCCTTCCTCGTCGACAACCAAGCCTCCTGGCGCGTCCAAGAGAAGCTCGGATTCGTCCAGGTCGGCACTTGCGACCTGCACATCAATGCGCGCGGCGGTACCGTTCCCGGTAAATCGACCGTGCTCACGCGCGAGGCGTTCGAGGCGCGCTGCCCATGAAATTTCTCGACCAGGCCAAGATCTACATCAAGTCGGGTGACGGCGGCGCCGGTTGCATCAGCTTCCGCCGCGAGAAATTCATCGAGTTCGGCGGCCCCGACGGCGGCAACGGCGGCACGCGGCGGCGACGTTTGGGCCGAGTGCGTCGACAATCTCAACACGCTGATCGACTACCGCTACCAGCAGCACTTCAAGGCCAGGAGCGGCACGCCCGGCATGGGCCGCAATCGCACCGGCCCCGACGGCTAAGACTGCGTGATCAAGGTGCCGCCCGGCACGGAGATCTACGCTGAGGACGATGAGACCCTGCTCGCAGACCTCACCGCACCGGGCCAGCGCGTGCGCCTCGCCAAGGGCGGCAACGGCGGCTTCGGCAACGCCTACTTCAAGAGTTCGACCAATCAGGCGCCGCGGCGCGCCAACCCAGGGCAGGCGGGCGAGGATCTGACCATCTGGCTCCGCATGAAGCTGATCGCCGACGCCGGCCTCGTCGGGCTGCCGAATGCCGGCAAGTCGACGTTCCTGGCCGCGGTCTCCGCCGCCAAGCCAAAGATCGCCGACTACCCGTTCACGACACTGCATCCCAACCTCGGCGTCGTCCGCGCCGGCGACACCGACTTCGTGCTCGCCGACATCCCCGGACTGATCGAGGGCGCGCACGAAGGCGCCGGTCTCGGCACACGCTTCCTCGGCCACGTCGAGCGCTGCCGCGTGTTGCTGCATCTGGTCGACGGCACGGAGGAGGACGTCGCAGCCGCCTATCGCACCGTCCGCCGCGAGCTGAAGGCCTACGGCGGCGACCTCGACAAGAAGAAGGAAATCGTCGCGCTCTCAAAGTGCGATGCGCTCGACGCCGAGACGCTGGCCGCCCGCACCGAGGCTCTGAAGGCCGCCGCCCGCAAGAAGCCGCTGGTCCTGTCGGCGGTTTCGGGCCAAGGCATCAAGGAGGCGCTGTTCGCCCTGGTGCGCGAGATCGGCAGGGCGGAAGAAAAGGAAGCCGCCGCCGATCCGCAGGAAAAGCGGCCCTGGCAGCCCTGAGCCGCAGCCGCTGCGATCGCCGGTCTGAGCGCCCGCGCGCCCTTCAGTCGTCGGCGTGATCGTCGTTGGCCGCTTCCGGCCGCCCGCCCTTGAAGCCGGGCATCTCGGGCCCGCCGTCGTCCTCGTCGTCCTCGCGGCCGGCGATGGCATAGCTCCCCGAAAGCCAACGCGAAAGGTCGCGGTCCGCGCATCGCTTGGAGCAGAACGGCCGGAACGCCGGCACCGGCGGCTGCTCCTTGCAGATCGGGCAGGGGCGCTGCGTGCGACCCCGGGAAGTGTCGTCGCCCACCATCTCTATTGCGGGTCCGCGTCGGCGGCGTCGAGCCACGCCTTGTGGATCGCAAATCCCTCACCGACCAGCATGTTGACGATCTCCGTCAGCGGCAGACCGACGACGTTCGTATAAGAACCCACGATCTTCTCGACGAACGCCCCGGCGAGCCCCTGGATCGCATAGCCCCCCGCCTTGTCCTGCCATTCGCGCGAAGCCACATACGCCTCGATTTCCGCATCCGACAGCCGCTTGAAGCGCACGCGCGTGTCGACGATCTTGCTGCGCACCCGATCGTCGGGCGTGACGATGCAGATGCCCGTCAGCACCCGGTGTGCGCGGCCCGACAACAGCCGCAGCGAGGCGACTGCCTCCTCCATGTATTTCGGCTTGATCAGGATGCGCCGGCCGACGGCGACGATGGTGTCGGCGGCGAGCACGTAGGCATCCGCGATGTCGCGGTCGTTGGCGATCTGGTTGCGCGCCATCTCAGCCTTGGCGCGCGCCAGCCGCGTCACCAGCGAGCGCGGCATCTCCCCCCGCCGCGGCGTCTCGTCGATCGACGCCGGCCGCAACGCGTCGGGCACCACGCCGACCTGCTTCAGCAGCGTCAGCCGCCGCGGGCTGCCGCTGGCCAGCACCAGCTTGCGGGTCGTCTCGTCGCCCTTGCCGGCCGGGCGCGTGCGCGCGAGCTCGCGCCTGAGCGTCTCCCGGCGGGGTCCGTCGGTTCGGGACAGGACGTTGAGGAAAGAAGCCTTGTCCATGCGCGGTCGCTCGTATCGTCCGATGTCATGCCGAAAATGCGAGCCGTGCGCGGCCACGGCACCGCCGCCGCCCGCACCACTATGCCCCTACGGGTATGCGCCGTATCGCCCTTCCGATGCAAGAGGCGGCAGCCCCCTCGCCCACTCTTGCTGACCCCTCGCGGCCAAAACATGGTCGCCCGCCACGATCTCCGCTAAACTCGCCCCACCGCGCGCACGACCGCACCACCGGAGCAACCCGATAGCCATGCCGACCACCGCGATCCACGACATGCTGGGGCTCTCGCGCCTGTTCGGGCAGCTCGGCGAGGCCGATCGCAAGACCGTCGCGAACGAGATGCGCCCCGCAGCCTATGCGCCCGGCCAGGTGATCTTTTCCCGCGGTGATCCCGGCCGCGACCTCTATCTGGTCACCCAGGGCCGCGTCCGCCTGTCGGTGCTGACGGTGGAAGGCCGCGAGCTGTCGTTCTGGCACGCCGGCCCCGGCGCCGTGTTCGGCGAGATCGCGACGCTCGACGGCGGACCACGCACCGCCGACGCCACAGCCGTCACCGCAACCAAGGTCATGACGCTGGGCCAGGGCGCCCTGCGCCGGCTGATCGAGGCCAAGCCCGAGGTCGCCCGCGCCGCCATCGAACTGCTGTGTGCGCGCCTGCGCGACGCCGATCACCAGCTCGAAGCGATCGCGCTGCATCCCATCGAGGTCCGCCTCGCTCGTTTCTTTCTGACCACGTTGCGCCAGAAGTATCCCGAGCAGCGCGACGGCAGCGCGATGATCGATCTCGGCATGTCGCAGAGCGAGCTCGCCCTGCTCATCGGCGCGAGCCGCCCCAAGGTCAACGCCGCACTCGTCGCACTGGAGGACCAGGGCGCCATCGAGCGCGACGGCACGAAGCTCACCTGCCAGATCGATCCGCTGATCGCCATCGCCAATCTGGACTAGCGCGGATGCGGAGTGGGTATCCGGAGCGCAAACAAGAAAGCGCGGATGCGGAGTGGGCATCCGGCCCGTGGACAGTCACCATTTTCTGTATTGGACGAAGAACCGGCGACAATCACACGGAAGAATATGGTGCCTGTTCCTAAGCAAGCATCCCCAACCAAGCCGTCGCCCACACGACGAGCAGCGCCAAAACCAACACGAACGGGAGAAACCTGAATGCGCGCGGTCTGGTACGAGCGCAACGGCGCCGCCACACAGGTCCTGGTCACCGGCGACATGCCGACGCCAATACCGGCTGCCGGCGAGGTTCTCGTGCGCCTGCACGCCTCGGGCATCAATCCGGCCGACACCTACTGGCGCAAAGGCACCAACGGGCCGATGGCGGGACCGCGCGTCATCCCCAATAGCGACGGCGCCGGAATCGTCGAAGCCGTCGGCCCCGGAGTTGATCAGGCCTGGGTCGGCCAGCGCGTCTGGCTCTACAACGGTCAGCGCGGTGGACGCGCCTTCGGCACGGCGGCTGAATACATCGCATTGGACGCCGACCTCGTCAGCCTCTTGCCGCCCGGTGTCTCCTTCGCCGAGGGCGCTACCCTCGGCATCCCCTGCATGACCGCGCATCGCTCGCTGTTCGTGGCGGGCCCCGTCCAGGGACGCACGGTCCTGGTCACCGGCGGCGCCGGCGCCGTCGGCCACTACGCAGTGCAGCTCGCCCGCTGGGCCGGCGCAACCGTCATTGCCACTGTCAGCAGCGAGGACAAGGCCGCCCACGCAACGGCCGGCGGCGCCGATCACACGATCGACTACAAGCGCGAGGACGTCGCCGCGCGCATCGCCGGGATCACCGGCGGCAAGGGCGTCGATCACGTCGTCGACGTGGATTTCGCCGGCAACCTCGCAGCCACGCTGGCCGCCGTCCGCGACCGCGGATCGATCGCCACCTATGCCTCGATCACTGAGCGCGAGCCGACCGTCCCCGTCTATCAGCTGATCCGCAAGAACCTCGCGCTGCACGCCGTCTACCTCGCAACCGTCCCGCACGAGGCGAGGAAACGCGCCCAGTCCGACATCACCGCTTGGCTGCGTTCCGGCCGCCGCATACTGACGGTCGCCGCGCGCTTCACGCTGCCCGAGACCGCACACGCCCACGAGCTCGTCGAGGCCGGCGGCAAGCTCGGCACCGTCGTCGTCGAGCCCTGAACCGGCGCGCCACGCGTTTGCCGCTTCGCAAGCCCCTCGCCATGCGCCCGGCAAGCTGTCGTCACGCCCGAAAATCCTCTCCCCGAGCCTATGGGCGCGGGTCGGCAGGCGTTCGCGGCTTCCCTGTCGATTGCCCCGAAGTCGTGCCGCCTTGGCCAAATTTCGGCCCGCTCGCCGCGGCAACGTTCCCCGCGTGACAGCGCGGGACCGCGAGGAGGGCGGATGCTGTCACCTTCGGCCGGTCGTGGTGACACCGGCCACGCGTCGTGATGTGCATGAGGGTTGTCATGAGTGCCACCATCCACGAGCTTTCTGCCAGTCGTCTTCGGCCGCCCGCGCCCGTGCCTGCCGCAGACCCGATGCCCGCCGCCGACCTCGGCGACCGTTTCAAGTTCTGGCGCGGGGCCTCCGGTGCCGCCTACGTGCACACGGTCTACAGCCTCATCGGTTGCCCCGAGCTGCCACCGGCGAACTTCATCCTCGTGCGTCGTTGCGACGATGGCAGACGGCAGGTCCTCAGGATCGGCCGCGTCACCAACAAGGCGCCGTCCGTGAACCTGGCGCACCTGCGTCACCTCGGTGCCAACCTCGGCGCAAACGAGGTGCACGCGCATCTGCTGGCGCCGAATGCTCTCGAATCGCGTCGCATCGAGCTCGATCTGCGCGCCGGGGCCATGCAGCCGCCCGCGCGTACCAACATCCCGCCCGCCATTCGCCACTGAGCGACGCGCGGGAACCCTTGGCCGCGGTTCAGGCCATGCGCCCGGCCAGATGCTTGCGATGTACGAAGCGCATGCGCTCATAGGTTCTCAGACGCGGCGCCTCAAAGCCATGCCGGCAGACGACGGAACGCACGGCGCGCGCGCGCGGACTGACGTGCGCATGGGGTTCGCCGCGGCCCAGGTGTGGCCCGATCAGCGCCATCAGCCGCTCGAGCTGCCGCTCGCGCAGCCCCAGCTGGAAAAGGTGTGCCAGCGTGTTGACGAGATAGTCGAGGTTCGTGCCCGAGATCCCGTCGCGCGCCGCGAATGAGATGGGCCTGCGTGGCAAGCGGCAGCGCGCCGGCGTAGCTCGGATGCGCGCGCTCCACGATGTAGGTGAGCGCCATCACCTCCGGCCGCGTGCCCGCCTCCAGCGTCACCGGCACCAGGGTCTCCCGGTAGACACCGCTCACCTGCTCGCGCTCGGTGAGATAGGCGAGCGTTCGCCCGATCTGGTCCGGCGCCACGAGAAAGGCCATCCCCTCGCACACGCCCGAACGGTCGAGCCCCAGCACAAGACCGGGTCGCGCTTGCGTCCCCCGATGATGCATGGAGTAGATGCAAAAGCCGCGATGATAGCCGGTCAGACGCGCGCGCTCGGCACGCACATGGGCAAAGCCCGGCCGCCACATTAGCGAACCGTAGCCGAATACCCACAACCCCTGGGGATGGCGCGAAGCCTCCGCACGCCGGTCGACCGTTCGGACAGGGCGCGTCGGTCGCAGCATGCACCGTCAGCCGGATTTCGGTTTCGCCGGCGCATCCGGGGCCGGCGCTGCGGGCCGCCGGCCGAAGTCGGGCGCCGCCGTATCCTGGCCCGCCTCGATGATGCCGCGGCGGACCGCGCGCGCTTCGCGTGAACAAGCGGAACAGCGTCTCGCCGTCACCGTAGCGGATCGCGCGCTGCAGGGCCGTCAGGTCCTCGGAGAAGCGGCCGAGCATCTCCAGCACCGCTTCCTTGTTGTTGAGGAACACGTCGCGCCACATCGTCGGATCGGACGCAGCGATGCGCGTGAAATCGCGGAAGCCGCCGGCCGAGAACTTGATCACCTCGCTGTCGGTGACGCGCTCCAGATGCGCGGCCGTGTTGACGATGTTGTAGGCGATCAGATGCGGCACGTGGCTGGTGATCGCCGAGCACCAGGTCGTGATGCTCCGGCGCTCATGATCTCGACGTTGGAGCCGAGCGCCTCCCAGAACGCTTCGAGCCGCTCCACTGCGGCCCCATCCGCGCCCGGCAGCGGTGTCAGGATGCACCAGCGGTTGTCGAAGAGTTCGGCAAAGCCCGCTTCCGGACCCGAGTGCTCGGTGCCGGCGATCGGATGGCCGGGAATGAAATGCACGCCCGCCGGCACGTGCGGGCCGACATCGCGCACGATCGCGCCCTTGACCGAGCCGACGTCGGTCAGGATCGCGCCGGGCTTCAGGTGCGGCCCGATCTCCGCGGCGATCGCACCGCACGCGCCGACCGGCACGCACAGGATGACGAGATCGGCGTCACGCACCGCATCGGCCGCCGTCTCGAACACGGTCATCGACGATGCCCGAGTCGCAGCGCCGTCGCCCGCGTCTCGCGGTCCGCGCACTGCCCGACGATCGTGCCGACCAGACCGCCGCGCCGCGCCGCGTGCGCAATCGACGAGCCGATCAGGCCGATGCCGATCAGTGCGATGCGCTCGAACCCGCGCGGATCTTTGAGCGCATCCGCCATCTCAACCGGCCTGCCTTGAGGAAGTCGGCGAGCGCTGAGACCGTCTTGCGGTTCTCCGTCCTCCGTGCCGACGGTCATGCGCAGCGCGTTGGGCAAGTCCGTAGCCGGTCACGCGGCGCAGGATGATGCGCGCGCGATTTCAGGAACGCATCGGCCGCCGCCGCGCCTCGCTTGGGATCCTCGGGAAAATGCGATCAGCATGAAGTTGGCGACGCTCGGCGTCACCTTCAGCCCGAGCGTCTCGATCTCCGCCGTCAGCCACGGCAGCCACTGGTCGTTGTGCGCGACAGCCCGCCTCGACGTGCGCCTTGTCCTCGATCGCCGCGACGCCCGCCGCGATCGCCGGCGCCGAAGACGTTGAACGGTCCGCGAATGCGATTGAGCACGTCGGCAACCGCGGCCGGGCAGTAGGCCCAGCCGAGGCGCAGCGCGGCGAGCCCGTAGATCTTCGAGAACGTCCGCGTCATCACCGTGTTCTCGCTCGTCGCGACCAGCTCGAGGCCCGCCTCGTAGTCGTTGCGGCGCACGTACTCGGCATAGGCGGCGTCGAGCACGAGCAGCACGTTTGCCGGCAGCCCGGCGCGCAGGCGGCGCACCTCGTCGATCGGGATGATAGGTGCCGGTCGGATTGTTCGGATTGGCGAGGAACACGATGCGCGTCTTCGGCGTCACCCGCGCCAGGATCGCGTCGACGTCGGCCGTGCGGTTCGGTCTCCGGCGCGACGACCGGCGTCGCCGCCGTACGCCTGGATGGCGATCCGGTAGACGAGGAAGCCGTGCTCGGTGTAGATCGCCTCGTCGCCCGGTCCGATGTAGGCGTGCGCCAACAGGTTCAGCAGCTCGTCCGAGCCGGCGCCGCAGACGATGCGGTCGGGATCGAGGCCGTAGGCCTCGCCGATGGCCTGGCGCAGCGCGGCTACGGCCGCCGTCCGGATAGCGCTCCAGGTGCTCCGCTTCCGCCAGATAGGCCGCGATCGCCTTCGGGCTCGGCCCGAGCGGCGTCTCGTTGGACGACAGCTTGATCGGCGTCATCCCGCCCGGCACGGCGCTCTCGCCGGGCACGTAGGCGGCGATGTCGAGAATGCCGGGCGCGGAGTCGGCGCTGCGGCAGGCGTGGTGGGCGGTGTGGTGGAGGCGGTCACGGGCTCGAATTCCGATGATCTGGCGCACCGCGGACACCGTCGGCGCGTCCCTTCGCAAGGCGGCCAAGTGATAGACGAGGCGGACGGTGAAGGCGAGAGGGGATCTGGTCATCCCTTCGCAACCCTGTCGCGCCGCAGGCGCTTGACCCTGCCGCGGCCCGTCCCTTATTGTCCTCGGGTTCGTGGTGATTTGCCGGCCGGCTTGCAGCCACGTTAAACAACTCGCTAAAGGGCCGTGCGCTAAACCCGGATCGCGGGCAGCCCGGCAATGTCAGCGGGGCGAGCCGGCACCGGGTTTTTTGATGGCCGGCCGCCCGTTCGAGCGCCGGTCGCCGACGCGCACGAGGTCCCCCATGGACGCCTCGAACTCAGATCGCTCCACGCCCAAGGCAGCCCCAGGGCCGGCGGCCAGGCACGGTGACGTCGTCCTCGAGGTCGCCGCCGCGCGGCCCCTCTCGCGCTCGCCCGAGATCGATACGCCGTCGAGCCCCGTCGTCCGGCTCACCGAGCCGCTGCCGCTCGACTGCGGCCAGAGCCTCGCCGCCGTTCAGATCGCCTACAAGACCTACGGCACGCTCAACGCCGACAAATCGAACGCCATCCTGGTCTGCCACGCGCTGACCGGCGACCAGCACGTCGCCAGCGACCATCCGGTCGACCGGCAAGCCCGGCTGGTGGGACGACGCTGATCGGCCCCGGCAAGCCGATCGACACCGACCGCTTCTTCGTCATCTGCTCGAACATCCTCGGCGGCTGCATGGGCTCCACCGGCCCCGCCTCGATCAATCCCGCAACCGGCAGGCCCTACGGCCTCGACGTTCCCCGTCATCACCATCGGCGACATGGTCGAGGCGCAGGCGCCGCCTGATCGACCACCTCGGCATCGAGCAGCTGTTCTCCGTCATCGGCGGCTCGATGGGCGGCATGCAGGTCCTGGAATGGGCCGCGCGCTACACCGAGCGCGTCTTCGCCGCCGTCCCGATCGCGACGGCGCGCCTGGCATTCCGCCCAGAACATCGCCTTCCACGAGGTCGGCCGCCAGGCCGTGATGGCCGATCCCGACTGGTGCGGCGGCGACTACCTCGACGACGGCGTCGTCCCGCGCAACGGCCTCGCCGTCGCGCGCATGGCCGCCCACATCACCTACCTGTCCGAAGAGCGCGCTGCAGCGCAAGTTCGGCCGCAACCTGCAGGACCGCGCGACGCGCGCACGTTCTCCTTCGACGCCGACTTCCAGGTCGAAAGCTACCTGCGCCACCAGGGCTCGACCTTCGTCGACCGCTTCGACGCCAACAGCTACCTCTACATCACCCGCGCCATGGACTACTTCGACCTGGCCGCCGAGCACGGCGACGTCCTCGCCAACGCCTTCCGCGGCACGCGCACGCGCTTCTGCGTCGTCTCCTTCACGTCCGACTGGCTCTACCCGACGCGCGAAAGCCGCGACATCGTCCAGGCGCTGAACGCCGTCGCCGCCAACGTCTCCTTCGTCGAGATCGAAAGCGACAAGGGCCACGACGCCTTCCTGCTCGACGAGCCGGAGCTGTTCGCCACCGTGAAGGGCTTCCTCGACGCGCCGCGCCTGAAGCGCGGCATCACCGCCGCGCAAGGAGGCCGCGTGATGGATGCGCACCGATGCGTCGAGCACGGCCGCACAGGCACCGCGTCGACCACCTGCTGATCGCGGAGATGGTGGCGCCGGGCTCGCGCGTGCTCGACGTCGGCTGCGGCGACGGCGCGCTGCTCCAGCTGCTTGCACGGACAGGAAGGCCGTCGACGGCCGCGGCATCGAGATCTCGCGCGAGAAGGTCAACGCCTGCGTCGCGCGCGGCCTGTCCGTCATCCAGGGCGACGCCGACCGCGACCTCGCCGACTACCCCGACCAGGCCTTCGACTACGCGATCCTGAGCCTGACCATCCAGGCGACGCGCCACCCCAAGACCGTGCTGGAGAACCTCTTGCGCATCGGCCGCCACGCCATCGTCTCGTTCCCGAATTTCGGCCACTGGCAGATCCGCTGGCAAGCTGCTGTTCGACGGCCGCATGCCGGTGACGCCGAACCTGCCCGAGCCGTGGTATGCGACCGCCGACGCGCACCTGTGCACGATCCTCGACTTCGCCGACCTCGTCCGCGAGGTCGACGCCGAGGTCGAGCAGGCCGTCGCCTTCAACACTCGCCGGCCAGCGCCTGCCGATCAAGAACTCCATCAAGCTCCAGAACCTGTTCGGCGAGAAGGCGGTGTTCCTGTTGAAGCGCAGGGATGGGTGAGGGCAGGATTGGAGATAGCGCACGGCGGCGAGGGATGAGTAGCAGCCACAGGCGAGCCCGGGGACACGCACCATTTTCCCTGCCACGCCGCTCGCCGGCCGGATGCGCCCCATCAGGAAAATGGTGCGTGTCCCCAACCAAGAGCCCGACGCAGCTGCCGCGGCCAACTTGAACGTCTGCAATCGAGACACGACCCGCCGTGCGCCGGCTCACATCAACCGACGCGCCTGACCCTGGCTGTGTGAAAACACCGTCGCAGTTATGATTCTTCTCGTGATTCGCGGGAGGCATCATGAAGCGGTTCGTGGAGGGCGCTGACAGGGATCAGCCGACGCTGTTTCCGGAGTGCCTCGAGGACTGGGTCGACGAGGATAATCCGGTCCGCGTGATCGACGTATTCGTCGACAACCTCGATCTGGCCGACCTCGGATTCGCGGGCGTCGCCCCGCAATCGACCGGCCGGCCATCGTATCATCCAGCGGTGCTGCTCAAGCTCTACGTCTACGGCTATCTCAACGCCGTGCAGTCCAGCCGGCGACTTGAGCGTGAGGCCAACCGCAACGTCGAGGTGATGTGGCTGACGCGACGGCTGACACCCGATCACAAGACAATCGCCGATTTCCGCAAAGATAATGGCCCCGCGATCCGTAAGGTATGCGCCCGATTTATCGAGCTGTGTCGTCGGCTCGGATTGCTGTCAGTTGCCTCTGTTGCCATCGACGGCTCGAAGTTCAAGGCGGTCAACAACCGCGACCGCAATTTCGCCGAAGGCAAGATGCAGAGACGTATGGCGCAGATCGAGGAGAGCGTTGCGCGCTATCTGCACCAGCTGGAGAGTGCCGACCGCCAGGAACGCTCCAAGGCGCGGGCGATGAGGATTGACCGACTCAACGAGAAGATCGCGACGCTCAACGAAGAGATGAAGCGCCTGGAGGCCATCGACAAGCAGCGTCTTGCCGAGCCCGATCGACAGATCTCTTTCACGGACCCGGATGCCCGCTCGATGGCGACCAGTGGGCGGGGATCCGGCGTGGTTGGCTACAACGTGCAGGCAGTCGTCGACACTGAGAACCACCTGATCGTGGCGCACGAGGTCACGACGAGCGGATCGGACCGCGCGCAGTTGGCACCGATGTCGAAGCTGACGAAGCAGGTGCTGGGGGTTGATCAACTCGACGTCGTTGCCGATCGCGGCTACTTCACCAGCGAGCAGATCCTGGAATGCGCCGAGTCCGGTGTCACGGTGACGGTGCCCAAGCCGCAGACATCCAACAACAGGGCCAGGGGCCAGTTCGGCAAACCCGACTTCCGCTACGTCCCGAGCCAGGACATGTACATCTGCCCGGCCGGCGAGGCACTGCTGTTCGTGTCGTACAAACGAGAGACCGACGGGCTGAGCCTTAAGCGCTATGCGACGCCGGCGTGCTCAAGGTGCAAGCTGCGAAAGCGCTGCACCACCAGCTCGCATCGATCAATCGCGCGATGGGAGCACGAGCATGTTCTAGAAGACGTTCAGCGGCGCCTGGATGAGAACCCTCAGGCGATGCGCCTCCGCCGCGAGACTGTCGAGCACCCATTCGGGACGATCAAGGCGCGCATGGGGGCGACACACTTCCTGATGAAGCGCTTGAAGAACGTGAAGACGGAGATGGCGCTCGCCGTTCTTGCCTACAATCTGACGCGGGTGATGAACATCATCGGAATCGGGCCACTGATCCAGGCGATCCGGGCCTGATCCCGCCGACACGGCCTCATCACGGGATGCTGGCTCACAAACGCGCTCAGGCGGCCCGGGACGTGCCAATACGCCCCTTCTATGCGAAGATTGGCGTCATCGGCGCCCTTGAGTAACGGCGACAGCGTTTTCACACGACCAAGACCCTTAGCCACCGTCGCCGCTCTGAATGTCACTCGACGCGGTCAGATCAGCAGCGGACTATGCCGCGGGACGGATTGCCGACTGGACGAAAGCCCAAGTCCTTTCGATCAAATCGCAGCATTGCTCCAGATGCTCGGTGGATACGATCACCAGATCGGACGGTGGACACACATCTCCCTCAATCGCTAGCTCGCCGAAATTCGCCTGGACCTTAAAGGGCAGCCGAGATTTTCTTGCGAGCAGTGTATTGTGGCTTGGGCCGAGGCCATGCTTGAGCACGTTAACGGCCAGTCGATAGTCATCCAGCGCCGCTGCGTCCGAGGAATGGGCGGCCGATGCAAGCCGTCTGATCAGATCATCAATCGGCTTGTCGCCACCAATGGTGGTCTGCAGCCTCAACTCGTAGACGGAAAAAACGCCGACCAGTGACAAGGCGACCTGAGAATTGCAGACATCAATTCCTGACAGCAAGCGCGTAGCGCCGGAAGTCTCCAAAGCCGAATATATATCTTCCAGCACACCCTTCACCTGAAGGGCGGTTGCTCGGCCTGCCGCGACCAAGGTCTCGATGTCGTCGAGGCGCATTGCGATTCTTTCCTGCACTGGCTCGACAAGCTCATATGCGATTCGGCTGCGGCAGGTCCGCTGCCGAACGTAGACCGACAAGCGCCGCCGGCTCAGGAGCTTACAGGTGAGGACAGCTTCTGGCCCATCGCGTCACCCGACCGCCGTCCGCAATTGGGGCATCCTCTGCCGTGTCACTCATCTTTTCCCCGCCCCCTCCGCACACGCCTACACTTCCCCCATCCCGCCCCACGAGAGGGTGCGCATCGCGAGGCGTCCGTTACGTGCGGGGATGGGATGCGGAGTTGGGTACTCGACCCTTACGCAGGGCGACTATCCGGGGCTCGCCTCGCCGACTGCGGTGCAAGTCCGCAGAGCGCGGAACGCGCTGAAACGCCGAGGGTAGGCCACAAATCCCGCAGCGGGGCGGCCCGGTGCCGCTTCACTATCAATCATCAGCGGTGCCCGTCCGCCCCGCCCTCTCGTTTGATTGCGCCGGCGACTCTCCTTCGTCGAGCCGGCCGCCGGCGCGGATGCTATGTGGGCATCCGAAGCGCCAACAAGAAAGCGCGGTGCTGCGCCTTCGGAGCCAACGTGGTGAACGGATTTTCGATAGCGTCGGCGAGTATTCCGCCTGCATCAGGCCGCAGCGGAAGATCCATTGATGCCTGTCAACGACGCTTCAACTGGCGCGTGTTTCTTAGCGAGCGTACTTGGGAGTCACCAAATGACGCGACCGTGTCGGGGAATCATGGGTTTAGCGAGCGCAATCTCTGCGCTTGCCCTGATGATTGGCTCCAATGGTTCGCAATCCGAAAGCTTAGAACAGAAGACGTTCGAATGTGCAGGGCTTTCGGTAGCAGTGTCGGGAGCATCGTTGGCGGAGCAGCAAGCAATTTGCTTGGGCGCCAGCAAAGCACTAAGAATCTTTGCGCAGTGTGGAGTTTCAAGCCGCAAGCACATAAGAATTACAGTTGTGCGAAGTTTTGGGAGTAGATTTTATGGGCACGCATTTGATGGTCACATATATGCTTTTTTTGACAATACGGGACCGGCTATAAATATTCTGGATTCGGCTGCTCTGGAGGCGGCTATACCCACCGAATCTTACTACTCTGTATTAACTTCGGCTGAGCTGTACGAAAGCATCTCGGCCCACGAAATGGCCCATGCACTGCTGTGGCAAAACGCCAAGGGGCATACATTGCAGACCAATGCGCAGGAGTACTTAGCATTCGCCGTGCAAATTGCATCGATGACTCCAGAGGCGCGAGGCCGTCTCCTATCGAAAGTACCGCGCGGGGAAGTCGTCGACCTGAGTGTATTTAACGCGATCACCTTAAATATGGCCAGAGAGTACTTTGCGGCACTCGCTTATGAGCATTTCCGCCGACCAGAAAACCATTGTCGCATGCTACAAAGCATACTTCTGGGCCAGCTGCAATTCCCTGAGTCCCCTATGTATGATGAATAGCAGTGTATTTCAGGTCTCTATACTTTCTTGATGTAGCGGTTCAAGCCCGATTGCCTCGTCAATCGCGTGGGCCCGCGCGAGGGGAAAATGGAGAGAAAAATGGGGACAGGAACAATTCTCGTCGAGTGAGCTTGCAGCAGGCGCGGCGGTTGAGAATTGATCCTGTCCCCATTTCTCCAACCGAACGCGCAGCGTTCGAGGCCGCGACTGCGGCCCGGCCGAGCGCGGTTGCGAAGTGGACAACCGAAGCGCCGTCAGGAATGACCGCCCCCGCGGAGGGCCCGGCCGCAAGCCGGATCAGCCCGTGAGCGAAAAAATTACGCCCCCAATCGCCGCGCGAAATCCTCATACCCGAACCGGCGGATCACGCGGTACGTGCCGTCGGCATCCAAGATCGCGAGATCGGGCAGCGGCGTGCCGTTGAAGGTCGTGTTCTTCACGAACGAGTATTGCATCATGTCTCCGAACACGATGCGATCGCCCACCTGTAGCGGCCGCTCGAAACCGTAGTCGCCGATCACGTCTCCAGTCATGCACGTCTTGCCCGCGAGCCGATAGGTATGCGCCGCCGCACCGGCCTCCACCGCGCCGATGACGGGCGGCGTGTAGGGCACCTCCAGCACGTCCGGCATATGCGTCGACGCCGATGCGTCGAGGATAGCGATGTCGACCTCGTTCGTGTGGATGTCGAGCACGGTCGCGACCAGCCAGCCCGTGTCGACGACGAGGCCCGCGCCCGGCTCCAGGATCACCTCGACGCCGAACGTGCTCCGGAATTCGCGAACTGCCGCGATCAACTTGCCCACGTCGTAGCCCGGCTTGTTGATAAAATGCCCGCCGCCGAAGTTCACGGCGGTCACGCGCCGGATATACTGACCGAAGTGCTCGGCCACATGCCGGATCAGCCCAACCGAGCCCTCATCGTTCGCCTCGCACAGCGCGTGCGCATGCAGGATGTCGACGTCGTCCCACGGGATGTCGTCGAGCATCGCACGCGTCGCGCCGAACCGCGAACCAGGCGCGCACGGGTCATAGAGCGGCCCGCCCACCGTCGCCATCGAGTAGCCGGGATTGATGCGCACGCCAACGTGCCGCCCCATGGCCTTCACGCGCGGCAGAAATCGCGCGATCTGCGCAGGCGAGTTGAAATAGATGTGGTCGGCAATGTCGACCAGCGCGACCACCTCGCCCTCGGTGTAGGCCGGCGCGTAGACGTGCACCTCCTTGCCGAACGTCTCGCGCCCGAGCCGCGCCTCCTGCAGCCCCGACGCCGTCGTGCCGTCGAGATGGTCGCGCATGAGCGGGAACGCCGCCGGCAGCGCCCAGGCCTTGGTCGCCAGCAACACCTTGCAGCCGGCCTCGCGCCGGATGCGCTGAGCCGTCTCCATATTGCGCGCGAGCGCTGCAGCGTCGAGCACGTAGGCCGGCGTTTGGATGTCCTTCGGCAGGCGGTCCAGGGGATGCCGGCGATCGGCCTGGCGCGGGTCCATGGCAGTCCTCCAGGGCGCCGCCCGATGGGCGCCGGCTTGCAGACGATGCGCCGCGTCCCCGGCAGGGGGCGCGAGCCCGCGCTATATGGCATCGCCACCCCGCGATTGCCACCCAGCAGGCGCTTGAGCCCGTTGACGGACGTCCGCGGTTGGGTTGGTATCCCTCGCCCCGGCGGTCAGCGTGTCGTTCGGCGCCCCGCCTGTGTCCATGGCCCGTGTCCACGGTTCGTGTCCATGTCAATGTTCGTGCCCGCGCACCCGCGCCGGCTTCACCTGCAGGAGGATGCCGCCCCGATGGCGAGCGAGAGCCACCACTGGTCCGACGACGTCCTGCGCGAGATGAAGGCGCGCGACATCGCCACGGTCTGCACCATCCCCGACGGCGGGCTGACCCAGCTCCTGAACAAGGTCAAGGCCGACGCGGGCTTGCGTCTCGTCACGCTGACCACCGAGGAGGAGGGCATCGGCATCGCGACCGGCTGCTGGCTCGGCGGCAAGCGCGCCATGCTCGCCATGCAATCGTCCGGCGTCGGCAACTGCATCAATGCGTTGGGCCTGCCGACAGCCTTCCGCGCGCCGTGCCTGATGCTGGTGACGATGCGCGGCCAGTGGGGCGAGTTCAATCCCTGGCAGGTGCCGATGGGCACGGGCACGCGCCCCGTGCTCGAAACCATGGGCGTGCGCTGCTTCCCCGTCGAGAAGCCGGGCGAGATCGGCGAGACCTTCGCCGCCGCCGCCGACATCGCCTTCAACGGCCGCATCTCCGCCGCCGTCCTGATCAGCCAGCGCGTCATCGGCGCGAAAGGGTTCGGCCAGAAATGAGCAATGCCACCGCATCGAGCACAAGCTCCAACAAGATCGCCCGCCGCCCGTTCGTCGAGAGCCTGCTGGCGGAGCGCAACGGCGCCCTCGTCGTTCCCGGCCTCGGTTCGCCAACCTGGGACTGCTCCGCCGCCGGCGACAGCCCGGACTACCTCTACTCCTGGGGCGGCATGGGGCTCGCGCTGCCGACCGCGCTCGGCGTGGCGCTCGCCCAGCCCGACCGCCGCGTGCTCTGCCTGACGGGTGACGGCGAGCTGATGATGGGCATCGGCACGCTGGCCGTCGTCGCCGATCAGGCGCCCAAGAACCTGGCCATCCTGGTCCTCGACAACGAGAGCTTCGGCGAGACCGGCCGCCAGACGGGTCTCACCTCGAACCGCACCGACATCACCAAGGTCGCACAGGGCTTCGGCATTGAACGCACGTTGACCGTCCGCGATGGGGGCGACGTGGGCGCACTGGCGAAGATGCTGTTCGTCGACGAAGGGCCCACGCTCGCCGTCGCCAAGATCGCGCTGACCGAAGACCCCTGGTCACTGCCGGAAAAGGACGGCGCCGCCATCTCCCACCGCTTTCGTGTCGCCCTCGGCGTCCAGAAGGCCTGAGGCGCAAGACACGTTTCCGACTTGTCCTCGCGCGGCCGCGCGATAACGCCTCTCCAAACGCGCCATCGTTCGTGCGCGCAAGGGGCGCGCACCTTCGCGCGCCGATCAGCAGCCGCGAGCGAAAAAAAAGGCGGCACTTGCGTGCCGCCTTCTCAAAGCTCGTCCGCACTTGGCGCAGTCACCGCACTGTCGATGCCGGGAGAGAGGGCTTGGGGGTTCCCGGCCCCGCAGCGCGCCGTCAGCCCCGCAGTCGATTGCGAACGAACCGGGGGAAATCGTCCTCGGACTGGGAACCTTCCAGTCCCTGCGTGTCGGTGTACTCCGATGCCGCCGGCTGCGACATGGTGGGCTGTGGCTGCCGCCCGCCCGGCGCCGGCGAAGAGCCGGAAACGAACCACGCCTCGATCAGGTCGAGCTCGTCGGCGGAAAGGTTCAAGCCCTGGCTGCGGCAGCGCGCGACCACGAAATTGCGGAACCGGCCCGCGAAGATGTTGGGAGACGCCCCCTGCTCGAACCAGGGATCGGTCTCGCTGACCACTTCGAGTACGAAGCGCACATCGTCGCGACGGATGTCGAGCCCCAACTCCTGGGCACGCTGCGTGATGTTCGTAATCGTCTGTGCGCCGGCGAGGCCACGCTCGGTGATCTCCTTGGCGGACAGCTCAAACAGCAGCCGGTATTCCGGCGGCGACAACGGCGGCGCCTGGCAGGCCTCGTGAATACGCGCAATCGATTGCTGCAGGGCCGTGGCGCCCTCGCTCGGCCGAACGCCAGCGCTCAGAGGAGCACGCGACGGTTGAGCCGGGGCCGCGGACGGGACCGCCGCGCTCGGAGCAGCCACAGGTTTGTGCTGGGGAGCCGGCGCCTGCGACAGCGTATCTGAGAACGACGGTAAGCCGGGCGCTGAGATGTGATGTGGCAGCGGAACCTGCGCGCTGCCGGCATTGGGATGAGCGCGCTGCTCGGCCGCCGCCGGGGCGGCAGCGGGCCGTGCCGGCGCAGCCTGCGGTGCAGTTGCCGCCGTCCGGTGATCGGCCGGCCACTCGATACCGAGCCCGCGTGCAGCAGGTGCCTCCACCGGCGCAGCCATGGGAGCATGCGTTACACCCTGTGGGACGCTCGCGGCAGGCGCGGCCTGACGCACAGGCGCTGGCGAAGGTGCGGGCGCCGGGCTGGGGGCAGCAAGCGATGGCGTCGGCGCCGGCCTGGCGATCTGGCGGCGGGTATCGATCGCCACGTACGGCGGCTGGTCGCTCAGCTTGATATGCTCGGGCAGTGACTGCGTCAGCAGCTCGCGGAAGCTACCCGCACCGCCCCAGGCACTTCCCGCTGTCTTCTCGTGGCCGAGCAGGCGCACGGCCCGGTCAGCCAGCGCCTCCAGCGGCAGCGGCTGGCCCGCGCCGTCGATCGCAGCCAGCACCTCGGCCACGATCTCGCTGCGCACGAGTTCCAGGTTCGGCTGCGGCGCCACGATCTGCGAGTCCTCACCACGCCCGATGCGGCCTTCGAGCAGCAACGTGATGAGATCGCTCTCGCGCACCTCGCCGTCGCTGATCGCCGTGTAGGGCGCCGCGGTATGGTCGTTGGCGAAGATCACCGTCCGCCGGGCATGCGCGCGCAGCCGATGCATCACCGGCGTGAAATCGGCGTCGCCCGACAAGATGATGAACTCGTCGAAGTACGTGTCGTGCTGAAGCAGGTCCCGGACATCCATCACCATGCGGATGTCGGACGCGTTCTTTTGCTGGGCGGTCAGCGGCGGGCAGTCCACGACCTCGAAACCGGCGCGCAGGAAATGGTGGCGCACGAACGGGAACGAGCTCATATCGGTGGAATTGTCGTGGGTATTGCGTCGCGGAATGGGGTTGCCATAGCAGCGGTTGAGCACGATGCGGCGTGGCTTGCCCTGAAGCTCGCTCTTCGTCGGCGTGATCAGCCGGCCCGATTCGACTTCCCTGAGCCACAGGGCAGAGTCCTTGGCGAACCGCCTGGCCGCCTCATCGCTCTTGCGCTTCAGCGCCAGATAGATGTTGTCGTAATCGACAAGCACCGCCGTCAGGTTCGCACTCTGCTTGCGCTTCATGATGAAATAGGCCCCCACTGCCACCCGGTCTTCGTGCGGTCGCAGTCTCGGTGAGTCGCAATAGGGGTGCAAGGCAACGCCGGACCGTCAGGTGTGATATCGAATAGTTGTTTTAAATGAGCGGGTTGCGACAAGATCGGACGTGGAAAACACAATCGTGCGGCGCGATGGTCACACCGGTCCCGAGCCCGCCTCAGCGGGTCGGTTCCCAGCCCTGCGGGGCCAGCTCGAAGCCTGAGAACTGAAAGCCTGGCGCAACCGTACAACCAACGAGGGTCCACGCACCCAGGCTACACGCCTGCTGCCATGCCCCGGCCGGCACGATCGCCTGCGGGCGATCGCCGGCGACGAGATCGCAACCCAGCCGAAGGACCTGCCGGTTTCCGTTACCTGCGATCTCGAGCCTGAGCGGCGCGCCCGCGTGCCAGTGCCAAGCCTCCGCGGCATCCACCCGATGCCAGCGTGAGACTTCGCCCGCCGCAAGCAGAAAGTAGATGGCCGTGGAGGCGGCACGACCATCGCCCGTAGCAGCGGCGGCCACGTCGCGAAACGTCTCGCGGTAGTGCCCGCCTTCGGGGTGCGCAGTGAGCCCGAGAATCTCGATGACCGCCTCGGCGGTCAAGCCGGACCAAGGAGCACCGGCGCTAAAATCAGGCATGCGGCCTACCCTACGACCGGTTCTTGCGCTCGCGGATCTCCCCGAACACTTCCCAGTCCGCCGCCGACACCATGTCGAGCCGCTTGCGAATGGCGCCGCTTTGCGGTCTTAGGAACGGGTTTGTGGCCAATTCGTCGACCAGCTTGGTCGGCAGCGTCGGCTTGCCGTTCGCCCTCAGCTTCTCGACGTCCGCCGCGCGCACCTTGAGCGCCGCGTTGTCCGGCTCGATCGTCAGCGCGAATTTCGCATTCGCCGCCGTGTACTCGTGGCCGCAGTAGAGCATCGTTTCGGGCGGCAGCTTAGCGATCTTCTCCAGCGACTGCCACATCATCTTCATGTCGCCCTCGATCACGCGGCCACAGCCCAACGCGAATACCGTGTCGCCCACGAAGGCGACGCCCGCTTCGGGCAGCCAATAGCTGATGTGGCCGGCCGTGTGGCCGGGCGTATCGAACACGCGCACCTCGAATGAGCCGAACTTGAAGATATCGCCCTCGCCCACCTTGGTGTCGATCCCGGGCACCTTGTCCGCCTCGTTGCGCGGACCGATGATCGTGCACCCGGTCTCCGCCTTGATCGCGGCATTGCCGTCCGTGTGGTCGTGATGATGGTGCGTGGTCAGGATGTGCGTCAGCTTCCAGCCCGTATCGGCCAGCGCTTGTCGGACCGCCGCCGCGTCCGGCGCATCGATCGAGGCCGTCACGCCGGCCGCCGCGTCGTGAATCAGCACGCCGTAGTTGTCGGAAAGACATGGGAACTGATGGATCTCGAGCTTCGCCATGGCTTTTCCTTCTCGGTCTGACGATGGAAAGGTGTGACAGAGCCACTAGATAGACCCCGTCCGTCGCCATTGCAATGCAGGCCCGGGCCTCTAGGATCGCACCAGGACGCGCCGGCCCGGCGCGTCAGGACGACGGCGGACGAAGTGACAGCATGCACCTCGACGTGACAAGTCTCCGGGATTTCTATGCGACGCCGCTCGGCCGCGTCGTGCGCCGCCAACTGGCCATGCGCATCCGCGCTCGCTGGCCCCATGTGCCCGGCAGCACGCTGATGGGGCTCGGCTTCGCCACGCCCTACCTAGGCGCTTATCGCGGCGAGGTTGGCCGCATCGGCGCGCTGATGCCCAGCGCCCAAGGCGCCCTCGTCTGGCCGGCAACGGGCCCCGTCCTGACGGCGCTGGTGGAGCCCGAGCACCTGCCGCTACCCGACAATTCCGTCGACCGTCTGCTGGCGGTGCATTGCGTAGAGGTGGCAGAGCGCGTACGGCCGCTGCTGCGCGAGATGTGGCGAGTGCTGAAGCCGGAAGGCCGGCTGTTGATGGTCGTCCCCAATCGCCGCGGCGTCTGGGCACGCGTCGATGCCACGCCCTTCGGCCAGGGCCAGCCCTACAGCACCGGCCAGCTGGAGCGCTTGCTGGGCGAGGCCCTCTTCACGCCCGTCGACTGGTCCGGCGCCCTGCATTTCCCGCCGATCGACCGGCAACTGATGTTGCGCTCCGCGCCCGCGCTGGAGCGATTTGGCGCGCGCATGTCGCCCGCATTTTCCGGCGTCATCGTGGTCGAGGCGACGAAGGAGTTGGTCGCACCCATCGGCAAGGGCGCCCGCGCCCGCTCCCTGCGCGACTTCGTGCCGGTCAGGATTGGCGGCAACGCGCGCAGCCAGCTGCGCACCGAGCCGCGCCCGCGCGCTGCCACCGACAAGTCCACCGACAACGACGGATGACCAAGGGGCCCGCCGGCTGCGCCAGCGGGCAGGCCCCGGCCGCTCACCCGTGATCGTAGTCCGCCAGCGTGGTGCCTTCCTCGACATAGACGGTCTTGTCGTGGCCCTTCGGCCGACCCTCGGTGAGCGACGTCAGCATCCAGTCGGCCATCGCCGGATAGATCTGGCCGGCGACCTCGCCCATCGGATGGAACACGCCCTCGTAGAGCCACAGCTCTTTCGGACCCGCGAGCCCCTTGCGGAAGGTCGCGATGTCGTCGGGTGAGCACAGCTCGTCCATGTCACCGGCGACGAGCAGATGCGGCACCTTCAGGTTCTTGGCGACGTCCGGCAGATGCGCGAGCCGCGTCACAAACGTGTCGAACTCGGACTCGTCCTTGTAGCCCGCCATGTACATGAAGATGCGTTTGAAGTTCGGCTGTGCTTGCTCGAAGATCATGTCGAACGAGCCGACGTTCGCCATCTGCCCGCACACCGCCTTCACGCGCGGATCGTGAGCGCCGACGATCACACCCCAGCGCGAGCCCATGCTCATGCCGACCACCCCGATGCGATCGGGATCGACGTCGTCGCGCTGGACGAGCCAGTCGATCACGCGCGATGCCGCCTTCTGGTAGTTGTCCTCCGTCTGCCAGACGCCATTCATGTTGCACTCGCCCTGCCCCGGTCCGTCCATCGAGCAGATGTTCATACCCCTGATGGTGTAGTCGTTGTTGTAGGGGTTCGGCACGTCCTCCTTCACCTGGTCCATGCCGGGAATGTAGAGGATCGTCGGCTTCCTGCCCCCGCCCGGCGCCTTGTGGAAGATGCAGTGCGTCTTCTGGCCAGGCGCGAACTCGAGAGACGCCTTCTCCATCGTGCCGTTCGAGGCGTCGATCACCTTCTGGTAGCAGCGATAGAGCCCCTCGAACCACTGCACCTTCTGCGCGTTGCCATGAACGGGCACGAGATGCTGCGCCCGTCCCCAGCAAATCGCCGCGCGATGAAACAGCGCCCGAGCCGTCACGCCGCGCCCGCGCTTTTCCGCATCGAGCGCGAGCTTTTCGAGCACCGCGGCGCGCTTTGCCCACGCCTTGGGAAACGAGCGCCGGCCCGACACCTTGGAATAGACCGCCTTCAAGTCTTCCAGCTTGGTGCCTCGCTCCAGCCGGTTGCCCATGATGCCGGGATGCAGCACGTCCTCGTTGTCCGACAGCATTAGGAAGTTGTCGAAGATCCAGCCCTGTTCGGCGCGCAGTTGTGGCTTGGGCATGTCGTGTCTCCTCCCGTCGGTGATGGCCATTGTCCGGCACGTTATCGAGAAGGCCACGCTAGCGCGAACACGCTTCGTCAGGAATGCCCGATCGGCATGGGTCTGCTGCGATGCACGCGCAAGGCGATTGACTGCGATCGGGAGACAAGTACAAGCACCTAGAATTCTGATGGTGATGCGAAGCGTGCGCCATTCCCCCCGCACTGCAACCACTCGTGAAGCTCGCTGCGAGCGATCGGTCGCCGCGATGCGGTTCACGTCGCGCAGAATTTGACAGCAGCGCCGTGCGCTGGGAAGCTAGGTGCAGCCAAACCGACGAGCGATCTCCAACGTGTTCGCAGCGGTAGCGGCATAACTCGACAAGACCCGCCGAACGAGGTCTTGCGATATTTTTACGAAGACTGGTCAAAGGAGGATCCCAGTATGGCAGCAACGCAGCTCGTCAGAGCGGCGCTGAGAATTTCAGCCGCCACCACAGCACTATTCACATTTGGCCTGGTCGCGAATGCGGCCGATACGGCAACCGTCGTCGGCGCAGGCCCCGGTGCGGGCGCCTATCAGATGGCCGGCGCACTGGCGGAGAACGTCAACCGCCTTAAGGTCGGCCTCACGATGACCAACCGCGCCTCGAAGGGCTTCGTCGCCAACACCCGCATGGTCGAAACCGGTGGTGCGCAATTCGCCCTGACCAACGGCATATTCGTCTTCAGCGCACAGAACGGCAGCACACCGTTCAACGGAGCTGAAAGCCACGAACATCCGCGGCATCGGTCCCGTCACGACGTCCTGGTTCCAGATGGCCGTGCTCAAGAAGTCCGGCATCAAGACCTACATGGACTCTGAAGGGCAAGCGCGTGAACTACGCCGCCAAGGGCTCTTCAACCGAATTCATGACCAAGATGGTTTTTGAGAAGATCGGGCATGCATGACGGCTTCCAGAAGGAATACATGCGCTGGGATCAGGCCGCGACGGCCATGACCGACGGCAACATCGACGCCTTCGGTATTCCCAATCCGGTGCCCTCACCGTCAATCCTGCAGGCGTCGGCCGCAACACCCTTGCGCATCCTGTCGCTACCGAAGAACGTGATCGAGCACTTCGACAAATTCAATCCTGGCTACTACGCGGACTACGTGCCGCCCGGATCCTACACCGGCATGGAGGAAGAAGGCTTCGATACGGTCGCCTATACGATCTTCGTCACCGCCAATGCGACGGTGTCCGACGACATGGTCTACAAGGTGACCAAAGCCACCTACGACGACGCCAGTCGCGACTTCATGATCAACGCCTTTAAGGCGCTGGCGGATCGGTCTGGATAGCTCCAAGAAAGACGGTTTTGTTAAGCAGATGGCCAAGTTCGGCCTCAAGATGCATCCAGGTGCCGAGAAGTTACTGGAAAGAGCGCGGCATCATCAAATAGGTGCCGGGTTCGCCACAAGATCCAGACGAGATCGTGCCAAGCGGGCACCTGCACGCAATATCGCGCGCAGGTGCCTGTCGACATTAGCCAACGAACTCGCGAAGTCACCACCCCTTTGGTCTGTGCCAAGGAGCACCGGTCGCATGTCCGCCATCTGGTCGAGCATCCGCAATGTCCTGATGTACGTCTTCATGCCGGACTTGAAGACACCGCGCACATTGCATGCGACGACATCGACCGCCAACATCGCGCTGTTCGTCGCAGTCGTGGCAATCGTCCTGCTGCTTGCGGTGGCCTTGCCCGGCCAGACGTTCAATCTCTATCTGCCTCGCCAATTCGAGTGGCAGTGGATCGACGTCACCGTCGCGCGCTATCCCGCCGCGATGTGGCTTGCCTTCCTGCTCATTACGGGAGGTTTGTGCCTTCGTCCGCGCATGACCGCCATCACCATCGGTGTCGTCTTTTCGCTCTATTACCTCTACGCAGCGGTCAATGGCGCGACCATCCGCCTGCCGTTCGGCGGCGACGTTCTGACCAAGCTGCCCTACATCAGGATCTACGCCTATCATCACTTCCTACCGCTATTCATCACCTTCTCAGCGATCCTGGCCTTCATTTATTTCCCGGCTGGCAAACACTCGCCCAAGCACAGGCCTTCAGCGATCGATATCGTCTTGTGCCTGTTTACGTTGGCCGCTACCTTCGACTACATCTGGAACTTCGCCGAGCGCGGCGAGCGCGAGGGCCTCATCCGCTGGAACGACGTGGTCTTCGGCGCGATGATGATGCATCGTCTCGCTCGAGATGTGCCGCCGTATCCTGGGCCTCATCCTGCCCCTGCTCGGTACATTGTTCTTCGTCTACTGCGTATGGGGCAATTATTTCGGCGAAGCTTTGGCCCACGCCGGCTTCGCCTTCAACGAAGTCCTCTCCTACATGTACTCGGAGAGCGGCATCTACGGTCCGATCGCCAGCGTCTTCGCCACCTACGTCTTCCTGTTCATCGTCTTCGGCACGATCCTGCAGATGACGAAGATCGGCGACGTCTTCGTCGACGTCGCCTTCGCACTGGTCGGTCGCTTCAAGGGCGGCGCCGCCAAGTCGGCAGTAGTGTCCAGCGGCCTCGTCGGCTCGATTGTCGGCAGCGGCGCGGCCAACATCGCCGTCACCGGCACATTCACGATCCCCCTGATGCGCCGCTCCGGATACCTTCCGCACTATGCAGGCGCCGTCGAAGCGACGGCGTCCATCGGCGGACAGCTGATGCCGCCGATCATGGGATCGGCCGCCTTTCTCGTGGCCGCCTTCACGGAGGTCGACTACGGCTACGTCGCGCTGATCTCGTTCATCCCTGCGCTGATGTACTTCTACTCGCTCTACATGCAGGTCCACTTTCGTGCCTGCAAGGCCGGCATCGAGGGATTGCCGAAGGAGGAATTGCCCTCCTTCATGGGCGTCATGAAGCGCGACGGCTATCGGTTGCTGCCCGTCGCACTGCTGATCACGCTGCTTATCATGCGGTTCTCGCCATTCTACGCCGCGTTCTGGTCGATCATCGCCGCCCTGCTCATCAGTTGCTTCCAGGAGGACACACGTCAGCTCCAGTTGCCCTCGCCGCTGGCGCGCCTCATTCGCTGGGGCGGCACGCCGGAGCTGCAGGAGAACGAGCGGATCTACAGCGGCTTCTTCGCCGACTGGGGCGGCATCATCATCGCAGCAGTCGTGGCCATAGCCCTGCCGCGCCTCTTCGGAATGAGCATCGGCGCCGCGGCATTCTTTGCAATTTCCGCCCTCATTATTTTGTCCTCCCAGCGCCTGATCCACACGCTGTCGCAGGCCGCGATCGCCTCGCTGGTGATCGGTGCCACCGCCGGCATCATGGGCATCGTTCTCGCAGGCGTGACCATGCCGGGCCTTGCCCTGCGCTTCCCTGCCATCGTGCTCGAGTATTCCTACGGCAGCCTGCCGCTCGCGATCCTGCTGTGCGCGATCGCCAGCTACATCATGGGCATGGGAATGACGATCACGGCAGCCTACGTGATCCTGTCCATCCTGGCCGTGCCGGCCCTCGTCGAGATGGGCGTGCCCGAGCTCAACGCGCACTTGATCATTTTGTGGCTCAGCCAGGATTCCTCGCTGACCCCGCCGTTTGCCTTGGGCGCGTTCATAGCGGCCGGTATCGCAGGCGCTGATCCGACGCGAACCGGTTTCGCCAGCGTCATGCTTGCCAAACCGCTCTACATCGTCCCGTTCATGATGGCCTACTCCCCGATCCTGATGGACCCGGGCTCCGCCTGGTGGGACATCGCGCTCGTCTGGATCACCGGTTTCGTCGGCTTCTACTGCCTTGCCGTGTCGATGGAGGGCTTCTTCCGAAGACCGCTGGGTGGACTCGAGAGAGCCTTGTTCATGGCGGCCGCCATCGGCTTCTTCTTCCACCCCTGGTGGATCAAGGCCGGCGCCATCGCCCTCTTGGCGATTGCCGTCGTCGTCAGCAATCTGTCGCGCACGCAAGAGGCCGCGACGGTCTCGCCCGGCCCCACTCCAGGCACGACGGCCGGCGAGTAGCCGCCGACGCACGCGCAACACCGACCATGCCGCGGCGCTGCCGCTGAAGTAGCGCTGCAGCCATGTCTCACTGACAGAAGGCCGCCTTGCCCCGGCGCGCCTTCATGTCCAGATGAAAATGGTCGCGATGCGCCGCGTCGGTGCCCGGACCCAGAACGGTGCGAAACGGCCCGCAAGCCTGCGCGTGTATGCGTCGCAGGAAGCGCGCTTCCGCCGGCAGCGGCGCTGCGGACGAGAGTTCGGCGGACGGCGGCGCGAGCTTTGACCCATGCGCATCCCGCGGGCGTGCGTCGCCCTTGGCGCAGTGCACCGCAACAACCGGCGCACCCCAATGCGCGTCGACCGTGATCGTGCGCCCGTCCGCCAAGGCCAGGCCGACGATATCCAGCGCGTTGGCGAACGCGTGCTCGCTGATGGGCCCGGCCACCGCGCCGTTCCGATTGCGACAGGCGTAGGACGATGCCACGCGCACCCCGGTCACCGACGTACCCAGAAGCTCTAGCGCCGCCGGCTGCACCACCGTCTCGACCCACCTCGCCAGCGCGGCGGCGACCGCGCAGTTCAAAGTGGGTTCAGGCATAAGCGTCACCGCACCTTCCGCCAGCCCGGAAACGACGATCGGCGCCGGTGCGCCACATACACCCGCGCGAATGGGATCTGCGACGGTCGACACCACGCCCGTCCCCGACAGAACGCGCGCACACTGCGCACGACCGGTGGAAACTTCCTCCGCCGTCCACGTCGGCGGCGGCGAAGCGGACTGGGGTTGGACAGGCTCACTGGCCTGAGGCGCTGACGGCGACTGCGGCGCAACGGCTTGGCGACGGTCGGCCGTCGCCATCACACCGTCCGCGGGAGGCGTGACAGGCACGTCGATCGTCGTCACCATCCGCGATGCCACGGGCGTCGCAGCCTGTTGCACTCCGCTTGGTCGCCGGGCGCCCCAATGATCCGGCCCCGCAACGGTCGAGCGCACCTCGCCCGACACGGTCTGCGGCAACGATGGCAGCCAGGAAAACACCAACCCGACAGCCATCATGCCGACGCAGGCCAGATCATTCAGCCGATCCGAAAAGCGATGCACGCGGCGGCGACGTCGGTTCGCAACGCTCACCATGCCATCCGCGTCCTCTGGCGACGGGTCGTGACCCGAATCGGCAACGGCGGTCCGAGTGGAGCCAACAGCAATGTTACTCATCGATACACTCCCGGCCACACCAACGGACCAGCAGTTGCGATCGGCGCACCTGACGCCTTTACCGGCGCGAGCCACGATCATACCGCACCCTCAGGTGCGAAAGCGCGACTGCGCGACGGCCACGCGCGGTTGCGAAGTGGGCAACCCAAGCGCCGGTACGCACCGCCGCCCCCCCGCGGAGGCGCTGCGCACCGGGAGCGAAAAAACAAACTGTTTCGACTGGCGTCGGAAACACGCTAGCCGGGCAACGGCCGGACCACGACGACGGTTGCATTGTCCTGATGCGGATCGCGCATATTCTCGACGGCGCGAATAAGCGCATCGGCCACCTTCGCCGCCCCGTCGTCGGCATAAGCCTTCACGATGCGCGCAATCTCGCCCGTCTCGAGCGTCTGCAAGCCATCGCTCGCCAGAATCACATAGTCGCCCGGCGCCAGCGAGATCGGCCGATCGGCGACGTCGATCAGCTCGACATCTTCCCCGCAAACCGCCGAACGCAGCATGTGGCGCCGCGGATCGCTGCGCGCCTCGGCCGCGCTGATGCGTCCGGCCTCCGCCAGTCGGTCCAGCTCCGGCGCAAGCGAATGATCGTCGTTGAGCAGCGCCACCTCGCCGCGGCGATAAAGATACAAGGGACTGTCGCCGACGCTGATCCAGGCCACGCCGCCCACGTCGAACACTGCGCCAATCAAGGTCGAGCCCATGCCCGACAGCATCGGATCCGCCTCGATCCGTCGCGCGACGGCCGCGTTGCTGCTCTCCAAAGCCGCGAGCAGGCGCTGGTGGAGTGGCGCTTCGTCGAGTTGCACGGAAAACGACTCCAGAAAGGCATCGCACACGAGCTGGCTCGCAACCGCGCCTCCCGCGTGCCCACCCATGCCGTCGGCCAGCACGGCGACCAGCTGCGGCTGCCGTCCGCCCGTCGCCGGGTCGATATCGGTTTCCGCCCCGGCAGCGACATCGCTGTCCTCCACGGCGGCTGTCTCGGCCAGAAGGCCGAGATAGGCCGCCGTATCCTCCTGATAGGCGCGCGCACCCTTCGTCGCGCGACTGGCGTGCTCGTAGAGCTGCATCAAGCCTTGACTTCGCTGAGCTCGGACCAGTCGAACTCCGGTCCGCAAAATGGAACGAAAACGAGCTGCGTGCGCCCCATGGTGATGACGTCCATGGCCGACAGCGGCACCGCCGCGGTCGGTTTGCTGTTGTTGATGCGCACGACGTTCGTCTTAGCGAGATTGGGAACGAACAGAAAGGCGCGGTCGACCGAATCGTAGCGGATGTAGGCCTGCTCCTCCGACGAGATCGACGCATCGCCGAAATCGATCGCAATACGCTGGCTCGTCGCGCGCCCGACCGTGTTGTTGCCCTCGAAGATCGGACGGTACATGCCGAGACCGGGCCCGCCCACAACCACGAGCCAGCCCACCACCGGATCCTGCTTGAAGCCTTCGCGCTCGACCTTGGCGTGGCCGCGCACGAGCTGCGTGCGTGCGGCGTCCGCCTCTGGCGGTGCCGCCGCCTTGTCCTCGGCCGCGGGTGCTCGATCGGCGGCGCGCACAACCCGCGTCGTCGGCGGCGACTCGAACTCTACATGCCTGTCGGCCTTGGCCGGACCGGCAACCGCGGTGCGCGTCTGCACGGCGCGTGCTTCGCGCGCGGCATCCGCCGCGCTCGGCAACGGCGGCGGGCCATCCTTGGCCACCGGCGCGACCGCCATTCCGTCGGTGTCCCGATGTGCCGCAGTCTCGGGCGCCGCAGTCGCGACCGCGACAGCGGGCTGGAGCGGCATCTCGGCGGAACCAGCCGCACGCGGAACCGTGCCCGTGTCATCGCGCCCCGCCGCGGCCAGCGCATCGCGCAGCGAACCAAGAAAGCGTCCGCCCCTTGCAACCGGCCCGTGATCCGACCCCCCCGCCATATTCCGCTCCTCCGCGTCCATGTGGCCTGTCTCCTTACAGCCTAAGCCCAAATCTCTGCACCATCCACTCATGCGATCGCACCGCGCATGCCGACACCCGGCACGCGGGCGCGCCCTCAACTCGGTCGTGCGATGATCCGCAATCGCGTGCCGCCCAAAATGATCACGTCGTCGTTGCGCAGGCGCGCTTCGCTCACCTTGGTGCCATTGAGCAGGACACCGGCGCCATCCGGCGGACTGAGGTCCACGACGAGAATCTCGGCGTCCTCAGTCCGCCGTATGGCCGCGTGGTAGCGATGCACGTGCTCATCCTCCAGCACGATCTCGTTGTCGGCCTCCCGGCCGATCCGCATGAGATCGTGAACGATCGGCCGCCGCGTCCCGCGATCGCCATCCACCTCGATCCAGGCATCGACCGGCCATGTCAGCCCGTCGCGGCGTCGCGTGACCGTCGTCGCCGGCCCCACGTGCCCCCCGATCGGTGCCGGCGCCACCGCGCGCCCCGGGGCGGCGCGCGGTGAGAAGAGCCGCCGCACGATCAGCCCGAGCACGGCCAGCATCGGCAACGCCACGATCGCCGCCAGGCCCAGCATCAGCGCCGGCGCACGTCGGTAGTTGCGAAGGATCCACGCGCGCAGCCTCTCCCAGGCGCTCGACGTTGCCAGCTGCGCGCGCATCAGATGCGCCGATGTCGGCAACGATCGGGCCGGGCTGGCGAGCACGGGCGCGGCTTGCGCACGCGCTGGCATCGCGGACACGACGACGATTGACGACAGCGCCAGCACCGTGAGGCTGACGGCGAACGCCATCAGCCGCCGCGGCCAGCTCTGCGACACTCGCACCGTCGCTCGCATGCCTCCCCCCTCGACGAATTGCCCCGACTGTGTTGGCGCATGACGGCAGCAACATGGCCGTGCGCCTCCACCGGAAGAATTGTTCATGCCAGGTTCATATCTCGCGGAAGCGCCACAATCGTGTGCGATCCATTCGCGGTGAGGATCCGCTGCCGACGTGGGCGGCACGGGATGGTCGGCGCTGGCGGCGCCGGGGCGACGGGGACCATGACCAACCTCCTGGCTCTTCAACCGGGAACGGAGCTGGTGTCGGACTACCGCATCGAGCGTGTGCTCGGCGCCGGTGGCTTCGGCATCACGTACCTTGCCGAAGAGCTGGCCCTCGGCCGTCACGTCACCATCAAGGAATATTTCCCCTCCGATTTCGCCGCCCGCGACGGCGGCGTCGAAGCCCTGCCGCGCTCGCAGGATTGCGACGGCGACTACCAGTGGGGCCTCGACCGCTTCATCGAGGAAGCCCAGACCCTCGCACGCTTCGATCACAAGAACATCGTCCGGGTCTATCGCTACTTCCGCACCAACAACACGGCCTACATGGTGTTGAGCTTCGAGGAAGGGCAGAGCTTCAAGGGTTGGCTCAAGTCCCTCGGCCGTGCACCGCGCCAGAAGGAGATCGATGCCATCCTCCCGCCGCTGCTCGATGCGCTTGAGCTCGTGCACAAGGAGGATTATCTCCACCGCGACATCGCCCCCGACAACATCATCATCCGCGCCGACGGCTCGCCGGTGCTGATCGACTTCGGCGCCGCCCGCGGCGAGATCGCCGCGCACTCGCGCACTGTCAGCGCACTTGTGAAACCCGGCTACAGCCCCTACGAACAGTACGCTGAACGCTCGAGCCAGCAGGGGCCGTGGACCGACATCTATGCGCTCGGCGCGACCCTCTATTCCGCCGTCACCGGCAAGCGCCCCCCCGACGCACCCTCGCGCATCGTCAAGGACGAGCTGGTCCCGACCCGCGACAGCGCGCTGGCCGCCTACCGTCGTGGCTTTCTGGACGCCATCGACAAGTCCCTCGCCCTCAATATCGAAGCACGCCCGCAATCCGTCTCCGCCTGGCGCGGCGACCTGCTCGCACCCGATCCGCCCAAGCCCGGCTGGTTCCAGCGCGCAGCCGACAAACGCCGCGAGCGCACCCAGGCCGAGAAAATACCGGTCGCCGCCGGCGGCGCAGGCAACGCCTCAGCCACCGTCCCGCTGCCGCCGCCGCCCGACGCCCCAGCGCCACAAGGCGTCATGCTCGATTTCATCGAAGGCCTGAAGCCGGCAGCCGACCGGGCATTGCCGCCGGCCGCGCGCGCCGCACCGCTCCGGTCACCGGCCGAAGCCCAACTTGCGTCACGACCTGAGGCACCGGCCCAGGCCATCCCCAAGCCGACGTCAAAGGCTCAGCCAGCGCTCACCGAACGTCTGCCGACCGCAGCGGCCGCGACAGAAATCCTGCCCCTGCCCGTGAAGGCGCTGCCGGCCGCAAAACCGAAGGCCGCCAAGCCCGCGCGTGCGCCGCGGCCACGTGCCGTGCGCAAGGCCGGCGCGAAACGCCGCTGGCTGCCGCTGCTGGTCAAGCTTGCCATCGGCGCGGGCGTCGCCGCCGCAGCCGTCGAGCTGCGCGAATCCCTCGGCACGCAACTGGAGACACACGGCGGCGCGACACTGGCCAGCGAGCGCGCGACGACCTTGCCGGGCCGCCAGCTCAAGGGCCATCAGGGCCCGGTCCGCGCCCTCGCACTCGCCGACGCCGGCCGCACCATCGTCTCCATCGGCGAGGACCAGACGTTGCGCGTCTGGGACGTCGCGGGCGCGCGCCTCGTGCGCACCATAGAGCTGGATCACGGCGTGCCGACGGCCTTGGCGGTCGCTGGCCGGCAGGCCTTGACGGCCCACACTCAGGGCATCGTCGCGCTCTGGGATCTCGACCGCGGCACACGCCTGAACACCTACAAGCGCAACAACGCCGACATCTGGTCGCTCGCGTTCCTTCCCGACGGCAAGACCTTCATCGCCGGCGCACACGACTGGTCGATCGCCATCTGGAAGCTCGACACCCCCGGCGATCCGCGTCTGGTGTTCGACAGCCACGAGAACGCGGTGCAGGCAATAGCCGCAGCACGCGACGGCACCCACATCGCATCCGGCAGCGCCGACAAGCACGTGAAGCTGTGGGACGTCGCCCAGCCCGGCCTGGTACGAACCTATCGCGGCCACCGCGACTTCGTCACCGCGCTCGCGTTTCGCCCGAATGGTCAGTCGCTCGCATCCGCGGCGCTGGACGGCACGGTGCGCATCTGGTCGACATCCTCCAGCCGCCTTCAGCGCTCGCTCGATCGCCACCGCGGCCGCGTCACCGCGCTGGCGTGGTCACCCAACTCCGAGTGGCTCGCGTCTTCGGGCGAGGACGGGCTGATCCGCATCTATGACGCAAGGCGCGGCCGCTCGGTGAGGACGCTGCCCGGCCACGACGGCCCCGTGCGCGCCGTCACCTTCACACCGGACGCCCGCCATCTGGTTTCGGCTGGCGACGATGGCACCATCCGCATCTGGAATATGGAAACCGCCGCCGCGCGCGATGACTGATCGGTAGATGCCCGCCTCGCGCGGTCAGCGCGCGCCCTTGATCAGGCGCCGGCTCATCATCGGAAAACTCGCCAGCAGGCCGTCGACGGCGATCTCGATCGTCTGCTCCAGGTCGAGATGCGGTTCCGCCTTGTAGAGATGCCGGCGAAACCCGTTGTAGAAAAATCCACCGTGGAAGATCCACAGGTACTCGATCTCGGCCTGCTGGATCGGCACTTCGTCCGGCGTGGCGAGCTTTGACGAGATGCGCATCTCCTCGCAGATGCGGTTCAGCACGTGGCTTTCCACGAACGTGATCCACCAGCGGTTGATGCCGAGCCCGCGCAGCCCCGCGAACAGATAGATCCGCATCCACTCCGTGGCGAAGATTACCTCGCCGTAGCTGCGATAGAAGCTGATTAGCCGCTCGCGCAACGGCAGCGCGCGATCCGTGATCATCACCTCCCACTCCGAGCGCCAGCGGCCGAGGTACACCTCCTCGTACACCTGGCGGATCAGATCCTCCTTGGAAGGAAAGTAGCGATAGATCAGCGGCTGCGTCACACCCAGCCGCCGCGCGAGATCGCGCGTGCCCCCGTCGAAGCCGACCTCCGCGAAGTAGCTGACAGCCTCCTGCAGGATCTGACGCCGCCGGTCATCCGGCGTCAATCGCCGACGCGCGCTCTCCCCCTCGGCCGCCTCACGCGTCTTGCCGCGCGCCTTGGAGGGCGCGGGACGGCGGCGGCCGGTGACACTGTTGGAGGCCATGGCGGCGCGTCCCCCGCCTTTATTCCGCTGCGTGCAGAGCAGCCACGATGCCGTCGCGATCCAGCGGCAGATCGCGGATACGCACACCCAGCGCGTGATACACTGCGTTGCCGATTGCCGCCGCCGTCGGCCCATGCGTCACCTCGCCCGCACCCAATGGCGGGTCGTCGGGCCGCTCCAGGATCTTCACCTCGATCTGAGGCACCTCGGAGAATTTCAGGATCGGATAGGTGTCCCAGTCGATGGTGGCGACGCGACCGTCCTCGAAACGCAAGCGCTCCTTCAGCGTATTGCTGGCAGCGAACACGATGCCGCCTTCGAGCTGGTTGGCCAGGCCATCTGGATTGATCACAAGACCGGCATCGGCCGCGCACCAGACCTTCTTGAGGCGCACGTCTTCCTCGACCTCGACGTCCACCACCAGCGCCACGTAAGCTGCACGGTTCTTGTAGCGCGAGAACGCAAAGCCGCGTCCGGCGCCGGTGCCACCCGGCGCGCCCGGCTGCCAGTTGGCCATCTTCGCCACGGCTTCGATCACGCCGCACGCGCGCGGATCCGACATCAGCGACAGCCGGTAGGCGACCGGGTCCTGCCCCGCCGCATGCGCCAGCTCGTCCATGAAGCTCTCGATCGCAAACACGTTGCCGAGCGCGCCGAGCCCGCGGTAGGACGACGTACGCACCGGCGTATCGGCCACGTAGTGACTGACGATCTTCTGCGGGAAGTCGTAGAGCGAGATCGAGTTGCGCGGACCACCGCCGCCGTTGCCGTCCGGCATGTCGTCGATCTTGACCGGAGGCGGCGGGTTCGGCAGCGCCTTGGCCCCGAGCAGGTTCGGTCCGCCCCACGTGCCCGGACGATGGATATGCGTGCCGCTCCACACATCGAGGCTCGTCGAAACCGGCTTGCCGCTGGCGTCAACCTCGGCCGCGATCTTCACCTGCATCGCAGACTGGAACGGATCGTTCGCCAATTCGTCCGCGCGCCGCCACATGACGCGGATCGGCTTGCCGGGCATGAGCGTCGCGATCAGCGCCGCATCGAACGCCGCGTCGTCGGCGGGATTGTGCCCATAGCACCCCGAGCCGTGATAGTGCAGCACGTCGATCTTCGACAGATCGATGCCGAGCGCCTTCGCAATCGCCGCGCGCACCTGGAAGACGCCCTGCGAGTGCGACCACACCGTGATCTTGCCGTCGTCGCAGCGCGCTAGCGCCACCGACGGCCCGATCGAGGCGTGAATGAAGTAGGGCTTCGTATAAGTCGCTTCGATCCGCGTCTCCGCCTTGCCAGCCTTGTAGCCGGGCTTCGGCACGTCGATCGGCCGGTCGTCGGCCGGCAGGCTCGGAAGATGGGAGGCCAGATCCTGCCCCGCCTGCAACGGCGTGCCGCCTGTCCACGTCGTGTAGCGCTCCGCCGCCTCGACGGCCTTCACCGCGAGCGTCTCGTCCTCCGACAAGAGGGCCACGAAATTGCCGGTCCTGACCACCTGCGCCCGGCCCTTCGCCGCCCGCGCAATCGCATCCTCGTCGATCGACTGAAGCACCGCACCCGGCCACGGCTGGCGCAGCACGCGCGCATGCAGCATCCCCTCGGGCGCCACGTCGTGCAGGAACGGCGCATCGGTCGCAAACACCTTGCCCGGCAGATCGACACGCGGCATCGGCTTGCCGATATAGCGCCGCTCTTCCTTGCGCTTGAGGGGCGCCGTGCCCGTCGCCGTGCGCGCAAGATCGACCTCCTCCGACAGCGCCCAGTAGTCGAGCCCCGTCTCCTGCCCGCCCTTCAGGATGCGCCCCTGCTGCAGCGTCAGCTCCGACGCCTTGCAGCCGAGCTTGAACGCCGCCTTCTCCAGGAACAGGCTGCGGACCTCGGCCGCCACGAGGCGCACCGCCATACCGCCAGCCTCGATCGAGCGGCTGCCCGAGGTGAAGCCCTCGTTCGGCGTGCCGCTGGTCCGCCCGGCCGTGATACGGATCTGGTCGATATCGACGTCGAGCTCGTCGGCGGCGATCTGGATCATCGCCGTCTGCACGCCCTGTCCGATCTCCACCTTTCCGGACTTGAGCCGAACCTTGCCTCCGGCTTCAAAAGCGATCCACTGGTCGAGACGCGGATTGTCGACGAGGCTGTCGGGTAGCGCATTCGGAATCATATCGGTTCTCCCGCCTCAGGCTTTCTGGCGGATCATCGCCGCGGCGCGCTCGACGGCGCGAATGATGCGCGTGTGCGTGCCGCACCGGCAAAGATGCTTGTCGAGGGCTTCGACGATCTGGTCGCGCGATGGGTTCGGGTTGCGGTCGAGCAGCGCCTTGGCCGAAACCAGGATGCCCGACAGGCAGTATCCGCACTGGCCGGCCTGCAACTCGATGAAGGCCGTCTGCAGGGGATGTGGCGTCTCCGGCCGCCCGAGACCCTCCACCGTCGTCACGGACTTGCCCGCGACCGCCTCCACCGCCAGGTTGCAGGCGTATTGCGGCTCGCCGTCGACCAGCACCATGCAGGCGCCGCACTGCTCCAGGCCGCAGCCGAAGCGGGTGCCCTTCAGATCGAGGGTATTGCGCAGCACGTCCAATAAAGGCGTGGCTCCGTCCGCGGCGACCTTTTGCGGCGCGCCGTTGACGGCGAATTCATACGTTTCGCTCATCGCGTCTGTCAGTCCTCGGACGTCTTTCCCTTTGGTCGGGCCGTGCAGCTGTGGTGATCTTGTTTCAGCACGCGCCCCTTGCGCAGGACCACCTTTCTCGTTCCGGCAGGCTTGACCGCGCAAGGCCCCTAGTTAACGATCGCTCAATAGCGAGCGCAAGCACATTTGCGCCCTTCGGCGAGGCCCCCGGCCCGGGAGAAACACCAGATGACGGACACCAGCGGCTTGACGGCACTGCGGGCGGCCCAGCGCTTCGAATCCGCGGCCGGCACGCGCTGGCATATCGCGCAGGCCGGTCAGGGCAGGCCCGGCCGCCCTGTCGTCCTGATCTCCGGCTGGCCGTCGACCATGCGCACCTGGCGCCACCTGTTTGCCCCGCTCTCCGCCGACCGCCACGTCATCGCCATCGAGCCGCCCGCCTTGGGCGAGACCGCCCCGCTGCCCGCCGGCCACGCGTCCAAGGCTGTCGCCGCCGCCATCCTCGACCTCCTGACGCATCTCGGCGTGACGGACTTCGACCTGATCGGCCACGACATCGGCACCTGGCTGGGCTTCCCGATGGCCCACCTGGGCGCCACCCGCGTCGCGCGCATGGTGGTGGTCGACGCCGCCCTCCCAGGCCTCGCCCCACCCACCGCCTATGCGCTCGAACCCGCTCGCCTGATGAAGATCTGGCACTTTTTCTTCAACGCCGTGCCCGACCTCCCGGCCGCGCTGACCGAGGGCCGCGAGCGCATCTACATCGAGCAGATCCTGCGCACGCGCTCTGAGGACTTCGCCAAGACCTTTACC
Source organism: uncultured Alphaproteobacteria bacterium (assembly GCA_963697205.1). GTDB lineage: Bacteria > Pseudomonadota > Alphaproteobacteria > Rhizobiales > Hyphomicrobiaceae > CAVONB01. The sequence goes on along the minus strand of CAVONB010000001.1, from coordinate 49,133 downwards.
AAGGACGACGTCGACGCCTACGTCGCGGCCTATGCCCGCCCCGGCGCGATGGACCAGGGCTTCTCGTGGTATCGCGCGATCTTCCAGAACATGGAGGACAACCAGGCGCTTGCCGCACGCGGCAAACTGCCGATGCCGATCCTCGCCATCGGCGGCGCCTCCTGGCTCGGCCCCGTCATGGAAGCGACGTTCAAGCCGCTCGGCGACAACGTCACCGGCCTGTCCATCGCCGGTTCGGCGCACTTCGTCCCCGAAGAGCAGCCCGAAGCCTTCGAAGAGGCCGTGCGCGAGTTCTTGAGCTGAGCGGACCGGCAAACGTACGTGAGTGACAACGGGGCACGCCCCATCCCTAGGCCATCATGAGACATGACGCGCCCCACGAGGCCTATGGCGGAGGCGTTGGCCGTCCCGATATCGCCGGCACACAACTGGTCGTCCGGCGTGATCCTGGCGACACGTAGAGCCAGGCAGGTCGCAACACGCAAGCCTCGACAATCTCACGCCAGCCGAGGTCTACTGCGCACACGACCCGCGCATGAAGCCTGAAACCGATGACGTGCATGTGATTTCAAAGTCGCTCGACACCGGTCTTTGCTGAGTTGCACATCAAGGCTGAATGGACGTCGGCCATCGCAACAACCGGTCACGCCAAGGAGATCGCACGCGATGTTCGAGCTCCCCGAGATGATCCTGCTGATCGTCGGACTGCTTGCACTCGTTCTGGTGGGCGTGCACGTCGCCGTCGCGCTGGGTGCTGTAGCGGCGCTGGCGATGTACCTGATGCACCCCGACCTGTCCGTCGTCGCTAGTTTCCTGGCGCTGTCGGCCTTCGAGGTGATCCGAGAGTACGTGCTGGCGGTGATCCCGTTGTTCATGCTCATGGGCGAATTGCTCGGCAGATGCGGCGCCGCCCGCGACGTGTTCGCCCTCGCCAACCGCGCGATGCGCTGGCTGCCGGCGAGGATTGCGTTGACGACAGTCGTCGCCAACGGGCTCTTCGCGTTCGTGACCGGCGTCAGCATCGCCGCAGCCGCCTCATTCTCGCGTATCGCCTGGCCCGAGATGAAGGCGCAGGGATACGACCGCTCCTTCGGCCTCGGCTGCATTGCCGGCAGCGCCTGCCTCGGCATGTTGATCCCGCCCTCCGTCCTGATGATCGTATGGGCAGTGGTCACCGAGATGAGCATCGGCGATCTGTTCCTGGCCGGAATCATTCCGGGCATTCTCGTCGTTGGACTGTTCTGCGCCTATATCGCCATTGCCGCCCGCTTCGCCCCGGACCGTGTCGGGCAGGGCGGCAAGCCGCATTCCCTTGGCGCCGCGGCGGTTCCCTCCTGGATCATCGACGACACCGCTGATCGCCCCGACCCACCGGCCGCTCCCGCGCTGAGCGTGGCGTTGGTGCTGATCCTGATGCTTGGCCTGCTGTTCGGCATCTGGCGCGGCGTGTTCACGCCGACCGAAGGCGCCGGTGTCGGTGCCGTGCTGGCACTGTTCGTCGCCAAGGCGCGTGGTCTCTCGCCAGAGGACATCCTCGATGCCGTGTTTGCGGTCGGCCGCACGTGCGCGCCGATCCTGTTGCTGATCGTGTTCGCACAGATCTACACCCGCGCGCTGTCGATGACCGGGATGAGCGGCGTCTTCAAGGGTCTGTTCCTCGATTCCGGATTGGGACCGTGGCAGATCCTCGCGCTGATGGTGGCGATCTGGTTCGCGCTCGGCTGCATCGTCGACTCGATACCGATTATCGTGCTGACTGTGCCGGTGTTTCATCCTGTCGCGCTCGATCTAGGATTTGATCCGGTGGCGTTCGCGATCCTCGGCATCATCGCGATCGAGACGGGTCTACTGACGCCGCCGTTTGGCATCTTGGTCTACACTGTCAAGGCGGCGCAGCCCGACGAGACGGTGACGACTGGCGAGATCTTTCGCGGCGCGACGCCGTACTGGATCTGCCTGCTGATCGTCATCGTCATCATCGCAGTCTACCCGCCGACGGCCACTTGGCTACCGAACCTGGGACGACACTAGACATCCCCGCCAAAGTACGAAGCGGTGCAGTTTCTCCAACGTCGCGCAAACAAGGCTTGGACCAATGCACGAGACCGACGTGCAAAAAAAGCGGCACAGCGCCGACAGACCGGGACGTCGAAACAGCGAACGAGCTGCCCGGCCTGCGCACGCTTGTTGCGTGAAAATCACATGTCACCGCTGACTGCTGTCAGATCCACTGGTGCGACATCACAAGTTGATGTTCGCCTCGCGCGAATACCCATATCAATATTGTTATGATTGGTTACAGAAACCGGGAATTGATGTGTCAGACACAGGATCCCTTTCCGATGATGGCTGAGCAGCCCGACTGTGCCCCCTGCCGGCGCGAGATCGCGAAAGGGCCAATGGACCACGTCCGGTGCGCGATCGCGTGTGCGGCTGTCGCATTGACGACGCTCTGCGCAGCGGGAACGAATGCGTGGTCGCAGGCCCAGGAGCCGAATGTCATCTATCGCCACGACGGACTGATTGTCCGTGGGCACTTCCAGGCCGGACTGAACCTCGTCGGCGAAAAGAACCTGTTCTGGGATCTCGCCGACATCTTTGCCCCGACATCCGGCTTCGATGCCGATACCTCATGGCTCGAGGGCTACATCAAGCCAGGGCTGAGTTTCGAGCGGGGGCTGGCGCCTCACGAGACGTTCTACGGCAAGGCATCGGCGGTGCTGTCCGGCACGCTGGGAACAGACGCCTACGACACCGGCGATACCGGCCGGCTGACCCTGGAAGAGGCCTATCTCGGCTATCGCATCAAGCACCCCGACGGGTTTCTCCTCGATCTGTCTGGTGGCCGTCGCGAGTTGAAGCTGGGCACCGGCATGCTGGTCGAGAATGGCGGCTCCAGCGGCTTTGAACGTGGCGCACTCAAGCTCGGCCCCCGCAAGGCCTGGGAGCGCGCCGCAATCGCGCGGCTTGGCCTGGCGGGCTTTCAGAGCACGTCGTTCTATCTCGACCCCAACGAGACCGAGACCAACGACAGCCGCAATGCGCTCGGCGGAACGGACGCGAGGTTCGACTCCAAGAATGGCGGGTACGTCGGCATCACATATCTGAATATCCTCAATTCCGAGGCGCCGTACCCCAAGGCGGCGCCAGGGGGAATCGGAATTCCCGAGCGTCATCGCGAACGCCCGGGAGGGACTGAACGCGCTGAACTTTTATGCGCGCACCGATCGTTTTGCAGGACCCTTGAGCGGTTTGTTCCTGACCACCGATATTGCCTACGAATGGAAAGAGGATATCGACCTGCGCGCATGGGCGGCGCGTGGCCAGATTGGCTACCAGATCGAGCAGCACCCGTGGCGTCCGCTTCTGATGTATACGTTCCAGACGTTCTCCGGCGACGATCCGGACACGGCAAGACTGGAGCGGTTCGATCCCTTGTTCTTCGAGGGCTCGCCGAGCGCATGGGCGACGGGATCGAAGTCATCCTTCACGTTCATCAACTCAAACGTTCATGCGCACCAGCTGTCCGTCAGCATCAATCCCACGCCGCAGGACAAGATCACACTGCGATATGCGCATATTCGTGCCAACGAGCTGCTCAGTCCCATCCAATTCGGTCAAGCGACCCGCCGCAATCAGGGCACAGGCGCGGGCATCATTACGGGCGTGACCGATCCACATCTCGCCGACGACGTGTTCCTGGAGTACTTCCGCATCATCAACCAGAATACGTTCATGACAGCCGGCGTCAGCGCGTCATTCCCCGGGCATGGCCTTGAGCTGGCAGCGAACAGAGACCTCCCGATCTGGCTGGGCGGATTCGTGAACGTCGTCGTGAATTATTGATCGACGAGCCGAAGCGGGCCAGACCTCGCCGGAAGCTATCGTATGGGCTCAATCCAAAGGAGCGTTTGAAGTGCCGAGTTTGCGTCGCAAATTGGTGACCTTCGTCGCAACCACGATCATGGCCAGCGGATGGGCGACGGGTATTCTCGCGCAAGATCGACCGCTGAGCGCTGCCCAATCCGATCCCAACGCGCTCGGTTGGATGACCGGATTTCCACCGCCGCCGGATAAACTGATCGGACAGCCCGATTCCAATTTCTTCAGTTTTCCAAAGCTGCGCTGGACGGTGTGCCATATCAGGGAGCTGTTGCCGACGAAGCAGGTGAGCCGCGGCCTTGGCGCGCCCGTGCCGCTGGAGCAAGCACTCGACGACAGCATCGATAACGTGGCGTTCAAGCCGCTGGGTCGTGACACACAGATGACCTGGAAGGACGCGTTCGCTGCCAACTACACCGACGGCGTCGTCATCCTCCACAAGGGACGAATCGTCTATGAGCGCTACGTGGGCTGCCTCGATCAAGCAGGCAAGCACGCCGCCATGTCGATGACGAAATCCATGACAGGCCTGCTGGCCGAGATCCTTGTCGCCGAAGGCCGGCTGGACGATAAGGCGCTCGTGAAGACGATCATTCCTGAACTCGGCGACAGCGCGTTCGCGAGCGCAACCGTGCGTCAGGTCATGGACATGACCACCGCGCTGGATTTCAGCGAGGACTACGCCGATCCGAAAGCAGGGATCTGGGTCTATAGCGCAGCGGCCAACCCGCTACCCAAGCCCCCGGAATACAAGGGACCGGTCGGCTACTATGCCTACCTGCAAACGCTGAAGCAGAAAGGCACCCACGGCGAGGCTTTCGGCTACAAGACTGTCAACTCCGATGCCCTCGGCTGGATTGTCTCGCGCGTCGCGGGAAAGTCGGTGCCCCAATTTCTGTCCGAGCGCATTTGGAGCCGGATGGGCGCGGAGCAGGATGGATATTTCACGGTCGATGCCCTCGGAACACCTTTTGCCGGTGGCGGTCTAAGCGCTGGCCTCCGTGACCTTGCACGCATCGGACAACTCATGCTCAACAACGGCGAGATCAACGGGCAGCGCTTGTTGCCTGTCAAGGCGGTCGAGAGCATTCGCACCGGCGGCGACAAGGCAGCCTTCGCGAAAGCCGGTTACACGACCCTGCCTGGCGGCAGCTATCGCGGCATGTGGTGGGTGTTCCACAACGATCACGGCGCCTTTGCCGCCCGCGGCGTTCACGGTCAGACGATCTACGTGGACCCGAAAGCCCAAATGGTGCTCGTCCGGCTCTCCTCGTATCCGACAGCGAAAAATGCAGCGATCGATCCGACCTCGCTGCCCGCTTATCAGGCCGTTGCGGAGTATCTGCTGAAAAAGTAGCAAACCGCGCAGAACCCCTCGCGAACCGCGGATCGGGGCGGCAGCCCCCTTCACACCCGATAGAAGTCCGCCGCCGTGTCGTGGAAAAACGCACGCTGCTCGACCTCCGAGCGATGGGCGAGCGCCGTCTTCGTCATCGCCATCACGCAATCGAAGCTCGACTTGAGCTTCTCGACGGGAAAATTCGAGCCGAAGAAACAGCGCGCCGCGCCGAACATGTCGATCAGCGTGTCGAGCTGCGCGGCGACCGGCGCGTAGGGCCGGGGCGGCCCCCACGTCACATTGTTGATGCCGGAGCATTTCACGAACAGGTTCTCCAGTGGCGCGAGAAGCTTCAGCCCCGCCTCCCACGCCTTGACCGATGCCGGATCGTCGCCCGTGAGCAATCCCATGTGCACGAGGCAGAACCGCACGTCGCGGTTGAGCCCGACGAGTTCAGCGAGATAGGCGAACTGGTTGGGAAACGCCTGCAGCTCGCAATGCAGCCCGCGCTCGCCTAACAGCTTGACGCCGCGCTTGTAGCCGGGCGTTAGGCACGCATCCGCGCGCCCGCCCCGCTGCCACGCCTCCCGGCTCGGCTCCCACGTCACATGATCGCGAATGCCGCGAAAGTTCGCGAACGCTGAGTGCGCGTCGAGCATCCCCGCCACGTCGTCGGCCGCCAGCGGCGCATAGCCGACAATGCCGTGCGGGAAGCCGTGCGCGTCCGCAATCCCCTGCAGCCAGCGCGTCTCGCCGACAGGGATCGTCCTCGTTGAAGTGCGCCTGCACATGCACCGACTTGACGACACCGTGACTGGCATAATCGGCCAGCAGATCGTCGATCAGATAGTCCTGCCTCAGCGGCGCATAGCTCTCCGCGAAGATGCGCGGCTCCATCGGCTCCAGCAGCCACGGATAGTTGCGCACCTGCCAGATGTGATGATGCGTGTCGATGATCTGCCCAGCGTACATGCACATTGCCGTCTGGTCTCAGTACACCACCACGCTGCGGATTGACTTGCCCGCATGCATCAGGTCGAAGCCCTCGTTGATGTCCTCGAGCTTCAGCGTGTGCGTGATCATCGGGTCGATCTGGATCTTGCCGTCCATGTACCAGTCGACGATCTTTGGAACATCCGTGCGCCCGCGGGCGCCGCCGAACGCGGTACCCTTCCAAACGCGCCCTGTCACGAGCTGGAACGGCCGCGTCTTGATCTCCTGGCCCGCACCCGCGACGCCGATGATGATTGCCTCGCCCCAGCCGCGATGGCAGCATTCGAGCGCCTGGCGCATCACGTCGACATTGCCAATGCACTCGAACGAGTAGTCGACGCCGCCGATCTGGTCCGCGCCCCGCTTGGTCAGGTTGACGATAGCCGCCACCGTGTCGCCGACCTCCTTCGGATTGACGAAGTGGGTCATGCCGAAGCGCTCGCCCCAGGCCTTTTTGTCGTTGTTGGTGTCGACGCCGATGATCATGTCCGCGCCGACGAGCTTCAGACCCTGAATCACGTTGAGTCCGATGCCGCCGAGCCCGAACACCGCCGCCGTCGCGCCCGGCCCCGCCTTCGCCGTGTTGACGACGGCGCCGACGCCCGTCGTCACACCGCAGCCGATGTAGCAGATCTTGTCGAACGGCGCGTCCTCGCGCACTTTCGCAAGTGCGATCTCCGGCATGACGGTGTGATTGGCAAACGTCGAGCAGCCCATGTAGTGGAAGATCGGCTTGCCCTCGTAGGAAAAGCGGCTCGTGCCGTCCGGCATCAGCCCCTGCCCCTGCGTTGCGCGAATCGACGTGCACAGGTTGGTTTTCTGCGACAGGCACGACGGGCACGTCCGGCACTCCGGCGTGTACAGCGGGATAACGTGATCGCCTTTCTTGAGCGTCGTCACCCCCGGGCCCACGTCCATCACGACACCCGCGCCTTCGTGCCCCAGGATCGAGGGGAACAGCCCTTCCGGGTCCGCCCCCGACAGCGTGAACTCGTCGGTGTGGCAGATGCCCGTCGCCTTAATCTCGACCAGCACCTCGCCGGCCTTGGGTCCCTCCAGATCGACCTCGACGATCTGCAGCGGCTTGCCCTTCTCGAAGGCGACGGCGGCACGGGTCTTCATGGATCTTGGCTCCCTGGCAAAGCGGCGTGCGTTGTCATTCGTCGAGAGTCTATCGCATGACACCCGCGTCGCGTGAACCCCTCCGCAGGGACACCGGCGTGCCGCGCGGCGCGGCCGTCACGGGCCGCAATCCCACACGACAAAGGGCGCCCTCGCGGACGCCCCTGTGACTTCAATGCGGCCCCATCATTGGCCCCGAATCGTGGACCAAGGATGGTGGGCCCGATAGATAGGTCCCGATCATGCCGCCACCGGGTTTACCGCGGCAGCGGCGCGCGCCCGCCCGCTCAGTCGAGACCCCAGACCTCCGTCTCGCCCTCGCCCTTGAGGTTGAACTTGGTGCGATGCCGCACCTCCACCCGCTCGATGAAGCGGTCGCGACCCTTCAAATCGATGACCGGCGACTCCCGGCCGTCGTCGATGGTCCCCGAGAACGGCAGGTCTTCCACCTCGCCATTGCTGTAGACGACGCGGATCGCCTGGATCTGAACGTCGTGCCGGCCGATCCTGATCTTGATCGCCCTGAACCGGCCCTTGTCACGTCCGACGGTGATCGTATCCCAGTCGTCGCCGAGCATCTGCGCGCGCTGCGCGCCGAACCTGACCCATTGCCCGCGGCCCTCCTTGCGGTCGCCGCCACGATCGTCGGCACGGCCCTGGCGCCGCTTCCACAGATCGGAGTATTCGCCGAACACGATCACCTTGGCGCGCGGGCGGCGCACACCCGTGGAACGTTGCACGAGCTCGATGCGATCGATGAACCGATCGCCCTTCAGCTCGATCACCCCCGTGCGCCCATTCGCCGGCACCTCCTGGCGAACACGCTTCACATCGCGCTCGCCGTTGCCGTAAACGACGACGACCTCCTCCAGGAAGATATCGTTCTCCATCACGCGCAACGCGATGCGATCGAACTGACCCACGTTGCGCCCGACCTGGATCGTATCGCGGTCGCTGCGGAAACCGGCGGTCTGCTCGCCGAGCTGCACCCAGCCTGGCGGGATGCCCGGCACCGGATCGCGCGACGGCGGCGCGCTTCGGTCGACACGCGCCAGAAGCTGCAGCCGGCCGTTGCCCGCCGAACCGCCACCGAACCGCCGTCCCAGCTCGACGGTGACCTCGCGCACGAAACGGCTGTCGCCGGCAAGATCGATGGCATCGGAAACGGTGCCGGGCTCGATACGATCGCGCACGCGCACGTCCTGGCGCTCCCCGCGCGGGAAGACGACCTCCATCCGACGAACGTAGATGTCGTCATCGAGCGCGCGCAGCCTGAGCTCGGTCAACCGGCCCTCGCGCCGTCCGACGTCGAACGTCAGCCGGTCTCGCCCACCAACCCGCTCGGTCCCGATAACCTCGTAGGACGACAGAATACGCTTCAGCTCCGCATCCTCGCCCGAAATCTGATAGCTGGCGGACGCGCCTTGCGGCAGCGCGCGAAACCGCACCTCGATCTGGCGCAACGGCGCATTGCCGCGCGGATTGATCTCGATGACATTGCGCCCGGGTGTCGTTTCCTGACGGATGTCGACATCCTCGACGAGGTCGTTGGTGTAGCGCAGCCGCACGTCGTAGAGCAAGATCGCGCCGCTCTTCGTCTCCAGCCGGATGCGCGAGAACCGCATTTGCGCGCGATCGAGCATGACGACGCCGGCATTCTCGCCGGGATTGATCGTCTGGCGTGCAAGAACGAGCCACGCATCGTCCTGGTCGCCGCGCTGCGCCAGCGCCGGTCCGCCGAGCATGAGCATGACGAGACCCACCGAAACCCAACAGACCCAGGGTCCGCCTAAAGGCCATTCGATCGATCATGGCACGCCCTCCCGAACGTTGCTTGTCGGACGGCACATGGATGCAAAGGCCCATCCGCTGCGCCAGCCCAATCTTCTGCCCAAGGATTGTGACGGGTTTTTTCGACAATGCAACGACAACGGGGCCGCCCGGGATGGGCGGCCCCGTCGAAAGTCCAGGCCTAGGCCGGCGCGAGCCGGCACGCTGCGGGCTCAGTGCTGACCCCAGAACTCCACGATCGCGCTGCCCTTGCCGCGCGCCGAGGCATCGATCACGCGGCTGCGGTAGCGCGCTTCGATCCGGTCGATGATGCGCGAATTGCCCTTCAGGTCGATCGGACCATACGTGCTGCCGGCATCGACACGGGTCCGCACTGGGACGATGTCTTCCTGCCCGTTCCCGTAGATCACGCGGATCTCGTTGAGCGTGATCGCGCGATCACGCACCGTGACGCGGATCTTCTTGAAGCCGCCTTCGTTCCTTCCGACCGGGATAGTGTCCTTGTCGAACCCGACGAAACCAGCCGTCTGCGCGCCAAGCAGCACCCAGCCCTGGTTGTACTTGCGGCCCTCGCCCTGCGGTCCGAGCCAGCCCTGCGCATACTCGCCGTAGACCTCGACGGTCGCCTGCCCCTTGAAGCTCGGCCGAGAGCGGTACGAGAGCTGGATCTCCTTGATGAAGCGGTCGCCCTTGAGCGACAGCCACTTGGTGAACGAGTTCTTCGGGATGTCGGCATCGACGGCCAGCAAGTCGGGCTCGCCGTTGTTGTAGATGACCTTGATCTCGTTGATGTGGATGTCGTTGTCGAGGACGCGCATGCGCAACCGGTCGAACTTGCCCACCTCGTTGCCGACGCGGATCACGTCCCGGTCCACACCGAAGCCCACACCCTGCACGCCGAACAGCACACCTGACGCCGTCAGGTCGCCAGGCTTGGCCGTCGTGGCGCCGCCACCCGTGGACGGCCCCGTGATGTTGCCGGACGGCGCATTGCCCTTGCCGCCGACAGCAACGCTGCCGCCACCGCCGACACGCCGGACGGCGCGCTCGCCGCGGTCGCCCTGCAAGCCCCAGACTTCCACCGTCACGCGGCGCTCGCCACGATCACGCTGATAATCGAAGGTCAGCCGGTCCACGAAGCGATGCTCGCGCTGCAAGTCGATCGGGCGGGTCCGATCCCCGCGCAATAGGTTGATGCGGCGCTCCTCGTTGTGCACGCGGCCGTCGTCGTAGAAGACGCGCACGCGCGACATCAGGACGTCGCCGTCCTTGACCTCAAGGCGCAACGCCTTGTAGGCGCCGCGCGCAGCGCTGACGTCGATCGAATCCGTTTCTTTCCTGAGATCGATCTGCTGCGTGCCAAGCAGCACCCAGCGATCCCCCGACGCTCTCTGGGCATCCGCGCTCGTCACGACGGCGGCTGCCACCATTGCGAGGGCCGCCATAACCAGCCTTCGAAGCATGATGCATACTCCCTGTTTTCTTTTGAAGCCCCCGGCTTCGGCGGGCAGTCTTACTTGAAAGGGCAGGCTAAAGAAAGCTCAGCACTGCCCACACTAGATGCGATAACCCATTGAGCTGAGGCGAATCGGCCACACTGCGCACAGGCCCCGGCCACAACGTCATCACCCCACGAAAAGGCATGCACCTCCTCGCGCGCCAGCGCCACATTGCCAGCCGAACACGGCAGGCCTAGGGTCGAAAAAAGCAATCGACGTGCTGGGAGACGGACGGGATGGTGGCAACGCACGCGGCGAAACCGTCGCCGGAGGACAGGTCGACGGCGCTCGCCATCCTGAAACAGAGGTTCGGCGAACGCGCCCAGGCGAGCGAGGCCATCCGCCGCCAACACGGCCACACCTTGACGTGGCTCGCCAACGAGCCGCCCGACATCGTGATCTGGCCGATCACCGCCGCGGAGGTCTCCGAAATCGTTGCGGTCGCCGCCGCCCACCGCGTCCCGGTCATCCCATTCGGCGCCGGCACGTCGCTGGAAGGCCAGGTCAACGCACCGCATGGCGGCATCTCGATCGATTTCCAGCAGATGAACAGGATCCTGGCCGTCAACGAGCGCGATCTCGATTGCGTCGTCGAGCCCGGCGTCTCCCGAAAGCAGCTCAACGACCACCTGCGCGACATGGGCCTCTTCTTCCCCGTCGACCCGGGCGCCGAGGAAGCGACCCTCGGCGGCATGGCGTCGACACGGGCCTCCGGCACCAACGCCGTCCGCTACGGCACCATGCGCGACAACGTCCTCTACGTGACCGCGGTGATGGCCGACGGCCGGATCGTCAAGACCGGCGGGCGCGCCCGCAAATCGTCGGCCGGCTACGATCTCACCCGGCTGCTCGTCGGCTCCGAGGGCACGCTTGGCATCATTACCGAGCTCGGCGTCCGCCTTTACGGCATCCCCGAGGTGATCCTGGCCGCCGTCTGCCCCTTCAAGACGCTCGAAGGCGCCGTCAACGCCGCCATCCAGGCCATCCAGCTCGGCCTCGGCATCGCCCGCATCGAGCTGCTCGACGAGATGCAGGTGCACGCCGTCAACCGACACTCCAAGCTGTCGCTCGAGGAGGTGCCGATGCTCTTCCTGGAGTTCCACGGCACCACCGTCTCCGCGCGCGACCAGGTGGAACAGTTCGAGGAGATTGCCCGCGGCGAAGGCGCCGTCCGCTTCGACTGGGCCGAGCGCGAGGAGGACCGGCGCCGGCTCTGGAAGGCGCGCCACGAGGCCTATTGGTCGGTCAAGACCACCTGGGCCGGCAAGGACGTGCTGGCCACCGACGTCTGCGTCCCCATCTCCCGGCTCGCCGAGGCCGTGCATGGAGACCCAGGCCGACATCCGTCAGATGGGCATCGTCGCCCCGATCGTCGGCCACGTCGGCGACGGCAATTTCCACACCTCGCCCGTCGTCGACATGACCAACCCCGCCGAGGTCGAGGCCATGCGCGGCTTCCTCGCCCGCCTGGCCGAGCGCGCCATCCGCCTGGACGGCACCTGCACCGGCGAGCACGGCGTCGGCCAGGGAAAAATGAAGTACCTGGAGGCCGAACTGGGCGCGGGCGTCTCCATGATGCGCCAGATCAAGCAGACGCTCGACCCGCTCGGAATTCTCAACCCCGGCAAGATCGTCAGCGCCGACTGAACATCGCCGTCCGGAACGCGCCAGCGCGCCATGCCCGAACCGGTCGTGGTCAACGATGCTTTGACGGCGGCATTAACCGTTTCCCCGGCCCGTTAATACGGGCGCAAGACGTCGAATTTTATTTAATAAAATCATATGTTTACTCAGAGCCGCCGAAAGCGCGCTTGCGCCGGCCGACAAGCACTTTTGCGCAAAATGCACCGCACCCTGAAGGCAATATTAACCCCATCGTGCGACAACGCTTGTGCGGGTGCACCATCGTGCGTGGCCCGATTTGGTGTTGAGGTTGAGTTCGAAGTCCATGGCGGTCAAGGTCAAACGAGAGCGACCTGACCAGCGGCGTCACCATCGCGTGACGGCGCCGCTTTTCGTTGACTTCGACGGTCACTTCGTCCGCGCCGCCGACTGGAGCCTCGGTGGCCTGCGCGTCGAGCGCTTCCCCGCGCCGGTGCCCGAGGTCGGCACCGAAATCAGTCTCGAAATCACGCTGCCCTTCCAGGGCTTCGACGTCTCCTTCAAGGTGTCCGCCGAGGTCGTCCGCAACAGCAAGACGGACGGCATGTTCGCCGTGCGCTTCGCCCAGATCGGCGAGCGCGAGCGCGAACTCATGTCTCATTTCATCGAGGAGCTCGTGCGCGGCTCCATGGTCGATGTCGAGGACACGATCCAGCGCATCGACGTGCCCGTCACGCCCGCGTCCCTGGAGCCGGACAAGCCCCGGATCTCCCAGTTGCCCGCGCAACGCTGGCCGACCAAGCTAATCGCCATGTCGGCCTTCTACGTCATCGCCGGCATGTTGATCTTCGGCTACGCGGGCCTCCTGGCCTACGCCAACTTCTTCCGCATGGAGATCCAGACCGCCGTCATCTCCGCACCGGTCGAGCAGGTCGAGGCCCAGGCCGATGGCCGCGTCGCTTGGACGGCGTTGAAGCCTGGTGATCCCGTCGCCGCCGGCGAGACGGTCTTGAACCTGATCGACAACCAGATCGAGCGCGAGATCGCACTTGCCGACATCGTCGTTCAGGAGAAAAAGGCCCAGCTCGCCTACCTGAAGCAACGCCAGATCGAGGAGCTGGAGCGCGCCCAGGGCTACGCCAGCCTCGAGACCAAGAACGTCAAGCAGACGCGCCTCGCCTTCGACAGCGCAGCCGCCCGCCTCGACGCCGCGCGTCGGCAGCTGTCGCGCCTGCGCGTGCTCAAGGCCAAGGGCTTCACCACCGACACCAAGCTCGAGGAAGCCGAGAAGAACTATATCACGCGTGCTGAAGGAGCTCGAAAGCCGCCGCCTCGAGCTCGACACGCGCATCGCCCTGGCAGGCAGCAACATCGGCAAGCGGCTCTACAACGGCAACGAGCTCGTCGGCGAGGTCGCCAGCATCGAAGCCCAGGTGCGCCTCGCCGAGCATGAGGTCGAGCTGGCGCGAAAGCGCCACGAAGCCTACCGCGCGAGCCGCGATCGCATCGCCGTCAAGGCGCCCTTCGACGGCACCGTTCTTGAGCTGCCGCGACACGATCGCGGCAGCATTCGACGCGGCGACGTCGTCGCCGTCATCGAACAGCGCCAGCAGCGACAAGTCACGGCGTTCGTCACCCAGGACGAGATCCAGCGCATCGGCCTCGGCGACGAGGCACTTCTGTTTTTCCCCGCGCTGAACGAGACACTGCGCGGCCGCGTTCGCCAGATCGACCGCACCAGCGGCTTCGTGCGCGAGCAGGAGCAGCGTCACAATCCCGGCTACAGCTGGCGCGGCCCGACCGACCGGTCTGGCAAGATCATGATCGAGTTCGTCCATCCCGAGCAGGTCGCCGACACCGACCGCTATCGCTCGGGCCTGCCGGTGGTCGTCGTTTTCGAGCAGCGCTCCACCAACGCACTCGATCAGCGGCCTGCAAAAAAAGCTGTCGCTCGTCTTCTGAGGGATCGACCGCCATGACCCGAAGTGCCGGTCGTGCCGGATTGGACGTCCAGGACACCACGCGAACGCTGTCGCTTTGGGAAAAGTGGTCGCCCGAAGTCCAGCTTCAGATCTTCGCCTACTTCGCCGTCTGCTTCATCGCGCTCAGCACGATCCCCAACTCGATCTACGATCCCGGCGGCCGCGAGATCGTCTACGTCATCGGCATCCTCGGCATCTGGCGCTACCTGTGGTGGTTCAACCACTGGATGCGCGCGCTGATCTTCCGCCACGTCACCTATCCCAAGATGCGCGCGCGCGCCGCGGCACTGTGGGGCTCCGGCTGGCGCCCGACGCCACATCCACATCCAGATGACGACCTTCCGCGAGCACCGCGAGATCAGCGAAGCCGTCATCCGCGCGCTCGTCCGCGAGGTGCGCGAAGCCGGCGTCCCCGCCACGCTCTGGCTCGGCTCCAGCGAGCCCGACGACGAGCAGAAGATCGACCGCCACCTCAAGCTCGTCGGCGAGCGACCTCGACTTCACGCTGCAAGATCATCCGCCAGAACCAGCCCGGCAAGCGCGTCGCCATCGCCCTCATCCTGCGCGCCATGTCGCGCGCCGGCCTGGGCCGACAACGACATCGTCGTCTTCATGGACGGCGACTTCGTCCTGCATCCCGGCGCGATCCGCAAATGCTTCCCGCTGTTCGCCCTCGATCCCGACTTGCACGCGCTGACCACCGACGAGTACGTCCTCGTGCAAGGGCCCGCGCTGGATGCAGTCCTGGCTCGACATGCGCTTTGCGCAGCGCCGGATGGCCATGCAGAGCCATGCGCTGTCCGACCGCGTTCTGACGCTGACCGGCCGCTTCTCCGTCTTCCGCGCCACGCACATCGTCAGCCACGAGTTCATCCGCCTGCAGGAAGCCGACTTCCTCGAGCACTGGCTCTGGGGCCGCTTCCGCTTCCTGTCCGGCGACGACAAGAGCACCTGGTACACGCTGCTGCGCCACGGCGTGAAGATGACCTATGTGCCCGATGCAGCCGGCACCACGATCGAGGTCGTCGACGGCTCCGGCTACCAGTCGCATGGTCGAAAACCTGCGGCGCTGGTCCGGCAACATGCTGCGCAACGGCCTGCGCGCGATCGTGCTCGGCCCCCATCGCATGCCGTTCTTCATCTGGTGGTGCTGCGTCGACCAGCGCATCGCCATGTGGACGATGCTGTTCTCGCCGATGCTGGCGATTGTCGGCTCGCTCAAGCTCGGCATCGGCATTCTTCCTGGCCTATGTCGTCTACATCGCCGTGACGCGCATGCTCCTGTCGATGGTGCTGTTCGGCTACGCCCAGCGTGTCGACCTCGAACTTCGTCTGGACGCTTTACGCCAACCAGATCCTGAACGCCGCCGTGAAGGTCTACATGCTCTGGCGGCTGGCCAAGCAGAAATGGGCCAACCGCGGCAACCAGAAGCAGGGCTTCGCCGGCAATGGCTTCATCGACCGGTTCCGCGAGGCGATGGCGCTCTACCTGACGCTCGTGTCGTCCGCAGCGCTCTTTCTGATCGTCATGGTTTACACAGAGTTACTCGCACTCCCGAGCTTCGGCTTTGTCAAAGTGATGTGTTGCGGCTGAATTGGCTGCAATTTTATCGTCCGATTTCACGGCCCCACCACCTATTTCTGCGAACCTGCCCTTCAGCACGGAGATGAAACGAGCCGCAATGGATGATTGCGGCTGGCCTCCGCGCGCCAGGGGAACGGATCAAAACGATCCGAAAAGTCAGGGTGTGGGAGTCACAGCGTCAAATGAACGCAAATGCGGGCAGCGTCACCGTTCGAAAGAATTGAAGCCAGCATTGTGCCGATGGGTCGTCCGCGCTTCGACCGAGAAGCCAGCAATCAGCGTGATCGGCCTGGGCTATGTCGGCGCCGTGTCGATGGCCTGCCTTGCCCATCTCGGCTTCCGCATGGTCGGCGTCGACGTCTCCACCGAGAAGGTCGCAGCCATCGCCGAGGGCCGCTCGCCGATCGTCGAGGACCGTCTGGGCGAACTGCTGGCCGAAGGCGTCGACAGCGGCCTGATCACTGCCACCGAGAATCTGGTCGCCGCCGTTCTGGAAACCGACGTCACGTTCATGTCCGTCGGCACGCCGACCTCCGCCGACGGCAGCTGCGACCTGACCTATGTCCGCCAGGCCGCGCGCGCCATCGGCCAGGCGCTTTGCCATGAAAACAGGCTACCACGTCGTCGTCCTGCGCTGCTCCGTGCCGCCGGGCACGACGCTCGACGTCGTCGCTCCCGAGATCGAGAAGGCCTCCGGCCGCAAGCTCGGCGACGACTTCGGCATGTGCTTCAACCCCGAGTTCCTGCGCGAAGGCGTCGCCGTCGCCGACTTCTTCGCCCCGCCCGAAGACCGTCGTCGGCGCCTCCGACACGCGCGCCGAGGCGACCGTCGCCCGCATCTACTCCGCCATCGACGAGCGCGTGATCTTCACCTCGATCGCGGCGGCCGAGATGGTCAAGTACGTCGACAACGTCTGGCACGCCACCAAGGTCGCGTTCGCCAACGAGGTCGGCCGCCTGTGCAAGGCGCTCGACATCGACAGCCACGACGTCATGAACATCTTCGTCCAGGACAAGAAGCTGAACCTGTCGCCCTACTACCTGAAGCCCGGCTTCGCCTTCGGCGGCTCGTGCCTGCCCAAGGAGGTGCGCGCCGTCGGCCACCTCGCCCAGGAGCTCGGCGTCGAGGTGCCGCTGATCGACAGCCTGATGCCGTCGAACGAGCGGCACGTCGGCACAGGCCCTCAAGCTGCTCGCCCCCTACGCGGCAAGCGCATCGGCTTCCTCGGCGTCACCTTCAAGCCCGGCACCGACGACCTGCGCGAAAGCCCGACGCTCGACGTCATGGCCGCGCTGCTGGCCGAGGGTCGCACGATCTGCGCCTACGACCCCAACCTCCGCTTCGGCCCGATGCTCGCAGGGCCAGATCGCCTACGTGCGCCATGCCGTACCGCGCCAGGCCAAGTTGATGGACGAGCTCGAAACGATCACGCTTTCCACGCGCGGACGAGTTCCTCGCCGCCAGCGACGTCATCGTCGTCTCCCATGCGACCGACGCGTTCCGCGAGATTGTTGCGCGCCGCGGCAGCACCCGGGTGCTCGACCTCGCCCGTCTCTACAAGGACCTGCCGGACGACACGACATACCAGGGCATCGCCTGGTAGAGCTGACGGCAACACGATCCTTCGACATGCATCAAAAAGCCCGGGCGCCTTGCCCGGGCTTTTTTCGTTTCGCCGCTGCGATCGAGAATCCGCCCGAAACACCGTCAAAACGACACTGAAAATCGCATTCGATTATCCCGCATTTTATTCAACTTTTATTAAATCGTACACAGCGCATTGCACGTTCTTTTCGAACATTCGGCGTACCTTGCGGACACTACGGAGCAAAAAACCGTCCGAATTGCAGCAAACGAGGCTCTGGCGGCCTGGCAATCGGACGATCCGTCGAGTGGCATGCATGGAGTAAGGACGATGGCGGTGATGATGGGCACGGGCAGTGCCAACGAAATGAAGGGCTCTGCCGGCAACGACGTTATGTATGGCGAGGGCGGCAAGGACGTTCTGGCCGGCAACGAAGGCGACGACCGCATCCATGGTGGCGGCGGCAACGACACGATCGACGGCGCGGACGGCAACGACATCCTGTTCGGCGCCGCGAACGCCGGCGGCACGGTCGACATGAACAAGTTCACGATCGCCGAGGACATCACGGCGCGCATCACCTTCCAGGGCGAGAGCGCGGGCTACAAGAACACCCTCGGCATGTACAAGATCGGCAAGGATGGCACGATCTACGACGTCGAGATCCTCTTCGCGAACGCCTCGCTGAAGGGCTCCGCCGGCAACCTGATCGCCGGCAAGAGCGCTGTCGACATCGACCTGGCCGCTGGCGAGCGGATCGGCTTCTTCGTCGTGCCCGACGCCTACAGCCAGAGCAAGATGTCGAAGCTTCTCGACGACGCCAACGGCTCCTTCAAGCTCGTCGGCGCCGACGGCAAGCCAGCGAATGTCGACGCCACAGGCGAGATGAAGCTCGTCCACACGGCCGACAACGGCGTCGAGACCCTCATCAAGTCAGCCTACGGCAATTCGCTCTTCGCCAGCAACGACGCGAAGAACGGCGACGGCCTCGAGCACACGGTGGCAGCCGTCGACACCACCGTCCGGCCAGGTCAAGATCGGCTTCGAAGACCTCTGGAAGGGCGGCGACAAGGACTTCGACGACAGCGTCTTCACGATCGACATCGGCCAGACCAACGCTGCGCTCCTGCCGCGCGCGTCCACGAAGCCTGCCGCGACGACCGACGACGACGTCATGTCGGGCGGCGCTGGCACCGACAAGATGTTCGGCATGAAAGGCAACGACCACATGGATGGCGGCGCCGGCGCCGACAGGATGTGGGGCAACTCCGGCGACGACGTCCTCCTCGGCGGCAGCGGCGACGACCTGCTGTTCGGCGGCAAGGGCAACGACCTGCTGCGCGACGGCGCTCGGCGATGACCGCGTCCGCGGCAACTCCGGCAACGACCGCATCGTCGCCGATTGGGGCAACGACACCTACATCGGCGGCTCCGGCATCGATACGGTCGACGCTTCCAACGCCGTTGGAGCAATGTCGATCGATCTCCACGCCAAGACGATGGTCGGCCTCGGCAAGGACACGCTGAATGGCATCGAGAATGCCGTCGGCGGCAGCTTCGACGACTCGCTGAAGGGCGACAAGCGCGCCAACGTCCTCGACGGCAGCGCCGGCGACGACTGGTTCCGCGGCCTCGGCGGCGCCGACACGTTGATCGGCGGCCAGGGTGCCGACACCTTCACGTGGCTCGCCAAGGACGTCGTCCTCAACGGTCAGCCACCTCGGCGTCGACCACATCGCGGACTTCGAGCTCGGCGTCGACACGCTGGACCTTCACTACATGCTGAAGGGACAGTCGTTCTCCAACCTGTCCGAAGTCATGAAGGCCACGGACGTCGACGGCGGCACCAACGTCGCCGTCAAGATCGGCGGCGAGTTCGTCGACGTTGTCGTCCTCGACAACATCTCCGCGTCCGATTTGCTCAAGGACGGCCTGATCCTGGCCTGATCTCGGCCTGGCATCGCAATCGGCCTCAACGATGATCGGCGTCGCACCTCGGTGCGGCGCCGATTTTCTTTTGAGCAAGAACCAACCAGCATCCGCCTCGCACGGCACACGACACACGGCACGCATCGAAAGGCTCTGCGGAATTAACACGCACGGGCCGATCATTGACATCATCGCGGAAAATCGAACGCAATTTGAGAGGAATTGCGCGAGGCATTTGAACCGACATTTTATCCGGCTTTGATAAGTTCATAATCGATACGCGGACATTCGACGCGAAGTCGTGCGGTATTTGCGACGAACGGGTAAGCGGCAAGCGGGCAGCCCGGCCGTCAGTGGTGCGGAAAGAGGTGGAAGTCATGTATGTCATCAATGGAACGCCGCGCGCTGACAACCTGTACGGAACGTCCTTCGACGACCTCATCATCGGCTACGAGGGCAACGACACCATCCGCGCGCTGAGCGGCAACGACATCGTGCGCGGCAAGGAAGGCGACGACCGCATCTTTGGCAGCGAGGGCGCCGACGTCGCCTACGGCAACGCCGGCAACGACTACATCTACGGCGAGAACGGCAACGACGAGCTGCGTGGCGGAAAGCAAGACGACACCGTCGACGGCGGCGCGGGCGAGGACCTCATTCTCGGCAACACGGGCCTCGACAATCTGTTCGGCGGCTTGGGCAACGACACGCTGTTCGGCAACGACGGCAACGACCTTCTCGACGGCGGCCTCGACCAGGACCTGCTGTTCGGTGGCAAGGGCCAGGACACCGTGCGCGGCGGTGACGGCAACGACACGATCGAAGGCAACAGCGGCCACGACAGCCTCTTTGGCGACGCCGGCAACGACACCATCATCGGCGGCACAGGCGACGACCGCATCGACGGTGGCACGGGCGATGACGACGTCGACGGTGGATCCGGCGACGACCTGTTCATCTCCGGCGCCGGCAACGACAGCTACACAGGCGGATCGGGCTTCGACACCATCGACTTCTCGCACGCCACCGCCGCCGTCTCCGTCGATCTCGCCAACCACGTCGTTACCGGCATGGGCACGGATACGATCTGGGGCATCGAAGCCGTTCTGGGCACCTCATTCGCCGACACCCTGATCGGCGACAAGCGCGACAACATGATCGACGGCGGCGCGGGCGACGACGTCGTGCGCGGCATGGCCGGCGCGGACACGCTGACGGGCGGCGCCGGCGCCGATACGTTCCGCTACGAAGTCAAGGACGTGATGCAGGGCGGCATCCACCAGGGCGTCGACCTGATCACCGACTTCTCCACCACCGACGCCCTCGACATTTCGATGCTCACAGCCCGCACCGCCGGCAGCCTGGCCGACAAGGTCCAGATCACCAGCGCATCGGGCGGCGCGATGGTCTCCGTCATGCTGGGCGACACCTTCGTCGAGGTCGCGCTTCTCCAGGGCGTCGGCGCCGGCGCCGTCGAGGACTGGGCATCTCAAGGATTGCTGATCGGTTAACGAGGTTGGGAGTGCGCGCTGCCGCCGGCGCTGGCGAAAGCTCGGTGCCGGCGGACGTGTTTTGGCAACCCGGTGCGCGGCCGCCGCCTGGTCTCGTTCGGGACTTCGGCGATAAGCCAAATTTGAAATGAACCTTTAGGGGCCACTTAACGCGAAGCTGGCAATATGAACGTCATTCGCGTGGGGAGTAGAGTGAGAGTAACCGATGGCTGATATCGACGGTAGCAGGCGCAACGATCTCCTGGTCGGAACGATCCTCGACGACATCATCGATGGCGACCGCGGCAACGACACGATCTTTGCTGGCGACGGCAACGACGTCCTCCTCGGCGGCGACGGTAACGACGACCTCTACGGCGAATCCGGCAACGACGGCCTCGACGGCGAGGACGGCAATGACGCGCTCTACGGCGGCGCGGGCAACGACACGCTGACCGCCGGCGACGGCAACGACCACCTCGACGGCGGCGACGGCGACGACCTCATGTCGTCCGGCAAGGGCAACGACCGCCTCTATGCCGGCGCCGGCAACGACATCGCCAACGGTGGCGCTGGCAACGACTGGATTTACGGCGGCGACGGCAACGACACGCTCTCCGGCGACGAGGGCAACGATCGGATCTATGGCGAAGCCGGCAACGACGTGCTCGACGGCGGGGCCGACGACGACCTCGTCTCCGGCGGCGACGGCAACGACAGCATCAGCGGCGGCATCGGTGCCGACGAGCTTTACGGCGATTCCGGCGACGATTGGCTGAGCGGCGACGACGGCGACGACGCCGTCTACGGCGGCGACGGCAATGACACCGTGCGCGGCGTCAACGGCAATGACCGGCTCTATGGCGAAGCCGGCAACGACCGCGTCGAAGGCGGCTCCGGCAACGACACTCTTGAAGGTGGCGCCGGTCGCGACTTCGTCAACGGCGGCGCCGATCAGGACGTTCTGTCCGGCGGCGACGACGACGACGCCATGTTCGGCGGTGGCGGCCACGACCGCATTTCCGGCGATGCCGGCAACGACAAGATCTACGGCGACGGCGGCAACGACACGATCCAGGGCGGCGCTGGCAATGATTTCCTGGCAGGCGGCCAGCTCAAGAACGGCTGGTCGGCCGGCAACGACACCTTCGTGTGGGAGCGCACTGATGTCGTCAACGCCGACGGCTCCAGCGCGGGCTTCGATCGCCTGATCGACTTCGGCGCCGGTGATCGCCTCGATTTCTCCGGCCTGTTCGATGCGCCCCCCGCCGTCCCCTCCGAGGTGCTGAGCGCCACGAGCACGGCAGAGGGAACGATCATCTCCGCCGACCTCGGCAGCGGACTGATGGACGTCCTCATCCTCGAGGGCCTGCACGGCGTCGACATCGACGACCTCATCGACAGTGGCAGCATCATCGTCTGATCGGCAGCCACATCGGCACGAGCGCACACGCCCCGGGCACCCGCCCGGGGCTTTGTCGTTCCCGCACAGCCGCCGGTATCGCTTCGAATCCGCCATGCAACGCGATTTTTCGCCAAACAATGCCCTCTGGTTGGGCACTCCTTTAACTATCTTCGGTACTCTCGGCGTTGAAGTGTGCCGGGCTCTCCCCCGGTAGCGTTCGAGTGGGCGGGTACCGGTTCGTCATGCGTACATCACGACGATTGCTGATCGAGGTGCGTCGCGCCCTGGGCGTCGCGTTTCTGTTCAGCGGCTGCGTCAACGTGTTGATGCTGGCCACGCCGCTTTACACACTGCAGGTCTTCGAGACCGTCGTGCCCACCGGCTCGATCGAGACACTGCTCCTCCTCACCGCCATCGCCGTCGCCGCCATCCTGAGCCTGACGCTGGTCGAGATGGCCCGCGACACCATCATGCTGCGCGCCGGCGTCTGGATCGACCACACCCTCGGCCAGCACATCCTTGAGAGCGGGCTGAGGTCGAACGCCACGCCCCAGGAATTGCGCGCCGATGCCCGCGCGCTCGCCCAATTCCGCGGATTCCTCGTCGAGCCCCGCGATCGGCTCGATCTTCGACGCGCCGTGGGTGCCGATCTTCCTCGTCGGATTGGCTCTCGTCCATCCACTGATGGGCGCTGTCGCCGGCATTGCCGCCATCGCACTGTTTTTGGCCGCACTCGCCCAAGGCTTCCTCGGCAACCGTCCGCACCAGGAGAGCCAGAAGGCCCAGGAGAGCGCCGAGCAGTGGTGGCAGGCGATCGCCCGCTCCAGCCATCTCGCCGGCGCGCTCGGACTTGCCGGCGGCGCCGCGGCCCAATGGGAGCGCCACAACCGCGCGCATATCGCCTCCGCATACTCGTTCGGCAAGCGCTCCAACATCGTCAAGTCGATGGCCCGCGCCGTCCGCATCGCGGCCCAGATCGCGCTTTACGGCATCGGCGCGTTTCTCGTCATCAACAACGAGGTCGCCCCTGGCGCGCTGGTCGCGTCCGCCATTCTGATGGCGCGCGCGCTGGCGCCGATCGAACAGGCGGTCAGCGCCTTGCGCAGCGCCCAGGCCGCATGGGCCGCCTATAAGCGCCTTCGCGTCCTTCCCGACGAGATCGCCGGCCCGCGCATCGTCGACGGCGCCCAGGGCGCCGCCGGCTACGTCCAGGTCACCGACGTCACCTACTATTACCCCGGCCGCCGCACGCCCGCGCTGCGCAACGTCAGCCTCGCCCTGGAGCCGGGCGAATGCCTCGGCGTCGTCGGCCCCAACGGCTCGGGAAAGTCGACGCTGTGCGGCATCCTCGCCGGCGCGCTGACACCCTCCGCCGGCATCGCCGAGCTCGACGGCATCGCCATCGTCCGCTGGCAGCGCGGCGAAGGCGTACCCCCGATCGGCTACATGCCCGACACACCGCTGCTGATGGACGGCACGGTCCACGACAACATCGTCGGCTTCCGCGACGTCAGCCTGATGACCGCGGCACAAGCTGCCATGCGCGCCGGCGTGCATGAGACGCTCACCAACCTGCAGAACGGCTACGACACTGTGCTCGCCGGAGCCGATTCCGGCCTCTCGCTGCGCGAGCGCCGCGCTGTCGCCCTCGCGCGCGCACTGAGCGACCAGTCGCGTATCGTCGTACTCGATGAGCCGGAAATCGGCCTCGACGGCGCCAGCCTGCGCCAGCTCGCCAACGTGCTGGCGCGCCTCAAGGCGGAAGGCACCGCCGTCATCGTCGCCACGCAAGACCCCCGCCTCCTGAAGATCACCGACAAGGTCGTCGTGCTCGCCGGCGGCGCCGTCCAGTCTTTCGGGGCCAGCGGCGACCTCAATCGCAAGCTCACCGCGCAGCGCCAGACAAGCGGTCAGGTCGTCGGACTCCATCACCCAGAGGCCAAGCCATGACGACGCTTGCAGCTCACGCCCCCGCGGCGAACACGGCACGCAGACGCCGGCGCACACCGAAATTGAAAGTCCGCGGCCCCTTGCTGCTCGGCCTCGCCGTCATCGCCACCTTCTTCGGCGCCGGCCTGGGTGGCGCCGCGCTGATGCCCATCGACAAGGGCGTCGGCATGTCCGGCACCGTCATCGTCGAGAGCAAGGTCAAGCCGGTCCAGCACCTCACCGGCGGCACGATCGGCCGGATCCTGGTTGTCGAAGGCCAGACCGTCGCGGCCGGCGACATCCTCGTCACCCTCGACACCGGGCGCATCGACGAGCAGCTCGTCGCCCTCAGGGCGCAAGCCGAGGCCGCCGCCCGTCAGCTCGACCTCATGCGCCAGGAAGCCGCCACCATCGCCGAGTTGCACGAACGCAAGCTCGCCTCGCGCTCGCGGCTGCTCGGGCTCGAGCGCCAGGTCGCCGAGATCGAGAAGGAGAATGCCGCGCTGACGGCCAAGATCGCCATGACCGAGCAGGAGATCATGCGCGCCCAGATCCGCTCACCGGTCGCCGGTCGCATCCTGACCATCGCCGTCCACGGTCCGGGCGCCGTCATCCAGCCCGGCGCGACCGTGATGGAAGTCGTCCCCGAGGAGGATCGCCTCGTCGTCGAAGGTCGGCTGTCCGTCAATCGCATCGACAGCGTCAAGCCGGGCATGCCCGCCAAGGTCTGGCTGACGGCGCTGTCCTGGCGCGACCAGCGCCCGTTGAAAGCGCGCCTCGCCTGGGTTTCTGCCGACAGCGTCGAGGACCGGCGCACGGGCCAGCCGCACTTCGTCGCCCGCGTGGAACTCGACGACCCGCGCTCGGAAGTCGCCAAACGCGTCTCGCTGCATCCCGGCATGCGCACCGAGATCCTGCTGCTGACCGGCCAGCGCACGCTGCTCGACCA
Source organism: uncultured Alphaproteobacteria bacterium (assembly GCA_963697205.1). Lineage (GTDB taxonomy): Bacteria > Pseudomonadota > Alphaproteobacteria > Rhizobiales > Hyphomicrobiaceae > CAVONB01. Next base: position 24,050 of record CAVONB010000001.1, on the reverse strand, counting down.
GCTGATCGATCCGCTTCTGCGCAATCTGCACCGCGCCTTCCAGAGTTGAACCGACTGCCTCCGCCAGGACACCCCATGAACGACGCACAACGCTACAAGCTGATCTTCAATGGTGCCGGCGCCGTCGTCACGCTGATCGTCGGCGGCTACTTCGTCAACAACATGTTCGCCGCCGCCAACGTGCCCACGTGCGCCGCGACGTATGGCGTCGCCATGCCATTGTCGGTCGAGGGCCTGAACGGCGGACTGATGAGCGCGATCGAACTCGAGGCCCGCATTGGCGGCCGCGAGATCAGCGTGGCCGAGTTCGCCAAGGTCGTTCCCGGCGACCGGCGCGACATGCCGGCCGTGCTCGAGGTCTCGCTGCCGAAGGGCTCGATCAGGCCGCAGGCGCGCTCCACGACCGCAGGCGGCATCGGTTTCGACTGGCAGCCCGGCGGCATCACCGGCGCCAAGGCGGCGTGCCTCTCCTACAACGTCTTCCTGCCGGAAGACTTCGACTTCAAGCGCGGCGGCACACTGCCTGGCATCCACGGCACGGCGACCGCCGACTCCAAAGGCAAGCCGTCCTTCACCACGCGCGTCATGTGGCGCGACCGCGGCGAAGGCGAGATCACCGCCATGCTCCCGAACGGATCCGACAAGCGTGCCACCAGCCTCGACCGCGGCAGCTTCAAGCTTACGACGGGAACCTGGACGCGCATCGACCAGGAGATCGTGCTCAACACACCCGACAAGAAGGATGGCCAGCTCAGGCTATGGGTCGACGGCGAGCTGAAGTTCAACCGCAGGGGCATTGCCTTCCGCACGCAGCCCGACGTCTCGATCGCCGGCGCTGCCGTCGACGTGCACTACGGCGGCACCGACGCGAGCTTCGCAGCACCCAAGGACACGACGATCCGCCTGTCGCCGCCCGTGTTGCGCATCAACTGAGCGCGCGCACGGCGCCGCTCCACCACGGCGCATCTGCAAACCGCGTCCGATCGGCAGGCTCAGCCTGCCGGTCCGGCCAGCGCCGTCACATCCCCCAGCACCTTGGCGTCGACGGCGATGCCCTCGCGCGCCGCCGTCTCGCGCAACGGCAGGCGTCGCGTACCCGGCAGCCGCGCACCGGGATCGTCTTCGATCCATCCCGCCAGCGTGGCAAAGCGCGATGCGAACACGTCGCCGCCGCCGAACGCGCCAGGATCGATGGCGATCAGCATCTGACCGACGTCGCACGGCGCGCCTTTGTCGTCGAGGAAGGATGACGACTCCGGCGCCAGGTTGGAGCCCGTCAGCGCCGCCGCCAGCAACTCCACCATCAACGCCAGCGCCGCACCCTTCGCACCGCCCGCCGGCAGCGAAAGCCCCTCCATCGCCTTCTTGGGATCGGTCGTGGGGCGACCGTCCTTGTCGACGGCCCAGTCATCGGGAATGCTCTCGCCGCGCGCCAGCGCCGTCGTGATGTTCGCGCGCGCCACTTTCGACAGCGCCATGTCGATGACCAATGACGGCTGCCCAGCGCGCGGCGCCGCGAACGCGATCGGGTTCGTCCCGAACACGCCGGTCTTGCCGCCCCACGCCGACATCGCCGTGAAGCTGTTGGCGAACGCCAGCGCGATCAGTCCACGGTCGGCCAGCGTCTCGATCGGGATGCCGATGGCGCCCGCATGGTTGGAGCGCGTGATGCCGGCCGCTGCGATCCCCGTCTCGCGTGCGATCCGCGTCAGCTCGTCGACGGCCAGGTCGAGCGCCGGATAGGCAAACCCCTGCCCGGCGTCGATCATCACCGCGGCCGGCCGCGTCTGCCGGGCCGCCGGAACCGCGTGGCCCTTGACCTTGCCCGCCCGGGCCTGGCCCGCATAGATCGGCACCCGCCAGAAGCCGTGCCCCTTGCGCCCATCGATCTCCGCCTGGATCAAGTTCCGGGCGACCGACCGGGCGTTTTCGGGCGACGTATTGCAGGCCACGAGGGCGCGAACCGAAAGTGCTTCGAGATCGGCGCGGGAGAGCGTGCGGGTATCGGACATGGAACCTCGGCGGCGCTGGATGACATGAAAGGCGACGACTGTCTCATAGCCCGGCGCGGCGCCCATCTCCAGCACTCGCCTGCCCCCACCCCGCGCACCAATGCATCCCGTGCACCCCAAGCACCCCATGCCCCCGGTTCCAGATGCACCCCGGCGCCACGCATCGGCGGTGCGGGTATGCAGCGGCCGCCGATCTGGCGCGGCAGCTCCGCACTTGCCCCTAGGCGCGCCGCATGCTCCAGTCCGCCGCCCTCACCAGGGGCAAGGTCTCAACAACGATCCCATGCGAGAGGTCACGCCCATGCCGATCACCATGTATCAGGCGTCGGTTCCCGTTTTCACCCAGATGCTCACCGCCCTCACCGGCGTACTCGACAAGGCCGAGGCACACGCAACGGCGAAGAAGATCGACCCGGCCGCGCTGCTCAACGACCGGCTCTATCCGGATATGTTCCCGCTCTCCCGCCAGGTTCAGATCGCCACCGACTTCGCGCGCGGCTGTTCGGCTCGGCTCGCCGGCCAGGAGATGCCGGCCTACGACAACACCGAAGCCTCGTTCGCCGATCTCAAGGCCCGTATCAAGAAGACGATCGACTTCATGGCCGGCCTCAAGGCCGATCAGATCGACGGCTCCGAGCAGCGCGCCATCAAGCTCACCGTCGCCGGCAACCCGATGTCGTTCGAGGGCGAGGGCTACCTCACGCGTTTCGCCCTGCCCCACTTCTTCTTCCACTGTGCGACCGCCTATGACATTCTGCGCCACAACGGCGTGGAGGTCGGCAAGCGCGATTATCTCGGCAAGCATCCGGGCGTCGCCGGCTGACGCCGCCGAGCCTGAAGACAACTGCGGACGGCCGATGCCCAAACTCGAACTTTCACTCAGCGGACGCACCGCGCTTGTCACTGGTGCGTCCTCGGGTCTCGGCCGTCACTTCGCCCGCGTGCTTGCCGCGTCAGGTGCCGCCGTGGCACTCGCCGCCCGCCGCGTCGACCGCCTGGAGGCACTGGCGCGCGAAATCGAAGCTGCCGGCGGTCGCGCCTGCGCCGTCGCCCTCGACGTCACCGACCCGGCAGCGATCGCACCCGCCTTCGAGGCCGCCGAGACGGCGCTCGGGCCCGTGAACATCCTCGTCAACAACGCCGGCGTGCCCTCCGGGTCGTTTCTCCTCAAGACGACGGAGGACGAGTGGCGCTCGGTGTTGTCGGTCAACCTCGACGGCGTCTTTCGTGTCGCCCAGGAGGCCGCGCGGCGCATGAAGGCGCATGGCGGCGGCTCGATCGTCAACATCTCCTCCATCCTCGGCTTCGGCGTCCTGAAGACGTTGGCGCCCTACGCCACCTCCAAGGCCGCCGTCATCCAGCTCACCAAGGCCATGGCGCTTGAACTCGCGCGCGACAACATCCGCGTCAACGCCATCGCACCCGGCTACGTCGTCACCGAGCTGAACGAGGATTTCCTCAAGAGCGACGCTGGCCAGCGGCTGCTGTCCAAGGCGCCCATGCAGCGGGCCGGCCGCCTGGAAGAGCTGGACGGCCCGCTGCTACTGCTGGCCTCCGACGCCGGCTCCTACATGACCGGCAGCGTGATCACCGTCGACGGCGGCACGCTCCTGTCGATGGGCTGAGCGATGAACACCACCGCCAACCCGCCCGCCGCCGCGCCTGGCCACGCCTTCGATACAGCCGCCCTCGCAGCCTGGCTCGCCCCCGCGCTCGGCGCGGCCTCGGCCCGCATTGTTGCCGCCGAGCGCCTGCCGGGCGGCGCCGTGCAGGAGAACTGGCGCCTCGCCGTCACGCTGGACGGCGGCCCCCACGCCGGCAGCCACGACTTTGCCTTGCGCAAGGATGCGCCCGCACAGACCGGCTACAGCCTCGACCGCGCAACCGAATACGCCGTCCTCCAGGCCGCCCACGCTGCCGGTGTCGCGGTGGCCGAACCGCTCGCGCGCGGCGACGATCCAGCCCTGATCGGCTCGCCGTTCCTCCTCCAGCGCTTCGTCTCCGGCACCGCCCAGGGCCGCCGCATCGCCCGCGATCCACAATTGGCCGCCTATGGCGATGCGCTCGCCGCACAGCTCGGCGCGGAAATGGCGCGCATCCACGCCATCCGCCCGCCACAGCCCGGCCTCGACGGCCTGCCGCTGCCCGGCGACCCCGGCGCAGGTGCCGCAGTCACCGGGCTGCGCCACGCGCTCGACGGCGCCACGGAGGCACGGCCCGCGCTGGAATTCGTACTCCGCTGGCTTGACCGCCATCGCCCGGACCCCGGACCGACCGTGCTCGTCCACGGCGATTTCCGCACCGGCAACTACATGGTCGACGCCGGCCGGCTGACCGCGATCCTCGACTGGGAGTTCGCCCACTGGGGCGACCCCGACGAGGACATCGGCTGGTTCACCGCGCGCTGCTGGCGCTTCGGCAACGACGATCGCGAGGCCGGCGGCGTCGGCACCCTCGACGCCTTCCTCGACGCCTACGAAGCCCGATCCGGCCGCACTGTCGATCGCAGCCACCTCCCCTACTGGCAGATCATGGCGCTGGCCAAATGGGCCACCATCGCCGTGCTGCAAGGTGACCGCTACCGCAAGGGTGGCGAGGAATCGCTCGAGGCCGCGCTGACCGGATTGATGGCCCCCGAGTTGGAGCTGGAAGCCCTCGACGCCGTTCTGGCGAGCGGCGTGCGCAAGATCTGACCGGACCAACGGCGGGAGACCAACACGATGCGCACACGACGGCTTTCCGCGGACAACCTGATCGCGCTCGCGGTCACGACGCTGCGCAGCGAGATCGCACCCTCGCTCCCGGCCGACAAGCGCTACACCGCCGCCATGATCGCCAACGCGCTCGAGATCGCGCGCCGCGAGGTGCTGTCGGAGGGCGACGAGGCGCAATGGGCGCTGCTCGACAAGGTCTACGAGGAAGGCGAGGGCACGCTCCCGCAGCTCGCCGCCGACATCCGCGACGGCACCGTCAGCGAGACCACGCTGCCGACCCTGGCCGAGGATCTGAGGAAGCTGCTGCTCGCCGAGCTCAAGATCGCTAACCCGAAGAAATTGGGATGACCGCGCGCGCCACGGAGGCGCCCGGGATCAGCCACGGGCCTGCCCAGGGACAGGCTCAATTTTCCGCGCCGCCACGCTTATCGTCATCGCACCCGCCGCTCGCGGAAAAAACGGTGCCGGTTCCCAACCAGGTCTCTGAGCCAAGCCTCTGGGCCCCGGCTCTTCGAACTCCGGCCGGGATGACAAGCAGTGAGAGCGGAACGAAGTGACGCGACATGCGTCTCAATGTTCCAACGTCGTGCCGCGATATGAGATCACGGTCTGGGTGGCCGTGCCGTCGTTCCAGTCGTAGGCGGTGGCGTAGAAGCCTGCGGCTTGTTCGTCTGTTGTGTAATCCTCGCTTACGATCAGCGCGGTTCCAATGTGGGTTCCTTCAACGTTCATGCCGACGTTGTAGCCACGATTGTAGGCGTCGAGCGCCAGAATCGAGAGCATCGAGATTGCGATCGATCGTCATCAGTTCGCCCTCTTGAAGGATGCTGTATTCATTCGGGATGCAAGCGTGGGGTTCGTTCTCCGGCCATGGCCCATCCCGTCCAACATCTTGTCGGAGTATCGAATGATCCAAGGCAGCCGCTTCTCGATTCCCCTGGTCAAGGGATCGTCGGTGACCTCGAGCTTCATCGACCGCCAGTGGATGCCGGGTCCGAGCGTTGCCGTCAGGTCGTCGGGATCGACGGCCATGACGCTGGCGGGATCGGCGACATCGGCGAATGTCACCAGGTCGGGCAGGTCGTAGGTGTCGATGCTCACCGCCCCGCGCTTTTGCGTGAAGTCGTGACACGGTCTCCAGCAGGTCGGTGATGCGACTCGTCTCGCCATAGCGCCGCGCCAGCACGACGCGTCGGGCGGTCCTCCTCCCAGCCATCGCCCCAGCCCTTCGGGCCCTGTCGCTTCGTCAGCCGCGCAATCAGAGGGCGCCGTCCGGGGCCGAGATCGAGGTAGAGCGCCTCGCCTTTGACGTGCGCCACGACACCGCGCGCGGGAAAGCTGACCTCATTGTGGCTCACCTCGACCACGTTGAAGCCCGATTTGACGCCGTCGAGCGTGTCGAGCGACAGCGTCAGCTTGTAGCGGTAGGATTCGCTGCGCGCGCAGGCCGTGAGGTAAAGAGGCAGGCCGAGCGTCAAGCCCAGAAACGACCGCCTGTCCATGGAAACACCTCCCGGCACTGGAAAATGGGGACACCCACCATTTTCAGCACCGGCGGGCTCGAACACATGACGCGAGCTCGGAAAATGGTGGGGTGTCCCCATTTTCTCGACGATCCTCCCACGGAACGGCTTAAGGTGGGGTTGATGGACACACGCCCGCGACGGCCCGCTGGGCCAAGCCGCCTGCCGTATGGACACCCGGGCGAAATGCCTGTAAGCACGCCACGCTTCCTCGATCCTCGTCGCACGGCCGTGCCGCTGCCGGCAGGGATTGGATTTGCCGGCCGCCGTGCCCGCCACAGGCACGGCCGCTCCGCGCCAAGCCCGCCATCCATCGAGCGGGCGGCCCGGACTTGAGCGCCGGTCGCCGGATCTGCTCGGTTCGCCGGCGATGACGAAGCATGGAGAGGTGGCTGAGTGGTTGAAAGCACCGCACTCGAAATGCGGCATACTCGCAAGGGTATCGGGGGTTCGAATCCCCCCCTCTCCGCCAGATCTCATCAGAGTCCACCATGGAATCATTGATGTTTTCATCATATCGTTGACATTTGCGCGCCGTTACCACACAAACTGCCACACGGATCATCGCACAAGCGATCCGAGGTGGTCGTCATGGCAGAGCATATGCTCAAGGTTGGCAGGGTCTGGCACTTCAAGCGTCGTGTGCCTGCCCATCTGGCCGAACTCGATCCGCGCGGCGTCATCCAGCGCTCGACAAGAAAGAGCACACTGGCCGACGCGGTACCGATCGCGCAGCGTTTCAATGCCGAACTTGAACGCTTCTGGGCGTCCCTGCACGGGAGCGATCGCGGGACCAATCGATGCCGGCTTTGGTCGCCTACGAGGAGGCCCGTGAACAGGCACAAGCCCTCGGCGTCCCGTATGCGCCAGTAGCTCAGTTGGCCACTGCTGACCTGCAGGAGATCCTTGCGCGACTGGAACTCCTGGAGCGTCAGAATCTCGTCCGATCCCCGGCCGGCTGTCCGCGCCGTCCTGGGAGGGGCGCCGAAGCCGGAGATCGCGCTCGACGAACTCGCGGATCGCTACTTCGCTTTGACGCGGACGTCTCTGAGGTCGAAGGCGCCGGATCAGGTGCGCAAGTGGCGTAACCCGCGCATCAAAGCGGTCAATAACCTGATCGCGGTGATTGGAAACAAGTCGATCAGTGAGATCACGCGTGATGACGCGCTCATGTTCCGGGATTGGTGGATCACCCGGGTCGAGGATGAGGGCAAGGACCCGGGGAGCGCCAACAAGGACATTGGCGCACTCAATGCCATGCTCACCGAAGTCAGCGACAAGCTACGGCTTGGGATTGAACAGCCGTTTGCCCGCATGAGGCTCAAGGGTGAACGTCATAATCCCCGCACCGCATTCACCCCAGACTTTGTGCGCGATCGAATCCTGAAGCGGGGCGCCCTCGACGGCCTCAATCTGGAGGCGCGTCTCGTTGTCTACCTCATGATCGAAACGGGCATGCGGCCAAGCGAAATCGTGAACCTTGGGCGCGAGACCATCTGCCTCGATCACGACGTGCCGCACGCCCAGATCGGACCCGCGACACGCGAAACCAAAACGCGCGCCAGCAACCGTGACATTCCTCTCGTGGGTGTCAGTCTTGCTGCCGCGCGGACAGCCATCGAACGATTTGGCGGTTTTCCGAGATATGCTAATCGTGCCGACAATGTTTCGGCGCTCATCAACAAGGTCCTCGCCACTTCGGGTTTGCGTCCAACACCGAAGCACTCCCTTTACAGTTTGAGGCACACTTTCGAAGACCGTCTCACGGCTCTTGAGCCGCCGGAACGCGTTCAAGTGGAGCTGATGGGCCACGAATACAGCCGCCCTCGGTACGGCAGCGGACCCTCTCTCGAGCAAAAGCGCGCATGGCTCTTGAGATCGGCCTTCTCGCTCGATGTCTCGCCCACAGCAGAGCTGGATGCCTATTTCTGACCACTCCCTCTGCGATCGTGCGCCGCACCGCCAGCCAGGATGACGGCACGCTTGCGCAGTGCATCGCGTTCCCGATGTTCTGCCAGTTCGCGTTCGAGCCGGGCGAACAGTGGAAGATAGACGGGATCGTCCGTCGCGATCCGCGCAGCAGTCCTCAGAGCCCGCATGAGCCGTCCAGCAGATGGCTTCCCAGTGCTCAAGGACCATTCCGCCACTTTTTCCAACCGAGCAACGCCAATTTTGCGGTTCATCCAGAACGCGCGCGGCCTTGTTCATTGACTGCGTCAGATCCGGTCCCATAACCCTTCCGCTGCCCAAGACGGCCAACGACCGCTTGCTGGCGGACCTTCCATTCCAACAACCGCTCGCAAGCGGTTGGACCGGAAAATCGCGTTTGGGTTAAGCTGCGGAAGATCGAGCCGTACACCGTCAGCCGATAACCGACAGAGTGACAAACCCGGGTGCGAAAATACGTGGGTTTGTCACTTGGCGCCCTGAGTTCCGTCTCGGTGTATCAAGACATCCGCGGTCACCGTGAGGCTCGATCGGGTCCGTGTCGAGGCTCTCGAATTCCTAGAACGTACTGCGGGGATCCCCGGAACTCAGATTTGGCCCCTGATCGTTGGCTCGGAATTGCAGTTCAGTCGGAGCAGCCAAATGTGCAAGACGCACAATGTGCCGGAAATCGGCACTTACTTCGAGCGGACGGACGGCACAGCGTGATGGAACGTGGTCGCAAAGTACGTCTCGGACCTGATCCTATCGAGGAAGAAACGTGGTCGAGTCTTCAGCGAGCCGCGAGCCCCACTCGCGGCCGTCCCATTGTGTTCAGTCCTGAGATGCGCGACAAAATCCTTAGGCATCTCGAATGCTACGACCTGCAGGTCGTAGCGGGAATCTCCCGATACCCGCAGCCGATGACACTGAATGTCGCCAAAGCCAACCTCAAGCAGCGTCGACGAAATCTTAAACAAAAAATGAGGAACGTGCTCCAGCGCTTGCTGAAAATGTCTGGCTAATCATCGACTCCATGCTCTGTCCACATCTGGGCGGACGCATTGGGTGGCATTAGAATCTGTGCTCATTGTTCTTGACAATCCGATTCATTTTGCGTTGATCTGTCACTAACACACACATGGCTCCACGAGTAGCTACTGCTAATCTACCAATCGGTCTAGTAAAGCACGGTGGCGGCCCGCCAATCTCCCGAAGGCAAATGGTCCCCGTTCGTAAGGCTTGCATGCGACTTGCTATGGCACGTCGAATTCTTGGCGCAAAGAATGCAGTCATAACGCGAAATCTGAGCAGGCTGACGGGAGCGAGGCCTCATTTGAATCGCAAGCGCTTTAAATTACCGTCGAAGACGAAAATCCGCGCAGCAAACATAAGCCAAAATAGCTCAAACAACTCAAAGAAGGAAAAAGACATGAACAAAAGAACAAGAGAACACTCGGAGCCGCCGAGAAAACCTTCAGAAGACAGCGGAACGAGCTGCGTCATCCTCGGCTGACGGAGGATGGAGTCTCGCGATCACGGACCCCCGCGTCCGAGGGGACGCCCACCTGAGACGGCGAGGCACAAGACCAGTTCGGGACACCGCCGGACCACCTCCTTGGTAAGAGACGTCCGAACCATGTTCCCAGATCGCGGAGCTCAACACCCGCTCCGTTTGCGACGATCTTGCGGGTCCCTGGCGGGACAGTACGTGACGTTGCACTGGACTTCCATGCCAGCCAACGCACAGTGCGCGTAATGTTGGATCCGAGGATGGCATGCTTCGTGCGAAAAAATTCGGCCGCTGCATACGTGTTTCGCAGCAAGCCATTGATCAGTTCGAAAGATCTCGCTGATCTGTCAGAACCTGACATATCAAGTCACTATAATTCCCCGTCAATTCGGCCCGTCGTTACTCCATTACCAGAAACGTGATGCACAATTACAAGGTATTGCAATAACGATTTTCACCCTATATCACCTACTGTCACAACGAGGTCAATCATGTCATATGAAAACGAAAACGAAGAAGCCAAAATTGATCCCTCGAACCCTGCCCTCTGTCAAACGCTGGCGGATGTGCTGAAGGTTATTCTGAGCGCAACGGACATTCCGGAGCACACGCGCCGGGACCGTGCGTCGGCGCTCAGGACGATTGCTCGGATCACACGTCGCCCGCTGACCAGCATCCCATGCGATGTCAAATCGGTCCGCGAGGTTCTGAAGACGGTAATGCCGGCCCGGCACAGGCTCTCTCCTGCCCGGTGGCGAAACCTCAAGAGCCTCGTCTTCCGCTCCCTGGATCAGGCAGGTGTGCCGCGGCCCCAAGCCGCTCTTCAACTCCGCTCTCTCACGATTGGGACCGGTTGCTCGCCCCCCTGCCGGAACATCCGTTCCGGCTCGGCCTTCGACCGTTCGCCCGCTTCTGCACGTCCCAGGGAATCGAGCCAAACCGGGTCACGCAGGAGACCTTCGGCAACTACGAGCGCCATCTTGGAGAGTTCAGCGCTCGTCTTCGTCCCCGCGAGGCCTATCTCGCCGCGTTGCGCGCCTGGAACCGGGCCTTCGACACACGCGATGATTGGCCCGGGACTCGCGTCCAGCTTGCCAGCCGGAGGAGGGACTTCTTCTTCGATTGGGACCACTTTCCACCAAGCCTGAAGGCCGATGTCGACGCCATGCTCAAGGCCGCCGTGAAGCCCGACCTGTTCGACCCGTCGAGCCCGCGACCCATCAAGCCTGCCACGGCGCGGCAGCGCATGCACATCCTGCGCGGTCTCGCCTCGGCCCTCGTGCACCAGGGCGCTGATCCGGCGGAGTTGGACAGCATCCAGGCGCTACTCAGTGTCGACCGGGTGAAGTCTGGATTGAGTTACATCAACAAACGCGTTGGAGGCAGAAAGACGACACACCTCCGAAATTACGCCCACGTGCTCTGCGTCATGGGTCAAAATTGGGCCAAGGTCCCGCAGGAGCACCTCGAAGAGCTGAAGGCTATCCGTCGCCGGCTTGACACCGGCCCCGGTGGAATGACGGCCAAGAACCGGGCGACATTGCGTGTTTTCGACGACGAAGAGATCGTCAGCGGCTTTCTGTCTCTTCCCTCCAAAATCTGGCGACGGCACAAGACTCTTGATGTCCTGAACGAGAGGGCTGCGGTTGAACTCCAGGTCGCCCTGGCCATCGAGTTGCTGACCCATGCACCTGTGCGCGTTCAGAACTTATGCTCGATCGACCTCGACAAGAACCTGATTGATCGCGGGTCTGGGCGGCACCGCAGCGTTCACCTGGTCTTCGATCGGACCGAGGTCAAGAACGATGTCGACCTGGAATTCGAGCTAGGACCGGCAACTATTGCTCTGCTGGACCGCTATCTCGCTCACGTGCGTCCGCTGCTGGAGCGTCAACCGTCGCGCTACCTGTTTCCAGGGCGAGGCGCATCACACAAGGCCGGCGCGCTCTTAAGTTCGCAGATCGCGTCCATGGTCGAAAGCGAAGTCGGTGTGCGCTTGACCGCGCATCAATTCCGGCACCTGACTGGCTACATCTACCTCCAGGACAACCCCGGCGGCCACGAAGTGATCCGACGTTTGCTCGGACACAAATCAATCGCAACAACAATTCAGATTCTACGCGGGCATGGAGGTCGCCGCCGCAATACGCCGCTACGATCAACACATCGAGCAGCGCCGGGCGAATGCCATGCAAGTAGTACGCCGTCACTCCCGGGTGCGCGAAGAATGCCTAAAGAGAGAACACGCCTACTTGTCGCCGAGTGGCCCGAGCGTGATCGCGAGGGTGGGCACGGGCCCTCAGCGCAGGCGACGGCTTTCTTGAAACCGTAGGTCTTGCGGCAGATTGGCGACCCGCGACCTGCGAGACGGTCACCAAGGCCTACGGCTATACACTGTTTTGGCTGCTACACCAGCGGGAGCTTGACGGTCAGGAGGCACCGTCACTTCGTTGGACGGGAGATCGCCTGCGCAGCCTCGTCGAAGACATGCAGCGCCGCGGATGTCGCGAGGCCACGATAAGGAATCGACTTGTCTCACTGGAACGCGCTCTCGCCGTGATTGAACCTGGCGGAGATCGGACCGTTCTGCAATCCGCCATTCGCAAGCTGCCACATGGGGCCAAGAGACGCGGGACGCGTCAGCGCCTGCAAGACCCTGGTCGGATCCTGCAATTAGGCCTCAACCTTATGGCTGAGGCGGAGGCCGAGCCGAACTGCCGCCCGCGCATCACCGCGGCGCGCTATCGCGACGGGCTACAATCGGATTGCTGGCCCTGCGCCCATTCCGCCGCAAGAACTTCGCTAGCATTGCGATTGGAGAGCAACTGACTGTCAGGGACAACCGCTGGTGGCTGCTCTTCGATGGGCGTGAGACAAAAAGCGGACAGCCGATCGAGATGCCATTTCCTGAGACCTTGAATTCAGCCCTCGACCGTTACATCCGCGTCCATCGTCCAGCACTTGCCGATGACCTATACTCTGGAGACGCACTGTGGCTCAGCTATCGCGTGCCCCGCAGTCGGCTCACTCCATCGCCCTGAAGATCGTCGAACTCACACGTCGAGCGTTTGGCAAGTCGATCTCTCCGCACCTCTTCAGGGACTGCGCAGCGACTCACATAGCAATACATGATCCGACGCACGTGCGGCTGGCCACCACCATCCTCGGGCATCGCACTGTGGCAACGACGACGCGTCATTACAATTTAGCGACGTCGCTGGAAGCCGCTAGATCCTACGCCACTGCACTAGCCAAGCGCAGGACCAGATCTAATTTTCACCGCTCCTATCGCAGCACATGGACACCTTAACCTGACCGCAGCTTGGGGCCGGAACGGCGCAAACATGCCGGCGCAAGCTCCTTCCAGATCTACACAACTCGGCGATGCTGTCCTCGCCGCGCAAGCCCTCGAGCACGATGCGGATCTTCTCCTCGGCCGAGAAGTGCCGTCGGGTCGCTCTGCGGATGTCCCTGACGGTCTGCTCCGCGCTCTGCGGAGCCTGCTTGTCGCGCTGTCTTATCGTGTCCCTCCACGGGGCTGCGATGAGCCGCAAACACTCTACTACGCAACCAGCTCAATCTGTCGGTAGGTCCTGACGGGGAACAGTCGCGGCTCGAATACGCAATGAAGATGCGCGCCACCCCATACCTCCGCGCGAGAAATAGACGGGGAGGATAGCGCAGATAGGAGAGAAGGGAAGTGTCTGGAGTGCACGCCCTGGGCGTTGCTTCGTGCAGACTGTGGTGCGACCCGTTTGTTGTTACCGTTCATTACGCTGTTCGCGGTCGGCTGTGAGATTGGGACCGAGAAATAACCCCGTCCTCGCTGATTATCTCGCTACGGTACACTGCCCGCGGGGACATGGAGGGGACACCATCATGGCAGATCAGCTGCCCGTTCGCACGCGCCAGGGCCCGGACGCGTCCTGGCGCTCGATGAGGGCGTGCGCGGCATCGTCTCGCTTGCGTTCCTGGCGGAAGTTGAAGGACGCTCCGAGAGGAGCCCGGTCGGCCCGATCTTGTCCTCGCCGACTACTTCGACCTCATCGGCTTCGGACATGTCTGTAGGGTCGATGATCGCGACGCTGCTTGCGGCCGGCAAGGACGTGGCTTACATCGGCGAGCGCTTCGACAACTGGGCGCCGCGCATTTTCACCCCGACGCGCAGTGGCTATCCCAATCCGATGTTCGACGCACGCGTTCTGCGCGGCCCTGGAATTCCGGAGCATCCGATCGGCCGCTGGGTTCGGATCGGCTCTCGACAGGTCTCTGCATCGTCTGCAAGCGGGCCGACACCGCAGCGTGTGGGCTGCGACACAAACCCGGCAGGTCCTTACTTCAGTCCGCGCCCAGCTCAGGGAAACGCTCCGCAACGTCTCGGCAACGGCGATGACACCCGCCAAAAGCACATTCGTCTTCCCGTCAGCCGAGGCCCCCCGATCCGCGCAACCGTAATGGCGATTACGCGGGCCATGGCGCGCCTCGTAGGCGGCCGAAGTCAAGTCCCGGCGGTGGCGTACTTTTCAGTGCTGCCGGTGAGGCGGCCACTGCGGCGTGTCCGGTAGGGTTGAATTGGTGATTCGACGCCCGACAGGAGCACGACCGCAATGACCGATGAGAGAATGGCGCTCAAAGCGCTGGTTGAGAAGACCTCTGATGCCGATCTCCTGAACGAGATGATCGGCTTTGCCGCCAACCGGCTGATGGCGCTTGAGGCCGACACGCTATGTAACGCTGGCCGGCACGAACGGACCGCCGATCGTCTCAACTATCGCAACGGCTACCGCGATCGGATGTGGGAGACCCGCGCCGGCACGGTCGAGCTGCAAATTCCGAAGCTCAGGAAGGGCTCCTACTTCCCGGTCTTTTTGGAGCATCGGCGGACCTCCGAAAAGGCACTGATCGCGGTGATCCAGGAGGCCTACGTCCAGGGCATTTCGACCCGCTCGGTTGACGACCTGGTCAAGGCCATGGGCATGACCGGGATCTCGAAGAGCGAGGTATCGCGGCTTTGCGCCGAGATCGACGAGCGGGTCAAAGCCTTCCTCCACCGCCCGCTCGAAGGCGACTGGCCGTATCTTTGGTTGGACGCAACCTATGTCAAAGTGCGCCAGGCCGGCAGGATCGTGTCGGTCGCGGTGATAATCGCTGTCGCCGTCAACGCGCAGGGGCGGCGCGAGGTGCTCGGCATCACCGTGATGCCCTCGGAAGCCGAGGCATTCTGGACCGAGTTCCTGCGCTCACTGACGCGCCGGGGCCTGCGCGGCGTCAAGCTCGTCATCAGCGACGCGCACGAAGGGCTCAAAGCCGCCGCCGCTAAAGTGCTCGGCGCCTCCTGGCAACGCTGCCGGGTCCACTTCATGCGAAACGCACTGGCCTGTGTCGGCAAACGAAACCGAGCTATGGTTGCAGCCGCGCTGAGGAACGCTTTTGAGCAGCCCAACCGTGAGGCATCTCGCGCGCAATGGACCAAGCTGATCGATGCCTTTGCCGACCCTGCTGATAAACTTGCCAAGCTCATGCGGGAGGCCGAGGACGACGTGTTCGCCTACATGGCCTTTCCCAAGGACCATTGGAGCCAGCTCCACTCCACCAATCCGCTCGAGCGACTGAACAAGGAGATCAAACGGCGCACGAATGTCGTTGGTATCTTCCCCAACGACGCCGCCATCATTCGGCTCGTCGGCGCGCTGATGCTTGAGCAGAACGACGAGTGGGCCGTCACACGCCGCTACATGAGCCTGGAAACCGTCGCACAAGTCTGCGATGATTATACTATCGACGTCGCAAGAATCGCGGCGTTATGATTATCCGGCTAATCCTGCCGGAGACGCCCGATTACACCACGCCCAGGGGCACGACCCAACTGAAGATCGCGAAGGTCTCACCGCACGATCTGCGGCGCACCGTTGGGACGGAAATGGCGCGACTTGGCGTCATGTCTCACGTGCGCGCGCTCGTCCTAAACCGCAGTCCGAGGAGCAGGGGCGTCACCGATGCGGTCTATAACCGGTAGGCCTATGACAAAGAAAAGCTTGAGGCGCTAACCATCTGGGAAGCCGAGCTAGCACGGCTCCGCGCCTCAGGTTTCAATAACCACCGGGACATTCATTGTGTCTGCTACGGAAGTGTAGATGTCAGTCGCCGGCGTCCGGATCGTGACGACCAACGCGTAATGGGTGGCCTTGACGTAACCTTCGAGGTTCGGCCGCTTGTTCCACCAACCGTATGTCGGCACCACGGCAATCCGGTCGCGCGCCGCAAGGTCGGCAGCCGTTCCGCTCCAGACATTGGAGCGGATGGAACCGAGCGAGACGAGCGACGAGTTACCCCTGAACAACCACTCGCCGGTCTCTCCGATCGGGTCAGCGTCGTAGTCCTCCTCGCGGGCGGCCTTGTTGATGCGTTTGACGAAGGCCTGGTCGGTCTCTGGCGCGCGCTTCACGAAAAAGCGAAGGCCATGGGACTGGTAGCCGAACTTCGTCGGCCAGCCGCGCGCGCCGGGATTGGGCTCGATGAAGTAGGACAGCGTCACGCGCAGGGTGACCGGCGTGTCGAACAGCCCTGCCAGCACGGCGCCCGGCCAGGGCAGCGTGTGGAACTTCATCTCGCGCGGTTTGACGGAGGTGCCGTCTCTGTGGAACGGCGTGAGGGCGCCCTGCGCAATCAGCGTGAGAGAATTGTCGACGCTCGACAGAAGTGCCCGCACGTTCGGCACGCCGTGGCCGAAACAACGCAGCAAGCCCTCGTGATCAACAAAGCCCTGCGCATTGGTGAAACGGGCGAGCATGGCCGGAGTCCACGCGGCACTGTGAACCATCAAAGCCCGCACGGCCTCGGGCGTGAACGACGGATACTTGGCCCACAGCACGGTGGCAGGTCGCGCGCCCCAGCGGCAGTCGCCCCGCTAGTATCGCCAAACGAGACAAGCGGCTTGTTCGTCGCGAAAGTCGTGCGCGGTGCTGAGCAGCTGCAGACTATCGTCGATGTAGTCAGGATCGTCATGGTCGGGATGGCTTCCCAGATTGCCGGCTTCGATAACGATATCCGGCTTGATCGGCCAGCGCGTTCGCTTCCAGGTCACCGACGTGCAGCTCGCGGGCGCCAGGTCTCCGGGTGCGGCGAGGCCTGCCAGCCGGGATATCTCGCCTGATCGACCAGGGCCTTCTCGGTGTACCCGCCGACGGTCAGCGCATTCCATGCCTGTGCGGGATCATGAACGCCGTCCGTCAAATTGGGGTCGGGGTAGGTTCGGCGCGCGGCCGGATCAGTGTTTCCGGCGGAAATCAGCATCAGGCGGCGCACCTCGTCCGTTCGCCCCGAGGTCGAGGTCGTCGACAGCTGCGGACCACGACGAGGGACGACCACGATCGCGACCGTCAGTCGCCGTGATCGCCATGCAGTAGGCGCGCTTGCGGACGGCCGGGTCTCGGCACGGTTGACGCCTTCGACTGTGACGGCGCCATACAGCTCGCTTCTGTGCTGATCGTGGCGGTTGAACAGCTTGACGAACTCCAGTCGATGCGAGAGCGGGACGGGACCATCTTCGCTATGACATCGACCAGATCGCCGTGAAGTGCGAGGCCTGCCATGGGCGTGCCGTGGGGATGGCGGTCGTCAACGCCCCAGGCAGGCTTGTAGGTGTGGAGATCGTTGGGATCGACTGCCGGTGCCAGGAGCGGGTGCTGATGGTTCAATCCGGTGTCCAGCAAACAGACGGCGGGTGATCCCGCTTGAGGCGGCTGTAGGCGAGCTGCGAGATCGTCTACCCAATCCGCCTGCTCGCTTGAATCCATCTCCGTAAACAGGTCGGCCGTGGTCTTGGCCAATCGCAGCTCGGCGATCGCTCCAATCAGGTCGTTGCAGCGGGCGAGGCCGCGGCTTTTGCCGTGAACCAGTACGATTCTGCGATCGATGAAGTCGATGACCTCTTCGCTGATGCTGAGATTATGACCTTCGGCAAGCGCACGAAGGCGGGCAAGGTGATCGACGTCGTCGGATTTGCGGAGCCAGACTTCCCACGTTGTGTCGTCATCGAGGCCCGGCATGGCGACGGTGTCGGTCCAGAAGGGCCTCAAGGGCGGCCACGCGGATGTCGGCGATATTCGCGACAAGATCCTCGTTTTTGGGACGCGACTTGCCGTCCTCCTTTCGCGGTTTCGTCTGCTGGTCCGCGTAATCTTCGACTTTCTTCAGGAATGTCTTCAGTTTGCCGTCGGGCACGAAGACGGCCGCAATGACGCTACCGTTGGGCATCGTGCGGACGTTGAGAAGTTCGATCCCGCTTGTGCTAACGTCCAGGCTCTCGAACTTCAATTTCGAAGTTCGCGGCGCCTTCGAATTGAAGGACGATGCCGTGCCCGCCGTCGATTCCGGCCGCCTGCTGCGCTTCCGCACGCACTTCCGCGACTGCGATCGTCTCTTCCAGTTTGCGTTTCAAGTCTGCGGCGTGCTGCGCACGGTTGACGGGTCGCCAGGCGATGCTCGCGCGGCACGGAAAGAGGGGAGCGAAAGTCTGAGGAGGTGGCGGCGTTCGGATCGAAGAGATGGGGATCGAGCCGCACAGGTGCGAGCGCCATCAGCCGGTGACCTCTCGGCCGGTCGCGGCGGAGCGGCGTTCACGGATGGCGCTCATCAGATCTGCGTGGGCGACGATCTCTCGCTCGTCGACGACGGCAGCCTTGATGGCATCTTCGGCTGCCCGCACGACATCGGCGAAACTCAGGCCTCGGGCCGCCTTGGCGGCATCCGTCCATCGGATCTTTCCCTTCTTCACGCCTGCGAGCTTGGCATGAAGTACGAGCTTGATCCTGTCCTGATCGGAGATCGAACTCCACGATGTCGTCGAAACGGCGGAACAGTGCACGGTCGAGTAGTTTGACGTGGTTCGTCGCCGCAACGATCAGGCTGTCGGAATTGTCCTGCTCGACCATTTGAAGGAAGCTGTTCACGACGCGGCGGATTTCGCCGACGTCGTTTCCAAGTCCGCGCTCGGTGCCGATGCTGTCGAACTCGTCAAACAGATAGACGCCGCGCGTCTGGTTCATGGCATCGAACACCAGCCGCAGCTTGGCCGACGTCTCGCCCATGAACTTCGGTGATGAGACCGTCGAGACGGATGACGAACAGCGGCAGGCCGAGTTCGCCGGCTAGGGCGGAAGCGGTCAGTGGTCTTGCCGGTGCCCGGAAGTCCTGTCGAGCAGAGTTCCGCGCGGAGTCGCGCGCGCGGATGTTGCGGACGGCCTTGTTCTCCCTTGATCACGTGGCCAAGCCGTTTCTCAAGGCCCACACCGAGCACCATCTTCTCCAGCTCGTGTTCGGGTAGGAAGCGGTCAAAAGTCGGCAAGCCACCGCGCGGGCGGCTAGAGGAATAGGCCCGCTCTTCGAGGCTGTCGGCACACGTGCCTTGCTCTTGTCGATGAGCCCGCGCAACTCCTCGGCGAGCTTGCCATGACCGGCGCACGCCTCCGTCGCCGCAATCTGCATTGCGACGGCGAGAACTGGGTCTCGTCACCTTCCGCGTCGAAGGCGAGCAAGGCCTTGATCTCGTCTGCGGTTCGCATCGCTCGGCTGCTCTTGTTCTTCGTTCATTCTTCACATGATTTGCCCTTAAGGCACCGTTAATCGAGTGACAGATGCCCAAGATTCCCGCAGCGAACTTTCTTCTATCCACACCGCTGCTCACAGGCCCATGCCAGTGGCCCGCGCCATAGCTCGGCTACCAGTCCAAGATCGACGGCATCAACAATCACGTACTGCGGCAGTTCAATTTCCGAAAGCCGCTCGACGACCGCTTTCATGACTGGCGGGCACACGCCAGTGCCAAGAAATTTATTCCTGATCCCGGCGATTCCATGCCGCCAGCTTGGTAGCGTCCCTGGGCGTGGTGTAACTTTCTGAGTGCTGCCGGTGCGGCCATTGCGGGTTCCCGGTAGGGTTGGGTTGCGCACTCAGCACCTGACCGAAGGATGACTCCGTAATGACCGACGAGAGGATGCAGCTTCAAGCGCTGCTTGAGAAGACCGCCGATGCCGACCTGCTGAACGAGATGATCGGCTTTGCCGCTAACCGCTTGATGCAGCTGGAGGCCGACGGGCTCGCAATGCTGGCCGTCACGAGCGCTCAGCTGAGCTAACTAACTGGCGAACGGCTACCGCGAGCGGAGCTGGGAGACGCGGGCCGGTACCGTCGATCTCAAGATCCCGAAGCTGCGCAAGGGCTCGTATTTCCCGATATTCCTGGAGCACCGCCGCACCGCCGAACGAGCATTGATCGCCGTGATCCAGGAGCTCGACGTGCACGGCATCTCTACGCCATCCGTCGACGATCTCGTCAAGGCCATGGGCATGACGGGCATCTCCAAGAGCGAGGTGTCGCGCCTCTGCGCCGAGATCGACGAGCGCGTGAAGGCCTTCCTCGATCGACCACTCGAAGGCGACTGGTCCTACCTCTGGCTGATGCCACCTACGTCAGGCTTCGCAGGCGGTGATCGTCGGTCGCCGTGACAATCGCCGTCGCTGTCAACGCGCAGGGTCGCCGCGAGGTGATCGGCGTCACCGTCATGCCGAGCGAGGGCGGAGCCTTCTGGACTGACTTCCTGCGCTCGACGACGCGCCGCGGCCTGCGCGGGGTCAAGCTCGTCGTCTCGGACGCCCACGAAGGCCTCAAGTGCGGGTTCCGGTGAAGGCGGACAGGCATTCCATTTGAAGGCGGACAGTGATTCCGGTCGATCGCGGACAGCATTCCGGTGAAGGCGGACAGCGGCTCCCGTCGACGGTCGCATGGGGTCAGGAGACGGGCTTGGCGTCAAGTCCGGCGCGCTTGGCGGCGGCCTTTCGGATGCTGTCTCCGGTGAGCACGAGCCGGTGGGCGTTGTGCACGAGGCGGTCGAGGATGGCGTCGGCGATGGTCGGGTTGGGGAATCAGCTCGTGCCAGTGCTCGACGGCGAGCTGGCTGGTCACAATCGTCGAGCCGCGTCCATGGCGGTCGTCGATGATCTCCAAGAGATCGCGGGCCTGATCCTGGGTGACGGGGGCGAGCCCCCAGTCGTCGAGGATCAGCAGATCGACGCGCGACAGGCTCTTCAGCAGACGCGCGTGACGTCCGTCGCCGCGCGCGAGCGCAAGCGCATCGAACAGCCTGGGCACGCGATGATAGAGCACGGAGCGATCGTCCCGGCACGCCTTGTGGCCGAGGGCGCAGGCGAGCCAACTCTTTCCAAGTCCGGTTTTCCCGATGATCGCCAGGTTCTGGTGTCGCGCGATCCAGTCGCTAGTGTTTGTCGAATGGCTCTGGATTCCATGTCGGCAAGCTCTTCATTACGTAGTTCGCAACTTAGCATGTCGACCAGGCATTCGGTCAGTTCCATTGAATCGCTGGCCTGGCGGGCTCGTTCTCTGCATGGCGTTCTCATCGGCGGCCAGCTTGGCCTGTTCCGGAACATCGACTTCTGGCTGTTTCCACTGCCAATCGGATTGTGTCGCTGATGGCGTCGGTATCCGTTGGCTTACCCTGGGCCGCGGCTTTCAACTGGTCTTTGAAGGCTGCGTGGATACCTGCTGTTGTGGACTGCTGGGGGTGAGGACACCTTGTGGCCGCATTATCAAACAAAGCACAAGGGCGAAAACAGAGTATCAAGGTTGCAGATGGACGCATCGTTGATCGAGCCGAAGAGAATACGGTGCCCTGTGAAGCAGACGAAGATTTTTGGCGGTCCAGTCAATATCGGGGCTATCAAGCTTACCATGGGTCCGAATTTTCCGCCACCGTCGGAGGCCTCCGCAATAACCGGAATTTGGATCTGACCAGCAGGCTCCCGCCACGGGCTATGTTGCGTCATCGTCGTCGCCGAATCCAACCGGCAGTGTCTAATCAGATTTTTGAGGCCTCCCAAATTTCAGCAGCTGTCTTCGCCGACGCTGCCTTTATTCGCCCTTGGCTCAGCGATCCTTCCCGCAGGTACCGCTTCCAGTCCTGGGTGGCCCATTGCACGACTTCATCGTTTACCTGCAGTTCTGCGATCGGATCGGCGATCGTCCAAAGAAATCCTGACCCCACAGCGTCGTCGTCCTGGTCTGAATCAGTTCGATTTCCTGGGCATAGGGACAGCCTGGCATGCTACCCATCCGCGGCTTCATGGCCAATTCTTCATCGGCCACCGTTGTCTTGGCCATGATCACGGTCTGCCATGGTTCCATAGGTACATCCTTATGCAGTGACGACGGATCGAAGAAATGCCAACGTCCCTCGTGGTGATATTCAACGATTCGGTGCATTTCGAGTCGCCGGAAATGGGCGGTATCACGGCCATCGATTGGGCCCGCAATCCCTCGGCCGTGCATCACAGCCAAAGCCAGGTTGGCGTTGGCCGTGCACATCCTGGTTGGCACCACTGTCGAGAATACTCAGTGCATCGAGGGAACGGAATTGTTTTGCGTACTCCATTTCTTTAACAAACTGCTGAATGTTGCGAGCATATCTCTCGACGTCGCCATTGGCAGGCCAGAGTTGCCCGGCGAGCTGTTGCACTTCTGGCGAAGGCGGATCTGAACGCATCCGTGGCTGCCCGATAGTAATCCGGCTACTCTGCGTTGGTGCCGCGATGTTTTCAGCAATCAGAGTTACTGAAGACCACTCCAGAAGAACTTCCTGTTTCCGCTCGCCCTTCAGTGGAACGTGAATGTCGTTCAGCTGTTTGGTTTTTGGAGTTGAAGCTCGACCACCGCTTCTGGCGGCGTACTGCAAATGTAGTAACACAAGGGTACCGGACCGTCCGTCAGCTGGGGTAGGCAGAAGCACTTGCTGCATTCCCGGCTTGAGGAGTTTCAGGCGGGCACCTCCCCTGGCGGCAACGAGTCTGGCATGGCCTATCGTTACCTTGGGGTCCGTCGTGATGCGGGCCCTCACTCAACGCTTTATGCAGCGTTTGCATGTCGGGCTGGTGGATGACCACTCCTGGCGACAGGTCCTGTGTGACGGGGCCGACGTCTACAGCAGCGAGTAGCAAAAGCTCACCACTCAATATGCATAACCGCCAAAATTGTCGACGACCTGTCAACCACGGGCCCTGATTGGATCCAAAGTCAAAACGAAGCGGCGGAATCAAGCTGAATCCGGACCTCAGGAGTCCGGTGCGGTTACTTGGCGGCGGTAGTGAATTTCATGTTGGGGATCGCGCGGCCAACAAACTGCATTGCCACACCAATCATAATTGCGGTGGAAGCCGGGCAGGCAATCCAATAAACCGCCACGGGACTCAAGTCCGGCGATGTCGACCACGCACACCACCAGCACCGTGACCAACAGCAACTTTCCGAATCCCATGACCGAGACGCCAACTGACGATTGTTTCTTCATGTCTGACCCTTCCAAGATTTGCTCTGTCAAACCGGCGGTAAAACGGTGCCGTGAAGCCGAGCGGAGCCTGCCGGTGGTAGATACATTTGGATTGTAACAGCGATTCTTGGCCAAAATGCAACAAAGTGTCTGCAGGCAACCCTGCCAACGGGCCGGGAACTTAGCTGCTGACATTCAGGTCCAGGTCTTTTCCCATCAAGTCGCCGGGCCTGTGGGCATCCCCGATCGGCACACGCTTCATGTCCCTGGTTCGCACCAGCCGTGAAAGCCACGAGATGCCCACCGCATCGTCATCAGGTTGCTTCAGAGCTTGTTGATCAAGTGCTGTTCTCCATTTCAAATCTCCGCAACCAAAGGCCGCGGATTTCGACCGATTGTTCTTCGATGACATCGAATCCAGCTCGTGCAAACGGGCGGGCTGTGCCATCAGACTGGCATGCACCCAGAGTCTTCGCTTTCCCTTTTGCCGGGCGATCTTTTCAACCTCTCTGATGGCGACTGTCAAACACGCCTGTTCGTTGAGCGGATGGGCGGGTGTAGGCAAAATCGATATAGCCATCTTCGGTCAGGCTCATGAAACCAAGCATGCATCCGTCCTCTTCCGCGACCACGATCGTTTGAGCGTCCAGCCGGACTGCCGATTCCCTGCCTCCACGAACTTGCGGAACCCAGGCTTCGCGTTGCTGCCGGGAATAGTCGCTGTTTCCGTTCCGCACCGCATCAAACATGACCTCGGCCACGGCGGCGTAATCATCGGCAGTTGCGATGCGAGTGGTTCGATGGGGATTCATGGAAGCGACGCTAACGGTGATCGAAGAATGAGGACGGAGCAAGTCTTGATCCGGTAACACGTTCAGCCGGGACAAATGACGTCAGACAACTACTGGGGGCCAACTCACGGAGTTCCCGGCCGTATCCCGAACGTAGGAACTGCGGGGCCCCCCGTCCCATGAAACCTCCGCTTCTATCTCAACCCCGGCGGCTGTCAACCGTTCGCGGAAAGCC